>CAWHUM010000022.1:0-255000 GCA_963832445.1 uncultured Alphaproteobacteria bacterium
GGAAGATGCCTCTGCAATGCTCGGCGCCAGCACCTGGACGACCGCGCGCCGCATTACCATCCCGCTCGCGGTGCCGGCGCTGCTCGCAGGTATTCTGATCGCGTTCCTCCAGGCGATGATCCTGTTCGGCTCGCCCGCGATTCTCGCGCTGCCGGCGGGCTTCCACACCATGACCACCAAGATTTGGAGCCTGTTCCAGTATCCGCCCAAGCCGGAGCTGGCCGCCGCGGCCTCGCTGCCACTTCTGGTGGTCACCGTCATGCTGCTGCGCGCGCAGCACATGATCCTCGGCCGCAAAGGCTATGCCGTCGTCGGCGGCAAGGGTGCCAACCCGCGACTGATCAAGCTCGGCTGGTTCGTTGTACCGGCGCTGGCCTTCGTCGTGGTGGTGCTCTGCATGCCGGTGTTCCTGCCCTATTTTGCCCTGTTCAATGCCGCCTTCTCGCCGATCGCCACCACCCTGGTCACCCCGGCGAACGCCACCTTGCACAACGTTTACTTCACCTTCCTGGAACTGTCCTCGACCCAAGTTGCGCTCAAGAACACCTTCATCTTGGGCCTCGCGTCGGCAACGCTGGGAACGGTGCTGGCTCTGGCTATCAGCTACCTGACCGCGCGGCGGGCGGTGACTGGTCATCGCGTGCTCGCGTTTCTTGCCACGGCTCCGATCGCGATTCCGGGTATCGTGCTTGGCGTCGGTCTGTTCCTGAGCTACACGCGGCCGCCACTGGTGCTCTATGGCACGCTCTGGGTACTGCTCATCGCCTATGTCACCATCGAGCTTCCGGCGGCCTATCAGCAATTGCAGTCGGCATTCCGCGCCGTCAATCCGGAACTGGAGGACGCCAGCCGCATCCTCGGCGCGACGCGGTTGCAGGCGTTGCTGCACGTCGCGCCGCTGCTGCGCACCAACGTGTTGGCGACCTGGTGCTTCATCTTCGTGTCGTCCATCCGCGAGCTGTCGGCGGCGATCATGCTGTTCACGTCCGAGACCAAGGTCGTGTCCGTGCTGATCTTCGACCTCAAGGAAAGCGGCGACCTGGGAGCAATCTCGGTGCTCGGCCTCTCCCTGCTGGTGCTCACCTTCGGCGTCGTGATCGGCGTCAACCGCATCCCCGGCTTCGGCGGAACCCGCCTGCGCAACACCTGATCGCCCATGCAGCAAGCCCTTCCCGCAGGTTCCGTCGCCGAGCAGCTGGCCGAGCGCATTGTCATGCTCGATGCCGCGCGGCTGCCGGCCGCGGTGCGCGCGAAGTGCGAGGACCTCGCCCTCGACATCATCGGGCTCGCCGTCACGGCTCGCAACGAGGACTACGTCAGAGCTGCGCTCGCCGGCTGGGACGACGACGGCCCATGCACCGTCATCGGGCATGAGCGCACTCTAAGCGCGGCGGGTGCCGCCTTCGTCAACGGCACCGCTGCGCACGGGGAGGATTTCGACGACACCTTCGAGGGTGGGCCTGTGCATGCCGGTGCGGTGATAGTGCCTGGAGTGCTCGCCGCCTGCGAGCGGCACAACCCGGATGGCGCATCTGCGCTCGCGGGCATCGCGATAGGCGTCGAGACACTGTGCCGGCTCAGCCTCGTCGCGCCAAAGCTGGTGCACCAGGCTGGCTTCCATCCGACCGCAGTGCTCGGCGCCATGGCAGCCGCCGCCGGCATCGGTGCGGCGCTGAAACTCGACCGGCGCCAAATTGTCGATGCGCTTGGCATCGCTGGCAGCATGGCTTCGGGCATCATCGAATATCTCGCCGAAGGCGCCTGGACCAAACGCCTGCATCCGGGCTGGGCGGCGCAAGCGGGCCTCCGCGCGACCCTGCTCGCCAAGCACGGCTTTGTCGGCCCGCGCACGGTGTTGGAAGGCGCGCACGGCTTCTTCCACGGCTTCGCCAATACGACGCAAGGCGACTACGGCGCGCTGACCGGCGATTTCGGTGAACGCTGGGTCGCCGAGACCCTGGCGTTCAAGCCGTACCCGTGCGGGACCATGACGCATCCCTACATCGACTGCGCGCGCCGGCTCTCGACGCGTGGTGTCAAGCCGGGCGAGATCAAGCAGATGATCTGCGAGGTTGGTGCGGGCACGGTGCATCGCCTGTGGGAACCGCTGGCCGACAAGCAGCGTCCACCCAACGGCTATGCCGCCAAGTTCTCGCAGCCCTATTGCATCGCCACCGCTTTCGTGCGCGGCAATGTCGGGCTCGACGCCTTCACGGATGCCGCTGTGAAAGACCCGGCCGTGCTCGCGCTCGCCAGCCAGGTGCGCTACGTCGTCGACCCAAACAACCCCTATCCGAACGCATTCACCGGCCATATCCGCATGGAGCTGCATGACGGCCGCGTCCTTGAGGAGCGCCAGCCGCACATGCGTGGAGGCGCGCAGGAACCGCTCACGCGCACCGACATCGAGGATAAGTTCGCCCTGTGCTGCCGTCACGGCGGATGGGACAGGGATAGGATCGACGCCGCGCTCGCGCTGACGCGCCGGCTTTACGACGGAAAACTGGACCTTAGGACATTACGTGGGTGAGGCATGACTGAAACGGGAAAAGGCATGACGGGCCGGGTCGCGATCGTTACCGGGGCCGGACGCAACATCGGGCGCGCCATCGCGCTCGAGCTTGCGGCCGGCGGCGCGGCGGTGGTGGTGAATGGCCGGGCCAACCGTGCCAACATCGACGCGGTGGTAGGTGAGATCGAGGCCCGGGGCGGTGAGGCACTGGCAGCGATCGCGGACGTCACCGATGAAGCCGCGGTGGAGCGTATGGTGGCAGCAACGATTAAGCGTTTCGGCCGCATCGATGTGCTCGTCAACAATGCGGCGGGCCGGCCAGAAAGGTCGCTCGAGGCCATGTCGCTTGCCGATTGGCGTGGTGTGATGGCGACTATCCTGGACGGCGCGTTCCTCAATGTGAAAGCGGCGCTGCCGTATCTGAAGCAAAGCGACTCCGGCGCAGTCATCAATATCGGTGGGGTTTCCGGTCATGTGGGCACGAAGCATAGGGCCCATGTGGTCACCGCCAAGGCTGGCCTGATCGGCTTCACCAGGGCGCTGGCGCACGATCTTGCCCAAGACGGGATTACGGCCAACTGCGTGGTGCCGGGGCTGATCGAGACGGCGCGCGACCCCAAGGCTCAGCTGCCGCATCATCACAACGTCAGTAGGACACTGGCGGGACGCTTCGGCACGCCGGAGGAAATTGCTGCGGCGGTGCACTTCCTGGCCGGTCCGCAGGCGCGCTACATCACCGGGCAGACCCTGCACGTGAACGGCGGCGTGTATCTGGGCTAGGCCTCTCGGGTAGAAGAGCTAACTCCCCGTGATCGGATCGAATCCCCACGAGAACAGCGGCTTGCCGCCGTCACTGCGTATTTCGACAACCTCCTCGCACCAGGAGCGGTCGAATTGGCCGCCCGGGTAGAGCAGGTGGATGGGCGCAACCATGCCTTCTTCGAGAACCCAGTCGCCGCCCTGCACCGTCCCGTCGGAGGTCATGAGCTCGAGTTCCATGTGGGAGAGCCCGAGGCCGTGGAAGAAGACGATGGCGCGGTCTGGATCGGCCACGCCCGCTTTCCGGTAGGTCGCTCGCGCGAGAGCCTGCAGGTCCTTGATGCGGGCTCCCGGCTTCATGGCGGCTAGCAGGGTCTCGGCAACGGACGAGGTCGCGTTCGCCCAGCGCTTTCCGTCACCCTCGGGCTCACCGTCGACCACCCATGTCTTGCCGCCATCCCAGCAATAGAGATCGATGGTGCCGTGGCAGTCGAACATGACGTGCGTGCTGGGCTCAACCTCGCTGTCCTCGAAGCCGGTCGCAAGCATGATGGTTTGGTCGGTGCCGCGGGGATGGCCCCAGACCATTCCTCCTGGATCGCGCACGAAGCCGCCCAGCTCGGCCACCGAGCGGGCGTAGGCGATGTTGAGATCGCGCCATGTCGCGCCTCTTTGCCAGCAGGCAATCGTCTTGTGGATCGCCGCCTCGTTGAGGCGCGTTGCGCGGCGGATAAGGTCGAGCTCGACCGGCGTCTTGATGGCGCGGGCGAACATCATCGGATCGTAGCCGTCGGCGACGTTGAGGCCATCCATGCCGAGCCTCAGCCCGAAGCCCTGGTCGTCGAAGGCGACCTTCGCATGATCGAGCTTCAGCTCCCGCAGCGCGCCCTTGAGAGTGCTGCCCATGTCGAATGCGTACTGCTTGCGCGCATTCTCAATCCATGGTTTGCCGCTGGCTGCCGGCGGGATGAAGCGGTCGATATCGGATTTCTGTGCCGGACGGTCGAGCGGCATCATCACTGCGCGGAACGGCCGGATATCCTCGATCCAGCTCGGCTGCGTTAGGAAGGTGGCGAGATAGTAGTCGGCGATTACCATGACCGGATGCTCGGGCGCATGCCGCGAGAGGATAACGGCACATACGCGCGGCTCGTCCGATTTGTGCGCGATGCCGTTGAACCCCGACATGTAGAAGACGTTGGTCGGCAGCGTCGCCACGATGCCGTCGAGGCCGCGGGCCTTGAGCGCGTGCAATACTCGGTCGAGATTGCAGAAGCGCCTGGGCAGGGGCTTTCTCGGAAAGGCACCGGACGGGACGGTGTTGGTGGTCATCTGCCTCTCCGTGGTAGCCGACTAAGGAACATTGCACTTCGCGCCTGCGCCGTCACCCTTCGGCCGCAAGCGCTTTGAGCCGCAATCGGCTGCTTGCGGCTGCTACCTCGTCATGCCTGTGATGCTCTGGTTGACGGCCCTAGGATCGCGCATAGGCCAGCGGCCGGCATCGACCTGGGCGAGAAAATCGGCGAGGGCTGCATTGAAGGCGGCGGGCTCCTCGATGTTAACCGCGTGGCCGCTGTTGGGGATCACAAGCAGGGCGGCGGAGGGGCAGGTGCGCTTGATGAAGAGGTTGGGCACGAGGCACGGCCAATCCTCGTCGCCGGTGACGACCAGCATCGGCACCCGGCACGCAGCGAGCTTGTCCTCCAGAGCGAAGATCGACGGGCGCTCCCGCTGCACGCCGAGCTGGGTGTTGGCAGCGCCCTTGGCGGAATGTTCCGACAGCATCGCCTTGAACTCGGCAAAGCCGCGCGGGTCCTTATTCTCGAACTGGACGCGGGTGGGGCCATAGGCATAGGCCTCCGCGAAGGCGGCCATGCCCTCCTTCTCCAGCTTGGCGGCAATGACGACGGCTTCCTCGCGAAACTTCTCGCGCTCGCCGGGCTCTGAGCCATAGCCAGCCCCGGCAACCAGCAGCGAGAGTGCGCGGGAAGGGTATGTCAGACCGAAATGCAGCGTGGCGAGCCCGCCCATCGACAGGCCGACGATATGTGCCCTGTCGATGTTCAGCCCATCGAGGACCGAGCGGATGTCGTCACAGGCGCGGGCCTGTGAATAGCGCGCTACGTCCTGCGGAACGTCCGACGGCGGCCAGCCGCGCGCATTGAAAGCAATGCAGCGATAGCGCCGCGAGAAGTAGCGAAGTTGCGGCTCCCAGCTTCGGTAATCGCCGGCAAACTCGTGCACGAAAACGATCGGTGCGCCGCTGCCGGTTTCCTCGAAGTAGAGCCTGACTCCGTCGTCGGTGGAGATATGGGGCATAGGAGGGTCTGCTTTGGCTTCCTATCACGTACCAAATGCGCCATCAGTTGCTGCGGCCTATGGGTAACAGACGAAACAGTGGACATCCACTTGCCGTGCGCGCGATCCAGAAGACGCGTTGCCGAGAAGGTGCGCCGGACCGTTAGCCCTGATCATAGACGCCACCAGACGCTTTCGCATCGCCTCGCTGCGGTCGGGCGCTCCCGGCCGCGCTATCGTCGCGCTGCGATTGTCGCGCGAGTGAAGGTCTCGACGTAGTCCATCAGCTTGTCGGAAGCGGACATTGCGCGAACAGCGTTGCCTTTGGCAACGGCGCGGGCCTCATCGGCGTGCAGTCGCGCGCACTTTGGCAGGTCCGCGGCCTCCTTGTAGTGCAGGTACCAGAACCGTCGTGAATGACCATTGAGGGACCGCATGGAGCGGGCGGCATACTCGTTGTGCGAGGCTTGCGCGAGGAGCGCGTTGAGTTCCCGATCGAGGCGCATGAACGCGATGTCGTCGTTGGTGTCGGCCGCGGCCTCCATGCCATCGGCAATCTGACGGAACCGCTGCCGCTCGGCATCCGTGGCTCGCTCCGCACTGGCGCGCGCCAGCAGCCGCTCGAGCTCGCGCCGTACCTCGAGTACCAGCAGTTGCCGTCGCGGGTCGGTTTCCGTGACGATGATGGCCTTGCGGGGTAGCACCAACACCAAGCCTTCGCGCGCCAGTCGCTGCAGCGCCTCGCGGATGGGCGTACGGCCGATGCCGAGATCAGCCGACAGCGTCTGCTCCGACAGGATGGCGCCCGGCTCCAAAGCGAGAGTGACGATCATCTCCTCGAGCCGGTTGTAGGCCTGCGCGGTCAGCGTCTCGGCCTTGGTCGTGTCAGCGCGCCGAGCCTTTCTCTTATTGCTCATGGGGATCGATGGGGCTGTGGGTCGCGCACCGAACAGGGAAGCGTCGGTGGGTCGAGCGGCAGCGATGACCCAACGCGGGCTGGCTCCTGATGATCGATGCCGGGTCTGCGCTCCGCTTGACCCAACCTACAATTGCCGGCGCTTCTGTACCATGCTGGCAAACTTCTCGTACTCGGCCTCGTTGACCGTATAGCTATGATCGTCGTCGGGGAACGAGCCCTCTTTCACTTCCTTCACGTACTGCCTGATGCCTGCCACGGCAACCTCGGTCAGCTTGGCAAAGCGCTTGGTGAACTTCGGCTTGAAGTCGGTGAAGACGCCGAGCAGGTCGTGGCAAAGCAGAATCTGCCCGTCGGTGCCGACGCCAGCGCCGATGCCGATGGTGGGGATGGCGAGCTGCTCGGAGATCAGCTTGGCGATCTTGGCTGGCACCGCCTCGAACTCCAGCATGAAGCAGCCGGCGTCCTCGATGGCCAGCGCGTCCTCCAGGATCTTCATGGCGGCTTCCGCCGTGCGGCCCTGAATCTTGAAGCCGCCGAACATGGCGATGGTATGCGGGGTAAGGCCGATGTGGGAGGCGGTGGGGATGCCGGCGTCGACCAGCGCCTTCAGGATGTGCGCCTGCGATTTCCCGCCCTGCGGCTTGACGGCATCGGAGCCTGCCTCCTGCATGAAGCGTGTGGCGTTCGTCAGCGCCCGGTCGACCGTGTTGTAGCTCTGGTAAGGCATGCAGCCGAGCACGAACGTGTTGGGCGCCCCGCGCCGGATGGCCTGGGCGTGCATCACCATCATGTCCATGGTGGCCGGGATGGTAGAGGGATGGCCGTGGGCGATCATGGCCAGGCTGTCGCCCACCACCGCCACGTCGACGCCCGCCATCTCGGCCCACTTGGCGCTCGTGTAGTCGGGCACCGACATGTAGACCATCTTCTCCCCGGTCTTTTTGGACTCGCGGATCTCGGTGATGGTGCGCTTCTCGCGCTTCTTCTCCGCAGGTTTCGTATCCCCCGTCACGGCGTGTCCTCCCTTAGGCGATGAGTGTTCCGGCCATGAGCCCCAGCCCGATGCCGAGGGCAGTAAAGAGCACGAGGGCACGCCGGCTGTTGACGAAGCTGTCAGGCAGCGGCTGCAGCAGCAGCGGCGCAATCAGCACCATCGCGCCTCCGCCGATGACGGCCGCATGGATCGGCACACGCTGCCATGCGAACGCGAGCGCGGAGACGGCGAGCGCAGCGCACAGCGCGAGCGTGCCCCACAGCAAGACTTGGCCGCTGGCCGTGCGCAGCGAGGCGGCACGGTGCTCCTCGGGGAAATGGCCGCTGACGGTGAGGCCGTAGAGCGAGAGCACAAGTACCAGCGCCATGAACACGGCCAACTCGGGGAGCGGAGGCAGTGCCATCTCTTGCTCCTGGCGATGGCGCCCCTAGTGTCCTGATCGCGAAATTCGTCTCACTTTGCAGCGAGCGCGGTACGAATTTCGCGATCTGAAGGACACTAGCGAAATCATGATTCTAGTGTGATGATCGAGAAGTCCGCTCTCGAACCCAGCCTCACGCGATGGTGCGGACTTCTCGATCATCACACTAGGTCCGCTCGCCCGTGTCGTCCGACTGCGGCTTGCCGCCCTGCGCCTCGGGGAATACCCACATGGCGACGACGGCGAATACGGCAAGGCCGATCACGAGCCAGAACAGCCGGGCGTTGCCGTTGGCGTTCTCCCAGTAGGCGAAGCCGATGCCGACCAGAAGGGTCACCAGCGACACGATGGCCTTTACGTCGCTTGGCATGCGTTGCCTCCGCTAAGCCGCCCTTTTGGGCCGGCCCTCAGTAGTTGCCGAGCGGCGCCGCCGCCGCCGCGTCCGGCCGCTTGGGCTGGCCGCGCAGGTTCTTCTTCAGGAACCTCGTGTCGTAGCCGTTGAACAGATGGCCGAGGAGCCCCCGGTTGAGGTCCGAAGTGCCGAACAGCCAGTCGGCGATGGGGAAGGTCAGGTTCATGTTGGTTTCCATCATCAACCGCGCGTTGTGGTGCGCGGTGTGATGGCGGCGCAGGGTATTCACGAACGGGCAGTTGCGCACGAACCAGTTCTCGTCGACGTGGCAACAGAAGTGCATGAACTCATAGATGAGGTACATGCCGGTGGTTGTGCACATGAAAAGCCAACCGACGTTCGCCGAGAATATGTGCCCGAGCAGCACGCCGCCGGGCAGCGACATCAGGATGAACACCACAAGCGCATAGGGCGGGAACACCGTGACGCGCCAGTCCTTGTGGTCGCGGAAGCGCATCTCCTCGTCGGTGAAGAACTGGTGGTGGTTGAGCGTGTGGCGCTCGTACACCGCGCGCAGGCCCTTGATGTTCACCGGGCGGTGCATGACGAACTTGTGCACGAACCACTCGAACACGTTGGTGAACAGGAAGGTGATGGGAACGGTGAGCCACTCCAGCAGCGTCGGGTTCTGGATGTGCTGCAGGTAGATGTAGAACGCGGCGGCCCCCATGGCGTAGATGATGGCGATGTGCAGGTAGCCGTCGTAGAAGCCCATGATGCGCGAGCGGTACACGGCGCGATAGGCTTTCTGGCGTTCGGTGATCATGGTGCGTGGCCCTTCCGACGATCTGCGGCACCCGGTAGCCGGCAATGGAACACGGCCGCTCGGCTCTGATATATCACAGCTACACCGATGCGGCCGCGCAAGTCAACGCCAGCCGGTCGGGATGCGTTCAAAATGAGCCCTCCACAACGCGGGCAACCGCCGGGTCCTTGCGCACGTCCGCGGGCGGTCCGGCGTAGATGATCTCGCCGCGCTCGATGACGTAGAGCCGGTCGGCGAACTCGGGAACGTGATGCAGGTTCGACTCGGCGATCAGCACGGCGTGGCCGAGCTGACGGATCGAGGCGATGCCGTCGACGATCGACGGCACGATGGCGGGCGACAGACCCTTCCGTCGGCTCGTCCAGCAGCAGCAGCTTTGGATCGAGCTGCAAGCGCGCGGGCGATCGACACCATCTTGCGCTCGCCGCCCGAGAGCTGCTGGCCGCCGCGCGCGCGGTAGCGCTCGAGCCTCGGGAAGACGCGGTAGGCCAGCGCCTCGCGCTCCTCGGCGCGGAGCGCGCCGTCGGCCGCGTCCAGGTCGGCAGCAGGATGTTCTCGGCGACGGTGAGGTCGCCGAACACCTCGCTCTCCTCGGGCGCGAAGCCGACGCCCAGGCGCGCGATCTCGAAGGGCGCGAGCCCCGTGATGTCGCGCCCCTCGAGCGTGATCGAGCCGGATACCGCCTTGCGCGCGCCCATGATGGTGCGGAACGTGGTCGACTTGCCGGCGCCGTTGCGGCCGACCAGGCAGACGAGCTCGCCGGCGCGCGACCTCCAGCGAGACCTTGCGCAGGATGTGGCTGCCGTCGATGTCGACGACCAGGTCTTTGACGGCGAGCATCAATGCGCCCCTGCGCTTGCCGACCACGGTCTCGATGATCACCGGGATCGGCGAAGAACGGCGTCGGGCGGCAGGTCGGCCAGCACCTGGCCCTCGGACAGCGCGATGATGCGGTGCGAGTAGGACGGCCACCAGGTCCATGTCGTGCTCGACCAGGATGATGGCCTTGACGCCGGCAGCCGTCGGCGGCGCCGATCAGCGTCTTCATCAGGCCGTGCTTCTCGGCGGTCGACACGCCCGACGTCGGCTCGTCGAGCAGGATCACCTGCGGCGCCAGCGCGAAGGCGGAGGCGACGTCGAGCAGCTTCTTCTCGCCCTGCGAGAGCATGCGCGACAGCTCTGCAAGGCGGTGCTCGAGGCCGAAGATGCCGGCGATCTCCTGCACGCGCGCGCGGATTGCGGCATCTTCCGCTGCTGAGGCCGAGAACAGCCGCCACTGCTTGCGCTGCTGGGAAACCACCGCGGCGGCGATGGTCTCGGCCACGGTCAGCTGCGGGAAAGATCTGAACGAGCTGGAAGGTGCGCGCCATGCCCCGCTCGGCCAGCGCCACGGGCCCGACGCCGGCGATGTTCTGGCCCTTGAAGTAGACCTCGCCGCTGGTCGGCAGCAACAGGCCGGTCAGCAGGTTGACCAGCGTGGTCTTGCCGGCGCCGTTCGGCCCCACGACCGAGACGAACTCGCCCTCGCCGACGGCAATCGAGACGTCGTCGAGCGCACGGAAGGCGCCGTAGTGCTTGGACAGACCCTTGGTCTCGATAAGAGCCGTCACGCCGGCGCCCCCCGCGTTTGCCGCCGCAGCGGGCCGACCAAGTCAGCCGCGATGCCCGCAAGGCCGCGCGGGAAGAAGATCACGACCGCCGCCAGGATGGCACCGAGCACAAAGCGCCAGTACTGGGTGATCGACTGCAGCTGATCCTGCAGGAGCGTGAGCGCCAGCGCGCCGACGATGGGGCCCAGGAAGCTCGAGAAGCCGCCGAGCACCGTCATGAACACGAGATGGCCCGAGTGCGTCCAGTGCACCAGCTCGGGGTCGGCCAGACCGATGCGGAAGCCCAGAATGGCGCCGCCGATCGCGCCATAGACGGCCGAGATGGCGAATGCCGCCAGCCGGAACTGGCGCACGCGCACGCCCAGGTACTCGGCCTTCTGCGCGTTGTCGCGCAGCGACGCGCAGGTGCAATCCGAACGGGCGAGTGCACGATGCGCCACATGAGGAGCGCCGCGATCACCAGCAGCGCCAGGCAGTAGTAGTAGAAGGGCCCGGCCAGGAGCTCGATCTTGTTGTAGGCGGCAAACTCGAGCCCGAGGATGCGCATGCGCGGCACGCGCATGCCGCTGTCGCCGCCGGTCAGGTGGTAGAACTTGAACAGCACGGAGTGCGCCAGCATGCCGAAGGCCAGCGTGAGCATGCCGAAGAAGATGCCGGTGTAGCGCACGCACAGGAAGCCGATCGGCAGCGCGACGACGAGGCCGCGAGCGCGACGCCGACAAGCACGACCTCGAACTGCCTGACGCCCAGCACGCCGGCGATCACCGCGGCACCATAGGCGCCGAGCCCGAGGAACATGGCGTGGCCGAACGACAGCAGGCCGGCGTAGCCGAACAGCAGATTGAAGCCCGAGCAGCGCGATGGCATAGCCGAAGAACGGCACGAGCAGGTTGGCGTAGAACGGCGGCGCCAGGACCGGCACCAGGCCGAGCGCAACGACACCGGCGACGCGAGGAGGAGCGCCGGACGCGCGCATCATGTCGCGGGCTTTCCGAACAGGCCCGACGGCCGAAGCAGCAGGACGCCGATGACGATCAGGTAGATGGCCAGGATCTCGAACTCCGGATAGACGACGAGCGAGCACCGCGCGAATCGAGCCCGACGAGCAGCGCGCCCGACCAGCGCGCCGGTCATGGAGCCGAGCCCGCCGATCACGACCACGGCAAACGCCTCGATCACGAACTCGATCGCCATGTCGAGCGAGGCGGCCGAGGTGGGCACCACCAGCGCACCGCCGATGGTGCCGAGCAGCGTGCCGAGCGTGAACACCACGGCGTAGACGCTGCGCACGTTCACGCCCAGCGCCTCCGCCATGGTGCGGTTCTCGGCGGTGGCGCGCAGCAGGCGGCCGTAGTTGGTGCGCTCGCAGGAACAGGCCGATCAGCACCGCCGCTGCCGATCGCCGCGCCGATCACCAGGAGGTTGTAGACCGGCACGATGAAATCGCCCGCGACGATCTTGCCGTAGACCAGGTGCACGTTGTCGAGCGACTGCGGATTGGCGCCCCAGACGAAGCGGAAGACGCTCCTGGAACATCAGCACCAGCGCGAAGGTGAGCAGCAGCTGGAAGCTCTCGTCGCGGTCGTAGACGGTGCGCAGCAGCCGCTCGATCGGCGGGCCGACCGCACGCCATCACGAGCCCGGCCGACGATCAGCATCGGCAGCAGCAGCACAGGCGGCAGGCCCGCGCCTCAGCGCCAGGTTGACGAGCGTGATGCCGAAATAGGCGCCCAGCGCATAGAACGAGCCGCAGGCCAGGTTGACGATCTTCTGCACGCCGAACACGAGCTGCAGCCCGGCAGCCACCAGAAACAGCACGGCGGCATGGAAGATGCCGCCGAGCAGGATGTTGCCGATCGTCGACATCGGGGCCGGCCGGACCCCTTAGATCTTGAACTGCGCCGTCTTCAGCCACTCCCAGAAGTTGGCGCCGGCCGGCTTCTGCAGGTCGGTCGAGTACATGGTCTCGATACGTGCTGGATCGAGGGTGACGAAGTCGTACTTGTTGTTGTGAGTGGAGAAGCCCTGCACGAAGGTCTGGTCGGCGATGTGGTCCTTGCGCCAGGAGCCCTTGCCGCCGAGGCTCTCGACCGATAGCCCGTCCATGGCGGCGATGACGTCGTCGGCGCTCGGCCATTGCCCACCCTTGGCGCTTGGCGGCCTTCTCCACGGCGGCCTTGTAGGAGGCGATGGCGAAGTAGGCGCGGTCGGCCTCCCAGTTCGGATAGTCCTTCTGCTTGTCGTGCGAACCAGGCGACGAACTCCTTCGCCATCGGCGTTGCCTCGGGGATTGTCGAAGTAGAGCGTGTTGTGCCCGAAGATCATGCCCTCGGGCGTGAAGTCCTTCTTCATGAGCGTGTGCTGCCAGCCGGCGGCCGGGAACACGAGCTTGGTGCCCTTGGTGAGCTCGGCGGCGTACGCCTGGCTTCATGAACACGGGCAGGTCGGCGAACAGCAGCGACGAGAAGATCAGGTCCGGCTCTGGCCGCCCGAAGCGCGGCGACGTGGCTGGTCAGCTCCATGGTGCCGACCTTCGGCCACTGCTCGGTGACGACCTCGTGCTCGATGTTGAAGCGCCGCAGCAGGGCGATGAACGCGGCCATGTTGTTGCGGCCGTAGGAGTAGTCCGGATTGATGCCGGCGATCCGCTTGAACTGCCCTTCCAGTGCTTGATGGCGAGCAGTGAGGACATCACCGCTTCGCATTCGTTGTCGGTGCAGCGGAACAGGTACTTCGGGTTCGGCAGCTTCTCCTCGACGCCGTCCTGGGTGGTGCCGTCCCAGAAGATGGTGAGCGCGCGCGCCTCCTCCACCACCGGGCCGAGCGCGAGGCCGACGCCGGTGGAGACGATGCCCAGAACGCAATCGACTTTCTCCTGCTGCACGAGCTTCTGGAAGCGCTCGATGGTGTCCTTGGGGCTCGTTTCCTCCTCGACCACCAGCTCGACTCTTGCGCCCGGCAATCCCGCCGCCCGCGTTGAACCTTTCCACCGCCCATTCGGTGGCGCGCAACCCGCTGATGCCGGCGCTTGCGGCGATGCCGGTGCGCGGCGCCAGAATGCCGAGCTTCAGTGGGCGCGCCTGGGCGATGGCTGGAGCGAACACGCCAGGAGACGCCGCAGCGGCGCCCGTGGCAGCGATGGATTTGAGGATCGTGCGGCGTGAGAGCGTCATAGGCGAATGCCTCCCGTAGGTTGCAGCCGTCTCAGCGGCCGTTCCAGGCATGATATATCAGAGGCATGTCAGATGTCATCCGGGGCGGCGAGCACGCTGTTCACCGCCCTTCGATGGCCGCGATCGCCTTGTCGATCTCGGCCCCCGTCAGCACCCAATCATTGTCGAGATTGGCGACAACATCGCGCATGAAGGCCTCGGAGAGCGCGATCGCCCGGTCGTTGTCGCGCAGGTGCTCGACCAGGATGGCGAGCGCCAGCTGCCTGGGGCTGTCCCCCTCGTAGGTCCACTCAAATCCCCAAGTGGTGAAGCGCTTGACGCCATAGTGCTCGTCGAGGCGTTTCCCGTCCACGGTCACTACGAGGCCGTCGATGGTGCGCCTGCCTTCGAATGTGCTCACGCGACCTCCTCATAATCACCAGCGCACGTCTGATATATCATCATCCGCCATCTTGGCGTGCATTCTTCCGACACAATCCATCTAGGTCGGGAATCCACTGCATGTCGCCTCACGGCCACGAAGCAGACATTGCGCGAGACGAAACCGGGACGTCTGCTCTTGACCCCGGGTGTGTGAAACGACCGGCGTGGTTATGATTCCCCTGATGATTCTGCGGGGGTGATCATGAAGGGGTTGTCGAGGGGGTAGATCGGGGACAGTCGCAAGACGATCGCCGACTTCCGCAAGGACAACGGCGATGCGCTGCGCCGCCTGTGTGTGCGCAGCATCGGTCCTGCCGCCACCCCCGCAGGCGCGCAGCGCCGTCCGGGCACAGCCTCATTCCGCGGCGGCCAGCACCTCCGCCCGCTCTACCTTGGCCGCGCAGAACTTGAACTCCGGGATCTTGCCCATCGGGTCGAGCTGCGGGTTGGTGAGCAGGTTGGCGGCGGCCTCCGCGAAGCAGAACGGGATGAACACCATGCCCTCCGCCACGTCGCGGTCGGCGCGGGCTTTCAAGGTCACCTCGCCGCGCCGCGTCGACACACGGATGAAGCCGCCAGGCGGCACGCCGAGCTTGTCCATCTCGCGCGGGTTCAACCCCGCAATGGCCTCCGGCTCCAGCGTGTCGAGGTTGGAGGCGCGGCGCGTCATGGAGCCGGTGTGCCAGTGCTCCAGCAGCCGCCCGGTGGTCAGCACCATCGGATAGGTCTCGTCTGGCAGCTCGTCGGGCGGCAGCAGGTCGGCCGGCACGATCTTGGCGCGACCCGACTTGGTCGGGAACGATTGCGCGAAGATGATCTCGTTGCCGGGCTTGTCGGGCGCATCGCAGGGATAGGTGACGGCGTCTTCCCGCACCAGTCGCTCCCAGGTGATGTTGGCGAGCGAGGGCATCACGTGCGCCATCTCCGTGAACACCTCCGACACGTCCTTGTAGTTCCATTTCAGCCCGATGCCCTGCGCCAGCGACTGGATCAGCGCCCAGTCCTGGCGCGCCTCGCCCGGCGGATCGATCACGGGGCGCGCGATCTGCACCTGGCGATTGGTATTGGTGAAAGTGCCCCACTTCTCCGCATGCGCCGAGGCCGGCAGCACCACATCGGCGTGCCAGGCCGTCTCGGTGAGGAAGATGTCCTGCACGACGAGGTGCTCGAGCTTGGCCAGCGCCTCGCGTGCGTGTTGCACGTCGGGGTCCGACATGGCCGGGTTCTCACCCATCACGTACATGCCCTTGATCACGCCGTCCTTGATGGCGTGCATGATCTCGACCACCGTGAGCCCCCGCTTGGGCGGCAGCGTCGTGCCCCAGAAATCGTCGTACATGCCGCGGATGGCGGGATCCTCGACCGACTTGTAGTCCGGAAAGAACATCGGGATCAGGCCGGCGTCGGAGGCGCCCTGCACGTTGTTCTGGCCGCGCAGGGGATGCAGGCCGGTGCCGGGGCGGCCGACTTGCCCCGTCGCGAGCGCCAGCGCGATCAGGCAGCGCGCGTTATCGGTGCCGTGCGTGTGCTGGGAGATGCCCATGCCCCAGAAGATGATGGAGCGCTCCGAGCGGGCGTATAGCCGCGCCACCTCGCGAATGGTGGCCGCGGGAATGCCGCACACTGGCTCCATTGCCTCCGGCGTGAAGTCCTTGACCTTGGCCTTCAGTGCCTCGAAGCCCTCGGTGTGGGCCTGCACGTACTGGATGTCGACCATGCCCTCTTCGACGATGGTGCAAAGCATGGCGTTGAGCAGGGCAACGTCGCGCCCCGGCTTGAACTGCAGGATGTGGCTGGCGTAGCGGGCAAGGCCCTGGGCGTGCCCGCGCGGGTCCATGACGACCAGTTTGGCACCGCGCGCTGCCGCGTTCTTGAGGAAGGTGGCGGCGACGGGATGGTTCTCGGTCGGCCGCGCGCCGATGACGATGATGCAGTCGGCGTCCTTGGCGGCGGTGAACGGCGCGGTGACTGCCCCGGAGTTGATCCCTTCCATCAGCGCGGCCACCGACGAGGCGTGGCACAGCCGCGTGCAGTGGTCGACGTTGTTGGTGCCGAAACCCTGCCGGATCAGCTTCTGGAACAGATAGGCCTCCTCGTTGGAGCCCTTGGCCGAGCCGAACCCGGCGATGGCCTTGCCGCCATCACGAGTATGAATGGTCTTGAGGCTGGTTGCCGCCTTGGCCAGCGCCTCCTCCCAGGTCGCCTCGCGGAAGTACTTGTCCACCTCCTCGCGCCGGATCTGCATGTTGGCGTCCTTGGCGACGCCGTCACGGCGGATCAACGGTTTGGTCAGCCGGTCCGGATGATGGATGTAGTCGAAGCCGAAGCGACCCTTGACGCACAGGCGGTTGTTGTTGGCCGGCCCATCGCGGCCGTCGACGTAGAGGATCTTGTTGTCCTTGACGTGCACCTTGGTCTGGCAGCCCACCCCACAGTACGGGCATAGCGTGTCGACCGACTTCGTCTCGTAGTTCACCCGCTTGCCGGCTTGGTCGAGCAGGTTCTTCTCCATCAGCGCGCCGGTGGGACACACCTGCACGCATTCGCCGCAGGCAACACAGGTGGAATTGCCCATGCCCAAATCGAAGTCGAATACCACCTTGGAGCCATGGCCCCGGTAGGCCATGCCGATCACGTCGTTGGCCTGCACCTCGCGGCAGGCGCGTACGCACAGCCCGCAGTTGATGCAGGCGTCCAGGTTCACGGCGATGGCCGAATGCGTGCTATCGGCGGCGGGACGATGATCGCGCGGAAAGCGGCTCGTCGGCGTGACGCCCATGGCGTCCACCCAGTTCCAGAAGGCGGACTTGGGATCGTGGCTCGTCTCGCGCACCGGCTGGTCCGCCATCAGCAGCTCGAACACCATTTCGCGCGACTTCTTCGCCCGCTCGCTCGCGCTTTTTACCTTCATGCCGGGTGCAGCTTTGCGCTGGCACGAGGCGGCGAGCACACGCTCGCCTTCCACCTCCACCATGCAGGCACGGCAGTTGCCATCGGCGCGATAGCCGGGTGCCGGATGCCAGCACAGGTGCGGGATCTTGGTGCCCGCCCGCTGCGCCACCTGCCAGATGGTCTCGCCCGGCTCGGCCTCGACCTGCTTGCCATCCAGCTCGAATGTGATCTTGTCCGTCATTGTTGGTCTCGCAGGGGTTCCACACGCGCGAACGTCATCCCCGCGCAGGCGGGGACCCAGTGCACGGTGCGGCAGAGGTGCCGATGAGATTTGTTGTTCATTCCTCTGCCTGGGGCGTTTTCCATTTTACTGAAGCCTGCACCTTCTCGACTCGGTGGCATGGATTCCCGCCTTCGCGGGAATGACGTCAGCTCTTCAGCTCGATCTCGACGAACGCGAACTCGTAGTCGTTTGCGTTGATGACGTTGTGATGCACGCCGGCCTTGCGGAAATAGGATACACCGAGCTTCAGGTCCGCAAAGCTGTCGTCACCTTGGGGCGAAATCAGCTTCAGGCGGCCGTTGCCCGAGGGAATCACCACGTAGTCCATCTGGTGGACGTGCTCGCCGGTCTCCGCGCCCGGCGCGAAGCGCCACTCGGTCACACGCACGCGCTCGTTGTCTACCTGCACCGTAGGAACCGCCTGCGGCAGCCCGCTCATCGCAGGTCCTCCGGAAAGAACTTGAACACGCACCGCACCGGGTTCGGCGCCGCCTGGCCAAGGCCGCAGATGGACGCGTCGCCCATCACCTGGCCCAGGTCGTTGTGCAGCTGTTCGCTCCAGTTGCCGGCGGCCATCAGCTGCACGGCCTTCTCGGTGCCGTTGCGGCAGGGTGTGCACTGGCCGCAGCTCTCGTCCTCGAAGAAGCGCATCAGATTGAGCGCCACCGCCTTCATGTCGTCCTTGTCGGATAGGATTACAACGGCGTGGCTGCCGACGAAGCAGCCGTGCTTCTCGAGCTGCCCGAAGTCGAGCGGGATGTCGGCCATGTAGGCCGGCAGTATGCCGCCCGAGGCACCTCCCGGCAGGTAGCCCTTGAAATTGTGGCCATCGGCCATGCCGCCGGTGAGCTCGATCAGGTCCTTGCAGGTGGAGCCGGCCGCCGTCAGCACCACGCCCGGCTTTCTCACGCGCCCCGACACCGAGTAGGAGCGCAGGCCCTTCGCACCGTTCTTGCCCTGGCTCGCGAACCACGCCGCGCCCTTTTCGATGATGGTGGGCACCCAGAACAGCGTCTCGATGTTGTTGACCAGCGTCGGCCGCCCGAAGATGCCGACCTGCGCCACGTAAGGGGGCCGGTGGCGCGGTAAGCCCCGCTTGCCCTCGATCGATTGGATCATGGCGCTCTCTTCGCCGCAGATGTAGGCGCCAGCGCCGCGGCGGACGGTGAGTTTGGTGTGCTTGCAAAGGCCCGCGGCCTGCAGCTTCGGGATTTCGTTGGCCAGGATCTTGAGGACGGCGGGATACTCGTCGCGGATATAGACGAAGACCTCCTCGGCCTCTACGGCCCAGGCGGCGATCAGCGCGCCCTCCAGGAACCTGTGCGGCTCGCGCTCGAGGTAGTAGCGGTCCTTGAAGGTGCCGGGCTCGCCCTCGTCGCCGTTGACGGCCATCAGCCGAGGGCCCTTCTCGGCCCGCACCAGGCCCCACTTGCGGCCCGTCGGGAAGCCGGCGCCACCGAGGCCGCGCAGACCGCCGTCTGACAGCGCGGCGATCACGTCCTCGGGCTTGCGCTTGCCGGACAGGCACGACTTGAGAACGCCGTAGCCGCCAGCCTTTACGTACGCGTCGAAGTCCTGATAGGCCGGCATCTCCGGGTGAACGTGGCCGCCGAGCGCCAGCTCCTCGAGCTTGGACGCGCTGGCGTGGTCGACATGATGGTGGCCGACCTCTGCTGCCGGCGCGGTGTCGCACGAGCCGATGCACGGCGCCCGCACCACGCGCACCCCGGCGAGGTTCGCCGCCTGCATCTCGGTGATCAGCTTCTCTGCGCCCCCCAGCATGCAGCTCAGGCTATCGCAGACGCGGATAGTGACCTTGGGCGGACGCGGCTCGCCGTCGGCCACCACGTCGAAGTGGGCGTAGAAGGTCGCAACCTCGTACACCTCCGCCATCGGAATGCGCATTTCCTCCGCCAGGGCATGCAGATGGCCCGCCGGCAGGCAGCCTTCCCGATCCTGGATGAGGTGCAGATATTCGATTAGCTGCGCCCGCTCGCGCGGCCGGTCACCGAGCAGCGCCTTGACGGCCGCCACCTCTTCCTGCCTCAGCACGCGCCCGCGCGGGAACGGTGCCGCTTTGCGCCTGCCTGAGCCTGGATGGATCGCGCGGCTGCCACGGCCGCCCGGCGAATGCGATGCGTCCTTCATTTCCTGTCAGCCGCCCAGCGCCCCATTGCAACGGGGTTTGGCATACCATATACCAGCATGAAGTCACCTGTCGAGAGCGGCGTGCCGCTGCCGCGTTCGCTGCGAACGCCAAGGCGGCTTGTCGCATCTGGCTAGCATGACACATCGCCGGTGCTACGGTCGATGAACGGCACGCCGCACATCCAAAGGACGTCGGCCAGCTGCACGCTGCAACGGTCGATGCTGCGCCCTGCGACCGCTTGGCCAGTAGAGCTCATGTCGCATTATCCTTGACAGCTCGACTGCAAGTTGGGCCATGAAAAAGAAAGAACACCGCAGGAGGGAACAGGAAGATGGAACTGGCGGGGATGGCGAGCATCGCCACCGTATTCGCGCAGACGTCTATTTCGGAACAGTGGCTCAACTGGTTCGGATCGCTGTTCGGCGCCCACGCCATCACCGCGATCGCCGTCGTCAAGATCATCGGCATCAACATCGTCCTGTCGGGCGACAACGCGGTGGTCATTGCGCTCGCGTGCCGCAACCTGCCCCCGCGCCAGCGCCGGCTCGGCATCATGCTCGGCGCCGGGGCCGCGGTGGTTCTGCGCATCATCTTCACCGTTCTGGTGCAGTTTCTCTTCAATGTGCCCTGGCTGAAGCTAGCCGGCGGCCTGCTGCTGTTCTGGATCGCAATCAAGCTGCTGGTCGGCGAAGAGGAGTCTGGCGAGGACAAGGTCGCGGGTGGCGGCAGTCTGTGGGAGGCGGTGAAGATCGTCGCCATCGCCGACATCGTCATGAGCCTCGACAACGTGCTCGCCATTGCCGGCGCGGCGGAGGCTGCCCCGCCCGATCAGCGCATCTGGCTGATCATCGCGGGCCTCGTCATCTCGATCCCGCTGGTGGTTGCCGGCTCGACCCTGATCGTGAGCCTGTTGACGCGCTATCCGATCCTGGTGTGGGCCGGCGCCGCACTGCTCGGATGGATCGCCGGCGAGCTGATCGCGACCGAGCCGGTGCTCCAGGATTACGTGGCCTCGCTGGCACACTACCTGGGCGTCAGCACCAAGTTCATCCTGCGCAGCTTCGAGCTCATCGGCGGCGGCATCGTGCTGCTGGCTGGCTGGATACTGACGCGCAAGGCAGAGCGCGGGGAGACGCAACGCCACGCAGCCGAGTAAGGCCCCGGTCAAGCGCGGTGCCGCTCACCTAGGGTAGCGGCGCCGCGCGTCGGATCGATCGCCTCAGTAGCCCAGCCAGGTTTCGAGCGGGCCCTTGGGCAGCGGCACCAGGAACCACTTCTCGAACATCAGGAACAAGGCGATGGGCACGATGACAGAGACGCCGATGGCCTTGAGCGGGTTCTCGCGTCCGACGGCAAGCATGAAGGCGAATATGAAAATCGCCGAGGCCACGTAGATCCCGAGCCGCGGCAACTCGAGCGGGCCGAGCGAGACACCGCCGACGAGCGCCACGTACACGAGGCTGGGAATGAGCACTGCCAAAACGCGGCCGAACGGGCGAAGGGAGACGAAGATTTCGCCTGCGCCGTGCCCGCGCACCGCGTTCGCCAGGTTGATGATGCTCGAAACACCCATGATGGCAGCGACCCAGAACGGGAAATAGCCGGGCGCCGGGCCTTCGCCCTCGCGCCAGCCGAAGCCCAGCCGGACGCTGTCGTGAATGACGATGGCGCTGCCGCCCAGCAGCAGGAGGGCGACCACGATCTCCATCGTCCGGTTCGAGACCAGGGACCGGCTCTCGTCGGCGTTCTTCTCGTCCTGCATATCGCTCCTGCCTTGCTGTGTCGCGCGCCGGTCCAACGGCACATCCGGAACGGAGACCGGCGCGACTCCGAGCGCCGGTCCCCGCGCGTGTCTACTTCCCGGCCGCCAGGAAGCCCGCCTCTTTCATCAGGTCGTAATGGAGCTGGTCATTGGCAGCCACCCAGGACTTGAACTGGTCGCCGGTCATGAAGGTCTGGTTGAATGCGCCCTGCTCCATGAACGACTTCCAATCGTCGGTCGCCATCACCCGCTTGAACAGGTCGACGTAGTAGGCAACGTGCTCATCCTTGACGCCGGGGGCCATGAAGATGCCGCGCAGCATCTGGTACTCGGTGTTGACACCCGACTCCTTGCAGGTCGGGATGTCCGACCAGGCCATCGTGGCCGTCACCTTCTGCGTGTACACGCTGCGCTTGCCGTCGAAGATGCACAGCGGACGCAGCGCGCCGGCCTTCCACTGCGACACCGCCTCGATCGGGTTGTTCACCGTGGAGTTGACGTGCTTGCCCACCAGCTGCACCGCCACGGCGCCGCCGCCCGCGTACGGGATATAGGTGAACTTCTTCGGCGCCGTCAGCTTCTCCAGCGCCACGGTGATGATCTGGTCCTCCTGCTTGGAGCCGGTGCCGCCCATCTTGAAGCTCTTGTCGTCGGCGCCCTTGACCGCGTCGATGTAGTCCTTGGCGATCTTGTAGGGCGCGTCGGCCGGCACCCACAGGACGAACTGGTCCAGCGCCAGCATTGCAACCGGCGTCAGATCCTTCCAGCTGAAGGGAACGCCGGTGGCGAGCGGGGTGGTGAAGAGGTTCGACAGCGTGATGATGATGGTATGGGGGTCGCCCGCGGACTTCTTGACCTCGAGGAAGCCTTCGGCCCCGGCGCCGCCGGCCTTGTTGACCGTGATGATGGGCTGCTTGGCCAGGTTGTTCTTGGCCACGACGCCCTGCACGAAGCGCGCCATCTGGTCGGCGCCGCCGCCGGTGCCGGCGGGGATGATGAACTGGATGGGCCGCGTCGGCTCCCAGGCCTGCGCCATCGCTGGCGGTGCCTGAAGCACGAGCGCCGCCGCCATGGCGAATGCGCCGGCGACCCTGGCAGCGCCGAGAACCTCTCCGCTCCAACCTGGTCCTCGAGTTCGTGATTGTCGCTTCATCGTTTCCTCCTCCTTGGTTTGCCTGCTCGCTTTTTTTTGACGGATTGCCTGCTCTTGCGATCCTTCTGCGGTCCGTTCAGCGCTTGCGATCCACGACCGCTGCTCCGGCTGGGGCGGCAACTGGCCGGGGACCGGATCTGCGCCTGTCCATAAGCCACGAGACCGCGGGCCAGAACAGCAGGATCATGCCGAGCGTCATGATCGAGCCCACCAGCCAGTTGGACCAGAAGATGGTCAGGCTGCCTTGCGACCCCAGCATGGCCTGCCGGAACGATTCCTCGGCCTTGTCGCCCAGCACGATCGCCAGCACCAGCGGCGGTAGCGGATAGCCGAGCTTGGTGAAGATGTAGCCCGCGACCCCGAACGCCAGCATCAGCCAAACGTCGAACATGCTGTTGTGCACGGTGTAGGCGCCGACGGCGCAGATCACGAGAATGACCGGGGCGATGATCGAGAACGGCACCCGCAGGATTGCGGCAAACAACGGTACGCAGGTGAGGACCACGACCAGACCGGCGATATTGCCGAGGTACATCGAGGCGATCAGTCCCCACACGAAGTCCTTCTGCTCGACGAACAGCATCGGACCCGGCTGCAGGCCCCAGATCAGCAAGCCGCCCAGCAGCACGGCGGCAGTGGGCGAGCCAGGAATGCCCAGCGTCAGCATCGGCAGCAGCGCGCTGGTGCCGGCGGCATGGGCGGCCGTCTCCGGCGCCACCACACCTTCGATCTCGCCCTTGCCGAAGTTGTCGCCACGCCTGGAGAAGCGCTTGGCGAGACCATAGCTCATGAACGAGGCCGGCGTGGCCCCGCCCGGCGTGATGCCCATCCAGCAGCCGATGATGCAACTGCGGATCGACGTCATCCAGTATTTCAGGAGCTGCTTCCATGTCTGCAGCACGGCGTCGAACTTGATCGTGGCGCTGCTGCCCGAGAACTTCAGTCCGCTTTCCATGGACGACAGGATCTCGCCGATACCGAACAGGCCGATCACGGCGATCAGGAAGTCGAAGCCGATCAGAAGCTCGTCGTGGCCGAAGGTCATGCGCAGTGTGCCGGTCATCTTGTCGAGGCCGACGGACCCCAGCGCGAAGCCGAGACACATCGACGCCAGCACCTTGAAGGGCGAGCCCCTGCCCATGCCGACGAAGCTTGCAAACGTCAGGAAGAACACCGAGAAGAACTCGGCGGGCCCAAACTGCAGGGCGAACCTGGCGACCACCGGCGCCAGGAAAGTGATGAGGATCACCGCCACCAGCGCGCCGACGAAGGACGACGTGAACGCTGCGGTCAGCGCCTCGTCCGCCCTGCCTTGCTGGGCCATGGGATGGCCGTCGAAGGTTGTCGCCACCGACCATGGCTCGCCCGGGATGTTGAAAAGGATCGACGTGATGGCCCCGCCGAACAAGGCGCCCCAGTAGATGCAGGAGAGCATGATGATGGCCGAGGTGGGCGGCATGGTGAATGTGAGGGGGAGCAGAATGGCCACCCCGTTGGCGCCGCCCAGGCCCGGCAAGACGCCGATAATGACGCCGAGCAGGATGCCAACCAGCATCAGGGCCAGGTTGTACCAGGAGAGGGCGACGCTGAAGCCGCCGATGAGCGAGTTGATCTCGTCCACGAGTTGTGCCTTCTCGTCGTTTCCCCGTCGCGGTCGGCGGCCCTTGGGTCTTGTCCCATTATCGTTGGGCCCGTCTGGTATACATTGTGCCAATTGCGCGACCGACGCAATACGGGGCTTGAGCCCCTGCAGCATCGCGCCACGAGGTCTTGTTCGGTCGCAGCCTCCCACACCGTCTGCCTTGTCCCTTGAAAGGGACTGGTGTATGGCATACCAAGTGCCAGTGCGGGGCTCGAGTGACACGTTGATCTGCGCGTGAATTGCTTTGGTGTGACGTGGCCGATACCCAGCTGAAGATCGCCCCCATAGGTGAGGGACTGAGCCTCAAGGCACGGGCCTATGAGGCCTTGAAGGCCGCTATCACCAACATGAACATCTACGCCGACGATGCCGAGCTGCGGCTCGACGAGCGCGACTTGTCGCAACGCTTCGGTGTCAGCCGCACGCCGCTGCGCGAGGCGCTGGCCCAGCTTGATCAGGAAGGTCTCGTGCGCATCGTGGCGCGCCGAGGGATTTTCATCGTGCGAAAAACCAAGGCCGAGATCCTCGACATGATCACGGTGTGGGCGGCGCTCGAAAGCATGGCTGCCAGGCTCGCAACCCGCCAGGCAAGCGCCGCCGAGCTTGCCGCTCTGCACACGCTCGTTGATCAATTCTCGCAGGACAAGGTCGCCGCCAAGACAGGCGAGTATTCCGACGCCAACATCAAGTTCCACCAGGCCATCATCGGTTTGGGAAAGAACCCACTCATCGCAGAGATCACCGACACCCTGTTCTTTCATGTGCGCGCCATCAGGCAGCGCACGATTTTCGAGCAGGATCGCGCCAAGCGATCGGTGGTGGATCACAAGGACATCGTGGCTGCATTGGAGGCACGCGACACCGAGCGCGCCGAGCGCCTGGTGCGCGAGCACACCTTGCGATTGCGGGACCACGTGGAGCGTTTCGTTACGCTCGATTGACGGGAAGGAGGCATCCAATTCGAGGACTAGGCGGTGCTGCGGAAGACACGCAAAGCCAAGAGGCGTGACCTTCAGCGGCCATTCGGTGGCGCCCGTGGTGGACTCTGGTGCGGCACAAGCGGTCGCCCGCACGCACTGCAGGCATGGTCGAACGGTGCAGAAGAAGTTTTCTCAGGGGAGCGAAATGTCGGCAACGGCACACACTATTGATGCAAGCGCAGCGGCAGGCGAGCAGGACCTGACGGACGGCTTTCACCTCGTCATCGATGCCCTCAAGCTCAACGGCATCAAGACCATCTATGCCGTGCCCGGCATCCCCATCACCGACTTTCTACGCATGTCGCAGGCCGCTGGCATCCGCGTGCTGTCGTTCCGTCACGAGCAGAACGCCGGCTACGCGGCCTCGATCGCGGGCTATCTGACGAAGCAGCCCGGCATCTGCCTCACCGTCTCGGCGCCCGGCTTCCTAAACGGCCTGACCGCGCTGGCGCATGCCACGACCAACTGCTTCCCGATGATCCTCATCTCCGGCTCCTCCGAGCGCGAGATCGTCGATCTGCAGCAGGGCGACTACGAGGAGATGGACCAGCTCGCCATCGCCAAGCCCCTCTGCAAGGCCGCTTACCGCGTCCTGCACGTGCAGGACATCGGCATCGGCATCGCGCGCGCCATCCGCGCCGCCGTCTCCGGACGCCCGGGGGGCGTCTATCTCGACCTGCCGGCCAAGCTGTTCGGCCAGGTCATGAATGCGCAAGCCGGGAAGCGATCCTTGGTCAAGGTCATCGATGCTGCGCCGGCGCAGATCCCCGCTCCCGATGCAGTGAAGCGCGCGCTCGACGTGCTCAAGGGCGCCAAGCGCCCGCTGATCATTCTCGGCAAGGGCGCTGCCTACGCGCAGGCCGACGATGCAATCCGCTCGTTCGTCGAGAAGAGCGGCGCACCGTTCCTGCCAATGAGCATGGCCAAAGGCCTCCTGCCCGACACCCATCCCCAGTGCGCGGGCGCGGCGCGCTCGACCGTGCTCAAGGACGCCGACGTCGTTATGCTGATCGGCGCGCGCCTCAACTGGCTGCTTTCGCACGGCAAGGGCAAGACCTGGGGCGATGCGCCCAAGAAATTCATCCAGGTCGACATCGAGCCTAAGGAAATGGACAGCAACGTCGACGTCGCTGCCCCGGTGGTCGGCGACATCGGCTCGTGCGTTTCCGCGATTCTCAACGGCATGGGCGGCAGCTGGCCGGCGCCGCCCGCCGACTGGACCAAAGCCGTCACCGCCAAGCGCGAGGAGAACGTCGCCAAGATGGCGCCGCGGCTGATGAACAACAACTCGCCGATGGACTACCACGGCGCGCTCGGCGTGTTGCGCACCATCGTCAAGGAGCGCCCCGACGCCATCCTGGTCAACGAAGGCGCCAACACGCTCGATCTGGCACGCGGCATCATCGACATGTACCGGCCGCGCAAGCGCATCGATGTCGGCACCTGGGGCATCATGGGCATCGGCATGGGTTACGCCGTCGCCGCAGCGGTCGAGACCGGTAAACCGGTGCTGGCCGTGGAGGGCGACTCGGCGTTCGGGTTCTCCGGCATGGAGATCGAGACCATCTGCCGCTACAAGCTTCCCGTCTGCGTCGTGGTCTTCAACAACGACGGCATCTATCGCGGCACCGACCTCAACACCGCGAGCTCCGACCCTGCGACCACAGTGTTCGTGAAGGGCGCGCGCTACGACAAGATGATCGAGGCCTTCGGTGGCGTCGGCGTCAATGCCACCTCGCCGGACGAGCTGCGGCGCGCCGTGAACACGGCAATGGACTCCGGCAAGCCGACCCTGATCAACGCGGTGATCGACCCGAAGGCCGGTAGCGAGAGCGGCCGCATCGGCAATCTCAATCCGCAGAGCGCACTCAAGAAGAAGTAAGGGAGGGAGCCATGGGCAAAGCACTGGAAGGCGTCCGCATCCTCGACATGAGCCACGTGCAGGCGGGGCCGACCTGCACGCAGCTGCTCGCGTGGTTCGGCGCGGACGTGATCAAGGTCGAGCGGCCCGGCGTTGGCGATATCACGCGCGGTCAGCTCCAGGACGTCCCCAAGGTGGACAGCCTCTACTTCACCATGCTCAACCACAACAAGCGCTCGATCACGCTCGACACCAAGAATCCGAAGGGCAAGGAGGTGCTGGAGCGGCTGATCAAGACCTGCGACGTGCTGGTGGAGAACTTCGGGCCCGGCGTGCTCGACCGCATGGGCTACACCTGGGAACGCATTCAGGAGCTCAACCCGCGTATGATCTATGCGTCCATCAAGGGGTTCGGGCCCGGACCCTATGAGGAGTGCAAGGTCTACGAGAACGTCGCGCAATGCACGGGTGGCGCCGCCTCCACCACCGGTTTCCGCGACGGCCCGCCGCTAGTCACCGGCGCACAAATCGGCGACTCGGGAACCGGGCTGCATCTGGGCCTCGGCATCGTCACCGCCCTCTATCATCGCACCAAGACCGGCAAAGGCCAGCGTGTGACGGTGGCCATGCAGGATG
Source organism: uncultured Alphaproteobacteria bacterium (assembly GCA_963832445.1). Classification (GTDB taxonomy): domain Bacteria; phylum Pseudomonadota; class Alphaproteobacteria; order Rhizobiales; family Hyphomicrobiaceae; genus AWTP1-13. The sequence goes on from CAWHUM010000022.1 coordinate 27,646, forward strand.
GCGTCTTGAACTTGACGCGCGTCAAGATGCGCGACCAGCAGCGCCTCAAGCACGGGCCGCTCACGGAGTTCAGCCAGCACGGTGAAGGCATCCCCTTCGGCGATGCGGTGCCGCGCGCGGGCAACGACTCAGGGGGCGGGCAGCCAGGGCGCATCCTCAAGTGCAAGGGCTGGCAGCAGGACCCAAATGCTTACATCTATTTCATCACCCAGGCGCCGGTCTGGGAGGCGATCTGCGACGTCATCGGTGAGCCCGGCTGGAAGACGCACCCCGACTACGCCAAACCGCCCGCGCGCCTGCCGCGCTTGAACGAGATCTTCGCGCGTATCGAGGCGTGGACCATGACCAAGACCAAGTTCGAGGCCATGAAGATCCTGAACGAGTACGACATCCCCTGCGGGCCGATCCTTTCCATGAAGGAACTCTCGGAGGACAAGTCGCTGTTCGCTACCGGCACCATGGTGGAGGTCGATCATCCCACGCGCGGCAAGTATCTCTCGGTCGGCAACCCGATCAAACTTTCCGCCAGTGCCTCCGAGGTGAGGCGCTCTCCGCTGCTTGGCGAGCACACGGAGGAGATTTTGCGCGACGTGCTCGGCTACTCCGCCAACGAGATCGCGGCAATCAAGGCGGCCGGGGCGACCGAGCCGCAGAAAAAGGCAGCGGCAGAGTAATATCCCCCTCTCCCCATACTTCATGGGGAGAGGGTCGGGGTGAGGGGCAGCCACACATGTGCAGTCAGAGCCAATCTCTGCCCCTCACCCTAGCCCTCTCCCCGCAAGCGGGGAGAGGGGATGCGGCAAGGTTAGGGAGTACGTGATGCGTATCGTCGTGCATGGACAAGAGGCCTTCGGCAAGGCCGTGCTCGAGAAGCTGCTCGAGCGCAAGGAGACCGTGGTTGCCGTGTTCTGCGCGCCGGACAAGGCGGGCCGCGCCGAGGACCCGCTCAAGGTGTTCGCCAAGGAAAAGGGGCTCCCCGTACATCAGCCGAAGAGCTGGAAGACGCCCGAGGCGCTCGAGCTGATGAAGTCCACCAATGCCGACCTGTGCGTCATGGCCTACGTGACCTTGTTCGTGCCCCAGCCGGTGCTCGATGCGCCCAAGCTCGGCACCATCCAGTATCACCCCTCGCTGCTGCCGCTGCATCGCGGCCCGTCGTCCATCAACTGGCCCATCGCCTGGGGCAGCAAGCAGACAGGGCTGTCGATCTTCTGGCCGGACGAGGGGCTCGATGAGGGTCCAATCCTGTTGCAGAAGACGGTCGAGATCGGCCCCGACGAGACGCTGGGCGACGTCTACTTCAAGAAGCTGTTTCCGCTCGGCGTCGATGCCATGATGGAGTCGGTCGATCTGGTGCGCGCCGGCAAGGCGCCCAAGGTCGCGCAGGACCACTCCAAGAAGACCTACGAGAGCTGGTTCAAGAAGGACGTGGCCGAGATCGATTGGGCCAAGTCGGTCGCCGAGGTCTACAACCTGATCCGCGCCGCCAACCCGGCGCCTGGTGCCTGGGGCACGATCAAGGGCAGCAAGGTCGACATCTTCGACAGCGCGAAAGTTTCAGGCGGGGGCAAGCCCGGCGAGGTGCTCAGCGTCAACGATCAAGGCATGACCATCGCCACGGGCGGCGGCGCCATTCTGGCGAAGCGCGTGCGCGGCGCGGACGGCAAGAAGGTTGCAGCGGCCGAGTGGGCAAAAGCGGCGGGCGTCAAGACCGGCGATGCCTTCGACAAGCCTGCGCCAAAGTCATGATCATCGTACCTCACGCGGGTGGGCTCCCACGCGAGGCTAAATTGAGCAAAGTGGGCCTTTCCAGACCGAAGTAGAATTTGAGAGTGGCGCGGAACCCTGCCTTCGCGGGGATGACGCTGGTGAGACGGGAGCAAGCATATGGCCGTGAAGTCCGACATCGAGATCGCACGCGAAGCGAAGATGAAGCCGATCGGCGAGGTCGGAAAGAGGATCGGCGTTCCTGACAGCGCGCTGCTCAACTACGGTCCGTATAAGGCCAAGATCACCGCCGACTTCATCAACTCCGTCCAGAAGAACAAGGACGGCAAGCTGATCCTTGTCACGGCCATCACGCCAACGCCGGCGGGCGAGGGCAAGACCACGACCACGGTGGGTTTGGGCGACGGCCTCAACCGCATCGGCAAGAAGGCCATGAGCTGCCTGCGCGAGCCTTCGCTTGGGCCCTGCTTCGGCGTGAAGGGCGGCGCGGCCGGCGGCGGCTACGCGCAGGTGGTGCCGATGGAGGACATCAACCTGCACTTCACGGGCGACTTTCACGCCATCACGTCCGCCCACAACCTGCTGTCGGCGATGCTGGACAACCACATCTACTGGGGCAATCAGCTCGGCCTCGACTCGCGCCGCATCGCCTGGCGCCGTGTGCTGGACATGAACGACCGCGCGCTTCGATCCATCGTCAACTCGCTCGGCGGCACGGCCAACGGCTTTCCGCGCGAGGACGGGTTCGACATCACCGTCGCTTCCGAAGTGATGGCGATCCTGTGCCTCGCCATGGATCTGAAGGACCTCGAGCGGCGGCTCGGCAACATCGTCGTCGGCTACACGCGCGACCGCAAGCCGGTGAGGGCCAGCGATCTCAAGGGCGACGGCGCCATGACCGTGCTGCTCAAGGACGCGCTGATGCCGAACCTCGTGCAGACGCTGGAGAACAACCCCGCCTTCATCCACGGCGGGCCGTTTGCGAACATCGCGCACGGCTGCAACTCGGTGCTCGCCACCAAGACCGCGCTGAAACTGTGCGACTACGTGGTGACGGAGGCGGGCTTCGGCGCCGACCTCGGTGCGGAGAAGTTCTTCGACATCAAATGCCGCAAGGCCGGCCTCAATCCGGCAGCAGCGGTGATCGTCGCCACCGTGCGCGCGCTCAAGATGCACGGCGGCGTCGCCAAAGACGATCTTAAGGCGGAGAACGCCGCGGCTGTCGCCAAGGGATGCGACAACCTCAAGCGCCACATCGAGAACGTGAAGAAGTTCGGCGTGCCGCCGGTGGTCGCCATCAACCGTTTCATCACCGACACGGACAAAGAGATCGCCGAGGTGATGAAGGCGGCCGAGTCAGCCGGCACCACGGCCTTCCTGTGCACGCACTGGGCGGACGGCAGCAAGGGGACCGAGGCGCTCGCCCGGCAGGTGGTCGACCTCGCCGACAGCGGGCAATCCAAGTTCAAGCCGCTCTATCCCGACGAGATGCCGCTGCGCGAGAAGGTCAAGACCATCGCCACCGAGATCTACCGCGCCACCGACATCGCCTGCGATCAATCGGTGGAAGCGCGCTTCATCGAGCTGCAGGGCGCGGGCTACGGCCACCTGCCGGTGTGCATGGCCAAGACGCAGTATTCCTTCTCCACGGATGCCAACAAGAAGGGCACGCCGACCGGCCACATCGTGCCTGTCCGCGAGCTCAGACTATCGGCCGGCGCCGAGTTCATCGTCGTCATCACCGGCGAGATCATGACCATGCCGGGCCTGCCGAAGACGCCGGCTGCCAATACCATCCGGCTCAACGACAAGGGGCAGATCGAAGGGCTGTTCTGACCCGCAGGGCGGGCCACGCCTGCCTACTGGCGACAGACGTGGTCCAGGGTGTAGCGCACTGCTTCTTGCGGTGTCGGAGCTGAGTGGGTGGAGCTGCCGTAGCCGCCAGGCGTGAAGGAATAGTTTCCCCCCACCCAACGCCATACCCCGCGGTAGTGGCCGCGGTTGAGCACCAGTACGCCGGACTGCCCATCCCTCTCGGCCGTGAAACCGCGCGCGTCCTCGACGAACGAAGAGCGCAGCCTGCTCAGCAGTTGGTATTCCTCATCAGCTCCAAACATTGCGTCCTGCCATATTCTCGGCGTCGCCGCGTCCGCTCCCCAAGCGCGCAAGCATCTTGCTCGTGTTGACGCAACATTGCACCGACTAACGCGATATTGCGTAACAAATGTGCTCAGAGTTTCCCGCGAGTTTTATGCAATGCAGAAACGCTTCGTTAGCCATCAGCCGGAATGTAGCCGGCGCTAGCGGCGGCAGGGCCGCGCGATCGCGGTGCAGGCATAGCGGCCGTCGCGTTCGGCGCAGCTGTAGTCGGCTGCCTCCGCGATGCTCCAGGTCGCATAGGACGGCCCTAGTGCCGGCATGGCGCGCACCTGAGCGCGCCAGTTGCCGCGGGCCTTGGCTTTCGCCAGGACCTCGAAGCGCGACGGCTCTCCGCGCGCCCGCACCACCCGATCCGCACAAGTCGCAGCAGCGGCTGACGGCGTGGCACAAGCCGATGCCGCCAGGGCCAAGGCCAGCGTGTGGAGGCGCCAGGATTGCGTGCGCATTGTGCTACGTGCGTTTCGGTTGTGGACGAGGGGCGCGGAAGATACGACTTCTGGCCTCAACCGCAAAGCCCGGCTTCAGCATGCCAAGGAGCACCCCATGACGGTTTCCGACGCGATCGTGCAGGCGTTCGCCGGCCTCGCCACTCCCACCATCGCCAACGCGCTGGACGACGTTGCCTTCGAGGGCGTGATGCAAGGGCTCACGCAAATGGTGCCCGGGACGCGCTGCGTGGGGCGGGCTGTGACCGTGAGAGAGATCACCGGTCAGCGCGGCGACTTCAAGTCCGAGGATTTCAAGGTCGGCCACATGATCGATGCCGCGGGACCCGGCGAAATCCTGGTGATCGACAACGGCGGGCATTGCGTCTCGACGTTCGGCGGGCTGGCAACGCTCGCCGCCAAGGCGAAAGGCATCGGCGGGCTCGTTGCCGACGGCGGGGTACGCGACCGGGAAGAGATGATCGAGCACGACTTCCCGGTGTTCGCGCGGCACATGACCCCGCTCACCGGGCGCACGCGGCTTGCCATCACGGATGTGAACGTGCCCGTCAGCTGCGGCGGCGTGCGCGTGCGCCCCGGCGACATCATCGTTGCCGACGGCTCGGGCGTCGTGTGCATCCCGGCCGAGCATGCCGCGCAGGTTGCCGAGCTGGCCGGCCGCTACGCCAAGGACGACGAGCAGGCGGCTGCCGAACTCGCCAATGGCCTCTCGTTCAGTGCGGCGATGGCCAAGTTCCGGCGCATCTGAGGAGAGCCGGCAGGAAACACGTGGCACAAAGCGAAGAGCGCATCTCGTCCAACGCGGCGGACATTTTGATCCGGCTCAGTGCGCGAAGAATACCGGCAGCTCCGCCGCCGACAGGATGTGGCTGGTGGGGCCGCCGAAGATCATCTGCCGCAGGCGGCTCTGCGTGTAGGCGCCCTTGATCAGCAAATCGGCACCCATGGACGCGGCCTCGGCGAGGATGATCTCGCCGGCGCGCAAACTGCGCCCGCTCACAGTCTTGTCCGTGGCGGTGACGCCGTTCGCCGCCAAATAACCGACCGCCTCGCTGAGGCTGGGGCCCGGGACGAGCGCGCCTTCGACGGCGATCAGCGCCACGCGCTTGGCCTTCTTCAGCAGCGGCAACGCAAACAGAATGCAGCGTGCGGTTTCCGTGCTGGCATTCCAGTGAATGAGCACAGTCTGCCCGAACGACTTCGGCGCCACGGACGGGGCCATCAGCACGGGCCGGCCGCTGTCGAACAGAGCCGCCTCCATGGCTGTCATGCGGGCACCGCGGCTGCCGGGCCGACAGAGCACGGAGATGTCGTGCACCCGCCCGAGGCTGCCCAGCGTGCTGTCGTCGATCGCGGAGCCCCCGCGCCAGCGGAAGCGCGCAGCTCCCTCGCCCCCCGCAGGGTACCGCGCCGCAAATGCATCGAATATCTGGCGCGCATTGCGGCAGAATTCGGCTTCGTTCCAGTCGGCTGGCGGAATGGTGACGGCAACGATTGGGTCCGGCGCCACGATCTCTGCGAACGCCGGACGCAGCGCGACACCCTCGATGGTCGCGCCGAACTGATTGGCTAGCAGCCGCGCGGTCTCGAGCACCGCGGGCATCTGCTCGCTCTGGTCGACTGGTAGAAGAATGCTCTTCATGGCATTCCCCCGCTGTTACGGACGATGGCAAGCTTAGCACACATGGCTGCCTTGCGCTGGTGCAAAGCTGGTGCCGTTTCAGAAGCGCGTCAGCACATTCACCGTGGCAAAGGACCCATGCACGTCCACGAAGCCGCTGTTTGGGCCGTCGCCTGAGACACCGCCCGACACGGAGAGCTCGCCGCTCACCCACTCGTACCGCACGAAGCCCCCGATGCGCGCCGTGTCGTAGTCAAAGCTGCCTGTCGCGCCGCTTTCGAGCCCTACGGAGAGCTGCGGCAGCCACCGCCAACCGACGCGTGCCCGGCTGCCGTAGACGTTGTCGAGGGTGGACCAGGAGAGGTCCGCCGACGCCCACGCCCGGTCAGTGACGTTCCACCAGGTCTCGACGATGACCTTTCCCCCAGCCCGCGTACCCGCGTTTCGAGCGTTTGGGTCGTCGACGATCCGGTCAGCCACCGTGAGACCGCCAAGTATCTTGATGGTGAGCAGCCCGAGCTGCTTGTGGTATCCGGCGAGGAGGTCGGCGAACGTGACTGAGCCGTGGTACTCCACCTGCTGCGTTGTCAGGCCGGTCCAACGGGGGCTCGTATACCGGTAGGCTCCATACCCGCCCACCATGCGCACCCTGAACCCGTCCTGCTGGACGCCGCCGAAGGGGGCGTACTGGCCACCAGCGTAGATCGACCAAACCTGTTGAAAGGCCTCCGCGCCCGTCCAGAGCTCGAACTGGGGGGGCGCCTGCTTGGCTGGTTCGGCTCCCTCAATGGCCATCGCCGACTGCGACAGACAATAGGTAGTTGTTGCCGGGATCAAGGCGAGACAAAACAAGAACAACTGGCAGCAAGAACGCAACACGACAAGTACTTTGCCAACAGAATGTTAGATGTGAGCGATTGATACCTCCGGGGATCTTCTTGGCAACCGATAGGGTACCTGAGCTCATGTGCCAACGGCCGTCCAGCACCGGCCTGGGCGCGCGCTGCGATATTCTCTTCGATGGATTGCAAGAATTTCCAACAAAACCAGCATCGGTACGTTTCAGTGTTGCTGATCCGACCCATTGACTATAATTTTGGCAATGCTTCTTCCGGGATGCGGCCTCGTCTCCGGAGCGGGCAGTTCTGGGTAGGAACAGTGGGAGAGGGCATATGAGCGCGAATGAGCGCGGTGACCCCGTTGCGGGTCCCTTCGGCAATTTGAGCCAGGCGTGGTGCAGTGGGCTGGACCAGCTGACCAAGGGTTACGAGCCGACCCTGCGCAATGTCGGCCGCATCAACCTCGAGCTGATGGGTCTCATGACGCGGCGCGCACAGGCATGGATGCAGGTTCCGGCAAGCGCGAGCCAGTGCAAGACGCCTCAGGAGCTTTTCGCGGCGCAGCTCAAGTTCTGGCAGACGGCAGCACAGGACTACAGTGAGGGGACACGCCGGTTGTCGGCCACCTTCGCTTCGCTCGCTGGCCCCGGCTTCAGCGCCGTATGGGGCAAGAGCGCGGCCACAGGTCGAGATTATATCACGTTCCCTGAGCCCGCCGTGAGTGCGGCCGACCCGCCCAAGCACGACCGCCGTGCGGCGTGAGCCCGACCCCGTTCAGGATTTCGTTTCGCGATCCAGCACGCTCTGAAGCACGGGCCGCAGGTAGCCCAGGAACCGGAGCGGGTCCTCACTCATCGGGAAGTGGCCGAGCCCTTCCATAATGGTGACCTGTGCGCCTTTGATGCGTGCTGCCAGATCGCGCGTGTCTGCGGGCGAGCAGGAGTAGTCGTACTCACCGGTTAGGAAATAAAGCGGGCAGGCGCGTGTGTCGATCTCGGCGACGCGCGCGCGCACGTCGCCGTCGGACGTGTAGTAGTGCAGGTCGCCTTTGAACACCCCGGGGCCGCCCTGCATGTAGTGCCAGATCGTCTCCCAGCGGTCTGCCTCAGGTGCGGTCGGCGCGACGAGGCCGGAGACGAGACCGCCGCATACTTCCCCGCCGTGCACGTCGGGGCGGTGCAGCCAGCCCAGATCGTAGTAGGGATCGGCGTGGGCTCCCGAACTCGAGGCCGACCAGCGCGCGGAAGCGCTCGGCATGTTCCAGCGCGAGATGCAGGACGGCGCGGCCGCCGATGGAGCAGCCGATCACCACCGGCTTTTCGAGACCGAGGGCGTCCACGACGGTCATGATCGTGTCGACATAGGCGCGGGCGGTCAGTTTGTACTCGCCATTGTGCCATCCGGCCGGCGGCGAGGATTTGCCGTGCCAGGGCATATCGAAAGCGATAACGCGAAAGCGCTCGAGAATGTCGCGGTCGTTGAAAAGCCCACGATATTGCCGGCTGTCGGCCCCCGCGGTGTGCAGGCAGAGCAGCGGAATGCCTTTGCCTGCCTCCTCGACATAGAGCCGGTGCGGCCTGCCGCCGATGGCAAGGCGCGTGTAGCGACCGACGATCGGCTCGAACTGAGCAGTCCCCTCCTTGCTCATCGTGCAACTCCCGAGCTTGCCCGCGGCAATGTCAGCAGGTCCTTGAAGAAGCGCAGGTTGGCCATGAAGGGGTGCTGGTCGCCCTCGATGCGCAAGGCCCGCATCTTCAGCATGGCAATCAGGTCGTGGAACCCGGGCGGGGGCACCGCCCTCCAGAACGTCGCCCAAGCCTCCTCCGAGCCGCGCAGCGCGAACGTCCAGCGCGGCATGACGAGCGGACCCTTGTCGATCGCCTCGATGCGGCCGCGGTGGATGCGAACGAGGTACTGGGCGGTCCCGACCTCGATCAGGAAGACGACGTCGAGAAAGCGCCCCCGGTGCACGAGCCAGGCGTTGGCGTTGGCCAGCTCGGCAAGGCGCTCGATTGCACCCTCTGTCATAGTTGCGCTCCTTGCGATCCCCCTCCCGCCGGCGCGCGCCATTGCACGCGCTTCTTGTACCCGTCCCCTGTAGCACGCTCCCCCAGGTCGGGCGACCCAGGCGTCAATTCAGGTATGCTGCCGTTTCGGTTTGCCGAACAGGCCAAAGCAGCTACGTTGCCTCAAAAATGGGCGGCCCAGGGAGAGCCCGGATGCGCGATCGGTTGCATTTCCTGCTGCTCAACGTCGGACACTTCCTGGATCATCTGTTCACGCTGATCTTCGCCACCGTCGCCGCGCTCGCCCTGCACCGCGAGTGGGGGCTCGGCTATGCCGACCTGTTGAAGTACGCCACGCCTGGGTTCTTCGCGTTCGGCGTGTTCGCGCTGCCCGCCGGCTGGCTCGCCGACCGGTGGAGCCGCGAGGGCATGATGAGCGTGTTCTTCATCGGCATCGGCCTTTGCTCGATTGCCACCTCGTTCGCCCGCTCGCCGCTGGAGCTGGCGCTCGGCCTGTTCGTGATCGGCGTGTTCGCCGCCATCTATCACCCCGTCGGCCTGGCCATCGTGGTGGAGAAGTGGAAGAACACCGGCATGCGCATCGCTGTGAACGGCGTGTGGGGCAACCTCGGCGTCGCCAGCGCCGCGCTGGTGACGGGCTACTTCATCGACCACGGCGGTTGGCGCATAGCGTTCGTGGCGCCGGGCATCGTCTCGATCCTGATCGGCATCGCCTACACCCTGATCATGTGGCCGGACATCGTCCGCCCGCGGCCGCCCAAGCGCGCCCGGACGACGGCCAGTGCACTCGCCCCCAACATCAAGGCGCTGCTGGTGCGGGTCTCGGCCATCGTGTTCCTGACGACCGCCGTGTCGAGCATTGTGTTCCAGTCGACGACGTTCGCTCTGCCCAAGGTTTTCGACGAGCGGCTCGGCGGCATCGCCATGTCGGCGACCGCGCTCGGCCAGCTGGCGTTCCTGGTGTTCGCCTTGGCGTCCATGGGCCAGCTGATCGTGGGGCATTTCCTGGACCGGCTGGGGCCGCGCACCGTGTTCATGACGGCGGCCGCCATTCAGGTGGTATTCTTCGCGGTCATGCCGGGCCTCTCCGACTGGGCGGCGCTGCTGTGCGCAATGGCCTTCATGCTGGCCGCCTTCGGGCAGATCCCCATCAACGACTACATGATCGGGCGGCTGGCGGAGGGCGAGTATCGCGCGCGCATCTACGGCGTGCGCTATGTCGTGAGCTTCACGGTGCTGGCGGCGGCGCTGCCGTTGATCGCCTTCGTCTACGAGAACTGGGGCTTCGATGCGCTATTCAGGGTGCTCGCGGCCTCGGCCGCCGTCATCCTCGCCGCCGTGGCCCTGCTGCCGCAGCGGCTGCCGCAGCCGCAAGGCGCCGCCGTGGGTGCGTAGGTCAGCGGTCCGAGCCGGGCGCCATGCAGGCGCGCTGGCTGCTCTACGGCATAGGCAGGGCCTCGTGCTCCTTCAGCACGCGGCCGCTGTCGTTCTCCGTCTCGACCAGCTTGACGCGATAGCCCCACAGCTGCGCCAGGTACTGCAGCGTGCGCTCGGCCTCTGTCTTGTCCAGCAGGACGCCGTTGCGGACGTGATGCGTGAGCACCAGCCGCCGGCTGCCCGACAGGTCGGCGTCCGTCACCTGCAGGTCGGGGTCTTGCGCTGCAATGTCGTAGTGCAAGGCCAGCCGCCGCCGCAGGTCTCGATAGCCCTGCTCGTCGTGAATGGCGGCAACATCCATGGCGCTTTCCTTGGCGTCGTCGTTGACCGCGAACAGGCGGAAGTCGCGGATCAGCTTGGGGCTCAGGAACTGCAGGATGAAGCTCTCGTCGCGGTAATCGGCCCAGGCTTGGCGCAAGGTGCCCATCCAGTCCCCGCACCCGGCGATCTCGGGGAACCACTCACGGTCCTCGGCCTCGGGCTCGGTACAGATGCGCCGGATGTCGTTCATCATGGCGAAGCCGAGCGCATAGGGATTGATGCCGCTGAAGCGGCGGTCGTTGAAAGCCGGCTGGAAGATGACCGAGGAGTGCGAGTGCAGGAACTCGAGCATGGTGCCGTCGGTCAGCAGGCCGCGCTCGTAGAGGCGGTTCAGGATTTCGTAGTGGACGAAGGTGGCGCAGCCCTCGTTCATCATCTTGGTCTGCCGCTGCGGATAGAAGTACTGCGACAGCAGGCGCACGATACGTAGCAGCTCGCGCTGCCAGTCCTCGAGCTTGGGCGCGTTCTTCTCCAAAAAGTAGAGCAGGTTCTCCTCGGGCAGGCCGAGGCGGCGCTGCTCGTTCTGCACGTCGGTAGGCTCGGCGGCACCTTCACGCACGATCTCGGGCAGCGTGCGGTAGATGGGATCGAAGGTCGCCTCCTCGTAGGCCCGCCGCTGCGCGGCCTTCTCCCTCTCGCGCTGCATGACATTGCGAGGCCGCGGTCTGAGATCGCGGCTGACGCCCTGGTTCATCAGGGCATGGGCGGCGTCGAGCACGCGCTCTACCACATCCTCGCCGTGGCGCTCCTCGCACTCGGCGACATAGCTCTTGGCGAAGCTCAGGTAGTCGATGATGTGGTCGGGCTGCGTCCACATCTGGAACTGGTAGTTGTTCTTGAAGAAGTGGTTGTGCCCATAGGCTGCGTGCGCAATCACCAGGGCCTGCATGGTCATGGAGTTCTCCTCCATGATGTAGCTGATGCAGGGGTCGGAGTTGATCACCAGCTCGTAGGCGAGGCTGCGCATGCCGCGTTTGTAGTAGGCCTCGTCGCGGGCGAAGCGCTTGCCGAACGACCAGTGCCGGTACATCAGCGGCATGCCGATCGAGGAATAGGAATCGAGCATCTGCTCGGCGGTGATGACTTCGATCTGGTTGGGATAAATGTCGAGGCCAAGCTCGCCGACGGCGATCTCGCCCATTGTCTCGTCGACCTTGCGGATCAGCTCGAAGGTCCACTCCGGTCCGTCGAACAGCGGCCGCACCTTGGAAGATTTGCGCTTCGGAAGCTTCATCGCCTGTGTCGTCGCCACGTTTTCCGCGCTCCTCAAGCCGCCGCATCGCTGGCGGAGAACAGCTCGTGGAAGACGGGGTAGATGTCCTCCGGAGCGGCGACGCGGCGCATGGCGAAGTTCTTATGCCGCCGGCCGACGGCCGTATAGCCATGCCATACCGGCGTCTCCTGCGCATCGTTGAAGCGCTCGCCATGCGTGGTCTCGATGTAGGCGAAGTACTGGCAGATGGGCAGCACGTCCTTGTCGAGCAGCTGCATGCAGCGCGGCATGTCGTCGTGGAAATTGTCGCCGTCGGAGGCCTGCGCCGCGTAGATGTTCCAGTCGGCCGGCGAGTAGCGCGCCTTCACCACGGCCAACATCTCCTCCAGTGCCGTGGAAATGACGGTGCCGCCGGTCTCGGTGCCGCGGAAGAAGGTCTCCTCGTCGACCTCAGCCGCGGTGCTGGTGTGGCGGATGAAAACGAGATGCACCTCGCGGTAGTAGCGAGTGAGAAAGACGTGCAGCAGCATGAAGAACCGCTTGGCGAGGTCTTTCAGGGGCTCGGTCATGGATGCGGAGGCATCCATGAGGCAGAACATCACCGCCTGCGTGGTGGGCTTCGGCACCCGCTCGAAGCGGTTGTATTGCAGGTCGATGGGATCGATGTAGGCGATGGTGCGCCTGAGCCGGCGCTTGTGCTCGAGTGAAGCGCGCAGCGCCGCGAGCTTGGTGGCGCTCGGCGGGTCCTCCGCCTCGGCGGCCGCCAGCTCCTCCTCCAGCCGCTTGATCTCGGCCTCGCTCGGCCGACGCAGCGCCATGCGCCTGCCCATGCTCTTGCGCATGGTGCGCGAATGATTGAGGCGGGCGGGCGGACCGTCGGTGGTGAAGCCTGCCCGCGCCGATTTCGGAGCCTTCAAGTCCTTCAGCTTGACCTTGACCAGATTGGGAAGCTTCAGGTCGTCGAAGAAAAGATCGAGGAACTCTTCCTTGGTCAGCGTGAAGGTGAACTCGTCTTGTCCCTCGCCATCGGGGCTGCCGCGGCTGCCACGACCACCGCCGCCGCCTTGCGGCTTCGGGATCTCGTCGCCGACCTGATACTCCTGGTTGCCCGGCAGCACGTAGTCGTGCACGCCGCTATTGCGGCCGAGGCCGAAGGAGGGCTCGCGCAGGCTCTTGGAGCGGATGGTGACCTTCTCCGAGCCTTCGGCCTCGGAGACCTTGCGGGTCTTGAGCGAATCCTTGATGGCCTCGCGAATCTCGGCCTTGGCCCGGCGCAGGAACCGCTGACGATTGCCGAGGCTCTTGGATTTCGGATTGAGCCGCCGATCGACGATTTGCATCACGCCATCCGCTCCCAGGTTTCCCGGGATCCAAGCCAATGTCGCGGGCCGCAACGAGCCGCGTCGGCCGCCGCGCGAGCCCAGGATGTAACACGGAGACGCTTGGCCCGCACCCGGTCGATCAGCTCGACTTCTTCACGCGCATGTACCATTCGACCAGCCGCCGCACCTGCCGGGGGGTGTACCCGCGCTCGACCATGCGCTGCACGAACTCCTCGTGCTTCTTCTCGGTCTCGCTGTCCTGCTTCTTGCCGAAGCTGATGACGGGCAGCAAATCCTCGACCTGGCTGAACATGCGCCGCTCGATGACTTCGCGGATCTTCTCATAGCTGGTCCAGCTCGGGTTCTTGCCGCCGTTCTTGGAGCGGGCGCGCAGCGAAAACTTGACCACCTCGAAGCGGAAATCCTTGGGGTTGGCGATGCCGGCCGGCTTCTCGATCTTGGAGAGCTCCTGCTCCAGGACCTGCCGGCTCATCAGCTGGCCGGTGTCGGGGTCCTTGAAGTCGTGGTCCTCGATCCAGGCGTCGGCATAGGCGACATACCGGTCGAACAGGTTCTGGCCGAAGTCGTTGTAGGATTCCAGATAGGCCTTCTGGATCTCGTTGCCGATGAACTCGGCGTACTTCGGCGACAGCTCCTCCTTCAGGAACTCGACCCAGCGCGCCTCGATCTCCTCGGGGAGCTGCTCGCGGCGTACGGCCTGCTCGATCACGTAGAGCAGGTGCACAGGATCGGCCGCCACCTCGTGGGTGTCGAAGTTGAACGTTTCGGACAGGATCTTGTAGGCAAAGCGCGTCGAGGCGCCGTCCATGCCCTCGCCGACGCCGGCCGCATCACGATACTCCTGGATGGTCTTGGCGTGCGGATCGGTATCCTTGAGGCTCTCGCCGTCGTAGATGCGCATTTTGGAGAATAGCGAGGAGTTCTCGTGCGGCTTGAGGCGGGTCAGCACCGAGAACCGCGCCAGCATGTTGAGCGTGCCCGGCGCGATATTGGCATCCTTGAGCTCGCTCGAGGCCAGCAGCTTCTCGTAGATCTGCTTCTCCTCGGTCACGCGCAGGCAGTAGGGGACCTTGATGACGCTGATGCGGTCCAGGAAGGCTTCGTTGTTCTTGTTGGCGCGGAAGCTCTGCCATTCGCTTTCGTTGGAGTGGGCGATGATGAGGCCCTGATAGGGCATGGCACCGACATTCTCGGTGCCGACGTAGGTGCGATCCTGTGTGGCGGTGAGCAACGGGTGCAGCATCTTGAGCGGCGCCTTGAACATCTCGACGAACTCCAGGACGCCCTGGGTCGTGCGGTTCAGGCCACCGGAATAGGAGTAGGCGTCCGCGTCGTTCTGGCCGAAGTGCTCGAGCTTGCGGATGTCGACCTTGCCGACCAGCGCCGAAATGTCCTGGTTGTTCTCGTCGCCTGGCTCCGTCTTGGCGACGCAGACCTGGCGCAGCTTGGAGGGGTGCAGCTTGACGACGGAGAACTTGGAGATGTCGCCGCCGAACTCGTCGAGCCGCTTCACCGCCCACGGCGACATGTTGCCCATCAGCAGGCGCTCGGGGATGCCGTAGCGGTCTTCGAGCATACGCCCCATAGAGGTGGGTTCGAACAACCCGAGCGGGCTCTCGAAAATGGGGCTCAGCCCGTCGTTGGTGGCGAGCACGTAGACCGGACACTTCTCCATCAAGTCCTTGAGGCGATCTGCCAGCGATGACTTGCCGCCGCCGACGGGCCCCAGCAGATAGAGAATCTGCTTCTTCTCCTCGAGGCCCTGGGCCCCATAGCGGAAGAAGCCGACAATGCGCTCGATCGTCTCCTCCAGGCCATAGAAGTCCTTGAAGGCCGAGTAGACCTTGAGCGTGCGGTTCATGAAGATGCGGCCAAGGCGCGGGTCCTTGGCGGTGTCGACAAGCTCAGGCTCTCCGATCGCGCGCAGCATGCGCTCGGCAGTACTCGCGTACATGGAAGGATCGGAACGGCAGCCTTCCAAGTAGTCCCGCAAAGTCAACCGGTGCTGCTTTTGGCTTTCGTAAGCCTGTGCATAGACGTCGAAGATGTTATCCTTCGTTGTCATGTCTCTTCGCCTCTGCAGACGGCGTATCTGAGCAAAGATTAGACCAAAAAAATGCGGCGGGCATAAGTACCCCGCATTGCGGCCCTCTTGGCTGCGGGTCTATGGCCATTCCGCCACGCCCGATGTTTCCCGCGTTAGAGATGGTATCGTAACTGCCGAAATAGAAGGGAATTTCTACAAGTCTCGGTAACCAGCCGGCAACGTGGCACCGGCGCACGGTGCTCGCCTTGGCGGGTCCGGCAACGCCCGATTGAACGCTTGTTCACCACTGGGCGCTCGCGCCAGCGGCAAACTGGCAACGCGGCCCCATCTACTGCGCGAATCACTTGGATCGCGCAGACCCGCAGTGCGAGCCTGTCAGACCCCGGCAGCGGCATCCAAGCGGATAGGGATTCCCGCCATGGCCATGTGCCGCTTGGCCTCGCCGATCGTGAACTCCCCGTAATGAAAGATCGAGGCCGCCAGCACGGCGCTCGCGTGGCCCTGGCGGACGCCCTCGACCAGGTGATCGAGGTTGCCAACCCCGCCAGAGGCTATCACGGGCACGCGGACGGCGTCGGCGACGGCACGGGTCAGCGCCAGGTCGAAGCCGGCTTTGGTGCCGTCGCGGTCCATCGAGGTGAGCAAGACCTCGCCGGCCCCCAGCTCCACCACCTCGCGCGCATAGGCGATGGCGTCGAGACCGGTCGGGTTGCGGCCGCCGTGGGTGAAGATTTCCCATCTCGGGGGCTCACCGGGCGACGACACCTGCTTGGCGTCGATGGCGACCACGATGCACTGCGCCCCGAACTTGTCGGCACCTTCGGCGACGAACTGGCGGCGATGGACGGCGGCGGTGTTGATGGAAACCTTGTCTGCGCCGGCCGTGAGGAGCTTGCGGATGTCCTCCGTGGTGCGCACGCCGCCCCCGACCGTCAAAGGCATGAAGCAGCGCTCGGCGGTGCGTTCGACGATGTGGAGGATGGTGTCGCGGTTCTCGTGGCTGGCGGTGATGTCGAGGAAGCAGAGCTCATCGGCGCCGGCTGCGTCGTAGGCAGCAGCCGCCTCCACGGGATCGCCCGCGTCCTTCAGGTCGACGAAGTTGACGCCCTTGACGACGCGGCCATCCTTGACGTCGAGGCAGGGGATGATGCGGACCTTGAGCACGGCTATGCGACCGTTGGGGGATCCGGGATGCCGCGAAAGATGGTGGCCATGGCAAGCTCAATGTCCAGGCCACCGAGCGGGATCAAGCCATCACGACCGGCGAGCTCCACCGGAAGCTTGGGCCACGAGCCATCGCCTTGGCGCGCCCAGAACCAGGCGCGAGGCTCGTCTTGGCTGCAGATCAGATAGGTTTGCACCGAGAGAATGGCCGTGTATTCCTGCAGCTTCTCGGTGAAGTCGCGGCCGGCAGTGGAGGGCGACAGCACCTCCGCGATGAAGACTGGGGCCTCGCAGGCGAGCCCCTTCAAGTCCGCGCTGACCCGGTCCACGACAACATCGGGATAGCGGACCCCGTCGGAGGTCTTGACACCGAATTCCGCCACTCCGGTTTCGAACCTCGCGCGGTCCAGCTTGCCGAGAAGCTCGGCCAATAGATTGGTGGTCACGCGGGAATGCGCCCGCGAAACTTGAATCATCGTGCGGCTGACCTGCCCGTTGGACAGCTCGTACTTGTAGGGATGGTGACGATCGAGACGGGTCCCCCAGCGCAGGAACTCCTCCGGGTCGGTGGGAACGTCCTCGAACGGCTCTTGGGCTCGTTCTGCGAACCCGACAGCTGGCATGTCTCGAAGGTCGCTCATGAGGTTCTCGCAAGAAGCGCCAGCGCTTCACCTGCATCCAGCCGCCCGTCGTAGAGGGCGCGCCCAGCAATCGCGCCCTCAAGCATAGCACAATCGGGCCGCAACAGGGCCTTGATGTCCTCGATACCTGCGAGGCCGCCAGAGGCGATAACGGGAATCGTTGTCGAGCGCGCCAGTTGCGCGGTGGCCGGCAAGTTGAGGCCCGTGAGCACACCATCGCGGTCGATATCGGTGTAGACGATTGCGGCAACGCCGGCGTCTTGGAAGCGCCGAGCGAGATCGATAGCGGTGAGCTCGCTGGTCTCGGCCCAGCCCTCGACCGCGACCTTGCCGCCGCGAGCATCGATCCCGACCGCGACGCGACCGGGAAAGCGCTTGCAGGCGTCGCGCACAAGAGCGGGATCGCGCACGGCAACAGTACCGAGGATCACGCGCGCGATGCCCTTGCTGAGCCACGCCTCCACGGTTGCCAAATCCCTTATGCCACCGCCGAGCTGCACGGGGATGGAAACCGCCGAAAGTATCGCCTCCACCGCCGGCGCGTTGACCGGCTTGCCGGCAAAGGCGCCATTGAGGTCGACGATGTGCAGGTAGCGGAAGCCCTGCCCCTGGAACAAACGGGCCTGTGCTGCGGGATCGTCATTGAAGACAGTGGCCTCGGCCATCTCTCCCCGCTTGAGGCGCACGCACTGGCCGTCCTTGAGATCAATGGCAGGAAACAGGATCACCGCTCGGGGCCTCGCTTGGCTGCCACTGGAGCAACAGCGGCCATCAGTTCGCTATCATTTGCGTGATCAATGGGCGTCATGTTGCTTCCCAGTCAAGATCGCGTAGCGCCGAATAGCGTAGCCCCAGCCCGGCCAGGTAGCCGGCCGCTGACCGAGGCGGATGCCATCGACATCTGGATCGCCCGCTGGCTCAGGATCCGCCGCAAGGACCTGCTCCTACGCTACGGCTGCGACCCGCGTCGGCTCTACGAGATTTGGGAGGAGGCGCGGTTTCCCGGTAGCCGGGCCAAGGCCGCCGAGCTGTTCGCGGCCCGCCATCCGGGCCTCATCGACCGCATCGACTTCGGCCCGCACAGGCGCATCCCCCGCCGCCCCCCGCCTGAGCTGCAGCCGGGCCTGTTCGATGCCGTAGAGCCTCCGGAACAAAATTAGAACTTTCCGCTCGACGCCCCGCCCGAATCGCGGCATGTTCACTCTACGTTCCGGCCGCCAAGTTGAGCGTGCACGGCGGGGACAGCCCTCTCTCTTTCCGAACCCCGATCCCCGCGAGCTCCGCCCATGCGCACCTATCTCATCACCTACGACACCGCCGCCCCGAGCCGCCACAGCATCGCCAGCGCTATCATGCAGCTGGGCGAGGCCTGGGCCCGCCCCCTGGATGCCACCTGGTATGTCCAGTCCAACGAGCGCCCCGGCGCGCTGGAGCAGCGGCTCAGGGCCCTGCTGGACAGCGAGGACGGGCTGCTGATCCAGCAGGTGCAGGAGAGCGCGCTGCTGCTCAATACGGCCCTGCGCTGGTTCAGGAAGCGTCGCCAGGAGGCCGCAGCCGCGACCAACGTCGTCGCGTTCCCGACGGCTGCCGCAATGCCCGAGGCGCGGGCGGCATAGCGACCCGTTGGAGGCCACCCTTTCACCCCAACCCTCTCCCCACACGCGGGGAGAGGGAGTTTTACGGCCGCCACTTCAGGAAGTTGGCGATGAGCTTCAGGCCAAGCTTCTGGCTCTTCTCCGGATGGAACTGGGTGCCCGCCATGTTGTCCCTTCCCACCATCGCCGTCACCGGCCCGCCGTAGTCGGCCTCAGCCACCAGCGCGCCGCGGTCCGGCGTGGCCAGGTGGAACGAGTGCACGAAGTAGGCGTGCAGCCCGTCCGGGCCGGTCTTGATGCCCGCGAGCAGCGGATGGTCGTTGACCACGTTCAGTGTGTTCCAGCCCATGTGCGGGATCTTGAGCGCGGGATCTGTGGGCTCGATCGCCTTCACGTCGCCCTTGATCCACCCAAACCCCGGCGTGACACGGAACTCGAGCCCTCGCTCGGCCATCAGCTGGGCGCCGACGCATATGCCGAGGAACGGCCGGCCCTTGGCGCGCACGCTGTCCTCCAGCGCCACGTGCATGCCGGCAATGGCGTCGAGCCCATTTTTGCAGTCTGCGAAGGCACCGACACCCGGGAGCACGATGCGGTCGGCGGCGGCAACATCCGCCGGATCGGACGTCACGGCGATGCCGACATCGGCCTCGCTCTCGCGCGCCGCGCGCTCGAAGGCCTTCGCCGCCGAGTGCAGGTTGCCGGAGCCGTAGTCGATGATGACGAGGCGCTGCATGGCGGGCTCAGGAGCGGATGCCCAATAGCGAGCCGATGACCGGCGTCTTGCGGGGCGGCGGGCCGACGCGCGGCGAAGTGGGGCTCGGCGCTGGCGCAATCACCGGCTGCTCCGGCAGCCACTCGTCGAAGAAGCGGCGCTCGCATTCCGCGTAGTTCCGGCCCAACACGGAGCCGAGCGTACGCCACCCCTTACGCTCGAGCGCCCAGCGGCGCAGCGTGTCCGCCTCGAACCCGATCAGGATATGCAGCGCGACGACGGCCAGCGTGACCCAGCTGGGGTCGAGCACGCCGACCCACTGCGCGAACTCGAACAGGCCGCTCAGCACGACATAGCCGAGCAGCGGCCACCACAGCCTATACACGATGAGCCAGAACGGGGCGAACAGTGCCGCCAGCCAGGAGAACCCGTCCTTGACGAATACGAGGCTCGCCGCCCGGTCGATGCGCTCGCCCGGGGGGTGCGGCGGCTCATGTACGGTGTAGGTCTGCATAGGGTGCTGGAACCCAAGGCTTTGCAGGCCCCTTCTAGTCGTGCGCACTAGAGAACGCGAGGGTTTTCAACGGCGGTTCGCCGCCGTCCGCCGCACGCGCTACTGGTGGGCGTGGCCGCCGGATTGGGCGCCGATGGGCGCGACGCGATACTCCACCTCCACGGTGCCGGCCTTCTGGAACACCAGCGTACCTTTGACCGTTTGCCCCGCCTTCAGCCCGGACGCCAGCCCCGTGAACATGAGGTGATGGCCCCCGGGCTTCAGCTCCACGCTCTTGCCTGGCCTGATCTCGAGGCCATCCGCCAAACGGCGCATCTTCATGACGTTGTTCGCCATCGCCATCTCGTGCACCTCCACCTCGCTGGCGATGGGCAGACTTCCCCCGACCAGCCGGTCGGGCTCTTTGCCGGTGTTGGTGATCTTGGCATAGCCGCCGGCCACCTTGGCGCCGCCGGGAGTTGCCCGCGCCCACGGCGCCTCGATCACAAGGGCGCCGATCTTGAAGGTCGGGGCCGCCTTTTTGTCTTGGACGCGCAACAAAGCTGTCGGCTCGGTGGCCGGTGCGGTCGGGGATTGGGCGACGTGGCCGGAGGCGGCCGGCAGCCAAACGACCATGGCCGCGGCAGCGAGCCCGTGGTGCAAGCGTGTGGATTTCATGTTCGACGTCGCACCGGTCTTTGGCCGGCGCACTCCTGCTGGATTGGGATCTAGGTAGGAAGAAACTCACGCGAGAGCAGGAGGGCCTCGGGCGGGAGGGTGAGCAGCATGGCGCGATTGGGGTGCGTGATGGGTCGCGCGCCAGTGTTCCAACGCCGCCGGCGGCGGGACGAAGGCGGTCGCCCGTTCAGGCGCAAGCAACGCGACGGCGGAGCCAAGCCCACAGCACAGCTGGCAGCCGCCCTGGTCCCCGTTCCCGGGCGGCGGGATGACAGGCAGCTCCGACCCGGTTTGCCTATTCGGCCCGGCCCCGCCGTGGCAGAGCTTGGTCAGATCGGTAACGAGCGTTTGATGCTGGAGCGTCGCCGCGATCAGGCGCGTTGCGTGGTGGACGACGGCTGCGGCGTACATGAGCACGCCCAGCACCGCCAGAACGCTGATCCACCTCTTCGCGCGCATCGGCCTTGGTTCCTCAGTCAGCCGCACTAAGCCACAGCGTATACTCGGCTTCAACGGGCCCATTGGTCCGCGCGGCGGCTCAGCGGTACGCTGAATCCGCGGAAATCCTCGGAAACGGGGGCCGAGAAGGACTAGCCCAGCACTTCCTTGTTGATCACGTTGTCGCGAATGGGCGCACCGTCGAACACGCTCAGGATGTTGCGCACGGACTGCAGGCTCATGCGTTCCAGCGCCTCGCGCGTCACCCCGGCCATGTGCGGCGCACTGATGACATTGGGAAGATCGAGCAGGGGATTGTCGGTAGGCGTCGGCTCCTGCTCGAACACGTCGAGGCCGGCGCCGGCAAGTTTCCCCGATACCAGCGCCGCGTGCAGCGCCGGCTCGTCGACGATGCCGCCGCGCGCGGTGTTGACCAGATAGGCCGTGGGCTTCATCTGCGCCAGCCGCGCCGCATTGAACATGCCGAACGTCTCCGGTGTCTTCGGGCAATGGATGGAGACGAAGTCGGCACGCGGCAGGGCAGCGTCGAGGTCGGCGACGGGCTCGCACCCCGCCGCCGCAATGGCCGCGGCCGGCACGTACGGGTCGTAGACCAGCACGGTCATCTGCATGGCCTGGCAGCGCTTGGCGCTGCGCGTGCCGATGCGGCCGAAGCCGACGATCAGCACGGTCTTCTGGAAGAGATCGAACGGCAGGACGGTCAGTCGCTTTGCCCAGCGGCCGTCTTTTACCATGGCGTGCAGCTCGGTGCCGCGCTTGGCCAGCGCCATCATCATGAACAGTGCCTGCTCGGCGACGGAAGGCGAGTTGGCCGTGCCCGCCACCATCAGCGGCACCTTTCGTGCGGTCAGGGCCGGCACATCGACGGCGTCGTAGCCGACGCCGATGCGCGCCACCACCTGCATCTCCTTGGCCGCCGCCAGCTCCGGCTCGCTGAACGCAGTGACGCCGAGAGCTACGCCGTGGACCGGCGCATGCCGCTCCAGCAGCGCCCGGAACTCCGGTGTCGCGATCGCAAAAGGAACCGCCTCGATGTCGCCACGCTCACGCAGGAGGGCCCAGCTCGACTGCGCCATCGACTCCGGCAGCAGCACCTTCTTCTTGTTGGTCGCCATTTCCATCCCCGACCTGCAAGCGAACGCGGCAACCTACAGCCCCCGCGGCGGCTTGCCCACCACGGGAACGCATGCCGGATACGGCAGCAATGCGGGGAAAGGCGCACGTGCGCCGGTTGCGCAGCCGGCCCGCCCGGCCTTTTCTATTCCGCCGCCATTTGCAGGTTGGTGCTCGGCCACAGCCGCTTGCGGACGACGTCTATGTGCATGCGAAGGTCGTAGAGCTCGTTGGAGAAGTAGTTCGGCACGCGAATGCGCCGCACCGCCCCGTCGATGCGCTCCAGCTCTGTCTGGTGAGCCTGCAGGTCGTACTTGGGCCCCCTGGCGTCGAGCTCGCGCTCCAGCGATTTGAGCTGGCGGTACCAGTAGACCAGCCGCCGGCGCACATTCCACACATAGAGCGCCGGGATGGCCCTCGACAGCGGCATCAGGATGGCGAGCACCGGGATGAGTATGAGCAGCATGTGCGCGGCGTAGCTGCTGACAAACGCTGTGACAGCGAAGGGAACGCCGAAGCGCTGGTTCAGCTCGGGAAGGAACCGCAGCACAAGGGGGGGCTCGTTCGACCTGTAGACCGCGCGTGCGTCGGGCGACACCTGAAATTCAGGGTCATTGGCGTTCGGGAACTGGCCGGCCTTGTAGAACAGCACCGGCTCGCCGTCTCTGTCGAACCCGGGCCTGGGGTTGCTGATGACCGCATGCGTGAGCAGGCTAACCTGGGCGGGATGCATGTCGGCCCGCACCACCACCGCAGCCGTAGTGGCGAGCAGAGTGATGTCGTCCGAGGGGATCAGCGGGTTGAAGCTGACGGCGCCTTTGGGCATCCGGACTGTCGTGATTGCAGGGAACCGATGGTCGTAGGCCTCCGCTTCCTCCGAGAAATCCATGAGGCGGATGCCCTGCACCTCGAGCAGGGACCGCATCTTGTCGGAGTCCGGAGGCGCGATGGTGATCGCCACATCGGCGCGGCCGTCGAACAGAGGCGCCGCGTCAGCCGGCAGATCCTCGTCGATCAGCGTGGCGTTGTCCTTGCTGATGCCGTTGGCCTTGAGCAAGTGGTTGACGATGCGCCGCGCACCGCTCTGGCGGGTGCCGGTCATGATCTTCTTGCCCTGGAGGTCGCGCAGGCTCTTGATATGCAAGTCCCAGCGCGAATACACCCAGATCGGCTCGTAGAACACGCGCCCGACCGACAGCAGCTTGCCGAACAGTTCGTGGCGCCCCTTGGCCTTCTCACTGGCAAGGCGGCCTTGCAGGCTGCCTACCAGCCCGCCCTTGATGAAGCCGGCGTTGATGGTGGACTTGGGATCGAGCAGGGCGGTCAGCGTGGCGAAGCCTTCGGTGGTCCGCTGCACCTCGTACTTTATGCCATTGCGCTCCAAGTCCTTGCGATAGCTTTCGGCCAGCTCGAAGTATTGCGAGCTGCCGGTCGCGATTACGATCTTGCCGTCCCCGATGCTCTGCGATTCGCGCACGAACCCGTAGGACACCAAGCCGACGATGCCGACAACCATGCTGGCGACGGCAGTCCTTAGATATGACGACGATTGCATGCTCCCCGATCCTAGAAAATACGCCTCCCCACACCCCGCCAGTATGCGACCAGTCTAGAGAAAGGCGCCTGATGCCGCCACAGCGGCATGGCACCACAATGACGCCGGCAGGTTGCGGTCGGCCTTAGTACGCTTGTTTCAGCGGCGGCAGATCAGCGTTTCACGCTTTCCGGGCGAGGCCATCTTCCAGCCCCGGGACGTGCTCTGCGCCGACACGCACCTCGAATTCGGCGCCGGCGAAATCGGCTCCGACCGGCTCGCAACGGCCTCCAAGGTGCGCTGCAAGGAACATTTCGGCGATGGCGTTGAACGACAGGCTGTTCTCCGGCACGGCAAACCCGTGGCCCTCCTGAGGATAGAGCACGTAGGTGACGGGGAGGCCCTTTGCGCGCATGGCTTCGATGATCTGGTCGGACTCCGCCTGCTTCACGCGCGGGTCGTTGGCCCCCTGGCCGATCAACAGAGGCTTGATGATGTTGGTAGCCGAGTGCAGCGGCGATCGCTCCCGTAGCAGGGCGAGGCCGGCTTGCGTGCGCGGGTCGCCCACGCGGCGCGCGAGGCTCTCGAAGAAGGCGGCCCAGTAGGGCGGCACCGTTGCCAGCAGCGTCTCGAGGTTGGAGGGGCCGACGATGTCCACCCCGCAGCAGAACACTTGCGGCGTGAACGCCAAACCCGCGAGCGTGGCATAGCCGCCGTAGGAGCCGCCCATGATCGCGACCCGCCCAGGGTCGGCAACCCCCTGGTCGACGGCCCAAGCCACGGCATCGAGCAGGTCGTCGTGCATCTTGCGGCCCCACTGCAGGTCGCCGGCATTGAGGAATGCCTTGCCGAAGCCGGTGGAGCCGCGGAAATTGACGGACAGCACCGCGTAGCCGCGGTCGGCCAGCCATTGATGCTGCGCGCGATAGCCGTAACGGTCGCGCGCCCACGGGCCGCCGTGCACAAGCAGGACCGTCGGCGACGGCGCCTTCGGTTTGCGGTCCGTGCCCGCGGGCAACGTCAGATACGCCACGAGCTCCAGGCCGTCGCGGGCGCGTACGGCGTCGGCGCGCATCGGAGCCAGACGATGCATCTTGAGCTCGGGCCTGGTTGTGAAGAGCTCGCTGACCGTGCCCTTGCCGCGCTCGTAGAGGTAGTACGTGCCCGGCTGCTCGGCGGCGCTTGCCAGCACGATCCAGCGGGTGTCATCCAGCGTGCGGTCGGCGATCTCGATGTCGCCAGGCAGCAGCCCGTGCAGCAGCTTGAGATCGCCGGCGATGGTCTCGTTCAAGGGTATCCAGTCCTGCTTGAGATGCTCGGCGGCCGCCGCCTCCGCCACACCGGTCCGCGGGTTGGCGACGATCGACGAGATGTCGGCCTTGGGATGCTCAGCCAGCACCCGCTCGATGCCGGTCTGCCAGTCCC
Organism: uncultured Alphaproteobacteria bacterium; assembly: GCA_963832445.1. Classification (GTDB taxonomy): domain Bacteria; phylum Pseudomonadota; class Alphaproteobacteria; order Rhizobiales; family Hyphomicrobiaceae; genus AWTP1-13. The sequence continues at coordinate 52,645 of CAWHUM010000022.1, forward strand.
GGGCCAGGAGCGCTGCCTTGTCCCGGCCGATCGAGGAGAGGAGGTAGACCGTGTTGCCGTCGCGCGTGAAGCCGCGGAAGTGGGTGGTCATGTCATCTTCGTGCTCGACCACGCCGATCGGCTCCTGCCGCCCGCCCTCGATGCGGAACACCTCGCTCCCGCCTTCGGTCGCGCGGGTCTTGGTGGCCAGCCGAGGGCGAAGCTGGCGGTCGAGCACGATGCTCGCGAACTCCTGCCGGTTCTCGAGCAGCAGCTCGCGCTTTCCCGTCGCTATCTCGATGCGAAAGATGTCGTGCCAGGCCTTGTCGCGATCGTTGACGGCGACTGCGGCGATGCCCGGCTCATCGAGACTGAGGGAGTGCACATATGCGCTGACCCCGGCGAGCGGCGTGAGATCGAGCGTGTCCCCGCCAGGTATCCCGACCGCATAGATATGCCACTCCTCCGTACCGCCCTCATCCTGCATGTAGAGGACGTGTGCGCTGTCGAGCGCCCAGCCATGGAAGCGGATGCCCCGCTTGCGGTCGTCGGTGACGACGCGGGCGGCCTCGAGGTCGCCTGCTGCCGGGGCGATCCAGATGTTGAGCACGCCGTCCTTGGGGGCAAGCCAGCTCAGCCATTGCCCGTCGGGCGAGATCTGCGCCTGCGCCCGCGTCGGATTGCCGAACAGCTTCTTGCGAGGAATGAGGCCTGCCGCGCCCGAGTTCTGCATCGTCTCGCCCCCTTGCTCGATCTCGATCGCCATTTGGCAGCGCATTCTGACCGCGAGATGACCGTGCCCCATGCCAGCGGGCGGCCGCGCGACTGCATCTCTTCGGGCCCATGGCCGGAAAATGTGAGGCATACCGATCACGCGGCTTAGACATGCAGCGGGATTTGAGAGACACGCCTCGCCTGCCGCGCTAAGCAAGCGACGTCTCGTTCAGCTCGTCCCAGCGCAAAAAAATGCCGCTCACCGCCACCTTTGCAGGTCAACACCGCCACAACGTCGGTATCCTGGCGCTCGCCCAGGCGCTGTTCATGTCGGTGCAGGGCATGGGGATCGCGGCAACCCCTCTTGCGGCCTACAGCCTGCTCGGGGCAGAGGAGAAGTGGCTGGCCACCGTGCCGATCTTTCTCGTGCACCTCGGCATCATGGGCACCACCATTCCAGCCTCGCTGCTGATGGGCGTCATCGGCCGGCGCGCGGGTTTCTCGCTGGGTGCGCTCGCCGGCATCGCGTCTGGCTTGGTTGCGTGCGCGGCCGTCTACGCCCAAAGCTTCCCATGGCTTTGTGCGGCGGCCGTCCTGCAGGGCATGCAGGCTGCTTTCTTCTGGTACTTCCGGCTCGCGGCCGCCGACGCGACCGAGCCGGCTTTCCGGGCCAAAGCCATCTCTTTGGTGATGGCGGGCGGCGTGATCGCCGGCTTCGCCGGACCACAGGTAGCGAAGTGGTCGGTGAACTGGCTGGCGCCCGTCACCTTCGCCGGCGTCTATGTCGCCATGGCAGTGTTCTCCGTCGCGGTTCTGGCGCTGGTGCAGCTCGTGCGCATTCCGAGGCTGGCGGCGGCGGAGCGCGCCGTGCCGGGCCGGCCCATGCGTGAAATCCTGCGCCAGCCCAACTATCGCGTCGCGCTTGCCGCCTCGGTGTTCGGCTACGCCGTCATGACGCTCACCATGTCGGCAACGCCGCTTGCCATGCTGGCCTGCGGTTTCGGGTTCGCAGACAGCGCCACCGTGATCCAGGCGCACATCATCGCCATGTTCCTGCCGTCGTTCTTCACCGGCCACCTCATCGGTCGCGTCGGTGTGCTGCCGGTGATCGCGGCGGGCGGCCTGATCGAGGTCGGCTGCGCGCTCGTCAACCTGGCCGGGGTCGACTTCACCAACTTCCTGATCGCCAATATTTTCGTCGGCGTCGGCTGGAACTTCGCCTACGTCGGCGGCTCGACGCTCCTCACCTCCACATACACGCCCAGCGAGCGCGCCAAGGTGCAGGCCAGCCACGACTTCACCGTCTATGCGGCAACGGCATCCGCGGCAGCACTCTCAGGTGTGCTCGCCGCGAAAGCCGGCTGGTTCGTCATCAACCTGGCTGCCCTGCCGTTGATGGCGGCCGTCGTCGGTTCAGCACTGTGGCTCATGGCCTACCAGAGGCGCGCCGCGCCGGCGCCTGCCGAGTAACAGCGCATGCGAGAAGCGACGATGCCAGAAACCTTCGACCCTGCCGGCCATCGCCTCGGACCATCGCGCGCGTTCGAGGATTTCAAGCTGGGCGAAAGCTTCTACATCCCCTCGCGCACCGTGACCGAGGCGCAGTTTCTTGCCTTCCAAGCCGCCTCCGGCGACAACCACCCGATCCACTACGACCGCGAGTACTGCCGCCGCCATGGCCACAGGGACCTGCTGGCGCATGGCTACCAGGTGCTGATCCAGACGGCCGCCGGCGCGGGGCAGTTTCCGTTCCTGGTGGAGGACACGCTGATCGGCTTCATCGAGCAGTCCTCACGCTTCCTGAAGCCCGTCTACGCCGGCGACACCCTCTATCCGCGCCTGGTCGTCTCCGCGCTCGAGCCACAGCGCACCACCGGCGTGCTGACGCTCTCCACCACTGTGCACAACCAGAAGGGTGAGCTGGTGATGGAGGGCTTGCAGAAATATCTTATCCGCAAGCGCATTGCGGCATCTGTGTAGAGCCCGACGATTGGGCCTAGGAGGGCCTGCTGAAGGTGTTTGCGCTGCCTGTTCCTCGACTGGGATCTGAAATTCGCCGCGCATGGCGGCTTCAAGGCGGGCACGTGCTGTGTCGGGAGGGTGACACAAGGATCAGCGAATACTTGCTATGAAGAGATGTTCAGTCGGCGTCGAATGTGTTGCGTTTCAGTGGCGTTTATGTGGTGTGGGGTAGACGCGATGATAATTGGACCAGGCACCAAACCTGTGTGGGTGGCGGCGGTCACTGTTCTCGTGTGGACGGCTCTCATCTTGATGGCGAGTCTTCCGGCTTAGCCGAGGCTTGCACATGACTGCAGCCAGAGGCATGTTGCGCCGGCGACCGCCGGTGGCGGGTGTATGATCGTGGAGATTTCGAGCGGTGCCGCCTCTCGACCAACAGCTTCCGGGGCTACTCGCGGTGGCAGCCATCATCAGCGCTACGCTCGGCATTTTGTGGTTGTTCGGGACCTAGCCGCTCCGCTGGTGGCCATTTCGGCTGCGCTGCGCTGCCGTCGGCCTTTGCGGCGTAGTCACTGCGAAACCTGTTTCACCTGACCGCCTGAGCGCAGTCACCAATAAGAACGGCCCCAGGCCCAGGGATTGCCGCCGATCGGACGCTGGAAGCGGAAGCGCGCGGACTCGGGATCGCGCCGGCGGCGGATGGCGACGCCGCCTTGCGGGTCGGTGCTCATGAGGACGACGAAATCGGTGCCGCTGCCGGTCTCGCGGCTGATCTCCTCGTCCGAAATGATGAGGGATGAGCCCGGAGAGACGACAGCGGCGATGCGCTGGGCCGCCTCCTTGGGAATGACGATGCGATCGAGCGCAGACTTGGCGGCCGCCACATCTGTCCCGACCGCGGGGCCGTCCGAGCCGTGACGTCGCTGGCCCTTGGCAGCCGGGGGCACAGGAGCAGGCATGGGCAGACCGTTGTACAGGGACACCGCGGTCCAGCGCAGGTCTGCTTCGTCGTTGGCGTAGGCGAGGGCGGTGAAGACGTAGGTGCCTAGAGGCAGGTCGGCATCGCCGATGGTGACTGGACTGTCGAACAGCGGCTCGCGGGACTGGCGCACGTACAGGCGCTGGCTCTTGCGGCTGATGAAGACGGAGATGGGGGAAATCTTGCGCGCCGCTTCCCTGGCCTGGTCCTCGGCGGCCAGCTTGGCGTCCTCGGCGGCCCGCGCCGCCTCACGCAGGCTGGCTACTCCCTCTTGCATGGGGGCCAGGTCGGCCTCCACCTTTTCGAGGACTGCCTTGGCCTGAGCCTGCTGCGCCACGGCCAGAGCCTTGGTCTCCTCGGCGCGCTGGACCGCGTCGGGATTGCTCGCCAGCTCTCTCTGCTTCTCTGCTTTCCATAGCTGCGCATCGGCCTTGGTCTTGGCAGCTTGAGCTATGCGCAGGGTTCGCACCGTGCGCGCGGCTTCTTTGTTCTTCTGGACGGCGGCAAGGCGCGCCTTGTCGGCTGTCGCCTTGGCGGCCTGCGCCTCCGCCGCCTTGGCGGCTGCCAGCGCTCTCAGATTCTGAGGAGGCGGGGCCGGCCGGTCCTCCTCCAGCGCGACAGTACTGGTGCCCGACGCAGCCTCGGGTTTCGGCGCCGGCACGGACCCCGGCTTGAACAGGAAGGGGTGGGCGAATTCCATTGGGGCGATGTCATCGCGCATCACCACGACGCGCATGCCGAGCTTGGTCACCCCGAACAGCTGCTCGGCAAAGTCCGGCGGCAAGCGAATGCAGCCGTGCGAGGCAGGGTAGCCCGGAAGGGCGCCCGCATGCATGGCAATGCCCGACCAGGTGATGCGCTGCATGTGCGGCATGGAGGCGTCGTCGTAGAGGTTGGAGTAGTGCTCCACCTTCTTCTGCAGGACGCTGTAGATGCCGGCGGGCGTCTCGTAGCCCGTGCGTCCCGTGGAAACGGGCGCGCGCATGATCCAGCCATCGGCGTCGTAGACCGTGACACGCTGCCGGCCTAGCGACACCACCGCCAGTATCGGCGCGCCTGCCGGCCTCGCCTGCACCACCTCCTCGAGCTTGGCGGTGCGCACATTCTGGGCCGACACGGGCCCGCCGGTCACCAGCGCGAGCAGCGCGACGGTCCCCGCACGTGCCGCAGGAGCCCACACCCGGAGGCCACGGCTAAGAAGACAACAGCTGAGAAGACAAGAATTGGAATAGTTCATGTCGCGTGAGTCCCAGCGCCAGCGCAGCAACGCAAGTTACTCGATTCACTATCGCATCAGAGTTACAGCGATCCCTTGGTGGATGGAACGCGGCCGCTCTGCCGCGGGTCGATCGCCACCGCTTCGCGTAGCGCCCGGGCCAATCCCTTGAAGCAGGTCTCGGCGATGTGGTGGTTGTTCTCGCCGTACAGGTTCTCGATGTGCAGCGTGATCCCGGCGTGCTGGGCAAAGGCCTGGAAGAACTCGCGAAAGAGCTCCGTATCCATGTCGCCGAGCTTGGGCCTGGAGAACTCGACCTTCCACACGAAGTGCGGCCGGCCCGACACGTCGATGGCAACGCGCGTCAGCGTCTCGTCCATGGGCAGGTACGCGCTGGCATAGCGGGCGATGCCCTGCTTGTCGCCCAGCGCCTTGGCCACGGCCTGGCCGAGCACGATGCCGCAGTCCTCGGTGGTGTGGTGGAAGTCGATGTGCAGATCGCCCTTGGCCTTGAGCGTAAGGTCGATCAGCGAGTGACGGGAGAGCTGCTCCAGCATGTGGTCGAGGAAGCCGACGCCGGTGGCGATGTCGAAGGCCCCGGTACCATCGAGATCGACGGTGGCCTTGATCTTGGTCTCCTTGGTGGAGCGGTCGACTGTGGCTTGCCGTTTCACGTGCCTTCGCCTTGCTTGCGGGGCGGAACCCAAGCCTTTATCAGCTTGATCCACCAGCTACCATAGTTGCGGCCCCATCATCGCGCCCCTTGATTTACGGGCCGTTCATGCCGACATCGCGGAAGGCTCGCATGACCGATCCAGCCCAATTCCCCGCCCCATCCTCCGGCCTCTGGCACGGCACCACTATCCTGACTGTCCGCAAAAGTGGGAAAGTGGTTATCGCCGGCGACGGCCAGGTGAGCCTGGGGGCCACCGTCATCAAGGCCAACGCCAAGAAGGTGCGTTCCATCGGCAAGGGTGACGTGATCGCCGGGTTCGCCGGGGCCACTGCCGACGCCTTTACCCTGTTCGAGCGGCTGGAGAGCAAGCTCGAGCAGTATCCGGGGCAACTCACCCGCGCCTGCGTGGAGCTCGCCAAGGACTGGCGCACCGACCGTTACCTGCGGCGCCTGGAAGCCATGATGATCGTGGCGGACAAGCAGGTGACCCTGGTGCTGACCGGGACCGGCGACGTGCTGGAGCCCGAGGGCGGGTTGATGGGCATCGGCTCGGGCGGCAACTTCGCGCTGGCGGCCGCCAAGGCTCTGATGGATACCAGCCTCGGCGCCGAGGACATCGCCCGCAAGGCCATGGCGATTGCAGCCGAGATTTGCGTCTACACCAACACCAAGATCGTCATCGAGGCGCTGGAAAGCGCGTGAGCCATGGCGCACCGCTGCGACTTCCGGCCAATGGCCGCTGCCGACCTGTCTTTGATGCGCCGCTGGCTGGAGAGCCCTCACATGCGGGAATGGTGGGGCGAACCCGAGACCGAAATCGGCTATGTCGTCGACATGATCGAGGAGCGCGACACCACCCGGCCGTTCATCTTCTCGGTCGATGGCGAACCGGTGGGCTACATCCAGTACTGGTTCATCGGTCACCATCAGAACGCCACCTGGATCGCCGACCATCCCTGGATCGCGGAATTGCCGTCCGAGGCGGTTGGCGTCGACCTGTCGATCGGCGATCCTGCGAAGCTAGCGCAGGGAATTGGCTCAGCGGCGTTGCGGGAGTTCACCGAGCGCCTGGTCAGGCAAGGCCACCGGACGATCATCATCGACCCTGACCCGGACAACCGCCGCGCCGTGCGAGCCTATGAGAAGGCCGGCTTCCGCGCCATCCCGCAGCTTCTGGGCCGGACGGGCGACACGCTCATCATGCAATACGATTTGAAAGACGAACGACCCCCACCAATGACCAGCTTCTCCCCCCGCGAGATCGTCTCCGAGCTCGACCGCTTCATCGTCGGCCAGAAGGACGCCAAGCGCGCGGTGGCGATCGCACTCCGCAACCGCTGGCGGCGCCAGCAGCTCCCCGACGATCTGAAGGAGGAGGTGCTGCCCAAGAACATCCTGATGATCGGCCCGACGGGCTGCGGCAAGACCGAGATCTCGCGCCGCCTAGCCAGGCTCGCCGGTGCCCCGTTCCTCAAGGTGGAGGCAACCAAGTTCACCGAGGTTGGCTACGTGGGCCGCGACGTCGATTCCATCGTGCGCGACCTGGTGGAGGTCGGAATCTCGCTGATGCGCGAGAGCAAGCGCCGCGAGGTCAAGGCCCAGGCCGAGAAGAACGCCGAGGAGCGGGTGATCGATGCGCTGGTCGGCCCCGAGGCCAGGCCCATGACGCGCGAGGAGTTCCGGCGCAAGCTGCGGGGTAACGACCTCAACGACAAGGAGATCGAGATCCAGGTGGCGGAGGCGGGGCCGCAGTTGCCCACCTTCGACATTCCCGGCGGCCAGGTCGGCATGATCAATTTGAACGAGATGCTTGGCAAGGCCTTCGGCCAGCGCACCAAGCCGCGCAAGATGACCGTGGGTCAGGCCTACGACATCCTGGTAGCGCAGGAGAGCGACAAGCTGCTCGACCAGGACCAGCTGGTGCAGGATGCTGTGAAGAGCGTCGAGAACGACGGCATCGTGTTCCTCGACGAGATCGACAAAGTGTGCTCGCGCTCGGAAGGCGGCCGCATCGGCGCCGACGTCTCGCGCGAAGGCGTGCAGCGCGACCTGCTGCCGCTGCTGGAGGGAACCACCGTGTCCACCAAGTACGGGCCGGTGAAGACCGACCACGTCTTGTTCATCGCCTCGGGCGCGTTCCACATGGCCAAGCCCGCCGACCTGCTGCCCGAGCTGCAGGGCCGGCTGCCGATCCGGGTGGAGCTGAAGCCCCTGACGACGGAGGATTTGCGGCGCATTCTCGTCGAGCCCGAGGCGAGCCTGATCAAGCAGTATGTGGCGCTGCTGGCGACCGAGGGCGTGACCTTGCAGTTCGCCGACGATGCCATCGATGCGCTGGCCGACATCGCCGCGCAGGTGAACTCGACGGTGGAGAACATCGGCGCGCGCCGGCTGCAGACGGTGATGGAGCGCGTGCTGGACGAGATTTCGTTCGACGCCACCGACAAGGGCGGCGAGACCATCAGGATCGATGCGGCCTACGTCAAGGCGCGGATCGGCGACCTCGCCAAGAACGCGGATTTGAGCAAGTTCATCCTGTAGCCTCCCGCGCTCTCGCGATGCGCACTCCGGCCCCGGGCCGGGGCAATCGAACCGGTCTTAATCCAAGCTGGCTCGACAACAGCTGCGCTCACGAAACCTTGGGCTGGGCGCGGCAGGCGGCGTCGCCTGCGCGCGACAATAGCATGTGCAGCGGATAGCTGCGCCGGAAGAGCTGGAAAGCGCCGTCCGTGCTGCCCACGACCGAAAGCATGAGCTGCCTTGCCGGCGACTCGTGGGCCGGGCGGGGATAAAGGCTTGCCCTGACCTTGTATGGCTCGGTGCCCTCCGAGCGTTGGTAGCTGCCCCGGAACTCCACCTGTGAATGGTTCGCCGTCCCTGGGTTCAGCTGAAAAGCAACGCGGCCGCAGCTGTTGTCGGCCTTCACCTCGACGCCACACCAGGACGCCCCGCAGGGTGCCAAGTCGTATGTGAGCAGGCATGCCGTGCCATTGCAGTCCTTCTCGCCGAAGCGTGGAATCGAGCTCCACCGCCCGGCGAGCTCCGATGCTGCAATCTCGGCTGCCGCTGGGCACGCCACGGCCATGATGCAGACGAGAGCCACCGCTAGCCTCTGACGGATGATCACGGTCGCGCCAAAGGAAAGGAATGGGAGTGCGTACGTACTGCGTGCCGCGGCGCTCATGCTGCTCCTCCTGTCGTTCCCCGCCGCCGCGTTGGCCATCGGCGCGGCGTTGGGCCTGGTCCGGCTGCCCTATGAATTGTCGCTGCTCGACCAGCGTCTGCCGCTACTCTTCCGCGGGCACATGGCCTCGGCCGGGCTGGCCTTGCTGCTGATACCGACCGCCATCGCTCTGCATGGGCTCAGCCTGCACAGGATTGTTGGCCGAAGCGCGGCGATCCTCGTTGTGATGGGTGGCGCGACAGCGCTGCCCGTCGCGCTCGCCAGCGACGCGACCTGGCCGGCGCGGGCCGGATTCTTCGCCCAAGGCCTCCTGTGGATCGCCCTCACGCTGACCGCGGTGGCGGCGATCCGCCGGCGCCAGTATCAGCGGCACATGTGGCTGATGCTCGCGGTGGCGGCGGTCGCTTCGGGGGCGCTGTGGCTGCGACTCGCCATGGCGGTGGCGGTGAGGTTGGACGTTCCGTTCGACACAGTCTATGCGCTCGCGGCCTGGGGGTGCTGGATGCTGCCCTTGAGCAGCATCGGCCTGCTCGCCCGCGCGGCCGGGTTGATAGCGCGCGATCCGACGGGGCGCGCTACCCACTGAAAAGAATACCGGAAGCGAGCTTTGCGCTGGCGCACAGGCTCCTATGTGGTAGCCCTACCCTTCAGCAACCTTGGGTTGCGATAGGAAGCCGGAGGGGTACAGCTACCCCGCGACGAGGAGGGACCCATGCGGCTTTGGCAGGCAACGCTCGTGATTGTGATACTGCTTGCATCTGCCATACACTCGACATCCGCACGGGCAGAGTTTCCCGAGCGGCCCATCCGCATCGTCGTCCCGTTCGGCCCCGGCGGCCTGGCCGACATCACCATGCGGCACCTGGGCCAGAAACTGACCGAGCGCACCGGCCAGCAGGTGGTGATCGAGAACCGCCCGAGCGCGGGCGGCATTCTGGCGGCCGCCGCCGTCACCTCCGCTGCACCCGACGGGTACACGCTGTTCGTGCTGTCGAGCGGCATCGCCATCAGCCGCTCGCTAATGAAATCGCTGCCGTTCGATCCGGTGGTGGCGTTCACACCCGTGTCCACGGTCGCCTTCTTCGACCTGCTGGTGCTGGTCAAGGGCGACTCCAAGCTGCGCTCCATCGCCGACGCGCTTGCCGACGCGCGCGCCGCGCCCGACAAGTTCAACATCGGCACAATCAATCGCGGCAGCACGCAGAACACGGCCGGGGAGCTGCTGCGCTCGACCACCGGCGTCAAGATGACGATCGTGCCGTTCCGCAGCACGGGCGAGGTCGCGACCGCTCTCCTGCGCGGCGACGTCACGGTCGCGGTGGAGAGCTATGCGGCGCTCAAAGCCCAGATCGACGAGGGCGCGCTCCGCGCCATCGCCGGCACCGGCAACGTGCGCTCGGCGCTGCTGCCCAATGTGCCGACGCTGCGCGAGAGCGGTGTCAAGGCCGAGGTAGTCGGGTGGAACGCGCTGGTAGCGCCCGCGGGCACGCCGCCGCAGGCGGTCGCCACGCTCAACCGCCACATCCGCGCCATCGTCGACAGCCCGGAATTCAAGGCGCGCATGCGCGAGCTCGGCACCGAGGCACGCTCCAGCACGCCGCAGGAGCTGGGCACGCGGCTCAAGGCCGACATCGAGAAGTGGGCAATCGTCGTCAAGCAGGCCGGGATCGCGCCCCAGTAGCCGGGCGGCAGATATCCGCAATGCCCCGACGAAGGATGCGGGTGTCAGCAGGGTCGCAGAAGTGCCAGAAGCAGAAAGTCCGAGTGATGAGCACCACGCTTGCCAACGCTCCAGTAGCGGGGCTTGAGCCAGATGGCGTGGTCCTTGTAAAGTCTCTTCCTTGGTCTTTCCGACGTTGCGTGGGGACTAGTTGTCAATGACCGCTCGGTGCCATTGGTTGCATTATGCTCTCGCCACGCTTTCCGTCGCCTTACCGACGGTAGCGTGGTCCCAGTCAGGGGATCAAGCAAAGAACGATGGGGTGCAAATAATCACGCCGCACGCTGCCACTTCCCTGCCTGAATACTGGAGCGGGGAGCGGATGCTGAACGCAACTCCGAAGGAAGCCCCTGAGGCTTCACCGGATGAGCAGCGCGAGATCGAAAACAACGCGGCGAAGCCCAGTCAGCCCAATGACATCCTGACGCTTCCCCGGCTCGATCTCACAGAGTTTGGCGCTCCCCACGAAGCGGACGTGTCCGCCGATCCATACCGGCATGCCGGTAAACTGCACTTCACGATGGGCGGCAAAGACCACAGCTGCACAGCACAATTTGCGGGGGACCTCAGCGTGCTGCTGACCGCTGCGCATTGCGTCCGTGACGCGCAGACGGGGGAGTGGGCCACGAACGTGGTATTCCATAGAGGCTTCTACCGTGGCGACGCCAAACAGATCGTCGAGTCAGTCTGCCTGTCTACCAAACATGGTTGGGTGACGGAAGGCAAGGGGCGTTACAAATGGGACTACGCGTTCATCAAGACGAGCACGCCTTCCAAGAGCGGCCACTTCGGTTTGCAGCTATTTGCGCCAAATGTGGAATGGCAAGCCATTGGCTATCCCTCCAACTTTGGCCAAGGCCGGATCATGATGCGGGTGCATGGGGCGAAGGGATCGTTCAACGCAGACATTGTTCAAATGCTTGGCAACCCAATGCGGCACGGGAATTCTGGGGGCGCCTGGTACGCAAACGGTTACATTGTCGGCAATAACTCGCGGCACATGCGCGACGACACGAAAAACGAGTGGTCGCCTTACTATGATACGAATGTGCTGGGCCTCTGGCGTTTTGCCCTCAATGGATGCACTGAGCCAAGCAACGGCTGACTAGAGTCATCTTTTCGCGTACCGGGTGCCTTCCTGGCACGGCAGAAGTACCGCCAGTTTCTGCCGAACCGGCGAGCGTCGGCCGTCGGCAACGGGCCAAGTGTCAACAAGCGGCTGTTAGCGACAATAAAGTGCAGGGATATGAAGACTACTGGTCAGGCACCTTCGAACAGCGCCGATGATAGGACGCCTTCTGGCCACCCTTGGGCGCACCTCAAGCGTGGGTGGTCAGCAGATTACATTCTCTATTGGGGCGCGAGCTTCCACCAACTCTCAAGACTTTGAAGTGCATCTTTGTTACGGGCTGATTTCATCTCGTCATAGAAACATTCTAGCTCTGCCTGAGGCAGATACCATGAGGCGCTCGAGCGCGAACTGTTTTCAAACATCACCGTTTGGATGAAATCACCTCCGTAAATCTCCATGAGGAGGCGTAACTCTTGATCGTTGCGCACTCGCATACTCACTTCTCTCGCTGCTGCGGCGGCTTCCAAAGGTCCCGTCAGCCAGCTAAATGCTCCCGAGCGGGGCTCTGTCCGGGCAACAGCCTTGCATTGCTCTTTCTTTCCGGCCGCCGCCTCCGTGGAGACCGGTGCCGAAGCCCTGATCTGGATGACCATCACCCCAGCCACATTGCCTTTGAGCCAACTCTTCACTTCCGCAGCGCCCAAGTAGGCTATCGCAGTAGTGACGCCAAAGTTGTCGTAGTAGCCTGAATCAACAATCCCTCGAGGCGGGTCTGTCGGCAGCTGCACAATAGGCGAGGCGTAGGGGAACGTCGCGTTCATCCGGACGGCTGTTCGGAGCCGGAAGGAATTCGGCGCTTCCGGAAAAACTCGGAAGAATTCCAACTGTCCCGCAGTTGTGTCCACAATGGCACTTAGGTCGAGGTTGGATATTAGAATGGGCGCCCCCGTCTCAAGAAGAACGGGAGAAAGAATGAGGGAAGGCCGGGTACCGGTACTTTCCTCGCGGGCAAGTTCGCCGAACGTTGCGTCCAAGGTACGCCAACTTGCTTCGAGCACCTCGCCACGATCAGACCTTGCAACCCACGGCAAAAAAGAACCCGGGATGTCTCTTTGAATCAGCTGCTGCGCAATGGGAGAAAGCGAGTCTCGAGGTACCGGATATGTGGTCCAGTATGGCGCAGGGTAGGTCTGACCGAACTTGATGTCTGCAACAAGCCGATCCGTGATTTCCGAAGCCGTCGTTCCGACCGTGTTGGAGGTCTGTGTAGCGGCGAAATAGGCCGCTGCCACCATTCCGCCGGAGGCGCCGGTGAGCAATCGTATACTTCTATCCAAGCCACGAAGCGCCTTGCTCGGAGCACTCTGCTCAATGATTTTGTCCAGAATTATTGACGTCCAGAACGTTGCTCGATAAGCACCGCCCGATGTGGTTACGATGACCAGCTTCGCTGGTCGATCACCAAGGGTTTCCTTCCACCGCTGAAGGGCCAAGACTGGGTTCACGCTTGTGGCGGCCGGTCCGGAAGTCTCCGAAGGGGGGAGCTTCGCTGCTTGTTTGTAGTAGGAAACACCAGAAGCTCGAAGGATGTCCGAGAACTGAGATTTGTTCGAGAAATTGTAGCCAACGACCAACATGAATACGATCAGCGCCGTTGAAGGAAGGCGCCATTGATCAGGCAATAGTTTGATCACCACGTAGACGAACGAAATCTGCAAAAACAAAATTGAGAGGGCTACGGCCGGGATCAACTTGGGGTACAGCAGTGATCCGAGGATCATCGTGCCATAAAGGCCGAGAAAGCCCCAGATCGGGCGAAGGCTGGCCAAGTGAGCCAAGAAGACCCCAAGTGTCACAACAATCGTTGCAAAGAACATTCCTGCAAATACACCGAGAACCGAGTAAGCGAGGTGCGCACCGCGCACTTCGACCTGATCAATGGCGTTCGATTGCAGATAAATGGTGCAGCTGGCGATAGCCACGTTTGCGATCCACACGATAGGTAGATCAACCGAAAACAGACGTCTTGCTTTGTCGCGAAGAGTCCCATGATCGACGACGCCGTCCGCGAACGCTGGGACAAACCAGGCAAACACAATGGCTAGAGACAGCGACATCTGAGCGTTGAAAGAGGGTCGGTTCAAAAAATACGAACCGGGATAACGAGCCGCCCCGTCCTCTAGGAAAAGATTATGAACCCCGTAGGAGATGCCGACTTGGGCACTCGCAGCCAACGCATAGACGCCCACCCCCATAACGTACAAGAATGGGAAGCGGCTGATCCGCAACAGGGCGGCTGCAAGGTTCGCACGCACGCTGATTTCTACCCAAAACATCCGTTTCAATTCTGCGACACAAAAGGATCATGCCGGCAATCCAACACTCTAGTATTGGCCGGCCTGTGGCGCTAGGATTCCTACCTCGGTTCGCAGTCCCTGCGAGCCATCGCGTATGCGGAGTGGCGGTCACGCCACACACAGCGACTTCGGAAAAGCCTGGTGAAATCAGCGTGTCATTGGACATCAGAGGGATCGCGCGCAAAGCACTACCAAGGTCGGGCGGTCGCCTGCCCAAATTGCGTGCCCCGCAATCGTACGCAAGTCATAAATCGAATGGCGTATGGTGAGGGGTCCACGACGTCCGTAGTGGGTCAAACTCTGCCATTGCGGCTGCTCCAAGCGCCGGTCAGAATTCGGCGGGATTGCAAGCATTGACAAGGCCTTCCGCTGCCCTCGCTCATCAGTGCAGGGCTGGTCGGTGCCGATCGGATCGAGCAGTATCGAGGCAGGCATGAGCGAACGGCCACTTGTCGACACGCACGTGCACGTGTTCACCCGGGACATGCCGCTGGTGGGCAAGCCGCGCCACCGACCCGACTACGACTTCACACATACGCAGCTCATCGCCACCCTCGACGCCCACGGCGTGCCCTTTGCCGTGATCGCGGCGGCGAGCCCGTGGGGCGACTACAACGACTACATGCTGGCAACCCTGCGCGCGCATCCCAGGCGGCTGCGGGCCACCGCCATCCTGTCCCCTACGGTCGGGCGCTACGAGCTGGAGGGCATGGCGCGCGATGGCTTCCTCGGCGTGCGGCTGCCGTTCATGGGGCTCGCCGAGCTGCCCGACATCACCGGCTTCGACTACCGCCGGTTCCTGCGCCGGCTCGCCGACCTCGACTGGCACGTGCATCTGCACGTCGAGGGTGCGCGGCTGCCCTCGGTGCTCCCGACGATCGAGGACTCGGGCGTAAAGCTCGTCATCGATCACATGGGGCGGCCCGAGCCGGAGACCGGCATCGGCGGGGCAGGCTTCAAGGCCATGCTTGGAGCGGTCGAGCGCGGACGCACCTGGGTCAAACTGTCAGCCGCCTATCGCCAGGGACCGCAGAGTGACGACTACGCCCGCGAACTTGTCCGCGCAGCGGGTCCCGACCGGCTGATGTGGGCCAGCGATTGCCCCTTCGTCGGCTGCGAGCGCGAGGTCACCTATCAGCAAACGGTGGATTGGCTCATCCGCTGCGTGCCCGACCCGCAGGCCCGCCGCAAGGTCTTGGGGGAGACGGCGCTGGGCTTCTATTTCGGCGAGAGCGTGCCGCCAAAGCTACACGGCAGCACAAAGGCATAGCCGATTCGGCGTCGTTGCGGGTTGAACGGGAAAAAGGTCATTCTGCTGCCCAGATCGTGCGGCGCCTAGTCTCGCGGGATTTTCCACACCAGGTAGTCTCCGATGACGAGCCGCTTGTTCTGCGTGGTGCTCATCTCTCTGCTGCTCCCAGCCTTCGATGCCGCCGCGCAGCAGATCAAGCTCAGGGCCACCTTGCAGGTGCCGGCATCCGACCCGTTCTTCGGCGTGAGCCTGGTGCGGTTCAAGGAGGAGGTGGAGAGGCGAACCGATAAGGCCATCTCCATCGAGATCTTCGATAAGGGACAACTGTTCAAGGACGATCAGGTCGTCGACGCCGTCTCATCAGGCGCCATCGAGATGGGCATCGTGGGCTTCAACTGGGTTGCCAACAAGCTTCCCGCTGTCGGCATCCTGGAGCAGCCATTCCTCTTCAATTTCGACGCCCTGGTGCGCGCAACGGCTCGTCCCGGCAGTGAGATCAGGACCCTGATCGACGAGGCTGTCCTGACCTCGACGGGGTTGCGCATTCTGTGGTGGCAATCGCTCGGCAATACCATTTTCCTCTCCAAAGGGCGGGACGTCAGCGAACCGCGGCGCATCAAGGATCAGAAGGTGCGGGTGTTCAGCAAGACCTTGGCACAGTTCACGGCGCTTTGCGGTGGGACGCCGACCATGCTCTCCGTCGCCAAGCTCCACGATGCCCTCAAGGACGGCGCCGTCGATCTGGCCATGGCGGGCCTCGCAGCATTCGAAGCCCGCGAGCTCTGGAAGGTGACCGATACCATCACGCGAACGGAGCATGCCCCGGTAGAATACTTCCTCGTCATCAGCGACAAGATCTGGCGGTCGCTGCCTCCCAGTCACCAGACCGCTATGGCGCAAGCAGCGCAGCACGTGGAGCGGGAAACGCGCGACCGGGTCGCGGAGATCGAGGCCAGGGCCTATGCCTTTGCGCGCGGAAAAAACATCAAGGTCCGCGAGCTGACCCCCGATCAGGTGGCGGAGTGGCGCGCATGCAGCGCCGATGTGCTTTCCGACTACATGGCTCACAACGCCGAGCTTGCGCAGCGGCTGATGGCGGCCTACGGCAAGCTGCGAACCGATCCGTGCTGCTCGGCGGGCCCGAGCTCGGGTCCCTTCACCCGGCGCTGAAACTTTTCTCGATCACGGCGGAGGAGCTGGCCCAATGACCCGCGCATGGCCCGACATCCCCTTCCTTGCGTGGAAGGATACCTGCGCCACGCTGCAACTGTGGGTGCAGATCGTCGGCAAGTATCGTCTGGCGCGCACGCCGTGGGTCAACCACTCCTGGCACGCCACGCTCTACGTGACCCCGCGCGGGCTTACCACCTCGCCCATCCCGGCCGAGGACCGCAGCGTCGAGTTCGAATTCGATTTCGTCGAGCACAAGCTCAACGGCAGCGTCAGCGATGGCTCCCGCCGGTCGTTCGCGCTCGAGCCCATGACGGTCGCCCAGTTCCACGCCCGCTTCCTTGCCCTCACGGATGCGCTCGGCGTGCGTGCCAAGTTCAGCGGCACGCCGAACGAGGTGGCGGATGCGATCCCCTTCGCCCAGGACACCGCGCATGCCTCCTACGACGCCGATGCGGTTGCCCGCTTCTGGCGCGCGCTGCTCGAGGCCGACCGGGTGCTCAAGATTTTCCGCACGAGCTTCCTCGGCAAGGTCAGCCCCGTGCATCTTTTCTGGGGCAGCTTCGATCTGGCGGTGACGCGCTTCTCGGGCCGCACCGCGCCGCTGCATCCAGGCGGCATTCCCGCGCTCCCCGATGCCGTCACGCGCGAGGCCTATTCGCACGAGGTGAGCTCCGCCGGCTTCTGGCCTGGCGGCGGGCCGGTCGACTACGCGGCCTTCTACTCCTACGCCTATCCCGCACCGCAAGGCTTCGCCCAGCAGAAGGTGGCGCCTGACGCTGCTTTCTTTCATGCGACCGCAGGCGAGTTCATCCTCCCCTACGATGCCGTGCGCACCGCCAGCGATCCGGACCAGGTGCTGCTCGGCTTCCTCGAGTTCGACCTACGATGCGGCGGCGCGTCTCGGCGCCTGGGACCGCAAGGCATTGGAGTGCGCGCGCGGCCGCGCCGGCGTGCCGCGGCCGATGTAAGCTACTTGCGACCTACAAGCGATAGCTCAGCGCCAACTGGCGCGCGGATCATTTCCTTCGCGGCCCACACTTGCCTACGGGCTGCGAACATCCCAAGTGGTCAACCACACAGGAGGTAGTCATGCGCGCTCTCGCCCTTCTTGCGGTTGCCGGCGTTCTCGCCGCAGCAGCCCAACCGGCCTCGGCCGAGATGACCAATGCGCCGGCGCGCAAGAGTGCAAACGCTCCCAAGGTCGAGACGTTCGCCAAGGGCCTGGTGAACCCCTGGGGCATGGCCTTCCTGCCCGACGGCCGCGTGCTCGTGACCGAGCGCCCCGGGCGCATGCGTCTAATCGGCAAGGACGGCGGCCTGTCGCAGCCCTTGAGCGGCGTGCCGCAGGTGTTCGCCAGCGGGCAGGGAGGACTGCTCGATGTGGCTCTGGCACCGGATTTTGCCACGTCGCGCCTGGTCTATTTCACTTTCTCCGAGCCCAGAGGCGAAGGCACCAACGGCACAAGCGTCGCGCGGGCGAAGCTGGTGGCCGAGGCCGGAGGTGGCAGGCTAGACGACTTCAAGGTGATCTTCCGCCAGGAGCCGGCCACCACGGGCGGGCACCATTTCGGATCGCGGCTGGCCTTCGCGCGCGGCGGCAATCTGTTCGTGACGCTTGGCGAGCGCTTCCAGCGCGACAAGGCGCAGGACCTCTCCAACCACTACGGCAAGGTGGTGCGCATCCGCCCCGACGGCTCGGTGCCGGCGGACAATCCCTTTGGCGGCAAAGGGGGCGCGCGGCCAGAGATCTGGAGCTTCGGCCATCGCAACGTGCAGTCGGCGGCGATCCATCCCGTGAGCGGGAAGCTGTGGACCGTCGAGCACGGCGCACGCGGCGGCGATGAGGTCAACCTTCCGCTGGCCGGCAGGAACTACGGCTGGCCGGTGATCACCTACGGGCGCGACTACTCGGGCGCCAAGATCGGCGAAGGCATGGCCAAGGCCGGCCTGGAGCAGCCGATCTACTACTGGGATCCCTCGATCGCCCCGTCCGGCATGGCCTTCTACACCGGCAAACTGTTTCCCGAGTGGAGGGGAAATCTGTTCGTGGGCGCGCTCGCAGGGCGGGCGCTGCATCGGCTGATGCTGGACGGCGAGACTGTCGTCGGCGAGGAACGGCTGCTTGCCGACCTGCGCGAGCGCATCCGCGATGTGCGCGACGGCCCCGACGGCGCCTTGTGGGTGCTGACTGACAGCGCCGACGGTCGCGTGCTGCGGATCGTTCCCGAGTAGGGCGCGCTCGCCCTACTTGAACAGGGACGATAGCGAGAACGACGACGCCTTCACCACTGGTGGTGCCTCGGCAATCTTGGGATACGGCTCGTCGATATAGACGTTCACCCCGGTCGCGCGCCCTTCCTGAATCAGCGACGCGACATACGTCCACCCGTTCGGCCCGAGGCCAAGACACGCCTCCGACATCTCGCCCTTTAGCCGCACGTGAATGGCGATGCTGCCCCGCGCCAGGATGGCGGCCGTCTGTGCTGGAGTGAAGTTCTCCTTGTGCCATAGCTTGGTGAGGTAGATGCCCGCGACCATGCGCTGGCTTCTGGGGCCCCAATAGACACGCTTGTCCTTCTCCGATCCGAATGCATATTCGCCAGGCGGCAACGGGCCAACGGCTCTCGCGGCAAAGCACTCGGGTTCCGGATTGTTCCTGCACTGCTCCCGACCGGAGATGGCCCAGGCGATCGTCTTGCCGCTCGACTGCGGTTCATCCGAGACAACGAAGAGACGTCCGGTCTTGATCGTGTAACCGAGGCGGAAGGGCGTCACCATGTCGGGGACCTTGCGCACGACATCCTCGAACGGGCTGCAGATCTCGCCGCCGGTCAGCTTTCGCTCATAGCCCTTGTGGGTGATGGTGACGTAGTCGACATTGGCGGCGCAGTCCCACTGCGGCAGTGTTTTGATGTTGGTCAGCGGCGCCGGCACCAAAGCTCCATTGGCCGGGGCCTTGGAAATGGCAATGTCGAGCTTGCGCTTGGGGCCCGCCGACGGCTTGTCCGCCACGCCGGGCGGGGCCGCCGTTCTCGGCGCCCATTTGATCTGCTCGCACCTGTCGGAGAGCTGCGGCGGCTCGATCTGCTGGGCCGCGAGCTGACGGGCAACGACGTTGGACGCTCCGATCTTGACGTAGGCCACGGCGAGGGCCTGCTGGACCTCGATCTGCTCCTGCGAGAGCTCGAAGATACAGTCCTCGTAGATCTGGTCGCCGACCTGGCTGAAGAAGCTCGCCATGTCGCTGGCGGCCGCCGACGGATCGGGAGCGGGCGTCTTCGGTTGCTGGGCGAAGCCATTCCCCGAGTGCAGCAGGACGAGGATTGCCGCCAAGGCGAAGAGCGCGCGTCTGAGCCTTGGGTCAATCATCCCTTGGAGACACCTCGGCGCCTGCACACTGCCGTTCCCCCTCCCCTTGGGCACGTGACCCGAATCGAAAACCTTAGTCGACCCCAATGGCTTCGCACATGGTCAAAATTTGGGCCAGGGCCGCGACGTTGGAAGCTGGGCCCGGCCCACCGCCCTGCGAGAAAGCTGTACTAAGCAGCGAATTCACCTTGCCGGGCCCAACAACGGTACGCTCACCTTTTTTGGGCGCTTAGGGTTCACACGGGAACTCTGGAGAGACCATTGGCAGTGGCTGGCGGCCAGCAAGTCGACATTGGACCCGACATATAACCCGACATTTGAGTCGACTCAGAATTCCAGTTTACGCCAAGAAATCCTCGTAGAATTGGCGCCTATTGCTATATGTGAGCCCGACAGAGAACCCGACATTCAGACCGACACTCAGGGCGACCCCGCATGGCCAGGCAGGGCAAGCCCACAATAGGGCCTTTTCCGCTTCGGATTGAGCTCCCCGACCGGCGGCAACAGAGCAGCCGCTGGTTGACAGGCGGGAGCGGTTCCACGATTGTGCGCGCCATCCAGACGGCCCGTGGGAACGAGCCGCCGCTCTGCACATGATACGGCCCTTCTCGGGGCCCAGGATCGGGAGGCAGAGGGGTCAACGTCCGCCAGCGCGATGCGCCCGCGGGCGCGCTTGGCATTTGCAGAGGATTGAAGAGAGTTTGACACGCGAGCGCAACACGACTCCCCTCCCCCTCGCGGGGTGGGGATGGGGGTGGGGGGAGCCCACACGGGCTACGCCCACTTGGAGCTCGCCTTCGTGTTTCAGCTGTAACCACCAGACGCGTATCTTCACCCCACCCCTAACCCCTCCCCATCGAGGGGAGGGGGACCGCGTTGGAGGCTGAATGTTCCAGTCCCTGTCAGACCGCCTTTCGGGCGTACTCGACAAGCTCACCCGCCGCGGCTCGCTGACCGACAGCGACGTCAGCGAGGCCATGCGCGAGGTGCGCCGCGCGCTGCTGGAAGCCGACGTGGCGCTGGAGGTGGTGCGCGACTTCACCGAGAAGGTGAAGGCCAAGGCCATCGGAGCGAACGTGATCAAGTCGGTCACGCCGGGCCAGATGGTGGTCAAGATCGTGCACGACGAGCTCGTCGCCATGCTGGGCTCGGATGCGGCGCCGATCGATCTCGCCGCACAGCCGCCGGTTGCCATCATGATGGTCGGGCTGCAGGGCTCCGGCAAGACGACCACCACCGCCAAGATCGCCTATCGGCTCACCACGCGCGACAAGAAGAAAGTGCTGATGGCCTCGCTCGACACGCGGCGACCCGCGGCGCAGGAGCAGCTGCGGGTGCTCGGCGAGCAGACCAACGTCGATACCCTGCCGATCGTCCCCGGCCAGACGCCGCAGCAGATCGCGCGCCGCACACTCGAGGCCGCCAAGCTCGGCGGCTACGACGTGGTGCTGCTCGACACCGCCGGCCGCATCCACATCGACGAAGCGCTGATGCAGGAGTCGGCGGAGGTGCGCGACATCGCGCAGCCGCACGAGACCTTGCTGGTCGCCGACAGCCTCACCGGCCAGGACGCAGTCAAGCTCGCCACCAGCTTCAACGAGCGCGTCGGCATCACCGGCATCGTGCTGACCCGCGTCGACGGCGACGGCCGCGGCGGCGCGGCGCTTTCAATGCGCGCCGTCACCGGCAAGCCGATCAAGCTGCTCGGCACCGGCGAGAAGTGGGATGCGCTGGAGGACTTCCACCCGCAGCGCATCGCCGGCCGCATCCTCGGCATGGGCGACGTGGTGAGCCTGGTCGAGAAGGCCGCGCAGACAATCGACGTGGAGAAGGCGCAGGCCATCGCCGAGAAGATGCGCAAGGGCGTCTTCGACCTCGAGGATCTCTCCGATCAGCTCAAGCAGATGGAGAGGATCGGCGGCATGTCGAGCATGCTGGGCATGCTGCCAGGCATCGGCAAGGTCAAGAAGCAGATCGATGCGGCCGGCATCGACGACAAGATCATCAAGCGCCAGCGCGCCATCATCTCGTCGATGACGCCTAAGGAGCGGCGCAATCCCAAGATCCTCGACGGCAAGAGGAAGCGCCGCATCGCCGCCGGCTCCGGCACCAAGCCCGAGGACGTCAACAAGCTCCTAAAGATGCACCGTCAGATGGCGGACATGATGAAGAGCATGGGCAAGCGCGGTGGCATCATGCAGCGCATGATGGGAGCGGGCGCCGCTCCGCCGAGCCAAGCCGACCTCGAACGCATGCAAGCCGAACTCGGCCAGCTCGACCCGCGCGCGCTGGAGAGCCTGCCCAAAGACCTCAAGGAGCAGTTGCCGAAGGGCCTACCCGTGGGCGGCGGGCCAGGACGGCCGATGCCGCGGCTGCCCGGCCTTCCCGGGCTGCCCGGCGGAGGCGGTGCGCCGAGGTTCACCGGTCTCCCCGGTCTGCCGGGGAAGAAGAAATGAGAAGGGGGAGTAGGGAGTGGGGAACAGGGAGTAGGACACCAATTCCCTACTCCCCACTCCCGATCTCCCTACTCCCTGTTCACTACTGATAACTAGAAAGGAACGAGCAATGTCCGTGAAAATCCGCCTCTCGCGCGGGGGCACCAAGAAGCGCCCCTACTATTACATCGTCGTGGCCGAATCGACTTCGCCGCGCGACGGCCGCTACATCGAGCAGATCGGCACGCACAATCCGCTGCTGCCCAAGGACAACACCGACCGCGTCAGGCTCAACCTCGATCGGGCCAAGCACTGGCTGTCGGTGGGCGCCCAACCTTCCGATCGCGTGGCGCGCTTCCTCGATGCGGCGGGCCTCATGAAGCGTGAGGCGCGCAACAACCCGCAGAAGGCCAAGCCGAAGAAGAAGCGCCAGGAGCGTGAAGCGGCGGCCGCGGCCGCTGCAGCCGGCGGCGAGGCCAAGCCCGCGGCGTAACGGCCGTGGCCGAGGCCAAGCCCAATCTTGTTCTCCTCGGCCGCATCGCGGGTGCGCACGGCATCCGCGGCGAGGTGCTGATCAAGACCTTCACGCACGTGCCGGAGGCGATCGGCGCCTACGGGCCGCTCGGCGACAAGAGCGGCGCGCGCACGTTCGAAATCCAGAGCGTGCGGGCGACGGCGAAGGGCGTGGTCGCCCGCCTTCGCGGCATCGCCGACCGCAACGCCGCCGAAGCCTTGAAGGGCGTCGAGCTCTACGTCGAGCGCGAGCGGCTGCCGGCTGCTGCCGATGGCGAGTTCTATCACGCCGACCTGATCGGCCTTGCCGCCGTCGATAGCGCGGGCAAGCCCGTGGGCGAGATCGTCGCCGTGCACAACTTCGGCGCCGGCGATTTGATCGAGGTGCGGCTTGTCGGTTCGGGCAAGACTGAGCTGGTGCCCTTCACCGACGACGCCGTGCCGGAGGTCGACATCGCGGCGCGCCGGGCGGTGGTGGTGCTGCCGGAAATGGATGAATCGTAGGTTGGGTCGAGCGGCAGCGATGACCCAACATACGCCTACCCTGCCGAATATGATTAGCACTGAAAGTCGTGATGTTTCACGTGAAACAGTTCAGCGTTCAGTATTAACCACGATTGTCGGGGCGCGCGCTTCCGCGCCAATCCAAATCTACACCCGCTCTCCGCGCAGGAGCTTCGGCACCTCGCCGGTGAGGCCCGCGGCCTCCGCCACGAAGAACTGCTTCAAGGCCGGCAGCCGCTCCACCACGCCGAGCCCCGCGCTGCGCGCGGTGCGCAGCAGCGTCCAGTCGTTGGAGAACAGGCGGTTGAGCCCGTCGAAAGCCGCGGCCGAGATCGCCGCATCGGTGCGCCGCCAGCGCTCGTAGCGCGCGAGCACGATCGCGGAGCCGATATCGAGCCCGAGCCGGGCGGCGTCTGCCACCACCTCGGTCAGCGCGGCCACATCGCGCAGGCCGAGATTGAGGCCCTGCCCCGCGATCGGATGCACCAGGTGCGCGGCGTCGCCGATGAGGGCGAGGCGATCCGCCACCAAAGCGCGCGCAAGATGCATCTCGAGCGGCCACACGCCGCGCGGGCCCGCAAGCTCGATGGCGCCCAGGCGGTAGCCGAAGCGCTTTTCCACCTCCGCGAGGAAACCGGCATCGTCGAGCGCGGCGATGCGGCGGCCCTCGCTCTCCTCTTCGGTCCACGTGATGCAAGACCGGTTGCCCTCGAGCGGCAGGATAGCGAACGGGCCGGATGGGAGAAAATGCTGCACCGCGCGGCCGCGATGCGGCTTCTTGTGCTGCACGGTCGTGACGATGCCGACCTGGGGATACTTCCATCCCACCACGCCGATGCCCGCCGCCTCGCGCAGGCGCGAGGCGCGGCCGTCCGCCGCCACCAGCAGCGGCGCGCGCAGCGCGCGCCCGCCGGCGAGCGAAACGGTGATGCCGTGCTCGTCGGCGGTGAAGCCTTCCGCCGCAGCCCCGCCCATCAGGGCGATGCCCGGGCGACCGGAGGCGCCCTCGCGAATGGCCGCGTGAAGCCGTTCGTTCTCGACGATGTAGGTGGCGGGCTCGCCACCTTCCACCGTGTTCTCGTAGGAGACGAGCACGGGACGGAAAGCGTCCTGTCGCGCGGAGTTGGTGATGTCGACGGCCGCTACCGGCTCCGCATGCTCGGCAAGGGCGGACCAGATGCCGAGCGTCGCCAGCAGGCGCTTGGAGCCGGCCGAGACGGCAGACGCGCGCACGTCGCGGTGGGCAGCTTCGCTCCCGAACGGTAGGCGATCGGCAACGGCGATTGCGATCGCCGGCCCCAGCGCATCAGCCAAAGCACAGGCGAGCGTCAGTCCGGCGCTGCCGCCGCCAGCAATGACGATGTCGTAGCGCTCGCCTGGTCCTTGCATCGCGCCTGTTCGCTTTGGGGGCACGGGCCTGCTTGACAGAACCGGCCGGCCGCTCTCCCCTGGCTATGGATGCTTCGTGGGCCCCGCCATGCCGACCGCAGAACCCAAGTCTGAAGCCAAGTCTCCCGGCGCCATAGACAATTTGCTGTCGATTCTGGACCTGGAGCCACTGGAGGATAACCTGTTTCGTGGCCGCAGCCCGCAGCAATCCTGGCAGCGCGTATTCGGCGGCCAGACGCTGGGCCAGGCCCTGGTCGCCGCCGTCCGCACGGTGCCGCCCGAGCGGCTCGCCCACTCGCTGCACGCCTATTTCCTCCAACCGGGCGACCTGACGCGGCCGATTGTCTACGGCGTGGAGCGCATCCGCGATGGCGGCAGCTTCACCACGCGGCGCGTGACGGCCACCCAGCACGGCCGCGCCATGTTTGTTATGAGCGTATCGTTCCACAAGTCCGAGGCAGGCCTCGAGCACCAGGATGCCATGCCGCAAGTGCCGCCGCCGGAAGCCTTGCCGAGCGAGCGCGACCTGAGAACCCGCATGCTTGCCGAGCTCCCTGCGAACATGCGCAAGTATTGGGAGCAGGACCGCCCCATCGAGATGCGGCCCGTGGATGTCTCGCGCTATTTCGCCCGTGAGAAGGGCGCGCCCCAGCAGTACGTGTGGATGCGGGCCACCGGCCGGCTTCCCGACGACGCCCCGCTGCATCAATGCGTACTGGCGTATGCATCGGACTTCTCGCTTCTCGACACCGCCCTCATCGCCCACGGCAAGCTGATGTTCGACAAGGACATCCAGCTCGCGAGCCTCGACCACGCGCTGTGGTTCCACCGCCCGTTCCGTGCCGACGATTGGCTGCTTTACGTCCAGGACAGCCCCTCAGGCCACGGTGCACGCGGGTTCTGCCGGGGCAGCATTTTCACGCGCCAGGGTGTGCTGGTCGCTTCTGTCGCCCAGGAAGGGTTGATGCGCCCACGGACCTCCGCCTACGTGCCCAGGTAATAGGCGTTCATTAATGATTGCCTACATTTTATGCACAAAGCGATGCTCATGTAGGCAGCCATAATACCAGAGTTTTCTGTGCAATTTCAAAGTCATAAACCCTTGGCTCGGGACTGGCACGCCTTTTGACTCTAACGAGCCGACGCCGCCTTCGCGCGCGGCGGAGCATGCTGTCTGTGCTCGCGTGGCCAGGCGGCAAGGAGATCAAGGGGAAACCGCAATGAAGCTGGTGACCGCCATCATCAAGCCGTTCAAGCTCGAGGAGGTACGCTCGGCCCTCACCGACCTCGGGTTGCAAGGCATGACCGTGACCGAAGTGAAAGGTTACGGCCGGCAAAAGGGTCATACAGAAATCTACCGCGGCGCAGAATACGCGGTGAGCTTCCTGCCCAAGGTAAAGATCGAGGTGGTCGTGCCATCCGGCAGTGTGGACAAGGCCGTCGAGGCCATCGTTCGCTCGGCCAGAACCGGCCAGATCGGCGACGGCAAGATCTTCGTCTCTCCAATCGAACAAGCGGTTCGCGTCCGTACGGGCGAGACCGACGACAGCGCTATCTGATCTTCACTTTGCAACTCTTGACGTTCGCCGCAGACACTCGGAGGCACTACCCATGACAGGTTGGATTACCCGCCGGATTGCACCGATCGCAATCATGGCACTGTTTGCGTGGCTAGCGACAGAGCCAGCCTTGGCTCAAGCTACCCCGACACCGCCGACGCCGAACAAGGGCGACACGGCGTGGATGCTGACGTCATCGGCGCTCGTGCTGCTGATGACGATCCCGGGCCTGGCCCTGTTCTACGGCGGCTTGGTGCGTACCAAGAACATGCTGTCGATGCTGATGCAGGTGTTCTACACGGTCTGCGTCGTCTGCATCATCTGGGTACTGTACGGCTACAGCATGGCCTTCAGTGAAGGCACCGTCTACAACAGCTTCTTCGGCGGCTTCACCAAGGCGTTCCTGTCCGGCATAACCCCCGACTCCAACGTCGAGACCTTCACCCAGGGCGTGGTGATCCCCGAGCTCGTCTACATCTGCTTCCAGATGACGTTCGCGGCCATCACCCCGGCGCTGATCGTTGGCGGTATGGCCGAGCGCATGAAGTTCTCTGCCGTCGCCCTGTTCATTCCGCTGTGGGTCACGTTCGTTTACTTCCCGATCGCCCACATGGTCTGGTACTGGGCGGGCCCGGAGGCGACTGTCGCTGCGGCTAAGGCTATTGCGGAAGCCGGCGCCGACGCCGCCAAAAAGCAGGCGGCTGAGGCCGCACTCGCTGCGGTGCAGGCCAATGCGGGCATTGCCTTCCAGTGGGGGGCACTCGACTTTGCCGGCGGCACGGTGGTGCACATAAATTCGGGCATCGCCGCCCTCGTCGGTGCGCTGATGGTCGGCAAGCGAGTCGGCTTCGGCAAGGAAGCGATGCCTCCTCACTCGCTGACACTGACGCTGGTCGGCGGCGCCCTGCTGTGGGTCGGCTGGTTCGGCTTCAACGCGGGCTCCGCGCTCGAGGCCGGCGGTACTGCAGCGCTGGCAATGACCAATACCTTCGTCGCAACTGCGGCCGCGGCTCTCGCCTGGCTGCTGGCGGAGAACGTTGCCAAGGGTAAGCCGAGCCTGCTCGGCGCAGTGACGGGCGCCGTCGCCGGCCTCGTTGCGGTCACGCCCGCGTCGGGCTTCGCTGGCCCGATGGGTGCGATCGTGCTCGGCGTCGTTGCCGGCATCGGGTGCTTCATCGCCTGCTCGGCCATCAAGAACGCACTGGGCTATGACGATGCGCTCGACGTGTTCGGCGTACACTGCATCGGCGGTATCATCGGCGCACTCGGCACCGGCATCCTGGCCGCGCCCATGCTCGGTGGCACCGGCGTGTTCGACTACACGATCGGCAAGGTCGGCGAGTACGACATGGTCGCGCAGTTCATCACGCAGGCCAAGACCGTGGGCCTCACCTTGGTTTGGTCGGGCCTCGGCAGCTTCATCCTGTTCGGGATCGTTCGCGTGGTCGTAGGGCTGCGGCCTGCCACCGATCAGGAACGCGAGGGCCTCGATCTCGTCGATCACGGCGAGCGGGCCTACAACTACTGAGCGGAAAACTTGCGGCGAGGCTTGCGCTCCATCGAGCCTCGCCGCCTTCTAGAGCACGCCACTTCCCCGGTACGTGCTCACCGACGCCCGGAGTGCAAGCTCCGGGCGTTTTTTGCTCGCCTCAGGGCTGCACGCGCACTCTCGAGCCGGGGCCTAGCTGCCGCAGGAGCAGCAGCAAATGCTCCTGCTTCAGCGCAATGCAGCCTTCCGTCGGCGCATAGCCCGGCCTTGCCAAGTGCATGAAGATGGCGCTGCCGCGGCCACGCATGCGCGGACGGGTGTTGTAGCCCAGCACGACCACGACATCGTAAAGACGGTCCAATCGCCACAGCGTCTCCGCGCTTGCCGCATATGGGTATCGCACTGGCCGATTGTAGTTACGGTCGGCTGGCGCGTCGCACCACCCGTCGCTCGGGCGTATGCGCTTGACCGGCAAGCCAGTCGAGGGGCGGCCAACCCGGTCGGCCCGATAGAGCACACCCAGGGCGCGCCAGCATCCGACGGGCGTCGCACCATCCCCTTCGTGCTTGCGCGCCCGCCGGCCGTTTCGGCCCAGCGCACAGGCAAGGTTCAGGTTGCCAAGTCTCACGCTGCCGCGGGTGGCCTGTGCCCGAACAGCCCCCACGACGGCGGTCGCTCCTTGCATGCCTGCCAACCGGAGCGGAACTCCTTCCGACATGGCGCGTCCTTTGTTTCCCCGTCCGCACAAGCCCTGTTTCGCGGCGGCAACTGATGCTAGACTTTGCAACCCCGGCAACAGTCTTACAAGTGGAGCCGAAACGCATGAGCACCGCACGCAAGATTCTCATCGTCGATGACGACGAGGACCTTCGCGAGTCGTTGAAAGACCAGCTGGCGCTGCATGACGAATTTGAAGTGGCCACCGCAGGCACGGCCGCCAAGGCGATCGACCAGGCCAAGGGCAATCACCTGGACCTGGTCCTGCTCGACGTGGGGCTCCCCGACATGGACGGCCGCGAGGCCTGCAAGCTGCTGCGCAAGAACGGCTTCAAGAGCCCGATCGTCATGCTGACGGGCAACGATTCGGATGCGGACATGATTCTGGGGCTCGACTCGGGCGCCAACGACTACATAACGAAGCCCTTCAAGTTCGCGGTGCTGCTGGCGCGCATTCGTGCGCAGTTGCGCCAGCACGAGCAAAGCGAGGACGCCGTATTCGCCATCGGCCAGTACTCGTTCAAGCCTGCATCGAAGATGCTGATCGACGAGAAGGGATCGAAGATCCGCCTCACCGAGAAGGAGACGTCGATTCTCAAGTATCTCTACCGCGCCGGTGAGAAAGTGGTTACCCGCGACGTGCTCTTGCAAGAGGTCTGGGGCTACAATTCAGGCGTCACCACGCACACCCTCGAGACGCACATCTACCGCCTGCGCCAGAAGATCGAGAAAGACCCCTCGCACGCCGAGCTGCTGGTGACCGAGACCGGTGGCTACAAGCTCGTGCCATAGACGCGCCTTCTCCGCCTGCCGCAACTTCCGTGAACGGGTTCGCAACCCGGCTGGACCGCCAGCGCGAATCGCGGGACGGTGCCGCGTCCGCTCGGTAGGGGTTGCCGGAAAATGGCCATCGACAAGCTGGTGGCACCGCTCATGCGCGTGCCGTTGTTCGCGACGCTGAAGCCGCTGCAGCTGACCGAGCTCGCACGCCAAGCTGAGAGGATCGCTTTTCGCCCCGGCAGCACCATCACTAAATCCGGTGAGCCGGGCGACGGCGCTTACTTGATCGTCTCAGGTGAAGCTGCACGCGTCCCCAACGGGCGGGGGCCGTCCCAACCCATCGAGCCGGGCTCCCTGGTTGGCGAGCTGGCGATGCTGACCGAGCACGTCTACGGCGTCACGGTCGTCGCGCAGAGTCGCGTCAACGCGCTCAAGATCACTCGCTCGGGCCTGCATGCGCAGATGCGCGACGACCCGCGATTGGCCGAGCATTTCACCAGCCTACTGACGGAGCGGCTGATGCAAGTGGCGGTGGAGATGCGCAGCATCGATGAAGTGCTGGCCGTCGCCGCGGGCAAAATGCGTCCCAATGGCCAGCCCGCAGCTCCTGCGGCGGGTTCCTCGCCAGCAAGTTCTGCACCCACGCGGCCAGAGGCAGCGCTGCGATAAGGCCTGGAAAAGGAAAAGCGCCCAACCCCGGGGGAGGAGTTGGGCGCGAGAAGCGCGTCATGCGCATAGTGCCAGGAGGGAAGCCGGCACTCGCGAATGGCGTCTTTCGGCTAGACGGGGGGCACTACCGATGAAGAGCGACGCCACTCGCTGTCCCCCATAAATAAACCTTCTAGAGGCCATTTCAATGCCCGGTCGGGGGTGATCACGACATTGTTACGAAATATTTCACGCAACCCTGCCCGGGCGTGATTCGGGCAGTGCAAGAAGCCGTGTCTGAGCCGCCTAACTACTGGATCTTCTGCAAGGCGATAGGCGGGGGCACGAACAGGTTGGCGTCCAAGTCGTCGACCTTATGGAACTCTGTGAGCTCGACCCTTGTGTCGAGGCCTTGCGCATCCGTGGTGATCCATTCTTTCAAGTCGTTAGGCTGTTTTCTCTGCAAAAACAGCTTGATACGCCCGACCGTATCGGGGCTCTTGTCCTGCAGGGCCAGCACGATCCGGTCGTCGATCTCACCCACTTCCAGGATCTTGGCATCCTTCAACAAGTCCACCTCTTTGCGCAGCAGAACGCGGAAGGGCGTCTGGTCCAGACCGTAGCGGTCGTCGGTCTTCAAGTCATGGTCCTGCACGGCCATGTATTTGCCATCCGAGACGACCACTTGCCTGCTAGGAGAGCTGTATTCGAAGCGGAAGCGGCCAGGTCGCTTGAGGTAGTACTTGCCGCGCAGGCGCTTGCCGTCGGCATTGATCTGGACGAACGTGCCTTTCACGTCGCCCATCTCGTTGAAATATTTCGAAACTCTCTGGATCAGCTCCATCTGCTTTGGGCTGAATTCCTGGCCACTCTCGCCGGCTTGATCCTTGGTGACCGTCTGGCTCCAATTCTGCGCCGGCGGCGGGGCTTTGGAGCCTTGCGCAAAGGCGGCACTGCCGATCGCCAAGCCCGTGAGAGCAATGAGCGCCCCGCGCCCCGCCAGGCGTAAGTGCATCTACTTCCCCCAAGCCTGCTTCAACGCAGTGAGCCGGCGAATTGGCCGTGTCAGCCACCGTTGTCGCAACAATTGGACAAGATTGTGAGCAAGGCCGAGCAGAGCACCCGCCCTCCACAGGCGCGTGGCAATGCAGTCACCTGCCCCCGCTCAGACTTCGCTGGAGCCCGGCCCGCCGATCAGGATCGGACGCAGGCCGTTGTAGACGGGAGCACCCAGAATGCCCTCCCGCTCCATGCGGTCGATCAGGTCCGAGGCGCGCATGTAGCCGATCTTCAGACGCCGCTCGAGATACCCGGCGGAGGCCTTGCGGTCTCCCAGCACGATGGCAACTGCCTGGCCATAGAGATCATCGCCGCCAGGCATGTTCTGCGGACGCCAGCCTTCGGGCTCCGGCGGCGCCATCGCCGCGCGCGGTGCCCCGCGCTCTGGTGCGTAGTCAGCTTGCCCATGGTGCTCGGGGAAGCGGCTTGGCGGCGGCGCGGCGCTCCGAGCCTGCCACGCGGGTTCTGCCGGGCTAGACATCACCTGTCTCGCTGCGTTGATCGGGTCGATCGCCGCGGGGGCGGGACGGGGCTGCGGCGGCCGCAGAATCGCTCGGTCTTCGCCGCCGTGCGCCGCCCGCGCCGAAGACTTCGGTGCGCAGATGCCGGCAATGCGTTCCAGCTCGTTGGGGTCGATGTCGTCGTCGACAGCATAGATCTCGGGACCGGGATCCAACTGCGGCTGGGGCACCGGCAGCGGCGCGTACTCGCGCGGCGCTGGATCATACCCGGCCCGAGCAGCCGGCGCATATGCGGGCATCGAAAAGTGCGGCGCGCCTGGCGCATCGAGCATGGGCTCGCGCCTGGCGACCGTCGCTCTATGCTCCGACATCTCGCCCAGCCGCCGCCAGGCCCGCCTTACGAATTCGAAGGTTGCCCCCCCGCGCGGCGTCTTGAAGATCAGCTTCAGGTCGCGCTGCGACAGACCTAGGCTCGTCATGAACAGCATGATGCCGCCAGCGAAGCAGAAGAGGCCCGCCGCGGCGGAAGCCCGCTCCGGCCTGATCATCGCCAGCACGCTGGTGACGGCCCTCAGCGCAACGTCGCCGAGCAGCCCGCCCAGCCAATAGGGCAGCGGCCAGCCTGCAATCTTGGGAAGTGACGACGCGGCGCAAGCCAGCAGCACAATCGCCAGCGGCGCCAGCGCGAGCTTGGCGCGCGCGCCAGAGAGCTTGCCCTTGCCGATCAGCTCCAGAGACCAGAATACGGGGGGCAGGATCACGCAGACGCCAGCCAGACCCAGCAGCTGCATCACGAGATCGGAGAAGATCGCCCCGATCGGCCCCAGCACGTTGCGTGTCGGGGCGCTTGCCGCATGCGTGAGGCTCGGGTCGGCGATGTGCCAGGTGACGAGGCTTGCGGCGCCAGCAATCGCCACTGCCAGCAGGGCATAGCCCACCACGCCACACATCCACGCATTGAACCGCGCCGCCATAGAGCTCGGCAGCAATGCGGCATTCTCGCCCACGGACTCCATACCAATCACGCGCGGCTACGCTGACACCACAACCAAACGCTCGAGCGCCTCTCTGATCGTGGCCGCGTCGTCAACCAAAGCGACGCGGACGTAGGAATGGCCGGGGTTGACCCCTGCGCGATCCCGTTCGGCCAGGTAGGCACCGGGGATCACTCTGACGCCTGCGGCTTGCCAGATGGTTAACGCGGCTTTTTCGGCGTCGCCAAGGTGACTCATATCGAGCCACAGGAAGAACCCCCCGGCAGGCCTTGTATAGCCAAAGCGCCCCTTGAGCAGCTCGTCGCAGATGTCGAACTTGGCGCGGTAGGCCGCGCGGATCGCCACGACATGGGCTTCGTCCGACCAGGCCGCCGCCGACGCGTGCTGGATCGGGCCTGGCATGGTAGGCGCGACCATGTTGCGGATCTCGGCCAGCGTTTCGAGGAAGACGCCGTCGCCGGCCATGAAGCCCGAGCGCATGCCGGGAAGGTTTGAGCGCTTCGAGAGCGAGTTGAAGATCACCAGGTTGGTGAAGCGCTCGGGCGTCTCCAGCGCCACCGGCAACGCGCCGATCGGAGCGTCTCGCGTATAGATCTCCGAATAGCACTCGTCGAAGAACAGCATGAAGTCGTGACGACGAGCGAGAGCCAGCGCCCTGCGAATGTAGGCTGCATCCGCCACCGCGCCCTGCGGGTTGGCGGGCGAGCAGACGTAGAAAGCAACCGTGCGTGCCAACAGCCCGCTGTCGCGCTCGAGTGCATCGAGATCGGGCAGGTGACCCGTGGCGCTCGTCGCATTGAGGAAAACCGGCTCACAATTGCTCGCCAGCGTTGCCCCGAGATAAGCTTGGTAGAAAGGATTGACGATGAAGATCGCTGGGCGACCAGACACACGCTTGCGACCTGCCGCGGGTATTGCCGCGAAGAACAGTGCCTCGCGCGAGCCGCTGACTGGCAGCACCTCGCACGTCGCATCGATGGCGCCGGCGACGCCGTAGCGCCGCCCGATCCATGCGGCGATGGCGTTGCGCAACTCGTCCGTGCCGCGAATCTTGGGATATGTGCCGAGCGATGCGTTGGCCTCACGCAGGCGATCGGCGATGAACGCCGGCATCGCCTCGCGCGGATCGCCGATTGTCAAATCGATGGGCTTGGCGTGGCCCGGCGCTACGCCATCGAGCAGGCGACGCGTGCGCGTGAATGGCGAGATGACAGCGCCGTGGGCGAGGGCGCGAGGCCCCTCGAGCTCAGACATTCATGTGCTCCTTCTACCTGTCACCGTCGCGAACGCAGCAAAGCGCGTTCCCGGGCTGCGGGCGACAGGAGAGGCGACGATGCCGACTGCGGCAAGAGGCATCTTTGGCCCTCTACTAAGCGGAGTCTCGTCGCCGGCCGAACGCAAGCATGCCCGGCAAAGGCAGTTATGCCCCGGAACCTGGCGGACGGAAGCCGGAGATGGTGTGCCAGAAGGCGACATGGCATCGAGTCAATCGATCACCTCGTCGGCGGATGCCGCCGCGAAAAGGTGCCATTCCCCTGGCAGACCCTTCAGAGCGTGCATTCCGCGATCTTCGAATGCGATGCCGAAGGAACCGAAGACCAAGTCCTTCACGGTGCTCGAGACCAGCACTTCACCGGGCTTGGCCGAGGTCGCGACACGATTGCCGATATGCACTGCAACCCCGCTCAACTCGCTGCCCTCGATCTGGCACTCACCTGTGTGTAGTCCAGCCCTAACTTCTATCCCAAGCGCGCGGACCTGCCGGCGGATGGCGACAGCACAGCGGATCCCCCGGCCGGGACCGTCGAACGTAGCAAGGAAACCATCTCCGTTATTTCTCACCTCCCGGCCGTGGAAACGGGCCAGTTGCCTCCGCACAATGCCGTCATGTTGGTGAAGTAGCTCGCCCCAGTTGCGATCACCTAACTCCACCGCCTGCTTCGTTGAGCCAACGATATCAGTGAACAGGACCGTCGCTAAAATGCGGTCCGGTTCTGGAGCCTGACGGATTCCCGTGAGAAATTCTTCAATCTCATCGGCAAGCGCGTCTGTGTCTCCCGCCCAGGGAGCATGATTTGCGCCGGCGAGCTCGACCGATCTGACGCCCCTAATATCCTTGCCCAAGTGACGCGCGTCATCCGCAGTTGTGAGCCGATTGCCGGTGCGGTGGAGACTCAGCGTCGGTGCACGGATGGCCGGAAGGACACGTCCGACATCGATCTCCATGTTCATCCGCAAAACGGATTTGGCCGCTCCGGGACTTGCAGCGCACGTTAGATACGTCGCCCACCACTCTTTGTAAGCTTCGTCGCTCGACATGCTGGGGCGCCTGATTTCCATTGCAACTGGCGCACCGGTGGCCGCGGCACGCACATCAGGTTCCGGCGTCGCGCACGATAGCCTGCGCCGAGCCAATGCTGCGCCGGGGAGGGCCGATAGCTCCTCGTATTTTGCCGCGGCCGCCCAATTGTCTGCGCAGGCCTCGGTCCAGGCCACCAGCCGCTGGCCGATGGACCTGATCCAGCTTGAGAGCGGCGTTGCCGGTTTGACTGCGGCGAGGGCCTCGTTTGGAAAGAACTGGTTATGAATGGTCATGGCAGATGCACTCCAATGTGCTTCGACAGGTGTTGCAGTAATTGCAGGAGCAGACGGCATCCGCCTCTATCAAACGATAGAGGCGCCGCTAAAAGCGCGAAGGCGGTTTCTGGTCAGCCCACCAATGCGTTCAAATAGCCCGCGACGAGCTTGACCAAGTCGGTCTGCCGGGTGGTGTTGGTTTTCCCGAACACATGGTGGAGATGGGTCCTCACGGTTCCCTCGGAGACCCCCAGCACGTCCGCAGCCTCTGAAACGCCACCGACGTTGATGATGGCGAACAATACGCGCAGCTCGGCCGGGGTCAATTCGAACTCTCGGGCAATCGCCTCGGGCGGGGACGGCATAGCCAGCGCGGCCTTTTGCACGAATACGACTGCGGTCGCAGAATAGGCAGCACCTCCCTTGCGCCTCGCCCCTGAGGTGAGTGGCAGCACGCTTGCGACATAGCGCTCTCCGTCACGTGCCTTGAGGGGCACCGCGATGCCCCTCCGGCCCATGGCCGCATCGCCTCGAGCAGTTGTGGTGAAGGTATCCAGCAAGGCCTGGTCGGCCACGCGATCGATGGCCCCCAACCGGCCACTGGGCGCCCGCAGCAGGTTGGCCTCGCGCAGCATCTCGCGGCCGCTGGCATTGGCGTAAGTGATGCGTGAGGTGGCGTCGACCAGGAACATGCCGGATGCCAGTGTGTCCAGGCTGTCGGCGAGCTGCGCAGCCTCCACCTTGTGCAGATCGATCACCTTGCCTATCAAGAGTGCCCGGCGGACGTGAGGAACGATGAGGGCAAAGCGCCGGCGCATCTCGTCGTCAACGAAGCCGTCGCTCACGTGGCGAAATACCGAAAAAATAGCACAACTTGTGGCGGACTTGTCCACGTTGGCGAACAGGCCATCAATGTATCCTTGAGGGGCCAACCATTCCCTGGCGAAGCGCGATCGACAAAACTCATCCCGCGGGAGGCAGTCGGGAACCCAGTGTGTCTCCTCGAGGCCGAAAAACAAAGCCGTTGGGAATACGGGATTAAATTTGCAGTACTTTTCGAAGTAGAGCTGCGCGTACTTAGGTTCGTGGCCCCAGCTAAAGTACAGGTGCGCGGTCTTGCTGACCGTATCTTGCGAGGTGAGGTGTGCCGTGCAGCCGCCAACGTATCCGCTCACCGTCTGAAAGACAGGGCTCCACAGCGTCGGGTCAAGCGAGGCGTCATAGATTTCTCCGATGAGCCGAGAGACCCGTTCCACTTCTTCCATCGCACCCGGTCCCCAATTTCCCAGTGAACATTGATGGGACTCAAGCTCGTCGGTTAGTGCCGACCCCATTGTATCGGAAGGCCTATCTCAAGTGAAGGTGGGGTGGGGTCGTTCGTAGGGTGATTGTCAGAAGCCACATGAATGGGCCAACCGCAACTTCGTCCGCAGTCGGTCAAACTCTTCCCTACCATGCGTGAGCGTTCGGCAACAAGGCACTGAAAGCCGACGCAGGGGCATCTGGCCAAACGTCGGCCCGGCAGGGAACTCTGCTTAGCGCCGTCAGGCGCGCGGCATGCGCACATCCTCTTCGGGATTGGCCCCGATACTGTGGATCGTCAGGTCCGCCCCGCGCCGCTCGTCCTCGGCCGCCAGCCTGAAGCCGAACATCGTATCGACGAACGAGAAGACCAGGAAACCAGCGACCGCCGCATAGGCGGCGCCCATCACGCTGCCGATGAGCTGGGACCAGAAGCTCACCCCGCCCATGCCGCCGAAGATGGTCAGCCCGAAGATGCCGCAGGCAACCCCGCCCCACAGCCCGCACAGGCCGTGTAGCGCCCACACGCCCAGCACATCGTCGAACTGCCACTTGGCATCGGCCGTCGCCTGGAAGGCGTAGACGAAGATCGCGCCCGCCACCCCGCCGACCAACAGCGAGCCGATCGGGTGCATGACGTCCGACCCGGCGCACACCGCGACGAGGCCGGCGAGCGCGCCGTTGTGGATGAAGCCCGGGTCGCTGTCGCCCGCGATCGTTGCAGCGAGGATGCCGCCGCACATCGCCATCAGCGAATTGATGGCAACCAGCCCCGACACCGACTGCAGCGACTGCGCGCTCATGACGTTGAAGCCGAACCAGCCGATGCACAGCAGCCAGGAACCCATGGCGAGCCAGGGAATGGACGATGGCGGAATGCCGATCGTGCGGCCCTTGTCGAAGCGGCCAAGCCGCGGGCCCAGCTGGCGCACGGCCGAAAAAGCGGCCCAGCCGCCGACCGCATGCACCACGATGGAGCCGGCAAAGTCGTGAAACTCCTCCCCGAGCCTTGCTTTGAAGAATTGCTCCTGCAGTCCGTAGTTCTTGTTCCAGACGATGCCTTCGAAGAAGGGATAGAAGAGGCCGACGATCAAAGCGGTGGCGACGCATTGCGGCAGGAAGCGCGCGCGCTCGGCAATGCCGCCCGAGATGATTGCCGGAACCGCAGCCGCGAACGTGCACAGGAAGAAGAACTTGACGAGCGTCAGGCCCTGCGGCCCGAAGGCAGAGCTGCCGCCGCTGAGACCCGGCGCGCCGACGAAGAAGGCGACGCCGTAGGCGATGGCAAAGCCGACGAAGAAATAGGCGACCGTCGAGATGGCGAAGTCGACCAGGATCTTGCACAGCGCATTGACCTGGTTCTTATGGCGCACCGTGCCGGCTTCCAGAAAAGCGAAGCCGCCGTGCATGGCAAAGACGAGAACCGCTCCAACAAGCAGGAACAGGACGTCAGCGCCGCTTTGCAGTCCTTGGACGGCTTTTTGAAGCTCAGGCATGCGACAATCTCCCCCCAAGGGTTCTTGCGGCTGCCTATTCCTTGGGCAGGCAGCTTCCCCGCCACATAGGCAAAGCCCCGCAATTATCTGTCAAGTATCTGTCGTAACTCAAAGAGTAATTGCACAAGTATCAGGCCGATATCGGAAGGCAAGCCGCATGGGCTGGGCGGGGCCGGTACCCATCCTTGACGTGCGAACGCCGACCGTTTTGGCGCACGAGGCAACCGCTTTGGTCGGTGGGTAGAGGACACTGAGGACATGTCTCGCACAGAGAACGCAGATGCAGGCCACGGGGGTAGGCGTGAGGGGCCGAGCCACATCGGCATCGTCGCATGCTCCGCCGAAGGTGCCGCACTTTGCTATCGCACCATCTGCACGGAAGGCCCTCGCCTGCTCGGACCCCACGCGCATCCCGAGGTGTCGATGCACACGCCATCGCTCGCCGAATACACGCAATTGGGCTACCGCGAGGATTGGCAAGGCGTGGGCGAGTTGATGCTCGCCTCCGCCGACAAGCTTGCGCGCATCGGCGCCGATTTCCTGATCTGCCCCGACAACACCGTCCACCAGGCGTTTGGCTACGTGGCGCCGCGATCCCCCCTGCCCTGGCTGCACATTGCCGAGGTCGTGGCCGAGGATGCTGTCGCGCGCGGCTTCCGATGCCTTGGCCTGATCGGGACCCGCTGGCTCGTCGACAGCGAGGTCTATCCCGAAAAGCTTGCCGCGCTTGGTCTCGCGTATGTCCGCCCGACCAACACCGAGCGGGAAGAGATCAATCGCATCATCATGGACGAGTTGGTCTACGGCATCTTCAAGCCCGAGGCGGTCGCCGCTCATCAGCGGGTCATGCGGCGCATGAAGGATGCGGGCTGCGACGTCGTCGTGCTCGGCTGCACGGAGATCTCCCTGATCATGAACGACGACAACTCTCCGCTGCCGACGCTCGATTCCACGCGGCTGCTGGCGCGGGCGGCGTTGCGGCGGGCGGTTGAGGGCGTCAAACGCTAACGCACGCGGCGCGGGTTCATCGGGCGATCAGGCGGCGCGCTGCACCTTGCGGACCTTCAGGCCGGCCTCGCTCTTGCGCGCCTGCGCCACGTCGTACTCCAACTGCATGCGCAGCAGATGATCCATCTTGGGGCCGAACGCCTTCTCGATCCTCAGCGCCATCTCTGCTGACAATGAAGACTTCTCGTTGAGCAGGTTATTGAGCGCCTGCCGAGTGACGCCGAGCGCGCGGGCAGCCTCGGTGACGCTGAGGCCCAGGGGCTCGATAACCTCCCGCCGAATGAAACCACCGATGTGGGGCGGATCTTTCATGCGCATGGCTTGTTTCCTTAGTGGTAGTCCAAAAGGCGAAGGCATCGCCACCCTCGAACCGGAATATCAGCCGCCAGTTGCCGGTCACCGTAAGGCTCCAGTAGCCGGCAAGATTTCCCTTCAGGGGATGCAGCCTCCAGCCGGGAACGACGCCGATGTCGTCGACCGTCGCGGCCGTATGGATCGCCAGCAGCATATCGCACAGCTTGTCCACGGAGGCAGCCGGCAGAGCACGCGCCTCGCCCTTCTCAAACAGCCGCCGCAAGCCCTTGTGGCGAATGCTTTGGACAGGCATGCAGCGCACTGTCGCGTGACAATTGCCACTTGTCAAGTGCCGAAAGGCCTGGTGCGCGACGGCCCGATCTGCTAACGCACCCGGCGCGGGTTCATGTAGAGGTCGGCTTCCTGCTTCTCGAGCTTGGGCTCGTAGCGACCCTTCCGCACGTCGCGCGCCAGCCGGCGCATGTGGCGGCGGCAGTCGGCGTTGAAGATCAACATGCCGCAGAAGAACTTGAGCACGATCATCAGGCGCTGATCGGCGTGCTCCGACTTGACCCGGCCGTACCACTTGCCGCCGATCGAGAACACTTTGCCGTCGAGCTTGCCGATGTTCTCGTTGCGCTGATTGTAAAGTGTGTAGTCGCCGCCAAAATCGATCAGGTCGCGCCTGAGGCGGTAAAACCGGGGCTTGCCGTCGTCGAGCAGAAAGAACGAGAAGTTCTCCGGCAGCATCGGCCACTTGTTGGCTGAGCGCTCCAGATAGACCACGCTGTCGTGGTCGCCGACGTTGATGGAGAAGCACGTGACCGGCAGCCCGCGCGCGCCGAGCGTCAACTGCAGGCTGCGGCCGATCATGAGGTCCATGGTGGCGCGCCAGTTGATGGTCTCGTTGAAGAGCTTGAACACCAGGCGCTTGTCCATGCCGGTGTTCTTGCGCCAGAGGTCCTCGCGATAGCCCAGCAGCCCGGTGCGTTCGCCGTTCTCCGTCACCTCGGCGAAGATATCCATGTCGGAGGTGAACTGGCGCGACTTGGCGCGGTTGCGGCTGTGCTTGTAGATGCCGAACTCGATCGAGTTGAAGGACGTGATCCAGACGTCGACCTTGAACTCGGACCATTCCTTGCGAGCGCGCGCCTTGGAGGGCCGCGCCGTGCGCGGCAGCGAGTTGGAGCTCTCGACAGTGACGGCCCGCGCCAGCACGTCGGCCTTGGCTTCACGCGCGGCCTCCGCGGCCGCGGCGTCGGCCTCCATTACGAGCGTCCTGCTTCCGTCCGCCATTGTGCGTGCTCCCTCGTGGAGGCGCCGGCACGCGGGACAGTGGCGCGAATCAGTCCGACGAAGTTAGCACTCGTATGTGCACAGGCTACGGGGTTGATACGTGGCGTTTCAGAAAGCTGTGCGTGTCTCGGGGCCTAGCCTTCACGCGAGTGACATCCAGGCCTCGACTGTCGCAGAGGTACGAAAGCAGCTCGCGGCGGATGGTTAATTGGCGGACCATGCCGATGCGCCGACCGAGCGCGCGGTCTCCATCTTCACCGCGACACCGCCCCGCCCGCAAAGCAGTGTCCAAAAACTGAGCACGTTGCCCAATCTTGTGTAATTCCGCCCGCACCCTCGGCAGGCTATGCAGAGGACAAGGAAGAGCCCTCGCACGGAGCGATATGTCCCGCTTGCCGCACAGATATGCGCCGCTGATCTACGGCATCATTCAGGTTGCGATCACCACCGCGGTGGCCACGGCCATCGCCATCTACCAGTCCATGGGGCTGAGCCCGAGCGCCCTGGTGGGTTGGGTGGAGGCGTGGTTGGCCTCCTGGCTCGTAATGCTGCCCGTCGTGGTGGTCATTTCACCTCTGGTCCAGCGCCTCGTGCTCGCCTTGACAGCGGACGAGACCGGGACGGGTCCATGAATTCGGACGCGCCCCTCAAAATCCTCGTCATCGACGAAAATCCAATCCGGCGGGCGATCCTCGAAACCGGGCTCAAGGATGCCGGGTTCGAGAACGTAACTCTGCTGGCCGACACCACCGGCGCTCCTCGACCGCATCTACACCGTTGATCCAGATGTCATCATCATCGATCTGGAGAACCCCAGCCGCGACGTGCTGGAGCAGATGTTCCAGGTCTCGCGCATCGTGCGCCGGCCGATCGCCATGTTCGTCGACCAGAGCGACCGGGCGACGATCGCGGCGGCGATGGAGGCGGGCGTCAGCGCCTACATCGTCGACGGCCTCAAGAAGGAGAGGGTGCGCTCCATCCTCGACATGACGATCTCGCGCTTCAGCGTCTTCGACCGCCTGCGCTCCGAGCTCGAGGAGACCAAGAGCGCGCTCAAGAACCGCAAGATCATCGAGAAGGCCAAGGGCATCCTGATGAAAAACCGCGGTCTCGACGAGGAGGCCGCCTACGCCCTGCTGCGCCGCACCGCCATGAGCAAGGGCAAGACCATCGCCGACGTCGCCGAGAGCCTGCTCAACACCATCGATCTGCTGAAAGACTGATGAGTTACAATGCCACGTGATCGCGCTTCCTTGACTTCGCCGCTGCGCATCGGCTTCATCCCCCTCGCCGACGCCACGGCACTGATCGTGGCCGTCGACAAAGGTTTCACCGCTGCCGAAGGGCTCGAAATCGAGCTGGTGCGCGAGGTGTCGTGGTCGAATGTGCGCGACCGCCTCAACATCGGCCAGTTCGACGCCGCCCACCTGCTGGCTCCCGTCGCCATCGCGTCGAGCCTCGGCCTCGGCCACGTGCGTGTGCCGATCCTTGCGCCCTTCAATCTCGGGCTCAACGGCAACGCCATTACCGTGACCAACGAGCTGCACGCCGCGCTGCGCGCGGCAGCCGACGGCGACATCGCCGATCCCAAAGTGTCGGCGGCTGCGCTGGCGCGGGTGGTGGCGGAGCGCAAGCGCAAGGGCGCCGCCCCGCTTACCTTCGGCATGACCTTTCCCTACTCGACCCACAACTATCAGCTGCGCTTCTGGATGGCCGCCGGTGGCGTCGATCCGGACGAGGACATTCGTCTCGTCGTGCTGCCGCCTCCGTTCATGGTGGAGAGCATCGCCAACGGTCATGTCGACGCGTTCTGCGTCGGCGCGCCCTGGAACTCCGTCGCGGTCGATCTCGGCATCGCCCACATTCTCCATTTCGTCTCGGAGATCCTGCAGCGGGCAGCGGAGAAAGTGCTGGCCGTGCGCGCCGACTGGGCCGAGCGCCACCCCGACGTATTGATGCGCCTGGTACGGGCGCATGGGAGGGCTGCCGAGTTCGTCGAGGATGTCGCCAACCGCGAAGAGGTGTGCCGCATCCTTGCTGCGCCCAACCGCATCGGCGTGGCGCCCGAAGTGATCCGCCGCACGCTCGACGGACGGCTCAAGGTGTCGCCCGACGGCACATTCCGCACAAGCGACCGGTATCTGCTCGTCGGCCGCTACGGCGCCGCCCGGCCGGACCGCGTGCAGGCGGCATGGCTCTATGCGCAGATGGTGCGCTGGCGGCAGGCGCCGATGTCACCGGAGCTCTACGAGGCGGCTCTCGCCGTGTTCCGTCCAGATCTCTACGACGAGGCGCTCGGGCCCTCGCCCGGGCGCCTGCCGACCGAGCCGAGCGATGGCGTCGGCGCCTTCGCCGGCCCGCCATTCGACCCCTCCGACATCGCCGGTCACCTCGCGCCGTGGACGATCAATCGTAAGGACACGCGTTGACGCGGCTTGCAGCAAGAAGCAAGGCAGCTCGCTCAAGAAAACAGCAGTCCAACGCGCTGGCGCAAATCAAGGCACCCCGGAAGCGCCTGGTTTTCCTGGATAAAGAGATGACGAGGCGAGTTGGCACGATGCTTGATAGGTGAAGCTCAGACGGGTTCGGGAACTAATCTCGGACGGCCCAAAGGCGGGCCATCGAAAAAGCAACGCCGCTGTCTGGAGGTCGCTCAAGCGAAGCGACTCTGGATTGCGGCGTTTTTGTTTTTGCCGGTGAGGAACGCGAACGAGGGGATCGGGCGAAGGTCCACCCAACTTCGAAAGGATGCCGAAGTAATGACACGCACGAGCAAGCAGGGAACTCGTACGCGCCTCAAGATGAGCCGGCGCACATTTCTGAAATCTACGGGCAGCACGGCGGCGGTGCTCGCTGCCGCCAAGGCCAGCTTCATCGCCGGCGCGCACGTCGCGCATGCCGCCGGTCCCGAGGTGAAGGGCACCAAGCTCGGCTACATCGCGCTGACCGATGCGTCGCCGCTCGATCATCGCCAAGGAGAAGGGCTTCTACGCCAAGCACGGCCTGCCCGACATGGAGATCCTCAAGCAGGCCTCCTGGGGCGCCACGCGCGACAACATGGCGCTCGGCACCAAGGCCAACGGCATCGACGGCGGCCACATCCTGCGCCCGAAGACGCACCTCTACACCACCGGCAAGGTGATCCAGAACAATCAGCCGCTGCCGATGTACACGCTGCTGCAACCTCAACGAGGACTGCCAGGCGATCTCGGTCTCCAACGAGTACAAGGACTCGAGCGTCGGCACCGACTGCCTCGGCGCTCAAGGCCGCCTTCGAGAAGAAGAAGGCCTCCGGCAAGGAGGTGAAGGTCGCCATGACCTTCCCCGGCGGCACCCACGACCTGTGGATCCGCTACTGGCTCGCCGCCGGCGGCATCGACCCCGACCGCGACGTCTCCACCATCGTGGTGCCGCCGCCGCAGATGGTGGCGAACATGAAGGTCGGCAACATGGACGCCTTCTGCGTCGGCGAGCCCTGGAACGAGCAGCTCGTCAACCAGGACATCGGCTTCACCGCCCTGCACCACCGGCGAGCTCTGGTTCAAGCACC
Source organism: uncultured Alphaproteobacteria bacterium (assembly GCA_963832445.1). GTDB lineage: Bacteria > Pseudomonadota > Alphaproteobacteria > Rhizobiales > Hyphomicrobiaceae > AWTP1-13. The sequence goes on from CAWHUM010000022.1 coordinate 96,370, forward strand.
CCGAGAAGATCCTCGGCATGCGCGCCGACTGGGTCGACACCAACCCCAAGGCCGCGCTGGCCATCATGATGGCGATCATGGAGGCGCAGCAGTGGTGCGAGAAGATGGAGAACAAGCAGGAGATGGCCGAGATCATCGGCCGCCGCCAGTGGTTCAACGTGCCGGTGCCCGACATCATCGGCCGCATCAAGGGCGACATCAACTACGGCCACGGCCGCACCGCGCAAGGGCACCAACCTGCTCATGAAGTTCTGGGGCAAGACCGGCGAGGTCGTCCTACCCCTGGAAGAGCCTCGACACCTGGTTCGTCACCGAGAACATCCGCTGGGGCAAGTTCGAGCCGTCGCTCGACGTCAAGGCGCTGGTCGACACGCACCAACCGCTCCGACCTGTGGATCGAGGCGGCCAAGACGCTGGGCATCGCCGGCCATCCGACGGGCGACAGCCGCGGCGTCGAGACGTTCTTCGACGGCAAGGTGTTCGATCCGGCCGACCCGCAGGCCTACCTGCAGATCGCTCTCGATCAAGCGACCGACCGTCTGATCCGCCGACCGCAGAGCCGCTTTTACTCCTCGAGGAGACCTTGCATGAACATGCCCATGCTCAAAGCCGAGGCTGCCGCCGCGCACTCGGTCCGCGCTGCCGGCGGAAGTAGTCAAGCTCAGGCCGCGATCAAGCCGAGGCGCGCGTATTCTGCCGGCGCTCTCCACGGTCGCATCGCGCATGTCTGCCGCCGCTGATCATGCTGAGCCTGCTGCTCATCGTCTGGCAGATCCTGTGCAGCAAGCCGAGCGCCACCCTGCCGTCGCCCACCAAGATCTGGAGCGAAGCGCGCGACCTCATCGTCGATCCGTTCTTCGTCGCCGGCCCGCAGGACATCGGCCTCGGCTGGCGCGTGCTGACCTCGCTGCAGCGCGTCGCCATCGGCTACGGCCTCGCCGGCATCATCGGCATCGTGCTCGGCACCATCATCGGCCAGTCGGTGTGGGCCATGCGCGGGCTCGACCCGATCTTCCAGGTGCTGCGCACCATCTCGCCGCTGGCCTGGCTGCCGATCTCGCTTGCCGCCTTCCGCGACAGCCAGCCCTCGGCGATCTTCGTGATCTTCATCACCTCGGTGTGGCCGATCATCATCAACACGGCCGTCGGCATCCGCAACATCCCGCAGGACTACCGCAACGTGGCGTCGCGTGCTGCGCCTCAACCAGCTCGAGTTCTTCTGGAAGATCATGATCCCGTCGGCCGCGCCCTACATCTTCACGGGGCTCCGGATCGGCATCGGCCTGTCGTGGCTCGCCATCGTGGCGGCCGAGATGCTCACCGGCGGCGTCGGCATCGGCTTCTTCATCTGGGACGCGTGGAACTCATCGCGCCTCCCCGACATCGTCGTGGCGCTCGTCTACATCGGCGTCATCGGCTTCGTGCTCGACCGCCTGGTCGCGCTCATCGCCAGCGTCGTGACGCGCGGCACGGCGGCCAACTGAGGGAGCTGAGATCATGAGCTATCTGAAGATCGATCACGTCGACAAGACGTTCGTCCGCGGCGCCCAGGAAACCGAGGTGCTGTCCGACATCACGGTCGCGATCGAAAAGGGCGACTTCGTCTCGATCATCGGCCACTCGGGCTGCGGGAAGTCGACGCTGCTCAACATCGTGGCGGGCCTCACGCCGGTCACGCGCGGCGCGGTGCTGCTCGAGAACCGCGAGGTGAACGAGCCAGGCCCCGATCGCGCCGTCGTCTTCCAGAACCACAGCCTGCTGCCGTGGCTCACGGTCTACGACAACGTGCGGCTCGCGGTCGACAAGGTGTTCTCGGGCGCCAAGTCGCGGCGCGAGCGGCACGACTGGACCATGCACAACCTCGAGCTGGTGCAGATGGGCCACGCCAAGGACAAGCGTCCGGCCGAGATCTCGGGCGGCATGAAGCAGCGCGTCGGCATCGCCCGCGCGCTCGCCATGGAGCCCAAGGTGCTGCTGCTCGACGAGCCGTTCGGCGCGCTCGACGCGCTGACGCGGGCGCACTCTGCAGGACTTCGTGATGGCTATCCATCAGACGCTCGGCAACACAGTGCTGATGATCACCCACGACGTCGACGAGGCCGTGCTGCTGTCCGACCACATCGTCATGATGACCAACGGCCCGGCGGCGCGGATCGGCGACGTGCTGCCCGTGCCGATGGCGAGACCGCGCAAGCGGCTCGAGCTGGTCGCCGATGCCGCCTATATCCGGTGCCGGCAGCGTGTCCTTGAATTCCTCTATGCCCGGCACAGGGCCCCTCAGCTGCAAGCAGCCGAATAGGGTGACCGATGCCTCGTCAGCGGCTCCTCGTTGTCGGCAACGGCATGGCGGGACAGCGCTTCCTGGAAGAGCTTGTCGCGCGCGTGCCGGGCCGCTTCGACGTCACGGTGATCGGCGCCGAGCCGGCAGCGGCCTACAACCGCGTGCTGCTGACCCCGCTGCTTGCCGGTGAGATCGATTCCAGCGATGTGGTGCTGCGACCCGGCCCCTGGTACGGCGAGCAGGGCATCGAGCTGATCCAGGGTCGCGCCGCCTGTGGGCTCGACGTCGCCGGGCGCACCGTCGTGCTCGACAACGGGCAGACCCTGCGGTTCGACATCCTGGTGCTGGCGACCGGTTCCGATCCCATCGTGCTCGATGTTCCGGGGTCGGAACTGGCGGGCGTAGAGACTTTCCGCACCCTTGCCGACGTCGATGCCTTCGACCGGTTCGTTGCCGCTGACCGTGCAGCAGTCGTGATCGGCGGCGGCCTGCTCGGCATCGAGGCGGCGTACGGGCTCGCCAAGCGCGGTGTCGGCGTAACGCTCGTTCACCTCATGGGCCGGCTGATGGAGCGGCAGCTGGACGCCGACGGCGCGGCACTGCTTGCGGAGGCCATCGAAGGCTTGGGCATACGCGTTGTGCTCGGCGCCCAGACTCGCGCCATTCACGGCCGCCGATCGGTAGAAGCCATCGAGTTGACCGACGGCCGGCGCATCGATTGCGGTCTGGTGGTGATGGCGGTCGGTATCCGGCCCCGCAAGCGATGGGCCGAGCGCGGCGGCTTGCAGGTCGGACGCGGAGTGGTTGTCGACGACCGCATGCAGACTTCTGCCCACGGCATCTACGCTGTGGGCGAGTGCGCCGAGCACCGCGGCATCTGCTACGGCCTGGTGGAGCCTTGCTACGAGCAGGCGCGCGTCGCCGCCGCCGCCATAGCCGGCGAAGCGCTGCGCTATTCCGGCTCGGTGCTCGCCACCAATCTCAAAGTGTCGGGCGTGCCGGTGTTCTCGGCCGGCGACTTCGAAGGAGCGGACGCCGACAGGATCGTGGTGCGCGATGCGAGCGGCCCATCCTATCGCAAGCTCGTAACGCGCAACGGCTGCCTCAGCGGCGCGGTGCTCGTCGGCGACACCAGCGACGCCGCCTGGTATGCGGACCTCATCCGCTCGGGCCGATCGGTGAAGGCGATCAGGCCATCCCTCGCGTTCGGCCAGGCCTTCGCGGAGGCTGCGTGATGGGCGATCGCGATTTCTCCGACGAGCAGAAGCGCTACCTCGAAGGCTTCGTCTCCGGCGTACAGGCTTCGCGCGCCGCGGCGGGATTGAAGCCGCTCGCTGGCGTCGGTGGCACAGCGGAGGCCACCGGCCCCGACGCCGCGCACCACAAGGCAATGGCGCGCTTCGAGGCGCAGGGCCGCAAGCTCTCGGCCGAGGAGAAGGTGAAGCGCGACGAGCATCCCTTCGATGCCTACGCACGCCTGAAGGCAGAAAGCGCCGAGGGAAAGTTCCCGAAGGCCGCCGACAATTTCCGCTGGCGGTATCATGGCCTCTTTTATGTGGCGCCGGCGCAGAACGCCTATATGTGCCGCCTGCGCGTGCCGAACGGCATTCTCACGCATTGGCAGCTCGCGGGCGTCGCCGCCATCGCCGAGCGCTATTGCCACGGCTACGCCCACGTCACCACGCGCGCCAACCTGCAGGTGCGCGAGATCGCAGCAGAGAATGCCGTCGCGGTGCTGGAGGAGCTGGCCCTGCTTGGCCTGGCGACCAAGGGGTCCGGCGCCGACAACATCCGCAACGTCACCGGCTCGCCGACCGCGGGCATCGACCCTCAGGAGCTGCTGGACACGCGGGCCTACGCCCGCGCCTGGCACCACCACATCCTCAACGACCGCTCGCTCTACGGCCTGCCGCGCAAGTTCAACGTCGGCTTCGACGGCGGCGGCATGGTGCCGGTGCTGGAGGACACCAACGACATCGCCTTCACGGCAGTTCGCGTGGCGGGCAGCGTGGACGGCTTGGACGGAGTGTGGTTCCGCCTCGGTCTCGGCGGCATCACTGGCCACCAGGACTTTGCCCGGCCGACCGGCGTTCTGGTGAAGCCTGACGATGCGGTGGCCGTCGCCGATGCGATCGTGCGCGTGTTCATCGACACCGGCGATCGCACCGACCGCAAGAAGGCGCGCCTCAAGTATGTGCTCGACGACTGGGGCTTCGAGAAATTCCTGACCGCCGTCGAAGAGAAGCTCGGGCGGCCGCTGACCCGGGTCGCCCGCGAGCATGTGGTGGAGCCCAATCGCCAGGATCGCCAGGCGCATATCGGCGTGCACAGCCAGAAGCAGCCGGGCCGCGTGTGGATTGGCGTCGCCCTGCCCGTGGGGCGCATGACGGTGGAGCAGATGCGCCGCCTCGCCCGCATCTCGCAGGATTTGGGCGACGGCGACATTCGCCTCACCGTCTGGCAGAACCTGCTGATCTCCGGCGTCAAGGAGAAGGACGCGCCCGAGGTGGAGCGCCACTTCGAGACGATCGGCCTGTCGGCGCGCGCTTCCAGCATCCGCGCCGGCCTCGTTGCCTGCACCGGCAATACCGGCTGCAAGTTCGCACTTTCCAACACCAAGGACACGGCGATGGCAATCGCCCGGCACGTCGAGGCGCAGGTGGCGCTCGACACGCCGATCAACGTGCACCTCACGGGTTGCCCCAACTCCTGCGCCCAGCACTACATCGGCGACATCGGCCTCATCGCCTGCCGCGTGCCGCTGACGCCCGACGGCGACGACACAGTGGAAGGCTTTCACGTGCACGTCGGCGGCGGTTTCGGTGCCGACGCCGCGATCGCGCGCGAGCTTTGCCGCGACATCAAAGTGGAGGACTGCCCCGACCTGATCGCGCGGCTGCTGAAGGCCTACATGGCCAACCGGACCGGGCCGTTCGAGACTTTCCTCGAGTTCAGCAAGCGCACGGAGCTCGCCGCATTGCGAGGCATGATCGCCACCGAGGGGACGCGGGCATGAGCATCCAGAGCTCCCGCGCCGGCGAAGTGCCCGTCATTCCCGATGGTGCACCGTTCTCCATGGAGCAGCGGGCCTGGCTCAACGGCTTCTTCGCCGGCCTGCTGTCGCTCGAACTCCAAGCCAGGCGCAGCACCGCACTCCGGCGAGCTACCGAATGCCGCCGCCAAGGCGCTGGCGGGCAACGAAGACGATGCACCTTGGCACGATGCGGCGATGCCGATTGCCGAGCGCATGAAGCTGGCGGAGCAGCGCCCACTACCGCAAAAGCTGTTCGCAGCGATGGCGCAGCAGGACTGCGGGCAGTGCGGCTATCTGTGCCAGACCTACTCGGCGGCCATCGCCGCCGGCACCGAGGCGAAACTGAACCTGTGCGTGCCCGGCGGCAAGGAAACGAGCCGCGTGCTGAAGCAGCTGCTGCAGGAGGCGCCAGCCACTCCTGCAACCGTTGTTCCCCCGCCGGTGGCCGAGCCCTCGCCGACCGAGAAAGGCTACAGTCGCAATCTCCCGACCGAAGCCATCTTCCGCTCCGCGACGCGCCTCAATGCGGAGAGCTCCGAGAAGGACACCCGCCATGTCGTGATCGATATTGCCGGCTCTGGGATCACCTACGCGCCCGGCGACAGCTTTGGCGTCTACGCCGCCAACTGCCCGCGCCTGGTCGATGAGGTACTGGCGGCAATGCGCGCACCGGCCGACTTCCCGATCGGCGACAAGACGCTGCGCCAGGCCTTGATCGAGGATTACGCGCTGGGCCCCGCTGCGGACGCGCTGTTCGGGCTCATCAGCTTCGTGGGGCGCGGCGCCCAGCGGCGCAAGGCCAAGTTGCTGTCAAAGGGCGACGATCCGGATGGCGATGCCGCGACCTTCGACGTGCTGGCGGCACTGGAAGCATTTGGCCCAATCCACCCAGACCCCGAGGCGTTCCTGGAATGCCTGGAGCCGCTGCAGCCGCGGCTCTACTCCATCTCATCATCGCCGCTGCACACGCCCGGCGAGATGCATCTGACGGTCGATGCCGTTCGCTACGACATCGCCGGCCGTACGCGCCTCGGAGTTGCATCGACTTTCTTCGCCGACAGGCTGCGGGCCGGCGCAGCACTCAAAGTCTATCTGCAGAAGGCGCATGCCTTCGGGCTTCCCGACGATCCGGGAAAACCCATCATCATGGTCGGCCCCGGCACGGGCATCGCCCCCTTCCGCTCGTTCCTGTGGCAGCGCCACGCGCTGAAAACGCCCGGCAAGTCGTGGCTGTTCTTCGGCCATCAGCGTGAGGCGAGCGACTTCTTCTATCGCCAGGAGCTGCAGACGCTGGCCAAGGCCGGCACGCTCACGCGGCTCTCGACCGCCTGGTCACGCGACAGCGCCAACAAGGTGTACGTGCAGGATCGCATGCGCGAAGCCGGCGCCGAGCTGTGGGCGTGGCTCGAGGAGGGCGCACATTTCTATGTCTGCGGCGACGCCAAGCGCATGGCCAAGGATGTCGAGACGGCCTTGCTGGATATCGCAAAGGCGCATGGCGGCAAGAGCGAGGACGCAGCGAAGGAATTTCTCGTGGGCCTGGAGAAGGCCGGGCGCTATCAGGCGGACGTCTACTGATGGCACCCCGTTCCCCCTCGCCCCGCGCATTGGCGAACTCTCCACGCACACCATTAGCGCGGGGTGCTGGCATCCCCTCCCCCCTTGTGGGGGAGGGACAGGGAGGGGGGGATTGCAGAACGTCGAAGGTGGGGGTTCCCCCCACCCCTAACCCCTCCCCGCAAGGGGGAGGGGGACCCGCAAGCGGGGAGAGGGGATCCAACGCCGTGCGCACGACCTGCCCGTATTGCGGCGTCGGCTGCGGCGTCATCGCTACGCCCGACGGTACGGGGGGCGCCGCCATCGCTGGCGATCCCGAGCATCCCGCCAACTTCGGCAGGCTGTGCTCGAAGGGCGCCGCCCTCGGCGAGACGCTGCAGCTCGAGGGCCGCCTCCTGCGTCCGGCGGTCGGCAATCGCGAGGTCGCGTGGGACGAAGCGCTCGACCATGTCGCCGACAACTTGCGCCGCATCGCTGACGAGCATGGCCGGCACGCCGTCGCCTTCTACCTGTCGGGCCAGCTGCTGACCGAGGACTACTACGTCGCCAACAAGCTGGCGAAGGGCTTCCTCGGCACGCCGCACGTCGATACCAACTCGCGGCTGTGCATGGCGTCCTCCGTTGCCGGACACCGCCGCGCGTTTGGCGCCGACATCGTGCCGCAGAACTACGAGGACCTGGAGATTGCCGATCTGGTGGTGCTCGCGGGATCCAACGCGGCCTGGTGTCATCCCGTGCTCTACCAGCGCATCCAGGCTGCGCGCGCCGAGCGGGGCATGCGCGTCGTCACCATCGATCCGCGCCGCACGGCCACGAGCGAAGGCGCCGACCTGCATCTGGCGATCCGGCCGGGAACGGACGCGCAGCTGTGGAACGGCCTGCTCGTCTGGCTCGCCGACAATGGCCATGTCGCAGAGAAGTATGTCGAGCGGCATACCGAGGGACTTGCGCACGCTTTGCTGACCGCACGCGCCAATGCCGGCAGCATCACCGCCGTGGCGAGGGAGACCGGCCTATCTGCCGCGGATATCGAGACCTTCTACCGCTGGTGGAGCGGCACGGACCGCGTCGTCAGCTGCTACTCGCAAGGCGTCAACCAGTCGGCGCAGGGCACCGACAAGGTCAACGCCATCATCAACTGTCACCTGGCGACCGGCCGCGTCGGTAGACGCGGCTCCGGCCCGTTGTCGCTGACGGGCCAGCCGAACGCCATGGGAGGGCGCGAGGTGGGCGGCCTCGCCAACGTGCTTGCCGCGCACATGGGCTACTCGGCAGGAGAGCGCGAGCTGGTGGGCCGCTTCTGGGATGCGCCCAATCTCGCTGAGGCCGAGGGCTTGAAGGCGGTGGCAATGTTCGACGCGATCGCCGCGGGGCAGATCAAGGCGCTGTGGGTGATGGGCACCAATCCGGCCGTGACCCTGCCCCGGGCCGACGCCGTGCGCGATGCCCTGGCGGCGTCGGAATTCCTCGTCGTCTCCGAGAATGTCGCATCGAACGACACGGTCAACCTCGCGCATGTCCGCCTGCCCGCTGCCGCGTGGGGCGAGAAGGACGGCACGGTCACGAACTCGGAGCGCCGCATCTCGCGCCAGCGTCCGTTCCTGGAGCTGCCGGGCGAGGCGCGGCCCGACTGGTGGATCCTGAGCCAGGTCGCGGCGCGGTTCGGTTGGGCCAAGTCTTTCACCTATGGATCCGCGGCCGACGTGTTTCGCGAGCACGCTTCACTGTCGGGCTTCGAGAACACGGGCGCCAGGATGTTCGATATTTCGGCCATGGCGAGCCTGAGCGAGGAGGACTATGACCGGCTGGCGCCAGTGCAATGGCCGCAGCGCGCAGGCCAGCCTCGGGGTACGGAGCGGCTGTTCGGCGATGGCCGCTTCGCGTTCCCATCGCGCAAAGCCCGCTTCGTATCCATCGCCAGGGGAAAGCTCTCGCAGGCGGCGTCCGAGAGCTGGCCGTTCGTGCTCAATACCGGGCGGGTGCGCGACCAGTGGCACACCATGACCCGCACCGGACTCAGCCCGAGGCTGGCAGTTCACGTCAGCGAGCCCTTTGTCGAGGTGCACCCGAACGACGCGTTGGCGTTGGGACTGGCGCAGGGCGCGGTTGCCCGCGTGACGACGCAGCATGGCGCCTGCGTGCTGAAGGTGATGCACAGCGAGGCGCAGCAGAAGGGCTCTCTGTTCGTCCCTATGCATTGGTCGGCGGAGAACAGCTCCGGCGGACGCATCGGCGCTCTGGTGCTTCCGGCGACGGACCCGATTTCCGGCCAGCCCGAAGCCAAGGGTACCCCTGCCCGGATCGAAGCCTTGCCAATGACGCATTTCGGGTTCGCGCTCGCGCGCCGGCCTCTGGCACTGCACAGCATGGCCTACTGGGCCCGCTCACGCATGCCGGCTGGCGACGCGGCATACTTCGCGCTGGACGCCACGCCTCGGAGCTGGCGGGACTGGTCCGTCCGCTTGCTGCCCGATGGCGAGTGGCTCACATACGAGGACACCGCAACCGAGCAGTTTCGCGCCGCAGTGATCCGTGACGGTCGCCTGGAAGCCGTGATCTACGCAGCGCGCCAGCCGGAGTTGCCGTCGACCGAGTGGCTGAAGACGGCATTCGGTCTGACTTCCCTTTCCGCGCAAGACCGGAGGGCCCTTCTGGCTGGCCGGCCACTTGGTGGCGCCGAAGAGGGGCCGATCGTGTGCGCCTGCTTCCAGGTCGGGCTGCAGAAGATCGTGGCAGCGGTCGCCAAGGGGGCTGCCACTCCCAAAGCCATCGGCATTGCCACGCGCGCCGGCACCAACTGCGGTTCCTGTCTTCCCGAGCTGAAGCGCCTTGCCGGCTCGGTACGGCTCGCCGCTGCAGCGGAGTAGGAGTCATGGCTTACGTCCTTCCGCGGGAAACGCGTCCGCCTCGTATGAACCCGCTCGCGGTGCTGCCCGTATTCTTCGATCTCGCCGGCCGGCGCGCGGTGGTCGCCGGAAGCGGCGAGGCGCTGGTGTGGAAAGCAGAGCTGCTGGCGGCGGCGGGCGCCCATGTGGTGGTCCTGACCGAGCAGCCGAGCACCGAGCTTGCCGAGCTGGCGGCGTCCCCGCCGAACGGGCGCGTAGAGATACATGCGCGGGCCTGGCGGGAGAGCGACCTGGATGGCGCTGCCATCGCCGTCGGCGCGCTCGCTGGCGACGCGGCGACTGAATTTGCCGCCGCCGCACGACGGGTCGGTATTCCGGTCAATATCGTCGATACGCCAGAAGCGTCGACGTTCAGCTTCGGCACCATCGTCAACCGCTCGCCTGTGGTAGTGGGCATCAGCACTGCTGGCGCAGCGCCCGTTCTCGGCCAGGCCATCCGCGCCAAGATCGAAGCACTGCTGCATCCAGCGCTTGCAGCGTGGGCCGCTGCCGCGCGCCGCCTGCGGGGCGCTCTCAACGCGCGAACCGAGATGGGGACTGCCCGCCGTGAGTCCTGGCGCCGTTTCGCCGATGGAGCGTTGGCCGCGCGTTCTGCCCCGAGCGCCGACGAGCTGGCTGAAATGGTGGGGCCCATGCCGTCGCGCCGCGGTCGGGTCGTGCTGGTGGGCGCCGGTCCGGGCGACCCCGAGCTGCTGACCCTCAAAGCCCTGCGCGCCCTGCAGTCGGCCGATATCGTCCTCTACGACCGCCTCGTCAGCCCCGAGATCCTGGAGATGGCGCGGCGCGAAGCTCGGCGCATGCTGGTCGGCAAGGCGGGCAACGGCTCCTCATGCCGCCAGGACGACATCTGCAGGCTGATGGTGAAGCTTGCCCGGGAGGGGCGGGATGTCGTGCGCCTGAAGGGCGGCGACCCGATGATCTTCGGCCGGGCAGCGGAGGAGATCGAGGCCTGCCGCAAGGCCGGCGTGCAGGTCGAGGTGGTGCCGGGCATCACGGCGGCGCTTGGCGCGGCGGCCGAGCTCGCCTTGCCTCTTACCGACCGCAACCGCTCGCGCCGGCTGCACCTCGCCACCGGCCACGCCAAGGAGGGCGGCGTGCCGGAGCATGACTGGGCGAGCTTGGCAGACCCCTGGGCAACGACGGTGCTCTACATGGGCGCGCGAACGGCCTCAGTCACCTTGCAGCAGCTGCTCGCAGCAGGCCTCGACCCCGAGACGCCGGCCGTGGTCGCCAGCGCGGCCACGACCCCGCGCAAGAAGCACGTGTTCTGCCGGGCGCGGGAGTTGGCCGAGGCGGTCCGGAGCGTCGATCGGTCGGAACCCTGCCTCGTCATGCTCGGCCGAGCCTTGGACGCAGCGGGCCACGGGCAAGCGGACTTGCTGCAACAAACGCACGGCCCTGCGAAGACCCTGAGCCTGCGCGGAGCGATCGCAAAGGTGCGCTGAACTAATTCGCCGCAACCCTTACCGCGGGTCAGCGGCCTCTGCAGGCGGGGCACGCTCGCCGAAGATCTGGGAGCCAATACGTACGTGGGTGGCGCCGAAGGCGATGGCCTTCTCGAAGTCGGCGCTCATGCCCATGCTGAGGCCAGCGAGGCCCAATTCGCGCGCCAGCTTGGCGAGAAAGGCAAAGTGCACGCCAGGCTCCTCGTCGAGCGGCGGGATGCACATAAGGCCGGCGATGTCGAGCTTCAGCTCCTCGCGGCACAGCCGCAGCAAGGCCTCGGCCTCCTTGGGTGCAACGCCACCTTTCTGCCCCTCCTCGCCGGTGTTGACCTCGATGAAGAGCAGTGGGCGGCGGCCCTGCTTGGCCATCTCCGCGGCAATCGCCTGCGCGATCTTCGGCCGGTCGACAGTGTGGATGGCATCGAACAAGGCGACCGCCTCCTTCGCCTTGTTCGACTGCAGCGAGCCGATCAGGTGCAGCTCGATGCCGGGATAGCGTTCTCGCAGCGCCGGCCACTTGGCTTTGGCCTCCTGCACGCGGTTCTCGCCGAAGATGCGATGGCCCGCTTCCAGCACCGGCGTGATGTGCTCGGGGCCGAACGTCTTGGTGACGGCGACGAGGTGGATGGAGGCCGGATCGCGCTTGGCGGCCACCGCCGCCGTGGCGATGCGGGTGCGGACCTCGGCGAGGCGGGCTTGGACGGCTTGCGGTGTGTCGATCATCGGCGCGCACAGGCACGACTTGGGTGCGCCCTGCCCAAATTGGAGCAACGTGGGCAAGAGAGGCGAGATGCTACCCGCATAAGCCTCCGCCGCCGCTCGATGGTGGTCATTTGTTGGCTCTCGCGACGCGCCTGGCAGCGCTCTGTAGTGGGTGTGGGTAAGGCTCGAAGGTGTGCTCTTCGCCAAACAGCACGTCGAGATACTTTCGATGCAGAAAGATTTTGTCGCGCCCAACCTTCTCTTCCTGCAGGACACCCGCCGTCACCAGCGCCTTGAGATATTTCGAGACCGCTTCCCGGCCGGCGATGCCTTGCTCGACCAGGTTGGCAATGCGGCTATAGGGATACGTGAAGATTTGCTCGACCACAGCGTGCGGCACCTTGGGCGCTGCGACGCGCACGTATGCAATCGTTTCATCCATGAGCGCCCGAACGGCCCTGATCTTCTGCGTTGTCCATCCCGATGTTTCCTCGACGGCAGCCAGCACGTACAGAAGCCAAGGCTCCCATTCCTGGTGCGAGGTGACCCGTCCGAGCAGACGATAGTAGTCGCCACGGGTGTTCAGGATATGCCGGCTGAGGTAGAGCGTCGGGGCATCCAGCAGCCCTTCCTGGATCAAGCTCAGAATATTGAGGATCCGACCTGTCCGTCCATTGCCGTCGGGAAAAGGATGGATGGCTTCGAACTGGTAGTGGAGGATCGCCATTCGCACCAACGGGTCGATCTCTGAGCTGGCGTTGGCGAATGTTTCCCAGTTCGACAGCATCTCGCGCAAGCGCCCCTCGCCGTCGGGAGGCGTATAGATCACCTCTCCGGTGTGGCTATTGGTCAGCGTGGTGCCCGGCGTGCGGCGAACGTCCAAGTCGATCCCTGTGATCGCGCGGCACATATCCACGGCGATCCTTGTCGAAAGCGGTCGGCTTTTGAGCGCCTCTACGCCTTCGTAGAGAGCAGTGCGATAGCGAGCGGCCTCCTTGGTCGCCGGGGCCGCCTCATGATCCCCCAGGCTAGCTTGTCTGAAGAGAGCGTCGTTGGTCGTGACTATATTTTCGATCGCGGAGCTGGCCCGGGCTTCGAGATTGGGAATGGTGTGAATGAGCACGCGCTGGTCGGGGATCAGGTGCCCGGCAAGCCGAAGCTCGGCAAGCGCAGTGCGCGCAGTCACGCATTTCTTGAGGATCGAACGGGTCTCCACGTCCGCCTTGGGTGGGAGCGGTGGCAAATCGTTGTAGGGGCGCTTGGGATCCAGCATATGTCGGCAAAACCTCAATTCGACGACATGTCTGGTCGAATATGTCGCCAGCGACGGCACGTTTCTCCAGATATGTCGGCACAATAGAGATTCGGCGACATATCAAGCTAGATATGTCGTCGGCGACGACATGTCAACGACCATATGTCGGCAAATTACAATTTCTCAGACATGTCATCTGCAGCTGGTGCCCTACCGGCTTGGCGAAGTGCACATACGAGCGCCAGCCTTGACCGCCTCCAGCCGCATCGGCCATTAACCAGCCGCGGCGAACCCCTAGAGACCCTGCCCATGGCAAGCGAACGCTACAACGCGCCCGTGCGCGAGAAGCACTGGCAGAAGGTGTGGGAGGAGCGCGGCACCTTCACCACCAAGGACAAGGGCAAGAAGCCCAAGCGCTACCAGCTGGAGATGTTCCCCTACCCGTCGGGGCGCATCCACATGGGGCACGTGCGCTGCTACACGCTGGGCGACGTGATGGCCCGCTACATGCGCGCCAAGGGCTTCAATGTGCTGCATCCCATGGGCTGGGACGCCTTCGGCCTGCCGGCCGAGAACGCTGCCATGGAGCGCAAGGTCCACCCGCGCAAATGGACCTACGAGAATATCGACACCATGCGCGGCCAGCTCAAGGCCATGGGCCTGTCGATCGACTGGAGCCGCGAGTTCGCCACCTGCAATCCCGACTACTACGTGCACCAGCAGCGGCTGTTCCTGGACTTCCTGAAGAAAAAGCTGGCCTACCGCAAGACCGCCAAGGTCAACTGGGACCCAGCGGAAAAGACGGTGCTCGCCAACGAGCAGGTGATCGAAGGGCGCGGCTGGCGCTCGGGCGCCGTGGTGGAGCAGCGCGATCTGACGCAGTGGTTCTTCAAGATCACCGCCTACGCCGAGGAGCTGCTGCAAGCGCTCGACGGCCTGCAGGCGAGGTGGCCGGATTTCGTCTGCACGCAGCAGAGGAACTGGATCGGCAAATCGACCGGCGCGAACATGGCCTTCGCGCTGGAAGGCGGCAAGCTGCCCAAGAAGCTGGCCGCACTCGAGGTCTTCACCACGCGCCACGATACGATCTTCGGCGCCTCGTTCATGGCGATCTCGCCCGAGCATCCCCTGGCGGCTCACCTCGCGCAGAAGAACAAGGAGCTCGCTGAGTTCATCGAGGAGTGCCGCAAGATCGGCACCAGCGAGGAGGCATTGGCGAAGGCGGAGAAGAAGGGCTTCGACACGGGGATCGTCGCCGTCCACCCCTTCAGGCCCGACGTGAAGCTGCCGGTCTACGTCGCCAATTTCATTGTCATGGGCTACGGCACCGGCGCCATCTTCGGCTGCCCGGGCCACGACCAGCGCGACCTCGATTTTGCCCGCAAATATGGGCGTCCCGTAGTGCCCGTTGTGCTGCCGCCGGGAGCTGATCCCAAGACCTTCGCCATCGGCGCCGAGGCCTACGTCGGCGAAGGCACCATGATCAACTCCGAGTTCCTCGATGGGCTCACCTTCGAGGCTGCCAAGGACAAGATCGCGAGCCTCTTGGAGGAGCGCGGCATCGGCCAGCGCAAGGTGAACTATCGCATGCGCGACTGGCTGCTCTCGCGCCAGCGCTACTGGGGCTGCCCGATCCCCGTCATCCATTGCGAGAAGGATGGCATCGTGCCGGTGCCGGTCGCCGATCTGCCGGTGAAGCTGCCGGAGGACGTCACCTTCGACAAGCCGGGCAACCCGCTCGATCATCACCCGACCTGGAAGCACGTGAAGTGCCCCAAGTGCGGTGCAGACGCGGTGCGCGAAACCGACACCATGGACACCTTCGTCGACAGCTCCTGGTATCAGTTCCGCTTCACCGCCCCCAACGCCGCCACGCCGACGGACAAGAAGGCGCTCAAGTACTGGGCGCCGGTCGACCAGTACATCGGCGGCAAGGAGCACGCGGTGCTGCACCTGCTGTACGCGCGCTTTTTCACGCGGGGCATGAAGGCGACCAGGCACGTCACGTTTGACGAGCCGTTCACCTCGATGTTCACGCAGGGCATCGTCGTGCACGAGACCTACCGCAGCGAGAACGGCGACTGGCTGACGCCCTCCGAAGTGCGGTTCGAAGGCGACGGTGCGAACCGGAAAGCGTTCTCGGTCGCCACCGACCGCAAGGTCGAGATCGGGCCGATCGAGAAGATGTCGAAGTCGCGCAAGAATGTGGTCGACCCCGACGACATCATCGCCCACTACGGGGCCGACACCGCCCGGCTGTTCATCGTTTCGGACACCCCGCCTGACCGGGACATTATCTGGACCGAAGCAGGGGTGGCAGGCGCGGGGCGGCAGGTGCAGCGCATCTCCCGCCTGATCGACGAGATCGCCGAGAAAAACCCGGTCAAGAGGGGGGCGCCAAAACCAGCCGCCTTCGGTCCCGAGGCGCAAGCCCTTCGCCGGGCTGCGCATAAGACGTTGAACGGTGTTAGCCAGAACATCGAGGGCTTGCGTTACAATGTTGCGGTGGCTCAGCTTTATGAGCTGACCCATGCCCTGTCGGGGGCCGTGGACAAAGCCGGGGAGGGCCTGGATTGGGCCGTTCGCGAGGCCGCGGAGCTGTTCGTGCAGATGATCGGGCCCATGCTGCCCCACCTGGCGGAGGACTGCTGGGAGCGGCTCGGATACAACACCATGCTCGCCGATCAGCCCTGGCCCGAGGCCGACCCGGCGTTGCTCGTTGACGATCAGATTACGATTGCCGTACAGGTAAATGGCAAAAGACGGGATGAGATTACTATCGCCCGAACTGCAACCAAGGCTGACGTCGAGGCGGCGGCACTCAAGCTGGAGACCGTCGCACGCGCTTTGGAGGGAAGGCCGGTGGCGAAGGTGATCGTAGTGCCGCAGAGGATCGTGAATGTCGTCGGGTGATAGCGGCGTAGCGCGCGCATCCATCGGCTGGCGGCTATTGCCGCTGGGCGTGCTGTTGGGCGCGACCATGCTGCTCACGGCCTGCGGCGACTCAGGTTTCCGGCCGCTGTACGCGACCGTGGGCGGCGGCCCCGACGTCTTCGAGGCGATGAAGCAGGTCGATTTCGCACCCATCCCGGGCCGAGTCGGGCAGCGCATCCGCAACGAGATGATCTTCCAGACCACCGGCGGCGGCAACCCGCTGCCGCCTTCGTATCGGCTGGAGGTGGTGCTCAATGAGAACCTGACCTCCACCCTGGTGCGCTCCACCGGCGAGGCGGAGGGGCAGATCTACTCGGTGCAGGCAGCGTTCCGGCTGGTCGACACCAAGCAGAAGAAGGTGGTGTTCGAGGGCACCAGCCATGCGCGCGCCGGCTTCGAGCGGTTCACGTCAATCTATGCCAACGTGCGCGGCCGCGAGGACGCCGAGAACCGCGTGGCTCGCACCATCGCCGACGATCTCAAAACGCGGCTGGCTGCGTACTTGTCCCGCGCCACCTGACGCCGGGCCTTCCTCACGAACCTGAGCCTTTTGACGCTCGGCTCTCGGGTCACGACGCTCGGCCGGATTGACAACCGATGGTCGCGATCAAAGCGCATCAGGCCGACGCCTTCCTCAATGCGCTGGAGCGCGTGCCGGCGGCGGTATTGTTCTACGGGCCTGACGCCGGTCTCGTCAGCGAGCGCGCGGCGACCCTTGCACGGCGGCTGGCCGAGCGCGAAGGCGGCGAGATCATTCGCCTCGACGATGCCGATCTCGAGAACGATCCCGATCGTGTCGCGGTGGAGCTGCAGACCATCGCCATGTTCGGAGGGCGCAAGGTGGTGCGCGCCCAAGCCGGTCGCCGCATCAACGCCAATGCGCTGAGGGAACTCGTCGAGGGGGGCAAGCTCGAAGGCCTTCTCATCGTCGAGGCAGGTCAGCTGCGGCCCGACGAGGGGCTGCGCGCGCTGTTCGAGAAGTCCGCAGCCGCCGCGGCCGTGGCCTGCTTTGCCGACGAGACGCGCGATCTCGACGCCATTGTGAGCTCAGTGCTCGCCGCCGCCAAGCTGCAGATCACGCCCGAGGCCAAAAAGCTGCTGATAGCAAACCTCGGCGCCGATCGCGCGCTCTCCCGTGCCGAGGTTGAGAAGCTTGCGCTGTTTGCGCGCGGCAAGAGCACGATCGAGGAAGCCGATGTCGAAGCCGCAGTAGGGGACGCTGCGGAGATGGCACTCGATCGCATCGTGCTCGCGGCAGCTTCGGGGCGGGCCGCCGATGCAGTGCGGGAGCTGAACCGCAGCGTCGCCGGCGGCGAAAGCGCGCAAGCGGCGATCGGCGCGCTACAGCGGCATTTCCTGCGCCTGCACCGCCTGCGCAGCAGCCATGACGGCAGCCGCTCGCTGGAGGAGGCGATTCAGTCGCTCCGGCCCCCTCCGCACTTCAAGCAGAAGGCGGCGCTGGAGAGCCAGTGCCGGGCGTGGAGCCTGCCCAAGCTCACGGCCGCGCTGGCGAGCATCGGCGAGACGGCAGAGGCCGCGCGCCTCAACAGCAGCATGGAGGACACGCTCGCAGAGCATCTGCTGCTGCAGCTCGGAGAATTGGCACGCGCAGGCAAGACGTAGTGAAACTCCCAATGTACATCATCGACGCTTTTGCCGATCACACCCTTGCCGGCAATCCAGCGGCAGTATGCCCATTGGAAGCCTGGCTTCCGACATCAACGATGCAGGCAGTTGCATCGGAGATGAACCTGTCGGAGACGGTGTTCTTTGCCCCCAACCCAGACGACGAGACCTGTGCAATCAGATGGTTTACGCCGACGCGCGAAGTCGACCTCATTGGACACGCGACGCTGGCGGCGGGTTACCTGGTTCTGGAGCGCATACGGCCTCAAGTATCGTCGGTTCGCTTTCTGAGCGATGGCAATGAACTGGTCGTCAGGCGCGATGGCGGATCTCTTGCGCTTGAAATGCCGGCCTTGCGGCCGTCGCCGATCGCGCCGCCGCCGGCGCTGGTTCGTGGCCTGGGCCAGCAACCGAAAGCGGTGTTGGCCGCGAAGCACTATCTTTGCCTGTTCGATCGCGCCGACGAGATCAGCGCGATGAAGCCCGACATGGCAGTCCTCGCCGCGCTGCACTTGCCCGCGGTCATCGTCACCGCCCCTGGCTCGGGGGACGCCGACTTCGTGTCCCGCTTCTTTGCGCCAGCGAATGGCGTGCCGGAGGATCCGGTCTCAGACATCGCTCATCTCTGCCTGGCGCCCTATTGGTCCGAGCGGCTGGGCAAGCAAAAGCTGATTGGCCGTCAACTTTCGCAACGCGGGGGCATCGTGCGCTGCGAAGACCTCGGCTCGCGTGTTCGTCTCGGCGGCAACGCAGCGATATTCCTCGAGGGCCACATCACGATCTGACCTGGCGCTGCGGCTTGGGAGCGGGGCATGCCAAGAAGCGCCGTCCATCCGTGTCCCACATCGTACAGATCGCCGCAGTCGACCGGCAGTGTACCGACCCCTATAGTGCGCGGTCGCCAAGCGCACGCGGAGATCGGGAATGCAAGACCACGACGTCGTCGGCATCGGCAACGCCATCGTCGACATCATCGGCCGCTGCGACGACGCGTTTCTGGCGCGGTTTGGACGCACCAAGGGCAGCATGCAGCTGGTCGACGCGGCGGCCGTGCTCGAACTCTACGATGCCATGGGACCGGGCATCGAGATATCCGGCGGCTCGGTGGCCAACACTATGGTCGGCGTCGCGTCTTTCGGCGGCAAGGCGGGCTTCATCGGCAAGACCGCGAACGACCAGTTCGGCGAGATATTCCGCCACGACATCCGCGCCGCCGGCGTGACATTCGCCACGCCGCCGGCCAGCGGCGGCGAGCCGACCGGGCGATCGCTGATCCTGGTGACGCCGGACGGTCAGCGCACGATGAACACCGCGCTGGGCGTGAGCCCGCAACTCGGCGGCGGCGAGGTGGATGCCGACCTCATACGCTCGGCGCGCATTCTCTACCTCGAGGGCTACCTTTTCGACCGGCCCGAGGCCAAGGCGGCTTTTCGCCAGGCGGCGGACATCGCCGCCAAGGCGGGGCGGCAGGTGGCCCTTTCGCTGTCCGACCCGTTCTGCGTCGACCGCCACAGGCCCGAGTTCCTGGAGCTTGTCAAAAAGTCGGTCGACATTCTGTTCGCCAACGAGTCGGAGATCGCATCGCTCTATGAGACGCAGTCGTTCGACCAGGCGGCCGCGCAGGCGCAGCGCGATACCAAGCTCGCTGCGCTGACGCGCTCCGAGAAGGGCAGCGTCATCCTGGGCGACGGGCGGTCGATCGCCATACCGGCCGCACCTGTGGCCAAGGTGGTGGACACCACCGGCGCCGGCGATCTCTACGCCGCAGGCTTCCTGTTCGGTGTGGCGACGGGCAAGGACCTGGAGACGGCGGGGCGCCTCGGCAGCCTGGCGGCGGCGGAGATCATCTCCCACGTCGGCGCGCGGCCGGAGGTGAAGCTTGCAGAACTGGCGCGGAAGCAGGGGCTGCTGAGTTGAACTGAAGAAGGCGGCAGCACCGAGGAGAGAGACCGCGGTGCTGCCGCCTAGGCTCGGCAAGGGGTAGCTGGGGGTTCTTGCCGAACTCCTGCGATTGCCCAGCGTTTGCCTCGGAAGGTGCACGCTGGCGACTGCATGTTGACGGCTACGCCTGCTCGATGCGTACGCGATTGCGGGCCTCCTCGATCGTCATCTCCGGATGCTCGCCGATGATAAAGCGCTTGATCGTTCCGCCCCGGCCGCCCATCCGCTTCTGCAGCAACCATATGCAGCGGCCGTCTGAGATGCGCAGGCCCAAATCCTTGAGCTCCGTGTCCCACAGGTAGATCGTCTTGCCGCTGCGCCTCGCTGCATTGCACAGCAAGCCGACCTCGCGCTCCGTAATTCTGGTCCTCGCCATGGCCTACCGCGACTGGAAAGCAGGGCCTGAAAAGCGGCGTCCGACCGTCCCGCCAGTGCTCCGCCTGTTGTGTCTGCCGCACAGGATAACCTGCGCACTATATCCTGGTTACCTGATTCGACGATGCTGTCCAAGGCTTGCAAGGACGGCGCTGTCTGGGAGTCAGCCGGTGCGCGAGCGCGGCCACACTCGGGCGTGCCTTGCCCGCGCGTCGAAGCGGCTAGAAACGAGGGCTCTTCGATGACTGCGGCGCCTCAGATCCGACGCAGCGCCACGTTCTCGATGCGGTGGTTCTCGCCCTTGCGCAGGATGAGGCGCGCGCGCTGGCGCGTCGGCAAGATGTTCTCGAACAGATTCTTGGCGTTGATGGCGCGCCAGATCTCGAGCGCCTGGGCACGCGCCTCATCGGGCGTCAGGTGGGCGTAGCGGTGGAAGTATGCCGCCGGATCGCGGAACGCCGTCTGCCGCAGGCGCATGAAGCGGGTGACGTACCACTCCTCGATCACCTTGGCGTCGGCATCCATGTAGATCGAGAAATTGAAGAAGTCGGACACGAACGGGATGGCTTCGCCGTCTTTCGGCAGGCGTGCCGGCTGCAAGACATTCAAGCCCTCGACGATCAGGATGTCGGGCCGGTCGACCACGGCCGTCTGCCCAGGGATGATGTCGTAGTGGAAGTGCGAGTAGACCGGGGCCTCGACGTTCTCCTTGCCCGACTTGACGTCGTGCAGGAAGTTCAGGAGCCGGGCCGTGTCGAAGCTCTCGGGAAAGCCCTTGCGGTTCATCAGCCCGCGCCGCTCGAGCTCCGCGTTGGGATAGAGGAAGCCGTCGGTGGTGATGAGGTCGACGCGCGGATGATCGGCCCAACGCGCCAATAGCGCCCGCAGCACGCGCGCTGTCGTGCTCTTGCCTACCGCCACCGAGCCGCCGATGCCAAGAATGTAGGGAACGTGGCGCTCACGGCGGCCGAGGAAGCGGCTTGTGACCGCGTGCAGCTCTTGCGCGGCGGCGACGTGCAGGTTGAGAAGGCGCGACAGCGGCAGATAGATCTGCTCCACCTCCTCCATCGACAGCTCCTCGATCAAGCCCGAGAGCTGCTCGAGGTCGCGCGGCACCAAGGTCATCGGCGTGTCGGCGCGCAGCTTGGCCCACTGCTCGCGCGAGAAGGTGCGATAAGGAGAGAAGCCGAGCCCGGCGCGGTCGGCCGGCGCCAGGAATTGCGGGCTGGCATCCTGCGGCGGGTTCATGGTGCCCCGGTCTTCCTGGCCGCCTTCTCGGCATGCCCAGAGGTGCCCATGCGCTGCTCGAGCTCGGCCAACACATCGCTCAGAGCCAAGCCGCGACTCTCAAGCAGCACGAGCAGATGATAGACGAGATCGGCCGCCTCGCGCTTGAGCGCGATCGTGTCGGGCCCGAGCGCGGCGATAACGGTTTCGGTCGCCTCCTCGCCGAGCTTCTTGGCACAGCGCTCGGCGCCCGCCTGCAGCAGCTCGCTGGTATAGGATTTGGCCGCGTCCTCGCCCCGGCGCGAATGGATCAGCGCCGCCAGCCGCTGCAGCACGTCATCGCTCATAGCTCAGGCCCTAACGGCTGATATTTCCGGCCGATTTCCGTCCCACTCCAACTATACGCCTGCGTGAGCGTCAAGGGTCAAGGCACCCGATATTTGATCGTCAATGCATATGGGAGCGGGGGGCGCGGCACCCCATGTTGCAGCAGCCATGACCATGCATGTGGACTTCACCAGCCAGGACTACCTGCGCGATCCAGCCGGCGGCATCGCGCGGCTGCGGCGGGCCGGGCCGGTGGTGGAGGTCAAGTTTCCCATCATCGGCAGGACCTGGATCACGACCACGCACGAGCTTGCGGCGCGCGTGCTCAAGGACAGCGAAACCTTCACCATACGCAGGAAGGGTGGCGGGCCTGCCGGGCTGCGCTGGTGGATGCCGGGTTTCCTGCGCGCGCTGGCCGAGAACATGCTGGCGACCGACGAGCCCGAGCATACGCGGCTCAGAAGCATCGTCGACGAAGCGTTTCGCCGCCGCGCCGTCCTGGCCATGGAGCCGCGCATTCAAGCCATTGCGGAGGAGCTGGCCGACAAGCTCTTTGCCAATGGCAGCCCCGCAGACCTGGTGGAGCGCTACGCCCGCACGCTGCCGCTTTCCGTCATGTGCGAGCTGCTCGGTTTGCCTTTGGCCGACCGGGACAAGTTCATGGGCTGGGCGGGGAACATGTCGCGCCTGCGCGGCCCGATAAGCTTCCTGCGCCTGACCATCGGCCTGGCGGCGATGAAGCGCTACCTCGAGGAGCGCCTGCGCATTGCGCGCAAGGACGGCGGCGAGGGGCTGATCGCGGAGATCGTCCGCATCGAGAAGCAGGGCCGGCAGATCACGCCGCAGGAGACGGTGGCGATGGTGTTCCTGCTGCTCGGCGCGGGCTCGGAGACGACGACGCATCTGATCAGCGGGTCGGTGTACGAGCTGCTGAGCAACCCCAGCTTGCGCGACTGGCTCGAGGAGGACTGGAGCCGCGCCAACTTGGGCGTCGAGGAGTTCCTGCGCTTCGTCTCACCCGTGCAGTTCTCCAAGCCGCGCTTCATCCGCAAGGACTTGGAGCTCGAAGGCGTTCAGCTGAAGGCCGGCGAGAAGATCATGGCCATGGTGGCTGCCGCCAACATGGATCCGGCGACGATCGAGCACCCCGAGCACTTCGACCTCGAGCGCCGGCCGAACCGGCATCTGTCGTTCGGCACCGGCGTGCATTTCTGCCTCGGGCACCAGCTGGCGCGCATCGAGGGCAAGTGCGCGCTGCAAGCGCTGTTCACGCGCTGGCCCAACCTGGCGCTGGCGATCGAGCCTTCGGCGATCCGCTGGCGGCAGCGCCCGGGCCTGCGGGCGATCGAGATGCTGCCGGTGCGCCCGGATGCGGGTCAGACCGCCTGAAAACCCAGCCAACCTTGGCGCCGGTGAGTGGTCGGCGTCGCTCCGCTAGGGCTGTTGGCTGATTGGGAGCGGCGCCGTTAGACGCAAAACAAACCGGGTTCCAAATGGGCAGTCACGAACCCTTCCGACACCGCCCCCAAATAAAGTTAACACGGACTATCTGGATTGATTGTAACTGCACAGCCACACGTTGCCGAGCCGCTTCGGCCATGGACGTCCCCCAACCAAAAAGTCACCACCAGCCTGCGGAGGAACCTCCCAACGCCTCCCTTCGGCGGCACGATGCTCCGACTAGCGACAAACGACATCTCCGACGAACAAGACTCCGCGGCTTTCGCGGCTGAGCAGCGGCGCGCTGCCCCCTTGACCCCCACTTCGGCTATGGCATATGGCATGCCATATGCCATATTGGAGGCGAACATGCAGTGCCCCGTTTGCCGTGGACAGGCCGAGAACCTGACACCCAATACGATGGACGGCGTGGTGGTCGGCTGCGCCCAGTGTGGCGACTACCGCATCGCCGGCGGGGCGTTCCACGAATTCATGCGGCTGCAGGCGGAGAGCCGGGTCGCGGCGCTTCAGGCGGCCAAGGTCACCACGCGCGCCGGCTGGCCGATGATCAGCGCTGGTGCCGTCGGGTCGCGCTGAGAGTCGGCCCGTTTGTCGCCGCGGCGTCAAGTTGCGCTCCCGGTGTCAGGCACCGGGATGACAGGGAGCGCGGCTGGGTTCAGCCTAGATCGCCGCGCCTCAGCCGTATACGCCGAGCAGGCGATTGCGCACGTAGTCGAGCTGCTCGAAGTTGCTGTAGCGGATGCTGAGATAGCCGCTCTCGCCGGAACCAGGCTTCACCTCGACGTTGAGGCCGAGCGCATCCGACAAATCCTTCTCGAAGGCGACGGTGTCGGCATCCTTGCCCTGCGGCTCGCGGCCTTGCGGCGGGCTGCCGATACCTGTGACCCCGAGCTCCTGCATGCGAGCCTCGATTGTGGCCTCCACGCTCTGCAGCACCGTCTCGACATCGCGCACCGTGAGCTGCTGGTCGACGATCCGCTCGGCGACCTGAGCGGCGTCCTCGCGCCCGACCAGAGCACGCGCATGACCGGCGGTGATCTTGCCCTCGCGCAGCAGCGCCTGCACTGCGGGCGGCAGCTTCAGCAGACGGAGCGTGTTGGCGAGGTGGCTGCGGCTCTTGCCGACGAGACTCGGCGACCTCCTCCTGTGTGTAACGGAAGCGCGTGATCAGCTCGCCGTAGCCGGTGGCCTCCTCGATCGGGTTCAGGTCCTTGCGCTGCACGTTCTCGATGACGGCGAGCTCGGCGACATCCTGGTCGGAGAGCTCGCGCACGATGACGGGCACGGTGTGCAGCGGCGCTTTCTGCGCCGCGCGCCAGCGCCGCTCGCCGGCGACGATCTCATAGCCGCCGCGCTGGCGATCTGGACGGGCGATAATCGGCTGCACGAGACCCTTGGCGCGGATCGACTGCGCGAGCTCGGCGAGCTCGGCGGAATCGAAATCCTTGCGCGGATTGAGGCCGCTCGGATGCAGCTCCGAGATGGGCAGCAGGCGCTGCTCGCCGTGGGCGGGCAGGGCCGCATCCGCTCTAGGCGCCTCGCCGATGAGCGAAGCGAGGCCGCGGCCGAGGCGGCCTTTCTGCAGCGGTAGCGACATCAAGTTGCCTCCGGTATTCTCAGTTTTGTCAGTCACTTGCTACTCTCTACTGATATCTGACTTTAACTCTTGCTTCGCCGTGTTGGGTCTACGCTTCGCTTGACCCAACCTACGAACCTACGCCGCACGCAGCTGGCGCTCGCGGTGGATGATCTCGTTGGCGAGCTTGATGTAGGCCTGGCTGCCCGGGCACTCGTAGTCGTAGAGCAGGATCGGCTTGCCGTGCGAAGGCGCCTCGGCCACCCGCACGTTGCGCGGGATCATGGTCTCGTAGACCTTGGTGCCGAAGAATGCGCGCACCTCGGTGGCGACCTCCTTCGACAGCTGCGTGCGTGCATCGTGCATGGTGAGCACCACGCCCTGGATCTCGAGGCCCGGATTGAGCGTGGCCTTGATCTGATCGATGGTCTCCTTGAGCTGCGAGATGCCCTCCAGCGCGAAGAACTCGCACTGCACCGGCACCAGCACGGCGTGCGCCGCCACCATCGCATTCAAGGTGAGCAGATTGAGCGACGGCGGACAATCGATGAGAAGATATGCGTACGGGATTTCCGCAGGTCGCTCGCGTTGCTCCGCTATCAGCGCATTGACTGCATCGCGCAGCCGAAACGGCCGATTGGCCTCGGCGATCATCTCCGATTCCAGGCCGACCAGATCGGCGTTGGCCGGCACCACGCTCAGGTTCGGCACCAGCGTCTTGGCGGCTGCCCTGGCGATGGTGGTCTTGCGCGTCAGCACGTCGAAACTGGTGACGGGCCGCGCATCCTCGGCGATGCCGACGCCGGTGGATGCGTTGCCCTGCGGGTCGAGATCGAGGATCAGCACCTTCTCGCCAACGGCGGCGAGCGCGGTGCCGAGGTTGATGGCCGTAGTGGTCTTGCCGACGCCACCCTTCTGGTTGGCGATCGCAAGTACACGGAGCGGGCTCGCGGCTGGCATGTCAGTCCTTCGCTTTCCGGTCGAGGTTCTTGATCACGGCGATGCGGCCGTCGCTGTCAGTGAGGCTGGGCACCAACTCAACATCGAAATTCCATGCCTTCGCGGCTGCTTGCAGTTCACCGGCGACGCCCTTGCCCTTCAGGAACAATCCCGTGGTTCCGGGCAGGAACAGGGGAGCCGCCAGCTCCAACAGCTTGTCGAGAGGCGCCAGGGCACGCGCGCAAATCGCTCGTGGCAACGAAACATTAACTTCGAGTTCTAACTGATTCGGCCCTTATCGACAGGATGTCCACCGCCACGCCCGCCGGAATTGCCGTCTGGCGTGCAACCTCGCGCAGGAATGCCGCTTTTCGCGTGTCGCTTTCGATCAGGGTGACGTGGGGGGCTTTCCCCTCTCCCCATTCTTCCATGGGGAGAGGGCTAGGGTGAGGGGCAGACCCACGCTCCGGCGCTTGTTGCTGCCCCTCACCCCAACCCTCTCCCCGCAAGCGGGGAGGGGGGAAGCAGCGGCGGAGTCTGCCAGCAGGATGGCAATCACCAGGCCGGGGAAGCCGCCGCCGGAGCCGAGGTCGATCCAATGGAGAGCTTCGGCGGGAGCAAGGCGAAGGAGCTGGGCGCTGTCGGCAAAATGGCGGTGCCAGACGGCGTCGAGCGTGGCCGGGGCAACCAGGTTCACCGCCTTCTGCCACTGGCGCAGCAGCCGCTCATAGGTCTCGAGGCGCCCAATTGTTTCAGGTGAAACATGGAAGGCGGCGGCGAAGTCGTCGGGGCTGCGGATGGCGATGGGGGAGGGCATCGGCGGCGGCGGAATGATCCTGCCGCAGTCTACAGCGGCCGCGGGGCGGCGAGGATAGGCGGACAGCCGGAAATCCACCGCCCAAAGATTTTTCTTTTCTCGGGTGGAACCACCCTTCCGCCTCCGCGTTTTTCCCGAGCTTCAGTCGAGCCTTTGCGCCTCCCGCACCGGCACAGGGGCTCTCTGAAGCCAGTACCGGGCACTCGTGCAACCCCCTTGCCGAGTGCCCATTTTTCTTTGTCCGGTTCGCTTCGGGGTCCCGGGGGTTGCTAATTGAACGCTGAATTGTTTCACGTGAAACAATTGTTGCTCGTTTGTTCTCTTGCTGGAAGCCGACACCGCTAGGCGACATTACGCGATGATGCCGGGCCCTTGCGCAGATGGGCCAGCAGCAGCATCAGCGCAGCAGGCGTCATGCCCTCCATGCGGGCGGCCTGGGCGAGGCTCGCCGGGCGCAGGGTTTCCAGCTTCTGGCGCAGCTCCGCCGACAGACCGGAAATGTTGGCGTAGGCGAAGCCCGGCGGGATGCGCACGCCCTCCTCCTTGCGCAGCGCCTCGATGTCGGTCGCCTGGCGGTCGACGTAGGCGGCGTAGCGGGCATCGACCTCAAGCTGGCCGGCGATCGCGGGCCCGATGCCGCCGATGGCCGGCCAGACCGCGGCGAGCCGGCCCATGTCGATTGCAGGGAAGGCGAGCAGCTCGAATGCCGAGCGGCGGCGGCCGTCGCGGTTGAGCTCCAGGCCGTGACGGGCTGCCTCGTTGGGGGTCAGCGTCAGGCCTTCGAGGAGACGCCGGCCTTCATCGAGAGCTCGCGACTTGGCGGCGAACGCGGCGCGCCGCCCTGCGCCGATGCAGCCGAGGTCGAGGCCCGTAGGCGTGAGGCGCTGGTCGGCGTTGTCGGCGCGCAGGCGCAGGCGGTACTCGGCACGCGAGGTGAACATGCGATAGGGCTCGCTGACACCGCGGGTCACCAGGTCGTCGATCATCACGCCCATGTAGCCGTCGGCGCGGGAGACGACGAAATCGCGGCTCCCCCCGGCTGCCTTCAGCGCCGCGTTGATGCCTGCGGCGATGCCCTGCGCGCCCGCCTCCTCGTAGCCGGTGGTGCCGTTGATCTGGCCGGCAAGGAACAGCCCCGGCAACCGCTTCACCTCCAAGGTCGGGAAGAGCTCGCGCGGGTCGACATAGTCGTACTCGATGGCGTAGCCAAAGCGCCGGATCGCGACCTTCTCCAGCCCCGGGATCGTGCGCAGGAAGGCCTCCTGCACCTCGGCCGGCAGCGAGGTGGAGACGCCGTTGGGATAGACGGTGTCGTCGTCGAGCCCCTCTGGCTCGAGGAAAATCTGGTGTCCCGCGCGCTCGGCGAAGCGCACCACCTTGTCCTCGATCGAGGGACAGTAGCGCGGGCCCACGCTCTCGATCTGGCCCGAGTACATGGGCGAGCGATTGAGGTTGGCGCGAATGATGGCGTGGGTGGCCTCGGTGGTGGTGGTTACCCCGCAGTTAATCTGTGCCGTGGTGATACGCCCGGTAAGGAATGAGAAGGGAGTTGGCGGCTCGTCGCCCGGCTGCATTTCCAGCGAGGCCCAGTCGATGGTGCGGCCATCGAGGCGGGCGGGCGTGCCGGTCTTGAGGCGGCCGAGGCTCAGATCGAGCGCCAGCAGGCGGGAGGAGAGGCCGTTGGCCGGGGGCTCGCCGTGGCGGCCGGCGGGCGTCTTCTCCTCGCCGCGGTGAATGAGCCCCCGCAGGAAGGTGCCGGTGGTGAGCACGACCGCGCCGGCACGAATGCGGCGGCCGTCGCCGGTGACGATTCCGGCCGCCACGCCACCCTCCACGATCAGGTCCTCGACCGCGCCTTCGATCACCTCGAGGCTCGCCGTGGCGCGGATGGCCGCCTGCATGGCTGCGCGATAGAGCTTGCGGTCGGCCTGGGCGCGCGGGCCCTGCACGGCCGGCCCCTTGGAGCGGTTCAGGAGGCGGAACTGGATGCCGGCAGCGTCGGCCACCCGGCCCATCAGGCCGTCGAGCGCATCGATCTCCCGCACCAGGTGGCCCTTGCCGAGCCCGCCGATGGCCGGGTTGCAGGACATCTCGCCGATGGTGGCGAAGCGATGCGTGATCAGCGCCGTGCGCGCGCCCATGCGGGCCGCGGCAGCGGCGGCCTCGCAGCCGGCGTGGCCGCCGCCCACCACGATAATGTCGAAAGAACGCTGGTTCATGGCTGTGTACTGCAGGCTCGAAATTCCGGCCGGAACCTAGCCGAAACGCGATTGGGTTGAAAGGCGGAGCACGGAGATTGTTTCACGTGAAACAATTCGAGTCCCCCTCTCCCCGTCCTTACGGGGTGAGGGTCGGGGTGAGGGGCAGAAACTGGCGCTGGCGTCCTTGGCCGCCCCTCACCCTGGCCCTCTCCCCATTCTGAAGAAGAATGGGGAGAGCGAACGCCCGGCGCCCATGTGCTCAACCCGAGTTGTGGATGCCGCGCTGCTGCCGCACTGGCGTCAACACGCGGCCACCAAGCAAGCGCCCACTCTTCCGCATTGACCACACTCCAATTGCACGTATGCGGGGACTTCATGGCACGCCTTTCGCTGGCCGATGCGCGCATCTGGCAGATTGCGGGGACTTCATGGCACGCCTTTCGCTGGCCGATGCGCGCATCTGGCAGATCTTCTCTCTCGGGCTTCTGCTCACCTACGGCGTCGCGGTGCTGGGCTTCGACCAGACGCCCACCAACATCGTGCTCATCGTCAGCACGGCGCTCGCCACGCAATGGCTGTGCGGCCGCTTCATCGCCGGCGTCCCATTCGATCCGCTGAGCTCGCTCATCACCTCCTTCTCGCTCTGCCTGCTCCTGCGAGCCGCCGGGCCGGAATACCTGGTGCTCGGCGCAGTGCTCGCCATCGCTTCGAAGTTCATCCTGCGCTTCGACGGCAAGCACATTTTCAACCCGGGCAACTTCGGCATCGCGGTGATGCTGCTGTTCACCGACGTTGCCTGGATCTCGCCGGCGCAATGGGGCAGCAAGACCTGGGCGGCGTTCCTGTTCATCTGCCTCGCCTGTCTTGTGCTCTCGCGCGCCAAGCGTGCCGACATCGCCATTGCCTTCCTCGGCTCCTACATCGCCATCCTGCTCGTGCGCGCCCTCTACCTCGGCGACCCGCTGGCGATCCCCATGAAGCAGATGCAGTCGGGCGCGCTGCTGCTCTTCACCTTCTTCATGATCACCGACCCCAAGACCACGCCCGACCGCCGCAGCGCCCGCATGCTGTTCGCTGTGCTGGTGGCGGCCGCGGGCGCCTGGCTGCAGTTCGCCCACTACATGCCGCAGGGGCTGATCTACGCCCTGTTCTTCGCCTCACCGCTGGTGCCGCTGCTCGATCGTCTGTTCCCACGCGATCACGCAGACGTTCGCTTCCAGTGGTCGCGACCGGTAATCAACTGAGGGAGATGAAACACATGGCCATCCAGGTGCGGTCCCTGCTCGCCGTCGCTGCGCTGTCGCTTTCTCCGCTGCTCGCTGCCGCTCCGGCACACGCCTTCTGCGGCTTCTATGTCGCCAAGGCCGACGCCAAGCTCTTCAACAAGGCCTCCAAGGTGGTGGTGGCGCGCAAGGGCGAGCAGACCGCCGTCACCATGGCCAGCGACTACCAGGGCGACCTCAAGCAATTCGCGCTGGTCATTCCGGTGCCGACCATCGTGAAGAAGAACCAGATCAAGATCATCGAGAGCGCGTGGGTCGATCATCTCGACGCATACAGCGCCCCGCGCCTCGTCGAATACTTCGATCCGGACCCCTGCAATCCGCCGTTTGCCTTCTTGTCGGCGGCGCCCCGCAATACGGCCTCCGTGGCGCTGGCGACGGCCGACACCACCCGCAGGGCCAGCGCGCTCGGCGTCAGAATAGAGGCCGAGTACACGGTCGGCGAATACGACATTCTCATCCTCTCGGCCACGCAGAGCGAGGGGCTCGCCACCTGGCTCACCGAGACCGGCTACAAGATCCCCGACGGCGCCGCGCCCGTGCTCGGCTCCTACATCAAGCAGAGCATGAAGTTCTTCGTCGCCCGCGTGAACCTCAAGGAGCAGGCCAAGACAGGCAACCGGTTCCTGCGCCCGATCCAGGTGAACTACGCGACGCACAAGTTCATGCTGCCGATCCGCCTCGGCACCGTGAACGCCAACGGTCCGCAGGACATGATCATGCTGATGCTGACCGAGAAGGGGCGCGTCGAGACCACCAACTACCGCAGCATAAAGATGCCCTCCGACATGGACGTGCCCATCTTCACCAAGGCCGACTTCGGCAACTTCTATCGCGCCATGTTCGACCACCAGGTAAAGAAGGACGACATGCGCGCCGTCTATCTCGAGTACGCCTGGGACATGGGCTGGTGCGATCCCTGCGCCGCCGATCCGGTGCCCAACGACCAGTTGGTGGCGCTCGGTGCCTTCTGGCTCAAGCAGCCGTTGAGCGAGACACCCCCGACGTCGCGCGGGACGTCGCGCTTCTCCTTCGGCGGTTCCAACGTCTTCGTCACGCGGCTGCACGTGCGCTACGACGCCGCCCACTTCCCCGAGGACCTGGTGTTCCAGGAGACGGCCGATCGCGCCAACTTCCAGGGCCGCTACGTGCTGCGCCACCCGTTCACGGGCGCCGCCTCGTGTGCGGAGGCCGACGCTTATCGCCGCTCGCTCGGCCCCCGCTTCGAGCGCGAGGCAGCGACGCTGTCGCAGCTGACGGGCTGGGACATCGCCCAGATCCGCCAAAAGATGCGCGCCAACGGGCAACAGGTGAAATAGCGGCTCCCCATCTCCCATGCTGAAGTGGCATGGGGAGAGGGAATTGCTTCACGTGAAGCATCAAGCCTGAGCGAGGTGACCATGGCCAACTCTGTCCGCCCCTTCCTGATGTTCCAGGGCAAGGCCGAGGAGGCCATGCAGTTCTACATCTCGCTCATCCCCGGCAGCGAGATCACTGGCATCACGCGCTATGGCCCAGGCCAGCCCGGCCCTGAAGGCTCGGTGATGCGCGCGAGCTTTTCCGTCGGCGGGCAGACGGTGCTGTGCATCGACAGTCCGGTGCAGCACGCCTTCACTTTCACGCCGGCGTTCTCGCTGTTCGTCGAGTGCGAAAGCGAGGACGAGATCAAGCGGCTCGCCTCCGCGCTGGGAGAAGGCGGCGGCGTACTGATGCCGCTCTCCAACTATGGCTTCAGCCGCCAGTTCACCTGGCTCAACGACCGCTACGGCGTGTCGTGGCAGCTCAATCTGAAGTGATGGTCCCATTCACTTGGGAATCCGAGCTCGGGTGATTTCACCCCGGCCACCCTGTAGTGTCGCTCAACCAAAGCCGCTCAGAGCCACACGGGGGAAATCGCCATGCCTGCAAGCTTGCGCGTCGTCCAGATCTGCCTGTTCCTGTTCGCCGCCATCGGCCTGTTCGGCGGGTCGCTGCAGTTGTATCTGGGCCAGCCCGAGACCACTCCCCGCCTCGACAACATCCACCGCTTCCTGGCCGGCATCTATCTCGGCGCCGGCTTCATAGCCCTGTGGGCCGCCGTCACCGTGCGCCGGCAGGGCACGCTTATTCTGCTCATCGCGCTCGGCGGGTTTCTCGGCGGCATGGGCCGGCTGCTATCCATGAGCCAGGTCGGCGTGCCGGAGCCCCGCGCCCTCTTTCTCGGCTACCTGGCGCCCGAGCTGCTGGTGCCGGTGGTCATCGTCATCGCCTATCTCGTGTCGCGGCGAGCGGCAGCGGGCGACTGAACCGGATAAGGCCCTGGGGCAACGTTGCCGCTCCCACAAATTGTTTCACGTGAAACAATTGTTGCTCGTCTGTTCTGGATCTCGGCCACTAAGCCAGAAACGTTGAATTGTTTCACGTGAAACAATTTGCGATCTCTGCAACCATCATTTGCCGATGCAGAAGCGGGCGAAGATCTCGCCCAGCACGTCCTCCACATCCACCCGCCCGGTCAGCCGGCCCAGCGCCTGCGCGGCCCGGCGCAGGTCCTCGGCGCGCAGCTCCACCTCGCCGATCGGCGAGCCCACGAAGGAACGGAGCGGCGCCATCGCCCGCTCCAGCTGCTGACGGTGGCGCGCCTGCGTCAGCGGCGGCGCCTCGCTCTCGCCGATGCGCGCGCACACAAGCGCGGTGAGCCGGCGAGCCAGCACGTCCATGCCGGCGCCGGTCAGAACCGAAATGCTGATGGCGCCGTCGGGCAGAGGATGCAGCACGCCACTCGCCAGCAGGTCCATCTTGTTGGCGAGCACCAAGGTACGGTCGGCCTTGCCGGCAATTTCGGCGGGCACGGTGGCCGGCGGCGCGGTGATGTCGATCAGCCAGAGGATCAGGTCGGCTTCGCGCGCCCGCTCCACCGTGCGCCGCATGCCTTCCCGCTCGACCTTGCCCGCCGCCTCGCGCGCCTCGCGCAGGCCGGCGGTGTCGCTGACGACCACCGGCAGGCCCTCCAGGTCCAGCCTCACCTCGATCACGTCGCGGGTGGTGCCTGCCTCCTCCGACACGATCGCCACCTCGCGCCGCGCCAGCCAGTTGAGCAGGCTCGACTTGCCGGCATTGGGCGGCCCCGCCAGCACCACGTGGAACCCCTCGCGCAGCATTTCGCCGCGATGGCCGTCGTCGAGGTGCCGGGCGATGTCGTGTGCCAGCGCCTCCACCTCGGCGCGCGCCTTCTTCAAGGTGCCCGAAGCGACATCCGCCTCATCGGAAAAGTCGATTGCCGCTTCCAGCTGCGCCATGGCGCTCACCAGCCGCTGCCGCCAGCCCTCGTACACCCGATAGAGCCCGCCGCCCGCCTGGCGCAGCGCCTGGCGCCGCTGGGCGGCCGTCTCGGCGTCGATCAGGTCGGCCAAGCCTTCCACTCCAGTGAGATCGAGCTTGCCGTTCTCGAAGGCGCGGCGCGCGAACTCGCCGGGCTCCGCCAGGCGGCAGCCCTCGATGCCGCCCAGCGCCGCCAGCACGCCGGCAATCACCGCGCGGCCGCCGTGCACTTGCAGCTCGGCCATGTCCTCGCCGGTCTCGCTGTTGGGTGCCGGAAACGACAGCACCAGCGCCTCGTCCAACACCTCGCCGCTCGCCGGATGCCGGATCCGCCGCAGCGCCGCTGCGCGCGGCTTGGGTCTGGGCGGCGCCATCCGCTCCAGCACTGCGCCGGCCGCGGGTCCCGACACGCGGATGACGGCAACGCCGGCGCGTCCCTGGCCGCTCGATAGCGCGAAAATGGTCTGCTGATCGGCCATATTCTTTGACTATACCGGCATGGCCCGATTGGGCTGCAAAAGCCCGCGGCGCTGGCCCAAAGCCGCTGTCATGTCATGCGCGTAGCCTAGATTGCAGACCCTTTTCAGGGAAGCGGGTATTCGCCATGAAGAACATCGTCATATGCTTCGACGGCACCTGGAACACCGCCGACGCCCAATTTCCAACCAACGTCGTCAAGACCGCCAAGCTTCTCCTGCCGGCCGATGCCAGGGGCGCGGACCAGGTCGTGTTCTACGACGAGGGGGTCGGCACCACGCGGGTTCCCATCGCCCAGTCGATCAACAACGCCATCGCCGGCGCCTTCGGCATCGGCCTGCTCGACAACATCGAGCGTGCCTACCGCTTCCTGAGCTTCAACTATTCGCCAGGCGACCGGATCTTCATCTTCGGCTTCTCGCGCGGGGCCTTCAGCGCGCGCTCGTTCGGCGGTCTGCTCAGGACCTGCGGCATCCTGCACAAGGAATACATCGGCAAGGTCAAGGAGGCGATCGCGCTCTACCAGAACCGCGACCGCGAGCAAGGCGCGGACGCGGAGCCCTGCGTGAAGTTCCGCAACGACTACTGCTTCGCCAGCTACGCCCCCGACACGCTCCTCACCCGCGCGTTCTCCCGAAGCCCCCAGCCGCTCTCCGTCCAATACATCGGCATTTGGGATACGGTCGGCGCGCTCGGCGTGCCGGGCTTGATGCGCTTCTTCCACCGCAAGTATCAATTCCACGATCTCGAGCTCAGCCGCATGGTCAAGGCTGCCCGGCATGCGCTGGCGATCGACGAGCGCCGGCTCACCTTCGCCGCCACGCCCTGGACCAATCTCGACAAGCTCAATGCGGCCGAAGCCCAAGCGTCCTCGAACCCGGCCGAGGCGCCCTACCAGCAACTGTGGTTCCCGGGCGATCACGCCTCCGTTGGTGGCGGCGGCGACGTCAACGGTCTGTGGCAGGCGGCACTCGTGTGGGTGGTCGAGGGCGCTCAGCTTTCAGGCCTAGCCATCGATCAGACCGAGCTCGATCAGTATCGCCGCGACATCGACTGCAAGGTATCCGTCAACTGTATGAAGAAGCCGATGTTCAGCTTGTCCTCCATTTCGCTCCGGCGCTCGCGCAGGGGACCGGAGGAGCTGCCCTACGTGTCGGATATCGCCCGCCAGCGCGTGAAGCTGCCGGCCGCCGACCTCTTCGAGCAGCGCCTTTACCGGCCGCGCACGCTGCGCGCCATCCTGAAGAGATTCCGCGCCGAGCTCGGCATCGGATGATTTCAGTCCAACAGCTAACCGGCCTTGCGCGGCGTGATCGCCGCAATGTCCTCATCCGCCTGGCGCTCCGCCTCGAGATCGATCGGATCGCGGCGCTGCAGAACACGTGAGCCCTCACGGTTTGCCCCCCGCCCGATCCGGGCTACCGTGCCTACCCCACATAGCCACCGCATCCATGCCCCAAAACCGCATCGCCGCAACACCGGCCTCTATCATCTGCAGCACCGCCATGGACCTGGACCATCTGGATTGGCCGTTCTTTCAAAGCGCGCATCGCGAGCTGGCCGACCGGTTCAATACTTGGGTCGCGGACAACCTGACTGCGTTCGAGGCCGACGAAGGTGGTGACGGTCGAACAGCCCGCGTTATCTTCGAGCTGCTCGCACGCGACCAATGGCTGGAGATGTCGCTGCCTCGAGGGACCGGCGGCAACGGTGTCCTCGATCTAAGGACCATGTCGATCATTCGGGAGCGGTGCGCCTACAGTTCGGCGATCTCGGATGTTGCCATCTCCGAACCTTGGCTCGGCATCTTGCCAATCGCGTTATTCGGCTCGCAAGCATTGCGGGCGGAGTACTTGCGGCAATACCTCGCTGGCAAGCTCCTGCCCGCGTTTGCCCTCTCGGAACCCGAGGCTGGCTCAGACGCCGCCGCAATCACGACCACTGCTCGCCGCCAGGGAAGCCACTATGTTCTCTGCGGCCGCAAGACCTGGACCTCCAATTGCGGTCTCGCCGACCTCTACATTGTGTTCGCACGGTTGGACGAGGCGGGCATTACCGCGTTTGCGGTGGACGGACGTGCCGAGGGCATCAGCCTCGATGAGAGGCTTCGGGTGCTCTCACCGCACACGGTTGGCACGTGGACGCTGGATGAGTGTCGCGTGCCTCTCGACCAAGTTATCGGCGAGCCGGGCCAGGGGATGAAGATCGCCACGGCAGTGCTGCAGATCTTTCGACCAACGGTTGGAGCAGCCGCCGTTGGTTTTGCCCGTCGTGCACTTCGGGAAGCTTTGACACGCTGCGTCGAGCGCACGACCTTCAAGAAAGCGATCGCCGAGCACCAACTCGTTCAAGCCAAGCTGGCGAGCATGGTTGCTCGGATCGACGCATCAGCCTTGCTTGTCTACCGCTCGGCATGGCAGCACGACTGCAATTCCAAGGACAACTCGCGGGCTGCGGCAATTGCCAAATGGCAGGCAACCGAGGCCGCTTGTTCCGTGATAGACGAGGCTGTCCAGCTCTTCGGTGGCCAAGGCGTACTGCATGGCACCGTCGTCGAACGGCTTTACCGCCATGCCAGGGCCTTTCGCATCTTCGACGGAACCAGCGAGATCCAACAGCTCATCATCGCGCGCGACCTGCTGCGACCCCCCAACCGCGGGCATGCCTGAAGCCATCCATTGTGCGAGCGGGGCAGCCTAGGCTGAGCCGGGGCGCGGTTTGCGCCGTGCCTGATCCGCGCTACCCTGCCCCATGACATCGACTTCGCCGCCTTCCGAAAATCGTCTCGCCCGCGAGACGAGCCCGTATCTGCTCCAGCACAAGGACAACCCCGTGCACTGGTGGGCGTGGGGGCCGGAGGCGCTCGCCGAGGCCAAGCGCACGGGCAAGCCGATCCTGCTCTCCGTCGGCTACGCCGCCTGCCACTGGTGCCACGTCATGGCGCACGAGAGCTTCGAGGATGAAGCCACCGCCGCGCTGATGAACGAGCTCTACGTCAACATCAAGGTCGACCGCGAGGAGCGCCCCGACATCGACGCCATCTACATGCACGCGCTGCATTCCCTCGGCGAGCACGGCGGCTGGCCGCTCACCATGTTCCTCGACAGGGAGGCGCGGCCGTTCTGGGGCGGCACCTATTTCCCGCCCGAGCCGCGCTTCGGCCGCCCCTCCTTCAAGCACGTGCTCACCGAGGTGGCGCGCATCTATGCCGATGAGCCCGACAAGATCAGCCACAACGCCGCCCAGCTGGTCCAATCGCTCGCCGAGCGCGAGAAGAGCGGCGCCAGGGCCAACATCAAGGATGCGGCGCTGGCCGATCTCACCAGGCGCATGGTCAATGCGGTGGACATGCGCCGCGGCGGCCTCGCCGGCGCGCCCAAGTTTCCGCAGTGGAGCTTCTTCTGGTTGCTGTGGCGCGGCGCCATCCGCCACGGCGATCTTGCGGCCCGCGAGGCGGTAGACGTCACGCTTGCAAACATCTGCCAGGGCGGCATCTACGATCATTTAGGGGGAGGCTTCGCGCGCTACTCGGTCGACGAGCGCTGGCTCGCCCCGCACTTCGAGAAGATGCTCTACGACAACGCGCTCCTCGTCGACCTTTTATGCGAGGCCTACCGCGAGGGCGGCAACGATCTCTACCAGGCGCGCATCGAGGAAACGGTCGGCTGGCTCGAGCGCGAGATGATCGCCGAGGGCGGCGGCTTCGCTGCCTCGCTCGATGCCGATAGCGAGGGCGAGGAGGGCAAGTTCTACGTCTGGAGCAAGGCCGAGATCGTCGAGGTGCTGGGCCCGGTGGACGCGGCCCTTTTCTGCCAAGCCTACGACGTCACCGGCGAGGGCAACTGGGAAGGCCACAACATTCTCAACCGCCTTGCCAACCTCGAGATCTCTTCCCCGCAGGAGGAGCAGGCGCTCGCTGCCATGCGCGCCAAGTTGCTCACGCGCCGCGCCCAACGCATCCGCCCCGGCTGGGACGACAAGGTGCTGGCCGACTGGAACGGGTTGATGATCGCTGCGCTGGCCCATGCCGCGCAGGTGTTCGCGCGTCCCGACTGGCTCGATACCGCCAAGGCGGCCTTCGCTTTCGTCACCTCGCGCATGGAGACAAACGGCCGCCTGATCCACTCGTATCGCGCGGGTCAGGCCAAGGTACCCGCCACCGCCAGCGACTACGCCAACATGATCTGGGGGGCGCTGCGCCTCCACCAGGCCACGAACGCAGCGCCCTATCTCGAATCCGCGGAGCGCTGGGCGGCCGTTCTCGATCAGCGCTACTGGATCGCCGGCACGGGCGGCTATGCCTTCACCGCCGACGACACGCCCGACGTCATCGTGCGCATGCGCACCGCCCACGACGACGCCATCCCCAACGCCAATGCACTGATGATCTCCAACCTCGTCGCGCTTCACCTGCTCACGGGCAAGCAGGCCTACCTCGATCGGGCGCACGCCGTCCCCGATGCCTTCGCGCCCGACCTCGGCCGCAACGCGCTCGGCCACTGCGGCGTGCTCGCCGGCTACTACGATCTGCTGGCCCCTCAGCATGTTGTCGTCATCGCGCCGGGCTCGGCGGACCCCTCCCTGCCCCTGTCGCGCGCCATGTTCGAGCTGTCTTTGCCGGGTGCGGTGCAGCAGGCCGTGGGGTCCGATCAGCCGCTCGCCGGCCCCGCGCTGGCCGGCAAGACCGCGACCGAGGGCAAGCCCACCGCCTACGCCTGCATCGGCCCGCAGTGCTCGCTGCCGGTCACCGACCCCGCCGTCCTGCTCGAACTGCTGCGCCAGCAGCGCGCCGCGAGGCCGGCCTGAGGCGGCTGCCCCAAATCTGTGCCCGCCGCGCAACGCTGTGGATAGATCGCACCGCGCCGGCTACTAGCCGCTGGCCAATCAGCGCCAGATCCCTGACATTGATTGCCTTCTGGAAGGCTGGGGGTGGGTTGTCGCGATGCCGCTGCGTCATGTTCCGTGTTTGCGGCCGCTCGCCCTTGCCGTTCTCGCGGCCTTGGCCGTTGCTCCGGCCGCCGCCCAATCCGGCTCCGACCCGTTCGGCCTGTTCGGCGACCGCTGGCAGGTCGGCGGCCTCGTCTACGTCTCGCCCAAGTTCGAAGGCGCCAAGTCCTACCAGGTCACCGGCTTCCCGTTCGTGGCGCCGGCTGGCTTCGGCGACAACGGCATCGTGCAGATCAAGGGCGCCGACGACGTCCGGTTCCGCGTCCTCCAGTTCAACAATTTCGAGGTCGGACCGCTGGCGGGCTACCGCTTCGGCCGCGATGAGGATGACTCCGCCCGCCTGATAGGGACGGGCGATATCGACGGCGGTTTCGTGCTGGGCGCCTTCGCCACCTACCGCACCGGGCCGCTGGCCTTCTCCGTCTCCTATCATCACCAGGCAACCGGCGACGACACGGGCGGCCTGGTCCGCTTCGGAGCCGAGGCGGTTACGCGCTTGTCCCCGACGGTCAAGCTGACGTCCAGCATCGGCACCAACTACGCCACCGACGACTACATGACCGCCTTTTTCGGCGTGAACGCCTTGCAGTCGGCGGCCTCCGGGCTTCCCGTCTACAATCCCTCAGCTGGGTTCAAGGACGTCTACATCGGCGCCACCGCTGCCATCGATCTCAACGATCGCTGGACGTTGCTGCTGATCGGTCGCTACGCCCACCTCGTCGGCGACGCTGCCGACAGCCCCATCGTCGAGACCGAGAGCCAGTTCTACGGCGGCGCCGCGCTCTCCTACAAATTCAGCATCGGCCGCTAGCCATCCTCGCGGCGCAAAGGGGGCGCCCGTTCGCTCGCGCGAGACGAGAGCACCCCATTGGCCATTCATAGTGCCGGCATCATCGTCAGTGTCAGTTGATGCCTTCGCGGTCCATCTTGTCGAAAATCTGTTTGACCTTGGGGGATGGCTTGAAAGTGGCGCCTGCGGAGGCGGACAGTCCGGCTACGACCGACAGAGCGACGAGCATGGACACGATGATCTTCATGGCTGCTTCTCCTGTGATCCGGGGCGCCTTCGTGGCGCCCGCTTGCACAGGTGACTACGGCCGCGCTTCCCTCGCGGATGCCGCTTTCACCGCGTCGTGAAAAAGGGTGATGAGAACCCGAAAGCGAAATGGCCGACCCTTAAGCCGGCCATTCCACTTCAATTCGTGCCCAGTGCCTAGTTCTTGCCCGTGCTCATCGAGTTGAAGAACTCGCCGTTGCTCTTGGTCGAGCGCAGCTTGTCGACCAGGAACTCGATGGCATCCATGGTGCCCATCGGGTTGAGGATGCGGCGCAGCACGTACATCTTCTTCAGCTGGTCGGCGGGCACCAGCAGCTCTTCCTTGCGCGTGCCGGAGCGGGCGATGTCGATCGCCGGGAACACGCGCTTGTCGGACACCTTGCGGTCGAGCACGATTTCCGAGTTACCGGTTCCCTTGAACTCCTCGAAGATCACCTCGTCCATACGGCTGCCGGTGTCGATCAGCGCGGTGGCGATGATGGTGAGCGAGCCGCCCTCCTCGATGTTGCGCGCGGCGCCGAAGAAGCGCTTGGGCCGCTGCAGGGCGTTGGAGTCGACGCCGCCGGTCAGCACCTTGCCGGAGCTCGGCACCACCGTGTTGTAGGCTCGGCCGAGGCGCGTGATGGAGTCGAGCAGAATCACCACGTCGCGCTTGTGCTCCACGAGCCGCTTGGCCTTCTCGATCACCATCTCGGAAACCTGCACGTGGCGCGTGGCCGGCTCGTCGAAGGTCGAGGAGATGACCTCGCCCTTCACGGAGCGCTGCATGTCGGTCACCTCCTCGGGCCGCTCGTCGATCAGCAGCACGATCAGATAGCACTCGGGATGGTTCTTCGCGATCGAGTGCGCGATGTTCTGCAAGAGCACCGTCTTGCCGGTGCGCGGCTGCGCCACGATCAGGGCGCGCTGGCCCATACCCAGCGGCGACACGATGTCGATCACGCGCGCGGAGAGGTCCTTGATAGTGGGATCCTCGATCTCCATCTTCATCCACCTGGTGGGATAAAGCGGCGTCAGGTTGTCGAAGTGCACCTTGTGGCGCGCCTTGTCGGGGTCCTCGAAGTTGATGGTGTTGACCTTGAGCAGCGCGAAGTAGCGCTCGCCCTCTTTGGGCCCGCGGATCTGGCCTTCCACCGTGTCGCCGGAGCGCAGGCCGAAGCGCCGGATCTGCGAGGGCGAGATGTAGATGTCGTCGGGGCCCGGCAGGTAGTTGGCATCGGGCGAGCGCAGGAAGCCGAAGCCGTCCTGCAGCACCTCGACCACGCCGGTGCCGATGATCTCGGTGTCCTTGGCAGCCAGTTGTTTGAGGATGGCGAACATCTGCTCCTGCTTGCGCATGGAGCTGGCGTTCTCGACGCCGACTTCCTCGGCGAAGCTCAAGAGCTCCGTCGGCGTCTTGATTTTGAGGTCCTGGAGTTTCATCTCCTTGACTACGTCTTGCATTGAAATTCTCCGATTGGGAGGAGCTGCGCGGCTTTGGAAGGTGGGATGGAAAGGAGAGGCCGGCGCAGAGAGTAGGAGGGGTGCGGAACTTGGGTTCCGGGATCGTCGCGGCCCGCCGTGGCGCAGGAGCGGCTCGGCAGAGCCCCGCCCACAATGCGCCAAAGGGTGGCGGCAGGCGGTGACAACTCGCTATATAGCAGTCCGCGCGAGAAAATGAAAGGGGCGCCGTAGGATAGGCCTGAGTTTGCGCCTGCAACCGGGCTCACGCCTCCATGTATTTCTCCCAGAACCCGGCTGCCGGCTCGGTCTGCTCCACGACATCGACAAGGATGCCGGAGGGATCGCGCACCATGAAGCGCCTCTGCCCCCAGGGCTCGTCCTTGAGGCCATAGACGATTGGCGCTCCCCTTCCCTTTAGCTGCGCCAATGTTT
Organism: uncultured Alphaproteobacteria bacterium; assembly: GCA_963832445.1. GTDB lineage: Bacteria > Pseudomonadota > Alphaproteobacteria > Rhizobiales > Hyphomicrobiaceae > AWTP1-13. The sequence continues at coordinate 137,913 of CAWHUM010000022.1, forward strand.
GCGCAGCATTATCCACCTGGAAGGTCATGATCATGCCCGGCCCGTCGAACGTCTCCGGCCCCGGCGGATTGGAGGGATGATCGGCGCTCATCAGGCCCAGGGTGATCGGGCCGCCCTCGTGATCGGCGAGCATGACTACCCAGCTTGCCTCGAACACGACGCTCATACCGAAGAGTTCGCGGTAGAAATCCCAGCTCTGCTTGAGCAGTTTCACCGTTATGAGCGGGTAGGTGTTGAGCTTGGCCACGGGCAGCTCCTGGTCTCCATGATCTGAGCTAGAACGGCTTCACGATCACCAGCACGACAATGCCGATCATCAGGACCGCCGGCACCTCGTTGCGGATGCGGTAGAAGCGTGCGTTGCGCGTGTTCCAATCCTCGGCGAAGTCCTTGCGCCAGGCCGCCAGCGCGTGGTGATAGCCGGTCAGCGCCACCACCAGGGCGAACTTGGCCCACAGCCAGCGGTCGTTGACCATGCCCTGCGCCCAGGCGAGATAGGGGCCCGTCACCCACACCACGGCCATGGCCGGGTTCATGATGACGCGCAGCAGGCGCCGCTCCATCATCTTGAAGGTCTCGGATTGCTTGGAGCCCTTCTCCGCGTCGCAGTGATAGACGAAGAGGCGAGGCAGATAGAGCAGCCCAGCCATCCACGCAATGACAGCAATGACGTGGAGCGCCTTGATCCAGATGAGCATGCGGTAATTTCTACTTTGCTCCGCGCACCAGCTTCACGAGTTGGGCTACATGCTCCGGCGGCGTTTGCGGCACGATGCCGTGCCCCAGGTTGAAGATGAACCGCTTACCCCTGAGCGCCGCCAGAATTTGGGCGACGCGATGCGCCATTGCCTCTCCCCCTGCGACCAGCAGCAACGGATCGAGGTTCCCCTGCACGACCGCCTTGTCCGACAGCTCTCCGGCCATGAGCGCTAGCGGCAAGGCCGTGTCGCAGCCGATGCCATCGACGCCGGTGTGCGCAACGTAGGCTGAGGCGTGCACACCCGCACCCCGCGGAAACCCGATCACCGGAACATCTGGGTAGCGCTCCTTCAGCCGCGCCACCATCGCTCTCGTGGGAGCCACCACCCAGCGCTCGAACTGGTCGTCGGCGAGGCTTCCGGCCCAGCTGTCGAAAATCTGCAGCACATCGGCACCGGCCACAACCTGTCCCGACAGGTAGTCGACCGAAACTTCGACCAGCAGGTCGATCAGCCGCTGAAATCCGCCCGGGTCGCGATAGGCCCAAAGCCGCGCCTCGGCCTGATCGGTGGAGCCCTGCCCGCCCACCATGTAGGTCGCCACCGTCCAAGGCGCGCCGCAAAATCCGATGAGGGCAGTGTCATGGGGCAGTTCCTGGCGAACTTTGGCGACCGTCTCGAAAACGCGGCCAAACCTGGGGCGAGTCGCGCTCGCGTTCAAGCGCGCAATTTCACGCTCGGTGCGAATGGGCTCGAGCCGCGGGCCTTCGCCTTCGAGGAATTCGACCTTCTGCCCCAGTGCGTCGGGCACCACCAGGATATCCGCGAACAGGATCGCAGCATCGAAGCCGAAGCGCCGGATCGGCTGCAGCGTCACCTCGGCGGCAAGCGCGGGCGAGTAGCACAGGTCGAGGAAGCTGCCGGCCTTCTCCCGCACCGCGCGATATTCGGGCAAATAGCGGCCGGCCTGGCGCATCAGCCAGACAGGCGGCGGCGACAACGCGCGGCCCGCGAACACCTCGAGGAGGCGAGGGCGCGTTGCCGCCCGCGTCGATGCCATCGCGTGAGGCTCCTAAATCCTAAAATCTAGATCTCAGGTTATTGTTATGACTCTTAGGCACTGGATTACGAAGATTCTCGATTGTCACGGTGCTGCGCACAGCTTGCGCGCTGACATAGGCGCTCCGGGCTACCCATAGCGGATCCTGAGATCGAGACCCACTAGGTCGATAAATATACTAAATATCAATATGTTACTGTCTGTGTTGCGTTTGCCGCCTCGAACGCGAACCTGTGGAAGGAACTGTGTGACGCGACGCCTGGCTTCGGCCATCCGCATCCCTCTTCACCCCTGAGCTCAGCTCCGTCCCAGCCGGTCTTCCTGTGGGCAACTCTGTTGATGGCGGAACGGCGGGGCTCAACCAATCCGTGCCCCCGGCTTGGCAGCCTCCAAGAACTCTGGTCTTTTCCACAGACCATGCTCAGCCACGTGCCCAGCTACTTTCATTTGCATCTCATCTCGGATGCGACCGGCGAGACCCTCACCACCATGGCCAAGGCCGCGGCGGTGCAGTACGCGCAGGTGCGGCCGATCGAGCACGTACACCCCTTGGTGCGCACCGAGAAGCAGCTGGCGCGCGTGCTGAAGGAAGTCGAGCAGGCGCCGGGTATCGTTCTCTATACCGTGGTCAAGAAGGAGCTGATCGAGGAGATCGAGCGCCGCTGCCGCGAGATGAAGCTGCCGTGCCTGCACGTGCTCGAGCCGATCATGAAGGTGTTCGAGTCCTACCTCGGCGCGCCGCAGACGCCGATCGTGGCCGGCCAGCATCTGCTCGATGCCGAATACTTCGCCCGCATCGACGCGCTCAACTTCGCCATGGCGCATGACGACGGCCAGCTGCCGCAGGATCTCAACCGCGCCGATATCATCCTGCTTGGCATCTCGCGCACATCCAAGACACCGACCAGCGTCTATCTGGCCCAGCGCGGCTACAAGACCGCCAACGTGCCGCTGGTGCCCGGCATCGAGCCGCCCGCGGCGCTGTCCCAGCCGCATACGGCTTTCGTGGTCGGCCTGGTGGCGAGCGCCGAGCGCATCGCCGAGATCCGCCGCAACCGCGTGCACCTGATCGGCGACCGCAAACTCGACGACTATGTCGACCGCACCCAGATCATGGAGGAGATCCAATACTCGCGCCGCCTGTGTGCGCGCTACGGCTGGCCCGTGATCGACGTGACGCGGCGCTCGGTCGAGGAGACCGCTGCCACCATCATCCGTCTCCTGCACGACCGGCGCGAGGGCGCGAGCGTGGCGGAGCAGCAGGAGACCGGCGATGGCTGAGCCGGGCGCGCCGCAGGTCATCCTGGCATCGGCAAGCTCCTTTCGCCGCAGGCTGCTGGAGGCGGCCGGTCTGCGGTTTGAGGTCGTCCCGGCGGATGTTGACGAGGCCGCCCTGAAGCGCGGGCTGGCGGCTGCTGTGCCCAGGCCCGGTCCGGGCACAGTGGCGGAAGCGCTGGCCCGGGCCAAGGCCGAAGCTGTCGGGCGCAACCATCCCGACGCGCTCGTCATCGGCGCCGACCAGGTGCTGGCCCTGGACGAGGAGCTGTTCGACAAGCCCAGCGATCTGGCCGCAGCCCGCGCACAGCTCGAGCGGTTGCGTGGCAGGCCGCACACCTTGCACACCGCCGCGGTGCTGGCGCACGACAGAAAGATCGTGTGGACTTGCGTCGGGGAGGCGATGCTCACCATGCGCGCCTTCAGTCGCCAGTTCCTGGACGCCTATCTTGCGCGCTGCGGCGCTGCCGTGTGCCAAACGGTCGGCGCCTATGAGATCGAGGGCGCCGGCATCCAGCTCTTCGAGCGGGTCGAGGGCGATCACTTCACCATCATCGGCCTGCCGCTGCTTGCGCTGCTGGGGGAGCTCAGATCGCGCGGAGTGCTGCTGCAATGATCCGCGCCTGTGTCATCGGCTGGCCGGTGTCGCACTCGCGCTCGCCACTGATCCATGGCTACTGGCTCGAGCAGTACGCCATCGACGGCAGCTACGATCGCCACCCTGTGAAGCCCGACGACGTGAGAGCTTTCCTGCGCAGCATGCGCGAAGAGGGCTTCGCCGGCTGCAATGTCACGCTGCCGCACAAGGAGGCGGCCTTTGCGACGGTGGACGAGGCGCGGCCCGCTGCCCGCGCCGCCGCCGCGGCCAACACGCTGTGGTATGAGAACGGCAGACTGATCGGCGACAATTCCGACGGCGCCGGGTTCATGGCCAACCTGCACGCTTCCGTGCCTCGGCTTGGCCTCGATGGCAGCACCGTGTCGGTGCTGGGTGCCGGCGGTGCGGCCCGCGGCATCGTGTTTGCGCTGCTGGAAGCCGGCGCTGGCGAAGTGCGGCTCTTCAACCGCACGCGCCCTCGGGCCGATGTGGTGGCAGCCTACTTCGGCCCGAAAGTGAAAGCCTTCGATTGGCACGAGCGCGCCGAACGCTCCCGCGGCGCGGCGCTGCTCGTCAACACCACCTCGCTCGGCATGAAAGGCGGCGAGCCGCTCGACATGGACGTGTCGGCACTCGACCCTGCATGTGTCGTGGCGGACATCGTCTACGTCCCACTCGTCACGCCGCTGCTGACCGCGGCGCGGGCACGCGGGCTAACGACCGTCGACGGCCTCGGCATGCTGCTGCATCAGGCGGTGCCGGGCTTCGAGAAATGGTTCGGCGTACGTCCGCAAGTCACCGCGGAGCTGCGCGCCCGGCTGGTGCGGGACATCGAGAGCGGCTGATGCTGGTGGTCGGTCTTACGGGCTCGATCGGCATGGGCAAGTCGACGGTGGCGACCCGTCTGCGGGCGCTCGGCATCGGCGTGTGCGATGCGGATGCGGAGGTGCACCGGCTGTACGAGGGCCCTGCCGTCGCCGCCATCGAGGCTGCCTTTCCCGGAACCACCGCCGGCGGCAAGGTCGACCGTCAGAAACTCGGCCTCGCCGTGCTCGACAAGCCTGACGAGATCAAGCGGCTGGAGGCCATCGTGCATCCTTTGGTGCTCGCCGCCGAGCGCGCTTTCCTGCGCCGCCAAGCCGCCAAAGACGCAGCGATGGCGGTGCTCGAAATCCCGCTGCTGCTCGAGACCGGGGGCGACGCCCGCGTCGACGTGGTGATCGTTTGCAGCGCCCCGCCAAAGGCGCAGCGCGAGCGCGTGATGCAGCGCCTTGGCATGAGCCCGGAGAAGCTGGAGCAGATCCTGGCGCGCCAAATGTCGGATGCGGAAAAACGCAAGCGCGCCGATTTTGTTGTGGAGACCGGCGGCACGTTCGCCGAGACCGACGCGCAGGTGGATAAAATCGTCGAATCACTCAAAGGTCGGCGCGGCACCGCCTACGCGAGGTTCTGGGCGTAGGCCATGCTAGCCGCCTCCGGTGCTCGCGTATCTGCCCGGGATCATCGAGATGCTGCGCGAGATCGTCTTCGATACCGAAACCACAGGGCTCGATCCAGTCGGCGGCGATCGCCTGATCGAGGTCGGCTGCGTTGAGATCGTCAACAGGATTCCCACAGGCCGCGAGTTCCACAGCTACCTCAATCCCGAGCGCGACATCCACCCGGAGGCGGTGGCGGTGCACGGTCTGACGGTGGAGTTTCTGAAGGACAAACCGCTGTTCAGGGATATCGTCGAAGGGTTTCTCGGCTTCATCGACGATGCACCGTCTGGTTGCTCACAACGCCACCTTCGATCTGGGTTTTCTCAATGCCGAGCTGGAACGGGTGGCGAAACCGCCACTCACGGCCGACCGCATAGTGGACACTCTCGCACTGGCGCGGCGGCGCCACCCGGCCGGCCCCAACAGCCTGGACGCACTCTGCAAGCGCTACGGCATCGATCTCTCACAACGCACCAAGCACGGGGCGCTGCTCGATTCCACATTGCTCGCCAGCGTCTATGTCGAGCTATTGGGCGAGCGACAGGCAATGCTTCACCTCAGCGGACAAGGGTCGGGCGACCAGGCGATGCGGGCCAGGGCGGGGAAGGCGAGGCAGCGCCCGGTGGAGCTTGTCCCGCGGCTGGACACGGTGGCAGAAGCCGCCCATCGCCAGTTCGTCGAGAGTCTCGGCGCGAATGCCCTCTGGTTGCGCTACTCCGCGTAGATATGAACCGCGGTTGGCAGGTGTAGCCCATCTCGACAGCGCCTACATCTCACTGGCAAGCCTGAGATTTCGGACTGCACTGGCTGCACAGTTTGCCAACAGATGCCGGAGCCTTCCCGTCCAAGCGCTTCAGCTATGCCCAATTTGGCCGGTGCCAAGCCCGGTCCTGCTCTGTACTCTGCCCATCCAACATTAGAATCACAAAAAAGACAGCAGAATCAAAAAAAAGACGGCGCGGGCATTTGCTTTAATCGTGCTCAGGCAACTTTCGGTTGTCGCAAAAAATGGGATGCTGTGACGCTTTTTCTCTTATGGCCAGCGCATGTTTCATGTATTCTCTTGCATAAGACTAGCTCGCCCCCAGATCGTCTGCCTGCATATCTAGTGGGCGCGTATCGCGCTAGTACAACACGGACTAGGCGCGAGCACCCATCATGGAACTGCGGGAAATCGTACCGACCATGAAACGTGACACGGCCGATCGGCTCAACCGCTCCCCTATTCACCTGTTGCATCGAGCCGGACAGTGCGCGGGCGATGTCTTTCAAGCGGAGATGAAGATCGAGGGGCTGACGCCGCGGCAGCTCGCGGTGCTGATGACCGTCGCGCAGAACGAAGGCCTGAGCCAGACCGGCTTGGTCGAACGTACAGGGATCGATCGCTCCACGCTCGCCGATATCGTTCGGCGCATGCAACGCAAGGGATTGCTGCAGCGCCGCCGTACCCGCGAGGATGCCCGGGCCTACGCCGTGAAGCTTACCGACGAGGGCCGCCGTGTTCTGCGCACCGCGGAGCCGCTGGCAAAGAAGGTCGACGAGCGCATTCTCGATGCTCTGCCGGGCAAGCAGCGCGAGCAGTTCATCGACGACCTGCTGGCAATCGTCGACACGCTGCAGAAGATGGCGCCGCAGAGCTAGCGCGGCCGCCGTCCGCAAGGCGGGCTTCTCATTGCGCTAGGCAGCCCTGCGACGTCGCGTCGGGCTGGGCCGTTGCCGCCGGCAAGAGGTCGGCAATCTCAACAGTTGATCAGTCCAGCCCTTGTCGGTGCAGCGGCATGGCTTTACATCTCGGGGCGACCGGCGATCCTGCTGCCGTCGCCAAGAGTGGACACCCATGCTCGAGCTGCTCGGCTTCATAAGCTACATCATTACCCTCTACGTCTACATCATCATCGCCGGCGCCGTGATGAGCTGGCTGATCGCCTTCAATGTGATCAATCCCTACAACCAGTTCGTCCGTTCCGTGTGGCAGGGGCTCAACGCGCTGACCGAGCCGCTGCTGCGGCCGATCCGGCGCTTGCTGCCGGACCTCGGCGGTATCGACATTTCGCCGCTCATACTCATCCTGGCCTGCTTCTTCATCCAGTCGGTGGTGCTGACCAACCTCGCCAAGCTTTTCGTTTGATGCCGGTCGCCACTCGACCCTGGCGGGCGAGCGAGCGTGGCGTGAGCGTGCTGGCGCGGGTGACGCCGAAGTCCGCCAAAGATGCAGTCGAAGGCGTGGTAGAGACCGCGCAAGGGCCTGCATTGCAGGTGCGCGTGCGTGCGGTCGCCGAGGACGGAGCGGCCAATGCTGCCGTCGAGTGGGTAGTGGCCCAATGGTTGGGACTGGGCAAAACGCGCGTGCGCATCGCGCGTGGCAGCAAGTCGCGTATCAAAATCATTGACATCGCGGGCACGGCTGGCGAACTCGACGCATTGCTCACGGCGCGCATCGCCGCGCTCGAGTAAAAGCGAGGAGGCCCGCATGGCCGGAGCGTCGATCATCGACGGCAAGAAGGTTGCCGCCGAAGTGCGCGGCAAGGTCGCCGCCGGCGTTGCGCGGTTCCAAGGCGAGCACGGGTTCGCGCCCGGACTGGCTGTGGTGCTGGTGGGTGAAGATCCGGCAAGCCAGGTCTACGTGCGCAACAAGGCGAAGGCCACGCGCGAGGCCGGGATGGCCTCCTTCGAGCACAAGCTGCCAGTCGACACGGCAGAAGCGGCGCTGCTCGACCTGATCGCCGACCTCAATCGTCGCCCTGACGTGCACGGTGTCCTGGTGCAGCTGCCGCTCCCCAAGCACATCGATGCAACCAAGGTGATCGAGGCGATCAGCCCGGCCAAGGACGTGGACGGCTTCCACCCCATCAACGTCGGCCGTCTGGCAACCGGAGGCGAGGCGCTGGCGCCCTGCACGCCTACCGGCTGCCTGATCCTGGCGAAGTCGGTCCGGCCCAAGCTCGAGGGGCTCGAAGCCGTCGTCATCGGCCGCTCCAACATTGTCGGCAAGCCGATGGCCCAGCTGCTGCTCGGCGAGAACTGTACGGTTACGGTCGCCCATTCGCGCACGCGCGATCTGCCGGGCGTGGTCCGCCGCGGCGACATCGTGGTGGCTGCCGTGGGCCGCACAGAAATGGTGCGCGGAGATTGGATCAAGCCCGGCGCCATCGTCATCGACGTCGGCATTCAGCGCGTGGCGGCACCTGACGGGAAGACCAGGCTGGTCGGCGACGTGGCCTTTGCCGAGGCCGCCGCAGTTGCCGGCGCCATCACGCCGGTGCCCGGCGGGGTCGGGCCGATGACGATTGCCTGCCTGCTGCAGAACACGCTGCTGGCCGCTACGCGCAGCTGACACTGCGGCCAGCTGCTTGCACCGCTATCCCCGCAATTGTTTCACGTGAAACAATTCGGCACCTGGTCTTCGTGTTCCCGCGAAATCTTGATGCTCACTTGCGTTTTGCCTGGGGCTGAGCCGGCGCAGACTTCCACCCGTCGTAGATCGGCTTGGCGCGATCATAGAGCTGCATCAACACGAACATGCCCGCGAGGCCGAGCGCGACCCACCACTGAGCTGGAGACATTCAAGCTGCTCCTGGAGGATGCCTACCTGTCCCGCGGACGGTCGCGAAGATGTGTGTTGTTGCTGAGGCGCTGCAACAGTTGGCGTGAGGCGGCCAGCAGAGCGGCGATCTTGGCGATCAGGCAGCGCATTTCGTTGATCTGGTTTTCTGCTTCGATGGCAGTAGGTTCCTTTGTGCCTGGCATCGTCCACTGCCCGGCCCTCACCGTTGCCATTTTAGCTGTGAACGCGTGCCAGCACTCGAGGTTCCCGAGTGATTGCTCTTTCGTCGTGTTGCCGTGTCCCGCTCTCTTGCTTCCGCTCTGCGATCAGCCCTCGTAGCCCTCGATGATGACAAATTCACCCGTGCTGGCCTGCTCGCGAATGCGCACAGCCGCCTGATACTCTGGCGAACTCGTAGCAGGCCTTGGCGATCGCGTAGCTCTCGAACTCGAGGACAACGTGCCGCCGCCCCGCCAGCAGCTGGCCCTCGGGCATGGTGTTCTCGCCGTTGCGCACGAGGAAGCGCGCGCCGTACTTTTTCAGGGGCGCCGCGTTGGCGGCGATGTAGTCCTTGTAGCGCTCGGGGTCGGTGATGTTGACGTGCGCGATCCAGTAGCCCTTCTTGGCCATCTTTCGCTCTCTCGGAATTTGATGTCGGGGGTCAATTTGAGCAGGCGCACCGGCCACAGCGCAAGGCTCAGTTACACCGCCACCCCCGCTCGTTCTGCCCTTAGCCTGCCCATAGTCTGGCGGCAAAACATTCTTTCGACACCAGAGTAGGTTGCGTTTGCGCGACCACCGTGATCGAAGCAGTGGCCCGACCTAGAGCCGGTTGGCGTCACCCTACGGGCAGAATGCAAATCCCCATCCCAATTGCCGAGATGCCTCAGTTACTGCAACGATGGCACTTAAGCTGCGCCCGCGATTGGCGTTTCCGTGCCGGATGTGCTCAGCTGCGAGCTAGCGAGAAATGGCGTGAGAACCTGCTTCAGTTTCCGCGATCTACAGCGCAGCAATCGAAGGTAACAGTGTCACGCGACCACGATGCCGGCATCCGCAGCACGACAAGCGTGGCACCTTGGACCGGGACAGCCTGGCACCGCCACGGTATCTTCACATGGGCATTGAAGGATCGCGCTATCGTGCCGATCTGTGTGAACTGGTTGGCGATGGTTGGAGTCGACCGGTGGCGCGTAGCCACAGGATCGGTGTGATTGGGAGAGAGTGGAATGGCGAACACGGGTCATCATGCGGAAGGCGTCGTCGTCAGCGACACGGACAGTGTGCGCCACCCTCGTAGGCGAGGGGCCTCTATCGGGTATGTGCCGGGATTCCTTTATATTCTCGTGCTGTTCATTGTCGGTCAGCTCGTCTTCTCCGATCCGAGGGCGACGCTGTTCGACTTCGGCGGCTATCGGCTAGCCTGGGTAGAAGTATTGCTGGTCACTGCCGCCATCACGGCGATGGCCGAGCAGATCAAGGTGGCAAAGCCCGGAGTCAACAACACCTTCGATGTGTTGCTCATGGGAGTGATCGCAATCGTCCAGGTTGTGCTCTTCGCCCTAGCGGCTGCCAAGGTGCAGCCTCTGTCGATGTTCGACAACACGGAGTTCCTGCTGCTGACAATCATCAATGTGGCGCAGACCGCCGTCGCCTATCAGATCAACGCCGCAACGCTCGTGCGAACGATCTCTTCCTCGTAGCTTTCCTGCGGAACGATCCGGCCTTTGGACTGTCGCCGGCCGCTCGGGTCGGCGCTGGCAGACTGCCAGTTCTGCGCGCAACCCAACATTGCCCACAGCGAGGTTGGCGAATGGGCTGCCGCTGTGCCATCCTGAAGGTCTCGCGACCGAAATCCTCCTCGAGAAGCATGAAGGACATGCGATATGCGTTATGAGGCGCCGAGTTCGCTCGACCAGGCGGTCGCGCTGCTGACCGCGGAGCCGGGCGACGCCCGGGTGCTGGCCGGTGGTACCGACCTGCTGGTGCAGATGAGGACCGACTTGATCGAGCCGGTGCTGGTGGTCGACATTAAGGGCATCGTCGAAACGCGCCAGATCAAGGAGGAGGGCGGCGGCTTCCGCATCGGCGCTGCCGTCACTGGCGCCGAGCTCAAGGAGCATCCCAGGCTCAAGACCGTATGGCCGGGCGTGGTCGAGGCCGCCAACCTGATCGGCTCCACCCAGATCCAGGGCCGCGCCTCCATGGGCGGCAACCTGTGCAACGGCTCGCCGGCCGCCGACAGTGTGCCGGCGTTGATAGCCGCCGGCGCCAAGGCCTCCGTTGTCGGTCCCAAGGGCCGGCGCGAGCTGGCGGTCGAAGACGTGATGCTCGCCCCGCGCAAGCTGGCGCTGACCAAGGGCGAGATCGTCGCCTCGTTCCTGCTGCCGGCGAAGCCGGCGCGCACCGCCGACGCGTACCTGCGCTTCATCCCCCGCACCGAGATGGACATCGCTGTGGTCGGCTGCGGCATATGCCTCACGCTCGATGCCGGTGGCACCTGCACGGCGGCCCGCGTGGCGCTCGGCGCCGTGGCCCCGCGCCCGCTGCTGGTGGCAGATGCCGCCAAGGCGCTGATCGGCAGCAAGGTCGACGGCGCTGCATTGCAGAAGCTGGATGCGGCAGCCCGCGCCGCCTGCCAGCCGATCGACGACAAGCGCGGCACCAAGGATTACCGCATCAAGGTCGCGGGCGTGCTGGCGCGCCGAACCGCGCAGATTGCGCTCGAACGGGCGAGGATAGCTTAGATGGCCAAGCACCACATCACGGCAAGCGTCAACGGTGACCCTGTCGAGTTTCTTTGCGATACGCAGGACACCTTGCTCGACTGCTTGCGCGATCAGCTGGGCCTCACCGGCACCAAGGAGGGCTGCTCCACCGGTGACTGCGGCGCCTGCAGCGTCACGGTCGACAATCGGCTGGTATGCTCCTGCCTGATGCTGGGCGTGGAGGCCGGCGGCAAGTCGATCGCCACCATCGAGGGCATGGCCCAGGGTGAGATGCTACATCCCCTGCAGCGCAAGTTCCTGGAGCATGCGGCGCTGCAGTGCGGCATCTGCACCCCGGGCTTCCTGATCGCTGCCAAGTCGCTGCTCGAGAAGTCGCCCGATCCAACCGAAACGGAAGTGCGCTACTGGCTGGCCGGCAACCTGTGCCGCTGCACCGGCTACGACAAGATCGTTCGCGCGGTGCTCGATGCCGCTGCCGAGATGAGAGGAGCCTGATCCATGCAGGAGAAGGTGAAGGACGGACAAAGCTCCGAGTTCAAGTGGGTCGGCACGCGGCCCCTGCGCCCGGACGGCGTCGACAAGGTGACCGGTCGCGCCAAGTTCGGCGCCGATTTGGCCATGCAGGGCCAGTTGGTCGGCAAGGTGCTGCGAAGCCCGCACCCGCACGCCCGCATTCGTTCCATCGACGTATCCGCGGCAGCCAGGCTGCCGGGTGTCAAGGCGATCGTCACCGGCCAGGATTTCAAGGATCAGCCCTCCGAGTTCATCCCGGCGGGCGAGATGATGATCAACTACAAGGACGTGGTGCGCAACGTGATGGCGCGCGAGAAAGCGCTGTACGAGGGCCATCCCATCGCTGCCGTGGCCGCCACCAGCGCTGGCGTCGCCAAAGAGGCGCTGAAGCTGATCAAGGTCGACTACGAGGTGCTGCCGCACGTGATCGACGTGGTCGAGGCAATGCAGCCCGGCGCGCCGCTGCTGCATGAGGACATGTTCACGGTCGGCGTGGAGCCGGCGCCGAAAACGCCCTCCAACGTCGCGAAGCGGCTCGAGTTCGGCCACGGCGACGTCGCCATGGGCTTCGCGGGCGCCGACGTTGTCGTCGAGCGTTCCTTCACCACCAAGCCGGTGCACCAGGGCTACATCGAGCCGCACGCCTGCATTGCCAGCGTGTCGGAGGACGGGCAGGCGGACCTGTGGTGCACTACCCAGGGCCACTGGATCGTGCGTGCCCACTGCGCGCGCCTCCTCGGCTGGGATATCGGCAAGGTCCGCGTGCAGGCCTCCGAGATCGGCGGCGGCTTCGGCGGCAAGACCGTCGTCTACCTCGAGCCCATCGCGCTGGCGCTGTCCAAGAAGGCGCGCCGGCCGGTGAAGATGGTGATGACGCGCGAGGAGGTATTCCGCGCCTCCGGGCCCACATCGGGCGCGCACGTGCGCGTCAAGATGGGCGCGAAGAAGGACGGGCGTATCGTCGCGGCCGAGGCCGAGCTCAAGTACCAGGCAGGCGCTTTCGCCGGCTCGCCGGTGCAGCCCGGCGCCATGTGCGCCTTTGCCCCCTACGACCTCGAGAACGTGAAGGTGGTGGGCTACGACGTCGTCAACAACCGGCCCAAGGTTGCGGCCTACCGCGCCCCGGGTGGACCGATCTCCGAGTACGCGGTGGAAAGCGTGGTCGACGAGATCGCCCGCAAGTTCGGCATGGACCCGATCGAGTTGCGCCTCAAGAACGCGGCCAAGGAGGGCACCAAGGCGGCCTACGGGCCGAAGTTCGGGCCCGTGGGTTTGGTCGAGACGCTGGAAGCCGCCAAGGCGCACGCCCACTGGCGCACCCCCTTGGGCAAGAACCAGGGTCGCGGCATTGCTAGCGGCTTCTGGTTCAACATCGGCGGCGAGACGGCCGTGTCCATGTCGCTCAACGAGGACGGCACGCTCTCCCTCACCGCCGGCACGCCCGACATCGGCGGCTTGCGCGCGTCGCTGTGCATGATGGCCGCCGAGGAGCTCGGCGTGCCGATGGACAAGATCCGCGTGCAGATCGGCGATACCGGCCAGCTCGGCTACAACTTCCTCACCGGCGGCAGCCGCGCCACTTTCTCCAGCGGCATGGCCACGGTGGAGGCGGCGCGCGACGTCATGAAAGAAGCCTGCAAGCGCGCCGCCCAGCTGTGGGAGCTGCCCGCGGATGCGGTGGAGTATACCGGCGGCGCCGTGCGGCCGGCGGGCCCCAACGCCGGCAAGCATACGCCGATGACTTTGAAGGACATTGCCGGCATCGCCGGCAAGACCGGCGGGCCGATCGTGGGCTACGCCCGCATCAATGCGCACGGTGCGGCGCCTTCCTTCGCCACCCACGTCGCCGACGTGGAGGTGGACCCCGAGACCGGGAAGGCCACGGTGCTGCGCTACACCGCCATCCAGGACGCGGGCCGCGCCATCCACCCGAGCTATGTGGAGGGACAGTACCAGGGCGGCGCGGCGCAGGGCATCGGCTGGGCGCTCAACGAGGAGTACATCTACGGCGCCGACGGCAAGCTGCAGAACGCGGGCTTCCTCGACTACCGCGTGCCGGTCGCCTCCGACCTGCCCATGATCGACACGGTGATCGTCGAGGTGCCGAATCCGCGCCACCCCTACGGCGTGCGCGGCGTCGGCGAAACGCCGATCGTGCCGCCCATGGCGGCCATCGCCAACGCGATAGCCGACGCCACCGGCGTGCGCTTCACCGACCTGCCGATGTCGCCACCCAAGGTGCTCAAGGCGCTGGACGAGGCACGAGCCAAGGGCGCGGCGAAGATCTGAGCCTGGTGTTTGTCATGCCGGGGCTTGGCCCCCGGCATCCTGCCCTCTGCGAACGCCGGACCAAGCCATGCGAAGAATCTCGGTGACGATACCGGGACGAACTTCGAGTGGCCGGCGAGGGAGCCATGGTTGCCAGACCGGCAAGTCCCGACCGGATCCGCCGCTACCGCCGCGGCCGGTTCTCTGAGCTGGTCGCCGCCGCAGCGCTGCTCGCCAAGGGCTACCGCATCCTCGCCCGCCGCTGCCGCACCCCTTACGGCGAGATCGACCTCATTGCCGTCCGCGGCCGGCGGCTCGCCTTCGTCGAGGTCAAGCGCCGCGCCACCAGCCTCGAGGGCGAGGCGGCGCTCACCCCGCGTCAGGCCGGCCGTGTCGCCCGCGCGGCGGAGTTCTGGATCAGCCGCCACCCGCGCTATCGCGACCACGATCTGGGTCTCGACGCGGTCCTCGTGATGCCGGGGCGGCTGCCGCAGCATCTGCCGGATGCGCTGCAGCCGTAGCCGAAGGCGTCAAGCAGCCGGCATTGACGCTAGGCCTCGTAACCGGCTTGCATGACCGCTAATTTCGGCGCTCAATCGCCGCGCTCAGGAACAGCAAGGCCCTGGAACGATGCCCCTGAACGTCGCCTGCCAGATGGACCCCATCGACCGCATCGACATCCGCGGCGATTCCACCTTCGCCCTGCTGCTGGAAGCCCAGCGCCGCGGGCATGCAATGTTCTACTACACCCCGCCCAACCTCGCGCTCGACGCCGGCCGCCTGCTCGCTAAGGGCCACTCGCTGCGGGTCGAGGACAAGGCCGGCGACCACTACTCCCTCTCCGACCCGCGCACGGTTGACCTCTCCGAGCTCGACGCGGTTCTGCTGCGCCAAGACCCGCCGTTCGACATGGCCTACATCACCACCACGCACCTCTTGGAGCGCATCCACCCCAAGACCCTGGTGGTCAACGATCCCGCCCACGTGCGCAACGCGCCGGAGAAAGTGTTCGTCCTCGACTTCCTCGACCTGATGCCGCCGACGCTCCTCACCCGCAGCGCCGACGACGTCAAGCGCTTCCGCGCCGAGCACAAGGACATCATCCTCAAGCCGCTCTACGGCAACGGCGGCTCCTCCGTGTTCCGTGTGGCGCCTGGCGACACCAACCTCAACTCGCTGATCGAGCTGTTCCAGACCGTGTTCCGCGAGCCCTTCATGGTTCAGCAGTACCGCCCCGAGGTGCGCGGCGGCGACAAGCGCATCATCCTGGTCGACGGCGAGGTGGCGGGCGCCGTCAACCGCGTGCCGGCGGCCGACGAGACGCGCTCCAACCTGCATGTCGGGGGCACCCCGCGCGCCACCGAGCTCACCCTGCGCGACCTGGAGATCTGCGCCCGCCTCGGCCCCGAGCTGAAGCGGCGCGGCCTGCTGTTCACCGGTATCGACGTGATCGGGCCCTACCTCACCGAGATCAACGTCACTTCGCCCACGGGCATCCGCCAGGTGCAGGCCTTCGGCGGCGCCGACATCGCAGCCCTCATCTGGGACGCCATCGAGGCCAAGGTGAAGGCCCGACGCTAGATCTCGGGATCTGGCCTCGGCGGCCCCTTGCTTGACAAGGGGGAGGGGCGCCACATAAATGGCCCCCATTCGGGGCCGTAGCTCAGCTGGGAGAGCGCTGCAATCGCACTGCAGAGGTCAGGAGTTCGATCCTCCTCGGCTCCACCAATTTGGATCGGGCACTAGTATTTCGCCCGCCTGCTTCACGCTGAACGCGTGAGAGAGTGACGGCCGCAAGTCCGCGTCAGGCAGCCGACCGAGCAACGCAAATATGAATCGACCGGTGCAATGCGGAATATTTGCTTCGCTTTGTCTAGTCCGACGGCATGGCGTGATGGCGCACGCAGCGCAGCGCCAAAAATTGCGCCACACATCAGCTAGAGCATTTTCCCATCTGACGGAATCGGAGGGGATTCACATTTGGCGCGAACAGTGATTCATGCTGCGGGCTGGTGGAGGAGGCCAGCCCGCATGACGAGACCTCTTTCCAATGACCTGCGCTCTCGCCTTATCGCCGCGGTTGCTGCCGGGATGAGCTGTCGGGCTGCCGCCGGCCGGTTCGGGGTCGCCGCCTCGACCGCGGTGAAGTTGGTGCGGCGCTGGCGTGATGCAGGCACCTTGGCGCCGCGCCGGCAAGGCGGCGACAGGCGCTCGGGGCGGATCGAGGCACATGCCGGGGAGATCCGGGCCCTGATCGCCGGGCAGGTAGACATCACGCTGACCGAGATCGCCGAGCATCTGGAACGGGAGCACGGCGAAAGGTTTGCGCCGAGCACGATCTGGCGCTTGCTCGATCGCCACGATCAGACGTTCAAAAAAAACCGCGCACGCCAGCGAGCGGGAACGGGCGGACGTGGCGAGCGCAAGGCAGGTCTGGCACGCCGCGCAGCGTGACCTCGATCCTGCCCGCCTGGTCTTCATCGACGAAACCGGAGCCACGACCAAGATGGCGCGGCTCTATGGCCGTTCGCGTCGCGGCACGCGCTGCATCGCCAGCATTCCACACGGCCACTGGAAGACGACGACGTTCGTCGGTGCGCTGAGGCAAACCGGCATGTCCGCGCCGATGGTCCTCGACGGCGCCATGGATGGCGCTGCATTCCTGGCCTACGTCGAGCAGATGCTGGCGCCGACGTTGCTGCCAGGCGATATCGTCGTCATGGACAATCTGCCCGCCCACAAGCCGGACAAGGTCCGCAATGCCATCGAGCAGGCTGGGGCCGAGCTGCGCTACCTGCCGCCCTACTCGCCCGACCTCAACCCGATCGAGATGGCCTTCGCCAAGCTCAAGGCGATCCTGAAAAAGGCTGCCGCCCGCACCCTCCAAGACCTCTGGCGCGCGATCGCGGCCGCCCTCACGCGCCTCACCGCCCACGAATGCCGCAACTATCTCATCGATGCAGGATACGATGCCGTATGATCGGAATCTGCTCTAGTTGGATCGAACACGTTACATCACATCCTTGCGACTGAGCCTGCCTGCCAACAAACGCGGCCACCACATCGCTGCAACGCACCATAATCTCATCTGCAGGATTTCATGGCACAAGCTGGTCGTTCGGCCGCGCTGATCGCGGCTCTGTCGTTGGTTGCCGTCGGCCTTGCTGGCTGCGATCAGGGCCAGTCGCAAGCGGCAAAGGCGCCGCCTCCGCCCCCGCAGGTCACGGTCGCCCGGCCGACGGCCAAAACCGTGGTCGACCAGGACGAGTATGTCGGCCGCTTCGTCGCCGTCGATGCCATCGAGGTGCGGGCGCGCGTCTCGGGCTATCTCGCCTCCATCCACTTCCAGGACGGTCAGATGGTCAAGCAGGGCGACCTGCTGTTCACCATCGACCGCCGGCCGTTCCAGAACGCGCTCGACCAGGCCCGCGCCAGCTTGGCGCAGGCCAAGGCCAACCTCGCCTACACCGAGGCCGACCTCGCGCGCGCCCAGAACCTGATTGGCGGCAACGTCATCAGCCAGCAAACGCTGGAGCAGCGCACGCAGGCCAAGCGCGTGGCGGAGGCCAATGTGTCGGCGCAGGAGGCGGCCGTGCGGCAGGCCGCGCTCGATCTTGAGTTCACCGAGCTGCGCGCGCCCGTGGCGGGGCGCATCGGCGACCGGCGCGTGTCGCCGGGCAACCTGGTGACGGGCGGTACCACGGGCACCACCACGCTGCTGGCCACCATCCAGTCCACCGATCCCATCCGCTTCGAGTTCACCATGGATGAGGCCTCCTACCTGCGCTACCTGCGCCTCGCCAAGAAGGGGCCCGACCTCGCCAATGACGGCGGCAATGTGCCTGTCAAAGTCAAGCTGCTCGACGAGCAATCGTTCGCGCATCAGGGCCGGATGGACTTCGTCGACAACGCCATCGACCGCTCCTCGGGTACCATCCGCGGGCGTGCCGTGCTTCCCAACGCGGATGGCATCTTCACGCCCGGCATGTTCGGGCGCATCCAGGTGGCCTCCGGCCCGCCCGCCGATGCACTGCTGGTGCCCGACGTCGCTATTGGCACCGAGCAGGTGCGCAAGTTCGTGCTCGTGATCGACGAGCAGAGCGTTGCGCGCGCCAAGTACGTGACGCTGGGGCCGGTCATCGATGGGCTACGCGTCGTCACAACCGGCCTGGCGCCGAACGACCGGGTGGTCGTCAACGGCCTGATGCGGGTTCGCCCGGGCGTGAAAGTGGCGCCGCAGCAGTCGACGGCCTCCGCCGACGGCGCCGGTCAGGCGCTGCCAAACTGAGCCGGCGAGCCCCATGCGCATCTCCCATTTCTTCATCGACCGCCCGATTTTTGCGAGCGTCGTCTCCGTCGTGTTCGTGATCCTGGGCCTCGTCTCGTTCGTGCGGCTACCGGTGGCGCAGTACCCCGAGATCGCGCCGCCGGTCGTCAACGTCACCGGGCAATACCCCGGCGCCAGCGCCGAGGTGGTGGCCGCCACCGTCGTCACGCCGCTCGAGCAGCAGATCAACGGCGTGGAGAACATGCTCTACGTCACCTCGAACTCGACGGGCGACGGCCGCTTCACCATCGCCGTGACGTTCGAACTCGGCACCAATCTCGACATCGCCCAGGTGCAGGTGCAGAACCGCGTCGCCATCGCCCAGCCGCGCCTGCCCTCGGATGTGCGCAACATCGGAGTGACGGTGGCCAAGGCCTCGCCAGACCTGATGATGGTCGTGCACCTCTACTCGCCGGACAAGTCGCGCGACACGCTCTTCATCTCCAACTACGCCAGCATCCGCGTCATCGACGTGCTGAACCGCATCAACGGCGTGGGCTCCATCACCACGTTCGGCGGCCGCGACTACTCCATGCGCATCTGGCTCGACCCCGACCGGCTGCAATCGCTCGGGCTCACCACGGGGGATGTCGTCACGGCCCTGCAGAGCCAGAATATTCAGGTTGCGTCCGGCGTGCTCAGCCAGCCGCCCGTGGATCAACCGCGTGCCCTTCAGGTGGCGGTGCAGACCCTGGGCCGGCTTGCCGATCCCGCCCAGTTCGCCGACATCCTGATCAAGCAGACGGAAACCGCCGTAGTGCGCCTCAAGGACGTGGCCAGGGTGGAGCTGGCCGCCCTCGACTACACCACCAATTCCTACCTCGATCGCGATCCGGCCGTGGCACTCGGCATCTTCCAGCTGCCGGGCTCCAACGCGCTTGCCACCGCAAAGGCGATCCAGAGCACCATGGAGGAGCTGGCCAAGGATTTTCCGGCGGGGCTCAAGTACACCATCGTCTACAACCCGACCGAGTTCATCCAGCAATCGGTGGACGCCGTCGTCCAGACCATCTTCGAAGCGGTCATCCTGGTCGTGCTGGTGGTGATCCTGTTCCTGCAGACCTGGCGCGCGGCCGTCATCCCGATCATCGCCATCCCCGTGTCGCTCATCGGCACCTTCTTCTTCATGGCGATGTTCGGTTTCTCGCTCAACAACCTCTCGCTGTTCGGGCTGGTGCTCGCCATCGGCATCGTGGTGGACGATGCCATCGTCGTGGTCGAGAACGTCGAGCGTAACATCGCGGCGGGCCTCTCCCCGCGCGAGGCGGCGCTCAAGAGCATGGACGAGGTGGGTTCCGCACTGATCGCCATCGCGCTGGTGCTGTGCGCCGTGTTCGTGCCGGCGGCCTTCATCACCGGCATCTCCGGCCAGTTCTATCGCCAGTTCGCGCTCACCATCGCCGGGGCTACGGTGATCTCGCTCGTCGTCTCCCTCACCCTGTCGCCGGCGCTCTGCGCGCTGCTGCTCAAGCCGCATGCGGGAGACGTGCGGCCCGGGTGGTGGATGCGCCCGGTGCAAGGCTTCTTCGCACTGTTCAACCGCGGCTTCGAGGCGCTCGCCCACGGATATGGGCGCTTCACCGCTCGTGTCGTGCGGTTCGCGGTCCTCATGCTGTTCGTCTACGCCGGGGTACTGGCCTATGGCCTCAACGAATTCCGTAAGACGCCGGCCGGCTTCATTCCGCAGCTCGATGCCGGTTATCTGATCGTGGTGACGCAGCTGCCGAGCGGCGCCTCGCTCGCCCGCACCGATGCGGTCAATCGGCAGGTCGTGGACACGGCGTTGCAGGTGCCGGGCGTCGCTCACGCCGTGAACTTCGCCGGCTTCTCCGGCGCCACCTTCACCAATGCGCCGAACTCCGGCGCGGTGTTCCTGGCGCTGGAGCCCTTCGAAACGCGCGCGCGCGACCCGAGGAAGTCGGCGGCGGCCATCCAGGGTGCCCTGTTTCAGCGCTTCGCCTCCATCCAGGAAGGGCTCGTAGTGGTGGTGATGCCTCCCTCGGTGCGCGGCATCGGCACGTCGGGCGGCTTCCGCATGATGGTGGAGGACCGAGCCAATGCGGGTCCGCAGGCGCTGCAGGGCGCGGTGTACGCCATGATGGGGCGCGCCGCCCAGACGCCGGGGCTCACCCAGGTGTTCTCGCTCTTCGAATCGTCGACGCCGCAGCTCTATCTCGACATCGACCGCACCAAGGTGCAGATGCTGGGCGTCAACATGGCCGACGTGTTCGGCGCACTGCAGACCTATCTGGGCTCCACCTACGTCAACGACTTCAATCTGCTCGGCCGCGTTTTCCGCGTCACCGCGCAGGCCGACGCCGCCTACCGGCTGGACCCGAAGGACGTACTGAAGATTCGCGTGCGCAATGCCCGTGGCGACACCGTGCCGCTCGGCTCCTTCACCACCGTGCGCGACGCCTCGGGTCCCTACCGCGTGCCCCGTTACAACCTCTACCCCGCCGCCGAGCTCGACGGCACGCCAGCCCCCGGTTTCTCGCAGGGGCAGGCCATCGAGCTGATGGAGAAGCTCGCCCGCGAGGTGCTGCCGCAAGGCATGAGCTTTGAGTGGACCACGCTCGCCTACCAGCAGCAGCGGGCCGGAAGCACCGCTGTGTTCGCTTTCCTACTGGCGGTGGTGTTCGTGTTTCTGGTGCTTGCCGCCCAGTACGAAAGCCTGACACTGCCGCTGGCCGTGATCCTGATTGTGCCGATGTGTCTCGTCGCCGCCATCACCGGCGTGATCCTGCGCGGGCAGGACAACAACATCCTGACCCAGGTGGGTTTCATCGTCCTGATCGGACTCGCCGCGAAGAATGCCATCCTGATCGTCGAGTTCGCCAAGCAGCTCGAGGACGGCGGCCGCGACCGTTGGGCGGCGGCGGCCGAGGCGGCGAGACTGCGCCTGCGGCCGATCGTGATGACCTCGCTCGCCTTCATTCTGGGTGTGGTGCCGTTGGTGTGGGCGATTGGCGCGGGTGCCGAGCTCAGGCAGGTGCTGGGCACGGCCGTGTTCGCGGGCATGATCGGCGTGACCGTGTTCGGGCTGATTTTCACACCGGCGTTCTACGTCATTTGCCGCTGGCTGGCCGGGCTCTTCGGCAGGACAAGGGCCGCATCGCTGGAGAGAGTTCAGCCAGCCGAGTGAACTCGCTCGCTGAGTGGGAGGCGCGAGCAAGCGCCTCCAGGGGTTGAGCGTCAGAGCGCCACGGGCAGTCGCATGATCGCCAGCGCCAAAGCCTGGGCGCGGGGAACGAGCGAGTCGACCTCCATGTATTCCTCAGCGGTGTGTGCGTTGCCGCCGACGGCGCCGGTGGCGCACAGGGTCGGGCAGCCCACGGCGGCGGTGAAGCCGGAGTCCGCGCAGCCGCCGGTGAACTCGCCTGCTATGCTGAGTCCGGCATCGGCGGCGGCCGCGCGATAGGCAGCGAACAGCTCCTCGCTGGCAGGCGTGGTTGTCAGCGGTAGGAACTCGCCGCGGATCTTCAGTGTTGCAGTGGTGCCGGGGACGGTGGCGCGGTCGATGATTGCTTGCAGCGCCTCGAGCATCCTGACCCGGTCCGCAGGATCGACATAGCGCAGGTCGATCTGGCCCTCAGCCTGCGGCGCGGTGGTGTTGACCGATTGGCCGCCCTTGACGATGCCGACATTCAAGGTGATGCCGCGGCTGAGGTCGGTGAGGCCGTGGATGGCGACGACCTTGTGGGCAAGCTCGCCGATGGCGCTGATGCCCTTCTCGAAGTTGCCGCCCGAATGCGCGGCCCGGCCCTGGACCTCGAACCAGAGAAACACGCCGCCCTTGCGCCCCGTCACGACGCCGCCGGTGGGCCGCCCGGGCTCGGAGTTGAACACGCATCGCGCACCGCGCGCGACGCGCTCGATCACGGGCCGCGAGGACGGCGAGCCGATCTCCTCGTCGCTGGTGATCAGGCCGGCGAGCGGCGCCGGCGCTCCGCCGAAGCGCTTGAAGGCGCGACAGCACGAACGCGTTGATGACGAGCCCGGCCTTCATGTCGGCGACGCCTGGGCCATAGGCTCGTCCGTCGGCAATGCGGAAGGGGCGGCGAGCCGCTTCGCCCTTGGGGAAGACGGTGTCGCGGTGACCCATCAGCAGGATCGGTTTCTCGTTGACGCGCGTGTCGTCGAGGCGGATGTGGATCGCGTCGCCGAACTCCGCGTGCGACTCGCGCGTGGTCAGGAGGCCCTGCTCGGCTAAGAAGTCGATGAAGCGCTGACCGACGGCATCGACGCCGGCCTTGTCGTAGCTGCCGCTGTCGATGTTCACGGCCTCGCCGAGCAGCGCCAGCATGGCGTCCTTCTGCGAGGCGAGCCAGTCGGTGATCCTGGGCTTCGTGCGGGGCGATACCAGTCATCTCTGCAAGCCTGCCTCTAACTCCGAGCCACGCCAAGCGCGGCCCGGAAGCGATGGGCGATGGTACCGCCGTCCTTCTCGGGCAGCGCCCAGGGGTCGTCGGTGATGGCGATCTTGGCGACGGCGAGCACCGGGCCCGGCGTCTCGAACAGCAGCTCGGCGAGCTCGGGCACGGCGCCCTGCTCGGTCACGGTCATGGTCCTGGCGATGCCGAAGCCCTTGGCAACCGCGGCGATGTCGGTGCGGCTGGAGGTGAGGCCGCGCTGGCGGCCGGTCTCGCCGAAGCTCTCGTTGTCGAGCACCAGGATGGCGAGGTTGGCAGGCGCCTGGTCGGCCACCACGCCGAGCGAGCCGATGCCCATCAGCATTTCGCCGTCGCCGGTGACGCACACGACGCGGCGGCCGGGCTGCGCCAGCGCGACGCCGAGCGCGGTCGGCACGGCGAGCCCCATGCCGCCCCAGGAGTAGAGGTACTCGGGGCTGTCGCCGGCGGCGAAGCAGTCCCACGACGGGCTGCCGAGCCCGGTGACGATCAGCGCATTGCCGCGATGGGCCAGCAGCTCGGCCATGAACGGCCGGCGCGCAATCTTGTTGGACGCGAGCGCTCATTTCTGCCCGAACCCCTTGGCGCCGATGATGCGCTGGCTCACCAGCACGGCGGCGCTCACCCGGCTGTTGAAGGCGAGGTCGGCGGCGGCGGCGAAGGTCTCGCCCACCTCCTCGGCCTTGTCGACCGGGAAGCACTTGACGCCCACGGCCTCGAGCGCGGGCCGCGTCGCCTGGCCCATCGGGCACCTGCCACGGATTGAACTCGCCCCACTGGCCGCGCATGGTGACGAGCATCAGGCAGGGCGCGCGGTAGGCCACGGGCAGGCCCAGCGCGTTGATGCAGTTGCCGACGCCCGAGGACTGCATGGCGATCATGGCGCGCTTGCCCGCGAGCCAGCAGCCGGTGGCGATGCCGATGCCTTCCTGCTCGATGGAGAGCGTGACGAGGCGCATCGCGCGGTCGGCCTCGATCATCTTCAGGAGCTCGGTGAGGCCGCCGTCGGGAACGGTGCAGACGGTAGCGATGTTGCGCGCCTGCAGGACGCGAAAGACGTCGGCGGACCAGTCGTGGGTCTTAGTGCTCATGCTGCGTCGTATAGCTTCTTGCGGTGGTTCTTCGAAGCTGCCTGGCACGTTCTTGAGGAGGCGCTTGCCGTGCACCACGCGCAGGATGCGAATGCGGTCTGGGTCGACCCGATACATAAGCCGATACTGGTAGACGAACGTCTCGCGTCGGTCTGGATCCTGGAATTCCGGGATCATGCGGAAGGCATGTGGGAAGTCGACAAGACGCTCCGCGGCGCCTTCGATCCTGGCGACGACCCTTTGCGCGTTGGTCGGAGAATCACGGGATATGTAATCTTTGATCTCTGCCATGTCTGACATGGCGTCGTCGGACCAAATTACTTTGCGAACCATTTCGCGAACTGCTGCTTGGCCTCTTCGTGCGAAATATCGCCGCTGGTGTCGGCCTCAGCCTCCAGCACCTTCACCACCACGTCGAGGTGATACTGGATGTCCTCCAGCGTCACGTTGTCGGGCAGGCGGTCGAGGAGCGCGCGCACCTCGTCCTTGGCGGAGAGCTTCGGTTTTGCGGCGATGTCGGCGGTGGCGTTTGCCATGGATGCTCCAATGCGCGCAAGCACGGTGGCAGTCTACGCAAATTTGACAAGTCCCGCCAATACATGAACTTGGCGACGCCGGGTCCGTCTACGACCTCTCGCGGGACGACGCTGCGACAGACGAGGGATTTCTGGTCCACGACCGATCTTGCCGGACCGGCGTCAGCGCGACTTTGTGCTTCTTGTGCTGCTGCACAGGTTGGCCGACCGCGGCATTCAGTGCTCGAGCTGCGGTATCTTGCGCTTGAATGCGGCCAGCGCCTCGCCGAAGGCGGGTAGGTGTCCAGGCTCTTTAGCCGTGACTGCGGTCTCGTACTCTGTCCTGCACTTGGCAAAGTCTTTCTCGCGCCCACTATGTATGCGCCTTGCTGCGGCTGCTAACTTTTCCTTCAACAGGCAGTCGGCAACTCGAGCAGCCTCTATTCTCCGCCTGTGCTGCAGCTTCCTTCTGGAAGCCTCTTCACTCAGTAACTTCTCGCCCGGTGTAGCGGGTGCAGGAGGCGGTTCGACCTTCGGGACGCTTTCTTGTTGTGTCGGGGGGAGAGAGGGGGTGACGACAACCACGGTACGGCTATATCAGCGCCCAACGAAACGATGCTGACGATTAGCAAGAAGGTGAGAAGAAAGTTGCTGCCGCGGGTAGCACGATCCGCATGACTTGGAACACGACTTGCGACCCAAGGAATGACAAGCAACAATGCTGTGAGGGCAGCCGCGAGAACCACAATCACAGTGAACAGGCTGGTGGGTCTATATGAGCATGCCGCCAACAACCCACCCTGCACACCAGAGATCGACAAGGCACGCTTATCGAGCTCTTCCAGCTTTTTGGCTGCAGCTTCCTTCGCCGCAACTGCCGCCGCAGCCGTCGCAGCAGCGGCTCTCCTCGCCCAATCAAAGAACAGATCGAGCTGGTTCTGCTTCTCTTCGCCGCTTGGGGGCTTCGGCTTCGACGGACGTTTCGACCTTCCCAAGTTGCCCTCCATGCGCGCCAATGTCGACGACCGACAAATCGTCGATCGGCCTGTTCTTGCGCGCACATTAGGAAGGCGGACTAGCTACTTACCCCCACTGCTAGACGCAAGGTCGCAGCCGCAATGTCGATATGGCAAGAGCCAACGCGGACACATAGCAGGGAGGCGCGATTCCTCCAACCGTGCAAGCCAGTCGCGCACACGATGTACAATCAACTAAGGCAAGACACACGGGCGACCCAGACATGGGCGCTTCGGGGCGAGGACGCAGGGCGTTTTCGATTTCTCGTTCCCCCTCTCACCCCACCAGCTTCTCCAGCTCCTCGACGATCGCGCTGCCCATCTCGGCGGTGCCGACCTTGCGCATGTTGGGCTGCATGATGTCGCCCGTGCGCAGGCCGCGCGACAGCGCACCGGCGATGGCCTTGTCGATCAGGTCGGCTTCCTTGGTGAGGCCGTAGGAGTAGCGCAGCGCCATGCCGTAGCTGGCGATGGCCGCGATCGGGTTGGCGACGCCCTTGCCGGCGATGTCGGGCGCCGAGCCGTGCACTGGCTCGTAGAGCGCCTTGCGCTTGCCGGTCTTGGGGTCGGGCGCGCCGAGCGAGGCCGATGGCAGCATACCAATGGAGCCCGTCAGCATGGCCGCCTCGTCGGACAGCATGTCGCCGAACAGGTTGTCGCACACGATGACGTCGAACTGCTTGGGGTCGCGCACCAGCTGCATGGCGCAGGCGTCCGCCAGGATGTGCTGCAGCTCCACGTCCTTGGCCTCGGCAGCGTGCACGGCCGTGACCACCTGGTTCCACAGCACGCCGGTTTTCATGACGTTGCGCTTCTCGGCCGAGTGCACCTTGTTCTTGCGCTTGCGGGCGAGGTCGAAGGCGACGCGGGCGATGCGCTCGATCTCGCGCGTGGTGTAGACGGTGGTGTCGACGGCGCGCTTCTGTCCGTCCTCCAAGGTCACGATCTCCTTGGGCTCGCCGAAGTAGGTGCCGCCGGTCAGCTCGCGCAGGATGAGGATGTCGAGGCCCTCGACCACCTCGCGCCTGAGCGAGGAGGCTTCGGCCAGAGCCGGGTAGCAAATGGCGGGGCGCAGGTTGGCGAACAAATCGAGGTCCTTGCGCAGCCTCAGCAGGCCGGCCTCGGGACGCTTCTCGTAGGGCACCTTGTCCCACTTCGGCCCGCCGACCGCGCCGAACACCACGGCGTCGGCAGCCTGCGCCTCGGCCAGCGTCTCGCTGGCGAGGGGCACGCCGAACTTGTCGATGGCCGAGCCGCCGACAAGCCCGGTCCTGGTCTTGAACTCCACCTTGCCCTTCTTGTTGAAGAAGGAGACGACCCGTTCGACCTCGGCCATCACCTCGACGCCGATGCCGTCCCCGGGCAGAAGCAGAAGCGAATAGGTGGTCATGGCGCGCCCCAGGCAAGTGCTGCTATTTTGCGGCGCATAGCTAGCCCGGCGGCCACCCGGGCGCAAGAAGGACACCGGGGCAGGAGCGCAGGACAGGAGTGCGCCGCAGCAACCGAGGCGGCCGTTTCAGCCGAGCAACGGCAATCTCAGGGCCAGGGTGAAGCCGTTGAGCATCAGCAGAACGCCGAGACCGGCCAGGCCTCGGCTCAGGGTCAGCAGCAATGGATTGCCAATGATGAGATGCACAGATGCCAGCACGATGGCGATCTGCAGCAGCGCCTGACTCCAATCGAAATAGGGGTCTTTGCGCAACGCCACATCGCGCTCGACCTCCAGGGCCTTGCCCCTGACGAACAATTCGTCGAGACCCTCCTTCTTCTCGGGATCGCTCGTGAGCCTGCTGGCCGTCGCCTTGTGTTCAGCGATCTTGGCCTCGAATGCCTTGCGCGCCTCCGCCGGCATGGAGGGTTGCGCCAGCAGCTGCAACTGCAGCTCGTCGGCGGCCATGTTGATGGCGGTGCGGCGGATGTTCTTGGCCTGGAAGAACGCCCAGGTGTTGGCGGCTTCGATGTTGGCGCGCGTGGCGTCCTTGGCGGCATTGGCGCCGCCGACGTTGCAAATGGCGAGCAGGACCGCGAGGATGCCGATGTAGACGCCAACCCATTTGTTGCTCTCGCTGGTGGTATCGCCCAGCCGATCGACGGTGTCGTCCATGGACATGATCTGTCTCCCCCGAAGAAGAACGCGTGAATGAACTCCTAGACCCCGGAAAGCGCAAGCTGGCGCTTGCTCTCGATCTTGCCGCCGGGGCCGAACGTGTAGACGATGGGAACGCCGGTGCCGAGCTCACGGGCGACGATCTCCTCGCCTGTCAGACCTTCCAGATGCATGATGAGGGCGCGGAGCGAATTACCGTGGGCGGCGACCAGCACATTGCGCCCGGCCCGCACCTCGGGCCAGATCTTGGCCTCATAGTAAGGCAGCACGCGTGCCGCGGTGTCCTTGAGGCTCTCACCGCCGGGAGGCGCCACGTCGTAGCTGCGCCGCCAGATGTGGACTTGGGCTTCCCCCCATCGCTTGCGCGCGTCGTCTTTGTTGAGGCCGGCGAGGTCGCCGTAGTCGCGTTCATTGAGTCTCTGATCTTGGTGCGTCGTGAGTCCGATTTGGTCCAACTCCTCGAGGATGAGCGCCAAGGACTGCTGGGCGCGCGCCAGATCGCTGGTGAAGGCGACGTCGAAACGATAGCCCTCGGCCTTCAGCGAGCGCCCCGCGGCCTTGGCCTCGGCAATGCCCTTCTCGGTGAGGCCCGGGTTCTTCCAGCCGGTGAACAGGTTCAGCTTGTTCCACTCGCTCTCGCCGTGGCGCACAAGCACAAGCATGTTGGTCATTTCGGTCCGTCGCCACTTGTGGAAAAGCGTTGCTATGCCTTCGACGTTTCGATGCCGAGAACGTCGAACATGGAGTAGAGCCCAGGCGGCTTGCCGCGGCCCCACTGAGCGGCTTTTACGGCGCCGCGCGCGAAAATGCCGCGATCGGTGGCGCGGTGCGTCAGCTCCACCAGCTCGCCGTCGGCGGCGAACACGACAGTATGCTCGCCGACCACATTGCCTCCCCGCAGCACGGCAAAGCCGATGTCGCCACGCCTGCGCTCGCCGGTATGACCGTCACGGGCGCGGACGCCGGCGGTCTTGAGGTCGACCCCGCGCCCCTCGGCGGCGGCCTTGCCGAGCATGAGCGCCGTGCCTGAAGGCGCATCGACCTTGTGGCGGTGATGCATCTCGACGATCTCGATATCGAAATCGGCGTCCAGAGCCTGCGCCACCTTGCGCGTCAGCGCTGCGAGCAGGTTGACGCCGAGGCTCATGTTGCCGGAGCGGATGATAGTGGCATGGCGCGCGGCGGCGGCGATCTTGGCGTCGTCCTCGGCCGTGAGTCCGGTGGTGCCGAGCACGTGCACGATGCGGGCGTTGGCGGCGAGGCCTCCGAACTCGACGCTGGCAGCCGGCACAGTGAAGTCCAGCACCGCATCGACCTTGGCGAACAGCTCCAGCGCGTCGTCGGTGATGATGACCCCGAGCTTGCCGAGGCCGGCGAGCAGCCCGGCGTCCTGGCCCAGCGCCAGCGACCCTTCCTGCTCGATGGCCCCGCTCAGGGTGCAACCTTCGCTGGCATGCACGGCGCGGATCAGCTCACGCCCCATCCGACCGGCGGCCCCCGTCACGGCAATCTTGATCTTGTCCATGCGCCCACCTCCGCCGCGCCGCAGGCGGTATAGCAACGTCGCGAGCTTGCGCAAAGCGGCCTTGCGGCGGCGACCGGGAGCCTCAGCGCCAGGCGAAGGCGACCTTTTCCAGCCTCGCCCCGCCGATCTTCGTGAAGGCGCTGGCAACCGGCCGTCCCCCGCGGCGCCAGTAGAAGTCGCAGGCCGGAGTGTTGTCGAGCAATGCCCACACGATCAAACCGCTCAGCTTGCGCATATCGAGGGTATGACGACAACCTTCGAACAGGTGCTCGCCGAAGCCCACGCCCTGGCACACCGGATCGAGATAGAGCTCAAAGATCTCGCCCTGAAAAGGGCCGCGCTGGCGCGCGCTGCCGAAGGTGGCGTAGCCGACGAGTTTGCCCGCGTGCTCGAGCACAAGCATGCTGTCGCCGGACCGCACGGCGCTGCGCCACCAGTCCGGCGTTCGCTGCCGTATCAGACTGTCGAGATGCAGGTGCGGGATGATGCCCCTGTAGGCGAACAGCCAGGATTTGCGAAACACCCGAGCGAGCGCGGCAGCATCGGCCGCCTTCCCTCCACGCACGCACACCTTTGAACCGGACCCCAACATAGATTTCACTATAGCGGGTCCGCGGGCGCCTGGCTTCAGCCTTTTTTCCCGAGCGGCGCCGTCAGGTAAGCGGCTCGAAGGCCTGCCGGTAGCCCATGGCCGAGCGGTCGAAGAGAATGTCGGCGGCGCGCAGCGGCCGCGCGAACGCCAGACCCTGCATGGTCCGGCAGCGCGACAACGCCACATAGGCCTGTCCGTGCGCGAACGTGCCGCGCCCAAGATCGATGTAGACCTTGTCGAGCGTGAGGCCCTGGCTCTTGTGAATGGTGAGCGCCCACGCCAATCGCAGTGGGAACTGGCGGAAGGTGCCGGCCACTGTCTCGACGATCTTCTCCGCGCCCTTGTCGTAGGCGTAGCGCCGGTTCTCCCAGGCCACGCGCTCGATCTCGTGCTCGCTGCCGTCGATCTCGATCCACACCCGGTCTGCCTCGAGCCTGGCGACACGCGCGATGGTGCCGTTGACCCAGCGGCGGTCGGAGTCGTTGCGCAGAAGCATCACTTTGGCGCCCGTCTTCAGGACAAGCGACGCCTCCGTGGGCTGAGCGCTCTCGTTGAAATCGCCGGTCACCGCCGCCTCGAACTGGTGGGCGGCGCCGGGCAGGGCCGCGAGATAGGCCATGTTGATGCGCCGGGCGGCGGCGTTGGTCGGGGTGAGGATCACGTAAGGCTCGCCCTCGGCCAGCGTGCGGATCGGGTTGACGCACGCGTTGAGGATGGCGAGGTCGTCCTCGTCGACTTCGCCGTCGCGCACGCGGTTGAGAACACGGATCAGTGTCTCGTCGCTCTGCCGGAACACCTGAGTGAGCTCGATCAGCGCTGTGCCCGCACCCTCGCGCAGCGTTCCCAGGCTGAAGAAGAACGGCCCGCCGTGCTCCGACTCCAGGTGCGCCGCCACCTCGGCCTCGTCGATCACGGGTGGCAGCTGGTGCAGGTCGCCGAACATGGCGAGCCGCACTCCGCCGAACGGCTCGCGCGGGCGCCCGCGGTTGACCCTGAGCGACTGGTCGATGGCCCACATCAGGTCGGAACGCACCATCGACACCTCGTCGATGACCAGGAACTTGAGCCTGCGCATGATGCGGCCGTTGCGGCTGCGGCGGATGTCTTCGGGGCGAATGAGGCGGGGCGGAAAGCCGAAGAAGGAGTGGATGGTCTGGCCGCCGACGTTGACGGCGGCGAGCCCTGTGGGCGCCACGATCACCATCTCGGCGGGGACCATGTCGCGGATCGCGCGCAGCAGCGTCGACTTGCCGGTGCCGGCCCGGCCGGTGACGAACAGGTGGCCGGCGCCCTGGCGCAGGTATTGGTAGGCTGCGAGGAACTCGGAGGTTGGCTGCACGCCAGCTGGCCACGTGCCGGTGCCGGGTGCAACGATTGTCTGTGCGGCCAGGGGCTTGGCGGTCACGGTTGGGCGGTTCCGTCCCTGCTTACGAAGCGGAAGGGATAGCAACAACGGGTCTCTGGGTCACGGCACGCTGTACGCCGCAAGTGGCATGGATCGCGCCTGCACGTGGATGACGTCACACGGCCTCCTTCTCCGCCTCCACTGCCCGCTCGCGCTTCTTGCGCTCGTTGGGGTCGAGCCAGCGTTTGCGCAAGCGGATCGACTTCGGCGTGATCTCCACCAGCTCGTCGTCCTGGATATAGGAGAGCGCCCGCTCCAGCGTGAGCCGCATCGGGGGGGTGAGGGCCAAGGCCTCGTCTTTGCCGGCGGCGCGGATGTTGGTGAGTTTCTTGCCCTGGATGACGTTGACGATGAGGTCGTTGTCGCGCGTGTGCTGGCCCACGATCATGCCCTCGTACACGCGCGTCTGCGGGTCGATTATCATGGCGCCGCGATCCTGCAGGTAGAAGAGCGAGTAGGCGGTGGCCTCGCCGGTGGCGTTGGAGATCAGCACGCCGGTGCGCCGCCCCGCCACCTCGCCCTTGAACGGCGCATAGCCGTGGAACAGCCTGTTCATCACGGCGGTGCCGCGGGTGTCGGTCATGAGCTCACTCTGGTAGCCGATCAGCCCGCGCGTCGGCGCGTGGAACACGAGGCGCTGGCGGCCGCCGCCGGACGGGCGCATCTCCATCAGGTCGGCGCGGCGCTCGGAGAGCTTCTGCACGACGATGCCCGAGTGCTCCTCGTCGACGTCGATGATAACCTCCTCGATGGGCTCGAGCCGCTGGCGGGTGTCCGGATCGGTCTTGAGCACCACGCGCGGGCGCGACACCGTGAGCTCGAAGCCTTCGCGGCGCATGGTTTCGATCAGGATGCCGAGCTGCAGCTCGCCACGGCCCGCCACCTCGTAGGCATCCTTGAGGTTTGGGTCCTCGGAGACGTGGATGGCGACGTTGCGCTCGGCCTCTTTCAGCAGCCGGTCACGGATGACGCGGCTCTGCACCTTGTCGCCCTCCTGACCCGCGAACGGCCCGTCGTTGATACGGAACATCATGGCGAGCGTGGGCGGGTCGATCGGCTGGGCCAGAAACGGCTTGTCGACGGAGGGGTCGCACAGCGTGTCGGCCACCGTGGCCTGCGTGATACCGGCGATGGCGACGACGTCGCCGGCCTCCGCCAGCTCGACCGCCGTGCGCTCCAGCCCGCGGAATGCGAGCACCTTGGTGACGCGCGCCGTCTCGATCAGCGAGCCGTCGCGGCGCATGGCCTTGATGGTCTGATTGGGCTTGACGCTGCCCGAGCTGATGCGGCCGGTGAGGACGCGTCCCAGGTAGGGGTCGGCCTCCAGGGTGGTTGCGAGCATGCGGAAGGGGCCTTCCTCGACGGTGGGCGGCGGCACGTGCTTGAGCACCAGCTCGAACAGGGGCACCAGGTCCACCTTTGGGCCAGCCGGATCGACGGCCATCCAGCCGTCGCGGCCCGAGCCGTAGAGCACGGGGAAGTCGAGCTGCTCGTCCGTCGCGTCGAGGTTGGCGAACAAGTCGAAGATCTCATTCAGCACCGCGTTGTGGCGCTCGTCGGGGCGGTCGATCTTGTTGATGACCACGATGGGTCGCAGGCCCTGCTTGAGGGCCTTGGAGACCACGAACTTGGTCTGCGGCAGCGGGCCTTCGCTAGCGTCCACCAGCACGATGGCGCCGTCCACCATGTTGAGGATGCGCTCAACCTCGCCGCCGAAGTCGGCGTGGCCAGGCGTATCGACGATGTTGATGCGCGTGTCGTGCCAGAGGATGGATGTGCACTTGGCGAGGATGGTGATGCCACGCTCGCGCTCGAGGTCGTTGCTGTCCATGGCCTGGGCTTCCACCTTTTGATTGAGGCGAAAAGCGCCGGCCTGCTTGAGCAGCGCGTCGACCAAGGTGGTCTTGCCGTGATCGACGTGCGCGATGATCGCTATGTTGCGAAGTTGCATACGGATTCCTGGGGAAGCGCGCCCTGCTCAGACAGGGCAAGCGGCGAGCCCATGCTGCGCCGCACCATTCGGGCGCGAAGTAGCACAGTTCGGGTTGCACCGCCAGCTACCTCGGGCGGAAGCACGCTTCTTGCGATGGCGCAGCACGGGAGCCAACCGGTGTCCCAAGCCAGAACGCGTCAAGGAAGCATTTAGCGATGTTCGAGCGCACCAAGATCGATAACGTGCCGGATTTGACGGCCATGCCGGTCGAAGCCGTGTTCGTGGATGGCACAATCGTTCGCGGTAAGCTGATGGTGCCTACAACCAAGGGCATTGCCGACCTCCTCAACGGCAGCGGCGCATTCCTGGAGTTCGAGCCCTACGGCGGGGAGCGCAACTACGTCGCCAAGGCGCAGATCGCCTCCATCAAGATGCTGGGTGTGCCGAAGCTGCCGAACCTCAACGCGCGGCTCAAGGACTACGACGGCTTCGATCCCTTTGCCGTGTTGGGCGTGAGGCCAGGCGCGACCCGCGAGGACATCCGCCAGGCCTATTTCGCGCTCGCCAAGTCCTACCACCCCGACCGCTACGCCACCGCCGAGCTGCCGAGCGAGGTGATCGAGTACCTGTTCGCGATGGCACGGCGCGTCAATGCCGCGCACGCGGCGCTCTCGACGGAGCAGAAGAAGCAGGCCGCGAAGGCCGAGCCGGTGTTCACCTCGCCCGGGCGGTGAGCCTCGCACTGCATCGTTCAAGCACGCGCCGCGTTGTGCCGACGCAGGAGCGGTGACTAGCTGCACGTCTCCTGACGTGGCTCCGATCGTCGCGCCCTCGGAACCCTGCGTCAGACCGCACGTTCAACCCATACGTCGGGTGAACAACCTCGAGACACGAGCGCTGAGGCGTTCAAAGGAGTCCACATGCTATCGAAGTATCTGTCGGCTGCAGCGCTGGCGGTCGGAGCCGGGCTGCTCTGTGCCCCAGCTTCGGCTGCGCCTGGCGGCAACCTCACCGGGCTGCAGGTGCCCCACGCATCTAACGTCGAGCAAGTGGCGCGGCGGTGCTGGCGGCACCGCGGTCATTGGCATTGTCGCAGAAGCTTCCGCCGCTATGGCTACGCCTACCAGCACTATGACCCATACCCCTACTACTACGAGCCGTACTACTACGGCTATGGGCCGAGCCTCGGGTTTTCGTTTGGTGGTGGACGACACTTCCATGGTGGACATCACCATCATGGTGGGAGGCACAGGTAGTGTGAGAACGTAGCCTGTGATCTCCGGAAGGGCGCTGGTTTGATAGCTCATCTCCCGAACTGGCGCCCTTGCTACGTTCGCCCAAGCTCAGCTGAGCAGGCGTGCGGCGCTCGGATGCAGCATGGGGCGGTATCCTGCTGACAGCACGGCGACGATGGAGGCGGGTGTCAGCACCTCCACCTCCTCGCTGATGGCAGTGGGCAGGACGAGCGCGCTGTAGCCCGCCGCGCCCCAGGCCAGCAGGCTATGGCCGACGACGAGATAGGGCCGCGCCTCACTGCCTTCGCCCGCGTAGCGGACGAACGCGCCGCTTGGAATATTGGCGCGGCGGGCACGGAAGGTGACCTTGCGGCGGTCGCGGTCCACACGTTCTGCGTGCAGCTGGTCGTCCATCGCCGGGGCGCGAGCGCGCTCGTCGCCGCCGAAGCAGCGGGTCCAGAGCTCGGCGAACCGGTCCGCATCGTTGCGCCGGCACTCGAAGCACGGGCGATGGCCGGCCGCGAGTGCGGTCGCTTCATCGAGGAAAAACAGCTCGGTATAGCGGTTGGGCTGCATCATCTCGCGATGCCGGCCCTTGAATTCCAGCACGCAGGCGATCCACTGCCGGGTGGCCCAGCGGCGGGGCCCCAGCGTCTTATCGGGTAGATGAAAGCACCCGCCCCGGTTGCCCATGAGCAGGCCGCGGTGCGAGATGGCGACGATCTCGCCCTCCGGCGTGACGCGATTCTGGAGAGGCATCCCGCAAACTGCCCGCTGCATGTGAGGAGACACGACAATGTCGGAAGCCGGCGTACATGTGAAGACCGAGGCGAAAAGCGGGGGGCGGATCGCTGTGGTCACGGTCGACAATCAGCGCCGCCTCAACTGCCTGGCGACACCGACGATCGTGAGCTTGGCCGAGGCGTTCATTAGGCTCGGCGCGGACGCGGACCTGCGCGCCGCCGTGCTCACCGGTGCAGGCGACCGTGCTTTCATCGGCGGTGCCGACCTCAACGAGCTTGGTGGGCTTTGTGCCGACAGCGCGCGGCTGTTCATCACGCGCCTGCATCAGGCGTGCAAGGCGATTCGGCAGTGCCCGGTGCCGGTGATCGCCCGCATCAACGGCTTCTGCCTCGGCGCGGGGCTCGAGGTGGCGGCGAGCTGTGACATGCGCGTGGCGGCGGAGGGCGCGCAGTTCGGCATGCCCGAGGTGGTGATGGGCATCCCGTCGGTGATCGAGGCGGCGCTGCTGCCGGGATTGATCGGCTCGGGCAAGACGCGCGAGATGCTGCTTACCGGCGCCATGTATTCGGCAGCCGAGGCGCTGGCTATGGGCTTTGCGCAAAAGGTAGTGGCGGCGGCGAATCTGGATGCGGCCGTCGATCGGTGGGTGGAGCAGATCTGCCGCGCCACGCCGAAGGCTGTTCGGGCGCAGAAGGCGCTGATGAACCGGTGGGAGCGGGTGTCGATCGACGAGGGCATCTACGCCGGCATCGATGCGCTGTCGCAGGCCTACACGACGGGCGAGCCGCAGGCCGCGATCGCTGCGTTCTTCGCGGCGAAGGCTAAGCGGTAGGGGTATTGGTGGTGGATGGCCCGATCCTTTAGTTGCGAAAGGTGTTATTAAAGGATAAGGCTGTATCCTTTAATAAGGTGGAACCTAACCAAAGGATGCGGCTCAGCCAAATGGCCGGAAAACCTTCAGGCCGGATCGGATCGTACATCGCAACGACCACGTCGGGCGAGACCGTCCGCGCCTATCTTCCGCCGCCGCTGCCACCGGCCCCTCCACTTGATCTGCCGCGCCTGCTGGCCTTGATCGAGCGGGCGAACCAAGCCCTCGGTCGCCTTGACGGCATGACTGCGATCCTGCCTTCGACCAAGCTCTTCGTGTTCATGTATGTCCGCAAGGAGGCGCTGCATTCATCCCAGATCGAGGGCACGCAATCCTCATTGTCTGATCTCCTGCTGTTCGAGAACCAGGAGGTTCCATTTGTTCCCCTGGATGACATCCAGGAGGTCTCGAACTACATCGCCGCCATGAATCACGGACTGAAACGATTGGAAGGCGGCTTCCCGCTCTCCTTGCGCCTCATCAATGAAATGCATCGGGAGCTTTTATCGAAAGGGCGAGGCAGCAGCAAACAGCCTGGAGAATTTCGCCGAAGTCAAAACTGGATTGGCGGCACCCGGCCCGGCAACGCCGCATTTGTTCCACCGCCGCCAGAGCGAGTGATGGAGTGCATGAGCGATCTTGAGCACTTCTTGCACGAGCGAACGACCTATCCGGCGCTGATCCGTGCTGCGTTGGCTCATGTGCAGTTCGAGACCATTCATCCCTTCCTGGATGGAAACGGTCGCTTAGGTCGACTGCTCATCACTCTCATGCTGTGCGAAGAAGGGACGCTCAAGGAGCCGATCCTGTACCTCAGCCTCTACTTCAAGACACATCGCGCGCACTACTACGAGCTGCTGCAGCAGGTGCGCCAAACAGGCGATTGGGAGGCCTGGCTTGAGTTCTTTCTTGAGGGCGTCGTAGAGACTTCCGAGCAAGGCGTCGCGTCGGCGCGCCGTCTCATCGAGCTGTTCGATCGGGACAGGGAGAAGATATCGACCTTGAAGCGCGCAGCGGCCTCTGCGCTTCGCGTCCACAGCGAGCTGCAAAAGGCCCCGCTGCTCTCGGTGCCCGTGGCAGCCAAGAAGCTCGGCATTTCACAGCCGACGATTCAGAAATCGCTGGATCACCTGGTAAAGCTCGGCATCGTGCGAGAAGTGACAGGCAAGCGGCGGCACCGCATCTACGAATACACGAGCTATCTGAAGATACTGGATGAAGGTACGGAGCCGCTCCGCCGCTAGGAACGCCTAAGCCCAGCCCGCCATCACCGTTGCCAGCGGCCGACGCTCTGCAGCGCCTGCCAGTTGGCCATGCCGATGAACAGCGCAACGAGCATGAGGAAGATGGCGCTCGGGAAGGCGAGATACGCCAGTCCCACGGCTACCACCAGGCCGAGCGAGGCGACGATGCGGGTCGCCCATTGCGGTCCGAGGATGGCGCTCAGCCAAGCATCGAGAGTGTGTCCGCCGTCGAGCGGGTAGGCCGGGAGCAGGTTGAAAATCAACAGCAGGAAATTGGCGTAGGACAGCACCGCGAGCGGCAGGGCCACCATCGGATTGCCGGACTGCGCCGCCTCCCCAGCAAGCACATCGAGCCCGATCCACAGCAGCAGGTTCACCGCGGGCCCCGCCAGATAGATGACGGTGCGCGTGAGGACGGAATTGGGCAGCGACCGCTCGAAGTGGGCGACGCCGCCGAGCCCCGTCAGCTCGATGTGTGAGACGGGAGCCTTGAACAGCCGGCCTGCAAAGGCGTGCCCAAGCTCGTGCAGCAAGATCGACAGCAGCAGCCCGATGATGATGATGAAGCCCGCCGACATCAGCTGCGTGTTGCCGGTGGTGAAGTAGGGGTAGCTGAAAACGATCAGCACCAGCACGAACATCATGTCGAGGTAGATCGGGATGCCCGCGATGCGGACGATCTCGATGCGGCTGAGCATGGTGTGCTTCCTTGGTTGACGCGCCCCGTGCGGGCTAGCTGCCGCGGTTGCGCGCGGCCAGCGTTCTGAGCCGCAGCGCGTTGAGCCTGATGAAGCCTTCGGCGTCCTTCTGGTCGTAGGCGCCCTTGTCGTCCTCGAAAGTTACGAGCGTCGTAGAGTAGAGCGACTTCTTGCTCTCCCGTCCGCTGACGATGACGTTGCCCTTGTAGAGCTTGAGGCGAACGTCGCCCTCGACGTGCTCCTGGGACTTGTCGATCAGCGCCTGCAGCATCTCACGCTCGGGCGCGAACCAGAAGCCGTTGTAGATGAGCTCGGCATAGCGCGGCATCAGCTCGTCCTTGAGGTGGCCGGCGCCGCGGTCGAGCGTTATCAATTCGATCGCCCGGTGCGCGGCCAGCAAGATGGTGCCGCCTGGCGTCTCGTAGACGCCGCGCGACTTCATGCCGACGAAGCGGTTCTCGACGAGATCGACGCGGCCGATGCCGTTGTCGTGCCCGAGTGCGTTGAGCCGGGTGAGCAGGGCGGCCGGTGACAGCTTCTCGCCGTCGAGGCTCACGGCGTCGCCGCGGCTGAAGCCGATGCTGATCTCGGTCACGGCATCCGGCGCCTCCATCGGCGAGATGGTGCGCTGGTAAACGTAGGGCGGAGGATCGATCGCGGGGTCCTCCAGCACCTTGCCCTCGGAGGAGGAGTGCAACAGGTTGGCGTCGACCGAGAAGGGCGCCTCGCCGCGCTTGTCCTTGGCGACTGGGATCTGGTGCCGCTCGGCAAAGTCGATCAGCTGCTCGCGGCTCCTGAATGTCCACTCCCGCCACGGCGCGATGATCTTGATGGAGGGCTCGAGCGCGTAGTAGGCGAGCTCGAAGCGCACCTGGTCGTTGCCCTTGCCGGTGGCGCCGTGGCACACCGCGTCGGCGCCGGTCTGGCGGGCAATATCGATCTGCTTCTTGGCGATCAGCGGCCGCGCGATCGAAGTGCCCAGCAGATAGACGCCCTCGTAGACGGCGTTGGCCCGGAACATCGGGAAGACATAGTCGCGCACGAACTCCTCGCGCAGGTCCTCAACGAAAATGTTGTGCGGCTTGATGCCGAGCATCTCGGCCTTGCGCCGCGCCGGCGCCAGCTCCTCGCCCTGGCCGAGGTCGGCGGTAAAAGTGACGACCTCGCAGCCATAGGTTTCCTGCAGCCATTTGAGGATGATCGAGGTGTCGAGGCCGCCGGAGTAGGCAAGCACCACCTTTTTCACCTTGCTTTCAGGGCCTTGGACGGGCATGGAACGCACCTTCTCGCGGTCGCGCATTGCGGCGCACTATAGGCGAGAACCGCGCTGCGACAAGCGCGTCGCGGACGTGGTGCGAGGTGCAAACCATGAGTGCATCCAGGCCGAGCCTCGAGTTCTGGTACGAATTCGCCTCCACCTATTCCTATCTTAGCGCCATGCGTATCGAGGCGATGGCCGAGCAGGCCGGTATCGGCATCGTCTGGAAGCCGTTCATGCTGGGGCCGATCTTCCACGCCCAGGGCTGGAGCACGTCGCCTTTCAACCTCTACCCGGCCAAGGGCAGATACATGGTGCGCGAGATGGAGCGGCTGACGGCTGCCCGCGGCCTGCCATTCAAGATGCCCTCGCCTTTCCCGCAGAACAGTCTCCATGCGGCCCGGCTGGCGCTGATTGGCCATGGCGAGGGTTGGGGGCCGGCGTTCACGCGGGCGGTGTACACGGCCGAGTTTGCCGAGGGGGCCAACATCTCCGACAAG
Source organism: uncultured Alphaproteobacteria bacterium (assembly GCA_963832445.1). GTDB lineage: Bacteria > Pseudomonadota > Alphaproteobacteria > Rhizobiales > Hyphomicrobiaceae > AWTP1-13. The sequence goes on from CAWHUM010000022.1 coordinate 177,552, forward strand.
GCGATGCTGGCCAGCATCCTGGCCAGCATCAACGTCGACCCCGCACCTCGGATGGCGCGCATCGAACAGCCGGAGACCAAGCAGCGCCTGCGTCAGCAGACCGAGGAGGCAGAGGAGCTCGGCGTCTTCGGCGCGCCATCGTTCCTGGCCGACGACGAGCTCTACTGGGGCGACGATCGCCTCGAGCAGGCGATTGCCAGGCTCAAAGGGCAATGATACCGGCGAGGTGCGTCGATCAGCCGACGATGATCTGCGCGACCGCGTGTCCGCCAGCGGAACGATAGCTGGCAAAAGCCGCATCCGGAGCTGGTGGCTCGCTCTCGGCTTGAGCCTGAGGAGCCTCTTTTGCCTGCGTCCGACCAGACTGCAGGCAAGCGCGGCTCCACGCCGCCCAGCCCTGCAGCGGATCCCAGGCGACGCGCGACTGCATCGCCCATGGGGAACTCGCCGACGCAGCTAGCATCAGCGCCCACAACGAGATGCCGCGAGACGCTGACAGGCTCGCCGCCCGCGCGGTGGCGAGCGCGTATGCGCGCATCATGTTTGCGGTGGCATCCGCGAGTTGGGTTTGCGATTTCATGGTGTGCATGGCCACTGATCCTGCGTTGCGTCAGATGAGCGTGGCACTGAGCGAGAGGCACTTGGATACTCTCACTGAGACAAAGTACCTCGAATTTTGCATCGCAGCAACAGCAATGATGCGGCGCAGTATCGGCTAGGTGGCGCGAGCAGCAAAAAAGCGCATCGTGCGGCCTGTAAGGCCTGCAATTGCGGCGGAGGCCCTTGCCCTGGCTAGGCGGCGGGAGCGGGAGTGGGTGCCGGCGGCGGCGCCTTGGCCGGCGGGGCAGACACTTCGGGTGCAGCGTACCGCCCGGAGATCAGCCAGTAGACGAAGCCCGCGACGGCGCCTGCGGTCAGAAAGGCGATGAGCGCATAGTTCTGGAGGATGGTGGCCTGTCCCGGCGCCTCACTGAAGTGCTGGGTGAGAAAGCCCAGAACCGCTATCGCAACGCCGAGCACCAAATAGAAGGGAAGGCCGGCTATGTCGTTGCGCTCGGCGAAGACGAGACCGATGAGGGCCGGAAGTGCCGCGAACAGGACAACGTGAGGCGTGACGGCCAGTGCAAACAGCCCAGCTTCGCTCACGCGGTCGGTGCCGATGTCGGAGGGAAGGCTTGCAAGCTCGGCCGGCGTGTAGACGAACAGGACGAGCGTGGCCGCAGCCGCCGGACAGGCGAGGATAAACCCGATGAGTGCTCGAATTACGCGCATCGCTTCTCTCCGCCAGGCTGGCGCAGCACAGCTTAGCGGCGCCACCCCTTGCTGCTCAACGGATTTTTTGCGTTTGCTGACGCGCGGAGGCCCAGCCCCCTTGCGCCAATCACCCAACCATCACGCGTTTCGCCCGGCGAGCAGCCAATAGGCGAAGCCGCCGGCAAAGCCGGCGGTGGCGAGCACCTGCCACACCACCTGTGAGAGATCGAGCACGGTCAGGGGCTGGCTGAACCGCGACATCAACGGCACAACGGCCAGTGCTGCGCCGCCGCCGATCACGTAGTACATGGCGCTGCGGATGCGGGCGACCTCGCCGACGATAACGAGCAGCAGGGCGGGCAGGAGGGTCTGCGCGGAGAAGAGCGTCCAGGCGAGGCGGGCGAGGTCGAAGCCGGCGTTGAGCGTCACCTCGTCGGGGCCGCGGCCGGCGACGGCCTGCACGATCTTCTCCTGGCCCAGCGAAACGATGACGAACAAGGCAACGGCCGCGGCCAGCACGAAGGCGAACGGCAGCCACAAGATGCGTCCCAGCGTTCGTGCCATCGGCCGGCTCCCACGGGTCTCACGGGCGATGCTTAAGCAGATTTGCGTCGCGCCGCCAACCGGGGCCGCTTCAACCGGGTCACCGAAGCTCCACACCGGCTCGGGCCTTGGCTGCCGGGGCGGCGCGGGCAGTGAGGTAGTAGGGGCGCAGGAGCCAGGCTAGCGTTGCGACCTGCAGCAGGAGCGCATCACGATGTTTGCGCTTGCGGAGGCACCGCACTGCGCTCGCGGGCGGAGAGCTTGAGGGTGGCGGACTTGAGCTGGCCGCAGGCGGCGAGGATGTCGCGGCCACGGGGCATGCGCACGGGACTGGCGTAGCCCGCCGCATTCACCACCTCGGCGAACTTCTCGATCTGCTCCCAGTCGGAGCATTCGTGGCTCGTGCCGGGCCAGGGGTTGAAGGGGATCAGGTTGATCTTGGCCGGGATGCCGGCGAGCAGGCGCACCAGCGCCTTGGCCTCGACGAGGCTGTCGTTGACGCCCTTCAGCATCACGTACTCGAAGGTGATGCGGCGGGCGTTGGAGAGGCCCGGATAGGCGCGGCAGGCGGCGATCAGCTCGGCAATCGGATACTTCTTGTTGATGGGCACCAGCTTGTCGCGCAGCGCATCGTTGGTGGCGTGCAGCGAGATGGCCAGCATGGTGCCAGCCTCGGCGCCCCAGCGCGGGATCTCCGGCACCACGCCGCTGGTTGAGAGCGTGATGCGCCGCTTGGAGAAGGCGAGGCCGTCGCCGTCGGCGGCAACGGCCATGGCATCGCGCACGTTGTCGAAATTGTAGAGCGGCTCGCCCATGCCCATCAGCACGATGTTGGTGATCTTGCGCTCGGTGTCGGGAATGAGCCGGCCGTCGGCGGGCGGCGCGGCGCCCGGCCAGTCGCCGATGCGGTCGCGGGCGACGAGGATCTGGCCGACGATCTCCTCGGGCTCGAGGTTGCGCACCAGCCGCTGCGTGCCGGTGTGGCAGAACGAGCAGGTGAGCGTGCAGCCGACCTGGCTCGAGATGCAGAGCGTGCCGCGGTCGTACTCGGGGATGTAGACGGTCTCGATCTCGGGCGCGCGTGCCTCGTGGCCGCGCTTGGGCAGGCGCAGCAGCCACTTGCGGGTGCCGTCGGCCGAGACCTGCTCGGCGGCGATCTCGGGGCGGTCGAGCGTGTAGGGCTGCGCGAGCGTGGCGCGCAGGTCCTTGGACACGTCCGACATCTGATCGAACGAGGTGGCGCCGCGGGCGTAGAGCCAGCTCCACAGCTGGCCGACGCGCATGCGCAGCTGCTTCTCCGGCACGCCGACGGCCGCCAGCGCCGCGCCCAAGCCTTCGCGGCCGAGGCCGGCGAGGGAGGGCTTGGTAGCGGCGGCGGGCGTCGCCTGCGCGGCAATGTCGAGAGCGGTTTCCATGCGAACCGGGATTGAGTTCAGTTGAGGCCTATGTAGCGACGAACAGGGCCCCGAGGAAGCCCTATCGACCCTCCCTACGGCGTCGATTGTGCTCCCCCCGCGGCTCGCCATATAAGGGGGCATGCCAGCAACCCTGCCCTTTCGCAAAATGAACGGCCTCGGCAACGAGATCCTCGTTGTCGACGTGCGCGGACGCAAGGTCGCGATCGGCCCTGCCGTCGCGCGCGCCGCCGCTGAGCGGCCGCAGTCGCGGTTCGACCAGATGATGGTGCTGCACGAGCCCCGCTCCGCCGGCACGGAGGCCTTCGTGCGCATCTGGAACGCCGACGGATCGGAGGCGGAAGCCTGCGGCAACGGCATGCGCTGCGTCGGCTGGGTGGTGGCGGGCGAGACCGGCCGCAAGGCGCTCAAGTTCGAGACCGCCGCCGGCGTCCTCGACGTCGGCGTGACCGATATCGAGCACATCACGGTCGACATGGGGCGGCCGAAGTTCGGCTGGAAGGACATTCCGCTGGCCGAAGCATTCCACGACACGCGGGCCATCGAGCTGCAGATCGGCCCGATCGACAAGCCGATCCTGCATTCGCCCTCGGTGGTCAATGTCGGCAACCCGCATGCCGTGTTCTGGGTGCGAAGACGTCAACGCCTTCGACCTCGGCCGCATCGGGCCGCTGCTGGAAAACCATCCGATATTCCCGGATCGCGCCAACATCTCGCTGGCGCACGTCACCTCGCCAACGACCATCACCGTGCGCACCTGGGAGCGCGGCGCGGGCCTCACCAAGGCCTGCGGCAGCGCCGCCTGCGCCGCCGTGGTGTGCGCAGCGCGCAAAGGGCTCGCGGAGCGCCGGGCTACCGTCACACTGCCGGGCGGGCCGCTGCTGATCGAGTGGCGCAGCGACGATCGCATCCTGATGACCGGGCCGGTCGCGCTGGAGCACGAGGGAGTGCTCGATGCGCTCGAAGCGGTGTAGCCACCGATGAGCGGGGTTCGCCTCATCACGCTCGGCTGCCGCCTCAACGCCTACGAGTCGGAGGTCATGCGTGGCCACGCCGCCGCGGCGGGGCTCGATGACGCCGTCATCGTCAACACCTGCGCCGTGACTGCGGAGGCCGTGCGGCAGGCGGCGCAGACCATCCGCAAGGTCAGGCGGGACAGCCCTTCCGCGCGCATCATCGTCACGGGGTGCGCGGCGCAGATCGAGCCTGAGCGCTTCGCCGATATGCCCGAGGTCGATGCGGTCGTCGGCAACGGCGAAAAGATCAAGCCCGAGACCTTCCAGGCTTTGAGCCTCGCCGATACGCCCCGCGTGCAAGTGAACGACATCATGTCGGTGCGCGAGACGGCCCACGCCATGATCTCAGGCTTCGGCTCGCGCGCCCGCGCATATGTCGAGGTGCAGAACGGCTGCGACCACCGCTGCACCTTCTGCATCATCCCTTACGGCCGCGGGCGGTCGCGGTCGGTGCCGGCGGGCGAAGTCGTGGCGCAGGTGCGCCGCCTCGTGGAGGCAGGCTATCCCGAGATTGTGCTGACCGGGGTCGACATCACCTCCTACGGCGCCGATCTGCCGGGCGGCATGACGCTCGGCAAGCTGGTGCGCCAAGTACTGCGGCACGTGCCGGAGCTGAAGCGCCTGCGCCTGTCGTCGATCGACCAGGTGGAAGCGGACACCCACCTCTTGGATGCCATCGCCGAGGAGGCGCGGCTGATGCCGCATCTGCACCTGTCGCTGCAGTCGGGCGACGACCTGATCCTGAAGCGCATGAAGCGGCGGCATCTGCGGGCGGATGCCATCCGCTTCTGCGAGCAGGCTCGGCGGCTGCGGCCCGACATGGTGTTCGGTGCCGATCTCATCGCCGGCTTCCCGACCGAGACCGAGGCCATGTTCGAGAACTCGTTGCGGTTGGTTGACGAGTGCGGATTAACGTTTCTCCACGTATTCCCGTTCTCTCCGCGGGCCGGCACGCCGGCTGCCCGCATGCCTCAGGTTTCGGGCCGTGAGACCAAGGCCAGGGCTGCCCGGCTTCGCGATAAGGGTAGGCGCACCCTCGCGGCGTATCTGCGAGCGCAGGTCGGACGAAGCGTCGAGCTGCTCATGGAGCGCGACGGCCAGGGACGCACGCCCGCCTTTGCCGAGGTGATGCTCGATGGTCCTGCCGCCGCTCGCGACTTCGTGCTCGCCCGCGTCACTCGGTCCGACGGCTTGCGCTTGCAGGCCGAGCGGCTCGCGCCCAAGTGTGCGCCGTGAGCGACAAACCGGCGAAACGAGGGGGTCTTTTCAGTGCGTTTCGGCGTGCTGAGCCCCCGGCTGAGTCTCCGCCGAAGGAGGATGACAGCGCTGCTGCTGCAACCGTCGAGGCCGCGCCTGTCGAGCCTGCCGCAGCATCCGAGCCCGCGCCCAAGCGGCAGAGCTGGTTCCAGCGCCTAAAGGCCGGGCTAACCAAGACGTCGGCCCAGCTGTCGCAGGACATTGCCGGCATCTTTACGAAAAGGAAGCTCGACGCCGATACCCTGGAGGAGCTGGAAGATCTGCTGATCCAGGCAGACCTCGGGGTAGACACTGCGATGCGTATTTCCGCCGCCCTGGCACAAGGCCGCCACAGCAAGGAAATCTCCACCGAGGAAGTGCGTGCCGTGCTGGCCGCCGAGGTCGAGCGGGTGTTGGCGCCGGTGGCGCAGCCGCTGCGGATCGAGGGCGATCACCGCCCCCATGTCATCCTGGTGGTCGGGGTCAATGGCACCGGCAAGACCACCACCATCGGCAAGCTTGCGCATAAGCTGCGCCAGGATGGACAGTCGGTAATGTTGGCCGCGGGCGACACGTTCCGTGCTGCAGCAATCGATCAGCTCAAGATATGGGGTGAACGGACGGGGGCCGAGGTCCTGGCGCGAGGCGTGGGCTCCGACGCCGCCGGGCTGGCATTCGATGCCCTGACCCGCGCCCGCGAAAAAAAATACGACGTGTTGCTAATAGACACGGCAGGCCGTTTGCAGAACAAACAAGCCCTGATGGACGAACTGGAAAAGGTAATTCGCGTCCTCCGCAAGATCGATGCGAGTGCCCCCCACCAGGTGCTCCTGGTACTGGACGCCACCACTGGTCAGAACGCGCTCAATCAGGTTGAAGTGTTCAAGGACAAGGCGGGGGTGACCGGTCTGGTAATGACCAAGCTCGATGGTACGGCCAGGGGTGGCATCCTGGTCGCAATTTCGGCAAAGTTCGGCCTTCCGGTGCACGCCATCGGCGTCGGGGAGGGTGTCGAGGACTTGTCGGCCTTCGAAGCGGGCGAGTTTGCGCGCGCCATCGCGCTCAGTTAGGACGAACGGAAAGGGAGAGGCTGGGTCTCCGAAAGAGCCGCCTGAAAGAAGAGAACGTGGCAATCGAAGCGATCCCGAGGCGGCGGCAGTTTCCGTTCACTATCGAGCAGACCGTCAACATCTTCGGCGAGATCGGTCCGCTGATGGCGATGTTCCTCGTCAACGGCATCTTTGGCATAGCCGCCGGCACATGGGCGCTGATCGCCACCACGGTTATCTCGCTGGTCGTCAGTCTTTGGGTGCTGGGCCGGCCCCCGATCATGCCGTTCGTCGCCGGCGGCATCAGTGTCGCCTTCGGCGCTCTGACCCTGATCACCGGCGATGCTATGTGGGTACAGATCAAGGTCACGCTATTCAATACTTTGGTCGCTGGCGTGCTCTGGAGCGGCCTGCACACCGGCCACAACTTCTTCCGTTTCGTGTTCGGCAAGACCTTCCACTATACCGAGGAGGGCTGGTTCAAGCTCACCCGCAACGTAGCCCTGTTCTTCCTCGGCACGGCCATCCTCAACGAGGTGGTGCGCTTGGGCTTCGACGATTTCGAGATGTTTGCGCTCAACCGGGTGTTCACCGGCATCGACGTTTGGATATTCTTCAAAATCTTCGTGATCATGCCCGGAACGGCCGCTTACTTCTGGTGGCAGGCGCGCCTGATGCATAAATACCGTCTGCCGGCTCCCGACGCCGGCCACGCGCGCGACGCTGCCGGCTGAACTCCAACCGGCTCAACACAGGGCTTGCTTCAAGCCATGAATGAGACGTCAAGCCGGCCGGCCGAGACCAATCCGGTCGTCAAACTGCTCATCGACCTGGGGCCTCTGATCGTCTTTTTCTTGGCCTACTACAGGGCGGGGATCTACTGGGCGACGGGTATCCTGATGCTGGCGACCGTTGCCGCGCTGGTCGCATCGCGCATCCTGCTCGGCCGCTTCGCCGTGGCGCCGGCTGCCACGGCGGTGCTGGTGGTCGTGTTCGGCGGGCTCACCTTCTTCCTGGACGACCCGAGCTTCATCAAGATGAAGCCGACCATCATTAATCTGCTGTTTGCCGGCATTCTCGGAGTAGGCCTCTATACGGGCCGCCCCCTTCTCAAGACGTTCATGGGCGAAGCTTTGCGGCTCACCGACGAGGGCTGGCAAAAAATGACCGTGCGCTGGCTCGGGTTCTTTCTCGCTATGGCCGTCCTGAATGAGATCGTTTGGCGCAACTTCTCGGAAGCGGCCTGGGTCAACTTCAAAGTGTTCGGCATCCTGCCGTTGACGTTCCTGTTCGCCATGGCGCAGGTCGGCCTGATCCGCCGTCACGAGGCCAAAGCCGATACCTAACGGCCGGCCGGCCAGCTCTTTCCATCAAATCGGCGAGTTGACTGCCTCTCACGGTGAGCGCGGCTGCCGGGCCATAGCCTCGTCCCAAACGCGCTCGCGGCTCTCATCGAACACGAGAGACGCGTCGGCAGGCGTGGTCAGCCAATCGTTGCGTGCCAATTCGGCCTCGAGCTGGCCAGCGGCCCAGCCGGCATAGCCGAATGCCACCAGCGCTTTCTGCGGGCCCTGCTTGCGGCCGATGGCACGGAGGATGTCCGGACTGGTGGTGAGCGCGAGCTCTTCGTTGATCTCTATGGTTCCTTGCTGCGCATAGTCTGTGGTGTGGACCACGAAGCCGGCGTCGGGCTGTACCGGCCCGCCGGCAAAGATGCGTGCGCTGCCTTGGGCCGCGACGTCCGTTTCGCCCAGCATTTCCAGCAGCTTTGCCAGCGGGCGCTCGTCCACCGGGCGGTTGATGGTAATGCCGAAGGCGCCGGCCTTGCCGTGTCGCACGATCAAGATCACGGTCTGGCGGAAGCGCGGGTCGCCCATCCCTGTCGAGGCTACGAGCAACTGCCCCGCCAGCGAAGCTGTGTGCGGCGGCAGTGCGTGCTTTGGAATGGCCGCGTCGAGCAGCGCTATCGGCAGGACCACAGCCGCGAATGCCAACGTCAGGCGCTTGATGAGCATCGCGGCACACGCCCCACCGCGCAACGGTTGCGGTAGCCTCAGAGGCTCAGGCAAGCCGAACCTTGTGTCAACGCTGAACCCGGAACAGCAACTCTAGTTGATCGGCTTGGATTGAGACTGTGCCTGCTGCTCCTGCTGGCGCTTGACGTACAGACCCACAAAATCAATCGGGTCGAGCAACAGCGGCGGGAACCCGCCCTCGCGCGTCAGGTCCGCGGCAAGCCGGCGGGCGAAGGGAAACAGCAGTGAGGGGCAATTGATGAGCAGGAACTGCTCCATCGCCTGCTCGGGCATGTTCTCGATCTGAAACATGCCGGCATACGCGAGTTCGAGATCGTAGATGGTCCCGAGCTTGGCGCTGGTGGCTTCGGCCTTCAGCAGGATCGCGCTCTCGTAAATGTCGTTCTTGATCTTGCCGGCGTTGACATTGACCTCGACGCGCAGGTTTGGCGCCTCGCCGGGGTTCTCCAGCATCTTGCTGATGTTCGGGTTCTCGAACGAGAGGTCCTTGATGTATTGGCCGAGCACGCGCACCTGCGTCTGCCTGGCTTCGCCGGCAGCGCTTGGCTGGCTCCCTCCCCCGTTACCGGTGTTTGTTGGCTCGGCCATCGCTTGCTTCCTCTTGAACTGTGCCGGCGTCCGTGTGCGCGCTCGCTAGCACGGCGGCCAAGTTGACGGCAACGCCGAACCGTACCCGGAACGGGTAGCAGTCAGCGCAGGTGCCGCCGGTCGGGATGCGGCGGGTCGGCCGAGGCCTCGCTCAGCCTCTTGAACTCGCCGTCGATGACCGGACCATTCTGGGCATCGGCGTGCCCATGGAAGCCGCCCTGCGCATCGTGGCCTGCAGGGTCGCGTTCATCGCCAAAATGCATGTCCACACGAGCGAGCGCATAGCGCATGCTCCAGCGCGCGACGGCGTGGCGAAACGGTGGCACGAGTAGCAGGAAAGCCAGCCCGTCGCTGATCAGTCCGGGCAACAGCAACAAGCCGCCGGCCGTCAGCAGGAATAGCCCGTCGAGCACGCTTGCGGCAGGCGCCCGGCCCTCGCCCATGGCCTCCAGGGTCTGGCGCAGCACTTTCGTGCTCTGCTGTGAAATGACGGCCACGCCCAAAAAGAAGGCGGCAATCAGCAGCGCCAAGGTGGCCCAGATGCCGATAGCCTGTCCCAACTTTACCATCACCGCCAGTTCCAGCACGGGCAGCAGTATGAGAAAAAGGCCAATGGCAAAGCGCAGCATGCCAAGCATCCTTCGGGCCACCACACACCATATTGTAGGCCATTCCGGTTGGCTTGTGCCTTGCAATGCCGTAAGGTTTGGTGTTCGCGGCGGCGAATTCTATGGCGCTTGGCCGGATGCAGGGCACTGGGGCTGGTTCTGGCTGGCCCGGCAACCTACATGACACCGATTGAGGCACTGGCTCGAAAGCTAGGGTGATGGACGGCAGGATCGACGTAACCACGTTACTGTTTCTCGTTCTGGCGGTCGTGATCTTCCTGAAGCTGCGCAGCGTTCTTGGTCGGCGTACAGGCCATGAGCAGGACCGTTTCGAGCGCTACAAGGCGCAGCAAGAGGCCAGCCAGCGCAACGGCAAGCTGGCCGGCCAGGAAAAGGTCGTCACCTTGCCGCGGCGCGAGCGGGAAGATGTCGAGGCGCGCCCAGCGGCGGAGCGGCAAGCCGAAGCGGATGGAGAGCAGCGCGTCAAGGAGTACGCGGCCGGTAACGGCCAGATCGTCAAGGGGCTGCTCGATATCGTTCGCACCGATGCCGCGTTCGACCCGAGCCACTTCCTGCAAGGCGCGCGTGTCGCCTACGAGATCATTGTCACCGCCTTCGCAGAGGGCAATCGCCGCACCCTCAAGGACCTCCTGAGCCCGGAAGTCTACGAAGGCTTCAGCACTGCCATTGCCGAGCGCGAGGCCCGCGGCGAGCAAATCGACCAGAGCTTCGTCGGCATAAAGTCGGCCGACCTGGTCGAGGCGGAGCTGAAAGGCGGCATCGCCCAGCTGACGGTGAAGTTCGTGAGCGAGCTGATCTCAGCCACGCGCGACAGGGCCGGCGAGGTGATTTCGGGGGATCCCAAGCGTATCCGCGAGGTCACCGACATCTGGACCTTCGCGCGCGAGGCGGTTTCACGCAATCCTAACTGGAAGCTGGTAGCCACCCAGGCCGCAAATTAGCCAATCTTGCGACGGAAGGATGCGCAGGCTTCCGGATGGGGGAGGGCGCTTTGGCATTGGGGGTTGCACGTCGGCGCGTCGCGGGTACTGCGGCGGCGATGGTGGCAATCGTGACGTTTTCCGGCGCCGGTCAGGCCACTTCCCAGGCCAAGACGCTCGAGGGTGGCTGGAAGGCGCGGATTTTCAAGAGCAAAGCAACGGCAGCCGTTACGTACCGCCCGGTCTCCTTCGCCGATCTGCCTGGCTGGCAGCAGGACGATCACTTGGCCGCTTTCAAGACTTTCCTCAAGTCCTGCGAGCGCGTAGCGGCCAACGCCCGCGACAAGGGCACGGACGAGAAGGTCCCGCCACCGCCGGCCGCCCTCGTTGCAGCGTGCGATGACGCAGGCAGGGCTTCACGCGATATCAAGAGCAAAGACGGCGCGCGCGCATTCTTCGAGCATCGCTTCACGCCGAGCAGCGTGGTGCACAACGGGCGTGCCGGCGTGCTCACGGGCTACTACGAGCCCTTGCTCAACGGCTCGCGCACGCCGCACGGGCCTTATCAGACGCCCATCTACAAGCGCCCGCCCGATCTGGTGAACGTCGTCCCCGACACGCAGCGCGCCGCCCGCCCCGGCATGCTCACCTATGTGCGCAAGACCGACAAGGGCACCGAGCCGTACTTCACGCGGGCGCAGATCGACGAAGGCGCGCTCAAGGGCAAGGGGCTCGAGCTTCTCTACCTGGCGGACTCCGTCGATATCTTCTTCCTGCAGATTCAGGGCTCCGGACGCGTCAAGCTCTCCGACGGCGGCATCGTTCGCGTTCACTACGACGGCAAGAACGGCTACCCTTACCGCTCGATCGGCCGCTACCTGACGGAGAAGGCTATTCTGGCGGCCGACAAGGTCTCTATGGGCGCTCTGATTGGCTGGCTGAAAGCCGATGCCGAGCGCGCCAAGAAGGTGCTGTGGCACAACGAGTCGTACGTGTTCTTCCGCGAGTTGAAGAGCAGCGACGACCTTGGCGCGCCATTGGGCGCCTTGAGGGTACCGCTTACCGCCGGGCGCAGCTTGGCGTTGGATTCCAGCTATCATGCCCTCGGCACGCCCATCTACGTCAGCGCTCCGACCTTGACGCATCTCTCCCACCAGGCGCCGTTCCATCGCCTCATGATCGGTCAGGACGTGGGCTCGGCCATCCGCGGGCCGGAGCGGGGCGACATCTACGTCGGCTCAGGCGACGCGGCGGGCAAGCTTGCCGGCGTCACCAAGCACGCCGGCCGGTTCTTCGTGCTGGTGCCCAAGGACGCCGTGGCCAAGACCGAGGCTGCGCCGGACAAGGCCACCGGCGAGCCAAAGACGCCGCAATGAGCAAGGGCGGCAAGTCCGGCCAAGATGGCCGAACCATTGCCCCCGACGAAGCCGACTTGTGGCGCCGGCTGGCGGGCTCAGTCGACAAGGTCAAAAACAAGCCGCGAGTGACCCCGCACGCCGAGAGCGGCGCTCCCAAGCCGCCGCCGCGGGTAGCGGCCGAGGCACCCAAAGCTCCCGCAGGTGCGCCTCGTCCTCCCAAGACCTCGCCGCCCCCCGCCGCGCCGCGTCGCGCCCCCCCGCTTGCCGAGTTCGACCGCCGCGCCGCGCGACAAGTAGCGTCCGGCAAGACCGCCATCGACGCGCGCCTCGATTTGCACGGCGTTCGCCGGCGCGACGCCCGCGTGCAGCTGCTTGTTTTCCTGCGGTCGAGCCAGGAGGAGGGGTGCAAGACCGTTCTCGTCATCACCGGCAAGGGCGACGAGGCGTCCGGCCATCGCGATCATCTGGCCGACGCCTTGGGGGAGCCCCAGCGAGGAGTGCTTCGCCGCCTCGTCCCGCAATGGCTGGCAGAGCCTGAGATGCGCTCCGTGGTGTTGAGCTATACCACCGCCGGCGTGCGCCACGGTGGCAACGGCGCGCTCTACGTGCAGCTGCGCCGCCGCCGCGGCGAGGCTTGAGGGGGGGCGCCTAGGGGCGCGGCTTGCGGCCGACCTTGCCGGCAATATTCCGCGGCCTAGTCACGATTGGACCTCCCTCGCCCAACGGGCGGGGCGGGAACCGCCCCAGCGAGCGCACGCGGTCGTACATGACGATCGCGCCAGCCATCGCCAGGTTGATGCAGAAATTGGTAGGGATGCGCACGACGTAGTCGCATCGCTCGAGCAGCGCGGGCGACAGCGAGCCGCGCTCGGGACCCAGCACGTAGGCGGCGCGCGGCGGATGGTGGAAGCTCGGCAGGTCGATGGCTGTATCGAGCAGCTCGATGCCGACCAGGCGGCATCCCGCCGGGAGCGCCATCTCTTGCACACTCGGCCAATCGTAGTGCGGCAGGTGCTGCGCCCCCTTGGATGTATCGGCCCGGGCCTCGAGGGCCAGATAGGTTGCGCCGATGGTAAACGTGAAGCTGGCGCCGAAACCGTGCGCGGACCGCATCAGATTGCCGAGGTTCAGGGCCTTGGAGATGCGCTCCGCGCCGATAGCGAAATAGCCCCTGGGAAGCATAGGCGGTGCCCATCCCTTCTCAATCTCGAGCTGCGGCAATGCGATCCGGCCCGCGGCGGGAGTACCCTTCACGATCAGGCACATACGCGCGCTTTGCAAGCCGCGTGCGCTTGCCCTCAAGCGGCGTGTTCGCTAAGAGGCAATGGCAAGGGTCGGTGGCATACCAACAGCTCGGCCCTAAAAGACACTCACTGGGGAGGTGCCCGCAAATGAAACTTGGCAAGGTCTTGGCTGTCGCTGTCGCTACTCTGGCCGGCATATTTGCGGCCGAGGCACAGCAGAGCAAGCAGCTCTCGATCGCCACCGGGGGTACCGGCGGCGTCTACTACCCGCTCGGCGGCGGTTTCGGCAACATCCTCGGCAAGGAGCTGCCGGGCATCACGGCCACGGCGCAGGTCACGGGCGGCTCGGTCGCCAACCTGCAGCTGATCGGCTCGGGCAAGGTGGACCTGTGCTTCACTCAGGTCGACGCGGCTTGGGATGCCGTCAACGGCACCGACAAGTTCACGAGCGGCAAGCTGCCGATCCGCGCTCTCGCCGTCATGTATCCCAACCACATGCACGTAGTGACGGTGGAAGGCACCGGCATCAGCAAGGTGGAGGATCTGAGGGGCAAGCGCATCTCCGCGGGTTCGCCGGGCAGCGCCACCGAGGTCTATGCCATCCGCGTGCTTGAGGCGGCCGGTCTCGACCATGAGAAGGATGTGCGCAAGGAGCGCCTGGGCGTGGCCGAGAGCGTCAACGCGCTGAAGGACAGGAAGATCGAGGCGTTCTTCTGGGTTGGCGGCCTGCCCACGGCGGCCGTGACCGATCTCGCGGCGACGCCTAACACCAAGATCAAGATCCTCGACATCTCGCACTTCACCGCGAAGATGAATGCCAAGTATGGGCCGCTCTATGCCGAGGCCACTATCCCGGCCGCGACCTACAAGGGCATGGAGGCGGACGCCAAGAACAACACGGTTTGGAACATCATGGCCGTGAACGCCAACACGGACGAGAAGCTTGCCTACGATCTGACCAGAATCATGCTGGAGAAGCGGGCCGACTTGGCACTGGTGCACAAGGAGGCGCTCAACATCAAGCCGGAGTGGCAGACCTCCAACCGCGCCGGCATCCCCTGGCATCCCGGCGCCCTCAAATACTTCAAGGAGAAGGGCATCAAGGTCGAGTAACCACGTGGCCGGCCAAGCATAGGCCCAACACGAGGTACGTTTGCGGCGCCGGGCCTTGTCGAGGGTCCGGCGCCGGCGTTTTTGGGGCGGAGCCTCCCTCCCTTGCCATCCGACGGACGTCGGGGTGACCGACGGCGCCGGCCTCGTATAGCATGGCGTCAACCACCAACAGGCCCGAAAGGCCGAGCAGCATACCCGGGAGGGGACAGCGCGTGGAATCCACCCCACTGAAGGCCGACACCTTGTCGGCGCATCCTCCCGCGCAGCTCTCCGAGGATGCCCGCGAGCGTCTCGAGCAATACATCGAGGAGGAGGAGGGCGCGTTCAATCGGCTGGGCGGCTGGATCGGCGTCGCCATCACGGCCTTCGCAGTCGTCGTCTCGCTCTTCCACCTCTACGCCGCTTTCGAGATCGTGCCGGCGCACGTGCTGCGGCCGACGCACGTCGGCATGGTGTTGGTGCTCTGCTACCTGCTGTTTCCCATGGCGCGGCGGTTCCGTGATCGCATCCGTTGGTGGGACTACCTGCTCGCTGCGATGGCGGCCAGCACCATGATCTACGTGCTGTCGCAGGGCGCCTACTTCGGCGACCGCGCCACCGCGCCGACCCAGACGGACTGGCTGGTGGGCCTGGTGTTCGTGCTGCTGCTGCTGGAGGGCACACGGCGCGCCACCGGCTGGATCATGCCGGGCGTGGCCATCGCGTTTATTCTGTACGCAATGTTCGGCCACCTTCTGCCGCATCCCTGGACGCACCGCGGCTACGCGCTGGAGGACCTGATCGCGCACCTTTACATGACGCTCGAAGGCATCTTCGGCACCACGGTGGACGTGGCCTCCAGCTTGATCATTCTGTTCACGGTGTTCGGCGCGGTGCTGCAGCAGTCGGGTGCGGGACGCTTCTTCATCGACTTTTCGTTTGCGGCCATGGGCGGCCGCCGCAACGCGGCAGGCCGCGCGGTGGTACTCTCCTCGTTCCTGATGGGCGGGCCTTCCGGCTCCGGCGTCGCCACCACGGTCACGATCGGCACGGTTGCTTACCCGCTGCTGGAGAGGGCCGGCTACGAGAAGAATGCCGCAGGTGGACTGCTGGCTGCCGGCGGGCTCGGCGCCATCATCTCGCCGCCCGTGCTCGGCGCCGCCGCCTTCCTGATCGCCGAGTTCCTCAAGATCTCATATTTCGACGTGATCGTCATGGCGACGATCCCGACCCTGCTCTACTACTTCGCCATCCTGGTGATGGTGGAGATCGACGCCCGCAAGGTGGGCGGCTCGAGCGAGATCTTGGTGGCGAAGGGCGAGGTGTGGCGCCTCACCAAGTCCTATTGGTTCCACTTCGGCTCGCTGATCTCGATCATCGCCTTCATGCTGCTGGGCTTCTCGCCGGTGCTCGCCGTGTTCTGGGCGACCATTCTGGCTGTCGTGTCGAGCACGCTTCGCGCCGACACGTCCATCGCGCCCTGGTGGGCGGCGATCCCGCTCGCCATTGCGCTAGCCCTCGTCATCGCGCAGTTCGCCGGCGCGCCGATCAGCTCTGAGGCGATGGAGCACATGTGGCTGCCGATCTTCGTGCCGATCGCGGCGGTGGTCGCACTTGGTCTGTTAGCGCCACAAGCCTGGCCGGTCGCCCAGAAGTTCGTGACGGCGATGAAGGAAGGCACCACCGGCGTGCTCAACGTCGCGGCCACCTGCGCCACCGCCGGCATCATCGTAGGCGTGGTGACGCTCACGGGGCTCGCCCAGCGCTTCGCCGACATCATCATCGGTTATGCCCAGGGCAGCCTGCTGCTGACCGCCATCTTCACGGGCGCCATCGTGTGGATCGTCGGCCTCGCCGTGCCGGTGACGGCCTCCTACATCATGTGCGCGGTGATCGCCGCGCCCGCCATGATCAAGCTCGGCGTGCCCGACTTCGCCGCCCACATGTTCATCTTCTACTACGCGGTGCTGTCGGAGGTTTCGCCGCCGACGGCGCTCTCCCCCTTCGCGGCCGCGGCCATCACCGGCGGCAATCCTTACCTGACAACGCTGCAGTCGTGGAAGTACACGATGCCGGCCTTCCTGGTGCCGTTCGTGTTCGTGCTCGACCCGCAGGGCATCGGCCTGCTGCTCAAGGTGCCGCGCGGCGGCAGCTGGCTCGACATCGTTGAGATTTTCATCGAGACGGGCGCCGGCATCGCCATGCTGGCCTTTGCGGCCCAGGGCTGGTTCTTGAAGCGAAGCACGGCGCTCGAGACGACGCTGCTTGCGATCGCCGGCCTATTCCTCGTGTTTCCCGCGGTGCTCGACGCGATCCTGCGGCCGCTGTTGGGGGTCGATGTCGGCGCTTTCGTGCCGGGGCTGTCGGACCTCGGCGTTAGGGTGGGCTACAACGTGCTCTTGGGATTCGTTGTGTTCGCGGCCGCTGCGGCGATGCAACGCGCACGGGCGGCCTAGCTTTACCTTCGCGCGGGTGCGCCCTACTGTTCGGGCAGCGTGCAAGGGCAACCAGTCAAGGAAGAGCACCATGGAGCTTTCGAAGAGCATTCCCGCAGTCATTACCGGTGGCGCATCCGGCCTTGGCGCGGCAAGCGCCAAGGCGCTCGCGGCCAAGGGCGTCAAGGTGGCGCTTCTCGATCTCAACGCCGACCTCGGCGAAAAGGTAGCCAAGGAGCTCGGCGGTGTGTTCGCGAAGTGCGACGTGACCAACGAAGCCAGCGTCGACGCGGCGCTAGCTGCTGTGCGCAAGGCGCACGGGCAGGAGCGAGTTTTGGTGAACTGCGCGGGCATCGGCATAGCCAAGCGCGTCACCCGCCGCGTCAAGGAGACAGGCGCGTTCGAGCCGCACGATCTTGCGAGCTTCACCAAGGTGATCCAGGTCAACCTGATCGGCACGTTCCTGATGATGTCCAAGAGTGCCGCCGGCATGCAGACGGTTGAGCCCCTCAACGCCGACGGCGAGCGCGGGGTGATGATCTGCACGTCCTCGGTGGCGGCCCAAGACGGCCAGATCGGGCAGGTCGCCTACTCGGCTTCCAAGGGCGGCGTGTACTCCATGACTTTGCCGGTGGCGCGTGACCTCGCCCAGAGCGGCATCCGCGTCTGCACCATCCTGCCGGGCTTGTTTCTGACGCCGATGTTCGACAACCTCTCCGAGGAGGCGAGGAAGTCGCTTGCCGCGTCGGTGCCGTTCCCGGCGCGCCTCGGCAGCCCAACCGAGTACGCTGCGCTGGCGGTGCACATCTGCGAGAACCCAATGCTCAACGGCGAGTGCATCCGGCTCGACGGAGCGCTGCGGATGGCTCCGCGCTGAACCGGCGAGGCGCTGCCCGGCTCGGCCGGTTCGCGCAGGTCTGATCAGCTGCCGCTGGCGCCGAATAGCCGGCGCCACAGTCTCCGCCACCAGCTTTCTTTCTTTGCAGGTGCTGCCGGCGCCGCGGGCGCCGGCCCTCCTACCAGAGTGCCGAACTTCTGAAAGAATTCGCCGGCAAGCTTCTTGGCGGTCGAATCGATCAGCCTGCCGCCCAGCTGCGCCAGCTTGCCGCCGACGTCGGCCTTGGCCTCATAGGTGAGTAGCGTGCCTGCACCGTCTTCCTTGAGGCGAACGACCGCACCGCCCTTGGCGTATCCGGCCACCCCGCCTTGGCCTTCGCCGGAAATCCGGTAGCCGTTCGGCGGGTCGAGGTCCGACAGCGTGACCTTGCCCTGAAACGTCGCCCGCACCGGACCGATCTGCAGCTTCACGCGCGCGGTCATGTCGGTGGGCGACAGCTTCTCCAGGGACTCGCAACCCGGGATGCATTGCCTCAGCACCTCGGGGTCGTTGAGGGCCGCCCACACCGTGGCGCGGCTCGCGGCGATGCGCTCTTCACCGGTCATGTCCATGGCGTGTGCGCTCCCTGAGGTGGCGGGGGCGATTGTAGACCCTCACGCCGCGAGAGGCGATTGGCACGCTAGGCCTCAGGCAACCGGCGCGGCGCCACGCGCCGAGGCGTCGCCGCTGCACAGGTGCTGGACTCTTTCTCGCCAAAGTGCCAGCGCCGGGGTGACAGCGAGCTCCATGGCGAGCCCAGCAAGCATGGGCGCCGAGGGAGGCCCGATCAGCAGCAGCCCACTGAGCCGGGCCAGCCCGCCGGTCAACACGATCAGGGTGAGCAGGCGGAAGCGGACACCCTGCCTTTCGATCCGCGGTACAGTCGACCAGAACGCCACGCCGATGGCGAGCAGCAGGCCGGAAAGGTACCGGCCGGTACTGTCCGTGTCGCGCCCCAGCAGAACGGCCGGCTCGAACACGCCGATGCCGAAGACCGCGCCGGCGAGACCGGCCGCGACCGGAACGAACGCCAGAACCAGTACGGCGACTTGCAATGCTCGGATTTGCGCATTGCAGGACATCCTCCGCGAAGGCATGGCGGGCTCCCCGTGGCGCTGTGCGGCTCGAGCGCCATTCCGGACGCGTGGTGTCAGCGCCGAGGGAATACGCTGCCGCGCAAACGCCGGTTCAGTGGGGCGCCGAGCGGAGGATCAAGAAAGTGTGACAACAAGAGGCGTGCGCGCCGGCCGCGCGGCACTGCCCTGGCGCTACCGTGCCGAGCCAACATCCTCGCGCAGGAACCGCCCCGCCACCCAGCCCTTGCGGCCCTGATATTCGACCTGGCACCAGCGGGATCGTGCTGCGAAGTCGCGCTGGGCCTTGGTCATGCGCTTCCACTGCTCGAACGTAACGTCGTTCGGGCAGCCGTAGTTTTTGAGGCCGCGCGCGTTGTGCGGGATGCGCAGGATCGCCTCGCTGTCGGCAGACGGAGATATGCGCATGTTGAGCGCATCGTTCGACCGTACTCCGGTGACGGCCCAGAAGTCCGGGCCGTCGGCGGCCTGGGCCAAAGCCGCAGCGCAAGCGCCGAGCAGTAGGGGAAGTGTGCACGCGATGTGAGCGCAACGTCCAAGCATGCGGCAATTTACTCACCCGGACGGACGCTTTTCAAGAGACCACCCTGCGCCGGGTTTCGTTCGGAGAATCTGCAGGAACCGGGCAAAACAGAGTTTTGACGCGACAGGACGAAACTCCGACAAGCACCAATGGGTGCGCCGCAAAAGATGGTGCTCCGGGCCGACGGCCCTCTCGCCCTTGCAGCGGTCCGCCGCTTGCATTGCCGATGCAAAGTGATGATCATGTGACAGCTTACTCGAACAGGAGGCGCCTTTGAGCGAAGTAGAACCAATACAGTTCAGCCCGCGCCAGCGCGCGGGCTTTGCAGCAAGCGTTGTTGCTCTTCCTTCATCCAGTCCTTCGATCATCGGTTTCAATCGCCAGGAGCTTCGCCAAATCCTGGACCTGTACGGCCGCCGGGTGGCGGCCGGCGAATGGCGCGATTACGCCATGGACTTCGGGCGCGACAAAGCGGTGTTCTCCGTGTTCCGCCGCGCCAGCGAAGTGCCGCTTTACCGGATCGAGAAGTGCCCCAAGCTGGCGCGCCGCCAGGGCGCCTACAGCGTGGTCGCGGCCACCGGCCTCATCCTGAAGCGCGGCAACGAGCTCGCGCGGGTGCTTGACGTGCTGGAAAAAAGCGTTCGCTTGGCGGCAGTGTAGGGCCAGGCTGGCCAACAAGGGGGAGCCCAGTTCACCGCTCCACCGGAGGCGAAGTGTCACCCTCGCCTAGCGGTAATTCCATGATGACGCTGTCCAGCCAATGCCCGAATTTGTAGCCGATCGAGTGCATCGTGCCGCAGAATCGAAATCCGCTCCTGCGGTGCAGGGCAATGGACGCAAAGTTGCGCGAATCACCAATGACGGCGACCATAAGCCGATAGCCGTTGGCGGTTGATGCCTTGATCAGTTCCGTCAGCAGCCCGCTGCCGATGCCTTTGCCCTGCGCGTCGGGCGCAAGATAGATCGAGTCCTCCACCGTGAAACGGTAGCCGGGACGGGCGCGGTAGGCACTCGCATAGGCATAGCCCACCACGGCGCCATCGAGCTCGGCGACCAGATAGGGATAGCCGCCGGCCGTGATGGAGCGGAAGCGGCTCGCCATCTCGGCCTCGTCCGGCGGCTCGATCTCGAAGCTCGCCGTTCCGTGCAGCACGGCGCCCCGGTAGATGCCGGTGATGGCTGCCACGTCGGCTGCCGTCGCCGGACGCAAGATCGCCTGGGCCTTCACGCTCGTTCTCCCCAATGGTGTGGTGCTGCGCGAAAATTTGCCCTGCTACGCCGCAAAAGCAAAGGGCCCCGCGGTAAGCGAGGCCCTTCACTTTCATAATTCCGTCTTCTGCTACTCGCGACTGCCGAACAGCTGGAGCAGGGAGACGAACATGTTGATGAAGTCGAGGTAGAGGCTGAGCGCGCCCATGATGGCGCCCTTGGTCATGGCAACCGTGTCGCCCATCACCTCGTAGTAGCCGTCCTTGATGCGCTGCGTGTCGTAGGCGGTGAGGC
This sequence comes from uncultured Alphaproteobacteria bacterium, assembly GCA_963832445.1. Classification (GTDB taxonomy): domain Bacteria; phylum Pseudomonadota; class Alphaproteobacteria; order Rhizobiales; family Hyphomicrobiaceae; genus AWTP1-13. The sequence continues at coordinate 198,364 of CAWHUM010000022.1, forward strand.
CGGCGAACACCAGCACGCCGATCACGGAGATGGCGAACTGAAGCGCGCTCGATTGCAGGAACAGGTTGACGAGGGCGGCAATGATGATGCCGAACACGCCCATGATCAGGAACGAACCCCAGCCCGACAGGTCCTTCTTGGTGGTGTACCCGTAGATGCTGAGCGCGCCGAACGCTGCCGCCGTCACGAAGAACACCTGCGTGATGGAGGTGGCCGTGTAGCGCAGGAAGATCGAGGACAGCGACGCGCCCATCACTGCGGCGAACAACCAGAACGCGATCTGGGCCGTGCCGACGCTCATGCTGGCGATGCGCCAGGAGAGGAAGAACACGAACGCCAGCGGTGCGAAGATCAGCACGTACATCAGCGGTGTCGTGAACAGCGTTTGGCCGAGCGGCGTCAGATACATGCCGCGGTGCAGCGCCATGATGCGCCCGCCGGCGCTGGCAGCCAGCGCAGGATCGCTGGTGACCGAGTAGGTAAAGATAAGGTAGGCGACGACACCGGTCAGCGCGATGCCGGCGGCCATGTAGTTGTACACGCGCAGCATGTATGTGCGCAGACCCTCGTCTACGGCGACGCCGGTCCGCGCGGCGGTTCCGCCAAGCGCATACCTGTTGTCGATCTGAGCCATTGTGATCCTTCCCTTCAGCTTTGGCCGAAGCGATCGCTTCGTAGGCCAATTATGGCGAGGCCACCCTGCCCTGGCAAGGCCGCCGCGCCCAATAGAAAACTGCGCATAAGACGTAAGAATGACGCCCTCAACTAACAAGTAGTGAAACTACAAGTTCTATTCGGATCGCAGGTAGGGCACCGGGGGGGCCCTGAGCACCCGCCATGTTCCGTAGCCGCCGAATATGGCTACCAGGGCCGTGGCAAGCAGCATTGTCTCGGCAACCGCCCGGCCGGAAAAGGAAAAACTGAAGTCCATCACTGCGGATACCGTGATCCAGGCAGCCAGGCTGCCGATTGCCACCGCGATCAGTGAGGTTAACAGGGCCAGGAACAGGTATTCGACGAGGTGGGAGAGCAGGATCCGGCGGCGCGTGGCTCCGAGCGTCTTGAGGATGACAGCCTGCTTGATGCGGCGCCGCTGTGCCGTGGCGAGCGCACCGGCGAGCACCAGGGCACCGGCGAGCAGGGTGACGCTGCCCGCAGCGCGTACGGCAACCATCACCCGTCCAAAGATCACGCTGAAGGCGTCGATGGCGTCCTTGACGCGGATGGCGGTGGTGGCTGGAAACGCACGGCCAAGCTCGCGCACGAGCTTCGCCTCGGCAGCCAGGGGCGCATCCTTGGGCAAGGTCACGGTTGCCATCAGGTTGTGCGGCGCGCCGGCCAGGGTATTGGGCGAGAACACGAACACGAAGTTCAGCGCCAGGCTCTCCCACTTCAGCTCGCGCAGATTGGCGATGCGAGCCGTAACGTTGCGGCCGAGCACGTTGACGGTCACGTGCCCGCCGAGCTTGAGATTGAGCTTCTTGGCAATCTCGGCCTCAACCGAGACCAGCGGCTCGCCGCTGTAGCCGGCCGGCCACCAGGTGCCGGAGACGACGCTCGAGCCCTCCGGCACGTTGGCGGAGTAGGAGAGCCCGCGATCCCCGGTCAGCACCCACTGCACCTCGGGAGGCGCCTTGATCTGCTCGACCGGTCTGTCGTCCAGTTTCACGAGCCGGCCCCGCAGCATAGGCGCCTGCGCCACCTTGGCGCCAGGGAAGTCGCGCCGGATCAGGTCCTGGAATGCGTCGCTTTCGTCCCGCCTCACATCGAGCACGAAGTAGTTGGGGCTCTCCTCAGGCATGCGGCCCGTCAGCTCCGACACGATCGAGCTGTCGACGAGCGCGACCGTCACCAGCAGCGACAGTCCCGTGCCGAGCGAGAGTACGACGGCGCGGGTGAGCCCGCCGGGCGCGCCCAGATTGCCGATGGCGAGTGCAAGCTCGGCCTGACGCGGTCGCGGCAATCGTCTCGCGAACCAGGTCACTCCCGATCCGAGGCCCACGAAGACGGCGAACACCCCGACTACGCCGAGGCAGTAGTAGAACGCCAGCAGGGGCGCCTCGGAGGAGAAGATCGCCAGTGCAGCGAGCAACGAGCCGGCGGTCAGGGTGAGCACGATGACATAGGTCGGCGGCAGAATTCGCTCCGGCGCCACGTCATCGCGGAACAGCGTCCCGGCGCGCACCTGCTCGGCGCGTCCGAGCGGCCACAGCGTGAACAGTAGCGCGACCAGGAACCCGCACGCTGCGGCGGTGAGCAAACTGCGCGCCGAGAGGGTGAACTCTGCCTGGATCGGCAGCAGCGTGCCAAACGCTGCCTTCAGCGCTATCGGGATCAGCAGGCCCACGGCCACGCCGATCGCTACCCCGAGGGCGGCAAAGCACATCACCTGCAGCAGGTGCACGCCAAAGATGATGCGTTGCGTAGCGCCCAGGCTTTTGAATGCCGCAATCACCTTGCGGCGGCGGTCGATGTATGTCGCCACCGCGTTGGCGATACCGACGCCGCCGACCAGCAGCGCGGTGACGCCGACGAGCGTCAAGAACTGGCGCAACCGCTCCAGCACGCGAGACACCTGAGGGGAGGGATCGCGCCTGTCGCGAACGGTGAAGCCGCCCTCGGGCAGCACCCGCTTGACGGCCTCGCCGAAGCGGATGAGCCCGGCGTCGGCAGCGCCGGCGCCGTCGGCCAGCTTCAGTGCATAGCGCCAGCTGACCAGGCTTCCCGGGTCGGCAAGCCCCGAACGCTGCAGCGTTTCCAGGGACACGAGAACGCGGGGCCCAACGGTGAGGCGCTCGGTGAGCTTGTCGGGCTCGGTCTCGATAGTGGCGCGCACCGGCACTTGCAGAGTGCCGATGGAGATCGGGTCGCCGACCTTGAGCGAGAGCCGCTCCAGCAGGATGGGGTCGACAACCGCGCCGGGGCCGTTGCGGATCGCCTCTTCGAGAGGCACGCCGCCCGATAGCCTGACGCTACCAACCAGCGGATAGGCAGCGTCCACCCCCCTCAGGTCTACGAGGGCCTGATCGGAGCCGTCGGCGCGCCGGGCCATGGCGCGCAGCGTAGCGCTTTCGCTGACGCGGCCCTGCTTCCACAGCCAGGCCCGGTCGGCGCCTTCGGCTGCCTTGTGCGGCCGCGACAGGGTGGCATCGCCGCCGAGCAAGACTTCGCCCTGGCGCTCGAAACTCACCCGCAAAGCATCGGCAAGCGCACCGACGCCAGTGATGGCCGCAACGCCCAACGCCACACAGGCGATGAACACGTAGAAGCCGGCGAACCCGTTGCGTTGCTCGCGCAGGACCAGGCTCACCACAACGGGCAAACGCCGGCCTGCAGCCCGTTCCCGACGGTGGAGCGCGGCCACCGTCATGCGAGCGCAAGCTCCGGCTCGATGCGGCCGTCGGCCATGTGCACTACGCGGCCGCAGCGCTCGGCCAAGGGTATGTCGTGGGTGACCAGGATGAGTGTCGTTTGCCGGCGCCTCTGCAGATCGAACATCAGGTCGATGACGTGACCGCCGGTCTTGCCGTCGAGATTGCCCGTGGGCTCGTCCGCCAAAAGGATTTGCGGGCGGGGGCTCAGTGCGCGGGCGAGCGCCACGCGCTGTTGTTCGCCGCCCGACAGCTGAGCCGGGAAGTGATCCGTGCGATGCGACAGCCCGACCTCGTCGAGCAGGGCGCGAGCCGTGTCGAAGGCGTCGGCCTTGCCGGCGAACTCCAATGGCAGGGCCACATTCTCCAGCGCCGTCATGGTCGGCACCAGGTGGAACGACTGGAACACGATGCCGATATTGGCGCCGCGGATCAGCGCCAGCTGGTCCTCTCCAAGCTTGGGAAACTCGTGACCGGCGACGCGGACGCTGCCCGACGTGGCATGCTCCAGCCCGGCGATGATCATCAGCAGCGACGTCTTGCCTGAGCCGCTAGGCCCAACGATGGCAATGGATTCTCCCGGCGAGACAGAGAGGTTGACGCCCTTCAAGATCTCGACCGGCCCGGCGCGGCTGGTGAGGGTGAGCGATACGTCCGCCAGGTCGATGACAGGCTTGACCACGTTTTCCAACTGGCTCCTGCAGGGCTTGCCCCGAGCTTTGCACACTTCTACTTCAGTACTGGACGATCAGGCTCAAGCAACGAGAATTCGATGCGGACACTGGCACCGAACCCGACGCTGGCAAACATGGTGTTGAGAGTTCTCCTCTGCAATTGCCTGATTGCCGCCGTTGCCGTGGGAGCCTTTGCACAGCCAGCCGCGCCGGTCCGCATCGTCGTGTTCGGCGACAGCCTGGTCGCCGGCTTTCAGCTCAAAGCCTCCGACGCTTTTCCTGCACAGCTCGAGCGCGCGCTCAAGGCCAAGGGTCACGCCGTTGAGGTGATCAATGCCGGTGTTTCGGGCGACACGACGGCAAACGGCCTCGAGCGGATACGCTGGGCGGTCCCTGAGCGCACGGATGCCGTGATCCTGGAGCTCGGTGCCAACGATGCGTTGCGCGGTCTCGACCCTGTTCGCGCCAAGGCAAACCTGGAAAAGATCATCACCACGTTGAAAGCCGACGGCGCCGAAGTTCTGCTCGCCGGCATGCTCGCGCCGCGCAACCTGGGCGAAGATTATGCACGCGCATTCGATGCCATGTATCCAGAGCTCGCCGGGAAGCACAAGCTGATCCTCTATCCGTTCTTTCTCGATGGCATCGCGCTCAACGGCGGCCTCAACCTGGGCGACGGCATCCACCCCAATCCCAAGGGGGTGGCCGAGATTACCAAGCGCATACTCCCGGCAGTGGAAGAGCTGATCGCGCGGGTGCGCGCGCGACAGCCGGCCAACTCCAAAGGATAGGATATGCCCCGCCTTTTCACTGCGGTCGAGATCCCGGAGCCGCTGCGCATGCGGCTGGCGCTGGTCCGGGGGCCTCTCGACGGGGCCAAGTGGGTGGCGCCCGAGAACATGCACATCACGTTGCGCTTTGCCGGCGACATGGATGGGCGCACGGCCGACGAGTTCGCCGATCTGCTGGCCGACGTCAGCGTAGCCCCGTTCACCGTGAGAATTGCCGGAACCGGCGCCTTCGGCGGACGCGATCCGCGCGTGCTGTGGGCCAGGGTCGAGGCGGGTCCTGAGCTCGACGCGCTCTATCGCGCCAGCGAGCGGGCGGCGCGCAGCGCTGGCCTGGAGCCCGACCCGCGAAATTTCGCGCCGCACGTGACCCTGGCGCGGCTGCGCCGGGTGCGCCAAGTCGCAGTTGCGCGCTTCCTGGAGGCGAACGGCGACTTGAGCCTGGAGCCGTTCACGGTTGCGCGCTTCGTGCTGCTGTCGGCGCGGCCGGGCTCCGGCGGCCCGCCCTACGTGGTCGAGGCGACGTATCCCTTGGGGGGGGCCGCATCGTTCGACGAAGCGAGCTGGCGAGCGTAGTCAGCCATGCCCGCCAGCCCGAACGTCGATATCACCTATTGCCGGCTGTGCGGCTGGGGGCTGCGCGCGGGCTGGATGGCGCAGGAGCTGCTCACCACCTTCGCGGCCGAGATCGGCTCCGTGACGCTGACGCCCGATGCGTCGGGCGGCGTTTTCGAGGTTCGCATCGAGGGCGAGATGGTCTGGTCGCGGAGGGACGCGGGCCGGTTTCCGGACATCAAGGAGCTCAAGCAGCTGGTGCGCGACCGCATCGCGCCCGGCCGTTCGCTCGGGCACACGGACGCGACGTGAAACGCCGAGCAGGCGAGTTGAAGTTGGCCAACAGGAGCCGCTATGACCGTCGAGGCATCGGGTATCGTGGAGATCAACAGCTCGCCGTGGAAGATGCTCAGTCTGTCCGTCCTTGGCGCAATGATGACCGGGCTTTCTGTCACGATTGCGCTGCAGCTGTTTCCCGGCATGCGGGTCGACGCCTTCCATCAATTGGCGGGTTACGCCGGAGCCCTGTTCTTCGGCTTGTGTACCGTTCTCGGCTTGTGGAGACTGCTCACCACGAGTGGTCCAGTGGTAACCATCACGCCCACCGGCATTCGCGATACGCGAGTTGCAAAGGAATTCATCCCCTGGACCGCCATCGAGCGCATCACGACCTGGCAGTATCGCGGTCAGAAAGTGATGGTTCTGGCGGTGGACCCTGACGTTGAACGCCAGCTCACTCTGACCGCGATCGCACGCTGGTCGCGGGGCCCCAATCGCGCACTCGGTGCGGATGGCCTTTGCGTCACCGCGCAGGGCCTTCGGATCGACTACGATACCCTGTTTGCAACAAGCGTGGCGCATGCACAGAGCGCCACGGGCGGGCCTCCCTGACCGCCGCTTGCCGATCACGTGCCGTTTCTAAGGCTTGCCCGGGCGTTGAAGGCCTGGCGAGGGAGGCGGGAGGGTCAAGGCAACGCCAATCGCGCCCGCCACCGAGGAGACTGCTGCGGCGGTCAGACCGATCTCGTAGCCCGACATCAAGGTCGCAACGCCCGCAGCCATGGCGACGCCGCCGAGCTGCGCAACCCGGCTCACCGCGTTGTTGACGCCGGACGCGAGCCCCTCGTCGGCCTCCTCCACGCTGGAGAGGACCGTGGCGGTGAGCGGTGCCGCGATGGCCGCAAACGCGATGCCCAGCAGCACCATCGGACCTATCACCCCGAGCGGCAGGGAAGCGTTTCGCGCAAGTGCCATCCAGACGTAGGCGACCGCCGCAGCCGCGGGCCCGGCGATCAGGAGCGCTCGGGCCCCAACGCGGTCGGCAAGGCTGCCGAAGCTCCGCGACAGGAGGCCGACACCCAAGGTGAAAGGCAGGAAGGCAAGGCCCGCCTCGGTCGCCGTCAGGCCGCGCCGGTCGACCAGCTCGAACGGCAGCAGGAAGAACATGATCGACATCGAGGCATAGATCATCAGCGTCGCCAGGTTGAGGCCGAGGAAGGGGTGGTTCGCGACGAGCCGGGGAGGGGTCATGGGATGGTCGCTCACCCGCTCCCACCACGCATAGGTCCCCAGGCCAAGCAGGCCGAGGCCGGCCGCGGCGGCTATCGCCGGGCCTGCCATCGCTGCTCTAGTGCCAGCTTGCGGCTCGCTGCGCGCCGATCTGGCTCAGCGACCAGGCCAGCGCCGCCAGGGCTGCGGCCAGGATAGCGGCGCCCGTCACGTCGAAGCGGCGCGCTTCCACCCGGTCCTGGGGCGCGTAGGCCGCCAGCAGCGCGACGGCGGCGAGGGCAAGGGGCGGATTGATCCAGAACACGGCTTGCCAGCCGAACGTCTCGGTCAGCCAGCCGCCCAGAATGGGGCCGCCGGCGGTGGTCAGTGCGGACGCCGCCGCCCACACCCCAATGGCGCGATTGCGCTCGTCCCGGGGATAGGTGGCGCCGATCAGGGCGAGGCTGGCGGGTGCGACCATGGCGGCCGCAACGCCCTGGGCGATGCGGGCGCCGACCAGCCAGGCGACCGACGGCGCCAGTGCGCAGGCCACCGAAGCAGCACCGAACAGCAGGCAGCCGAGCGCAAGCACGCGCGACTTGCCGTAGGCGTCCGCAAGGGCGCCGCCGATCAGGGTCAGGGCCGCGAGCGCCAGCACATACCCGTTCACGACCCACTGGACCGCGGCGAGGTCGGCGCCCAGCTCGGCTTTCAGCCTCGGCAGCGCTACGGTGAGCGCCGAGCCGTCGATGAAAGCCATCGACGAGGCCAGCACGCAGGCGGCAAGCACCATGCGGCGGCGCGACGGCGCAATCTCCCGCCCGAGCTCGCGCGGACACGGCTCGGCGGTGATCAGGCCGCGGCTGCACGGCTCCGTCAGCGGCTGAGCCACGGTTTTCCTCTCTTGTTCGCCAGCCACGGTGCGACAGGCTAAGATGTAGTTGACAGCGGCACGCCCCGGTGCGGGCCAAGACCTGTTTCGAGAAGGCGAAATGGCGAATAGAAGCAAGCTCGACGATGCGGCGCGCAAGGCCATGCTAGCGCAGGTGCCCGATTGGCGCATGGCGGAGGGCCGCGATGCCATTCAGAGGACGTTCAAGTTCAAGGATTTCAATGCGGCGTTCGGGTTCATGACCCGCGCTGCGCTGGTGGCCGAGCAGATGAACCATCATCCCGAATGGTTCAACGTATGGAACCGGGTGGATGTGACGCTGTCGACCCACGATGCAGGCGGCTTGACCGAGCTTGACGTCAAGCTGGCGCAGGCGATGGACAAGATCGCTGGCTGAGCTCAACGCCCGCTGGGAAGCCAATTCCATGGCTCCGCCTGCTTGGGCTTGGACACGCGACCAGGACGCGCCACAGCGGCCGGCGGGATGCTGGCATAACCAGGCGCGGCGGGCGGCGCGTGAGGCGTAGCGCCCTCCAGGATGCTGCGATCGATCGGCTCAGGCATCGCCAGCTCCTCCGGCCGCTCACCGGCCATCCCCAATGCGGCCGATTTCTTCGCAGCGGGCAGCGCGGTATCCGCTTCCTCAACAGGCGGCGGCGCAGCGGCATAGCCGCGATGGCGGGCACGCTCGGTTTCGCTCCAGGGCTGCGGGCGGCACTGGCACCCCTCCACCAGGGTCCTGCGGTACCTGAAGGCAGTTGGATAGGATGCGTAGGCCCGGCCGGTCAGATCGACCATGCTCTCGATGTCGCCTCCAGGATTGGGATGGTAGAAGAGCTGCGCCCCGCTGCCGCAGGCTTCGGCGCACTTTTCCGCATCGCGCATGAAGCTGGCGCTGCTGGTCGTGTAGCTGATGGGGAAATAGAACCCGTCGCACATGCGCACGCAAAGGGTGCGGTAGGTGCCGTAGTCTGTCGGTGTCACCTGTTCTCGAGGCAGATAGGACTGATAAGGGCTGAACAGGCTCACCGGGCGTTGCATCGCGTACGGCCGCATCCGGGCGTAGCCGGCGGCCGGGCTTGGCGGCGTTGGGGCATCGGTTCCCAGCAGCTGATCCAGAGAGCTCTGAGCTCGGGCCGGCTGGATGGTCGCGATCGAGAGGGCCGCAACAACAGCCAGGCAGGCACGAAATCCGACTGACAGAACCTCGCTCGGCATGTTGGCAGTCCCGGCGGCCCCGTCGGCGCTTGGGGCCAGAGGCCGCTAAACGCTCGTCTTAGAGCTTTGTCATGCCGTGCTTTGCATCAATTTTCTCTGAACGGTTACCGGCTGCTGGCGGCCCTCGAGGCCGCTAGCGTCTGCTGCAAAGAAAAAACCCCGCCGAAGCGGGGTGTTGAGGAGGAAGCTCAAAACGGGCCTTAGATGGCCTCTTTGAGGTCCTTGGCGGCCCGGAACGCGATCTTCTTGCTGGCCTTGATCTTGATGGCCTCGCCGGTGGCCGGATTGCGGCCCATGCGCGCCTTGCGCTTGCGCACCTGGATGATGCCCAGGCCGTTCAAGCGGATGCGCCGGCCCTTGCGGAGATGGGTGGCGATGTCCTCGACCATGCCCATCAGCATGGCGTTGACCTGCGCCTTCTTCACGCCGTGGCTCTCCGCCAGGGCCAAGGCAAGGTGACGCAGGGTGACGGTTTCAGTCTTCGGCTTCTTGGCCGGAGCAACCCGCGGGATGCTCATCGGGATCTTCTTCATGGTGCTGCCCTCTGTTGCGATTGTCGATGATGAGTTGTCTGAAAAGCATTGATCCGTTTGCGATATTTGTGTTCGCGCGATTTGAATACGGGCTCTTGGTGTCGGGGCATTGATTTGGTTTGGGCAGTTGTCCCGCTGCCACGCCCTCTACAAGACAAGGCTAGGGCCTGTGACCGGCTCCCTCACGCGGCAATCACGACTTCGCCGCTGGATTTCACTGTTCATCACAGCTGGGTGAGAGCGCCTTCCGGTCGAGGATTGGCTTCCCATCTCACGGTCACGAGCCGCGCAGGCTCGCATGAGCAAGTCAAACAAAACTCAAACGCTGGAGAATGATCATGAAGACCATCCTTTCGACTCTGGTTGCGCTGTCGGTTCTGGCCGGCGTCGCCGCTACCTCCGCCCAGGCCGCCACTTTCGGCTCGCAAGAGTACTGGGTGGAGCGCGACCGCAACGCCAACTGAGCAGGCTCACGACTGAGCTTGAGCACATCAAGAAACTCAAACGCTGGAGAATGATCATGAAGACCATCCTTTCGACTCTGGTTGCGCTGTCGGTTCTGGCCGGCGTCGCCGCCACCTCCGCCCAGGCCGCGACCTTCGGCTCGCAGGAGTACTGGGTTGAGCGCGATCGCAACGCCAACTAAGCAGTTTGCGTTGACGTAGGGTCGGCGCCCCTCGCGGGGCGCCGATTTCTTTTTGTGTGCTGTAGAGCACATGAGGCTCCGCAATTTGCACGGAGCGCTGCTCTTTTAACGGTGAGCGCGGCTTTATTCACGCGCGTGTAACGGCCATCTAGCGCGCCGGTCGACGGCACCGGGGTTCAATCGGTCTCAGCGATGAACGGCGACATGTCGTCGTCCGGATCGCGAACTCGATGAAGGAGACCGTCATGAAGACCATCGCATCAGCCCTGATCGCCCTTTCGGTTCTGGCCGGCGTGGCCGCTTCCAGCGCGCAGGCCGCGACCTTCGGCTCGACCGAGTACTGGGTCGAGCGCGACCGTCAGGCGAACTGATCAAGACAAGTCTTTCGAACACCACTCAACATTTCAAAATTTGGAGACAGACCATGAAGACCATCGCATCAGCCCTGATCGCTCTTTCGGTTCTGGCCGGTATGGCCGCTTCCAGCGCGCAGGCCGCGACCTTCGGCTCGACCGAGTACTGGATCGAGCACGACCGCAACATGAACTGAGCCAATCTGGTAGATGAAGGGAAATCGGCGCCCCGGCGGGCGCCGATTTCTTTATTCGCCCTGTCGCATGGAGCTAGTCACTTCGCGCAGCACGACGCGGGAGCATCACGTAGGGGCGCCTGTTTCAGCCGCCGGTGGAGCGCCGTTCGCGGATCGACGCTGCGAGCACTGCATAGCCGGCCACCGCCGATGTCAGCGATCCGGCGAGTACGCCGAGCCGTAGGGAAGCCGCCTGCGCCGGATCGGGAAAGGCGAGCATGCCGATGAACAGGCTCATGGTGAAGCCGACGCCGCCCAGCATGGCCACGCCCAGGACTTGCAGCCACGTGGCGCCTTCCGGCTTGCCGGCAAGGCCGCCCATGACGGCGATCCATGTAGCACCGAAGATGCCGATCGTCTTGCCGACGAACAGTCCGGCGGCAATGCCGAGCGGGACCGGCTCCATGAGCTTGTCGAGCGACAGGCCCTGCAGCGAAACGCCGGCATTGGCGAAGGCGAACAGCGGCAGCACGGCGAAGGCGACCCACGGATGCAGGCTCTCCTCGAGCTGCTCGAGCAGCGAGGACTCGCCTTCTCCCTTGCGCAGCGGGATGGCCAGCGCGACCACCACGCCGGCGAGGGTGGCGTGCACGCCAGACTTGAGCACGCACACCCATATGAACAGGCCCGTCAGGGCATAGGGCGCGAGGCGCGTGACGCCGCGCATGTTCAGCGCGGCAAGAATAGTAGTGCCGGCGGCGGCCAGCACCAGTGAGGCAACCGACAAGTGCTCCGTAAAGAACAGCGCGATGATGACGATGGAGCCGAGGTCGTCGATGATGGCAAGCGCGAGCAGGAAGATCTTGAGACTGGAAGGAACTCGCGGCCCCAGCAGCGCCAGCACGCCGACAGCGAAGGCGATGTCGGTGGCGGCGGGAATGGCCCAGCCGCGCAGGGCTGCCGGATCCTCGGCGTTGATCGCGACGTAGATGATGGCCGGCACGATCATGCCGCCGGCCGCAGCCACAACCGGCAAGACAGCCTGGCTGAAGGTGGAAAGCTCGCCCGCGAGCAGCTCGCGTTTGATCTCCAGGCCAACCAGGAAGAAGAAGATGGCCATCAGGCCGTCGTTGATCCACAGCAGCAGAGGCTTGTCGATGGCGAGCGGGCCGACGCGGACGGCAACCGGCGTCTCGAGGAGGCCGTCGTAGAGCCCCTCCAGAGGGGAGTTGCTGACAAGCAGCGCCAGCAAGGCCGCCACCACCAGCACCAGTCCGCCGGCCGCCTCATGGTGAAGGAATGCCAGCGCGCCCTTGAGTTTACCGCGCATGTCGGGGAACCCGGCTCATGGCTGCTGGTCGTCGAGCGCGGACAGTTGCAGCACGTCGCGCCCGCTGCTCGCCGTCAGCACGCGATCGAGCGCGGTCAGGCTCGACTGGAAAGCCGCGTCCGCGGATTGGCCGTTGAGCAAGTATCCAAGCAGCAATCCCGCAAAAAGGTCGCCGGCTCCATTGGGGATGCGATCGCGCCGCTTCAGGCGGCGCTCGACCTGCGACGCGCGCTCCACGAGCAGCGTCACAACTTCGCCCTTTGCCTCGGCGGCCGACGTAACGACAACGCGATGCGGACCAAGCGCCCTGGCCAGCCCCACCACCTCCCCAACATCGCGCGAAGGGGCCCGGCTCAGCCATTGCAGCTCGAACAGGTTGGGCGTGGCGATGTCGGCCAGCGGCAGCAGCCGGTCGCGGATCGCGGCGGCGGTCTCGCCGGGCACGTAGAGCCGACCGGCATCGCCGAGGATGGGATCGACCAGCACCACGATTTTCGGATTGGCGCTGCGGATGCGGCCGATTGCATCCGCGGCGACTGCCACGGCAGCGGCGGACGGGAAATAACCGGTGAACACCGCATCGAGGGAGGCCCAGCAGCCGTCGGACTCCAGGCCTAGTAGCATCGCCTGCAGGCTTGGTGCCGGCAGCTCATGACGCACGAACCGGCCGAGGCCCGGCCGGCTCGCCATCAGGATGGTCGGCAGCGTCCAGACTTCGTGCCCGAGCCACTGCAGAGCCGGCACGGTTGCGGCAAGGCCGACATGTCCGCGTGCGACGTGCGACGATATAGCCAGGACTTCGCGCCATGGCCCTTTTCTAGGTCCTCCGCTCGATTGCCGGTAGTGCGTTTAGGCAAACAGCCTTTCAGGGGAGCCGGCACGACCAACTAAGGGTTCGGCCGGATAGCGCCACATTGCGGCAAGTGCGACCCCCAGACCACGCCGGATGATGTTGGAGGTGACCCATGCACCGGATCGCGGTCTTCCTTGCCTGTCTCATTCTGGTGGCTTTTGCACTGGTGGATCAGGCGTCTGCCCGTCGGGGCGGTGGCGGCTTTCATGGTGGTGGCGGCATGCGCGGCGGTGGGTTCCGTGGCGGCGGCATGCGTGGTGGCCGCGGGTTCCGCGGTGGCGGCGGCTTCCGTGGCGGCCGAGGTTTTGGCCGCGGCGGCGTTGCCTGGCAGGGCGGACGAGGCAGGCGCGGTCGAGGCCGCGGCGGTTGGGGCTATTGGCCTTACGGTGTTGCGGCCGCGCCCTACCTCTACGGCGGCTACTACGACGACTGTCCTCTGGTCCGCAGAAGGGTTGCCACGTCTGCCGGCTATCGGCTCAGATGGGTGAGGCAATGCTAACGACGCTCGTCGCGGCGAACTGCCCGGGCCACTAGATGACGTTGCGCTCACGGAGCGGAGCGTTTGCCGCGATCCGCTCGTAGCCCAGGCGTGTCAGATCGATGGTCTGGAACGCCCCGTGCACGATCAACTCGGCGATGGCGCGGCCGGCGGCCGCCGCCTGCTGTGCGCCATGGCCCGAGAAGCCGTTGGCGAAGTAAAAGTTCTTGAGCCGTAGATGCGGGCCAACAATCGCGTTCTGGTCGAGCGTATTGTAGTCGTAGTAGCCGGCCCAGGCATTCACCACCTTGACGCTCTCGAAGGCCGGCACGCGGGATGCCAGGCGCGGCCAGACCTCCTGCTCGAAGAAATCGTGGTCGACATGATCGAGGTCGCCGGTCGGCGGTTCTTTCTCCGGCTCCGGTGACTTGCCGCACAGGAAGACGCGACCTTCGGGCCGGAACCAGACACCCGTAGGATCGACGGTCAGCGGCGCCTGGTGCAATGCATCGGACGCCTCGCGGCAGTCGATCACGTAGACGAAGCGTTTCCTCGGCTCCACCGGCAACGCGATTCCTGCGAGCGCCGCCAACCCGCCAGCCCACGGGCCAGCTGCATTGACCAGGGCCTTGCAAGCGATCATGGGCCCGCTCGCGAGTGAGACGCTGTGGACCCGGTCCCGTGCATCGATGCCGACGACGCTATCGTTGACGAGGGCCACGCCGTTGGCGATGGCCGCCTTGCGCAGCAGCGCGGCGAAGCTCGGCGGGTCGAACCAGCCCTCGCCGGAGTGGCCGAACCCGGCTGCCGCGACCTCCGCAGGCGCAAGCCATGGGAAGCGGCGGGCAAGGTCGTCGGGGCTGAGCAGCACGACGTCGGCGCCCATCGACTGCTGCAGTGCCACGTTGCCGGTCAACTGCAGCCGCCCCTCGTGGCTCGCCAAGATCAGGTAGCCCTGCTCGCGAAAGGCCACATCGGCCTCGGCACCGAAGAGGCTCTTGAGGCGGCGGAACATGTCGAGCGTCACCTGCGACATGGCGATGTTCTCGGGCGTGGAGAACTGTTGCCTGATGCCGCCGGCCGAGCGCGCCGTGCTGGCTTCGCGAAAGCCGAGATCGCGCTCGATCAGCACGATCCTGCGGCCGCGGAATGCCGCATCCGTGCTCAGAAAGTAGGCGACGGCGCTGCCGACGATCCCGCCACCAACGATCACGACATCCGCAGTTTCCAAGGCCGGCATCCGATTGGCTTGTCCGGGACCGACTCTGGCGGAACCATCGGGCGATGCCAAGTGTGGTCCCCGCCATTGCACTGGCGGGCGGCACGGCCTTTGCCTAGGTTGGGCCAAGCAACCGAGGGTCCACCCGATGCAGCTTCGTCCGCGCCGCAGCGTGCTCTACATGCCGGGCTCCAATGCGCGCGCCCTGGAGAAGGCGAAGACCATCGCCGCGGATGCGCTGATCCTCGACCTCGAGGATGCCGTCGCGCCCGAGGCGAAGGACGCTGCGCGCAACCAGGTGTGCGCGGCCGTCAAGGCCGGAGGCTATGGCCGGCGCGAGCTCGTCATTCGCATAAACGGTCTCGAAACGCCGTGGGGCAAGGCCGACCTCGAGGCAGCGGTGGCGGCTGTGCCCGATGCCATCCTGCTGCCGAAACCCAGAAACGGCGCCGACGTCGCGCGCGTCAGTGAGGCGCTCTCGCGGGCCGGGGACAAGACGCAAGTGTGGGCCATGATCGAGACGCCGCTGGCCATTCTGAACGTGCAGGACATTGCCGCTGCATCGCGCCTCGGCGACGCGCGGCTGGCGTGCCTGGTCATGGGCACCAACGATCTCGTCAAGGAGACCCGGGCCGATCTGTCGGCCAATCGCCGTCCAGCGCTCTATTGGCTGTCCGCCACGGTAACCGCCGCGCGTGCCTATGGCCTCGACGTGCTCGACGGCGTCTACAACAATTTCAAGGACGCCGAGGGCTTCCGCCGGGAATGCATTCATGGCCGGGCGCTCGGTTTCGACGGCAAGACGCTGATCCACCCGGACCAGGTGGCCGTCGCCAACGAGGTGTTCGCGCCGCCGGAAGCAGAGGTTGCTTTCGCGGGCAAGATCATCGCCGCCTTCGACCAGCCCGAGCACAAGGGCAAGGGTGTCATCACCGTCGAGGGCCGCATGGTGGAGCTGCTGCACGCCGAGATGGCGCGGCGTACGGTGGCGATTGCCGATGCCATCAAGGAGATGTCGGGCGCATGAAACTCTATCGCTACCTCACAGGCCCGGACGACGACAGCTTCTGCCATCGCGTGACGGCCGCCTTGAACAAGGGCTGGCACCTCTACGGCCAGCCGACCCTGACCTACGACCCCGCGAAGGGGCGCGTGATCTGCGGCCAGGCCATCACCAAGGAAGTGCCCGGCGAGTACGAGCCCGGCATCAAGCTGTCGGAGTATTGATCCGTCATGGGCGATGGCAGGGGCGCAGGCAAGGCCAGGCTCGGCAACTTCTTCGAGGACTTCGCGGTCGGCCAGGTGCTGGCGCACGCCACACCGCGCACCGTAACGGTGGGCGATGTCGCGCTCTACAACGGCCTCTATGGTTCCCGCTTTGCCGTGCAATCGTCGGATGCGTTCGCCAAGGCCATCGGCTATCCGAGGGCGCCTGTCGACGATCTTCTCGTTTTCCACACCGTGTTCGGCAAGACGGTGCCGGACATCTCGCTCAACGCGGTGGCCAACCTCGGATATGCCGAGTGCCGCTTCCACGAGGCCGTCTATCCCGGCGACACGCTGAGCGCCTCCTCTGAAGTCATCGGCCTGCGCGAGAACGCCAATCGAACCACTGGAGTGGTCTATGTGCGCACCACCGGCCGCAACCAGGACGGTAAGGCGGTGCTGGAATACGTGCGTTGGGTGATGGTGAGGAAGCGCGACAAGGCGAGCCCGGCGCCCGCCGAGGTCGTGCCGAAGCTCAAGGAGAAGGTCGATCCGGCAACGCTCGGAGCCGCGGTCCCCGAGATCGCGGTGTCGCGCTACGACTTTGCCCTCGCGGGGGCCCCGCACCGCTGGGGCGATTATGCGCCGGGAGAGAAGATCGACCACGTCGATGCCATGACGCTCGAGGAGGCCGAGCATCAGATCGCCACTCGCCTCTATCAGAACACCGCCAAGGTGCACTTCAATCTGCACGAGCAGGCGCAGGGGCAGTTCAAGCGGCGGCTGGTCTACGGCGGCGTGGTGATCTCGCTCGCCCGCGCCTTGTCCTTCAATGGACTGGCCAATGCGTTCCACATCGCTGCCATCAACGGCGGGCGTCACGTCGCACCCTGCTTCGGCGGCGACACAGTGTACGCGTGGTCCGAGGTGCTGGAGGCAGCCGAGATTCCAAACCGCCGCGACATCGGCGCGCTGCGTGTGCGGCTAGCCGCGGTCAAGAATCGCACCTGCGCCGATTTCCCATTGCGAAACGATGCGGGCGAATACGCCGAGGGCGTGATCCTCGATCTCGACCTGTGGCTGGTGCTGCCGCGCTGATCGACCGACGCAGTCAGCGGGCTTTGGCATACAATACACCTACGCAGACCTTGCACTTCTCTTGATACAAATCGCGCAATTGCCGCGCTTGCTGCAGCGCGTTACAAGCCGAAGCGAAGCATTGGCGCGGTTCGCGCTGCACAGCGGGAAGGGGTGCATTCGACATGGCCGAGACCACGCCCACCGTGGAGCGTCCGATTTCGCCCCATCTCGGCATCTACCGCATGACGATCACCATGGTGATGTCGATCGTGCATCGCATCTGTGGGGGGGCGCTGTATTTCGGCACGCTGCTGCTGGCCGCCTGGCTGATCTCGCTCGCCATGGGCGAGCAGACTTACGACAGCGTCAACGCGCTGTTCGGCCACCCGCTCGGCAAGTTCGTTCTGCTCGGCTACACCTGGGCCATTGTCCATCACATGCTGGGGGGCATTCGCCACCTGATCTGGGATACGGGCCGCGCCATGGAGCCCGCAGCCGCCGACGCTCTGGGCTGGCTCACCATCTTCGGCTCGGTGACGCTGACCGTCGCACTGTGGGCGGTCGGCATTTCGCTGCGCGGAGGCCTGTGACATGACCAGCCTGCGCACCCCGCTCGCCAAGGTTCGCGGTCTGGGCTCCGCCAAGGAAGGCACCGACCATTTCTGGAAGCAGCGGATCACGGCGATCGCCAATATCTTCCTCGTCTCCTACCTGATCGTCCTGCTCGTTCAGCTTGCCGGCGCCGACTACGCCACCGTCAAGCGCGCGCTTGCCAGGCCGCAGAATGCGATCGCGCTGCTCGGGCTGGTGCTATCGGTCGTCATGCACATGCGGCTAGGTATGCAAACCATCATCGAGGACTATGTGCATTCCGAGGGGCGCAAGCTGGCGGCCCTTATGTTGAATACTTTCTTCTCTATATTGATTGGTATCACGTGTGTGTTTGCCGTGCTGAAGCTGAGCTTCGGGGCCTGAAGGTCATGCCGGAAAACGTCCACGACAAGGGCAATGGTGCCAAGAAGGCCAATGGGCCGGCGGTCAACGGCCGGGCCTATCCGCTCACCGACCACACCTACGACGTGGTGATCGTCGGCGCCGGCGGCGCGGGCCTGCGGGCGGCGTTGGGCTGCGCCGAGGCGGGCCTCAAGACCGCCTGCGTCACCAAGGTGTTCCCCACTCGCTCGCACACGGTCGCGGCCCAGGGCGGCGTGGCCGCCGCGCTCGGCAATATGGGCCCGGACGACTGGCGCTGGCATATGTACGACACCGTCAAGGGCGCCGACTGGCTGGGCGATCAGGACGCCATCGAATACCTGTGCCGCAACGCGCCCGAGGCGGTCTACGAGCTCGAGCACTACGGCGTGCCGTTCAGCCGCACGCAAGACGGCCGCATCTATCAGCGCCCGTTCGGCGGCATGACCACCGAATACGGCGAAGGCCCGCCCGCGCAGCGCACGGCCGCTGCCGCCGACCGCACCGGCCACGCCATGCTGCACACGCTGTACGGCCAGTCGCTCAAGCATTCGGCCGAGTTCTTCATCGAGTATTTCGCCATCGACCTGATGATGGACCAAGACGGCGCCTGCCGCGGCGTCGTTGCGCTGAAGCTCGACGACGGCTCGCTGCACCGCTTCCGCGCCAAGAAGACCATCATCGCCACCGGCGGCTATGGCCGCATCTACTTCACGTGCACCGGGGCACATACTCAGACCGGCGACGGCAATGCCATGATACTGCGCGCCGGTCTGCCGCTGGAAGACATGGAGTTCGTCCAGTTCCACCCCACCGGCGTCTACGGCGCAGGCATGCTGATCACCGAGGGTGCGCGCGGCGAAGGGGCGTATCTCACCAACAGTGCGGGCGAGCGCTTCATGGAGCGCTACGCCCCGCACGCCAAGGACCTGGCCTCGCGCGACGTCGTCTCGCGCGCCATGACCATCGAGATCCGCGAGGGCCGCGGGGTGGGCAAGGAGAAGGACCACATCTTCCTCCACCTCGACCACTTGGATCCCAAGATCCTGCACGAGCGCCTGCCCGGCATCACCGAGACCTCCCGCATCTTCGCCGGCGTCGACTTGCGCCGCGAGCCGGTGCCCGTGCTGCCGACCGTGCACTACAACATGGGCGGCATCCCCACCAACTATCTCGGCGAGATGCTCACTCTGAAGGATGGCAACCCGGACTATGTCGTGCCGGGGCTGATGGCGATCGGCGAGGCGGCCTGCGTCTCGGTGCATGGCGCCAACCGACTCGGCTCCAACTCGCTGATCGATCTCGTCGTGTTCGGCCGTGCTGCCGGGCTGCAGGCGGCCAAGACCGTTGAGGCCGGCGCGAGCCATGCGCCGCTTCCCGCCGACGCGGCCGATCGGGCGCTCACCCGCCTCGACAAGTTCCGCAACGCCAAGGGCGGCAGCCCCACCGCCGAGCTGCGCCTCAAGATGCAGAAAGTGATGCAGACCAACTGCGCGGTGTTCCGCGACGGGCCGGTGCTGGAGCAAGGCGCGCAGAAGATCATCGACATCTGGAAGGAAACCGAGGACGTGAGCGTGACGGATCGCTCGCTCACCTGGAACACCGACCTGGTCGAGACGCTGGAATACGACAACCTGATCGTGCCAGGCGGCGGTGACGGTGGCCGGCGCCAAGAACCGCACCGAGAGCCGCGGCGCGCACGCGCGCGAGGACTACCCCAAGCGCGACGACGAGAACTGGATGAAGCACACGCTGGCCTGGGCCGACGAGGCCACCAGGACGGTGCGCATCGACTACCGCCCGGTGCACACCCACACGCTCACCAACGAGGTCAGCTACATCCCGCCGAAAGCGCGCACGTATTGAGCGGGGCGCGGCTAGGTAGGTTGGGTCAAGCGAAGCGCGGACCCAACACGGCGGTGGACTACGTGTCTTGTGTTGGGTCATCGGTGCCGCTCGACCCAACCTACTGGATCCCGGTGACAAGCACCGGGATGACAATGAAGAGCGCGGGGTCACCTTTCCCTCTCCAGCCACCCCTGATAGCGCACGATGCGGCCGAGCAACGGCAGGCTCGCCTCCACCTCGAAATGATAGCGCCCCTCGCGCTCGCTCTCGAACGTGGCGACCGTCGGCGCAAGGAAGCGCGGCAGCGGCACGCCGAGGAAGCGCACGCCCTTCAGTTTCAGCGCCATGCCGTCAGGCGGTGTCGCGAGCGCGAACACGAACGTGCTCGGTCCCACCCGCTCGTTGAGTAACCCGCCGCGCGCGTATTGCACGGAGCGGAACACCGCGCCCCCGAAGCTGCGGGTCCAGATTTCGCGGCCGTCCTTCGGCTCGAACGTCACGCGCAGCTCCTGATCGTCGCCCCTCTGGTGGCAGCCCGAACAGCGTCGCCACCATGCGGGCTGCCAGCGAGCCGCCGCGCTCCACATCGGCGCGGCCGGCCCAGACACTGGTGGCGGTAACGTCGTGCAGCTCGCGCACGCGCGGCGGTAGCTCCTCGAAGCGGTCGCCCAGCAGCTGGCGATAGAGCGGTAGGGTCATGTCACGCCTGCCTGGATGTCGAGATCGGCCACCTCGGCCAGGAACTCGTCGAGGCTGAACAGGCCGACGCACGGCATCGCCCCGCGCGCCTGCAACGTGCCATCGAGCAAGCGCTTGGCCAGCAGCACCGACGCGGTCGCGGGAATGTAGGGCCCGTGTCCGCTGCTGGCGACGAGGTGCCAGTCGATGCGCTGGCGTTTGCCGCCGCGATCCGGCCCCTCCAGCCGCACCAGCATGCCGCCACGATCCGACCCCAGGAATCCCAGCTGGCGCTTCATCGCCAGCAGCGGCCCAGCCAGCCGCTGCGGGTTGCGCACGAGCCCGCCCCGCACCAGCCAGGACGCAGCCCACAGACCCAGATGAAACACGCCGACCTCGAGGGCGGCATAGACGTCGGCGCGCCGCAAGCCCGGATACCTTCGCGGAAACAGGGCGCGGTCGGGCGCGTCGCAGTGGCCGATCCAGCGCGCGCCCAGCCCCGGCAGCACGACGCGCCGCAGGCCCTGCCACCCGCGCACGCTGTCACTCTGCGAGGCGCCGGCGATTGGCCGCCCCAGCGTGCCGAGGATCGATTGCGTGGTCGCCAGTCCGGGATCGAAGCGGTTGCCCGGCGAGATGATGGTGGTGACGGCCTCCAGCTGTGCAAACTCGCGGCGCAAGGGCGTCCGCCACTGCCCCGGACAGCGCAGGCACCGTGCTCGCTCCGCTCACGACCAGCACGCCGGCCGCCTTGGCTTCCGCATCGAGCGCGCCAATGCCAAGCACGAAGCTGCGCGCGTCGGCGAGATCGAGATAATGCACGCCCGCCGCGATGCAGGCCCGCGCCAGCCGGTAGTCCTGCTCCTGGTATGGGCCCGTGGCATTGATCAGCACCGCCGGCTTCAGCTCCTCGAGGTCAGCAGCGCCGATTTTCTCACGGTCCAGGCTCGCGGGGACAACATGCGCCAGCGCCCGTGCAGCGAGCTCCGTCGCGCAGACCGCGCCTTGCGCCGCGTCGCGCCCGGCGACGATCACCTCGATGCCCGGCCACCCGCGCCAGCCGTTCGGCCACCCGCCGCCCGAAGGCGCCATAGCCGCCGAGGACGAGCGCGCGCTTCACCCGAGCGCGCCGCGTCAGGCGTGCTTGGCGAGAAAGTCCAGCACGTGCTTGTTGAACACCGCCGGCTCCTCGGCGCACAGCATGTGCGACGTGCTTCGGCACCACCACCAGGTTCGATCCCTTGATCTCGCGGTGAATGACCTCGGCCGCCGCTGGCGGCGTGCCTGGGTCCTCGGCGCCGACGATCACGTTGGTCGGCAGGGTGATCCCCTTCAGCCGGTCGGTGATGTCGAGCGTGCTGATGGCGCCGCCCCAGCCGCAGAAGCCCTCGGCGGGCGTTCCCAGCAGCATCTTGGTGAGACGCGCCACTACCTCGGGCTTGTTCTTCTGATTCTCGGCCGTCACCCAGCGCGGCACCGCCACCGCCACCTGCGATTCAATGCCTTTCTCGCGCGTGTCCTTGACGCGCTGCTGCCACAGCGCCCGGCCTTCGGGCGGAACGCGGCTGGAGGTGGAGGCGAGCGTCAATGTCTGGAATCGCTTGGGATGCAAGAAGCCGAGATATTGGCCAACCATGCCGCCCATCGACAGGCCCACGAAATGCGCACGGGGGATCTTCACGTGATCCATCAGCGCCACCACGTCGGCAGACAGCGTCGCGAAATCGTATGGAGCCTCGGTCGCCTCGGTCTGGCCGTGCCCCCGCGCATCGAAGCGCACGACGCGATAGCGGGAGCTGAGCGCCGCTGCCAGTTCGTCCCACAGCGTGAGGTTCATGGCGAGCGAGTGGTGCAGCACGACCGGCGGAGCCGCCTCGGGGCCCTCCACCAGATAGTTCATGCGAATGCCGTTGATGGTTGCCTGCATGGGGCTCCTCCTGGACGTGGTGGCGGTTTGGCAGCTGCGCGCTCTTTCAAGCCGTGGGGGCGGGCGAGCTCGGCGCTTTCTCCTTCGAGGCCTTGATGTCGCCGCTGAGGCGGTCGGACAAGGCTAGCAGCACGCTCGACACGACGAACACGACGTGGATCACCACATACCACATGAGGTCGCGGTCGGAGGTGGTCTTGACCGCCATGAATACCTTCAGCAGCTGGATGGCCGAGATCGCCACGATCGAGCCCAACAGCTTGATCTTCAGCGCCGTGAAGTCGATCGAGCCCATCCAGGCGGGCCAGTCGCGGTGTGCCGTGTGATCGATCTTGGAGACGAAGTTCTCGTAGCCGGAGAAGATGACGATCAGCACCAGCGCGCCCGTCAGCGCCAGGTCGACCAGGGTGAGCATGCCGAGGATCGCCTCGGCCTCGCTGATCGCGAAGGCCCGCTCCGCCAGGTGATAGAACTCCTGCACGAACTTGATGAGCAAGATCACTACGCCGAGCGCCAGACCCAAGAAGAACGGAGCCAGCAGCCAGCGGCTGGTGGTGAGAGTGCGCTCCAGCAGGTTCTCCAGCATGCGGTCCTTCTCAGCCATAGCCACCCAGCCCTCGCGGAAGAGTTCGCCCGCTGGGTGTATGACACGCGGCTTTTGCGCACGGCAAGGCACCAGCGATCGCTTGGCTCGTCCTCACGCAGCCGCGCCAGCCAGCCCTCGCTTCTCGAGCAGCGCATCGGTGGTCGGCAGCCGCCCGCGGAACGCCTTGTAGGCATCGGCCGGGTCCTGCTTGCCGCCCGCCGAATAGATGTTCTCGTAAAGCTTCTTTGCCGTCGCCCGGTCGAAGACGTCGCCCGTCTCCTCGAAGGCCTTGAAGGCGTCGGCGTCCATCACCTCCGACCACATGTAGCTGTAGTAGCCCGACGCATAGCCGCCGATGATGTGCTGGAAGTGCGGGATGCGGTGGCGCATGCCGATCTCGGGCGGCGTGCCGATCTTGTCCAAGGTCTTCTGCTCGAAGGCGTCCACGTCGAGGTTCTCGGCATCCTCCAGCACGTGCAGGTCGAGATCGACGATCGCCGCCGCCACGTACTCCACCGTCGCAAAGCCCTGGTTGAAATTGCGCGCCGCCTTGATCTTGGCGAGCAGCGCCTCGGGCATTGGCTTGCCGGTCTGGTAGTGCCTGGCGAACTTCTTCAGCACTTGCGGATGCATGAACCAGTGCTCGTAGAGCTGCGAGGGCAGCTCCACGAAGTCCCGCTCCACGCTGGTGCCCGACACGGCCGGATAGGTGACGTTGGAGAGCAATCCATGCAGGCCGTGGCCGAACTCGTGGAACAGCGTGCGGGCATCATCGATGCTGAGCAGCGACGGCTCGCCCGGTTTGCCCTTGGCGAAGCTCATGACGTTGACGACGATGGGGCGCACCTCTGCGGGATCGAGCTTGTGCTGGTCGCGCCAGCCCGACATCCAAGCGCCGGAGCGCTTGGAGGCCCTAGCGAAATAGTCGCCGAGGAACAGTCCGATGTGGCGGCCGCCGGCGTCCGTCACCTCGAATGCGCGCACGTCGGGGTGATAGACGGGGAGGTCCCTGCGCTCCTTGAAGCTCACTCCGAACAGCTTGTTGGCCACATCGAACGCCGCGGCGATCACGCTGTCGAGCTGGAGGTAGGGCTTCACCTCGGCTTCATCGACGTCGAACTTCGCCTTGCGCACCTTCTCCGCGTAATAGCGCCAGTCGCTGCCGGCGAGCTTGAAGTTGCCGCCTTCGGCCTGCACCGCCTGTTGCAGCTCGTCGCGCTCCTCCTCGGCGCGCGCCTTGGCGGGCTTCCACACGTCCATCAGCAGCCGGCGCACGTTGGCGGGCGTCTTGGCCATGGTGAACTCAAGCGCCGCGTCCGCCGGCGTCTTGAAGCCCAGCAGGTGCGAGCGCTCTCCGCGTAACTCGAGGATCTCGGCGGTGATCTTGCGGTTGTCGGTCTTGCCGCCATTGGCGCCGCGCTGGCGCCAGGCCGCGAACGCCTGCTCGCGCAGGTCGCGCCGCGCCGAGAACTGGAGAAACGGCTCGACACTGGAGCGCGACAAGCTGATCGCGTGCTTGCCCTTGTGCCCGCGCTCGCTGGCGGTCTGCGCTGCCGCGGCGCGCACTGCCTCGGGCAGACCCGCAAGCTCCGCCTCCGACTCCAGCACCAGCAGGAAGTCCTGCTCGTCGGCCAGCACGTTCTGGCTGAACTTGGTGCCGAGGCTGGCGAGCCGCTGGGCGATCGCCGCCATGCGCTTGCGGCCCTTGGCATCGAGCGCTGCGCCGGCCCGGATGAAGCCGCGGTGGTAGCGCTCCAGCACGCGCTTCTGCTCGAGCGTCAGGCCGAGGCGGTCCTTCTCCTTGAACAACGCATCGACACGGCGGAACAGCTTGGCGTTCTGATAGACGCGCATGCCGTGCTTGGCCATGCGCGGGGCCAGCTCGCGTTCGATTGCCAGCAGCTCGTCGTTGGAATGGGCGCTAGTCAGATTGTAGAACACGCTAGCCACGCGATCGAGGTTGCGCCCAGCCCGTTCCAGCGCCTCGATCGTGTTGGCAAACGTCGCCTTCGCGCGTTCGCCGGCGATGGCATCGATCTCGGCGATGTTGTCGGCGAACGCCCGCTCGAACGCCGGCATGAAGTGCTTCGCTTTCACGCGGTCGAACGGCGGCATTTCGAACGGTGTGGTCCACTTCGCCAGCAGCGGGTTGCGCCCGGAAGCCGCCCCTGCCCCGGCGCGGGCCGTCTTGCCCGCAGACTTTGCAGTTTTCGCTTTCTTCGTTGCCGGTGTGGACTTGGCCGTCTTGCGAGACATGAATTGAACCCCTGGCCGCATGAATATGGAGCGGCCGGTGCTATGGCCGTTCATCGCGGCATTGTCGAGACGAAACGCCAACCATCCAGTGTAAGCGCGCCTTTCACCCCGGGGATAGCGGCGCCCGCGCGCACAAACACCTTTGGCCTCGTAGCGGTTTCCGCTCGAGGGTTGGGGAGGAGAAGCAGGGCGTTCGGGCTGCGCCCGATGACCTGGGTGATCGTTAGTGCCGGCTACTGAGCGCAAAGAACGCCCTGCTCGGTCGCATCCGGGCCGTCTTCGACGCTTGCTAGGTCAGCTCACCTTGCCGAAGAGGCTTGTCGTCCGCGACTTCGCTGCATCCGGGCCCCACTCCTGACGCTTGGATGATCTGTCCACCATGCCAGGCGAAGCTACCGGACTGCCGCCCCCCGGCTCCTGTGCTGGGCTGCGGCTCCAGGATTGCCGCGCTTCCCATCTCCGGGGCACGCGCAGAAAAGCACAGCGCGCGGGCGCCGTCATCCTCCGCCTACATACATTATGAAACCGAATTCCTTATCCCCGCCCGCCAAACCTGTGGTTCGCGCGGCTCCCTCTCCCCGCTTGCGGGGAGAGGGCCGAGGTGAGGGGCAGCACCAGCTGCCTGTCCTGAAGATCGTCCGCTCAGGTGTAGATCATCTTCCGCGTCATGCCGCCGTCGACGACGAGCTCCGCGCCCGTCACGAACCCCGCCTCCTCCGACAGCAGATAGGCGACCGCCGCCGCCACGTCCTCCGGCCGGCCTACGAGTTCGTGTTCTCCTGCTTTAGGTGGAACCGAACGAAAGGTCGCCGCGGCTGGTTCGACAATCACTTTGGACCGTTCATGCGCGAGGTCTGCGCAGGGCCCGATCGCGAACCAGGATTCCCCGCAGGGTCGATGATACGGGATCAATTCCATCAGCCATACGATCTATCAGACGGCAGAGCGACTTTTGCAACAAAATCCGCCAGAAACGGAAATGCACGGGACGCCCCTCACTTCGAGTCGTGCGGTATTTAGATTGACACTTTGCGGGAAGGGGCGCATGAAGCCCTAGCACTCTCAAACAGAGAGTGCCAAATCGCTTCCCGAAAATTCGCCGAAGGCACCCGCGCAAGCGGGCCGATTGGCATTGGAGCAACCATGAAATTTCGTCCCCTCCACGATCGCATCGCACTCCGCCGCGTCGAAGGCGATACCAAGACCCCTGGGGGCATCATCATCCCCGATACTGCGGCCGAGAAGCCCCAACAAGGCGAGGTCATTGCTGTTGGTCCAGGCGCGCGCGGCGAAGACGGCAAGATCGTCCCGCTGGAGCTGAAGCCCAAGGACAAGGTGCTGTTCGGCAAGTGGTCGGGCACCGAGGTGAAGATCGACGGCCAGGAGGTGCTGATTATGAAAGAGAGCGACGTCATGGGCGTGCTCACAAACTAGCGCACAGGCAATTGGCGCTAGCACCCCAAACTTCGCCCTTCCGCTTGTTGAAATATATTTCGGAGATCTCAAATGGCTGCAAAAGAAGTTCGTTTTTCTGCCGACGCCCGTGAGCGCATGCTGCGCGGCGTCGATATCCTCGCCAACGCAGTGAAGATCACGCTTGGCCCCAAAGGCCGCAACGTGATCATCGACAAGTCGTATGGCGCGCCACGCACGACCAAGGACGGGGTCACCGTCGCCAAGGAAATCGAGCTCGAGGACAAGTTCGAAAACATGGGCGCACAGATGGTGCGCGAGGTTGCCCAAAAGACCAACGACATGGCCGGTGATGGCACCACCACCGCCACGGTTCTGGCTCACGCGATCTTGCGCGAGGGCATGAAGTCGGTTGCGGCCGGCATGAACCCGATGGACCTCAAGCGCGGCATAGAGAAAGCCGTGGTCCAGGTGGTTGAGGAAATCAACAAGCGGTCGAAGAAGGTCAAGGAGTCCGCCGAGATCGCCCAGGTCGGCACCGTCGCTGCCAATGGCGAGAAGGCGATCGGCGACATGATTGCGAAGGCCATGCAGAAGGTCGGCAACGAGGGGGTCATCACGGTGGAAGAGGCCAAGAGCCTCGACAGCGAGCTCGAGGTCGTCGAGGGCATGCAATTCGACCGCGGTTACCTTTCGCCTTACTTCATCACCAATGCCGACAAAATGACGGTGGAGCTGGAGGACCCCTACATCCTCATCCATGAGAAGAAGCTCGCGAGCCTGCAGCCGTTGCTGCCGGTACTAGAGGCGATCGTGCAAACGGGTAAGCCGTTGCTCATCGTTGCTGAAGAGGTGGAGGGGGAGGCACTAGCGACGCTCGTCGTCAACAAGCTGCGCGGCGGCTTGAAGGTGGCGGCGGTAAAGGCGCCAGGCTTCGGCGACCGCCGCAAGGCCATGCTGGAAGACATCGGCGTGCTAACCAACGGCCAGACGATCTCCGAGGACCTCGGTATCAAGCTCGAGAACGTCACGCTGCAGATGCTCGGCAAGGCCAAGCGCGTCTCCATCACCAAGGAGCACACCACCATCATCGATGGCTCCGGCAAGAAGAAGGACATCGACGCGCGCGTAAACCAGATCAAGGCGCAGATCGATGAGACCACCTCCGACTACGATAAGGAGAAGCTGCAGGAGCGGTTGGCGAAGCTCGCGGGCGGCGTCGCAGTGATCAAGGTCGGCGGCGCGACGGAAGTCGAGGTGAAGGAGCGCAAGGACCGGGTCGACGACGCGCTCAACGCGACCCGCGCGGCCGTCGAAGAGGGCATCGTGCCGGGCGGCGGCGTGATGCTGCTGAGGGCAACCAAGGCGATCACCGTCAAGGGTGAGAACGACGACCAGGATGCCGGCATCAACATCATTCGCAAGGCCCTGCAATCGCCGATCCGCCAGATCGCGGAAAACGCCGGCGTTGAAGGCTCGATCGTCGTCGGCAAGGTCATGGATGAGCGATCGGGCTCGTTCGGCTACGACGCGCAGGCCGATGAGTATGGCGACATGATCGAGAAGGGCATCATCGATCCGGCCAAGGTCGTGCGCATCGCCCTGCAGGACGCGGCCTCTATCGCCGGCCTGATGATCACGACGGAAGCTGGCGTCGCCGAAGCATCCAAGAAAGAGTCCGGTCATGCGGACCATGGCCAAGGCGGCATGGGCGGGATGTAGTCTATCCCGAGCCGGGACACATTCCGAGGGGTCGCCTCACCCGGGCCGTAGAGCTCGGGAGCCTTTTTTGGCAATCTAGTCAGTCCTGCCAAGTGCCAGGCTCGTGACATCCGCACGCGTGATCGCAGAGGAACAAATGACAGGGAAATGGAAGCCGATTGCGGAATATGTCGAACCGAGCTGGGAGGAGGTCGGGGACATTTCCCCGATGTTGTTTTGGCGCGCGCGCAAGGGCGCTGCATTCGGTTACATCAGGGATGGAGAGCTGTTCGACGCCAGGTGGGTCTACATATGCGATGCCAGCAAGGCCACGCACTTTTCAGAGATCAGCGCGCCAGACCCGAAGGTGGTGGAGCTGGATGCGATCTATCTCGCTGCGCAAAATGCACCGGTACTGCCCGCGACATGAGCCACCTGCACTGGCCTTTCCCGTTCGGGCTGGCTGCTGAAGTGATCGTCATGTGCGGAACTCGATGGTGCCATCTACGGCGGGGAGACTGTGTTCAAGGCCGGCGCGTCAGCAATATCAGCCCCCGAGGAAGGTTCACAGCTTGCTACTGTGATGAGGGCAATGCCCCCTAATGCAGCGCAGATCAGCATTTTTAGCGAACCCCTCATCTTAGGAGGGCCATGGGCGATCTCAGTCAACGGCACCTCGGGTCTGCCAGGGCGGGGCAAGAGCTCAATCAAGCGATGAGCAATTCCCATCGAATCCGCCTGTGTCCACTGTCCGCCAGGCAATCGCGCAATCAACGAAGCCAATTTCTGGATAGCAATGTCTTTCGGCAGCTCGGATAGTTCAGCTGCCTTCTCCCAAGGATCAATGTCTAGTCGCGCCAGCGCTGAAAGGACGCTGAGGGGCATTTCATTTCTGTCCGTGCCGATCGGCGCGTAGAGAAAGTCATCGAACTCGGGTCTAAAGAAAGAAACCGAAGCAGCGGGTGTCATTTATGACCACCAATCATATTGCGTCGACAAATAGAGCCAACAAAGAGAGCAGGCGCTGCAGTCGCCTCTATCAAGGTGTAAACCATAGTGCTTGGTCGCATACCGCGTTAGATTCGCAAAGTACTCCGTCTAAACGACCCGCAGATCGCCCTTTTGAACGATGATCGATCCGTCAACTTCGATTTGACCCCGCGCGTGCTTCTTGCTCGCAATCGTTTCAAGGCCGCCCCTATGCTTCGCGAAGCGAGCGAGATAGTCGCCCGATCCTGGGGGCGACCATTCAATGTCTTGAAGAGCAGCATGAACCACCAAGACGGACACAAGCATGGTGCCATCCAGCATGGCGAACTTCACACCTCTGATGGTCTCGTGCGCTGGTTGAGCAGTCGGTGAAAGGCTCATTGGATGTTGTGCTCGACGGATTTTGAGGTGAGAACTCTCACCTTCGATGAGCTTGCGGGAAATTACGATAGTTGGAACCCCATCTCGCGCCAAAGTACGACACATGCAACGGAGACACCTTTGCATTTCGCAGGCGGGTTCAACCAGTCTGTGGTCGAGGCGCCCGCGTGCATCTTATGGCGAAACACAGACGCCGCGCCTCAGGACGGCATTGAGGTCCTTGCCTCTGGCCAGGTCACGAGCGCATCCCGGCACCTGATCAACTCCGCTGAAGGCGTCGACCCAATCGCGCCCTCTCAAGCCGTCATAAGCTTCGATTGGCACCACCTGTCCATTCACCACGGCGATGTAGCGGTCCCGTCGGCTCTCCGTTTGCCAATTCATGGCGTACAGGTGTCCGTTTGTGAGTGCGAAACTCAGGAAAATATTGAAACAAGGGACGCATCCGACGTCCATTTGGCTTTGGCCAGATTTTGATCGCTCCGCTACTCGTGTCTGGACAATGTGGGTTCCTGTCAACCCCTTCTCGATGCCGTCCGCGTCGGGTGAAATTGTTACGGTCACTTGATTCGTGACCACAACTGGGCCGCTTGCGGGAGGCGCTTCCTGTGAAGTTGCGGCACCTGCGCTCGAGGCGACAAGAAGCACCGTCGCGATAAGGCCATGCATTGCGGTACCGCACCAGAGCGCCGCCCCATCTGGGCGATCGTAGGAGCCTGCTGGTCGGCGGCTTGTTGCACCTAATGGCATCTCAAACAGCTCCTATAGTCTTGGGGCTTGACCCGTTGGAAAGCTCACCGCTTACGCGCCAGTCCACGCCGAGTATCGATTGCCAGGGTGGACACGCTGGTGTTGATTTCAGTCTCAAGGTGACGAGCACAACCAAAGCGATCGTAATCTGCTTCTTGTCCGCGCGGACCGGCGCCTTCTCATTCGCCTGTATCTGCAGCGCGATTGACATGTTTGTCTCATCGACCAGCGGTGATGAGTGGTCGGGACTTGCAGTGAGATCCGAAGCTTGGTTCTTGAGCTGGCTCGTCGACGATCAGTTGCCGCCTTCTTTGCGCTTCGAGCGGGGTCCAAGCGAAAGGAACGGCACGACGCCCTTGCTGTCGACGATGACTAAATCCGCGGTGCCGAGCACGCGCTCCATGGTTTCCAGATACAGGCGCATGCGCGTCACGTCGGGCGCCTTCGCGTATACCTCCTGCACCTTCAGGAAGCGTGCCGATTGTCCCGTCGCTTCCGCAACCGTCTGGACCTGATAGCCTTTGGCGCCCTGCAGGATGCGCTCGGCTTCCCCGCGGGCCTCGGGAACAATGCGGCTGGCGTATGTGGATGCGTCGTTTTTCAACTTCTCCCTATCGGCGGCGGCCGCTTGCACGTCACGAAAGGCATCGATGACTTGGGTCGGCGGGTCGATCTTTTGCAGCTGAACCTGATCGACGCGAATGCCGGCGCCATAATGGTCGAGCGCGCCCTGGATAAGCTTCTGCACGGCCTGCTCGGTCTTCTGGCGAGCCCCTTGTCAGGATCGGCGCGATATCGGATTGTCCAACCACCTCGCGCATGGCGCTCTCGGCCACATCCTTCACCGTCATCTTGGGGTTCTTGATATTGAACAGGTATTTCTGCGCGTCCTGGATGTGCCAGTACACAACGACATTGATGTCTACGATGTTCTCGTCGCCAGTCAGCATCAAGCTCTCTTCCCGTACGGAGCTCACCGCGTCGGGAAGACCGTGTGCCGCCGAGCGCATGCCGATCTCGATGATGTTCTGCCTGGTCACTTTCGGCAGGCGCACCTCGTCGATCGGATAAGGCATGCGGAAGTGCAGGCCGGGTGGCTCCTGGCGAGTGACCTGGCCGAAGCGCATCACTACGCCCAGCTCGTCCGGGTTTACGCGAAAGGTGAAGGCGAAGAAGACAACGACGGCGGCCACGGTCGCCGCCAGCAGCAAGGCCAGCGGTCGGGGCATGCCCGATCCCCCAGGCGGCATTTGCTTGTATTTGTTCCAATTGCGCCAAGATAGGCGCTCGAGACTGCGCTTTGTGTGCGCGCCGTTCCGACCCCCTGGGCTATCGGTATCCCAAGGCATGGGGCCCCGCCTTTCGGATGCTGCTACGCACAAGGTCGAACAGCGTATGCCACTGTCTCGAGCCCTGGCGTCATCCCGCCAAAACCATCATGGCCAGAAACGCGAAAACGCTACCCGTTAGCGCGACATGGAACGACAACATGAACCGATCAGCGTGCGCCCGGCTCATCAACCGCGTTAGCATGAGCGTCATGTCTGCTCCGCGTCCCGTTTCCGCGCCGCCTGCAGATCCAAAGGATCGATGGTCACGACCTGCCGTGACCCCGCGCCGAACTGCGCCGAGGCAAGGATGATCGTGGTCGACACGCGGCGGTAGGCGATGAACGACAGATCGCCGACCGGCTCCTCGGTCGTCTCGACGGTGTACGTCCCGGCTGGTTGCTCGCCGTCGACACCACCAAGCTCAAATGGATGCAGGAAGGTCACGATCTCGCGCGTTATTCGATCTGTCACCGCGGTACTTCCGGTTCGATGGCGGCTGTGAGACGCCTCAGATGCCAGCTGCAACAGACCACCCCTCTCGGCAAACAGCCGAGGGGGGTGGTCCGGCAGCTACGCGTAACTAAAGCTGCCGACCCTTTGCGAATGCCACGACGTCACGTTGGGCCTGCGCTCTGTCGAGCTGGTACTTCGTCTGCAGCTGCGCCACGAGGTCATTGTTGTCTTTGAGGGCGGCGATCTCCTGCTCGTCGAACTTGCCCCACTTCGCTTGGATTTCGCCTCTCAAACCAGGGACCGGTGCTTGTGGTTTGCCGACTGCTGACTGCGTGGTGTTTGACACTTCTGCCATCTCCTGAACAATGTGATTTCAAAGTAAATCAAATGGCTTTCACTCAAACCACAACGGATATATAGGCAATAGCCACTGAAGAAACAAGTCATTTCAGAAATAAATCTTTGATCAGCAAGGCGCAGTATAGATTTATATCTTGGTAATATTCGCGAATATCTTCGCAAATCCCAATAGAAAGATGACATTTATTGGATGCAACTACCGAAATTCAGGAACGAACTGATCGGTTATAGTGCATTGCATTGCCCTCGCTGATCGATCACGGCTGGTTTGCCTGTCCGACAAGGCCGCGCCCGAACGCGTTGCTCAGGGCTTTCTCCGAACATCTGAGACGAGTGCCGTCGATGCGAAGCTCAATTGCTCTTGGTTTCGGGCAATCGCGTCGTTTTCGTTGCCGCGCCCAACAGAGGACCACGCACAGGTTCGGTCGCGTGAGCATCGGCTCCACTCGCCGTACATCAAGGCGACGCCTGGGTTAGAACGAATGTGGTGGCTACCACCAGCTAACCGGCGTAGGTTGTGTCCAACCTCCCATGAGCACACGCAGTGCATCGCTCATCGCACCGCGATCGGCGCGAGGTTCCGTTCATTGCGTGTGTAGCGTGTGATCGCAGCTTGAGACATCGCGATCGAATTGCGGCCAGCACCGTCGTTGGGTCACAGAGCGCCGGTCCATTCGCTGGCAGCACCAGCGCCGCACTTTGCATCGACATGCTCGTCGTCGGCCGGATGAATGCATCATAGCGGCCTCACCCAAGGGAATTGCAATGATCACCTTTGACTATGACGCAGAGGCGGAACTGTTTCCCAGCAAATCTCGAACGCCGCGGCGCAAGCCCGTCGGCTACAAGCGCTTCGCCCGTGCTGCCGACGCCATTCGTTTCGCCATCGAGGATCTGCCCGCGGAATCCTTGACCGGGGCGTGGCTAGAGGTCGCCGAGGATCGGTTCAATGCTCTGGATATCCGCCGCCTCTATGATCACGAGGCATACCCGCTGGACCGAACCGAGCCGGCCGCGCCAGGTTCGGCAACGCCGGGTGCCATCCCGCGCAACCCCCCATCGCCGACCAAGAGACCGCTTTGGTGGTCACGATCATGACCGACCAGCCGATCACGCTCGATCGCCATCGAGGCATGGCTGCTCAAAAGGCAACCCAGATTCGGCGCTTGCTGGCGGAGGTGGAGGCTAACGAACAATCCCTCCGGGCACGACAGGAGGAGCTGGAAACGCAGCTCATTGCGGCTCCCGCCACAACCTGGCCCGAGGCTGCGGAGAAGGCGCGCTATCTTCTCGGTCTGTTTGCTGCAACGCCAATAGCACATGATCCGCGCAGAAAAATGCTGATCGCCAACGTGCTCGAGGATTTCGCACGCCTCTCTCAGGCGCCGGGCCCCGAGCCAGCCCAAAACGGATGACGCACACATGAAGGAGAGCATCAACGAGATCCAACGGCTGCTCCACGAGATCGCCGCGCATTTGGTCGCCGATACGAAGATGGATGCACGCAAGGCGATCGCGAAGCTGGAGCGAATCGCGGCTCTCGCGTCGACCTCGGCCCTCACCATCCAAGTGCGGCGCTAGGGTACGCTTCAGGCCAGCTCGCGCAAAATAGTGCGCGCAACCGCGACCGCTCTTAGTCCATCGGTAGGCATGGACATCTTTCTGATGACGCCGTCCGCCGCCGTATGCCGCACCGTTACGACGTCCCGCTCGAGGCTGTAGGTGCCCCGATAGCTCCTGCCGTCCCGCGTGATGGTGACCTGTTTGGGAATCGTTTTCGGCATCTCATCTCCCGCGCCGGGGCCTTGGGCGCTGAGCTCGTCTCAGCCGATGGATGCAAGTGCCTGGCAGGTAGACACATCATCGCACACCCGCGCCGAGGTGTCAGAAACAACAGCAATATGCCGCGGCGGTAGATTCAGGTCCGCGCGATCCCGTCGAGCGCGAGCCGCTGGATCACGCTCGCCGGCATCGGCAGCAACCAGAAGCCGCCTGGTGATCTGAGCAATGGTTGCGGGCTTGCGCGCGGCTGACAACGCTTCGCTTCCAGCGAGATCGAGGTGCGCAGCGTCAGATGCGTCATCCCTACTAACATGGTCAGCGACGAACTCCGATTTAGCTATCTATTTGACCCGAAAAGGCGGCATGGTGTTCGGTGACATCCTCATCCTCCTGATCGGCTTGGTTGCCGGTGTCACCTTTGATCCCGTCTTTCAGGTGACACGTCATGACGATCGAGCTTGCGCGCGTGCAGGCCCTGGCAAAGCCTTGGGGTGTCGCCGATCTGCGGCCCTGGAGCAAAGTAAGCTGTGATGGCGGCCGCCTGGTGGGCGAAGTCTGGTATGAGCGAGCAGCCGGAGCTGCATCCGAACCGGCGCTCCTGCTCAAGCTGCTGTTCACCAGCCAGCCTCTTTCCATCCAAGTTCATCCGGACGATGCGTACGCGCAGTCGATGGGGCTGGCATCCGGCAAGACCGAAGCGTGGTACATCCTGAGTGCCGCTCCCGGAGCCAAGGTCGCCGTCGGCCTCAAGGAGCGGCTCGCTCCCCGACAATTGCGTGAGGCTGTAGACGACGGCTCGATCGTGCGTCATGTCGCGTGGCGGACGGTGCTACCGGGCGATGTTGTGTTCGTTCCCGCCGGTACCATCCACGCAATCGGCGCCGGTCTCGTGATTGCGGAGGTTCAGCAGCGGAGCGATGCAACGTTCCGCATGTTCGATTTCGGCCGCAAACGTGAGCTGCACATTGCAAGAGCCATCGCGGTAGCTGACGCCGGACCCGCCGGCATTGCCCTGAAGCCGAAGCGGCTCACGGACGAACGGACGCTTCTCGCGTCGAGCGCGCACTTCGCGTTTGAACGGATTGTTCTGGCCCCGGGCGCCGCGCTCAGCCTCGAGGCGGAACCCGAGACGTGGCTGCTCGTGGTGCGCGGCAGCGCCCGCGCCGGGAAGTTCGGTGTCGCCATCGGCGACGTCATTTTCGCGCAGGCTGACCGCATCGACGTTCAGGCCGGGCGCGACGGCGTGGCGTGCCTCGTAGCGTCCTCGGGTGTTAGCGGATCGATTCCACGGCTCCTCGCAGAGCCGGGTCCAGCCGATGCTTGCGAGCCGGAGGAGGTGCTGCCAACCACCTCCCGCACTCGAACAAAAGCGGCCCCGGTGAATGGGCAAGTGGGAGTACTGCCATGAGACCCCTCAAGCGCGTTGCGCTCATCGGCAACCATCTCCCGCGCCGCTGCGGCATTGCCACCTTCACGCATGATCTGCATCGGGCGATTGCGACGGCGCGCCCGGGGCTGGAAACTTGCGTCGTTGCCATGAACGATCCCGGCGGCGTCTATGACTATCCGGCCGCTGTGCGTTTCCAGGTCCCGGATGAGACGATCGATGGCTACGCGGCCGCCGCTGATTTTCTGAACGCCGCACGGCTACGACGTCGTTTCCCTGCAGCACGAGTACGGGATTTTCGGCGGTGAGGCCGGTGGACACATCGTCGAGCTCCTGAAACGCCTAACCATGCCGATCGTCACGACGCTGCATACCGTGCTCCCGGCACCGACGCCGGCTCAGCGCAACGTCATGGGCGAGATCATTGCCAGGTCGACCAAGCTGGTCGTCATGGCCGAAAAGGGCCGCGAGCTGCTCCAGTCGGTGTATGACGTGTCGCCACAGAAGATCGAGGTGATCCCGCACGGCATCCCGGACTTTCCATTTCTCGAGGCCCATCACGCCAAGGCCAAGTTCGGGTTCAGCGGCAAGACCGTCATCCTGACGTTCGGTCTGCTGTCGCCGAGCAAAGGCATCGAGACCGTGATCGATGCCATGCCTGGCATCGTCGAATCCTGCCCGAACGCCGTCTATGTCATCCTCGGCGCAACCCATCCCAACCTCATCCGGCATCAGGGCGAGGCCTATCGCGAGAGCTTGAATGCCAGGGTGCGGGAAGCTCGGCATGGAGGACCACGTCGTCTTCTTCAACCAGTTCGTCGACCAGGCCACGCTGCTGGACTTCATCTCGATGTGCGACGTCTATGCGACGCCCTATCTCAATGAAGCCCAGATGACGTCCGGCACGCTGGCCTACAGCTTCGGATTGGGAAAGGCCGTCGTCTCGACACCCTACTGGCACGCCAGGGAATTGCTGGACGACGGGCGCGGCATTCTGGTTCCGTTTGGGGATGCGAAAGCCATCGGCTCGGAGATCGCGGCGCTATTGACCAACGATGTCCGCCGGCACGCCATGCGCAAACGCGCGTACGCGGCCAGCCGGTCGATGACGTGGGCGCAAACGGCCAAGCGCTATCTGGCGGCTTTCGAGTTGTCGCGCGAGACGAGCCGAATCGGCAAGCGTGCTCCGGCTGCCCAAGTCGACTTCTGGCGCGAGGGCAGCGCCTTACCGGAACTGCGGACCGGACATTTCCTCTCGATGTGCGACAGCACGGGACTGCTCCAGCACGCCGTCCATTCGATACCCGACCGCGCCCATGGCTACTGCGTCGACGACAACGCGCGTGCCCTGCTGTTGTCGAGCGCGCTATCGACCTTGGCGAAGCTCGATTGCCCGAGCCGATGACGGCGCGCTTTGCCGCCTTCATCCAGCACGCCTGGAACCCGGACACGCAGCGGTTCCGGAATTTCATGAGCTACGATCGGCGATGGCTGGAAGCACAAGGCTCGGAGGACAGTCACGGGCGGACGCTGTGGGCGTTGGGCGAATGCGCCCGCAGCGACACCGATCCATCCCGCCGCAGGTGGGCGGCGGCCCTGTTCAAGACCGCCTTGCCCGCCGTCGAACACTTTCGATCGCCGCGAGCCTGGGCCTTCACGCTGCTGGGACTGGATGCCTATTGCGCCGTGGTGGTGGGAGATCTTGCCGCGAGCCGCATGCGTGAGCTCCTTGCCGACAGGCTCGTGACCGCGTTCCAGGCGACGGAAAGCAAAGACTGGCGCTGGTTCGAGGATGTCCTCGCCTACGACAATGCACGCCTTTCGCAGGCGCTGCTTGCTCACAGGCGCAGCACTCAAGCGACCGCTGCTGGTCAAGGTTGGCCTTACGTCGCTGCGCTGGCTCATGGCGCTGCAGACCACGCCGGATCGGATATTTCCGACCCGTCGGCACGGAGAGCTTCGGCGTTGCGCGGAAACCCCCACGAGCGTTCGACCAGCAGCCCGTCGAAGCAGCGGCAGCGATCTCGGCCTGCCTTGCGGCATGGCGCGTGGACGACAGCGCGGAGTGGACGGCGGGAGCCATGCGCGCCTTCGATTGGTTTCTGGGCGGCAACGACCTGCAGACCTCGCTGGTCGACCCCGACACTGGCGGTTGCCTGGACGGGCTGCATCCCGATCGGCCGAATGAGAACAGAGGTGCCGAGTCGGCGGTGTCCTATCTTCTCGGACTTGCCGAGATCCGGCGGTTCGCCCGTGGTGGCGTGGTAGCGTCGCCCGCCGAACATGCACAGAAGCTGGCTCTCAGCGCCTGAACACCGCCCATCGCACAACGGATCCGAGGGGACCCTCTTGTCTCAACCCATGTTCTTGAACCGGCAGACTTTGTATCTGCGTCCCGACCCCGCCAGGGTCGTCGTGCGGCCCTTCAAGCCGGCGATCGAGCCCAGGGACCTCAACCCGACCGACAAGACGCGCGCCAATCATATCGTCGGCAGGGTCCTGGGGCTCGAGCCGGCCGCGACCGAACAGCAATTGAAGGACGTGCTCGACAACTTCGAGGGGCGTCACAGGAACCTGCTCGAGATCTTCGAGGCGCGCGCCGTCGAGATGGAAGAGGCATTGGCGCCGCATGCCGTGCTGACAAAAACACAGCGCTACCTGGTCGGCGCGTATTTCCTTCACGAGTACTCGTTCGAAGCGTCGGCCTTGTTCAATCCGAGCATCGTGCGGCACCCTGACCAATCGGGCGCACCGGATGGAGGATGCCGGTTCATTCTCAGCCTCCGCGCGGTCGGGGAAGGTCACATTTCCTCGTTGACCTTCAGATCCGGCTCGATCGCCGCCGATGGGAGTGTCGCCATCGATCCGACGGCGCGCCTGGCGTCGGTACCAAAAATCAGAAGCCGGGCGTCGAGACCCAACGGTGACGAGATCGAGGTCATCTTCAGACCGGACGAGGACTTGAGCGAACGGGTCATCTTTCCGATCACGGACGCGCAGTCCAACGGCATCGAGGATGCCCGGTTCGTGGAATTCGACAACAACGGGCGCAAGACATTCTACGCGACCTACACCGCCTACAGCGGCAGGGCGATCCGGTCCGAGCTGCTGGAGACGACAGGACTTCCGATCGTTCCGCATGACCCCCCTCAGCGGGACAGCATCGCGCAACAAGGGCATGGGGCTATTCCCGCGCAAGATCAATGGCCGCTTTGCGATGATCGGCCGACAGGACAACGAGAACTTGTACCTGATCTACTCCGATGACCTTTACACGTGGGACGGCGGCCAGGCATTTCTTCAGCCGGCGCAACCTTGGGAATTCGTGCAGATCGGCAATTGCGGCTCGCCCATCGAGCTGGACGAAGGCTGGCTGCTGTTGACGCACGGCGTCGGCCCGGTGCGGAAGTATTCGATCGGAGCGGTTCTGCTGGACAAGAAAGACCCCGCCAAGATTCTTGCCCGGGCCCGCGAGCCGCTGGTTCGCCCCGAGCCGACCGAGCGCGAAGGCTATGTGCCGAACGTCGTCTACACCTGTGGTGCCATGCGCCATGGCGAGCGGATCGTCCTGCCGTATGCCATTTCGGACACCTTCTCCAATTTCGCGACCATAAGGATCGCGGCGCTACTGCAGGCCCTCTCGACTTGACCGTGCGGTTGCCGGATGGGACCGCACGGGGTCTAACGGCAGCACTCCTGCGCTGGTGTGTGTCCAGCAGAATTCGGTCAAACTTTGCCGATCACTACGCGGCAAGCCCGAAGAAGACGCGATGTTCTACCTGGCCACCCGTCTAGTACGGCCGCTGGATTGGCTGGGGCTCCTTGAGGAAAAGGAAGTTCCTCGCTTTGGATCGATCAATGCCATCCAGCTGCGGAAGACTGCGCTATTTGACAAGTTCTCTCGCTTTGAAGCTGTTCGTAACGACATTGGGAGCGGCAGGCGGCATTGAGCCAGGAGTATTGGGCGGCCGTGCACCGCGTCCCCGGGAGACTATCTTCAGGCGTCAGGGACTTGGCTGCTCGCATGCGCGATCGGTGGCGGCAGCTCAATCCCAAGGCCGAGATGGTCCGATCGCCGTCTTGCGCCTTGGCCGGTCGACACACCTTCGAATCATGGCTAGGCCTCTTGCATAAAGAGGGTCCGTTGGAATCAAGTCTCTACCTGCCGGTCAAACGCTTCCTCGAAAAGCTTGGGTTCGAGGTCAAGGGCGAGATATGCAGATGCGATCTGGTGGCGCTTCGAGACGGTGAACCCACCGCCGTTGTCATCGGCGAGCTAAAACTCAGCTTCACACTCGAACTCGTGCTGCAGGCCGTCGACCGGTTCCCTGTCTGCGATGAAATCTGGCTGGCCGTGCGAATGTCGCGTCGCGGTCGTGGTCGCGAGGGCGACCCAAGAGTGAAAAAGCTCTGTCGGTTGCTCGGCCTGGGCCTACTCGCAGTGACGGCGTCGGGCAAAGTGGAGGTTTTGGTCGAACCCGTGCCGTGGCGCCCTAGGCGCGATGCCAAGAGGCGATCACGGATCGTCGATGAGCATCGGCGCCGTCGTGGCGATCCAGCGGCTGGCGGAAGTACGCGACAGCCCATCATGACGGCCTATCGCCAGCAAGCTCTGGCTTGTGCAGCGGCGCTAGCGCAAGCGCCCGCTCGGCCACGCGACCTCAAGAGTGATATGCCTGATGCACCCAAAATCCTTCTCAACAACGTCTACGGGTGGTTCGTTAGGGTCGAGCGCGGCGTATATACGCTATCGGAAAGTGGCAAAGCAGCGCTCCTTCGATGGAGCGCGCATCTTCCGGATATTTCGGAGATCCCCTCCAAGGAAATGACCGCCACCGCGCGGCCATAGACTCGGTAAGTCGGTGCCCACCTTCTGCGTCATCACCTGTCCCGCTAACGAGCTTGTGGCCAACATCCACGACCGTATGCCGGTGATCATCCCACCGGAGTCCGACGATCACTGGCTCTCGACGCTCGATCCTCCGCGGGGACTGCTGGTGCCGTCCCCCGCTGCGGCTATGAAGATGTGGCCGATCAGCACGCGAGTGAGCAAGCCTGAGAATGACGATGCGGCGATATCGGAGCCCGTGGAAGTGCGGGACGAACGATCACTGCTTTGGGGCTCCCGCCGCATCTCGCAGCATCTGGTTGTCTTCGGCGTTCCCATCATGAGCGGGTGTTGTGACACCTCTTTCCCTTTCCACTATTCGGGCCTAGAAGATGGGTGCGCCGTGTGCGGCGTCGCCCCCATAGGGGCCGCCAATCTCATCCTTCACAGGCTGGATTGATCCACCGCTCCTCGCGGCACGGCGCGCGCAAACACGAGATCAAGCACAATGAATGAAATCCGAAACGGTCGACGGCCCCAAAGACGGCCGCCAAATTCTCGAACCTCCCCTGCTAACCAACAACGCCCGAATGGGTCAGGCAACGCCAAGCGCAATTACGAGCGGTATATGGAGTTGGCACGCGAAGCGGCTGTGAGGGGCGACGACGTCGAGGTCCAGAACTGCTACCAGCATGCCGAGCACTACTTCAGGACCATGAACGGCAGAGACTAGTGCCCCTTTGCTGCCGGCATTTTCGAAGTGGGTGTTCAGTACCCACGTGGCCCAAGCGGGGCACTTTCGCTTTTTGAGGACGGCTCCTCAGGCGACAATTTTTCTAGACCGCGCAGCAGCTCTTCTTCTGTCATCGTGTCCACGACCGCATCGGTGGTCGGATCGTCACGGCCCAATGTCGGCCGCAGTTCTCGCGGCGCCGCCGGTGCAGCGACCGCCTCTGGCTCATCGATCTCCACCTGTTTTTGGATGGAGTGAATGAGCCTCTCACGCATGTCGCCTGGGGAAACGGTCTTTTCGGCAATCTCGCGGAGCGCGACGACCGGGTTCTTATCGTTATCCGGCTCGACTGTGAGGGCCGAGCCGCTGGCGAGGCTGCGCGCTCGGTGAGCCGCGATGAGCACAAGCTCAAACCTGTTGGGAATCTTGTCGACGCAGTCTTCGACTGTGACACGTGCCATGCGAAATCCTTCTCTTGCAGCGAACAGCGAGCCACGCCGGCCCCGGGGCAGACACCGCGCCTGAAGCTGTCCCTCCAGATTGAAATGCGAAAGCACGAAGGCCCCCGATATCGGGGGTCTTCGTGCGCGTCGTGGTGATGGATTTTTGCTCCGACCCGCCGATGCTATTTCTCTCCTGCGTTGACGA
This sequence comes from uncultured Alphaproteobacteria bacterium, assembly GCA_963832445.1. GTDB lineage: Bacteria > Pseudomonadota > Alphaproteobacteria > Rhizobiales > Hyphomicrobiaceae > AWTP1-13. The sequence continues at coordinate 240,248 of CAWHUM010000022.1, forward strand.
AGCTGGCTTGCCGGATCGGTAAAGGCTGGCCCTTCACCCGGCCTTGGCTGCCGCGGCGAAGTAGTTCACGTCCGTGTCGTCGGCGAGCGACCAGGCATCCGCCAGCGGGCTGTACACCAGCCCCTTGAACGTCGGCGCCGCAAAACCGGCTGCCAGCAGGCAGCGCTGCAACTCCTGCGGTGTCACGAAGCGCTCCCACTGATGCGTACCAACGGGCAGCCAGCGCAGCACGTACTCGGCGCCTACGATAGCCAGCAGGTAGGCCTTGAGCGTGCGGTTGATGGTGGAGATCAGGAGCAATCCGCCCGGCCGCACAAGCGACGCACAAGTCTTGAGGAATTGGCCGGGGTCGGGCACGTGCTCGATCACCTCCAGGCACGCGACTGCGTCGAATGTGGCGCGCTCGGCAACCAAGTCCTCGACGCGGGCCGATCTGTACTCGATGCTCAAGTCCTGCCCCGCCGCATGCCGGCGCGCCGCCTCGATATTCTTCGTTGCCGGGTCGATGCCGGTTAGACGTGCGCCGAGCCTTGCCAGCGGTTCGCACACCAGCCCGCCGCCGCAGCCGATGTCGAGGATCGACAGGCCCTCGAGCGGACGAAGGCCGCCCGGCGCCCTGTTGAAATGGCTGACGATAGCGTCGCGCAGGAAAGTCAGCCGCGCCGGCCCGATCAGATGCAGCGTGCGGAATTTTCCGTTGGCATCCCACCATTGGGAGGCCAGCCGCGCAAACCGGTCGAGCTCGGCCGGATCGAGGGTGGCTGCAGGTGAACCGTGTTCGCCCTTGCTCATGTGTGGCATAGGCTGCTCCTCCCCGTTTTCTGTCAAGGTCGGCGCGCGGAGCGGGTAGTGTCTCAGCTTGGCGTGTTTGCCTTCACATATGCCAATGCTAACCCTATGATGCGCCATGGCCGACGAACCTCAGAGCTTGGTGCTGGAGCACCTGCGCGCCATCCGCGCGGACGTCGGCTTGCTGCGCGAAGGCCAAGCGGAAATCGCATTGAGGCTTGGCTCGCTCGAGCAGCAGGTGGCAGGCCTGCGACGAGACTTTGCCGATTTGAGAGCGGATTTCGTACGACTCGAATCACGTGTTGATAGGCTCGACCAGCGCGTGGAACGCATCGAACGTCGGTTGGACCTGGTTGAGGCGCCCTGAGAGGCTATGGGCGCCGCCAGGCCGACAACCCGCGCAGGCTCGGTAGTGCCGCGGCGGCGACGCAGGGGGATACCATCATCCAGCCCACTCGCGCTCCCGCCGCCGGACTGAGAAAACCCTGTGCCAGTTGCCCAGCGCGTGTTGCGGAGCCTCAGCCTTGTGGCTAAGAGTACGCGCGGGTCCGAGCGGGCTCCTCGAGCCCAGCGTCATGCGATCCCGAGCGGGGCACCTGTTCCCGGACGCCGAGCGGATTGGGAATGAGTTTCATCGTCATGAAGTTTGGCGGCACCTCGGTCGCCAACGTCGAGCGCATCCGCGTCGTTGCGCGCCACGTCAAGCGCGAGGTCGATGCCGGCAACAAGGTGGCGGTCGTCGTGTCCGCCATGGCTGGCACCACCAACCAGCTGGTGGCCTGGGTGCGGGAGGCATCCCCCCTGCACGACGCGCGTGAGTACGACGCCGTGGTCGCCACCGGCGAGCAGGTGACGGCCGGCCTGTTGGCAATCGTTCTGCAGTCGATTGGCGTGCAGGCTCGCTCCTGGCAGGGCTGGCAGGTGCCGATCCAGACCGACAATGCGCATGGCGTCGCCCGCATCACCGCCATGCCAGGCGAGGAGATCCGCAGGCGGCTCGAGCAGGGCGAGGTGGCGGTCATCACCGGCTTCCAGGGCGTCGAGCCCGAGCGCAATCGCATCTCCACGCTGGGCCGCGGCGGCTCCGACACCAGCGCGGTCGCTGTCGCCGTCGCCATCAAGGCCGATCTCTGCGACATCTACACCGACGTCGACGGCGTCTACACCACCGACCCGCGCATCGTGCCAAGGGCCAAGCGCATGTCCAAGGTCTCCTACGAGGAGATGCTGGAAATGGCCTCGCTCGGCTCCAAGGTGCTGCAAACGCGCTCGGTGGAGCTCGCCATGGTACACAAGATGCGCGTGCGCGTGCTGTCGAGCTTCGCGGCGCCCGAGACCCTGAGGCCCGCCGAGCCGGGCACGTGGGACCAGGTCGGCACAATCATTTGCGACGAGGACGAGATCGTGGAGCAAAGGGTCGTCAGCGGCATAGCCTACGCCAAGGATGAGGCCAAGATCACGCTGCTCAAGATCGCCGACAAGCCGGGCGTAGCAGCGGGCATTTTTGGGCCGCTGGCGGCCGGCAGCATCAACGTCGACATGATCGTGCAGAATCTTTCGGCCGACGGTAAATCCACGGACATCACGTTCACGGTTCAGGAATCGGAGCTCGAGCGCACGCTCGAGGTGCTGAAGACGGTCAAGAAGGACATCGGCGCATTCGAAATAAAAAGTTCGCGCGACGTGGCCAAGGTCTCGGTCATCGGCATCGGCATGCGCAGTCATGCGGGCGTTGCCGCGCAGATGTTCAAGGCGCTTGGAGATAGGGGCATCAATATCCTCGCCATCTCCACCTCGGAGATCAAGATCAGTATTCTGATCGATGCTGCGTACGCCGAGCTTGCGGTGCGCACCCTGCACGGGCTGTACGGGCTCGGCAAAGACTGATTGCATGGGGCTAGTGTGCTGGCCGCTGGATCGGCCGGCGCCGTTGCTGTATGCGAGGGGTGGGGCTCGAGAGCCTAAGACCGCTTGGCCCGCGATGCTTGAACTTGGTTTCTCTTCGCCGAAGAGGCGACCGCACTGGCATGCAGACAAAAGGTGCTGACACCAGGATTGCTCCCACCGAGCCGGCGCTGCGCATCATCATGCGCAGGCTGCGGGAGATCATGGCCGAGCCATCGGACGGCCAGTCGCGCCTCGACAAGATCGTGCGCCAGATCGCCGGCCTGATGGTGGCCGAGGTCTCCTCCATCTACCTCAAGCGCCAGGACGGCTCGCTCGAGCTGTTCGCCACCGAGGGCCTCAACCCCAGCGCCGTGCACAATACGCTCTTGAAACGCGGCGAGGGCCTGGTCGGCCGCTGCGCGGAACTGGCGGTGCCCATCAACGAGCCCGACGCGCAGAACCACCCCGCGTTCTCCTACCGCCCAGAGACGGGCGAGGAAATCTACCATTCCTTCCTGGCCGTGCCGGTGCTGCGCGGCGGCGAGGTGCTGGGGGTCCTCACCGTGCAGAACAAGACCCAGAAGGAATACTCCGACGAGGACGTCGAGGTGCTGCAGACGACAGCCATGGTGCTGGCCGAGCATCTGGTGTCCGGCGCGGTCGCCGGCGTCAACACGGGAGCCGATTATAGCCGTGCCGTGGGTCACGTCGTGCGCGGCCAGCCGCTGTCGGAAGGCATCGCGCTCGGGCATGCCGTGCTGCACGAGCCCCGCGTGGTCGTCACCGAGGTCAAGGCCGAAGACCCTGCGGCGGAGACCACGAGGCTCGAGGCCGCCGTCGACGAGCTCAAGGCCTCCATCGACGAGGTGCTGGAGCAGGGCGAGCTCAGCCCCACCGGCGAGCATCGCGAGGTGCTCGAGGCCTATCGCATGTTCGCTCACGATCGCGGCTGGCTGCGGCGCATGAAGGAAGCGATCCGCCGCGGCATGACGGCGGAGGCGGCGGTCGAGCGCGTGCAGAACGATACCCGCTCGCGCATGCTGCGCCAGGCGGACTCCTATTGGCACGAGCGGCTGAAAGACCTCGACGCCTTGTCCGACCGGCTGCTGCGCGTCCTCTCGGGGAGCCCGCGTGCGCCGGGCTCCATCGCCAACCTGCCGCACGACACGGTGCTGATCGCCCGCAGCATGGGTCCCGCCGACCTGCTCGACTACGACCGCTCGCGTGTGCGCGGCCTCGTGCTCGAAGACTCGGGGGGGCAGAGCCATGTCGCCATTGTCGCCAAGGCGCTGGGCATTCCCGCCATCGGCAACGCCCGCGGCGTCATGGAGCGCATCGATCAGGGCAATCCCGTCATCGTCGACGCCGAGAGCGGCGAGGTGCATATCCGCCCGAGCGGCGGCGTCATCACCGCCTACGGCGACAAGGCCCGCTTCAGGGCGCGGCGGCAGCGCAAGTATCGCGCGCTGCGCGACCGGCCCGCCGTCACCAAGGACGGCCAGCGCATCGAGCTGCACATCAACGCCGGGCTCGAGATGGATGTGGCGCACCTTGTCGAGTCGGGCGCCGACGGCATCGGCCTCTTCCGCACCGAGCTGCAGTTCATGATCTCCGCGGCCTTGCCGCGCTTGGAGCGGCAGACGCAGATGTACCGCTCGATCATCTTGGGCGCGGGCAGCAGGCCGGTCGTGTTCCGCAGCCTCGACGTGGGCGGCGACAAGGCCCTGCCCTATCTGCGCCAGCCCGAAGAGGAGAATCCCGCGCTCGGCTGGCGTGCCATCCGCCTGTCGCTCGATCGGCCAGGTCTGCTGCGCACCCAGGTCCGTGCCTTGCTCCGGGCAACCGCGGGAGGCGAGCTGCGCCTGCTGCTGCCGATGGTGACCACGGTCGGCGAAGTCGACATGGCCCGCGCCTTCATCGATCGCGAGCTGACATTGATGCGCCGGCGCGGCGCCCCCGACCCCGCGCGTGTCATACTGGGCGCCATGATCGAGGTGCCATCCCTGCTCTACGAGCTGGAAGCGCTTCTACCCAAGGTCGATTTCATCTCGGTCGGCAGCAACGACCTGTTGCAGTATCTGTTCGCGGCCGATCGCAATAATCCGCGGGTCGCCGCCCGCTACGATGCGCTCTCTGCCGCCCCGCTGCGGGCGCTGGCAGTGATCGCGGATGCAGCCAGGCGCCATGGCCGCCCGCTCAGCCTGTGCGGCGAGATGGCCGGCCGTCCCTTGGAGGCCATGGCGCTCATCGGTCTTGGTTACCGCTCGATATCCATGGCGCCGGCCTCGATCGGGCCCGTCAAATCCATGATCCTGAGCCTAAATGCCGGCGCGCTGGAGCGCTGGATGGCGGCCCAGCTGCGGGCAGGCGAAGGGGGCTTGCGCGCCCGCCTCAAGCGCTTCGCCGAGGAACAAGGTGTGGAGATCTAGCCCGGATCTGGGGGCTTGCCTCGTTGATGCCTTACATGCGTATTCTTAGGGGGCCATCGGTCCGCTAGAGGACCAGTGGGAGTAGTTGCGTCCTATCATGCGTATGAGGCTGCCAGCGGCAGACGTACCCCCGCGCTCGCGCGCGCAGGCCGCGTCGTCGCGACTGCCCAATGGCACTCCCGGTGGATTCGACGTTGCTGGACGGGATGTCAATATCGGCCATATCTTCCGCAACATGCGCGCCGCCACGCGGCTGCCGCGCGAGGCAGTTGCCCGCCGTCTGGCGACCACTGCCGCCACCATAGAGGACTTGGAGAACGGCGCCGTTTCCTCCTTGCCGCGTTGGCCCGAGACCGTCCGCATCGTTCGCAGCTATTGCGAGATCCTGCGGCTCGATCCCGAGCCGATCCTGTGGCGGATCCATCGCCAGCTGCAGACAGCCAGTCCCTTTTCGGACTCACCCACCCGCTCGGGGCCTCCGGGGGTGCCGCATGCCCTCCTGCGCAAGGACCAGCCCCGATCCCGCGCCCCTTCCGGAAGGCGGCGGCGCCGCGCGCGAAGAATGTTCGCTTTCAGCGCCCCTATCGCCCTGGCGGCTGCCGCGTTCTACTTCGCTCAAGCCGCGCCCGCGCCCATCTATCGTGCCATCGCGATGCTCCCGCAGCCCGTTGGGAGCGGCGCCCGCGCCGTCATGGACAACATCATGCTATTCTCCGCGCCGCGCCGCGATGGGCTCAGGTGGATCGATGTCGGCGATCCCCGGTTGCGCAAAGTCGACAAATTGCAGACAAGCGTGCGCTAGCGCTAGCTCGCCGGCCGTTGGCAGTGGCGGGCTGTCGCCGAACCCTTGACCTTGATGCAGGCATACCAGCGCAGATGACCGCCATACCTTCCAATACGCTCGACCGGGTTGTTCAGCGCTGGGAAGAGATCCAGGCCGACCTCAATCGTGGCGTCAATCCCGCGACTTACGCCCAGCTCACCAAGGAGTTCGCCGAGCTCAATCCGGTCGTCGAGACCGTGCAGGAGCTGCGCAGGCTGGAAAGCGAGCGGGCCGACCTCGAGCAGCTGATGGCAGATCCCTCCACCGAGAAGGGCCTGAAGGAGCTTGCGCAGGAGGAGTTCGCTCAGATCGACGCTCGGCTGGTTGAAGTGAAGGAGAAGCTGCGCATCCGCCTTCTCCCCAAAGATGCCGCCGACGAGAAGAGCGCCATCCTCGAGGTGCGCGCCGGCACCGGAGGCGACGAGGCTGCCCTGTTCGCGGCCGATCTCTTCCGCATGTACGGCCGCTACGCCGAGCGGCACGGCTGGAAGACCGAGATCATCTCCGCCTCCGAGAGCGACCTCGGCGGCTACAAGGAGATTGTCGCGTCCATCTCCGGCAGGGGCGTGTTCGCGCGCCTCAAGTACGAGTCGGGCGTGCATCGCGTGCAGCGCATACCTCTGACCGAGGCGGGCGGCCGCATCCACACTTCCGCCGCTACCGTCGCGGTGCTGCCGGAGGCTGAGGACATCGACATCGACATCAAGCCCGAGGAAATCCGCATCGATACGATGCGGGCGGGCGGGGCCGGCGGGCAGCACGTCAACAAGACCGATTCTGCCGTGCGCATCACCCACCTTCCGACCGGCATCGTCGCGGTGTCGGCGGAGAAGTCGCAGCACCAGAACCGGCGCCTGGCGATGCAGGTGCTGCGCGCGCGCCTGTTCGAGATGGAACGCGACAAGGCTGCCAATGCGCGCGCCGCCCAGCGCCGCGATCAGGTAGGCTCGGGCGACCGCTCGCAGCGCATCCGCACCTACAATTTCCCGCAGGGGCGGGTGACCGACCACCGCATCGGCCTGACCCTGCACAAGCTCGACGAGGTGCTGGAAGGCGCCGCGCTCGACGAGCTGATCGACGCCCTGGTCGCCAACGACCAGGCAAGTCAACTGGCGGCCATGAAGTCCGATGCCAGCGCTTGATGCCACCTGGGCCCGGCGCCAGCACACCATCGGCTCCGCGTTGCGCGAGTTGGCGGCCGAGCTCAAGCGAGCCGGCATCGAGGGCGCAGGCGGCGACGTGCGCCGGCTGATGGCCGATGTTCTCGGGGCCTCGGGCGCCGACCTCTTGCGCGAGCCCGAGCGGCCGCTGAGCGTCGCGCAGATGGATGCCCTTTGCCGCTACGTGGAGCGCCGCAAGCGGCACGAGCCGGTGTCGCGCATGCTCGGCAAGCGCGATTTCTACGGCCGCACCTTCGCCATCTCGCCGGCAACGCTCGACCCGCGCCCGGACAGCGAGACGGTCATCGTCACGGCGCTGGAGATCGCGCGGGAGGATGGCTGGCAGGCAAGTCCGCTACGCATATTGGACGTGGGCACTGGCACCGGCTGCCTGCTTCTCACGCTATTGGGTGAGCTGCCCCACGCCACCGGCCTCGGCAGCGACATCAGCGAGCCCGCGCTGGCCACGGCATGCGACAATGCGCGCAGCCTCGGCATGACGTCGCGGGTAAGCTGGGTCAGGGCTGATGCCCTTGAAGGAATTGCCGGTCCCTTCCATATGTTAATTGGAAATCCACCATACGTGCGGACCGCCGATATCGCGCATCTTGAACCTGAGGTGCGAGAGTTCGATCCGGTGACAGCCCTGGATGGTGGCATCGACGGGTTGGCGGTTTATCGGCGCCTGCTGGAGCGGGCCGGAACCGTGGTTCCTAGCGGTTGGATCGTGCTCGAGGTGGGTCACGATCAAGCAGAGGCAGCGGCCGATCTGCTGGCCGCCGCGCCCTACGTCGATGCAGCGCGAATCCGCGTACGGCTGGATGTCTCCGGAAGGAGACGCTGTGTTGCAGCGAGAACACTAGGTTGAGCATATCCCAGAAACCCCTTGGATTCTGGCTGGCGGCGGGTTAGTGTCGTGTCCCAGTGGAATCGCCCTGTCGTTCACCCTTCTGATTTACGAGAGTGGGTGGGTGGACCGGGTGACGCGCAGCAGTTCGGATGCTCGCAACAAGGCAGACGTACAGTCAGCACCACTAGCCGCCCAAGAGACGGACTGATGGCATGACTTGCCAAGCTAGCGCTATGCCCGCGTGGGGGCTGGCGCGGTAAGAGGGTCGAGGCTATCGCCTTCAATTGTACGCAACGCTCAGGTCGAGAAGCGAGCTGCGGCCGCGGATCGCCAGAGCTGGCCAGGCGCGCTGGCGCAGTGAGTTCCCGCGTGCATTTGCACGGGTGGAAGTGGATGTTTCATGTAAGACGGGAGCCTTTAGGGCAGTGAGGCAAGGACAGCAAAATCGCCGCGGACGCGGGCGCAACAACAGCCGCAAGGGCGGGCACCACCATAACCCGCTCTCGCGCAGTTTCGAATCCAACGGTCCGGACGTGAAGATTCGCGGCACTCCGGCCCACATCGCGGAAAAGTACATGGCTCTGGCGCGGGACGCCCAATCCTCGGGCGATCCGGTGCTTGCCGAGAACTATCTGCAGCATGCCGAGCACTACGGCCGCATAATCATGGCCTACCGCGAGCAGCTCAATCAGCCGGGCGAAGCGGGCATGAACGGCAACGGCCAGCGCATGCGTGGGCCCGGTGACCTGTCCGAGGGCGGCGACGACTTCGGAGAGGACGATGGCGACCAGGCCATCGACGATGGCTTCTCCCAACCCTTCCAACCGCAGGTGCATCCCCAGCAGTCGCCGCGGCACGATGCCGGCCGGCATGAGGGAACCAACCGCCACGACCGGCCATTCCGCCGCGACCAGGGCCGCCATCGCGATCGCGACAGGTTCAACGATCGCGGCGATCGCAATGGTATGAGCGACCGGCCGATTGAAGGCCGCCCGCAGCCTGCTCCGCAGGATCGCCAGCCTGAACAGCCGGGCGAGGCGGGCGGTGGTGATCCCCGGCGTCGCGACCGGCCGCAGCAGCAGCACGAGCAGCCGGAGTTCCTCCGCCGCCCGGTGCGCCGGACGCGCAGCGAAAGCGAAGAGCCCGCAAAGGACGAGCCCTCCCGCGACTGACGCGGGCGGGTGAGGTCGCGGCCAATTGGCCAGCGCTGACGTTTGCCAAGGCTTGACAGCGGCCTAAGCCGGCACCGCTACCGGTGCCCCCACGGCGATGTTTCCGCCTTCCAGCACCTTCGCGTAAATCCCCACATCCTGATGGCCCCACGTCCGCAGCAGGTGGGCGGGGATGGCCATGTCGCGCGCCCCGGTCGAGGGGTCGACATTGGTGGCGTCGCAGCGCTGGGTGCGGGCAAATACCTTTAGCCTGGCAGGGCCGACCGAGATCTCCTTGTCGAGCCAGTTGAACTCGGCCCAGGGCTCGACACCTTCCAGATAGAGATTGGCGCGAAAGCGCAGGGGGTCGACCGGGCGGCCGAGGGTCCGCCCTATCTCCTGCGCGCTCGCCAGGTTGACGATGTGCACGCACTTGGCGGACACGTCCGAGAAGCTGTGGCCGTCTGCGTGGACGATCCTGGGCGCTCCGCGCAACTCTGTCTTCATGTAGGCGGCAATGAACTGTTCGATCAGCTGCCGGCCGAGCGGCGTCGCGAGCTGCCCGCGCGCCACCTGCTTGCCGTCGCGGAAGATAGTCAGCGTTTGGGTGGTGTCGTCGAACTTGGCTCGCAGCGTCGCCAGCCGCTCGTCGCGCATCAGCATCAGGAACGTGATCTTGGGAAGATGCCGCGGCGCCTGCGGGTCGAAGCGGCCGGGGCCGTTCTCGATGGCATAGGCGCGGTCGAACGGCAGCGTCTGGCCTGGGCTCAGCTCTACGCTCTGCAGCGGCTCCGGCGTGAGGCCCTTTATCGGGTAGCGATAGATGTTGGCGATGTGCATGCCGCACCTCTAGCTGGTCGCCCCTTTGCTGTCACTGGCCGCACTGGCTGGCGAGTTACCCACATTTGCCCGCGCCAGGACTTCATGCCGCCCACTCGCCACACTATATGTGGCAGAGAAGCCTTGGCCGCGGATGCCGACTCGGGTCCGTTGTCGGGCCAACTGCTTATCCTTTGAGAAGGCGGCTGGTTCCGCGCCTGTTGGGCGGGGCTGCCGTGCCGAGGAGGGACCACATGAATTTCGACAAGTATACCGACCGCGCCAAGGGCTTCGTGCAGGCGGCACAAAGCCTCGCCTTGCGCGACGGCCACCAGCAGTTCGGCACCGATCATCTGCTCAAGGTCCTGCTCGACGATCCCGAGGGGATGGCCGCAGGCCTCATCCAGCGCGCCGGCGGGCGCCCGGCAGATGCTTTGGCCGCCGTCGAGCGCACGCTGGGCAAACGGCCCAAGGTTTCGGGCGGCGGCGCTGGGCAAGTCTATCTTGCGCCCGACCTGGCGCGAGTGTTCGATGCCGCCGAGAAGCTCGCCGACAAAGCCGGCGACAAGTTCGTCACCGTCGAGCGCTTGCTACTGGCGCTCGCCATGGAGCCCTCGAGCGAAGCCGGACGCGCGCTCAACGAGGCGGGCGTCAATCCCACCACGCTGAACCAGGCCATCAACGACATTCGCAAGGGCCGCACCGCCGACAGTGCCGGTGCCGAGCAGGCCTACGATGCGCTCAAGCGTTATGCCCGCGATCTCACCGCGCTTGCCGCCGAAGGCAAGGTCGATCCCGTCATCGGCCGCGACGAAGAGATCCGCCGCACCATTCAGGTGCTGTCCCGGCGCACCAAGAACAACCCCGTGCTGATCGGCGAGCCCGGCGTCGGCAAGACGGCCATCGCCGAAGGGCTGGCCCAGCGCATCGTCAAAGGCGACGTTCCCGAAAGCCTCAAGGACAAGAAGCTGCTCGCCCTCGACATGGGCGCCCTGATCGCCGGCGCCAAATACCGCGGCGAGTTCGAGGAACGCCTCAAGGCCGTGCTGTCCGAAGTGCAGGCCGAGGGTGGCAAGATCATCCTGTTCATCGACGAGCTGCACACCATCGTCGGCGCCGGCAAGGCCGAAGGCGCCATGGACGCCGGCAACCTCTTGAAGCCCGCGCTTGCCCGCGGCGAGTTGCATTGCGTCGGCGCCACCACGCTCGACGAGTACAGGAAGCACATCGAGAAGGATGCCGCGCTGGCGCGCCGCTTTCAGCCCGTCTTCATCTCCGAGCCGACTGTGGAGGACACCATCTCCATTCTGCGCGGCCTCAAGGAGAAGTACGAGCAGCACCACGGCGTGCGCATCACCGATTCGGCACTGGTCTCAGCCGCCACCCTCTCCAACCGCTACATCACCGACCGCTTCCTGCCCGACAAGGCCATCGACCTCATGGACGAGGCCGCCTCCCGCCTCAAGATGGAGATCGACTCCAAGCCCGAGGAGCTCGACGCCATCGACCGCGACCTCATGCAGATGAAGATCGAGCGCGAGGCCCTGAAGAAGGAAAGCGACGCCGCCTCCAAGGACCGGCTGGCGCGGCTCGACAAGTCGATTGCCGAGCTCGAGGAGAAGAGCAGGGAGCTGACCCGGCGCTGGGAGGCCGAGAAGAGCAAGCTGGGCGATGCCCAGAAGCTCAAGGTCGAGCTCGATCAGCGCCGCACGGAGCTGGAGCAGGCGCAGCGGCGCGGCGACCTCGCCCGCGCCGGCGAGCTGGCCTACGGCGTCATCCCGGGGCTCGAAAAGAAGCTCAAGGCGCTCGAAGGCGCCGAGGCCAAGGGCGCCATGGTCGAGGAGGCCGTCACGCCCGATCACATCGCCCAGATCGTGTCGCGCTGGACCGGCATTCCCGTCGACAAGATGCTGGAGGGCGAGCGCGAAAAGCTCCTGCGCATGGAAGAGGATCTCGCCAAGCGCGTGGTCGGCCAGCGCGAAGCCGTCGAGGCCGTCTCCACCGCCGTGCGGCGCGCCCGCGCCGGTCTGCAGGATCCCAACCGGCCGATCGGCTCGTTTATCTTCTTGGGCCCCACCGGCGTCGGCAAGACCGAGCTCACCAAGGCGCTCGCCGCGTTCCTGTTCGACGACGAGACCGCCATGGTGCGCATCGACATGTCGGAGTACATGGAGAAGCACTCGGTGGCCCGCCTGATCGGCGCCCCGCCGGGCTATGTCGGCTACGAGGAAGGTGGCGCACTGACCGAGGCCGTGCGCCGGCGTCCGTATCAGGTGGTGCTCTTCGACGAGATCGAGAAGGCGCACCCCGACGTGTTCAACGTGCTCTTGCAGGTGTTGGACGACGGCCGGCTGACCGATGGTCAGGGCCGCACGGTCGACTTCAAGAACACGTTGATCATCATGACCTCCAACATCGGCTCCGAATTCCTCGCCAACCAGAAGGAGGGCGAGGATTCGGAGGCCGTGCGGCCCTACGTCATGGCCGAGCTGCGCACCAAGTTCCGGCCCGAGTTCCTGAACCGCATCGACGAGATCATCCTGTTCCACCGTCTCAAGCGGGAGCAGATGGCGGCCATCGTCGACATCCAAATCGGCCGGCTGCAGAAGCTGCTGGCCGACCGCAAGCTGACCCTGCAGCTCGACGATGCCGCGCGCACCTGGCTCGCCAACAAGGGCTACGATCCCACCTACGGCGCACGCCCCTTGAAGCGCGTCATTCAGAAGGCGGTGCAGGATCCGCTGGCGGAGCAGCTGCTGTCCGGCAAGATCCGCGATGGCGACACCGTGAAAGTGACGGTCAAGGCGGGCACGCTCGCCATCAACGGGCAGCCGGTAAAGGCCGCGGCATAGGTGATGGGCTCGTCCGGCTGAGGCAGGCTAGCGCGTGCTGGCGGTCATCACCTTGGTGGAGACAGGGTGCTGCCGCATCAGCTGATCGATGCGGGCCTTCTCCCGCTTGAAGTCGGCGAGGTCCTTGCCGGTCAGCTGCCGATCGTTTGGCACCTGGATCGACATGGGGTTCACGAAATCGCCGTTCACCAGCACCTCGAAGTGCACGTGCGGGCCCGACGACAGGCCCGTTGAGCCGACGTAGCCGATGATCTGCCCTTGCCGCACCCGGATTCCGGGGCTCACGCCGGGAGCGTACTTGGACATGTGTCCGTACGCGGTCTTGTAGCCGTTGGCATGGCGAATGCGAATGTAGTTGCCGTACTCGCCTTTGGCTCCCACCTCTTCGATCACGCCGTTGCCGGCGGCCATGATCGGGGTGCCGTGCGCCGTCGCCCAGTCCACGCCTGTGTGCATTTTTGCGGTCAGCAGCAACGGGTGGCGCCGCAGGCCGTAGCCCGAGGTGATGCGCACGTTCTCGCCGCGAACCGGACGCCGCACGAGGAACTTGCGCGAGGTGCTTGCCTCCCTGTCGTAGAAGTCCGTGGTCCCGTCGCTCGTGCGGAAACGGTAGAACTTGTGCGTCTCGCCGCCTGCCGTGACGAAGGTTGCGAGCAATTCGCCGATCTCACCGTCGATGCCCTTCGACTCGCCCTTCATGTCGAAAAAGAATTCCACACCGTCGCCCACGCGCACCTGCTGGCGAAAATCGGTGTCGTAGGCGTGCACGCGCATGATCTGCAGGATCAAGTCGTCGGGCACGCCCTGCCTGGAAGCCGTGAAATGCAGGCTCGAGTACAGGCTCTTGTCCTGCACCTGGTCGTTGTCGCCGAGCACGGACGCCGTGATGCGCTCTTCAGGGAGGGTGGCGCTCGGCTCGTACCCGCCAGTTGCAACGCGCGAGATGGTCACCTTGTGCGCGCCGGCATCGTCGAACACGCTGACGCGCACGGGCTCCCCGCTGGGCTTGGCGGGCGACGGCAGGGTAGTGACCCGAACCTCGTAGCCGGGCAGCAGGAGGCTCTCCGGGAATATCGGGCGCACGGCATCGATCATCGTGCGCACCTGCCAGGCCTGCGCGCCGAACCGCGCCAGGATGCGCGCGCAGCGTATCGCCCTTCTGCACCCTCACGGGAGGAAGCGCTCGGCCCGCGAAGTCGTCGGGCTGGTCCTCGTGCTCGAGCGTGGTCTTGGTCAGGATGGACGTCTGCGGTGCGGGGGCATCCGCAACCCGTTGCGCGCGCCCCGCCAGCAGCTCGCCTCCAGAGGTACCGCTCGCCTCTTCGGCCGCCTGCGCGCGGGCCACCAGTGCGGCCACCTCACTGGCATCCATCTCCTGTCCGTCTTCGCTCGACAGGATTCCGTTGAGCTCGATCAGCCTGACGTCGGCTTCCTGCGGCAGGTCTGCCCGGTCGGCGTCGCCCAGAGGCGTGCTGTTGGCGTAAAGCTTGAGCGGATTGAACGTCGGCACCCTCTGCGCTTGCGCCTTGGACACCGGGGCCAGACGCGCCACCAATCGCATGTAGTACTTGTGCTGCAGATATTCGCGAGGGCCGCGGCGCTCCTTGATCGGATCGGCAATGTAAGAGGTCGTCGCAATAGCTCCGCTCGGGATGACCAGTTTGTCTGTCTTGGGGAGCGCCCACCGCAGACCGTCCACCCGAGCAATAGGCAGCGCCAGCGGCGTATCGCGCAGGCGTTCGAAGATGTCGCGTGCGCCTTCCTGGGCATCCATGGAGCCGGCGATGGCGACGAAAATGGCAAGCGCGCCTACCCCGCCGGCAAGGCAGGTGCTCAGGAGCCAGCGGAAGCGGCCGCCCTGCCTGCTGTCGGCATGGTCGCTGACGTAGATTTCCGGGAGCGGGCGGCCCGTCCGCCCGAGATAGGCATGCGGGCGGCTGCGTGAGGAGCTGGGCACAAGCCGGGGCCGTATGCGGCCAAGCGGTGCGTGGCG
>CAWHUM010000022.1:257500-297778 GCA_963832445.1 uncultured Alphaproteobacteria bacterium
TCGGTTCGATCCCGTCTGGCTCCACCAGACCGCGCCATGGCATCTCGAGCGAACGTTCAACGACGAAGAGTACAGGTTCCGCCGCAACCTATGCGGCGGCATTCTTGACATCGTGAAGAAGGGATACACCCGAGACGCCGGACAGATCGTCCGCGTCATCTCTGGGTATAGGTCCTCGCAGCGCAGTGCTTGCACCGCGTCGCGACGGGTCGATACCGTGAGGTCGGAGCTAGCTTAACCGCAGGCTCCAGATTGGGTTTATCTCGATGCAACTGGTCTTTCTATAGGCGGTGTTCACCGTGCCGAGAAGGAGCAGGAAAGAGGCTCGCGCCTCCAAAGCGCGCTGCACTCGTCCGGCTTTCTCAGGTGGGCATTGCTAATGAGAGCGATCAAGTGTCTTAAGGGCATTCCGGAGGATGCCTTGGCGGCAAGAGGCGATGAAGGACGTGGTACGCTGCGATAAGCTACGGTGAGCTGCGAACAGGCTGTGACCCGTAGATTTCCGAATGGGGAAACCCACCTTCAGAAGTCAGAATACAAGAACCGAGCGTTTGCTACTCGCTCCGGTTTTATCGGTTTTTGTATTCTGGCTTCTGAATAGGTATTTGATCCTGAATACATAGGGATCAAAAGCAAACCCGGGGAACTGAAACATCTAAGTACCCGGAGGAAAGGACATCAACCGAGACTCCGCTAGTAGTGGCGAGCGAACGCGGACCAGGCCAGTGCTTCAGCTGAGACAAGTGGAACCTTCTGGAAAGTTGGGCCTCAGTGGGTGATAGCCCCGTACACGTAATGCGAAGCTGAAGACTCGAGTAGGGCGGGACACGTGCAATCCTGTCCGAACATGGGGGGACCACCCTCCAAGCCTAAGTACTCTTTGCCGACCGATAGCGAACAAGTACCGTGAGGGAAAGGTGAAAAGCACCCCGACGAGGGGAGTGAAAGAGACCTGAAACCGGATGCCTACAAACAGTCGGAGCCCAAGATCCGTTCTGGGTGACGGCGTACCTTTTGTATTATGGGTCAGCGACTTAATCTGACGAGCAAGCTTAAGCCGATAGGCGTAGGCGCAGCGAAAGCGAGTCTGAACAGGGCGTTCAGTTCGTCGGATTAGACCCGAAACCTGTCGATCTATCCATGGTCAGGTTGAAAGCAGGGTAACACCTGCTGGAGGACCGAACCGGTGTCTGTTGAAAAAGACTCGGATGAACTGTGGATAGGGGTGAAAGGCCAATCAAGGCAGGAAATAGCTGGTTCTCCTCGAAATCTATTTAGGTAGAGCCTCGGACGGACACTCGAGGGGGTAGAGCACTGGATGGGCTAGGGGTCCCCACAGGATTACCAAACCTAACCAAACTCCGAATACCTCGAAGTGATATCCGGGAGACACACGGTGGGTGCTAACGTCCATCGTGGAGAGGGTAACAACCCTGACCGCTAGCTAAGGTCCCCAAATAACGGCTAAGTGTGGAAGGATGTGGGAATCCCAAAACAACCAGGATGTTGGCTTAGAAGCAGCCATCATTTAAAGAAAGCGTAACAGCTCACTGGTCTAAACAAGGGTTTCTGCGCCGAAAATGTATCGGGGCTAAAGCCGTTTACCGAAGCTGCGGGTGTGCGCAAGCACGCTGTAGAGGAGCGTTCCGTAAGCCTGCGAAGGGTGACCCGTGAGGGCACCTGGAGGTATCGGAAGTGCGAATGCTGACATGAGTAACGACAGGAGTGCGAGAAACACTCCCGCCGAAAGTCCAAGGGTTCCTGCGTAAAGCTAATCTGCGCAGGGTTAGCCGGCCCCTAAGGCGAGGGCGAAAGCCGTAGTCGATGGGAACCACGTTAATATTCGTGGGCCAGTGGGTGTGTGACGGATGCTGTAAGTTGTCAGGGCTTATCGGATTGCCCTGGCAGCGAAGGTGTCCCAGGAAATAACCCCCACATAGACCGTACCCGAAACCGACACAGGTGGACTGGTAGAGAATACCAAGGCGCTTGAGCGAAGTGTGCTGAAGGAACTCGGCAAATTACCCGCGTAACTTCGGGATAAGCGGGCTATCGGTTTGGGCAACCAGACCGGTAGGGCACAGACCAGGGGGTGGCGACTGTTTAGCAAAAACACAGGGCTATGCTAAGTCAAACGACGACGTATATGGCCTGACGCCTGCCCGGTGCCGGAAGGTTAAGAGGAGAGGTGCAAGCCTTAAATCGAAGCCCCGGTAAACGGCGGCCGTAACTATAACGGTCCTAAGGTAGCGAAATTCCTTGTCGGGTAAGTTCCGACCTGCACGAATGGCGTAACGACTTCCCCACTGTCTCCAGCACATCCTCAGTGAAATTGAATTCCCCGTGAAGATGCGGGGTTCCTGCGGTTAGACGGAAAGACCCCGTGCACCTTTACTGCAGCTTTACACTGGCAATCGTGTTTGCATGTGTAGAATAGGTGGTAGGCTTTGAAGCGGGGGCGCCAGCTCTCGTGGAGCCGCAATGTGAAATACCACCCTTGTGGATATGGTTGTCTAACCGCGGCCCGTCATCCGGGTCCGGGACATTGTATGGCAGGCAGTTTGACTGGGGCGGTCGCCTCCCAAAGAGTAACGGAGGCGCACGATGGTGAGCTCAGGCTGGTCGGAAATCAGCTGTCGAGTGCAATGGCATAAGCTCGCCTGACTGCGAGACTGACGAGTTCGAGCAGAGTCGAAAGACGGTCATAGTGATCCGGTGGTCCTGCGTGGAAGGGCCATCGCTCAACGGATAAAAGGTACGCCGGGGATAACAGGCTGATGATGCCCAAGAGTCCATATCGACGGCATCGTTTGGCACCTCGATGTCGGCTCATCACATCCTGGGGCTGAAGCAGGTCCCAAGGGTATGGCTGTTCGCCATTTAAAGTGGTACGTGAGCTGGGTTCAGAACGTCGTGAGACAGTTCGGTCCCTATCTGCCGTGGGTGTAGGAGTATTGAGAGGATCTGTCCCCAGTACGAGAGGACCGGGATGGACGTACCTCTGGTGGACCTGTTGTCGCGCCAGCGGCACAGCAGGGTAGCTATGTACGGACGGGATAACCGCTGAAAGCATCTAAGCGGGAAACCCACCTCGAAACGAGTACTCCCTTGAGAGCCGTGGAAGACCACCACGTTGATAGGCCGGGTGTGGAAGCACCGTAAGGTGTGGAGCTTACCGGTACTAATAGCTCGATTGGCTTGATCGCTCTCATTAAGCAATGCTCATCATTGCGATATTCGGAAATGTTCGCGCGCCGCGCGGACCGCTCCGGACGCATGATGGGCGGTGAGAATTCGCCTAGGGGCTCCTAGGAGCTTCAAAGACCAGTTGCGTCACCCTTTTGCCGACCTGGTGATTATCGCGGGGTGGCTGCACCCGATCCCATTCCGAACTCGGCCGTGAAACGCCCCAGCGCCGATGGTACTTCGTCTTAAGACGCGGGAGAGTAGGTCGTTGCCAGGTCTGCCAAGGGGTGACGCAGGAAGCTGAGAAGCAGAAAGCATCGAGATCCCTTCTTCGCGTGTTTCAACGCACCGGTCCGAGCAACCCTCGGCCGGTGCGTTTGCTTTTGCGGCCGGCCTCGCGCGCGCTTCGACGCCCTCGCTGTGGGCGCCTCTGGCCGCTGAGTTTGCGCCTTCCCTCGACCGGGCGCAGAATTTCCCCATGCCCCTGTTGTCCGCAGCGCGCGTGTGCAGGCAGCTTCCCGAAGCTGCACTGCGTGCGGCGGCCGCCGGGGCGATGCTGTGCGCAGTCCTGGGCGTGGCCGCCTTCGCACAGGAATCAATGCCATGCACAGAGCTCGAGCCTGGCCCGGCACGCACCGTCGCCCGCGTCATCGACGGCGAGACCGTGGCGCTGGACGACGGCAGCGAGCTGAGGCTGATTGGGTCGCTGGCGCCCCGCGCCCTCGATGCCGGAGTGGAGCCCGGGAAGTGGGCCGTGGAAGCGGCCGCAACCGAGGCGCTGCGCTCCCTCGTGCTCGGCAAGTCGATCGAGCTCGCCTTCACGGGCGAGCGGATCGATCGCTACGGCCGGCTGCAGGCGCATGCCTATCTGATCGAGGGGGAGCAGCGGCGCTGGGTGCAGGGGCACCTGCTGGCAGCAGGGTCTGGCCCGCAGCTACCTGATGGCCGGCAACCGCGCCTGCGCCAACGAGCTCCTGGCCGCAGAGCTTGCAGCGCGCGAGGCCCGTCGCGGCCTGTGGGCGGAGGCCACTTACTATCCCCGCGACGCCGACGATGCGGCCGATCTGTTGCGCTACCACGCCAGGTTTCAGATCGTCGAGGGCAAGGTCGTCCGCGTGGCGCAGGTGCGAGGGCTGATCTACCTGAACTTCGGCAGCTATCGGCGGCAAGCGTTCTTCGTTTCGCTGCGGGAGCAGGATCGCGACATGTTGGGCGGCCATGCCGGCAATCCCAAGGCCCTCGAAGGCCGCATGGTGCGCGTGCGCGGCTGGATCGAGCGGCGGCGGGGCCGTCCTGCCATCGACCTGTCGGCAGCGGGACTGATCGAGGTCATCGACGCGGGTGGCGGTGCGTCTGGGCGGGACCGCTGACGTGGGGCAGAAAAGGGCGTTGTTGATCTGAGCCCGACCTGATAGGCCACGTCTGCACACCGCTGAAGGGCATACAAGCCGATGCCAGACGACAGTCGCTCCGCTCCTGACCAGCGCGCCATCGACATTGCCAGGGTGTCTACCATCACCGCGACGGCGATTGCCGTCGCAGACATGATCGGCATCGGCGTCTTCACCAGTCTCGGCTTCCAGGTCCGCGGCATCCCGTCCGCCTTCTCCCTCGTCATGCTGTGGGTCGTCGGCGGCATCACCGCGCTGTGCGGGGCGCTCTCTTATGCCGAGCTTGCTGCGGCGCTGCCGCGCTCCGGCGGCGAGTACAATTTCCTTTCCCGCATCTATCACCCCGCCGTCGGATTTCTGGCGGGGTGGATCTCGGCGACGGTCGGGTTCGCCGCGCCAATCGCCGTGGCCGCGATGGCCTTTGGCGTCTACTTCGATGGGGTCTTTCCCGGCTCGCCGCCGCTGGTGCTGGGCCTTGCGCTGGTGTGGATCGTGTCATTCGTCAATCTGAGCGGCATCCAGCACAGCAGCACGTTCCAGAACGTCTCCACCGCCATCAAGGTGGTCCTCATTACCGCCTTCATCGTGGCCGGCTTTGCCTTCGGCACGCCGCAGCCCATCTCGTTCGCGCCATCCGCGCAGGACCTCACCTATATCTTCAGCGCGCCGTTCGCGATCAGCCTCGTCTTCGTCATGTACTCCTATTCGGGCTGGAACGCCGCCACCTACATCATCAACGAGGTGCGCGATCCGGCGCGCAGCCTGCCGCGCTCGCTGTTCGTCGCCACCCTCGTCGTGATGGTGCTCTACGTGGCCTTGAACGCCGTGTTTCTGTACACGACGCCGATGGAGAAGATGGCCGGCCAGATCAACGTCGCGCAGATCGTGGGCCGGGAAATCTTCGGCGAGGCCGGCGGCCGGGTCGTGGCCGCGCTGATCTGCATCGGCCTCGTCTCGGCGGTCAGCGCCATGGTGTGGATCGGGCCGCGCGTGACCATGGTGATAGGCGAGGACATGCCCGCGCTCCGCTTTTTCGCCCGCACCACGCAATCCGGCGTGCCGGCGACGGCCATTCTCTTTCAGCTCGCCATCGTCACGCTGCTGCTGCTTACCCAAAGCTTCGAGGCGGTCATCGACTATATCCAGTTCAGCCTCACCTTCTGCACCTTCCTGGCCGTGCTCGGCGTCATTGTGCTCAGGTACACGCAGCCCGGCCTGACGCGTCCCTACCGGGTGTGGGCCTATCCGCTGACGCCCATCGTCTTCCTCTTGGTCACCGGGTTCATGATGTACTACCTGGCCACGCAGCGGCCGATGCAGTCGCTGGCCAGCGTCGTCACCCTGCTCGCCGGGCTGGTGGTGTTTGCGCTCTCGCGCCGGCCAATGCCGGCGCCTGCTGAGCGGGCCTGAAGCAACGATCCGGTCGGTTTGCGCGCCAAGAGCGCGCGCCTACAGAACGCGTTCTGCGCGCCAGCTTCTCGCCGTGCTCCCAGAGCTCTGCGGCACCGCTTCCATGCGGTCGCCGTACACACGGCCCTGATATTTGCTGCCGTTGGCGAGCGTGAATGAAATGTCCGCGCCGGTCAGCCGGCCCTGCGTCACCTCGACCGCCTTGCCGGCGATTTGCGCTGTGCCCTTGAGGTATTGGTAGTTCTGCTCCAGCGTCAGCCCGAAGCTTTCCGACCCGTCCTGGACGAGCCAGCGGCCTGCCACCTTGGCAGGCACGATCCACAGGAAGACCTGCCTGAAGCCAACCTCGGCGTGGTTGTCGGGCTCCCAGTCCCCCATGTCGAAGGCGTGCGACACCACGCGCGTGCCGGGCTTCAGCTCTTCCAGCACCCGCGGCCGCAGGTCCAGGTTCACCTGCCGCAAAAGGTACATGGTGAGAACCGTCGCCTCGGCGATGCGCGTCTCGAACAGGTTCTGGCGGCGGAAGGTGGCCTTGTCCTCCACGCCGGCCCCACGCGCGTTGAGTTGCGCTTCCTCGATCCGCTGCGGGTCGATGTCGACGCCGAAAGCGCGCGCGCCTCGCTTCGCAGCTGCAATGGCGATGCGGCCGTCGCCGGAGCCCAGATCGATCACGAAGTCGCCCGGCTTGACGTTGGCCATGTCCAGCATGCGCTCGACCACCTCGGGCGGCGTCGGCACATACGGCACGTCCAATGCCGGCGTTTCGGCGCGCTGCGCGAGGGCGCTGGCCGAGATGGTGATGAAAGCCGCTGTCGTCAGCGCGATCGTGGCGAGCCGCGCCCTGCCGAGGGTGCGGTCCATCTCGAACAACATGCGCGTACGTCCCGTGGCTGTTGGCGCGGCTACGGTAGCCATTGCGGCCGGAGTCGTCGAGTCCGGGGCCTCGGCAGCCCATCCGGCTAAAGAGAACCGCCCGACCCAAGGGGCCGGGCGGTCCAATGTCCAGACACCGGAAGCCGCCTCAGGCGGCCTTGATTTCAGCTTCCTCTGCAGCCAGGCGGCGGCCCTTGGCGCTCTTTGACAGCACCTCGGTGATCCGCTGCACCGCGCCGCGCTCGTCGAGTTTCTCCACCGCCGCGATCTCGCGCGCCATGCGGTCGAGCGCGGCCTCGTAGAGCTGGCGCTCGGAGTAGGACTGCTCAGGCTGGCTCTCCGAGCGGTAGAGGTCGCGCACAACCTCGGCGATGGCGATGAGATCGCCCGAGTTGATCTTCGCCTCGTACTCCTGTGCGCGCCGGCTCCACATCGTACGCTTGATGCGCGCGCGGCCTTTCAGGGTTTCCATCGCCTTCTTGACGATGTTCTCGTCGGCCAGCTTGCGCATGCCCACGCTCGCCGACTTTCCGGTCGGCACGCGCAAGGTCATCTTGTCCTTGTCGAAGGTGATGACGAACAGCTCCAGCGAGATGCCGGCGATCTCCTGTTCCTCGATCGCAACGATACGCCCCACGCCGTGGGCCGGATAGACGATCCACTCGCTTGTCTTGAAGCCGTGGCGCTGGTGTACGGGCTTCTTGACGATTGGGGCAACGGCTGCCGGCGCAGCGGGCTTGCCGATGACCAGCTTCCCGGATGGAGCGGCCATGATCTTCTGGCCCGCCAGCTTGCCGACCGCGGCCGGCATCGTCCTGACGGCGGAAGCACCACCGGGGCGCGCGTTCGCAAGCATCGCCGGCCTGATGGCTTCCTTCGGAATTGCCACCCGTGCCGGGGCCCCGCCAGCCTTGGCGACCGGCCTGGCAGCATGGGGTGCCTTGCCCTGCACCTTCACGGGGGCGGTCTTGGCGGCTACCACCCTCTTCTCCGCCTTCAGGGGCATGGCCTTGGCAGAACCCTTGACCACGGCCTTTGGAGGCGGGCTCTTGGGCTTCGTGCCCTTGACAGCCGAAACGGCCCGCACGGCCTTGCGTGCAGGCTTCTTCGCCACTGCCTTCTTGCCCCCTCTCTTGGTCGAGGTCGCTGTCTGTGTCATCTGGATCTCACTCTACTCCGAGCTGCGCAGTTCAAATATGCAACCTTAGATATGCTACGTCTCACCGTCCCGAGCGCAGTTGCACGCGGCTCCCGACCTTGTCGTAGCCCACATACATGCGCCTCACAGCCCCCGCGGCCCCTAGCCACCGACTGCTTCCGCTATGGTTGGCTGCCCAAAACCTGCACCTGGACACCCATATCGCTGCCATTCGGGCGTCCGAGTCTCTCGCCGTGCAGAAGGGGGATCGCCCCAGTTTCGCACACCTGTTCTAGATATGTTCGAACCTTCACCTGCAAAAGTACCATAACACAAATTTCACCGATCTTGAAGCGGTTGACGCCCCTTTCTTCCTAACGGATCTCACGAAACCATTAAATTCCCGGCCTGATAGATGGCGCTGAATTGTGCAATCGGAGCGTGTCGAATTTCGAATGGGCTTCGCGGGTAAGCCCGTCAGTCTCCCGAACCCGGCTTATCGGAGAAGTATTTGTCGAATTTGCCTTTTTCCTCGCGATAGTTGTCAGCGTCGGGCGGGAGCTTCTTTCTTGGACGTAATATTCGGCCAAGACTCCGAGTATTGGCGATTGAGCTCGAGCCACTTCTCAAGACCCGGCTCGGTGTCCGGCTTGATCGCATCGACGGGGCACTCGGGCTCGCACACACCGCAATCGATGCACTCGTCGGGGTGAATGACGAGCATGTTCTCGCCTTCATAGAAACAATCGACCGGACATACCTCGACGCAATCCGTGAATTTGCACTTTATGCAGTTTTCGTTGACGATGTAGGTCATTGCCGTTCCGGAACTACGGTCGCACCGCGAGAGCCTGGGTAATCGATGGGGTGACCATCTGTTGCCACAGATGGGGAAGCGCTCGCAAGATGGAAGTGCGGGCGTAGGTCGCGCATCACTGCTCCTTGAGCCGGTGGATCATACGCCTGTCGCGCTTGGACGGGTGCACACTTTGCCCGTGTTCGGCGGGGCGTGTCTCGTCCGTACTGCGCGGCCCGACGGTCTCGTATAGCTGCCGTGCTTCCTCGGGCGGACCACGCCGGCAGCCGGTCGCCAGCACCCTCAGAATCTGCACGCGGCCGCGCAGGGCGATGGTCAGCACATCGCCGGGGCGTACCGTCTGGCTGGGCTTCACTGCGCGTGCGCGGTTGACCCGCACCTTGCCCTCACTGACGAGTTGCGCCGCCAGGGTCCGCGATTTCAGCATCCGCGAGAACCAGAGCCACTTGTCGAGCCGTTGCTCCGACGCTCCGGAACCGGACTGCCGATCG
Organism: uncultured Alphaproteobacteria bacterium; assembly: GCA_963832445.1. Taxonomy (GTDB): domain Bacteria; phylum Pseudomonadota; class Alphaproteobacteria; order Rhizobiales; family Hyphomicrobiaceae; genus AWTP1-13. The sequence goes on from CAWHUM010000022.1 coordinate 266,807, forward strand.
CCAGCGCTGGCCATGGCTAGCGCCTAGTGTCCTTCAGGTCGGGAAGTCCGCTCACGAACCTGGCCTCACGCGCTGTGGCGGACTTCTCGATCATCACACTAGTCCCCGCTCGGCTTTTCCATTGTCAGCTTGAGGGCATAGAGAGCGGCAAACGGCGAGTCGGGGTCCACCCCGGCCTTCGCGGGAGGGGCAGCCGACTGCATGAATGGCCGCGGCGTTCGCTCCGGCCTGACGCTGGCCCGGACCTTCGCGGCGCCGCTCCTGCCGGTCGCGCCGGCCTCGCTGCGGCTTGGCGTGTTTAGGCCGGTCCTCGGCAGGCTTGGCGTGTTTGGCCCGGTCCTCGGCAGGCTTCTGGCGTGCGAAGTTGTCGCGTGGCCGGGGTTCGCGGCGGCCCTGCCGGCGCGGCCGCCAAATCTCGTCCCATTCCGCCTCGGCGGCCTGCTGGCTCGCCGCCGGCGCCGGCGCGGCAACCGCAATGTCGACGCCATTGGTGGCAGCAACGGCAGGGAGTGACTGGTCCGCAGGCGCTCCCGCGTGCTCCGGCGCCGGAGCTTCAGGTGCTGCAGCCTCCTGTGCCGGAGCCTCCGGTGCCGGAGCCTCCGGTGCCGCAGCCTCCGGTGCCGCAGCCTCCGGTGCCGCAGCCTCCGGTGCCGCAGCCTCAGGTGCCGCAGCCTCAGCTATCGCAGCGACGCTGCCCTCCGCCGCCGTTGGAACAGGTAGCCGCCTCGGCCGGTTTGGCTGCAGCTGGCCTGCGAACGCGATCGAGGCGGAACCCCAGGGCCTGCAGCACATTGCCGAGCTCGCCGGCCGAGCAGCCCAGGATTGACATCATCTCGGGCGTGGGCTTGAAGCCGCCGTCGCCGGTGGCGCCCTTGGGCGGCGGACTAGGGTTGGCACTGTCCGGCCGCCACGCCACCAGCGGCCGTATCTGATCGGCCAGCCTCTCCAGCATGTCGATGCGCACTGCCCGGGGTCCGCACACATGAAAACCGGCCGCGCGATAGAAGGCTTCCGGCACCGCCTTGTCGACCGGCAGAGAGGTGAGACCGGGGCGCGGAGGCTCCGGCAGCGCCTCGAGGTCGAGGCCGTGCGCGGCGTTCTGCTTGAGGGCCCACAGCGTCAGCGCCAGCTCGGCCGATGCGGGCTTCAACAGCGCCGGGAAGTAGACGTTGAAGGCGCCGAAGCGTACGCCGTAGTTGCGCAGCTGACCGCGGGCTGGCTGGTCGAGGGCGCGGATTTCCTCGGCGGCGACCTCGCGGCGCAGGGTGCCGAAGCTCTCGCCGAGGCGGAAAGCGATCCCGCGCGCCAACCCCGAGATGTCCTTGCCGGCCGCGATCTCGACCAGCGGCTTCAGCCGCTCGCCGATCAGCTCGGCAAGCCACGCCGTCAACCGCTCCTGCACCTTTTCCTTGTCGCTCGCGCTCAGATGCTCGTCGGCGGTGACGGTGATCTGGGGCTTGAGCGGATCATCGCCGGCCTGCACGCGGCCGATCTCGCTGTCGCGCCACATGATCTGGCCGCGGCGGGTGAGCTTGAAGGCGTCGGTCTTGGCCGCGGCCACGCGGCGGGCCCGCATGGCAAGCTCGCCCGCCAGCACTTGCGCCGCCGCATTGCGGGCGGCCTTGCCGTGGATGCCCTCGGCCTGCTGGTCGGGGAAGAACCTGAACCCTTGCAAACGGCCAACGTAGTGCTTCTCAACGTGCACCGCGCCGTCCTCGGCGATCTCGGCGAACAGCTCGTCCTTCTCCTTGAGCCCGCGCATGAGCGCGCTCGTGCGCCGATCGATGAAGCGCTGCGTGAGCCGCTCGTGCAGGGCGTCCGACAGACTGTCCTCGATCGCGCGCGTGCGCTCCTGCCAATGCTCGGGGTCGGCCAGCCAATCGGCGCGGTTCGACACGAAGGTCCAGGTGCGGATGTGGGCGATGCGGGTGGACAGCGTGTCGATGTCGCCGTCGGTCCGGTCGGCAAACGCCACCTGCTTGGCGAACCAGTCGACCGGGATGCGCGCTTCGGGTCCCAAGATGAACTTGTACAGCGTGGCGACGAGCTCGGCGTGGTCCTGGTTGGAGATCTTGCGATAGTCCGGAACCTGACACACGTCCCACAGCCGGCTCACCGCATCGCGTGAGGTGGCGAGCGCCGTCACCTCGTGATCGTGGCTCACGGCCTCGAGTGCGATGGTGTCGTCGGCCATGCGCGCGCGCGTCAGGCGCATCTCGCGCGGGGCCTCGCGCAGGCTGTCGCGCAGCCGATCGAGCGAGCCGAAGTCGAGTTCGCGCGTGCGCCACTGCAGCGCCTTTACGCTGTCGAAGGTGTGCGTCTCCAACCGCTCGATGATGTCGGCGGAGAAGGGCTGCACGCCGCCGGTCACTCCGAAGGTGCCGTCGTTCATGTGGCGGCCGGCACGGCCGGCGATCTGCGCCAGCTCGGCCGGCGTCAGGTCGCGATGTACCTGGCCGTCGAACTTGCGCGCGCCCGCGAAGGCCACGTGCTCGACCTCGAGGTTCAGCCCCATGCCGATCGCGTCGGTGGCGACCAGGAAGTCGACGTCGCCCGACTGATAGAGCGCGACCTGCGCGTTGCGGGTGCGCGGGCTCAGCGCGCCCAGCACCACCGCCGCGCCGCCCCGCTGGCGGCGCATCAGCTCGGCGATGGCGTAGACCTCGGCCGCCGAGAACGCGACGATGGCGGTGCGCGACGGCAGGCGCGTGATCTTCTTCTCGCCCGCGTACGTGAGCTTCGACAGTCGCGGCCGGGAAACGAAATTGGCGCCGGGGATCAGGTCGGCGATCGTCTCGCGCATGGTCTGGGCGCCGAGCAGCAGCGTCTCGTGGCGCCCGCGCACGTGCAGCAGCCGATCCGTGAAGACGTGGCCGCGCTCGGGGTCGGCGGCGAGTTGCACTTCGTCGATGGCCAGGAAATCGACGTCGGCCTCGCGCGGCATCGCCTCGACCGTGCACACGTAGTAGCGCGCCCGCTCCGGCTTGATCTTCTCTTCGCCCGTGATCAGGGCAACCGCATCGGCGCCGACCCGCGCAACGATCTTGTCGTACACCTCCCGCGCCAGCAGGCGCAGCGGCAGGCCGATGAGCCCCGACTGGTGGCCCAGCATGCGCTCGATCGCGAGATGGGTCTTGCCCGTGTTGGTCGGGCCCGAGCACGGCCGTCACGTTGCGAATGCGGCGTTCGAAATCCCAACTCATTGGGACAACTCTCTTCGCGTCATCGTCGAGGCTGAGGCATTGCAGAGAGATGCGACAATATCAAGAGCCAATGCGCCTGCTGGAGCGGTAGCTCTGTCACCCTTTCGCATCGGTGCTCAAGCGCGGTTTGACGCCACGCAAACATTCGGCGGCCGCACGGAATGCAAGTCTTGCGCGCGCAATACTCGGCTCAGTGCAGCAGGGCGATTTGGGGTCTGCCAGGAGACTCGATCTCCACGCGCCGCGATACCAAGGTCGCCTGGCCGACCAGAGTGGGAATGGTGATTTGATACGGGATCAGGACGTTGGCGCTGGGAATGGGACGCAGCGCAACTTCGATGGCGTCGGTGGTCGCCATGAACGAGCTCTCGGTGTCCACCTTGTGACCGGCGATCGGGTAGTACTTGACCCGGCAGACATGGGCGAACACGGGCTGACCGCTCGGCTGCTGCTCGCTCACCTTCATCTGCCCTTTGTAGCTCAACACCAGGTCGAAACGCTCTTTGCCATCGAAGATCGGCAAGCGGCGGTCGCAAGGATTGGGATTTGAATGGCGCGCCACGACCATGATCGCCGTCAGAGGATCGAGAACGCCTCTCAGGTGCTGGTCACGCAGCGGCACGATACCAGGCTTCTTCTCCGCCGGAGGCGAATGCCGGACGTCGGTAACGGCGCCATTGTCGAAGTCCATCTTGGTGGACCCGACCTTGCTGTTGGCGCGGAAGTCGAAAGCAAAGGCCGCAGGCTTCGGCACATGGTTGCTGATCAAGCCGAAGGCGCGCGTCTCACCGATCCAGGTAAAGGCGCCGAGCAGCAGAGAGAGCTGGGCGTTGCCCGTGACAGTGTAGCTCTGCTCTTCGGCCTGCGACTGGAATTCGAAGGCGCCGACGTTGAAGCCGTTGAAGTTGATGTCGTAGACGGCGCGGACGTTGGCCGGCCAATCCCCGGCCCGACCGCTGGAAACGCCTGCAATTCCGGCCGCGAGTAGGCTGGAAAGGAACAGCAAAACGCGCATCATGACGCAGCCTCTACACGTCCCCGCATCCCAACGCAAACAGCGCCCCTACTGTTCCACAGGCTAGCCGCTTTTGCGTCATTTCTGTGTCGGGAGCATAACCCGCAAGGAGTGAAGAACTCGGTAATGCGCGCGCCAGGCTGGCACAAGCCTTGACGCAGCGCACTTCTTGTATAGAACGGCGCGCGAGATAGAAATGCCACGCAAGCGTGCGCAAAAGGATACGCTTCCCATGACCCGCCGATGCGAGCTGACCGGCAAGGGCCCCATGTCGGGTCAAATTCGCAGCCATGCCGAGAACAAGACCAAACGCACGTTCCGGCCCAATCTGGTGGACGTGACGCTGATCAGCGACGCCCTGCAGCGCAAGGTCCGGTTGCGGATCAGCGCGCATGCGCTCAAGACGGTAGAGCGTACCGGCGGGCTCGACGCCTTCTTGATTAAGGCCAAGGACGACGCGCTGTCGGAGCGCTGCCTGCGGTTGAAGCGCGACATCAAGAAGGCCAACAGCGAGCAGGCCGCGGCCTGACGGTTCGCCTCGCTCAGGGGCCTTCCAGGCTCAGGTCCATGCGCACTTCCGTGCGCTCGGCTCCCCACAGGTTCGTCACGCGGGTCTCGGTGACCTTGAAGCCTGCGCGCTCGTAGAGCGCGAGGGCCGTAGCCAGGTCTGAAAAGCTCCAGAGGAACACGCGCGCCATTCCTCGCTCGCGGCAATAGGCGAGCGCGGTTTCCAGCAGGCGGCGGCCGAGGCCCGTTCCGCGCGCCTCAGGCGCCAGCAGAAACCAGCGCAGCTGACCTTCCCCGTTCCCGGCATCGACAACGGCGATGGAGCCGACGACGCGGTTCTCCTGCTCGGCCACCCAGAGGCGCCCGGAGCCGGCCAGGACGAACTCGGCCAGCGGCTTGGCGACGTAGGGTTCGAAACTCGTGTCGAGACCGTACTCGCGCGCATAGTGGACGCCGTGCAGGTGCACGATCATGCCGAGGTCGCCAGGGCGCAACGTGTGGCGGATGTGGAACTCGTCGCTCACGTGCGGGCCGGAAGCACCAACGCCTACTCTGCAACGAGCGCGAACTGCAGAAAGATCGTGCGCTGCAGAAGGGAATTGAAGTTGTCGTCGGAAATCAGGGAGACGACCGTCTCGCCTTTGAGGCCGCGATGCACGGCCAAGCCTTCCATGTTGTCGATCTCATAGCTCGAGTCCGCTTCGAGCAGAACGCGCCCAGTCAGGCGTGCGCCGGGCACGATTTCCCCGGCGGCTAGTTGGCGGATGCGCATCTTCACGCCCGCGGTGAAGCGATAGTAGCGCTCGAGCACCAGCAGGCTGCCATCGGGCAGGCCTGCCGCATCCGTGATGTTGAAGCCGTCGATATCCTGCAGCTGAATGCGCTGCGGCTCGCCCTTCACCCAGATCCAACCGGTGTGATAGCCGCTGCCGCGCGTGAAACGCTCGGCGAATGCCACCACGGAGCCCTTGAAAGGGCCCGCCTGCAGGACGGCCAGCGCCTCGATGCCCTGGTTCGGCTGCATGCGGCTTGCCTCGGGCGGCAGCCGCAGGTGGCCGGTCAAGGCGCGCACCTCGCGGTCGCGGACCTCGAACCGGCCGATACGGTGGGCGCGCTCGAAGCCAATGAGCAGCGAGCCCCGCGCCAGCGTGCCTTCTACCAGCACGAGCGCCTCGGCGTCCTGCTCACGCTTGTTGCGCAACACGCGACCCCCGGGCCCGCGCAACGGCCCGATGCGCGCGCGCTCGAATTTGGCGGGGCGATTGCCATCGTAGACGAGGTTCGCCGCAAGCCACACGCCGACGTCGGAAACGGCCACCAGGCTGCGGCCGTCGGCGTCCATGGCCAGGCCGGACCAGCCGCCGAAGTGGCGCGATGGGGATGAGAGCACCAGGCCGCCGCGAAACTCGAGCGGCCCGAACCGCTTGAGATCCGGCCGGCCGCGCTGGAAGTGGGCAATCGGCCGCCCTTCGATCTCCACCTGCTCGACCGCCGCCGGCGCTTCGTGCTGCTCGTCCTCCGCGGCCGAGTAAGCGGGGAGGAGGAGGGCGGCGCTCAACGCAGCTGCAAGTCCGCCGAGAAGCCTGCGACGGTTGGGACTTCGTCGTGCCACCCAGCAAGGCCCGCGATGCCCGGGCGGCCCACCATGGCCTGCAGGGCAGCATCAATGCAGCTTTCTGCGCGGAATATTGGCGGGACGCTGCGGCAAGGGGCCGGGTCCCGCCTCCTCGAACAGCTCGACGAGCTTGTCGGTCATTGCGCCAGCCAGCTCGCTCGGGTCGGTGATGGTGACCGCGCGGCGATAGTAGCGCGTCACGTCGTGGCCGATGCCGATGGCGATCAGCTCGACCGGCGAGCGCGTCTCGATCTCCTCGATCACCTGCCGCAGGTGCTGCTCGAGGTAGCTGCCGGTGTTGACGGACAGGGTGGAATCGTCGACCGGCGCGCCGTCCGAGATCATCATCAGGATGCGCCGGCGCTCGGGTCTGGCCAGCAGCCGCCGGTGGGCCCAGGCCAATGCCTCGCCGTCGATGTTCTCTTTCAGCAGGCCTTCGCGCATCATCAGGGCGAGCGAGCGCTTGGCGCGGCGCCAGGGTGCCTCCGCGGACTTGTAGACGATGTGGCGCAGGTCGTTGAGGCGTCCCGGGTTCGGCGGCTTGCCGGCTGCGAGCCAGGCCTCGCGCGCCTGACCGCCCTTCCAGGCTTTGGTGGTGAAGCCCAGGATCTCCACCTTCACCCCGCAGCGCTCGAGCGTGCGCGCCAGCAGGTCGGCGCAGCACGCCGCCACCATGATCGGCCGCCCGCGCATGCTGCCCGAGTTGTCGAGCAGCAGCGTGACCACCGTGTCGCGGAAAGTAGCGTCGCGCTCGTGCTTGAAGGAGAGCGCGTGCAGGGGATCGATTACGACGCGGGTAAGGCGGGCCGCGTCGAGGATACCCTCTTCGAGGTCGAAATCCCAGGCGCGGTTCTGCTGCGCCATCAGCTTGCGCTGCAGCTTGTTGGCGAGCCGACCGACCGCGCTTTGCAGGTGGCGCAATTCCTTGTCGAGGAACGACCTCAGCCGCTCCAGCTCGTCGGGGGTGGAAAGATTCTCGGCCGCGATCTCCTCGTCGTGATTGCGGCTGAACACCTTGTAGCCGAACGCCTCGGGGTTATCGAGCACGTTGAAGTTGGGACGCCACGGCTCGCGCGCGTCCGCCATCTCCTCGCTGTCGGAGTCGGCATCGAACTGGTCGGCGTCGGCGTCTTGGGCCGAGTTCGACGGGCTCGCCCTCCTCGCCTTCGCCGCGCTGGTCTTCGCTTGCCTGGTCCTCGGCGTCCTGGCCTTGCTGCTGGTCTTGGGCCTGCTGCTCGCCGCCCTCGGACTGCTCCTGCTCCTCGTCGCCTTCCTCGCGCTCGCCTTCCGACATGTCTTCGGCGAGATCGAGGGTTTTCAGCATGTCGCGCAGCACCCGCCCGAACGAGGCCTGGTCGTCGGCGACCTTGCCGAGCCGCGACAGGGTGCGGCCGGCGCGCTCCTCGATCCACGGCCGCCATAGGTCGACCATGGCCTTGGCCGTTTCCGGCGGGGCGGCGCCCGTCAGCTGCTCGCGCACGATCAGCGAGAGGGCGTCCTCCAGCGGTGCGTCGCCGCGCTCGGTGATCTCGGCGTAGCGCCCGTGACCGTACTGGTCCTCGACGCGGGCGGCGAGGTTGGCCGCCATGCCCGGCATGCGATTGGCGCCGAGCGCCTCGATGCGGGCGCGCTCGACAGCCTCGAACACCGCGCGCGCGGGCCCGGCTTTTGGCGCGAGGCGGGCGTGCAGCTTGACGTCGTGACAGGCCGCGGTCAGCGCCAGGCAGTCGGCCCAGCCGCGGATGACGGCAATCTCCCGACGCGAGGGCACGCGCGACGGCTCGGGCAGCTGCACCGACTTGCCGTCGAGCTCCGGCTTGCCGGGCGCATAGCTGACCTGGATCTCGTGATCGCCGGCGACGGCGCGCACAGCGAGCCCCAGCACGCGCTTGAAGGGCTCGGCCGGCGCCTCCTTGCGGGTGGGGCCAGACGTCATTTTCTACCTCAGCTGAGCGCCACGTTGGCGGCGCTCTCGGGGAGCTCCTCGCCGAAGCAGCGCTGATAGAACTCGGCCACCAGCGGCCGTTCCAGCTCGTCGCACTTGTTGAGGAACGTCATGCGGAAGGCGAAGCCGAGGTCGTTGAAGATCTCGGCGTTCTCCGCCCAGGTGAGCACCGTGCGCGGGCTCATCACGGTGGAGAGATCGCCGTTGATGAAAGCCTGGCGCGTGAGATCGGCGACGCGCACCATGTTGGAGACGATCTTGCGCTTGGCCTCGCTCTTGCCGAAGCTTTTCGCTTTGGCGAGGACGATGCGCGTCTCCTCGTCGTGCGGCAGGTAGTTGAGCGTTGCCACGATCGACCAGCGGTCCATCTGCCCTTGGTTCAGCTGTTGAGTGCCGTGGTAGAGGCCGGAGGTGTCGCCGAGGCCGATGGTGTTGGTGGTCGCGAACAGGCGGAACGCGGGATGCGGCCGGATGACCTTGGACTGGTCGAGCAAGGTCAGCCTGCCGGACTGCTCCAGCACGCGCTGGATCACGAACATCACGTCGGGCCGCCCGGCATCGTACTCGTCGAAGCACAGCGCGGTGTTGGACTGCAGGCAGTAGGGCAGCATGCCTTCGCGGAACTCTGTGACCTGCTTGCCGTCCTTCAAGACGATGGCGTCCTTGCCGATGAGGTCGATGCGGCTGACGTGGCTGTCGAGGTTGATGCGGATGCACGGCCAGTTCAGGCGGGCAGCCACCTGCTCGACGTGGGTCGATTTGCCGGTGCCGTGGTAGCCCTGGATCATGACGCGGCGGTTGAACTTGAAGCCGGCCAGGATCGCCAGGGTCACCTCCCGATTGAAGACGTAGTCGGGGTCGACGTCGGGCACGTGGTCGGTCGGCTTGGAGTAGGCCGGCGCCTCCAGGTCGGTGTCGATACCGAACAGCTGGCGAACGGACACCTTCATGTCCGGCAGGCCGGGAACCCCGGCTTGAGCTTGGGCTGGCATAGCGCTTCGTTTCCGGGTGTTTGGTCCAGGTGCCGGCAAGATGCTCTGCACCGGATCGGCCAAAGCGTGGGTGGTTTCCGTTAGTTGCCGGCCTCAGACGAGGCCAGCTTGCTTCAGATAATTATAAGCTTGGATGATTTCGCGCAACTTGTTCTCGGAGCGCTTGTCGCCGCCGTTTGCGTCGGGGTGGTGCAGCTTCACCAGCTCCTTGAATCGGGCCTTTATGCGCACCCGGTCGGCGCCCTCCGCCAAGTCCAGGGTCTCCAGCGATTTGCGCTCCAGCGGCTTCAGGCGCCGGGCGGGTCCGTCTGGACGGCGGTCACGATGGGAGAAGAACGCATGCGGGTCCTCGAAGCCCCGGCCGAGGCCATCCCGGTAGCCGCGCCTGCCCAGATCCGTTCTCCAGGTCGGGCGGTGACCGATAACCGCATCCTTTTGGAATGCTTCTACGTCTGCGTTGCTCCAGCCCTCGAAGTAATTGTAGGAGGCGTTGAACTGCCGGACGTGGTCCAAACAGAAGAGATAGTACTGGCCCTCGCGCCCACGCCCCATCGGAGCGCGGTGCTGGCCGGCAGCCTGACAGCCTTTCCATTGGCAAGCGGGTTCCCCCGTCCGCGCTGGTTGCGCGTCCGCGGGTTTGGCCCGGATCGAGTCGAAGTACTTTGAATCGAGCTTCATTGCATTCCAAGTATGGGCGCAAGCGGTGCCGCGCACAAGGCGGTGGCACGTGTGATCCTGCGCGCCGTTGCGCGTCTGCTATAACCGCTGTGAGCTTGACACGCCGGCACTGAGAGGTCTGTTAATGTCGGTCGAGACGACGATGCGCGAGAAGCTGACGCGGGCGCTGCAACCGGCGCGCCTCGACATCGTCAACGAGTTCCATCTCCACGCCGGCCATCGCAACTCGCCCGGCACCGGCGAAAGCCATTTTCGCGTCCTTGTCGTGTCGGCAGCGTTCAAGGGCAAGTCGCGCATCGATCGCCACCGCCTGGTCAACGAGATTCTTGCGACGGAGCTCAAAGGCTCGGTCCACGCGCTCGCCATCAAGGCCTACGCGCCCGACGAGATAGTCGGCTGAGCCGAGGGGTCGGCCGGGTCCCAATTGTCAGCGTCTGCCTGATTGTTGTATCTTTGCGGCGGATATTCGAGCGGAGGCATACTATGGCCCGAGCTGTTGCTGCAATTTTCCTAGTTCTTTTTCTCTTGCCCGTGCAGGCGAGCGCCCAGCAGCGCGTCGCACTTGTGATCGGCAACGCCGCCTACCAGCATACGTCGCCGCTCCGCAATCCCAAGAACGATGCGGTCGACATGGCCGCGGCGCTGAAGAAGCACGGCTTCCGGGTGCTCGAGGGCTTCGACCTCGACAAGCCCGGCATGGAGCGCAAGATCCGAGACTTCGCCACCGCGCTGGCTGCTACACCCGATGTCGCCCTGTTCTTCTATGCGGGTCACGGCCTGCAGATCTCCGGACAAAACTATCTCGTTCCTATAGATGCCCAGCTGGAGGCGGCATCAGCGATCGATTTCGAGCTCATTCGCCTCGAGCTCGTGCATCGCACCATGGAACGAGAGGCCCGCACCAACATCCTGTTCATCGACGCGTGTCGCAACAACCCGTTGGCCCGCAACCTTGCCCGATCGATGGGCACCCGCTCCGCCGAGATCGGGAGCGGTCTCGCACTGGTCGAGGCTGGCGCGGGCACGCTGATCAGCTTCTCGACCCAGCCGGGCAACGTCGCACTCGACGGCAGCGGGCGGAACTCGCCTTTCGCAACCGCGCTGATCAAGCACGCGGCCAGCTCCAAAGACGACCTGGGCGCAATCCTGATCGAAGTCCGCAACGACGTAATGAAAGTTACGAAGAACAAGCAGGTGCCCTGGGAGCACTCGGCGCTCAGGGGGCGGTTCTATTTCAATGTCGTGGTCAATACGGCGCCGCTGACGAGCGAAGCGGAGAGGGCATGGGACAGGACCAAGGACATTGCGAGCGTCCCCGCTCTCGAAGCCTTCATAAAACGGTACGGCGATACTTACTATGGCGACCTGGCCAAAGTGCGGGTGGCCGAGCTCAAGGACGCCGCGGCAGCGAAGAAGAAGGCTGACGAGGAGGGGCGTGCCAAGGCTGAGGACAAGCGCACAGCCCTGCTGCGTCAGGAGGAGGAGGCCAAGCGGGCGCAGCTCTTTACGGAGGAGCATGCAAAGAAAGCGCGATCGGTGGGGGAGAAATATCAATTGACCCTGCCGCCATGGTTCCAGATTGAGGTTCCTGAAAGCGATGTGCCCGCATCGGTGCGCCGTTTCGTGGGGATCTGGGTGGACGAAGGTGCTGCCGACTGCAAGGGCCGGAGCAACATGCTGATCGTCACGCGCGTCAACAAGGACGGCCGAGCGGCCGGCTACTTCATGTACGGGCCATCAGGTCCCAAGTCCTTCGAGCAGGGCCCAAGCGGATTCTTTCCTGTGATCGGAACAATAGCAGACGATACATTGACCCATACTAGTCCCGGTGGGAGTCACACCTACAAGTACACGGCAATGGATTTGAGCCGCTTGGCCTTTCGCTATTCAAATGCCAAGGGCCAAACCGCATCGTTCGTCTTCACTCCGGTATGGACACTGGTCGAAGCTGAGCGCGCGGCAAAACGCTAGTATCGGCATGTGAGGGCCGCGGACCTCAGCCCACCTTGGCCGCGTCGCCGGCGGATGCCGGCCGCGCACGCTTGGTGGCGGCGAGCGGCTTGATGCGCAGTGCGGTGAGCTTGTTGCGGCTCTTGCGCAAAATCTCGAAGCGATAGCCGTAGAAGGTGAACACCTGCCCAGGCTCGGGGATGGTCTGCGCCTCGTGAATAACCAGGCCCGCGAGGGTAGTAGCGCCCTCGTCGGGAAGGTCCCAATCCAGATGGCGATTGAGGTCGCGGACGGCGATGGCACCGTCGACGTTGACCGAACCGTCCTCCTGCAGGCGGATGGCGGTGTCCTGGACGTCGTGCTCGTCGGTGATCTGGCCGACGATCTCCTCGAGGATGTCCTCGAGCGTGATGAGGCCCTGCACCTCGCCGTACTCGTCGACGACCATCGCCAGCTGCGCCTTGCGCTTCAGAAACTCGCTGAGCTGGTCGGCGACGGTCGTGGTGTCCGGCACAAACCAGGGCTGGGCGGCGAGGCTTGCCACTTGCAGCTTGGCCACGTCCCAGTCGATGCGTGCGAGCGCCAGCAGCAGGTCTTTGGTGTGCAGCAGGCCGATGATGTTCTCGGGCTCGTCCTTCCACAAGGGCATTCGCGTATGTGGGCTCTTCAGCACCTCGTCGACGACCTTCTGGGGCGGGTCGTCGACATTGATGGTCTGCATCTTGGTGCGGTGAGCCATGATGTCCTGCACCTGCAGGCTTCTGAGGTCGAGCACGCCACCCAGCATCGCAGCGTCGCGCTTGGCGAACGCGCCGCCTATGGTCTTGAGGTCGATGGCGCCGCGGATCTCCTCGTGCGCCTCGAGGATGTTGGCCGCATCGTCGCGACGGGTGGGGGTGAGCTTGAGGATCTGGCGGACGGTGAACTGAATGGCCATCGTGAACGGATTGAGGACCGCAATGGTGGCGCGCATGAACGGGGCGACGAAGAGCGCCACCCGATCCGCAAAGGCGAAAGCATAGGTCTTGGGCAGCACGGCGGAGAAGATGACGATCAGGAGGGTCATGATCACCGTTGCGTAGGCAACGCCGGCCGGGCCGATCAACAGCACCGCAAGGCCGGAAGCGAGCGACGCGGCCAGAATGTCGACCAAGGTATTGCCGAGCAGCACCGCGCCGATCAGCTGCTCTGGTCGACGAAGGAGCCGGTTGACCAGGACTGCCTTGCTGTTGCCTTCCTGCTCGAGCGCGTGCATGCGGGCCCGCGACACGCCCGTCAGGGCCGTCTCGCTCAGGTTGAAGAACGCCGACAGGAGGAGCAGCAACAGGATGGCTGCGAGAATGAGGCCGACTTCGAGCGACATGGGAGTTCCGGGGGTCCGTTGCAGGCTGGCAGAGGTGACGCAGGACGGGGCGGCGCCGCCGAGCCGCCCCCGCATTGGTAATATAGTCGAGTTTGCTCAGGCTTAAGCACGTGTCGGCGCAGCAACCTAAAGGCTGCGCCTCAGGCGGGTCCGGCGAGTTGCCGGGCGAGGAACGCGAGGATGGCGTCCGAGCCGACGTCGCGGGAGACGAATGCCCGGCCTATGCCGCGCACCAGAATGAGGGTGAGCCTGCCGTCGCGCACCTTCTTGTCCTGGCCCATTATCTGGACGAGCGTGGCGGCATCGGGCGGCGCGCCGCCGGCGATATCGGCCATGCGGGTCGGCAGGCCGACGGCTGAGAAGTGCCCCTCCACACGGCGGACCGCGGCATCATCGATCAGTCCCTGCTCGCGGCAGAAGCGGAAGGCGAGGCAAATGCCGATGGCCACGGCCTCCCCGTGCAGCAGTCGCTGCGAATAGCCGGCCCAGGCCTCCAGCGCGTGGCCGAAAGTGTGGCCGAGGTTCAAGAGCATGCGGTCGCCGGTCTCCGTCTCGTCGCGAGCGACGACCTCGGCTTTGCCCTTGACGCTGGTGCCGACCACGGTGCCGAGCGCTGCCGGTTCGTGCGCGAAGACGGGGCGCCAGTTCTGCTCGAGCCAGGCAAAGAATGCGGCATCGCCGAGCAGGCCGTACTTGGCGGCCTCGACGTAGCCCGCGCGAAACTCGCGCGTGGGCAGTGTGGCGAGCAGTGCAGTATCGGCCAGCACCAGGCTCGGCTGGTGGAAAGTGCCGACGAGGTTCTTGCCCTGGGGGGTGTTGATGCCGGTCTTGCCTCCGACGGAAGAGTCGACCTGCGCCAGCAGCGTCGTTGGCACCTGCACGAAGCGCACACCGCGGCGCACGATGCTGGCGGCAAAGCCGGCGAGATCGCCGATCACTCCGCCGCCGAGCGCGATCACCACGCCACCGCGCTCGAGGCCTGTCGCCAGCAGGCGCTCGCACAGCGAAGCGAGCTGGGTGAAGCTCTTGGTCGCCTCGCCGGGCGGCAGCACCTCGGTGCCGGCATGAAGGCCGCGCGACTTGAGCGCGCTTTCCAGCGTCGCCAGGTGGAGCTGCGCGACATTCTGATCGGTGACGATGGCACACTTGTTCGGGTCGAGCCGCGTGTCGATCAGCTCCGCGGCGCGTGCCAGCAAGCCGGGGCCGATCAGGACCTCGTATGAGCGTCCGGCCAATGCGACGGAGATGCTTGCCATGCCCGCTGGAAGCGGCGCGCCCGGCGCCTGCACGGCCTGCTCGTGCCCGGTGCTCATGATGCCTCGCCTGCAGCGGCGGACGTCGCCCCGAGGGTGGGACTGTGCGCTAAGGCCTCGATGATCTCGGCGACAATCGTCTCGTGCTGCACGTCGCGGCTGTCCACCACAATATCGGCGGTGGCGAAGATGGGATGGCGCTCGGCCATCAGCTCTCTCATGACGACCTCGGCATCGCGTCCCTGGAACAGCGGGCGCGTGCTGCGCTTGGACACGCGCCGCACCAGGACGGGCAGCTCTGCCTTGACCCACACGGAGATGCCGTCGCGGCAAATGTTCTCGCGCGTTTCCGCCGACATCAGCGCGCCGCCTCCCGTTGCCAGCACTTGCGGGCCGGAGGCGAGCAGGCGGGCGATGACCTTGCGCTCGCCCTCGCGGAAATAGGCTTCGCCATGGTCGGCGAAGATCTCGGTAATGGGCTTGCCGGCGGCGCGCTCGATCTCCTCGTCCGCATCGACGAAGGGCAGGTTGAGGCGCGGCGCCAGCCGGCGCCCGATCGCGGACTTCCCGCAACCCGGCATGCCGACCAGCACGATAGACCTCGAGCCCAGCCGTTCGCGAATCTTGCGCTCCGTTTCTGTCAGAAGAGCCTCCGTTTTGCTCACCAGCGCGAATCGCAGCATTGCTTCGTCAAGCATCGGCCGAAGGGGTGGCGCCCGCAATCCCGCATATGTGCATCTTACTGAGGAAAATCAAAGTCTTGGTGATCCCGGATGGCGCGTGTGGCGGACTGTCGGAGCGGTGGCCTGCCATGGCGCGAGACATAATGGCGTCACCGTAGACTACAACATTACCGCGCAGGGAGCCGTTTCGCCATATGCCAAGCCTCTTCCGGTTTCTCATCGTCGCCGGGGTATTGGCCGCTGTGGTGTTCGGCGGGCTGTATGTGGCTCAGGTGCTCCTGGAGCCCGAGCAACAGGAAATGTCGACGCCGGTGCCTGGCGTGAAGGTGCGGCGCTGACCGGGGCGAGCCATGCGGCGTAGATTGCGAACTATATTGTGCGCCGCCGTAGTTGCCTTGTCGGTCGCGGGTTTGTTGCTGGGGATCGGGGCTACGCGCTCGCTTGCGCAGTGGAGCGGGGACGATGCGTGGAACCCCTTCAAGCAGCCCGAGAAACCTCCGCGCCGCGAAAAGCGACCAGCGCCGGTGGACCAGGCCGACCTGCGGCGCGAGCAGCCATCCAAGGGACGCAGCCGTCCAGTCGAAAGCAGCGATCTGACGCCGGTGATGGCGCCTGACGCCTCCGGTCTGCCGCTGGGTCTGTGGGGCGGTCTCGACATGGGCGAACTGGAGCGGTTGCTCGCTGCCCTCGACCTGCCGCCGCGTTCGCCCGCGCTGCACCAGCTGTGGCGGCGCATGATGCTGGCATCCGCCGGGCCGCCAAGCGGGGCGCCGAGCCCGGATCACTTCCTGGCGTTGCGGCTCGAGGCCCTCTATCGCTCCGGGCTGCTCAGCGACATGGCCGAGGCGGCGGAAGGCAGCGGCTCCTCCAGTGCGCTCGCCAAGATCTTCCTCGTGCGCAAGCAGATTGGCCTTGGCGACCGTGAGGCCGGCTGCCGGACCGCGAGGGCTCTCACCGGTTCGGGCTTATCCGGCCGCCTGAAGGGCGAGGCGCTACTGGTGATGGGCTACTGCGCCGCAGCGGGCGACGATGCGGCCACCGTAGGCCTTGCCGCGAGCATGGCGCGCGAGGAAGGCCTCGCGGCCGATGTGGCGCTTAGCGTCCTGGATGGCATCGCCAGCGGTTCCAAGGCGCGGCCGCCGCTGCCGGCGCGGGTCTCGCTTCTCGACTATCGCTTCCTGCAGCTCAACGGCGCGGTTCCCGAAATGGAGCTTGTGGGACGCGCGGAGCCGGCGCTGCTGGTCGCGATTGCCGAGGATGCGGGCACGAACGCGCGCGCGCAGACGGCTGCCGCCGAGGCGGCTCTGCGCCTCAATGCTTTGGCACCCGAGGCTGTCGCACGCATCTACCGGCGGCAGGCCGATCCATCCCTGCGCCCAACCTCGGGACAGGAGAAGGCAGCCGATCCGATCCTGCGGCGGGCGCACATGTTCGTCGCCATCGAGGCGACGCAGAACCCCGACATGAAGGTCCGGCTGCTGCGGGCCTTCCTCGACGATGCGCGCCGGACCGGCATGGCGATGCAGGCCGCGCGCCTGCTGGCGCCTGCGCTGGAAGGGCTGTGGCCCTCGCCGTCGACCGGCATACTCGCGGAGCCAGCGGTGGAGATCGCCCTGGCGGCAGGCGACTACGAGGCTGCCCGGCGCTGGGCCGAGACGTCGGCCGCCCTGCAGCACTGGCTGGCGCTGATCGACATCGCCGATCCGGCGCCGCGCGGCGGCAAGTCTTCGGCGCTCGGGTACATGGACGACTTGGCTACGCGGGGGAAGCTCGGCCCTGAAGTGCTGCACCGGCTGGCGACCCTTCTCGACGCCCTCGACATCGACGTGCCGCGGGCGATCTGGGAAGCGGCGGGGCGCTTTCCGCAGCCGGCGACCGGCTATCTGCCGGCGACCGGCGTGCTGGCAGACTTGGCCGCCGTGGCCAAGCTCAAGGAGCCCGGCCGCACGGCGCTGACGGCGATGCGGGCGTTCGGACCCAACAGCGCGGACGGCGTCAACATCCTGGTGCTGGGCGACGCCGTGCGCGGCCTGAAACGGGCGGGCCTGGAGGCCGACGCACGCCGCCTGGCGCTGGAGGCGCTGTTTGCTGTTTGGCCACGCACGCTCGGCAGGTAGCGATGGGCGTGGACGCGCACCAGCTGGTCGGCCAATTCCTGGAAACGCTCGCGGCCGAGCGGGGCGCGGCCGACAACACCATCCAGGCCTATCGGCGCGATCTCGACGATTTTCTGGCTTTCCTCGCAGCCAACGAGCTGACGCTGGACGGCGTGGGCGCTGCAGATGTTTCCGCCTATTTGCGTTCGCTCTTCGAAGGCGGCCTGGCGCCTGCATCGCGATCGCGGCGGCTGTCGGCCATCCGCCAGCTGTTCAAGTTTCTGACCAGCGAAGGGGTGGTGGCGGAGAATCCTGCGTACGGAGTTCTGGGCCCCAAGAAAGCGCGTGCGCTGCCCAAGACGCTGTCGGTGGCCGAGGTCGATCGCCTGATCGAGACGGCGCGCGTCCGCATCGAGCCCACCAAGGGGCGTGACAAGGTAAGGGCGCTGCGCTTCTACGCTCTGATCGAGATGCTCTACGCCACGGGCATGCGCGTGAGCGAGCTGGTGACCTTGCCGCGCTCGGTGCTGACGGGCGACGGCCGCGTGCTGACCATCAAGGGCAAGGGCGGGCGCGAGCGTCTGGTTCCGCTCAATCAGGCGGCGCGCGAGGCGCTGGAGCGCTACCTGAGCGTCGGCTTCGAGGACGGCGTGGCGCCGATGATCAAGACCAAGTGGCTGTTCGCCTCGCGCGGCGCGGAGGGGCACTTCACGCGCCAGCGTCTGGCGCAGGAGCTGAAGGAGGTGGCGACGGAGGCCGGCATCGATCCCGAGCGCGTGTCGCCGCACGTGCTGCGGCACGCGTTTGCCAGCCACCTGCTGGACCGCGGCGCCGACCTGCGCTCGGTGCAGCAGCTGCTGGGGCACGCCGACATCTCGACGACCCAGATCTACACCCACGTGCTGGAGGAGCGGCTGAAGAAGCTGGTGTTCGAGCACCATCCCCTGGCGGTGCGGGCGGCCATCAAGCAGGGCTGAAAGGATGCTTCGCGTCCGAGGGAACTCACCTACCTGCGTAGGCAGGGGAAGTCAGGGAACCGTACAGCGACGCGCTGGCAGCTCAGTTGGCAAGCCACACAGCCGTCAGTACGCTGGCCATGATGCCCACGACAGCGGCGAAACCCAACACCTGCTCGTCCAGCCATATGGCTTGTTCGCGCAGCCAACGCATGGCGCCATCTCCCGAGAGGATGCCCGCACACCGGCATACAGTCCACCATGCATGTGTAAATAAAATGGCCCCGGCGCGGCAGCTTCGGGGCCAGTGTCCCATGGGAGCGGTGGGCAACCATACCGGCCATCCGCGCGCCCTGAACTTGATCTTCGATCAAGCTCCTGCGCTTCGGCCGGGGATGCATGCGGCGGGGCTCGGACGAAGCCGCCGCATCCACTTCGCGCCCGAGTGGCCGTTAACCCTGTCGGCTTGACTTATGGGGTGGGCGCGGCAAATGTCCGCCCCAACTAGCTGCCCCCACCAAGGAAATTGATGGACCGTCCCGCCACCACCATCCGTACCTATCTGGACTTCGAAAAGCCGGTCGCCGAGCTGGAAAGCAAGATCTCCGAGCTCAAGGCCATCGACGGGGGCGAGGACGATGCCGTGTCCATCACCGATGAGGTGGCGCGGCTGCAGCAGAAGGCGCACCAGGCCCTCGTCGATACCTACGCCAAGCTCACCCCGTGGCAGAAGACGCAGGTCGCGCGTCATCCCGACCGGCCGCACTGCCTCGACTACGTGGATGCGCTGATCGAGGATTTCACCCC
Organism: uncultured Alphaproteobacteria bacterium; assembly: GCA_963832445.1. Classification (GTDB taxonomy): domain Bacteria; phylum Pseudomonadota; class Alphaproteobacteria; order Rhizobiales; family Hyphomicrobiaceae; genus AWTP1-13. Next base: position 285,870 of record CAWHUM010000022.1, read on the forward strand.
GCTCGCCGGCGACCGGCACTACGCCGAGGATGCCGCCATCATGGGCGGGCTCGGGTTTTTCCGCGGCCGCTCGGTCATGGTGATCGGCCACGAGAAGGGCTCCGACACCGAGAGCCGCATCAGGCACAACTTCGGCATGGCGCGCCCCGAGGGCTACCGCAAGGCCGTGCGGCTGATGGATCTGGCCGAGAAGTTCGGCCTGCCGGTGCTGGCGCTGGTCGACACCGCGGGCGCCTATCCCGGCATCGGCGCGGAGGAGCGCGGCCAAGCCGAGGCGATCGCGCGCTCCACCGATCGCTGCCTGTCGCTGACGGTGCCGCTGGTGGCCGTGATCATCGGCGAGGGCGGCTCGGGCGGCGCGGTCGCCATCGCCACCGCCAACCGCGTGCTGATGCTGGAGCACTCGATTTACACCGTGGCCTCGCCCGAGGCCGCGGCCTCGATCCTGTGGCGCGACCCGGCGCGGGCCATCGACGCGGCCACCGGCATGAAGATCACGGCGCAGGACCTGAAGGGGCTCGGCATTATCGATGCCATCATCCCCGAGCCTGTGGGCGGCGCGCACCGGGACCCGGCACAGGTGTTCCGCCGCACGGGGGATATCGTGGCGCGGGCCTTCAACGAGCTGTCGCGCATGGATGCGGATGCCATCAAGCGCCAGCGCCAGGACAAATATCTGGCCATTGGGCGTGGCCTGTGACACATGAGCTGTGTCCTGTCGGCCACAACCAGGGGTTGCCTGGCGGTTAACCGCATATTAAGACTTACGAATTATTGGTGATCGGCAAGACGCCTGGGGCACGGGGTATGAGTTGGTTCATCCAGGAACACCGGTGGAGCGGGGGGCTGCGTGTCGTGGCCCTTGCGGCGCTGGCTGCGCTGCTCAGCGCGTGCGCGCAGATCGACGTTGCCCCCCACCTGCGGCCCCTGTCGAGCGATGCCATGATGCTGCTCGGCAAGAAGGGCATGAACCTGCAGGCCCCGATCTTCGTGCGCATCTTCAAGGAAGAGTCCGAGCTGGAGGTGTGGAAGCAGCGCGACGACGGCCACTACTACCTCTACAGGGCCTACCCGATCTGCACCTGGTCGGGCGAACTCGGCCCCAAGCTCAGGTCCGGCGACAGGCAGGCCCCGGAAGGGTTCTATACGGTCAACCGGGAGCAGATGCGCCCCGATTCCAAGCACTACCTGGCGTTCAATCTGGGCTTTCCCAACGCCTATGACAAATCGAACCGGCGCACCGGACACGCGTTGATGGTGCATGGCAAGTGCTCCTCGGCTGGCTGCTACGCCATGACGGACGCGCTGATGGAGGAGATCTACACGCTCGCGCGCGAGGCCATCATCGGCGGCCAGGACAGCTTCCATGTGCATGCGTTTCCGTTCCGCATGACCCAGGCCAACATGGCCCGCCACTCCAAGAGCGAGTGGTACCCGTTCTGGAAAACGCTGAAGGAGGGGTACGACTACTTCGAGGTGACGCGTCAGGTGCCGGCGATTGCCGTGTGCAATCGCCGCTACGTGGTCAACGTCAGCATGCCGGCGGTGCAGCTGGCGAGCCTCAATCCCGCGGGCGCGTGCCCCGCGTTCCACCGGCCCGCCCTCAGTCCGTTCACCCCCATGCCCGGCGAGCAGATCGCGGACGCGCCGGTGGTAGCGCCGGGGCCGAAGATGCGCACGTCGGCGACGGGACTGGTGGACGACAGCGAGCGCTCGGGCCTCACCAAGGCGCCCGGCAGCGGCGCCTGGTGGTGGGAGCGCGCGCTGTCCAAGCTCAGCCGTCCGTTCGCCCAGTGATGCAGGCGCTACGCTCACGCTTCCGCTGTGCCGCTCATGCCCGGTTCATGTCGCACATCGCATCGAGGACGAAGATTCTACGTGCGCAGGGGAAGCTTAGGGGTTGCTGAGGCATCATAGGCTGCAGAATTGCCCGCCAGCCGGAGGGAGCATGTCGATGACAAGGAGCTGCGAGGGGCGGCGGATAGGCGCGGCCAAGATGCTGGGCGTCGCCGGCGTTGCACTGCTCGTCGCCAGCCTTTGGACGCTGCCGCTGATCGAGGCCAGGGGCAACAGCACTGCTGCGCCCGACAACGGCAAGCAGAACGGCTACGACACCACCGAGCTGCAGAAGCGGCTCGCGGCCAAGGGCGTGTCGCTCGGCGTGCCCATCATGATCCGCATCTTCAAGCAGGAGACCCTGCTCGAGGTGTGGGTCGACAAGGGCGAGCGCTACGAGCGGTTCGCCACCTACGAGATCTGCAACTGGGCTGGGAAGCTCGGGCCTAAGCTGACAGAAGGCGACAGGCAGAGCCCGGAGGGTCTCTACTCCATCGGCGTCGATCAGCTGCACCGTGTGGGCCGCTGGCGGCGCTCGCTCGACATCGGCTATCCCAACACCTTCGACAGGGCGCGCGGGCGCACCGGCTCTTTCATCCTCGTTCACGGCGGCTGCTCGACGATCGGCTGCTTCGCCATGACCAATCCCATCATGGACGAGATCTTTGCGCTGAGCGAAGCCGCGCTCACCAACGGGCAGGAGCGCATCCAGGTGCATGTATTCCCGTTCCGCATGACCCAGGCCAACCTCAATGCGCACAAGAGCAGCCCCTGGTCCGGCTTCTGGGCGAACCTGAAGGACGCTTACGACGCGTTCGAGCGCACTAGCGTGCCACCGCAAGTGAGCGTCTGCGGCGACCGGTACCTGGCGGGGCAGTCCCCTGACCCGGGGCTGTGCGTGGCCAACATCAGCGAGGCGAGCGTCGCACCGGCAACGGCAACGGCGCGACCGCGCTATGCCCGCTATGCCAGGCTCGTCCGCCGCGGACGTGTCGCCAGCCGCGGGCGGCGCAATGTGCGGCAGGCGTATGCGGCAGCCCGCCGGGTGCGCGTGGCATCCTATGCGCGGCGCCAGGCGTCCTATCTCGGGGGTCCGAGGCGGGCGCACCGGTAGGTCCCGACAGGTTCCATACGACAGGCAGCGATTGCGGCGGCGGCAACCCGGTATTGCCGCGGCCGGTCCGGAGACGTTACAGATCCCCCATCGGCGCGGCCAACCAACGGACACACAGGTGAAAGCGAGCACAAGTCGGCCGAAGGCCGGTGACAGGCGCAACGCCGACGCCAGCGGGAAGGCTCAGCCGTCGAGCCAGCGGGGTCCGGCAAGCGGGAGCAACATCGCGCGCGGGCCGCAGATCAGTCTGGGCGGGCTCGACCACTTCGTCGGCTACATGGTCCGCCGCGCCCAGGTTTGGATCTTTCAGGACTTCAAGCGGGCCCTCAAGGATGCCGACATCACGCCGGCCCAGTTCGCGGTCATGAAGGTGGTGGCTGCCAACTCCGGGATCGTGCAGGCGAGGGTGGCCGAGGTGCTGGCGATCGAGCGGGCGCGGCTGGTCGATATGCTCGACCGGCTGGAATCGCGCCGGCTCATCGCGCGGTCGCGCTCGCCCAGCGACCGGCGCACGCATGCGCTGCAACTGACGCCAGAGGGCGCGGCGCTGCTCGGGCGGCTGGCGCCGCTGATCGCGGCGCACGAGCAGAACGTGGCGGAGCGCATCGGCGCCGAGGACAAGCGCGAGCTGCTGCGCATCCTGGGGTCGCTCTTGCGCTAGCTGCCTGAACCCGGCTGCTGCACGCATGCCAACTTTTCGTTCTAGACGACGGCCAAGATCGATCGGACAGCACAATCCTCAGCGGGAGCAGAGCCGTGCGCGCGTCAAGACAAGGCCGCCGGCAGACCATAAGCAGTGCGGGAGCTGCGCGGGTAGCACGCTTGCGCCTTGCCGGCGCTGCGCTCCTTCTGGCCCTGCCTGCCCCAGCCTTGGGCCTCGATCTGCAACAGCTGATGGCCGAGAACCGTGTGCCGGGGGTCTCCATTGCCGTCATCAGCAGGGGCAAGATCGTGGAGCTGAAGGCTGCCGGCGTCCGCAATGTCACGACTGGCACCCCCGCCGATCCCGAAACGATCTTCGGCGGTGCTTCCCTGTCGAAGCCGGTGTTTGCCTATCTCGTCCTGCAGCTCATCGATGCGGGCGTGCTGTCGCTCGACGAGCCGTTGGCACGCATCGTGCCGGATTTCGTGCCCAAGGATCCGCAAGCGGCCACCGTCACCGTGCGCCAGGTGCTGAGCCACACCAGCGGTCTGCCGAACTGGCGCAACGTCAAGCAGCCGCTCAAGACGCATTTTCCGCCGGGCGAGAAGTTCAGCTACTCGGGCGAGGCGTTCCTGTGGCTGCAGAAGGCCGTGCAGGCAAAGACCGGCGAGAGCATCGACACGCTCGCCCAGCGCCTGGTGTTCGGGCCTCTGCGCATGCGCCGGTCGAGCTTCGTGTGGCGGCACGAGTTCGACGCCAACTTTGCCGATCCGCATGACGCCGATCTGGTGCCGGTGCCCAAGTACAAGTCGCCGGCTGCCAAAGTCGCGGGCTCGCTGCAGACGACGGCCGGCGACTACGCGCGCTTCCTGCTGGCGGTGATGTCGGGGGCGCGCCTGAAGCCTGCCACGGCGCGGCTGTGGCTTAGGCCGGAGGTGCGGCTCAAGCAGCAGTGCTTCTTGTGCATCGACTCCACGGCACCCGAAGGGGATCAGCGGGTCGCTTGGGGACTGGGGTGGGGCCTGGAGCCCGATGCCGGCACGTTCTTCCACTGGGGCGATGCGGGGCGGTACATGAGCTTCGCCGTGGGCTCGGTGACGAAGCGCTCGGGCGTGGTGGTGCTCATCAACGGCGCCAACGGCATGGTGATCATGCCGGACCTGATCGAGGAGCTGATGCCGGGCGATCATCCGGCGTTCGCGTGGCTCAACTACCCGCGCCAGCCTCCGCCGCCCAAGCCCAAGGAGGAGGCGAAGAACGGAAAGGACGCGATCAAAGGCACGAACCCCAAGAACGGCAAAGAGCCCAAAGACGCCAAGAACGGCAAGGAAGGCAAGAACGGCAAGTAGGGGTCGCAGCTCTCGGGCAGCAACCAGGGCCCGCGCTCACGAGCGAGCCGGCGATGCAGCGCCCCGGCAGAGCCGGACACAAAAAGCGAAGGAACGCTCGGGGGAGAGTCCCTTCGCTGGGTAACACGAAGCTCCGGTCACCTGACCGGGCGCATCACCACCACCTGCCGCGACGACCGCGGCGACGGCCCCACCTGCCGCGCCACCTGCCACGACGACAGGCTCGCGGATGGTTGTGACCGCGTATCCAGGCGCAGTGCCAGCCGTGTGCTGAAGCGGGCGATGAAGTTACGGTGATCATCCCAACCGCGTACATGCAGACCAATGCTGCCGCTGCAAGGCTACCAGACAGCCATCTGACGGCAGCCGACATAGTGTTGTCCATGTCTCCACCTCGTTTGTCCCAGCCTAGAGCTCGATTGAACGACACCGTCGATGAATGTGGTCTGAACGGAGGCGGCTGCGAAGTCGAGAGGCTCCAGAGGCCAGGACTTCGCCTCGGAGTGCGGCTCCGCTGACGGCAGTTCGCACCCGAAGCTGCAAGGGCGAGGAACGTTCTCGTGCGTCGCGGGCGCGAGGCGGCCCCACCTAGCCCTCGTTGGGCGGGACGTATGCGCCGTTGGAGCTTTCCTCGAGCGCCTCACGCTCCAGGATGGTAATGATCCCCCGCCTGTGGGCGATGAGACCCGTGCGCTCAAGTTCCTGAAGCGCGACCGTCACGCCGGATCGCCGCACGCCAAGCATGATGGCCAGGAACTCCTGCGTGAGCGGGAGTTCGTTGCCGTCAACGCGATCATCGGCCATCAGAAGCCAGCGGGCCAGGCGCTCGTCGATCTTGCTGCGCCCGTTGGCGAGCGCGGTTTGCGTGGTCTGGATCATGAATGCGTGCGCGTAGCGCAACAGAGCGTGATGCAAGGCCACACTCGCGCCGATCGCCTTGCGCAGATCACCCGCCGCAATACGCACACCGTTGCCTGCGATCTGGATGAAAGTCTCGTGCGGAGGGCGGGCATTGCCGCCCATCACCACGGACAAGCCGGTCATGCCTTCGCGGCCGATGACGCCGACCTCCATGTTGCGCCCGCCGTTGGCGACCACGGACGCCATGCCGCTCTCGACAAAGTAAACCTGCTCGACGCGCTTCTTGCGAGCTTCCAACGGCTTGCGGACAGGAAGGTCGACGGCTTCGAGGTGGGGCTGCAGCAGCTCGAAGTCCGCGCGAGTGAGGCGCGACAGAATGTGGTTCCGGGTCGTGCCGCGGGAGATGGGGTGGTTCGGCATTGCTCTTTCCCATACGGGGCAAGAGCTCCAGCCGTCTCTCAAGCATCTGCGCCCGACAAAGTCAGCAGACGATGGCGCAAGGTACGCCTTTCTCGGCAAACGGCCAAGCGCCACAAATGTGCGATTTAATACATTTATGGTGCTTTTGGTTCGCGTTCCTGCGTAAGGTGGTTTCCGGGCGTAGAGGCGGCGCCTCGCCATGAGCACGTACGGCTTCGACAAGGCTGCTCCTCAAGCTTCGCTGCACCAGCTCGCGGCAATGCTGCAGTCAGCGGTCGATGCCATCATCTCGATCGATGCGGCCGGCACGATCGAGAGCGTCAACCCGGCCACCGAGAAGCTGTTCGGCTACCCCGCCGGCGAGCTGGCCGGGCAGAACGTCAAGATGCTGATGCCCGAGCCATACCGCGGCGAGCACGACGGCTATATCCGCCAGTACCGCCAGACGGGGCGCAAGAAGATCATCGGCCTCGGCCGCGAGGTGGTGGGCCGGCGCAAGGACGGCTCCACCTTCCCGATGCACCTGTCGGTCAGCGAGTACGAGATCGACGGCAAACGCCATTTCGCAGGGATCGTCCATGACCTGACGGCGCAACGGCTGGCCGAGGCCGAGAGCATCCGGCAGCAGACGCTGTTCCGGGCCATCATCACCGATGCTCCGCAGGCCATCATCATCGCCGACAGGAGCCGCAACATCTTCCTCGTCAATCCGGCCGTTACCCGCATCTTCGGCTATGCGCCCGATGAGCTGATCGGCAAGAGCTCGCGCGTCGTCTATGCGAGCGAAGAGGACTACGACCAGGTGGCCCGGCTTCGGCTCGACTTCAATGCCCCCGACACGGCGGGCCAGGTCGATCCGATCCAGGTGAGCTTTCGGCGCAAGAGCGGCGAGACGTTTCCGGGCGAGATCATCGCCACCATCATCCGCGACGCGCAACGCAACGTCCTGGGCGTCATGGGGCTGGTCCGCGACATCACCCAGCAGCTCAAGCAGGAGCAGGCGCTCAGGCAGTCGCAGCGCATGGATGCCCTCGGTCAGCTGACGGGCGGCATCGCCCACGACTTCAACAATCTGCTGACGATCATCATGGGCAGTCATGAGCTGTTCGAGGTCAGTGCCGACCCGCAGGAGGCGCGCCAGTTCGTGCGCCGCGCCAACGAGGCGGCCGAGATGGGCGCCAGGCTCACCGGACGCATGCTCAGCTTCTCGCGACAGCGCAGGCTCGAGCCCGCCATCGTCGATCTCAACGATCACGTGCTCAACATGATGGACCTGGTTCGCCGCTCGCTCGGCGAAACCATCGCCCTGAGCACCGCATTGGCCGGCAACCTGGGGACTGTCCGCGCCGATCCGAGCGAGATCGAGAACGCCGTGCTCAACCTCGCCATCAATGCGCGCGATGCCATGCCCAAAGGCGGCAGGCTCATCATCCAGACCGAGAACGTCAGCCTTGCCTCCGATGACGCCCACGCCGAATATCGGCCTTGGGCCCGGTGAGTACGTACGGCTGTCGATTTCCGATACGGGCAGCGGAATGCCGCCCGAGGTCGTCGCCCGCGCCTTCGAGCCGTTCTTCACCACCAAAGCGCCCGGCCGAGGCACAGGGCTCGGGCTTGCCAGCATCTATGGATTCGTGAAGCAGTCCGGCGGCAACGCCACGATCTACAGCGAGCCCGGCCGCGGCACCACCGTGAACCTCTATCTGCCCAGGGCGGCTCCGGTCGAGGCGCTCGGCCGAGATGCCGCGGCCGGCAAGGCACCCGCCGCGACGGGCGAAACCGTTCTTGTCGTCGAGGACAATCCGGAGCTGCGGGCGCTCTCGCTTCGTCGCATCAAGCTCTTGGGCTATCGAGTGCTGGAAGCCGACAGTGGCCCATCCGCGCTTGCTGTTCTCCAGGGCGAGGGTGAGATCGATCTTATCTTCAGCGATGTCGTCATGCCGGGCGGCATGACGGGCTACGAGCTTGCTCGACAAGCCACACAACGTGACCCGGCAATCAAGGTCCTGCTTACGTCCGGTTACGATGCAGAGGCCGGATCGGCGCAAGATTCAACGGACAGCCAGCTTAGAGTGTTGCGCAAACCCTACAAACAAGCCGACCTCGCCCGCGCCCTGCGCGAAGTCCTTGCGGCCTGATCGGTCTGCGTCTGGTGCCACCGAGCCTGCGACGACGCCCTTTGATTCTGCTCAATGCCACGGTCCCGCGCCTCGGCTAGAAAGCCAGTATGCGGGACGAGATCGACGAACTGGCGCGGTTGGACCGACGTATCGCAGACCTCCGGCGTCGCATCGACGAAGCACAAGGGCGCGATAGCCATCCGTGGGGTGGCTCCGAGCGAATGAAGATTCTCGATCTTCTCACCAAGACGCTGAAGGACCTGGAAACGCGCAAGGCTGCGCTTGAAGCGCCCAAACCATAGCAGCCGAGAGCGCGAACTGGGACGCCACAACCGAACCCACGGGCTGGCACCTGACGGCAGCACGCGGGGGCCATCCCAGAGTTTGGGCGTCCTGAAGCATCTGAGCCCAATGCAGCCTACGACCGCTATTGGCAGATTTTGTTCTCTAATTCCGGGATCGGATGTCAAGCTCTCCGCGATCATCCTTGCCGGGTCCACGGTTCTCTCCGCGGTAGGGGCAAGCCCTCCGCATGATGGCATAGGGTGACGCTGGCGGATCAATGTTGCAAACGCAGTGCCCAAATCGAGCCTTGCGAAAAATCGGACGATCTCGCCACCGCCATCGTCCCGGCAGGGACATCTGACCCGCTCGTTGTGCGGGAACTTGGCTGAACTCCTCTGTTTAGGCAGCGACCTTGTCGGCCGACCACTGGAAGTCGGTTCCGTCTATCCACATGCGGTGCATGATCACGGCGAGCTTGCGCGCGACGGCGACCTTCGCCTTGCGCAGACCGACGCGCTTAGCCAATCGCATGCCCCACGCTTTCAGCGCGCACCATTTGTGGACGCGTGTCAGGAGCACGCCGGCCGCCTCGAACAGATAGCTGCGCAACATGGCATCACCGCACTTGGAGATGCGACCCGTCCAATCGACCTCGCCCGACGCGTACCGCCTGGTCGTTAGCCCCACATAGGCACCGACACTGCGCGATCGCTTGAAGCGCGATGGCTCATCGATTGTTGCTCGGTAGCAAAGCGCGGTGACCGGGCCGATGCCCGGCACCGTCATGAACGAGCGCACTTGGTTGTCGTTGCGCGCCAGCATCAAGACTTTGCGGTCGAGATCGGCGATCTGCCGGACGATCCCGTTGCGCGTCTCGAGCAGCGGCAGGACTGCAACGGCGAGGTAAGGCTTTCCTTCGACAAGCTCTTGGACACGAGCATGGAACGCTTGACCTCTCGCCGTGCCGATGATCAGACCGAGGTTCTTCAGCAGCCCACGGATCTGGTTCTCGAGATCGCGCTTCATCTTGACCAGGAGGGCGCGGCTCTCCAGAAGCGCACGCATTGCATGACTATCGAGCCCTTTGACGCGAACCTCCTTGTACCAACCACACTGCATGATCCGCGCGATGCCCAAGGCATCATTGCGGTCGCTCTTGTTGATCTGCATCTTCAGCGCGGCCTTCGCGTGCCGGGCATCGATACAGATCACTGGCAATCCAAGAGTCTTGATCTCGGTCCACAGCCACGTCGAGGTCGGCCCCGTCTCCAGACCGATGCGTGACCGCACCGGCAGCCTTCGACTTCACGAAAGCGACGATCGCCTCTGGGGTCGAATTGACCGCCCCCTCGCACAACGATCTTGCCTGTCTGATCGACGACACAGATCGAAGTCAGCCTCAGCGACACGTCCAGTCCGACATAGTTCTCCATGCGGGCCCTCCATCGTTGCGAGGCCGCAGAGGTGGGGGCCTCATTGCTCTTGGAGAGCTGATTCCCAAGCGCCTTGTTGTGGCTCGATCCCGGAATTACCCCATGTTGCAGAAGTCGGCGAACGGCTGGGCGAAGTCGGCCGGGGGAGGCGTGGCACTATCCCTGGTTGCCGAGCGCTCCCGAGGGAGCGGGGGCATCGACGCATTGGCACTGACGCACGCGACGCTTACGCCACACACGCTGTGGCATGTGGCGGCGGTCTGGCGACGAGCTTGGCCAGGCGGCGCAGGTTCTGGGCGATGGCCGCGAGTGTGAACTCGAACTGGGCGCCTTGCGGGCCGCGCAACCGAAGCCGGCCGAGCCTGAGGATGCGCTTGAGGTGTGCGAACAGCATCTCGACGCGCTTGCGGTCGCGCCGCGATTGCTCGAAGGCCTCGGTATCCAGAAGCGCGCGAGCGACGTCGCGGGCGTCTGTGCTGAGCCCGGCAAACTGGACCATCCAATGTGAGAAAATCGGCGTCTGATCGGGTGGCTGACGAGGGAGCTCGCCGATGAGGAAGTCGAAGTTCACGGAGCAGCAGATCGCCTTCATCCTCAAGCAGGCCGACGACGGTGTTTCGGTCGAGGATACGTGCCGCAAGGCGGGGATCTCGATCCAGACGTACTACCGCTGGCGCCAGAAGTACGGTGGGCTGATGCCCTCGGAGATGAAGCGGCTGCGCCAGCTCGAGGAGGAGAACACGCGCCTGAAGCGACTGGTGGCGAACCTAAGCCTCGACAAGGAAATGCTGCAGGACGTCATCCGGCGAAAAATGTGAAGCCTGGCCGGGCCCGGGCTGTCGTCGACTATCTGTGCGAGAGCTACCGGATCAGCATTCGGCGGGCGTGCGGGGCGTATCCGTTGGATCGCTCGACCTATCACTACCGGTGCCGCCGTCCCGACCAGGCTCCTCTGCGCGAGCGCATTCGCGAGATAGCCAAGACGCGCGTGCGCTACGGCTATCGGCGTGTTCATGTCCTGCTCCGACGCGAGGGTTGGGCGATCAATCACAAGCGCACACGCCGGCTCTATCGCGAGGAAGGCCTGCAACTGCGCAACAAAAACCCGAAACGGAAGGTGGCCGCCAAGCTGCGGGATGATCGCGTCATGGCGACCGCACCCAATGAGTGCTGGGCGATGGACTTCATGGCCGACCAGCTGTTCGACGGCCGCAAGCTGCGCGTCCTGACGATCGTCGACATCTGCACCAAGCTCTGCCCGGCGATCGGCGTGGCACACGCCTACAAGGGTCACGACGTCGTTGCCACGCTGGAGGCTGCCGCACGCGAACACGGCCGACCCAAGCGCATCAGGGTCGACAACGGACCCGAATTTGTCTCTCGCGATATTGATCTGTGGGCTTGGCAGCACGGAGTCGTGCTGGACTACTCGCGACCGGGCAAGCCGACCGACAACGCCTTTGCCGAAGGCTTCAACAGTCGCGTCCGGCAGGAATGCTTGAACGCATTTTGGTTCTTGAGCCTCGACGATGCTCGGTGCAAGATCGAGGCGTGGCGGGTCGAATACAATACTGTTCGCCCGCACAGCGCGATCGGCCATCTGCCACCGGCCGAGCACGCGCAATCATTGGCTGCAGCATGCTGCAGCCAATGATTGGGAAGCCGAATTTTCTCGCTTCCGGTGGTCCAACGATGGGGCCAGGCACAGAATTTCGCTTTGGTGCAGCCGAGCGGGTTCGAACGGCTGATCTCGTGAATGCCATTCACGTGCTGCCCTCCAGCGGACTATTCTTGGCAAGTTCTTGGAATCGATATCACTGTTCGGTAAAGGTGGCTTCGAGCCCCCGC
>CAWHUM010000023.1:0-142643 GCA_963832445.1 uncultured Alphaproteobacteria bacterium
GACGGCTTGGCGAAGCCATATTCCAGCGTTTTCGCGGCAATATTGGAAGTCAATGTGCGCCTGGCCCAGGTCTCGGCCCAGGCGCTTGCGGCTGTTCCACCAGCCTAGGTTTCAGTTGAGGCGGTGATTGCGATGATCGTGAGCCCAGCATCGCGGAACCAATGCGGCAGACATCGCCCGGCATTCGGCTGGCCCCCATTGCGCTCCGCCAAGCGGTAATAGAGGTGCAGGAACCGACGCATCCCTTCGTTGTCGGGAAAGAACGTCGCGCTTCCCCAATCGACGTCGCGGGCACCCACCATGCCGCCGGGCGCGAGCAGCATTCGCATTGCCTGCAACGCCCCCGCCGGGTCTCTGAGATGCTGCAGAACCTGGTGCGCGAAGATCGCATCAAAAGACGCGTCGTCAAATCGATGCTGATAGATATTCCCGACCTCGAACGCGAGATTGGAGACAGGCCGCTCGGCCAGCAATGCTCGCGCCGTGTCGATTATGCTGGCCGACGAGTCGATGCCAATCGCAGCCGCTGGAGCCACCCTCTGCGCCAATCCAACCGTGATCGATCCTGGTCCGCAGCCGACATCGAGCAACCGCAAGCCCGGTCTCAGGTAAGTTAGCAAGAATGCCGCCTCGACCTCGGCGGATCGTTTTGCGTGACTGGCAACCACTGAGGCGTGATGCCCGTGCTGGTAAGTGCCGTGATTGGTAGCCAGGCTCGACATCTGCTCACCTCAAAACCCACATGACAACAGCAGGTCCATGGCCGCAACGGCGGTGGAACATGTGCCCCCGACACCGAATTGGCGCCCGCTGTGCGAGGCGCGCATATCAATGTGCTCGGCAAGGTAGGCGGCATCGTCCCCCACGCCTTCGAAAAGGTTCGAGCGTAAGTTGAACATCCGCCTGAGACCCAGGAAGTAGAAGCCGGGGCAGGGTGATACCCCGCGCCGTTGCAACGGTTCACCCGAAGCGCTCAGGACGGGAAGTTTCACCCAGTCGAAGTTGTAGCGAAAGCCGCTGGCCCAGATGACCGTAGCGATGCCAGCGTCGGAGGCGTCCAATTCGACGACTGGCGCTGCCCCGCGCGACGACGGCGGCTCGATGGGTGCTTCTTCCGGCAGGTCCAAACCGTGGGCGCGGGCGTATTCGTCCATCTGGACTCGCGAGATCTGCAAACCAGGCCTCGCCTTGCCTCAGAGTTTGCTCGAGGTCGTCCGCAAAAGTGACCTTGCCCGCGCAGATGTTAGTCATTCGCCCAAGGAGGGTGATGCCTTCGTCTGGAAATCGGCGCAAGTCAATGTCGCGACCGCCACCAACCCCGCTGACGATGAAGAGGGGGCCTCGCTTCAAGTCGGGATATTGGTCAACCGAGCGATCCCAGATGTTGAGCGCCCCAAACCACCAATAGAGATCGCGCCCGCGATAGGTGCGCGGTGTTCGTCGGTAGCGCCCGATCGACAGGTACACCTTGCGGCCGGAACTCGTTGAGCTCTTTGGCAATCTGAACCCCGGACGCACCGCCGCCGACGACCAGCACAGCCCCCTGGGGCAGTTGTTGTTGATTGCGATAGGTGCTGGAGTGAAGCTGCACGATGCATTTCGGCAGCTCCATGTGCGCGTCGGGGATCAACGGGTCATGAAAAGACCCGGTGGCAGCCACGACGTTGTCCGCTTCGAACGTGCCATTATTGGTGTCAACCAGAAAACCAGGCGGCCTGGTTCGCTGTCGTACAGCTTGCACGCGGGCGCCGCAGCGTACGGGTGCCTGTATGCGGAGTGCGTAGTCCTCCAGGAACCGAACCACCTCGTCCTTGTGCACGAAGCCGTTGGGATCATCGCTCTGGTATCCGTATCCAGCTAGGCGAATGGCCCAGTTGGGAAATTGGAACATCAGCGAATCCCAGCGCTCGCTCCTCCAGCTCTCGCCGATCCGGCCGCGTTCGAGAATGACGTGCCGGCGACCGAGCCTGCTCAGGTGGTAGCTCAGCGACAGCCCAGCCTGACCGCCTCCCACAACCACTGTTTCGATCTTTTCCACCATCGGACCTAGCCTCGGTGCCACTCGGGGCTGGCCGCAGGGCGCCCCGGTTCGGCTAGACCATGCCAGTATGGGCGCCTAAAGTCCTTGGTTCAGAACTGAATGTCCTGAAGCTGCCGTCCTTGCGGTTCTGAGCCATGCATGAGGTTGCCTTCGGCCCATTCCGTCTCGATCTCGGACGGCGCCAGTTGTCGCGAGAGGGGGAGCGCGTGCAGCTTGGCGGCCGGGCGCTTGATCTTCTAACAGTCTTGGCTGCAGCCAATGGAGAAGTCGTCAGCAAGGACCAGCTGATGGCGCAGGTTTGGCCCGGTGCGGTCGTCGACGAGAACAATATACAGGTGCACATCTCGGCGCTCAGAAAGGTCCTGGATGATGGGGGCGGAGCGCAGCGCTATGTGCGCACGGTCCAAGGCCAGGGATATCGTCTCGTTGGCATCAAGGGGCTACCCGACGTCGGCGAAGGCCCGGCGATCCCCGAGCGCCCTTCCATAGCGATCCTTCCGTTCGCAAACCTCAGCAATGACCCCGAGCAGGAGTATTTTGCAGACGGCGTGGTGGAGGACATCACTGTCGCCGTCTCCCGTATCGAATGGTTGCTGGTGATCGCGCGCAATTCGAGCTTCACCTACAAGGGCCGCGCAGTCGACGTGAAGCAGGTGGGGCGTGACCTGGGCGTGCGCTATGTGCTTGAAGGCAGCGTGCGCAAAATCGCCGGCAGCGTGCGCATTACCGCACAGCTCATCGATGCCTCGACTGGCGCGCACTTGTGGGCCGACCGTTTCGACGGAGCCCTCGAGAATATCTTCGGCCTGCAGGACGAGGTGAGCAACAGTGTGGTCGGAGCCGTTGCGCGGAAGCTTGAGCAGTCCGAGATCGAACGAGCGACCATCAAGCCGACCGCAAACCTTGACGCATACGACTACCTTCTGCGCGGGAAAGCCCACGTTTATGTCTGGACCCGAGAGTCGATCAACGAGGCGCTGCGCCTGTTCTACAAGGCCATCGAGCTCGATCCCCACTATGCGTCGGCCTACGGGATGGCGGCGTGGTGCTACACGCGACGCAAGGCGCATGCGTGGGTGACCGATCCAGAACAGGAAACGGCTGAGACCGCACGTGTTGCTCGGCGCGCCGTCGAGCTCGCCAAGGACGACGCTGTCGCCCTGTGTACTGGTGGCTTCGCTCTTGCCCGTGTAGTGGGCGATCTCGATGCAGGAGCAGCCTTCATCGATCGCGCGCTGAAGGTCAATCCGAACCTCGCCATCGCGTGGCTCACCAGTGGGTGGATCAGGGCGTATCTGGGTGAGCCAGACCTTTCAATCAAGCGACTTGGTCATGCCATGCGCTTGAGCCCGCTCGATCCCCTGATGTTCGGGATGCACGCCGGGTTAGCATTCGCCCATTTCTTCGCTGGCCGCTACGATGAGGCCGCATCGTGGGCGGAAAAGGCGCTTCGTGAACAACCCAGCTGGATTCCGGCCCTGCGCACGGCGGCCGCCAGCTACGCGCTCGGCGGTCATAAGCAGGAGGCGCGGCAGACGATGGCTCTTCTGCGCCAGCTCGCACCCGACATCCGCGTTTCTAGATTGAAAGACTTGATGCCGCTGCGCCGTCCCGACGATTTGAACCGATTCACTGAGGGTCTGCGGAAGGCAGGGCTGCCGGAGTAATCCTGGGGAGCCACGCCATGTCGGCTCTTGGCAGTGCGCCCCGAGGGCGCGAATCATCAGTGAGGGAGGATCTCACCCGGATAGATGTCGATAGGTCCGGAAGCTGACGAGCGGCCTGGTTGGGTAACTGTCCGGGCTGGAGCCTCGTGACAAAGGTCACCTTGGGTGGCTGAGCGATCCGGCGGGCCGTAACGCGAGTGAAGCCTGAGCAGGCCTCGAAAGTGACAATGCGGATGCCGACCCTCCTGCCATTTGGGGAAGGCTGCATGAGCGGGGAAGCAATCGACACGGGCACCCGTTCGATCCGCCGGGGTAGTGGGCACGGCACGTCGGAAAGGTGGTTCGCGTAATCGGGGGAGACCCGTCACTGGCGAGGGTAGCGTCCTCAACGTTGCGAAGGGCAGCGGCCATGGCGGGAGTCGGACAGGGTCGTACGAGCGTTGAGGCTGGGTAACGCCAGCGGAGCAAAGGGCCCTGACTTTTGGCATGCTTCTGAAGACGGCGAGGTGAAGGTGATTGGCGATGAGCCTACAAACACCGACTACGATCCGGGCCCGTCAGTGGAAGCTCATATCGCAAGGCGAAGATACGTTACGTGCCGGGGTGTCATCGCTGGACACCAGCATCGAGCGGCCGACCATCGTGGGCCTTGTCGTGAAGCCAATCGGAAAGCCGAGTGCCGGAAATCGGCACGCTCGGTTTGATGAGCGGGGATGGGAAACGGGGCGCTGGCCTTGGGCCCCAAGCTACCGCGCCCATCCTCGACTCTACCATCCTTGCCTTAACCCGTAGCACCCACGCCAGTCAGAGAACGGTGTTACATCGTCCGTCGCCGAGCAGTCGGCGGACCGGTGAGAGTTAACCAAAGGCGAACTCGATTTGTGCGGCGCGATAGCGCGCATGCATGGCCGCAGGCCATTCAGTAAGGTAACCAGCGACAAGGTAGCACCCCCAACCGGCTCAGTCACTTCATCGATCTTGCTCGGCCAGCTCATGCTCCACCGGGCTTGGTCACTGCAAAAAAATATCGATTAATGCTGAAGAAGTAGGCATCGCGCCGGCCGAGGTCAGCAAGATCGTCAAGCCAATCTGACACAAGGCGTGGATCGAGGTGTTTGGCTGCCAGATACTTTGATTTCAATCCTGCAAGTCCATAACTGTAGGCATTCGCATCATAGGCCGTGTTGACGATTGGGTAGGCCTCGACGCGTTCGACAGCGAATCCAGACGCGCGCAAGCGCGGGGCGAGCGTACGTGGTAAACGCGGATGGGCACAGTGGTCCTCCGAAGCTCTTAGGATGCGTTCCATCCGGCGCGCGTCGCTGGAATGCCATATGACGGTGTCCCAGTCCGTATCGACGAGGATGCCACGACCGCCGGGCCGCAACACGCGATGCATTTCTCGCAGGGCGGCATCCGCATCCGGGATGTACTCGACCACTTGGGTGCTCACAAAGGCGTCAAAGCTTGCACTAGGCACATCGAGACTTAAGGCATCGCCAGCACGATACTCGATCCAAGCTCGGCCCTTGCGAGCAGTGGCAAAGCGGACCAAATCCTCTGACAACTCGATTCCGAGCACCTGACCAGCGGCACCGACTGCGGCAGCCATGCTTTCGCATAGAAAGCCGGGGCCGGATCCGATATCTATGACGCGCTCGCCAGGTGTCAGAGCCAAGCGCTGCAGTGTCGCCTCGCGTTGAGCGACCACGTCCGGTGTCGAATAGATCGCCACCAGGGCTTGCGCAGCTTCTCCCGAATACGTGATGCCAGACATAGCTTCCTCTAACCCATTGATCGAACCTGCCGCCAGCGCCCTCAGCCGACGCTCATCGGGAGGCGCGAGTCGCCCGCCCATTCCTGCAGCGAGTTGTCGTAGACCGTGACGTGCTGGTGGCCGAGCAATGCTGTGAGCGCGAACGCGTCGCAGGTCGCTGCGATGCCGCCGCCGCAATAGGTCACTACCTGGCAGTTGCTGCCAGGATCGATGCCGCGTGCGGCAAACAGCGCCCGAAGCTCGGCCGCCGGTTTGAAAGTGCCGTCAGGCCGCGAACAGGCGCGGCCGCCGGCACGTTCACCGAGCCGGTGATGTGGCCGGGGCGGCCGTAGTGGTAGCGAGCGGTGCCCTTGTGCAAATCCTCGCGCAGGCAATTGACGACCACCGCTGTGGAGCTTTCGAGCGCCTGCAGCACGCCATCGCTGCCGGTAAGCAGTCCTTGGCGTGCTCTTGAGGTGTGACTGGCAGCGGCGGGATAGGTGGTCGCCGCCGTGGACAGCAGCCGCCCTTCGGCGCGCCACTTCTTGAGGCCGCCGTCGAGCACCGCAGCGCGATCGAAGCCAATCGTTCGTAGCAGCCACCACACGCGCGTTGCCCACGACTGATCGCCGCCAGAGTAAAGGACCACGTCGGTGTCATCGCCCACGCCCTTGGCCTTGAAGGCATCGGCGAGGGCAGGCGGCGCGAGTGCCGTGAAGCGCAGGCCGCTCGTCTGGTCGGAGAGGTCTTCCTGCAGCTCGATCAGGGCGGCGCCAGGAATGTGCCCGACCTCGTTGTAGGCCTTGCGGCCGCTCTCGATGCGGAATTGGCCGCCTTCGGACTGCAGGTGCAGGAATGTCGTGCAATCGAAGATGCGAAGCTTTTCCTCGCCCAGACGGGCGGACAGCTCAGCTGTCGAGATGAGCGGACGCACGGCGGCCTCCTGGCGGCAGACAGCCCACGATACGATCATCAACGGGCCGTCATGCCGTCGTGTGCAAACTTACTCCACCCCTGCCGAGTTGGCGAAATCAGATCGATGTAACTGGCCCTTCCTTCCGGACCTGACCCGCAACAGAAGGTCGCTGTGCACGATCCACCTTCCGGTCGCCCTGGAGAAGTCGACCCGTTTGCATGGCCACGAGCGAGAGATGCGCGGCGATTTGGGCCGTGGTAAGAAGGTAATCGGCTGGGCATCCGTGGTGAGAATGGCTGCGCGAGCCGCGCTGGCTCCGGCATCGGCCGCAACGGCTCCGGCAGCTGCCCATGTCCATGCGAAAGCTGGCCTAGCACCGTCGGCAGGAGAGCGTCATGCAGCTCAGTCGCGATCGCATCCTGACCACCCATGTCGGCAGCTTGCCCCGCCCGCAGTCCGTCGTCGACCAGCTATTTGCCGAGGACCAAGGGCAGGGCTTCGATCGCGCGGCCTATGACTCGGTCATGCGACAGGCCGTATCCGATGTTGTGAAGAAGCAAAAGGAGGCGGGGGTCGACATCGTCTCTGACGGCGAGATGTCGAAGATCAGCTACGCCACTTACATACGCCATCGGCTGACCGGCTTTGAGGTTGGGGACGTCCCGCGCACGCCGCCAAAAGACCTCGACGACTATCCCGAGTTCAGGGACCGACTGGCGCGCATGGGTGGCACACCCAAGTTCCACCGGCCGATCTGCCGCGCCCCGATCGCCGTGCGCGATCTGACCCGGCTGCAGAGAGACATCGCCAACCTGAAGACAGCGATGACGGAGCACGGCGTCACGCGCGGCTTTATGAACGCTGCCTCGCCGGGCGTCCTCGCCGTGTTCCAGCCCAACCAGTTCTATCAGACGCACGAGCAGTACATCGGTGCTCTCGCCGATGCCATGCGGTCGGAGTACGAGGCGATCGTGGCCGCCGGCCTCGACTTGCAGATCGATGCGCCCGACCTCGCCATGGGTCGCCACATTCGGTTCCGCGATGCCGAAGAGGCGGAGTTCCTGCGCAACGCGGAACTTCAGGTCCAGGCCCTCAATCATGCGCTCGCCAACGTGTCGCCTTCGCACGTGCGCATCCACCTGTGCTAGGGCAACTACGGAGGGTCGCGAGCATCAGCTCCCAATCAAGGCTGTCAAAGAAGGATTTGAAGTCGAGGTCGAGCACCCAGTCGTAACGCCAGCAGCGCTCGCGCGCCGTCGCCACGGCCGCGATGGCCGACTTGCGCTTGGCGTTCTGGGTCGGTGTGAGGAGATGCAGCGCCACATGCTCAACCGCGACGTCGACCCGACAAGGTCCCAAGGTAATCGGGCTTGGAGGGTCTGTCTTCGAGCGCTTCGGGGCCGCCTGATCGATAGCGATCGTACCAGCGATAGAAGGTCGACGGGCGGATGCCCAGCATCTCCGGGGTTCGTCGGGCCGGCAGATGCGATTGCTCGACCAGGCGGATGATCTCGAGCTTCTCGGGGCCGGGGAGCCTCATGCCTCGTCTCCCCCATCCGCGATCATGCTTTTTTTGAGCAGCCGCAGTTCCAGCGCCTGTTCGGCGACGACCTCTTTCAGATCGCTGCGCCTCGCGGCGGAGGGCCTTGACCTCGTCGCTGGTGGCAGCGCGGGCAGTGTCGCCGGCGAGCCGCCGCTTGCCGGCTTCGAGGAACTCCTTGGACCAGCTGTAGTAGAGGCCTTCGGCGATGCCCTCGCGGCGGCAGAGTTCGGCGATGCTCATCTCGCCGCGCAAGCCGTCCAGCACGATGCGGATCTTCTCTTCGGCCGAGTAGCGCTTGCGCGTCGCCCGACGGATGCCCTTGACGATGTCTTCCGATGACTGGGCGTTGGTGTTGGATTTCTGTCTCATCTTCGCTCCCCTGAGGGCTACGATGAGCCAGAAATCCTCCCTTGCTCAAGCCGCTATATCTGTCTCACAGGTGCTGATGTCGGACAAAGGATGACGATCGTCGAGGTCCTGCCGGGCCCTCGCTGCCGCCGATCGCCGAGGCTCGACACGTCATGAGAGCAGGGCCACCCAGCACAAGGCCCGAGGCGGTCGCCGCGCCGCATTGCCGACCTGCACCCAAAGCGACCCCGTGGCGTCCGTTGTCGGCCGCATCGTGCTCCTGCCGCCGCTCGAAAGCGTCGCGCGACGCCCCGATCGTCGGGCTCTCCATCGAGACCGCAATCACCGACACCGCCGAACCCCCGCCGCTCCCACCCCCATAGCGGACGCGCGCGCTGCCCGCGGTCCAGTTCAATCAGGTTTCTACGAGGTCGCTCACCGACGGCGCCCTTACCAAACCCGCATCCCCATGCGTCCTCACAGAAACGTTCAGATTCCGCGAGAAAGCCGGGCTAGCATCCGCCCCTCGAATAGTGGAAAACACGCCTGCGTAACCCCTTGAAATCCCATGGTGCCGATTCCGCCGGGGGTAAATCCTACCGCATTGAGAACGCGAGCAAATGCACGCCCCTCCTGGGGCACCAGTTGAACAAATTGATGTTGATATCATTGGATTTTTTCGAGCTTTCCCAAACTGCGGGGATGGGTTTGGGACTCTCTCGGCAGATGGTTTGTGAGCCAGCCGGCCGATTGCCGACCTGGCCAATGTTCTCTGCTCAGCGGCTTTGGTGTAACGCGAGACTTCAGTCAGGGTGGCGTGCCCGGTGATGGCCGCGATCTCATTGGCAGAGTAGCCCGCCTCGGCCAAGCGACGCGCGGCGGCTTTGCGGAGGCCATGTGTGACGCAGCGGTCGGGTGCGCCCGCTTTGCCGATCTTGTCCGCCATCCAGTTCCCAAATCCCTTCGGCGTGAAGGGTTTCCCAAACGCTGTCGGCAGGATGCGCTCGTGGGCCCTGGGCCACGCCGCGAGTACCCCGCCGAGATCGGGGTGCAGCGGCACCGACAGCTTGGCGCCGGTCTTGCCCTGGACGACGCGGATCGCGCCCTCGCCGACATCGGTCCACGCCATGCGCGACACATCGGCCATACGCTGGCCCGTGAAGAGCAGAAGTGCGAACGCCGTGCGAGCCGCCGATCCGATCGGCTGCCTCGCTTCGTAGGCGGCGATCTCTTCAAGCTTCCAAGGCCCTACAGCTGCGTTTTTGCACGACCAAGACCCGAAGCTGAACTCCTCCATTAACCAACTTGCGGACACCTGTCTTTTCTCGCGACGGCCGGTCCAGATGCTGCGTGGCCCGCGGTTCCTCCACTGTGGGAGCGAGACAGGCCACACCATCGTCGCCTGTCGTCGCGGGACAGTTTTCGATTTGTTTGGCGAGCCAGCCCCAGCGGAGGTCGAGGGGGAGAGCGATTCGCGATAGATGACGCACACAGACACACTTTTGCCGCCACGCCGCGTATGCAATAGTAGCGCTCCAAACGACCTGCTTTCGTGCGTGAACAGGTCTGTCAGGCACCATGAAGGGGGCGGCGTTTCCGCCTGTGACCCCGATGCCCAACATTCGACATCCACCCGCCGAAGCATCCGGTGCAAGAGCCGAACGACGAAACCTGACCGTGCTCTTTGCCGACATCGTCGGCTCGAGCGCATTGTCCGTTCGGCTCGATCCCGAGGACCTCCGTGAAGTCTTGCGAGAGTTCCAGGCCGCTTGCAGCAATGCCATACGTCGTTACGAAGGCCACATTGCCCGCTACATGGGCGATGGCGTGCTCGCCTACTTCGGATTCCCGGCAGCACACGAAGACGACGCCGAGCGCGCCGTCAACGCCGCGCTCCAACTCATCGCAAGTGTTTCGGCTCTCTCTTTCCCCCACGGCACACCGATCGAAGTTCGCGTCGGGATTGCGACCGGTGTCGTCGTGGTGGGCGATCTGATCGGCGACGGTCCGAGTAAGGAGTTCGAGCTGGTCGGCGACGCGCCCAACCTTGCCGCATGGCTGCAACACTACGCCAAGCCAAATCAAATCGTGGTGTCGCCTCAGACGCGACGCCTGCTCGGCCGCGCCTTCGAGTTCGCCGACCTCGGCGAGCACATGGCCAAGGGGCATGAAAAGGCCGTGCGAATATGGAGCGTCTTGCGTCCGAGCGCCGTGCAAAGCCGTTTCGATGCGCGCCAGGGTGCGCAGCTGACCCAATACGTCGGGCGCGACGTAGAGCTGGCAAAGCTGCGCGCTCGCTTCGACAACGCAATGCGCGGACAGGCGGAGCTGGTCGCAATTTCCGGCGAGCCCGGCATAGGTAAGTCGCGGCTCATCACGGCATTCAGCGAGCGTTTGGCAGGGCTGAACTTCCGTACGCTACTTCTCCAATGCTCGTCTTACCACACCAGCAGTCCCTGGCACCCGGTCATTCGCCGGCTGGAGGACGCTGTGGGAATCCGGCATGATACGTCGCCCGCGGTCAAACTCCAGAAGTTGGAAAGTTGGATCAGCCAATTCGACGTCGATCCCGACCGCACAGTGCCGGCGCTGGCGGTATTGCTGGATATCCCGACTGGCCTGCCTCCGTCGGCGCTGACGCCCCAGCAACAAAAGAAGCGAATATTCGAGGCCCTTATCAGCCTAGTTCAGGCACAAGCAGCGCAGCAGCCAATCATACTGGTATGCGAGGACGTGCACTGGATAGACCCCACCTCGTGGGAGTTTCTGGAATTGCTGCGTAGGGAGGCCAAGAATTCTCGTTTGCTGATGGTCTTGTCGTTCCGTCCCGAGTTCCAGTGGCGCCCAAGCGACGACTCCGTTGGCGCGATTCTCGCCCTTAGCCGTCTGGAGCCAAGTCAGGTCGCCTGCATGGTCGAATCGATGGCGGGCGGCCACCACTTGCCCGGAGCCGTCGTTGAGCAAATCGTGACCAAGACGGATGGGGTTCCGCTCTTCGTTGAAGAGGTGACCAAGGTCGTCTTGGAGGGTCGTGCTGCCAACGAACAACATGTCGCGAAGGGGTTGCGATGGGTCCCAGCAATACCTGATACGCTGCACGATTCATTGATGGCCCGCCTCGACCAGCTGGCTCCGATGAAGGTCATCGCCCAGATCTCTGCCGTCATCGGTCGCGAATTTGCGCTCGATCTGCTGGAGGCGATTGCCCCCTATCCGGAGCACGAGATCCGCGCGGCGATCGATCGACTGGTCGAGGCGGGCCTCGTTTTTCGGCGCGGAGATTTCATCGGCGAAAGATACACGTTCAAGCACGCGCTCGTGCAAGATGCGGCCTATGCGAGCATGCTTCGCGATGACCGCCGCCAGTTGCATATCCGCATTGCGGAGGTACTCTGCAGCAAGTTCGTCGACATTGCCGAACGGGCGCCTGAGCTTGTCGCCCACCACTATACGCGAGCCAGCGAGACCAGACCGGCGATCGAGTACTGGTTGAAGGCGGGACGCCAGGCGAGTACCCGCACCGCTTTCGCCGAAGCGATCACTCATTTCCAAACAGCGCTGCAACTGGTCGGTGAGCTGTCCGAAAGCCCGGCGCGCGACGAACTGGAATTGCAGCTCCAGCAATCGCTGGCAAGCGCGTTCATTGCGGCCAAAGGCTTTGCGGCGGAAGAAACTACGCTCGCCTTCAATCGTGCTTTGCAGCTGTGCCAGAAGTTGGAGGGGTCGGCCCAGATATTCCCCGTGCTCAACGGACTGGCCGGTGTTCACCTCATGCGCGGTGAGTTCGAGCGCTCGCGCGGTGCGGCTCAAGAGCTGCTGACGCGCGCACGCCGGGTCGGCGACATCACTGCCCAGCTCATGGGGCACCGCGTCCTCGGCATGTCCTTGTTCTTGATCGGTGAGCTAACCGCCGCTCGACGCGAGCTGAAGGATGCGATCGCGCTATACGATCCGCCGCGACATGCTCCATTGGCAGTGGTCTTCTCGCACGACTTCAAGGCCACGGCGCAGGTTTATCTCGCACTTGCATCTGTACTCGCGGGCGACATCGATGAGGGATTGTCAAATGGACGCGAGGCTCTGGCTCATGCTGAGCGCCTGAAACACCCGCACAGCGTGTGCTACGTTCTCTGCTTCTTAACCGCGGCGTATCTGGCTGCGGGACAGCCGTTGGTGGCCCACCCTCTCGCTGAACGCACCATTGCCTTGTCCGGCGAGTATGGATTTCCCCAGTGGCTCTGCGCCGGCCATCTGCTGAGGGGCTGGGCATGTGTCGAGACCGGCGAAGCGCGCAACGGCCTGGACGACGTTCGTACGAGCGTTCGTGGGATGGAATCCACGGGCTCGCTGGTGTGGGTACAATTCGGTAACTACCAGCTAGCACGAGTGCTCTCCAAGATAGGTCGGACGGAGGAAGCTCTGGGGTTAGTCGATCGGATATTGGCAGAGATACGCCTGACCACCGGATGCTGGTTCGAGTTCTGAGGTGCACCGTCTCCGAGGCGACCTGTTGCAAGACACCGCCGCGCCAACTCGCGATGTGGAAGCCTGCTATGAAGCGGCAATCGCGACGGCGCTGCGCCAGGGGGCGCGTCTTTGGCAGTTGCGGGCTACAAATGCGCTCGGGTCCCTGTGGCAGGCCCAAGGGCGGAGCACCATGGAGCTGTATGATCGATTGGCGCCATTGTGCGCCGACATTTCCGCGAGCACCACCAACCCTGACTTGGAACAGGCCAAGGCATTGCTGAAGAGCGTCACATCGAACGCAACTCATTGATGAGCCAACCATGTCGACAGCGTCATCACCCCTGCAAGGTCACGACGAGATCGATACCGCACTAGGGGAGCGCTTCTATAAGGACAGCAAGGAGCTGGAAGAGAAATACACCGATGAGATCATCGACGTAATCCGTCGAGCCATTGACAATGGCTTCCGGAAGAAGGGGATGGCTCGCCGTGACGCGCATGCCTATGACAACGGCTGCGTCCGGGCAATCTTCCGCGTCGTGCCGGATCTCGACCCGAGCCTGCAGCACGGCGTGCTATTGCCCGGCCGGGAGTATGAGGCGTGGATACGATTTTCCAACGGCAATTCGGAACCGCGATCGCGCTGGTGGCCGGACGCGAGAGGAATGGCCATCAAGCTCATGGGGGTCGCGGGTACGAAGCTGATGGACGATGAGCAAAATACCCAGGACTTCATCCTCATCAGTCATCCGGTCTTCTTTGTCGACGATCTCGAACGATACAAGGCGCTTCTGGAGACGTTCTTGAAGGGGGGGATCGCGGACCAATATGTGCGGGCACCTCTCAAACTGCGGGGCCGCGAAATCCTGCTTTCGTTCGCGGCGAACTTGCTGTGGATATCGAACCCGCTGTTCCACCGGTATTGGTCGATGACGCCCTACCGTCTCGGCGTGGACCCCACCCGCAAGCTGGCCGTCAAGTATACTGCCATACCGCGCGCCGTCCCGAAGCGGTCGCTTCCTTCCCGTCTGTGGCCATATTTGCGGTGGCGATTTTCATTGAAGAGCGAGATCAACCGTACTCTGGCACGTGGCGAGAGATGCTTTGATTTCTACGTTCAGCGGCACGTGGATCAACGCACGCCGATAGAAGATTCAAAGATCGAGTGGACGGACGCCGTGTCAAAACCGGAGCTTGTTGCCTCGATCACCATTCCTTCGCAAGAGCTGATGTCTGCCGAACAAGGCAAGTTCTGCGAGAACCTGTCCTTTAGTCCGTGGCACGGCTTACCCGAGCACAAGCCGCTTGGGCTCGTAAACCGCGTGCGAAAGAAAGTTTATCTCGTGATTAGTGAGCACCGTCACCACCTGAACCGCGAGCCCAAGACGGAGCCTCGTGTCACCGCGGCACCTAGGCCCAACTGAAGCAAGGGCCCGTCAGACGCGCCGGCATCTGACGTCTGCACGCCCGCGCCGCCGAACTTGGTGGACACTTGCGCACCGGCATCGAGGACACGTTCTATTTGCCCGACGGCGATTGCGTCTTTGTCGAAAGTGATTCCCACCAACAGGGGTCGGTGGTATCCATGGTGTTTTCGGGCGAGAGCTGATCGATTTCGTCACTAGAGATTGCCGTTCGCGAGGAGTCGAGCTGTCCCGTGCAGGATTTGTTCAAGCTGCAGTGCAGCAACCTGTAGCGTGACAGCATCTGAGAATGCCGTGCTCCAGAATGAGGGAGGGCGGTGGCGCACTCAAAATAAGACAGGAGGCATGACCGTGATCCCGGCCGCATTCTCCTACCATCGCCCCAAGATTCTCACTGAAGCCACAGCCTTGCTCGCGCAGCACGGCGAGGAGGCACGCGTGCTCGCCGGCGGGCAGAGTCTGATCCCGATGATGAAGCTGCGGCTGGCCAACCCGGAGCATTTGGTCGACTTGGCCGGGGTGGCTGAACTGAAGGGTGTTCAGCACACTGGTAACACGCTGGTGATCGGCGCCATGACCACTCAGCACGAGCTGCAGGGGACGAAGGCCGTCACCGACGCTGTGCCGCTTATCCGCGAGGCCTCGCTGCTGGTTGCCGATCCGCAGGTGCGCTACGTCGGCACCTTGGGCGGCAACGTCGCCAACGGAGATCCCGGCAACGACATGCCAGCTGTCATGATCTGCCTCGACGGCACCTATCGGATCACGGGAAGCAGCGGGGCGCGCGTCATCAAAGCCCGCGACTTCTACCAAGGCACCTACGCCACCGCGCTCAGGGCAGGCGAGATCGTCACCGCCATCGAGGTTCCAGTGCCGCCCGCCGGCCACGGCTGGGCCTACGAGAAGCTCAAGCGCAAGGTGGGCGACTACGCAACCGCCGCGGCGGGCGTGGTGCTGACGGTCAGGGGCAGCAAGGTCGCCACCTGCGCAATTGCGCTCTCCAACCTTGCAGACCGGGCGCTGCTGGCCGCGGACGCGGCCGCCGCGGTGGTCGGCACTGCGCTGGACAAGCCCGCGCTCGCCGCCGCCGCCAAGGCTGCCAGGGCCATCATGTCGCCGGCTTCCGACACACGCGGGCCGGCCGAGTACCGCATCGCCGTGGGCGGGGTGATGGTCGAGCGGGCGCTGAAGCGCGCCTTCGAGCGCGCCAAAGGCTGAAACAAGACCGACCTCGGGGAAGGGACGCCATGGCAAAGACTCATGTGAAGATGACCATCAACGGCCAAGAGGTGGAGGGGCTGGTGGAGCCGCGCCGGCTGCTGATCCACTTCCTGCGCGAGGACCTGAACCTGACCGGTGCCCACATCGGCTGCGACACCACCCACTGCGGCGCCTGCACCGTCGACCTCGACGGCAAGTCGGTGAAGAGCTGCACCGTGTTCGCGGTGCAGGCCGAGGGCGCGAAGATCACCACCATCGAGGGCATGGCCAATGCCGACGGTTCGCTGCATCCGCTGCAGGAGGGCTTCCGCATGGAGCACGGCCTGCAGTGCGGCTACTGCACGCCCGGCATGATCATGCGCGCCTCGCGGCTGCTGCAGGAGAACCCCAGTCCGAGCGAGGAGGAGATCCGCGTCGGCATCTCAGGCAACCTGTGCCGCTGCACGGGCTACCAGAACATCGTCAAGGCCATTCAGTACGCGGCGGCCAAGATCAACGCCGCCCCGCGCAAGGAGGCTGCGGAATGACCACGGCAACCCCCACGCGTGAAGAGCGCGAAGCCAAGCTCGAAGGCATGGGCTGCAAGCGCAAGCGGGTGGAGGACATCCGCTTCACGCAGGGCAAGGGCAACTACATCGACGATTTGAAGCTACCCGGCATGCTGTTCGGCGACTTCGTGCGCTCGCAGTATGCGCACGCCCGCATCAAGAAGATCGACACCTCCAAGGCGCTCAAAGTGCCGGGCGTGCTGGCGGTGCTGACGGCCGAGGAGCTGAAGGGCGTCAACCTCGCCTGGATGCCCACGCTTGCCCAGGACGTGCAGATGGTGCTGGCCGACGGCAAGGTGCTGTTCCAGAACCAGGAGATCGCTTTCGTCGTGGCCGAGGACCGCTATTCCGCAGCCGACGGCGTGGAGGCCGTCGAGGTCGAGTACGAAGGGCTGCCCTGTCATCGTCGACGCCATGAAGGCCATGGACCCCGACGCTCCCGTCCTGCGCGAGGACCTCGCCGGCAAGACCTCCGGCGCGCACGGCCCCCGCAAGCACCACAACCACATCTTCGAGTGGACCGTAGGCGACAAGGCCGGCACCGCTGCCGCCTTCGCCAACGCCGAGGTCAAGATCAAGGAGCTGATCTCCTACCATCGCACGCATCCCTCCCCGCTTGAGACCTGCCAGTGCGTCGCCTCCTTCGACAAGATCAAGGGCGAGCTGACGGTCCACGGCACCTTCCAGGCGCCGCACGTGATCCGCACGGTGGCGTCGCTGATCTCCAAGATCCCCGAGCACAAGATCCACGTGATCTCGCCCGACATCGGCGGCGGCTTCGGCAACAAGGTAGGCGCCTATCCCGGCTACATCTGCGCCATCGTCGCCTCCATCGTCACGGGCAAGCCGGTGAAGTGGGTGGAGGACCGCATCGAGAACCTCACCGCCACCTCGTTCGCGCGCGACTACCACATGACGACCGAGATCGCCGCCACCAAGGACGGCAAGGTCACGGGCCTGCGCGTGCACACGATCGCCGACCACGGCGGCTTCGATGCCTGCGCCAACCCGTCGAAGTTCCCGGCCGGCCTTTTCGCCATCGTCACGGGCTCCTACGATTTTCCCGTCGCCCACGCGGTGGTGGATGCCGTCTACACCAACAAGGCGCCGGGCGGCGTGGCCTACCGCTGCTCGCTGCGGGTCACGGAGGCCGCCTACGCCATCGAGCGCGGCATGGACATCCTGGCGCAGAAGCTCGGGATGGATCCGGCCGAGCTGCGGCTGAAGAACTTCGTCAGGCGCGAGCAGTTTCCCTACCAGTCGGCGCTGGGCTGGGAGTACGACTCGGGCGACTATCACACCGCCATGAGGAAGGCGATGGACGCCGTCGGCTACCAGCAGCTGCGCGCCGAGCAGGCGGCCAGGCGCGAAGCGTTCAAGCGCGGCGAGACACGCGAGATCATGGGGATCGGCGTGTGCTTCTTCACCGAGATCGTGGGCGCGGGCCCATCGAAGAACTGCGACATCCTCGGCCTCGCCATGTTCGACAGCTGCGAGATCCGCGTGCACCCGACCGGCTCGGCGACGGCGCGCATGAGCTCCAAGTCGCAAGGCCAGGGCCACGAGACCACCTACCCCCAGATCATCGCCAGCGAGATCGGCATCCCCGCCGACGACATCATGGTGGAGGAGGGAAACACCGACACCGTTCCTTATGGGATTGGCACCTTCGGCTCGCGCTCCACGCCGGTGGCGGGCGCAGCCATCGCCATGGCGGCGCGCAAGATCCGCAACAAGGCGCAGATGATCGCCGCCTACGTGCTGGAGGTGCACGAGGGCGACCTCGAGTGGGACATCGACGGCTTCCGCGTCAAGGGCCTGCCCGAGAAGTCCAAGAGCATGAAGGAGATCGCCTGGATCGCCTACAACAAGCCGCCGCCGGGCATGGAGCCGGGGCTGGAGGCGGTGAGCTACTACGACCCGCCGAACATGACCTACCCCTTCGGCGCCTACATCTGCGTGATGGACATCGACGTCGACACCGGCGTGTACAAGGTGCGCCGCTTCTATGCGCTCGACGACTGCGGCACCCGCATCAACCCCATGATCATCGAGGGCCAGGTGCACGGCGGGCTGACCGAGGCGTTCGCCATCGCCATGGGCCAGGAGATCCGCTACGACGAAATCGGCAACGTGGTGGGCGGCTCGTTCATGGACTTCTTCCTGCCGACGGCAGTGGAGACGCCGAAGTGGGAGACGGACCACACGGTGACGCCCTCGCCGCACCATCCCGATCGGCGCCAAGGGCGTCGGCGAGAGCCCCAACGTCGGCGGCGTGCCGGCCTTCTCCAATGCCGTCAACGACGCCTTCTCGTTCCTGGGCTCCACCCATATCCAGATGCCGCACGATCACTGGCGCAACTGGATGGCGGCGAAGCGGCTCGGCCTGCACGGGTGACGCTGTGCGGGTGCGGGTTGTCACGGGCGTAGGCGGGTCGAGAGAAGCGATGACCCAACGCAACCGTGCTCGCATCTTACTGTGTTGGGTCTGCGCTTCGCTTGACCCAACCTACGAGTGATAGCGACGCGATGACCCTGTCGCGCGATGAGATCACCGAACGGCTGGCGGCGGTCGGCTATGTGGCCGACCGCGAGCTGCCGGTCGCGCTGCAGCTGATGGAGATGCTGGGCCGGCCGCTGCTGCTGGAGGGCGAGGCCGGCGTCGGCAAGACCGAGGTCGCCAAGGCGCTGGCGGCCGTGCACGGCACGGCCCTGATCCGCCTGCAGTGCTACGAGGGGTTCGACCAATCCACCGCGCTCTATGAATGGAACTACCAGCGCCAGCTGCTGGCCATCCGCGCGCGCGAGGTGGCCGGCGCCGACCCCGACGCGGTGGAGCGCGACATCTTCTCGGAGCGCTTCCTGCTGGAGCGGCCGCTGCTCGCCGCCATCCGCCGCGATGATCGGCCCGTGCTGCTGATCGACGAGGTGGATCGAGCGGACGAGGAGTTCGAGGCGTTCCTGCTCGAGCTGTTGTCGGACTTCCAGGTGTCGATCCCGGAACTCGGCACCATCAAGGCCAGCAGTATCCCGCGCGTCGTGCTCACCTCCAACAGCACGCGCGAGCTGTCCGACGCGCTGCGCCGGCGCTGCCTCTATCACTACGTCGACTACCCGGACGTGGAGCGCGAGACCCGCATCATTCTGGCGCGGGTGCCAGGCATCGGGGCGGCGCTGGCCGGCCAGATCGCGCACATGGTCAAAGTGTGCGCAAGGAGGAGCTGCGCAAGGTGCCGGGCGTCGCCGAGACGCTGGATTGGGCGGCCGCCTTGGTCGGTCTCGACGTCAAGAGCCTGCACGACGACCCCGAGTCCGTGTACGAGACACTGCGCTGCCTGCTGAAGACGCAGGAGGACCGCGCGCGTCTGACGCGCGAGGTGGCGGCGCGCCTGCTTGGAAAGGTCGCGTGATGGCCGCTGGCGTGCACATGGCGCCCCAGGCGGTCGACCCGAGTCGGCAGATGCTGGGGCGGCTCGCCGGCTTCACGCGCACGCTGCGCGACAACGGCTTCGCCGTGGGCCTCGCGGAGAGCGAGGACGCGGCGCGCATTCTGGCGTCGGACGCGGCAGCGGCGGCCCACCACCCTGCGGTCCGCGTTCAAGGTGCTGTTCTGCGCGCGCCGGTCCGACTGGCACAAGTTCGACGACGTGTTCAACGCCTATTGGCTCGGGCGCGGCCGCGC
Source organism: uncultured Alphaproteobacteria bacterium (assembly GCA_963832445.1). Taxonomy (GTDB): domain Bacteria; phylum Pseudomonadota; class Alphaproteobacteria; order Rhizobiales; family Hyphomicrobiaceae; genus AWTP1-13. The sequence continues at coordinate 19,614 of CAWHUM010000023.1, forward strand.
GCGTGTGGTGCATATCGGCGCCCCGGCCAAGCCGGCAACGCCGGCGGAGGTGCGCCAGATCGCCGGCCCTGAGGCCGACCGCAAGGAAGGCCCCGGCCTCGGCGACCAGGTGCCGCGCGAGGGAGGCGATGCGTCCCCCGAGAGCGACGCCCGCGGCCGCATGGAAGGCGCCTCGCGCGCCGAGCGGCTGGCCGAGACCGACTTCCGCAAGCTCGCCGACCCCCACGCCATTGCCGAGGCGCACGCACTGGCCGCCCGCCTCGCCCGCACCATGCGCACGCGCCTCTCCCGCCGCGAGCGCGCGCGCCTGAAGGGCCGCCGCGTCGACCTGCGCCGTACCATCCGCCGCAACATCAGCCACGGCGGCGTGCCGATCGAGCTCGTGTGGCGCAAGAAGAAGCGAAAGCCGCTGCGGCTGGTGGTGCTGCTCGACGCGTCGGGCTCCATGAGCCTCTACACCAGCGTGTTCGTCCGCTTCATCCACGGTGTGCTCGACCATTTCCGCGAGGCCGAGGCGTTCCTGTTCCACACCCGCCTGGTGCACGTGTCGGCGGCCATGCGCGAGAGGGACGTCACCCGCGCGCTGGAGCGCTTGACGCTGTTGGCGGAAGGTGTCGGCGGCGGCACGCGCATCGGCGAGAGCCTCGCCACGTTCAATCGCTGGCACCACGCCAAGAGCGTCATCCATTCGCGCACCTGCGTGATGATCGTGTCCGACGGCTACGACACCAGCGCGCCGGAAACGCTGGCTGCCGAGATGCGGCAGCTGGCCCGGCGCTGCCGGCGCATCGTCTGGCTCAACCCCATGATCGGCTGGGAGGGCTACGCGCCGAGCGCGCGCGGCATGCAGGCGGCGCTGCCGCATGTGGATCTGTTCGCGCCGGCGCACAGCCTGGAGGTCGCTGGCTGCGCTCGAGCCCTACCTCGCACGCTTGTAGGTGGTGTTAGCGATCATGAACAAGCCGGCCGACGTGCTCGACGAGATCAAAGCGCTCAGGGCGTCGGGCGAGCCATTCGCCGTCGCCACCGTCGTGCGCACCGTGGCGCTGACCGCCGCCAAGGCCGGCGCCAAGGCGCTGATCCGCAGCGACGGCACGATGTCGGCGGGCTGGATCGGCGGCGGCTGCGCCCGCGCGGCCGTGCTGAAGGCGGCGCGCGCGGCGCTCGCCGACGGCAAACCGCGCCTGGTCTCAGTGCAGCCCGGCGACGCGCTGCAGGAGCTTGGCGTCCAAGCCGGCCAATCCAAGGAGGGCGTGGAGTTCGCGCGCAACATGTGCCCGAGCCAGGGCACCATGGATGTGTTCGTCGAGCCGGTGTTGCCGAGGCCCGAGCTGCTGATCTGTGGCGCGAGCCCGGTGGCGGTGGCGCTGGCCGATCTCGGAAAGGCGGCTCGACTTCGCTGTCGCGGTCGCCGCTCCGAAAGAGGAGCATGCAAAGTTCGCGCAGCCCGATCTGCTCGAGGTCGGCTACGAACTTTCGAGCCTTGGCAGCCATGAGCGCTATATCGTCATCGCCACCCAGGGGCGCGGCGACGAGGCGGCCCTTGCCGCGGCGCTGGCAGCGCCGGCGCGCTACGTGGCGTTCGTAGGCTCGCACCGCAAGGCCGCAGCGTTGCGCCGGTCGCTGGCGGGCAAGGGCATCGACCCGGCACGGCTCAATGCGTTACGTTCGCCGGCCGGACTCGACATCGGCGCGGTCACGCCCGAGGAGATCGCGCTTTCTATCCTGGCTGAGATCGTCGAGCTGCGGCGGCGCGGGCAGCGAACCCAACTCACGGCCGATTCCTGAGCCATACGACAGAGGCCCCGAGCAGGAGGAACACCCAATGGACATGACCAGCGAGCGCCGTATCGCAGCCAACCGCAGGACCGTGTGGGCCGCACTCAACAACCCCGAGATCCTGAAGCAGGCCATACCCGGCTGTGAGTTGCTCGAAATGCAGTCCCCGACCGACATGACGGCGCGGGTGAAGCTGACGATCGGGCCGGTGAAGGCCACCTTCAACGGCAAGGTGAAGCTCTCCGACCTCGATCCGCCCAACGGCTACCGCATCTCGGGCGAGGGCAACGGCGGCGTGGCTGGCTACGCCAAGGGCGGTGCGGCCGTGCGCCTCACCGACGACGGTGCCGGCACGCTGATGCGCTACGACGTGAAAGCCGATGTCGGCGGTAAGCTCGCCCAGCTCGGCGGGCGGCTGATCGATTCCACCGCCAAGAAGCTGGCGGACGAGTTCTTCGAGAAGTTCGGCGCGATCGTCGGCGGGCCGCCGGCCGCTGCGGGTGTCTCCAGCACGGGACCCTCGAAGAAGATGGGCTGGTTCAAACGGTGGTTCAGCCGCCGGCACAAGGCCGCAGCTCCCGCGTAGCGCGTGGCAACCATCGGCATGTCGGCTACTGGCGTAGTGGACGGCGCCCGCTCACGGCATCGAGGTGCCATAGCGTGATCGTCATAGACGAATCACAATGAGGGGGCCATCCACATGCAGGTTAGCACGATCGGTTTGGATCTCGCCAAGAACGTATTCCAGGTTCACGGCATCGACGCCAACGAGAAGGTGGTCGTTGCGTTCTCGAATTGCAGGGGGTGATGACGACATTGATGCGAAACGGTCGAGACCGTCGATCGGGAAAACCCGCTTCGTGCCACGCGCTTGACAAGCGCGTGCTTCTGATAGGGACCCGATCAGCGGATTGCATCAGGGCCAGCGGCCACAGCGGCCGCATCCAAAGGCCGCATACATGGCTGCACCCGAACGCTTCGCTGAGATGTCAGATTCCTCTTGCAACGCGGGCGCCGTCCATACATGGCACCAATTTGCCGGTCGCCGCAGCGCACTCGTTCGGCAGTTATCAGGGCCAGATTTGCCGTGCCGTTGAGGTGACGTACGCCTGCAGTTGAGCTTGTGCCGACTTCACGCGTTCTCGGTGCCCGTGAACCTTCTTGGTTCTGGCAGCGACCAAGTACTGCGGGGATCGGACACGACTTCCGATCATCGGTCGCGCAAGGTCGATGTGGATCATATCAGCTAGTACAGACCACTCGCTCAAAGGATTAGCGTCATGATAACGCGTTCTGCGGTGTCCGCCCTTGTGCTTGTCGGGTTCTGCCAGCCAAGCTTCGCCGCTGCCCCAGAATACTGCCATCGATACGCCAGCAACGCCGTACAAGCGCAGCTTAGAAATATCGACTATCGATGTGGTTTCACTGGCCGACGCTGGTCGACGGATTATCGCGATCACTTCGGCTGGTGCATTCGCGCGCCGTGGGAGGCGGCAGACCAAGAGGAACGGGCGCGGCGTCGCTCACTGAGAGCTTGTCGTTGAGGCAACCGGTAATCCACTACTGATGATGACGGCCAGGCCGCGACCCGTCCAGAAATCCTGGCTCGGAGCACCGTTGTAGCGAGCCCAATGCTGGCGTCCTTAGACGCGCGCGTCGCACAACCCATGATGGTGACCACCCCCGGCAGCTTGCCACTGCGCTCGTCCCACACATGGGGCTCCCTCCTGTGTCATCGCAGCCACGCCCGGCACAATTTCGTCTGTCCACGGTGGTTCACAATGGTAAATGGTTAACAACGTGTTAACAAACTGTGGACTGACTGTGTGTGAGCAGCGTTTGTAGCGGGGTGCGTCATGCGTAAGCTGTTAACAGCATTGGGTATTCTTGCGCTCGTTGGATCCTCTGGAGCCGAGGCTCAACAGAGAAACTGGACCGGTTTCTACGTTGGCGGCCATGGCGCATATCTTTCTTCCGATACCGATTATGTACTTCCGACAACGCCGACGGAGGCGCTTGATGGCGCTCTACTTGGCTTGCAGGTGGGGTACAATTGGCAAATCGGCCGAGTTGTCCTTGGAGCCGAGGCCGACATTTCGTGGGGCAACATCAAAGACACCGTTCGGGACGGCAATTTCCTCGCGTACCACGGTAGAATTGACACGATGGGCACCGTGCGCGGGCGCCTCGGGTACAGCTTCGGCGACGTGCTGCCCTACCTGACGGCCGGCTGGATATGGGCGAACATCGAGCAGGGAGTGTCCTGCGCTGACGGCGCTGCTATTGTGGCCCCCCGTTCGACCTGTGCGTTTACGGGACCATTTAAGGTCAACCCGAAGGCGACCATGCAAGGGTGGGTCTTTGGCGGCGGCGTCGAATGGGCCATTGCCAACCAGTGGTCGCTCAAGGGCGAAGTGCTGTTTGGCGAGTTCGATACCGAGAACTTCACGGCCACTCTTCCTGTGGTAGGCACTGTGACCGCGCCTGCGGGTCTGGACCTCAATTACCTCGCCAAGGTGGGCTTGAACTATCGCTTCTGACCACAGCGAGTTCGCCGCTCTTCCCGGGTCAGATTCGAACCCTGGTGTCTCCTCCTGGCACGGACCGACGGATCGCGGCAGTGCACCATTCCGTCTGCTGCGAGGGCATAAGCAGACCAAGAGTGAACGCCGCTCAAACGACGCTCGTGACCCGATTCGGAAGTTGCACCTGAGCCAATTAATAGCTCGGCCGCGCTGATGAGTTGATCGGATAAAGTGCGCCAATAACAGCAATCGGCGGTGCAGCGCTTCCGTCCAGGGCAGCGCGTAGCGACTATTGTTCGGGATGTCTTTAGAGCGAAACGGTAACGCGTAGGAAGGTCGCAGGAATTGAGGTGACACCCTTGCTCGTACTTTTGTTGTGGCTATTGAACAGGGCTTCCAACTCCTTCTGCAGATCAGCGGCCCGGCCGTTCTTCTCCGCGGCTTCGAATGCATTCATGGTCGGGCCATAGAAGGTCTTGAATGCAGCAACGAACTCTGACGGTGTGCCGGCAAAGTTGAAAGTATACGTGTCTCGGACGAATGATATTTTCTCTTTCGGAACCCCCGCGGTGGCAAATCGCTCTATCACGTTATTCTCGACCCCCCCCACGTCATAGGGCTAATGAAGCCTTCCGGCGGCGGCGGTGAGTATGCGGAGCTGATTTTCAGGATTTGTGCCACCAATGTCGGATCATTCGGAATCCAGTTTCCCATGATGATCCGACCTCCCGGCCGGGTCACGCGCACCATCTCCTTGGCCACATCGAACGGCTTTGGCGCGAACATCGCGCCGAAGATGCTCACGACGAGGTCGAAAGAATGATCCTTGAGCGCCTGCAGATTGGACGCATCGCCTTCTTGGAACTTGCAGTTGGTGAGGCCCTGCTCCTTAGCGCGCTTGTTCCCAGCTGCGACAAGGTTGCTCGCAATATCGACGCCCAGGACGTCCGCCCCCAGCCTCGCTTCGGGCAATGCAGTCGTTCCATCGCCGCATCCCAGATCCAGGACCTTGAGCCCCTTTGTGATGCCCAGTCCCTTGACGAGCGCTTCCCCGCTCTCTCTCATGGTCTGCGCTATCCGCGTAAAGTCGCCCTTTTCCCAAAGTGCTTTGTTCGGGTTCATTGGGATATTCCTCCACTTTTCCTCAACGTGGCGGCACGCTCCACAATCCGTGATCCGGCCGGCAACCAATGTCCCGTTTGGGGTCCTGCTGATCGATGCGCCTAGTCAGGCGAATGTCTGGTCTTCATAGAGGCTCAAAAAATAGGCTCCACTGCCAACTGCCGCCATAAGGAAAGACCCGAGAAGTGCATGGAAAAGCCCTCTACCCGACGACCCGCGTCTGAATGCCGGCAGCCAGTCCGAGCGCCAAGGACGGGATGCTGCCGGGCAGCGAGGGAACGGCAGATCTTGGCAGATTGTGTTGCAAGAGTATTTTGGAGGTCGCCCGCGCGAGCGCACGCAGAAATTGATTCCTGCCAGGGTCCGATCGCGAACGAGGATTCCCCGAAGGAGCGGCGATCCAGGAGGAGATTTTATCAGTCGTACTATCTATCAGACAGCAGAGCGACTTTTGCAACAAAATCGGCACGAACTTCCCGTGCCTGGCGGGCGATGGGAATGTCCGTTTGTTGGGGTAGACCTGCCGTACTCAGGCCGCCGGCGCACCGGTGAGTTGTGACCCCAAGCGGACATCTTGGCGCCCTCAGATGAGGCGGAGGAGACCACAAACCAACGAGTAGTCGTGATCCAAGCCGGAATCTCCGGGGGCTTCAGCAAGCGGCCGGTGGTACTTGACCGACTGAACCGGGTCTGACCCAATGATACCGTGCCGGCGAGTTTGCACCGAACGCCGGCGCCAAAAGAACCAAAGCAATACAAAGCTCTATCGGAGGAAACATGCGGATTTCGATCAGCGGCGCTTTGCGCCCGAAGGTGTGGCTCGCGCTGTGCGCAGCCCTTGCAACGGTCTCGGCAGGGAGTGCGGCCAGGGCCGACGACTTCAAGCTGCGCATCGCCTCCGGCCACCCGGCGGTCAACACCTACGTCAATCTGATGCAGAACTTCTTCGTGCCGGAGGTGACCAAGCGCGTCGCCGCCCGCACCAAGCACAAAGTGGAGTTCATCGAGGGTTACGGTGGCTCGGTGGTCAAGGTCGCCGACACTCTCGAAGGCGTGCAGTCCGGCATCATCGACGTCGGCGGCTTCTGCTTCTGCTTCGAGCCGTCGAACCTGCCCCTGCATGCCTTCCAGGTGATGCTGCCGTTCGGCACCATGGACCCCGTCGTCAGCGTCAAGCTCGCTCGCGCCGTCTACGACAAGGTTCCATTCATGGGCAAGGTGCTGGAGGACAAGTACAGCCAGGTGCTGATCGGGCTGATCGCCGACAACGGCTACAACCTCTCCACCACCTTCGAGTGGAACAGCGTCGCCGACCTCAAGGGCCGCAAGCTCGCCGGCGCCGGCCTCAATCTCAAGTGGCTGGAGTACGCCGGCGCGACACCCGTGCAGTCGTCGCTGCCGGAGGCCTACACCTCGCTGCAGACCGGCGTCTACAACGGCTGGATCATGTTCCCGTCCGGCGTCGTCAACTTCAAGCTGCACGAGGTGGCCAAGATCTACACCGAGATCGGCTTCGGCGCGATCACCTGGCACGGCCTCACCGTCAACAAGGCGCGCTGGGCCAAGCTGCCGGATGACGTGAAAGCCATCATCGCCGAGGTCGGCCGCGAGTACGAGGCGCGCACCGGCACGGTCAACCTCGAGAACTATCCCAAACAGCTCGAGGCCTTGAAGGCGGCCGGTGCCACGGTGCGCAAGCTGCCCGACAACGTGACCGTCGACTGGGCCAACTCGCTCAAGACCTGGCCGCAGGAGAAGGCCACCGAGCTCGACAAGGCCGGCCTGCCGGCCTCGCAGGTCCTCAAGCTCGCGGTCGACGAGGCCGAGAAGCTCGGCCACAAGTGGCCGGTGCGCTACCAGGTGAATTGAGCGCCTGACGATGGCGGTGGGCGGCGCGGCGTGCGCCGCCTCCGCAACCACCGGCTGAGGACACCTCATGCTCGACCGTGCGCTCGGCTGGATCGCCAATACGCTGCTGGTGCTGGCGGCCATGCTGGCGTTCGTGCTCTGCTTCATCGTCGTCGCCGACGTGAGTGGCCGTGTGCTGTTTAACACGCCCGTCAAGGGCACGCCCGAGATCGTATCCTACTCCATCGTCGTCATCTGCTACCTGCAGGCCGCCTACGCCATCCGCAGCGGCGGCATGATCAACACCGACGCCATCACCGCCTATCTTCCATTGCGGCTCCAGAGTCTGCTGGCGGCGTTCGGCGCGCTGCTCGGCATCGTGCTGTTTGGCATCATCTGCTGGGGCGGCATCGACGGAGCGGCGCATGCCTGGAGCTCGGGGGAGTTCGAGGGCGAGGGCGCGCTGCGCATCCCTGCCTGGCCGGCGCGCTTTGCCATCGTCGGCGGCACCGCGTTGGCGGCGCTGAGCTACGTCGTGCTGCTGCTGCTCAACCTCGATGCCTTCCGCCGCGGCGCGCCGCCAGCCGCCCAATCCTCGAGCCACTGACCGGAGCCAGCTCGCATGTTCGACGCCTGGCAGATGGCGACGCTGATCGGTGTCCTCCTCGTGGTGGTGTTCTCCGGCGTGCATATCGCGGTGGCGCTCGGCATCACGGCGGCGCTCGGCATCTACCTGATGCAGGGCGACATCGAGGTGGTGCGCATCTTCCTCGCCAACACCGCCTACGAGGCGCTGCGCGACTACGTGTTCGCCGTCATTCCGCTGTTCATGCTGATGGGCGAGTTCCTGGCCAAGTGCGGGGCCGCCACCGACCTGTTTGCGCTGATCAACCGCGTGACGCGGCGCGTGCCGGGCCGGCTCGGCATCGCCACCGTGCTCGCCAACGCCGTGTTCGCCTTCGTCACGGGGGTGAGCATCGCCGCCGCGGCCGCATTCTCACGCATCGCCTGGCCGGAGATGCGGCGGCACGGCTACGAGCGCAAGTTCGCGCTCGGCTGCATCGCCGGCAGCGCCTGCCTCGGCATGCTGATCCCGCCCTCGGTGCTGATGATCGTGTGGGGGGTGCTGACCGAGCAGGCGATCGGCAAGCTGTTCATCGCCGGCATCATCCCGGGGTTCGTGGTGGTGGCGGCTTACTCGGCCTACATCCTGTTCGTCGCCGTCACCCAGCCCGAGCGTGTCGGCGAGGCGCGCAAGGTGGCGCACTCGGCAGGTGCGGCCACGCCCCTGCCGCCGCCCGCGGCCCAAGCCGAGCCCCTGGACGACGCGAAGCTCCGCGAGGTGCTGCTCAGCACGGTCTTTGTCATCATCCTCATCGTTGGCGTGCTCGGCGGCATCTGGCTTGGCTACTTCACGCCGACCGAAGGCGCCGGCGTCGGCGCCGCGCTGTCGCTGCTGCTCGCCTTGTTCAAGGGCCTGCGCGCCAGGGAGATATTCGACGTCATCCTCACCGTGGGGCGCACCTCCGCGCCGCTCCTGCTGCTGTTGGTGATGGCCCAGCTCTACAGCCGCGTGCTGTCCATGACCGGCGTCACCGGCGCGGCCCGCGCGTTGTTCCTGGAATCCGGGCTGGAGCCGTGGATGATCCTCACCATCATGGTGCTGATCTGGTTCGTGCTCGGCTGCATCATCAGATTCGATCTCGATCATCCTGCTGACCGTTCCGGTGTTCGCGCCGATCGCCGTGGCGCTCGGCTACGACCCCATCGCCTTCGCCATCCTCGGCATCCTCGCCATCGAGACCGGGCTGCTCACCCCGCCGTTCGGCATCCTGGTGTTCACGGTGAAGGCGGCGTTACCACAAGAGAATGTGTCGACCGGCGAGATTTTCGCCGGCTCGGTGCCCTACTGGATCTGCCTGCTGATCGTGATCGTGATCCTGGCGGCCTTCCCGCAGCTCGCCACTTGGCTGCCCAACCTCGGGCGCTAGTCCGGTGACTGACCACAAAGAGCCGGGGTGCCCCGATTGGCTAACTGTGAAGTCCGTTGCAGTGGACGGCTCCTCCACCGGCACGTGAGTGCCAAGGACGAGGTTGTTGTTGAGGTGACCACGATTCGGAGGAGGCAAGATGCAAGTGGTCACGACAATTGGTCTCGACATCGCCAAGTCGGTTTTCCAGGTTCATGGGGTAGTGGAAACGGCAAGGTGGTTGTCCGGCGTCAGCTGAAGCGCCGATACGTGCTGCCTTTCTTCAAGAAGCTTCCGCCTTGCCTGGTTGGGATCGAGGCCACATCGCATCATTGGTCATGAGAACTGCAGGCACTCGGTCACACCGTCCGGCTGATGCCTCCGGCCTGTGTGAAGGCCTATCTCAAGCGGCAAAAGAACGATGCTGCCGATGCCCAGGCGATCTGCGAAGCCGTTGTTCGGCCAAACATGCGGTTCGTCGAGACCAAGACAGCAGAACAGCAAAGCTGCCTGATGCTTCATCGCACGCGCCACCTCTTCGTGCGCCAGCAGAACGCCGTCATCAATTCCATCCGGGCACATCTTGCCGAGCTTGGCATCGTAGCGCCGGTCGGGCGCAATGGCGCCGAGGAACTGCTCGATGTTGTGGCTGAACCTAACGATGATCGCGTGCCGGAGGTGGCACGCGACTGTGTTGTCGCTCTCGGCGCGCAGCTGCGAATGCTGAAGGCGCAAATCCTCGAGTTCGATCGACGCATCATGGCTTGGCATCGGTCCAATGAGACCAGCAAGCGTTGCCGACCCTAAGGCTTTCCGATCGGGACGGGACTTTTCGGCTTGGATCGGGCTGGTGCCCAGGCAAAACTCCAGCGGTGGCAAGGATAGGCTCGCAGCATCACCAAGCGTGGTGATCGAAGGGTTCGAGCCCTGCGGACGGCCGAAGTCAGCATCTTCAGCTGGGCGTGGGTTCGAGCTGTGGCGCATCCGCCTCGGCTGTGAGCGGCCCGCCAGGCCGGCTCGAACTGAGCCACGTTGCCAAGCCGGCCGTCGTTTCGTGCAGCAAAGGCTAGCGATAGCGAGCGTCGAGTGGTGGCGGAAGGTATCGTGACCGCAGTTCCAACGCTCCGGGATGAAGACCCCGCCGCAGTGCGCTTCTGGGTGGCGCAGGTCCGAACGGCAGGGACGGCGGCAAATCTCAGTAATTGACCCGATTGGAGGTCAACCACCCGCGGGCGATGGTTAGCGAGCTGAAGCCCTTGGGACCTCCGCCATGCACTGGTTGCTTCTCGTGATCTCGCTCTTGTTCGCCTTGCCGGCCGCCGCGGTGGCCGATCCTGACGTACCGGAGACCGCGAAGTTGCCAACTGTCGCTCAGCCATCGCCTCCTCCAGCGTCGAAGGCAGCAAAGAAGCAACCGTCTGCCAACACTGGGCAGCCGGTTACGATGTCGCCGGCCGAGATACGCCAGACCAGCGATACACAGTTCAAGCAGTGCTTGGATGACTGGGACACCGCCACGCACATGACGAAGAAGGAATGGGAGCGCACCTGCCGGCGGGTGGTGGACGCGCGCGTCAAGTTCCTGGCCGAGCAGAGGGGGAAGTAGCAGCTGACGGTCAGCGGACGTGGTCGTGAGGACCGTTCGTGACCCGGAACCGGCCTCGCGCCGGCTCGGTTTCCTATCCCCACCATGCAATGCCGCGCGTCAAAGGTGCGTGTCGTTAGACGCGCTGATCTCTCCGCTGCGCTCGGCAGGGCAGGGAAGTGGTTACCTCGTCCTCAGTGAGGCTCCGCTTGGGCGAGAAGAAGCGGCGATACAGAGATTGGGCGCTGCTTTGGCTTACGGCTGAGAGAAGTCGGACCCGGTCGTCCGGTTTCAAGGCCCGCACCCTGAATTGACGACTGTCGCGCAGCGTCTCAAGTGCCTCATACTTCGCCACTTCCAAGGGCGGACCTCCCGTGCTCGCGAAGCTGTTAAGCAAGGCACCTAGCCCGGCTTTCTCACGCGAGATAGGAGCATCGGGGCTCTGAATCAGTCAAAGTTCTTCTGCGAGAAAGACTTCGCTCGAAGCAGAGGAGCTCCCCGATGCCGACAGAGTGTAGCCAGGATTCGTTCGACTTCGGAACCGTTGCGGGGCGTCGGGTTGTGGGTGCGTTCGACGGCGGCTTGATCACGTCGGATGCGGGCGCACTGCTGCTGGGGGCGACCGACAAGGCGATCCGTCTCATCGAGCGCTTCGCCTCCTGCTTCCGGGACGGCCGTGACGGCTGTCAGATCGAGCACACGGTTGCGACGATGGTCGGCCAACGCGTGTTCGCCCTGGCGCTGGGCTACGAGGACGTCTGCGACCACGATCGGCTGCGCCACGATCCAGTATTTGCCTTGCTGGCCGGCAAGCTCGAGGCGCGGCGCAAGCGGTGCGCGCCGGTGGCGGGCAAGTCGACGCTCAACCGACTGGAGCATGCGCCGGAGGAAGGGCCCGCCTTCGCCGCCGGCCGCTATCACAAGATCAGCCACGACGTGGGCGCCATCGAGCGCCTGTTCGTGACGCTGTTCCTGGAGGCGCATGCCACGCCACCGGCGCGCCTCATCCTCGACCTGGATGCCACCGACGATCCCCTGCATGGCCACCAGGAGGGTCGGTTCTTCCACGGCTACTACGACTGCTACTGCTATCTGCCTCTCTATGTCTTCTGCGGCCGGCACCTGCTGGCAGCCAAGCTGCGGCGCTCCAACATCGACGCCTCGGCCGGGGCGATGGAAGAGACGGCGCGCATCGTTGGCCAGATTCGCGAGCGCTGGCCCAACGTGGAGATCTGGCTGCGTGCCAACTCGGGCTTTGCCCGCGAGGGGCTGATGGCCTGGTGCGAGGACAATGGCGTCGATTACGTGTTCGGGCTGGCACGCAACGACCGCCTGGTTGCCAGGATCAAGCGCCAACTGGCAGCCGCCGAGCGGGATGCGACCGTGACCGGAGGGCCGGCACGCCGCTATCGGGACTTCCAGTGGCGCACGCTCAAGAGCTGGAGCCGCAAGCGCCGTGTGATCGGCAAGGCCGAGTGGACCAAGGGCGAGGCCAACCCACGCTTCATCGTCACCTCGCTCGACGCGACGCTAGGGTCCGCAGCGTTCCTCTACGAGGATATCTATTGCGCCCGCGGCGACATGGAGAACCGCATCAAGGAGTGCCAGCTCGATCTCTATGCCGATCGCACGCCGGCGACCACCATGCGCGCCAACCAGCTGCGCCTGTGGTTCGCCTCTCTTGCATATGTCCTCATGTGCGCGCTGCGCCGCATCGCGCTGGCCGGAACCGAGTTGGCGAAAGCGACCTGCGGCTCAATCCGTCTGAAGCTGCTCAAGATCGGCGCGCAGGTGACGGTGAGCGTGCGCCGGGTCAAGTTCGCCTTCGCCTCGGCCTGCCCGTTCCGAGACATCTTCGCCGCCGCCAGCACCAGGCTGCGACAAGCCGCGGCCTGAGGCCTCCCGATCCGTCCGTCCAGCAACAGAACAGGAAAACTCCCGAGCCTGCCCAACCCGCTATCGCGGCCGCCACCACGCACGCCTGGCGAAAGATGCTCGACCCGCCACCCTGCCAGAAGCTCAGCCCCCCAACGCTGTGAGAAAGCCGGGCTAGGCGGTATCGTCGCCGTAGATGCGGATGTAGCGCCCATCGACCTCGATGCCGACAAAGGGCTCGTCAAAGGCGATGCACAGGCGCTGGGCGAGATCGACGACCGCGTCGCTGCTGTCCGTCCGGATTCTGCCGATGAGCATCGATCTGCGCCGGCTTTCGTGAATGCCTTCTGCTGTTTGCACCGTGGCCGACGGGAACGTTCGCGCGATCGTTTGACAGAGCAGGTCGATATCGCCCGCGCCCAGCGGCCGGCACCGCGTGTTCGGCACGTAGACGAGATGCACCGGCTGACCTATGGCAGCATCGAGCTCGCGCCTCGCTGAAGCGCTGCCATCGATATCGCCGAGGCCTTCGGTCCTGATGGCCTGCTCCACTGCTTTTGCAGTATCGTCAAAGATGCGCTCGATCTCGGCATTGCAGCCCCGTCCGGCATCCACCAGTTTGCGGCACGAGTCCAGGTAGCCAAGCCTGTGATCGTTCGACCAGCCGGCCGGTGGCGAGACCGCAATGGCGCGTAGGTTTGAGATGATATCCGCGAACTTCACAACCCGCGCCTCGCGCGACTTCTTGCTTATGCCCGCCAGCCGGACGCGTCGCCGCTCTGGCTTGGGCAAAGTCATATCATCCGAGTTCTCCTGGACGATGCGCGCAACGCGCTCGCCGAATGCCGCAGCCAACTCGTCGTAGCCGATGCGGGTGTCCTCGAGCACGTCGTGGAGCAACGCCGCGATAAGAACGTCCATGTCGCCGCCCTCAACCGACGCGACTAGGTCGCCCACTTCGATCAGGTGGTTAATGTAGGGCTCTTGGCTTGCCCCCTTGCGACGGTGGTTTCGATGGGCCTCGGCGGCGAAGACCAAGGCTTTCGTCAGTTGCCGCACATCGCTCGCCATGATGCCACGCTGAGATCCGGTCTATCGGCGACTGAGCGCTATTGGGGAAAAGGATGTGCGTTCGATATTGCAGCGCCCCACCGCCTGCAAATGCCACCGCCTTTGGAGATACGATCGCCGCAGTGGGTCGTCTCGTTGCAACACCTTTACGATCAAATCGAACTTAAGTCGTCGAGCATCGAGGCATCGAGGTGCGCCGCCATCGATACCATTACTCCCGAGCCCTATAAGGTCTGCTTCAAGCACATCGAGGGGCATGGCTGTCCTCCGCTCTCGTGAACAGTGGCGCGTGTTGTCAGGCTTGAGTATCCGGCAAAACCCCTTGTGCAGTGCGAAAGACGGTGCCCCAGGAAATGCCGCTGGACGACTGAGGTCCTTTGTTGCGGTGCATGTGGCGCTGGTGGACCTTGTATGCTGATGCGCTGAGCCAACTTTCATGGAAAAATGTGCGCGAGGGACCGTTTACGCCTGGCGTGCGATCAAATTCGTGATCGTTCTGACACACCGAGTCCATGCGGATTGAAATGGTTGCCCCGCTCTCCGTCAGCAAGAACGCTGGCTTGAGTGTCCGCTTCTGACCCTCGCTGTGTCAAAACTCAGAAAAGAACGTAAACCGAGGCAGCGCGCGCTTCAACTGCGCGACGCACCGGTTAAAGGCGTGGCGCAGAATCCATAGGCGCGCGGAGTTGACGAGAGCGGGCTGGAGCATACGTTACTCTTGAGGAACGATGCAGAGCCGCAGTCGCGCACGGTTTCGGTCAACGATTGGCCAAAGCACGAGACAACGGCATGAGGATGATCAACCCGACGATGGCGACGACGATCACCATGACGACCACCCGGGGATCACTGAAGCTCTGACTCCCTACCACCAGTGCGGCTACAATGTTGCGCTGGCTGGTACCCAAAGCCAGGACAAGTCTCGTGTCGTTGCCCGGTCCCCCGAGCAACCACCCAATGGCAAAACCAAAAGCGATAAACAGAAGGCCCGCGAGGATGCCGCGTGTGCCGAAGACTTCCAGAACCTTGTCAATGTTCGCTGCAGTGATCAACAATACCAGCATGATGAGGCTGACGCTGGAAATCCGGTCAAGCACCGGCTTCACCCTTGCAGCCAATTCCTCATAACGCGATCTTAAGGCAAGCCCGATGCCGAGCGGGAGCAGCATGAGCAAGACGAGCGACAGCGCGATCTTCGTCGGATTGACCGCGACACCCGGGAGCAGGAGCGGCAGCACCACAGGCAGATAACCGACTGTGACAACCATCAAGAGCACCATTGTGCCGACCGCAAAGGGGAGATTACCTTTGGCAAGCTCCGCCAGCTTCGGCAGGAATGGTGCGCCGGCTGCACACCCGAGCAGCAGCATGCCAATGCCCAGCGGTTGGTCGAGACGGAGTAAGGTCGACAAGGCCAAAGCGCAGAGCGGCATCAGGACAAAGTTGGACAAGAGCGCGAACACGATGAGCCGAGGATTGCGCAACGGGTGGATGATTCCAGAAATACTGAGCCCGATACCCATCGCCAACATGCTTGAAATCACAAAGCTAAGCATGGCGATTGTCGATGCCTTGCTGAAAAGGTCCCTTAACATCGGTGCCTCCAGCATCGAGACTTGAGCGGGCTCACGCGCTTAACGACGTTTGCGTCATGCCCTATCATGGCAAGCTGCTTCCTAAACCGCCCGTTTCGAGCAAGGCCGTTCACTTCATCAGCGCGAGATTGCGCCAGAAGCTTTCTAAACTGCCCGTACCACCGAAGAGCGTGGTGGAGTTTGTCGAGTCCACGAGCACGACGTCCCCGACGCGCTGCTCGTTCGGTGGCATCCAGAGCAGGCAGTTGAACTCTGTGTTGCCGGCCGCCGTGAGTGGTCCACGTCCATTGTTAGTTTAGAGACGGACGCGATGGTATGGCCGGCGGAACGCTCTCGACAGCTGACGAGGCCGGCCATGCCGCGACCTGTTGGCCGGTGGTCTTGGTCTCGACGAAACGCATGCTTGGGCGCGTAACGGCTTCGCAGATCGCCTCGGCATCGGTCGCGTCGTTCTTCTGCCGCTTCATGTGAGGCTTTACATACGCGGGCGGCATAAGGCGGACGGTATGACCGAGCGCCTGCAACTCGCGCGACCAATGATGCGAGGTTGCGCACGCCTCGATAGCGGTCACAATCGGCCTAGACATCGCCAAGTCGCTGTTCCAGGTTCATGGCACCACGGCATCAAGAGTGGTCATAGCCCGACGGCGCCCAGGGATGCACGGTCGGTGCGCCAGGGTTTTTACTGATCGCTGGTTGTAGGTGGGTTGTGCGAGGTTGCACTAACGTCGGGCGCCGTGCCGACCGCGAAGCGATCCCTTGCGAGCCAATCATGACAAAGCTGTTCAAAGGCAAGAGCACTCTCGATAACGATGGGAGGTGGCAATGGTTTGCGCGATCCGAGTAGCGTCGGGCGCAGTCGTGCGATCAGACGAGAAGCGGCGGGCCCGGCTGAACATCATCGCAAGCATTCCCTGTGCGAGCGTGCCAGGGGAAAAGGCGAAGCTTCCCAAGCGTCACCTATCGGCCAAGGCTTCGCGGCAACTCACCCGCAAGTTCATTCCTGAGCCACACTAGTCGACCCACCGTCGCTTATGCCCTTTCTTCGGTATGTTCCATCAGCGCAGTGGCTTGTCGGCTATCGAATGAGTTCGCTCGCCGGCGACGTCCTAGCGGGCATAACGCTCGCCGCCTACGCTATCCCGGTGTCCCTAGCCTATGCTGCACTTGCTGGCTTGCCGCCTCAGGTCGGCATCTATGGCTATCTGCTCGGCGGGCTCGGCTATGCGCTGTTCGGTTCGTCGCGTCACCTGGCGGTTGGTCCGACATCTGCCATCTCCCTCATGGTTGCCAGCACCGTGAGCTCGATGGCCGAGGGAGATACGCAGCGCTACGTGCAGATCGCCAGTCTGGCCGGCTTCACGGTGGCCTTGCTCTGCTTTTTCGCGTGGGTGCTGCGGCTCAGCATGCTGGTTCGGCTCGTAAGCGACAGCATTTTGGTGGGCTTCAAGGCCGGTGCCGGATTGACGATCATCATGACCCAACTGCCAAGCCTATTTGGCGTTGACGGAGGCGGCCGCAACTTCTTCGAGCGAGCTGTGGTGTGGGCGGGCCAACTCGGCCAAACTGACCTCTTCGTACTCGCTATCGGGCTCGCTGCCATCCTGTTGCTCCTGTTGGGCGACCGCTTTCTGCCGGGACGACCAGTCGCCCTTGCCATCGTAGCGCTATCGATTGTCGCGGCGTTGGCGTTGGGGCTTCCGGCACTGGGGGTGCCAACGACCGGGAAAATCCCGGCCGGGCTACCTTCGTTGGAAGGCCCGGCGCTGCGCCTGAGGGACGTGGAGGGAATCGTTCCGCTTGCTGCGGGATGCCTCTTGCTCGCCTACATCGAGAGCATTTCTGCCGCTCGCACTTTTGCCGGAAAACACGGATACGACATTGACCTGCGACAGGAGTTTCTGGGCTTGGGCGCAGCCAACCTGGCCGCCGCTTGCGGTCACGGGTATCCAGTGGCGGGCGGATTGTCGCAAACGGCCGTCAACGACAAGGCAGGGGCGCGTACACAGCTCGCGCTCGTGTGCGCCTCGATCACACTCGCTTTCTGTCTGCTGTTTCTCACTGACCTGCTGAAAGATCTTCCAAAGGTTGTGCTGGCCGCCGTGGTGCTGGTCGCGGTGTACGGGCTGATCGATATTCGGACGATGATCCACATATGGCGGATCAGTAGGATCGACTTCTACGCGGCTGCAATAGCGCTCGCGGCCGTTCTGACGTTCGGCATTCTGCAAGGAATCCTACTGGCTGCCTTGGCTTCCATTCTGATGCTGTTGGCACGCGCATCGAGCCCGCATGTGGCGTTCCTCGGTCGTGTCCCTGGAACGAACAGCTTCTCCGATCTCGCCCGGCATCCAGACAACGAGGAATTGCCCAACGTCATTGCTTTCCGCCCCGAGGCCTCGTTGCTGTACGTCAACGCCAACTCGGTGCTCGAAGCGGTTTTAAATCGCATCCAAGCGAGTGACCTCTCTAGAGTATGCTTGGTCGTTTGCGACCTCTCGGCGTCGCCTCACGTCGATCTCGCGGGTTCGCGCATGCTGCACCAATTGCATGACGAGCTGACGCGACTTGGAATTGAACTCCGCATCGTCGCGGCGCGCGGACGGGTGCGGGACCTGTTGCGTGCCGACGGCATCGGCGAAAAAGTCGGAGGACTCAACCGTCTGATGACCCTGGACAGCCTCCTCGGCGGCTTGCAGCCGCACGCCTAGTGTTCCTTCTGACCGCCCCTCTGCGCTGACCCCGCTGCCTTTGTGTCGGCAAGCATCACTTGGAACGGCTTCTCACCGCAGCTGCGTTGAACGAAGCGCGCGAATTTGTATGCAGCAACGCCGGGCAGCACCTCGACGGCCGAGTACTTGATGGGGTCGAGCATTGTCGATGCCCTAGGCCGAGTTGCAGCGAGGCGGCCACGTTCTCAGGCCGCGCCGCAGGCCGGAGAGACCCCAGCCCGGTCCAACCGGCACCAACAATGCTGAGATCGAGCTCGCTACGAGCCTGGCACGGTGGCACCCAAGGCGCACTCAGGGAAAGCACTGAACTCGGCTCGGTGGCCGCAGCCTTCGTGATGGTGCTCGACTTAGTGAGAAACTCCAACCAGAACTTTAATCGGAAGAACAACGGCCTGCAGCCGTAATATCATGGCGTGAACGATACCCACCGCATCAATGACGTGCAAAGACAGCCATCTCCAAAATCCAATGCCTCGCTTGGCCAATTGATCGTGATTGTTAGTATAGGCGTTAGCAATGCAACTGCTACCGGCCGTTACGCCATCAAGGCCTCCCCTGTAGAGCGGCTCGAGAAAAACTGTCAACGTTCCTGGACGCGTCACCTGCTGTAAATCAATAAGCTGTTCGGAGGATTTGATCTGCCCCGCCGCAATGAAATCCTGCACGCCCGTAACTACCATCGGTATGATGGTCAGAGGCCTTGAGACGCACGTAACCTCGGCAATCATACCGGGCTTGATCACCTGAGCCTCGATCTGTCCGAATCCAGCTACTACTCGTTCTCCGACTCCGTTGGGGATGAGAACACCAGCAGGCCGCATGAGTGGGTTGACCATATCACCGACCCGAAGCACGAACTGCTCCACCCGCCCAGCGACACCGGCACGCACGATCGTTTTGTCAAGTTCGACCTGAGCTTGATGCCTCGTGGCTTCGGCAGTCGCCTTCTCCGCAGGAAGCTGCGTCGAAAGCTTCGTCACAGCTGCTTCTTTGTTGGCGATTTTTGCGTTCAAGGTTCCCTGTCGGACCTCGACAAGCTTTTCAAGTTTTTCGATTTCACGGCGCGCGACGACGTGAGCAATCGACTGCTTGGTCTTTAGCTCGTCGATGGCCGCTTGGTGGGCAGCCGTCGCTTCTTCCACCTGACCTTCTGCTGCAGCGATCTCGGCGCGCGCCGTGACCATCCGCGCTTCGATTTCGGCTATGTTTCGCGTGGCGACCTCGAGCGCCGCTTGCTGCTTGGCACTGTCCAGCCTGAAGATGGGTGCGCCTTTGGCGACTTCGGCGCTGACGTCGACATCGATCTGGGCCACCCGGCCGCTGGTTTCAGGCACGATGGGTACGGCGCGAAATAGGCTGACTGCATTGGTCGTCGATGGATGGAAATAGAAGACTATCGTGATGAGCAGTATCGTCAACATCAGGCATGTAGTAATGCCATACCTCAATTCGTATCCGGCCGAGAAAATCGTGATCTCGCGACCAAGTCGCTTTCCTTGCACATAGCGTCTGTACAAATAATCCGGGACGAGAGTGAATAATGAGCAGAACAGCAGCTCAAGCATGACTCACGTTCCCTGCGGGGGCGGGTCGCTTGATTTAGGTGGGCCGGGATTGGTGCTCGTTCCGGGTGTCGCACCAGCTATTTGCTCTAGCGAGCCAGCAATTCGCCCAAGCAGACCTGTGAAGTCCGGCATTGGGATCTTCACAAGTGCAATCAATAGCGCCAGCACCCAGAACAGGTGTATGTGGGTGAGAAGTGAAAGCAGCGCCAGCGCTGCTACGATATCGAATTGCGCTTTGGTTGAATTGTGCACCAACCGCTCAGGCAGGTTGTGCAGCCAGAAGAAGAAGACGCCAAATCCCAGGACGACAGCTACCACAACCAGAGCGATGATAACGAGTAGAACATCCGTTTCCCCTGGAGCCGTAATAAACATGGGTTGATGATTGACTGCTAAGGGATTTCTGGTGGATGGGTGAACCTCAAGTGCAGAGGCGGGACCCAGAAGAGATGTGATTATTACGGCAGCGACGGTCTTGCCGATGACTGGTTTGCAGACCGGTCTTGTGCAGGCCGAGGTGCGTAGCAGATGTGGCGCTCGCGGTGGCGGAACGGGAAACAGGCCAATACTGCGGCCTCTAATGTCAGATCCGGCTCCTCTCGCCGCTGCGGAATGGGTCAATCCCGAGGCAGCGCTTGCGGCTACTCCCAATTGAGGTTCCGCCAAGTCGCCGCGCGCCATCTTCGACCTCCTAGTCGGCGCAACTGGAGTTCGTTCGCCAACCCCTGAGGCGGGCCGTTTCCCAGTCCTCGGGTACCCGATTGCTCGGTACGTTTGCATGCGCGGCCCTAGAACTCAGTATCGGGGTTTGGCCGCAGGTCGGCCCGAAGAAACCCGCATGTCATTTGAGCTCAGACGAATGTCCGTGCTGGTAAAGAAAATCGCTAGCGCGAGTGCGGGATGCTGCGTCGGTCGGCCCTAGTGGGGTTTGGGGTTCCACCCGATAGGCCGGCGTGGGAGCCACCCGTAGGGTAACGGCCCATGAGCTTGAGCGATGACGCCAGAAGTGACGGCGTGTTTGCTTCACTGTCAATCGTAATGCAAGCGAGAGCGGGGAGGACAGACGCTGCGCCCGCATCAGCGCAGTGAGATAGGCAGTAGCGGTACGTCACCCCATGACCAAGAAGGCAGTTGTCACTCAGCTTCGCCAGCACGAGAAGTATGAACGCTTGGTCGCCGCGATCAAGGGGCTGCCGCCGCTCGCAACAGCGGTCGCACATCCCTGCGACGAGTCCTCGCTCAGGGGAGTGCTGGAGGCGGGTGAGGCGGGACTCATTGCGCCCATTCTCGTCGGTGCCCAGGAGAGGATTCGCAGCCTCGCAATGTCACTCGGTCTCAACATCGAAGGCATCGACATTATCGATGTTCCGCACAGCCAGGCGGCGGCAGAGAAGGCAGTCGAGCTTGTTCGTGCAGGCAAAGCCGAGCTGTTGATGAATGGAAGCCTCCATTCGGATGAGTTCCTCGGGGCAGTCACGAAGCGTGAGACGGGGCTTCGCACCGCCCGCCGCATCAGCCACGTTTTTGTCATGGACGTTCCGAACCATCCGGAGACGCTGTTCATCACCGACGCGGCGGTGAACATCGCGCCCGATCTGATGGCCAAGCGCGACATCATTCAGAACGCGATCGACCTGTATGTCGGACTCGGGCTCGGCACGCCAAGGGTCGCCATTTTGTCAGCGGTCGAGACAGTGAACCCGAGCATTCCCTCGACTATCGACGCAGCGGCTCTGTGCAAAATGGCGGATCGCGGCCAGATCACCGGTGGCGAACTCGATGGCCCGCTCGCCTTCGACAACGCGATCA
This sequence comes from uncultured Alphaproteobacteria bacterium, assembly GCA_963832445.1. Lineage (GTDB taxonomy): Bacteria > Pseudomonadota > Alphaproteobacteria > Rhizobiales > Hyphomicrobiaceae > AWTP1-13. The sequence goes on from CAWHUM010000023.1 coordinate 41,090, forward strand.
GCCCGGAGGCGGCGCGCATAAAGGGCATCAAGTCGCCGGTCGCAGGCCGGGCGCAGATCCTGGTCGTGCCCGACCTCGAATCCGGCAACATGCTTGCCAAGAACTTGACATTCCTCTCCAGAGCCGATGCTGCCGGTATCGTGCTCGGCGCGCGCGTGCCCATCATACTGACCTCGCGCGCGGACAACTTGCGGACCCGCATGGCGTCGTGCGCCGTTGCCATGCTCTTGGCTCACAGCCGAAGGACGAAAGAGCCAATTCGGGCCTGAGCCATCAACGAAACCATCCTCGTGCTCAACGCCGATCCGGCGGTGTGATGCTCGTCTACTTGTCTCGATAGATGCACAGTGACGACCTCGCGCTCACAACTGACGTGACCGCTCGTGTTGGAAGGCACCCTTTCAAAACGTCTCCAGCCGTGACCTGTTGCGCGACAACCCTCGGCGTCAAGCCCACCTCGAGAAAGTGATGGCGACCTCAACGCAGCGACGGCACATGGTGCCCGCATGCTGAGAAACGGACTGGGCGGTGGAGCGCTGTCCCAGCGCGCGGCGATCGACACGACCGGGGCAAAGACCGTGGTAACCAACGATGGATCCGAAGACACTTTCGGGGTTTCCCCTGAGTATTTTTGCGGCCGAGCAAGCGGCTAGCATTGATGCCAAGGCGCTCGGCGAGCGCGACCTGGGCCAGCTTCTGCCTGTCGAATGGCACGGCGGGGCGTAGAAGGAGAATCATTCATGAGCTACGTTCAGCGCGTCTTGCAGCCCGGTGAGCAGGTCCGGCACGTCTCGTCCATTCATTGGATAGTGTACTGGCTCGGTGTTGCGGTCGCACTCCTGGCGGTGGTCGCTTACTGGCTCAGCGAAACGCGGGCCCTGACGGGAATTTGGCGGTTTACGGCATACGCCCTCGCGCTCGTTGCGGTCGTTCTCCTGATCCAGCAATGGTTCCAGTGGTGGATCACCGAGATCGCAGTCACCGACCGACGGATCATCTACAAGAAAGGTCTCATCCGGCGACAGACCAACGAGATGAACATGGACAAGGTCGAGAGCGTCCAGATCGATCAATCAATCCTCGGGCGCATGCTCGACTATGGCGACGTGACGATCCTTGGCACCGGCGAAGGCTTCGAGAAGCTCCGCACCATCGCCAGCCCAATCGAGCTTCGAAACAGCATCACCGGAACGACGCACAAAGCCTAAGGCCGAGGCTGACAGGATCGACCTGACCAGCGCAATTGGGGTTAACCTGGAATATTGGACAGACTTGGGGATCGAGCATCGCGTTCCCCTCATACTTGTCTTGTCGGCGTTCGCGCGACTGCTGGCACCTGACTTTGTGCGGTGGCCCCTCCAAGGTCGCGACTTCTCCCTATTGAAGTTGGAGGACGAATTGCCAGGCTCCATGAAACAACAGCCCAAAACAGAACTGTTGATACGCGGCTACATGGAGACTAGAGCATTTTCCCATCTGACGGAATCGGAGGGGATTCACATTTGGCGCGAACAGTGATTCATGCTGCGGGCTGGTGGAGGAGGCCAGCCCGCATGACGAGACCTCTTTCCAATGACCTGCGCTCTCGCCTTATCGCCGCGGTTGCTGCCGGGATGAGCTGTCGGGCTGCCGCCGGCCGGTTCGGGGTCGCCGCCTCGACCGCGGTGAAGTTGGTGCGGCGCTGGCGTGATGCAGGCACCTTGGCGCCGCGCCGGCAAGGCGGCGACAGGCGCTCGGGGCGGATCGAGGCACATGCCGGGGAGATCCGGGCCCTGATCGCCGGGCAGGTAGACATCACGCTGACCGAGATCGCCGAGCATCTGGAACGGGAGCACGGCGAAAGGTTTGCGCCGAGCACGATCTGGCGCTTGCTCGATCGCCACGATCAGACGTTCAAAAAAAACCGCGCACGCCAGCGAGCGGGAACGGGCGGACGTGGCGAGCGCAAGGCAGGTCTGGCACGCCGCGCAGCGTGACCTCGATCCTGCCCGCCTGGTCTTCATCGACGAAACCGGAGCCACGACCAAGATGGCGCGGCTCTATGGCCGTTCGCGTCGCGGCACGCGCTGCATCGCCAGCATTCCACACGGCCACTGGAAGACGACGACGTTCGTCGGTGCGCTGAGGCAAACCGGCATGTCCGCGCCGATGGTCCTCGACGGCGCCATGGATGGCGCTGCATTCCTGGCCTACGTCGAGCAGATGCTGGCGCCGACGTTGCTGCCAGGCGATATCGTCGTCATGGACAATCTGCCCGCCCACAAGCCGGACAAGGTCCGCAATGCCATCGAGCAGGCTGGGGCCGAGCTGCGCTACCTGCCGCCCTACTCGCCCGACCTCAACCCGATCGAGATGGCCTTCGCCAAGCTCAAGGCGATCCTGAAAAAGGCTGCCGCCCGCACCCTCCAAGACCTCTGGCGCGCGATCGCGGCCGCCCTCACGCGCCTCACCGCCCACGAATGCCGCAACTATCTCATCGATGCAGGATACGATGCCGTATGATCGGAATCTGCTCTAGGTGAACCAAAGTGACTTTGCACGGAGCCCGGGACTTCGGATACGGCGATGCGCACTCCCTTTACCGAGCAGGTGAAGCGAATGATTGCAGGGATGGCAAAGCGCTTCGGCTGGAAAACCAAGGCCTCAGCGCGCCAGAACGCGATCCACCTGCTATCGGCGGTCCTGGGTGCTTTGATCCTGGCACGCGCTGTGGACGACCCTGAGCTCTCGGACGAGATCCTGGCCAGCGTACGCAAGAGCCTCGCGTCCATGTAAACGCCGAGGCAGCGAGCAGGAAGATACCCTCAACCTGCCGTGGGCGAACGCATCGCCTCTTCCGCCGTCAGCACTGTGTCACATTGCTGCTTTGCGGAAGGCGCGAATCGTGGCAGCAGCAACACCCGTAGGGACCGGGCGGCACGGCAATGCCGCGGCAAGCGCTATCCAGGGCCATCCCTATGACCTACGCACAAGCCGAGAAAGAAGCCCGTCAGGCCTGGGCCGAGCTGGGCCGCCATTATGGCGCAGCAGTCGGCTCCGCGCGCCCCTTCGACGAGCTGCACCCGGCGCACCGCCATTGGCTGGTCGCGCTCACCTGGCACATTCGCAGCCGGGGGCGATGAGTCGCGCGCCGGTGTGCAGGCAGCAACCTATGACCGCGTCTCCATGCGCACCTGGTAGCTGTCGAAGGTGAGCTCGTTCACCTGCCACCACTGGTAGGCGTCTTTGCGGAAGGCGCGGACGCTGTCGTGCATCTTCTTGAAGCGCGGGTTCTTGGCGGCCTCCTCGGCGCAGGCTTCCTCGGTCGCCTTGTAGCCTGCATCCATCACCGCCGCCGGGAACGGCTTGAGGATCGCGCCTTGACCGATCAGGCGCTTGAGCGCTGCGGGATTGCTCTGATCGTATTTGGCGAGGAACCATGAGCCGGCGTCATGGGCCGCCGACGTCAGGATCGCCTGATAGGACTTGGGCAGCTCGTTCCACTTCGCCATGTTGACGATGAAGTGCCCCGACGCGCCGCCTTCCCACCAGCCCGGGAAATAGTAATACTTGGCGACCTTGACGAAGCCGAACTTCTCGTCGTCCGTGGGCGCGATCCATTCCACCGCATCGAGCGTGCCCTTCTCCAGCGCGGGATAGACGTCGCCGGCGGCGATCTGCTGCGGGATCACGCCGAGCTTGCCCACGATGCGGCCGGCAAAGCCGCCGATGCGGAACTTCAGCCCCTTGAGATCGTCGGCGGAATTGATCTCTTTGCGGAACCAGCCGCCCATCTGGCCGCCGGTATCGCCCATCTTGATGACGTGGGCGTTGTATTGGGCGAACAGCTCCTGCACCAGCTCCAGGCCGCCGCCGTGCTGATACCAGGCCTCGCCCATGCGCGCGTTGAGGCCGAAGGGAATGCCGGTGGTGAACGCGAACGCGGTGTCCTTGCCCCAATTGTAGTAGCCGGTGGTGAACGAGCACTCGACCGTGCCGGCCTGGACGGCGTCGAGCACCTGCAGGCCCGGCACGATCTCGCCGGCCGGGAACAGCTGGATCTGGAAGCGGTTGTCGGTCATCTCCGCGACCCGCTTCACCAGGGTGTCAGCGGCGCCGTGCAGCGTGTCGAGCACCCTGGGGAAGCTCGAGGCGAGGCGCCATCTGATCTCCGGCGTCGATTGGGCAATGGCGGGCGCCGCAACGCTGGCTGCCGCCAGCCCCGAGCCTGCCGCCGCGCCGATCTTCAGGAACTGACGCCGCTTCATGGTCTCCTCCCGGCTGAAAAGGGCTGTTCCGCTATTCGATACAACTATCGAATCGGCCGGTCCACATGGGCCCCCGGCGGGACCAAGCGCTGCCAAGAGCTGGCGCTACCTGCCGGTCTCCGCTTGACACGCCCAGGGCCGTTGTCTATGTGAAAGTCGCCTCTGGCACTCAAGCAATGGAAGTGCTAACAGGCCCCGTCCAAGCGCGCTTTCAATGCCGCTAGAGGGCACATAAGCCTCTGAAATTGGAGAAGTTTCTGACATGAAGTTCCGTCCTTTGCACGACCGCGTGGCCGTCAAGCGGGTCGACAGCGAGACCAAGTCGGCCGGCGGCATCATCATCCCTGACACCGCTGCCGAGAAGCCCCAACAGGGCGAGATCATCGCCGTCGGGCCGGGAGCCCGCGACGAGAGCGGCAAGATCGTTCCGCTCGAGGTCAAGCCCAAGGACAAGGTGCTGTTCGGCAAGTGGTCCGGCACCGAGGTCAAGATCGATGGTCAGGAGATCCTGATCATGAAGGAGAGCGACATCATGGGTGTGCTCGACCGCTGAAAAGCGCGTGAGTGGTCAGTGGTGAGTGGTCAGTCGTGAGTTGCCTCGCTGCACCGCCGCCGCCCTCCGCTCACCAGCCACAATTGACCACTGACGACTGACCACCTGACGAATTCCCCAAATCCCGAGAAGCTAGGAGCTAGTCCAAAATGGCTGCCAAAGACGTCAAGTTTTCCGGCGATGCCCGCGAGCGCATGCTGCGCGGCGTCGACATTCTCGCCAACGCCGTCAAGGTGACGCTGGGCCCCAAGGGCCGCAACGTCATCCTCGACAAGTCCTTCGGTGCCCCGCGCACCACCAAGGACGGCGTCACCGTCGCCAAGGAGATCGAGCTCGAGGACAAGTTCGAGAACATGGGCGCGCAGATGGTGCGCGAGGCCGCCCAGAAGACCAACGATGTGGCAGGCGACGGCACCACCACGGCCTGCGTGCTGGCACAGGCAATCGTGCGCGAGGGCCTCAAGGCCGTTGCCGCCGGCATGAACCCGATGGACTTGAAGCGCGGCATCGACAAGGCCGTCATCCAGGTGGTCGAGGAGATCGGCAAGAAGTCCAAGAAGGTCAAGAACAGCCAGGAAGTGGCCCAGGTCGGCACCATCTCCGCCAACGGCGAGAAGGCGATCGGCGAGATGATCGCCGAAGCCATGCAGAAGGTCGGCAACGAGGGCGTCATCACGGTCGAGGAGGCCAAGAGCCTCGAGAGCGAGCTCGACGTGGTCGAGGGCATGCAGTTCGACCGCGGCTATCTCTCGCCCTACTTCATCACCAACGCCGACAAAATGATCGCCGAGCTGGAAGAGCCCTATCTGCTGATCCACGAGAAGAAGCTGGCCAGCCTGCAGCCGCTGCTGCCCGTGCTGGAAGCCGTAGTGCAGACCGGCAAGCCCTTGCTCATCATCGCCGAGGAGGTCGAGGGTGAGGCGCTGGCCACCCTCGTCGTCAACAAGCTGCGCGGCGGCCTCAAGGTTGCGGCCGTGAAGGCCCCGGGCTTCGGCGACCGCCGCAAGGCCATGCTGGAGGACATCGCCATCCTCACCAACGGCCAGGTGATCAGCGAGGACCTCGGCATCAAGCTCGAGAACGTCTCGCTCGACATGCTGGGCCGGGCTAAGCGCGCGCGCATCGAGAAGGAGAACACCACCATCATCGACGGCGCCGGCAAGAAGAAGGAGATCGAAGGCCGCGTCGCCCAGATCAAGGCGCAGATCGAGGAGACCACCTCCGACTACGACAAGGAGAAGCTGCAGGAGCGGCTGGCCAAGCTGGCCGGCGGCGTGGCGGTGATCAAGGTCGGCGGCGCCACCGAGGTCGAGGTGAAGGAGCGCAAGGACCGCGTCGACGACGCGCTCAATGCGACCCGCGCCGCGGTCGAGGAAGGCATCGTGCCGGGCGGCGGCGTCGCCCTGCTGCGCGCCACGCAGGCGATCACGGTCAAGGGCGAGAACGACGACCAGAACGCCGGCATCGCCATCGTCAAGCGCGCGCTGCAGGCGCCGATCCGCCAGATCGCCGAGAACGCCGGCGTGGAAGGCTCGATCGTGGTCGGCAAGGTGCTCGAGAAGGCGGCCGGCTCGGCCTTCGGCTACGACGCCCAGAACGACGAGTACGGCGACCTGTTCGAGAAGGGCATCATCGACCCGGCCAAGGTGGTTCGCACCGCCCTGCAGGACGCGGCTTCCATCGCCGGCCTCATGGTCACCACCGAAGCCGGTGTGGCCGAGGCGCCCAAGAAGAAAGACGCGCACGCCGGACACGCCCACGGCGGCGGTATGGGCGGCATGGACATGTAACGTCCTAACCTCTCTCCACAGACAACAAGCTTAAGAGCGCCACCTTGGCAATCGCCAAGGTGGCGCTCTTGTTTCATGGCACGCGGCGCGTGTGGGCCGCGTAGAGCTTTACCAAGTCGTTTTACCCTGCCCCGGGATCTTGCATGCCCAGCAGCCGCGAACACCGAAAATTAAGGAGCTTGAAAATACTGTTACGCACTGGCGGGGCCCGCTGGTGCGCTTGCTGTCACCCATTCTCGGGCCGGTCTGCTGGCGCAGCCGGCGCATTCGCAAGGCATGCGAACGGGACGCGGTGGGAATTCGGCGGGGCGATCGGGGTAGCGCGAGACCATGCGCTCGGTGGTTTTCGACGATCGGGGAGAGGTGTGGGACGCGCGCTCGCGCGGTCTCGCCGGCGACCTCAACGCCTCGATCGGCGGCGACGAGCTCGTCGAGTACACCATTCGCAATTTGGGCTTCGTGGCCGTCAAGGAGATGGGCGGCTCGCTGCGCATCTCGCTGCGCCCGGCGGTGGTGTCGCCCATTGCCTTCGGCGCGCTTCTCTACTGGCTGCACGACCGGGTGGTCGACCGGGTGCTGGTGTCGTTCCTCGACCAAGACTGGTCGTACGAGATGCTGCGCTCGCGTCAGGACGCCGTGCGCAAGCTGCTCGCGCGCGTCGACCTTGGCCAAGGCGTGCGCCAGGGTGATTTCCTGCAGCGGGAGCTGCCGCTCGAAAGCCTCGCCGAAGCCTCGCCCCTGCGAGGGGTGCTCGACTTGTGGTCGGGGTCGGGCGGCAAGTTCGATCGCGAGCGCCTGGCGCCGCTGCTCGCACGCGCGCTCAAAGGCCGCTTCGTGCTGGTGGAGGCTTCGCCCGATCGGCCGTCGCTGGTCATCAAGGATGTCGGCGGCGGCCTCACCAAGCCCGCCGAATACTGGCTGGCGCGCTCCATCGGCAATCGCGTGGAGGACCAGCCCGACTACGACTACGGCAAGTGGATCGCCAGTTTCTACCGCCGGGTGGTGGCCACGGGAGTGCCGAGCCTCAGCGACGTCGATGCGGTCATCAACTGGCCTCAGCATAGGCGCCGAAGCTTCCGCTACCGGCGGCTGGTGGTCCCGTTCAAAAACGCCGGCCGCTCAACCATGCTCTTGTGTGCGTCGCTGGCCGACCCGCGCATCAATCTGCGCATCAAAGCCGGCAAGGAAGTTGGCGGCGCCGTCCAATAGCTCGTCGGAATCCATGTAGACCAGCGCACAGCGGATGTCCCCGTCGGGTGCGACCGGCGTGTGCCTGAGCCAGACCTCCCAGTCGGCCTTGCTGTAGCCGCTGCGCTTGGCCATGCCGCGCTTGTAGACTTCCTCCGCCATGATGCTCAGCGAGAAGTCGTGCTTCCAGCGCGTGTAGGCATAGGTGCGTGACAGCCAGGGCAGGATGTAGGGAAGACCGATGCCGCGATAGTCGGGCCGGTACCAGATGCCGCCGGCAAAGATCACCTCGCCAGTGAGCCGCTTGGCTGCCGGCGCTGTCACCTCCACTCGTTCGTCCTTGCCTTTGAGGCGCGCCGGCTCGGCATAGAACAGGCGAAGGCTCGAGGCCTCCTCGTGGAAGGAGGTGCCGGCCCAGTGGTAGAGGCGCGCCGCCTGCGTCGCCACGATCTCGCCTTGGCCGTTGCGCCCGAGGATGCAGAAGCTGTTGTCGTCGGTGATGCCGCCGCAGGCGGGATCGAACAGCGGCAGCAGCGGGCGCCAAGTGTCGGGGTTGGCGCGGTTGATGTCCATCAGGTCCTGCATGGGCGCGAACGACAGCGTCACGCCGCGCCGGCGCGCCGCGGTGTCGGCCTTGAGGAACAGACGGCCGATCACATCGATCGGTCCGTGCCCGACAGTGATCTCCGAGAGCAGCGGGCGCAGGACCTTGCCGGCGCTCGGGGGTGCATCCGGTCTTGGCGCCTGCCGAGACGGCCTTGGTTCCAGCCGGGTCACCGGTGTCTGCGCGCTCATTGCTCGCGTTCCTCCCGTTCCGGTTGTAGCATTCTGAAACAGCCGTTAACCGGAAACAAGGATTTGTTAACCTGGGCGCCGGAGGAACGGCGGGGAGTGGCCGCTTCGCGCGACGGAGGGACGATGCCGAGCCGGCGACGTGTACTGACGATGGTGGGCGCGGCGGCGGCTGCGGCCGGGGCTGGAGGTTGGGCCCTACTCGCCGGCGGGCGCGCCAACGCCTACTACCAGGGCCCGGTGTCGGACCACTTCGACGGCGTCAAGTTTTTCAACCCTGGCCAGCCCGGACCGCAGGGCGCACTGGCATTGCTGCGCTGGAGGATTGCCGAGCGCGGCGCGGCGTGGCCCGCAAGCTTCCCGAGCCCGTTTCCGGCCGACCGGCCGCCCGCGAAAGTGGAAGGCGACGCGCTGCGCGTGGTCTACGTCGGCCACGCCTCGCTTCTGATCCAGACGCGGGGCCACAACGTGCTGACCGACCCGGTATGGTCCGAGCGCACCGGTCCGCTTTTCTTCGGCCCCGCCCGCGTCAACCCGCCGGGCATCGCCTTCGACGATCTGCCTGCGATCGACACCGTGCTCCTCACCCACAACCACTACGACCACCTGGACGTGGAGACGATCGACCGGCTGTGGCGGCGCTTCCGCCCGCGCATCCTCACCCCGCTCGGCAACGACACGATCCTCAAGGGCGCTGTGCCGGGGCTTGCGGCTGATGCCGTGGATTGGGATGCGAAGGTCGACCTCGGCGGCGGGCTCACGGTGCATGTGGAGCCGACGCTGCACTGGTCGGCGCGCGGCGCCACCGACCGCAGCCACGCGCTGTGGGCGAGCTTCGTGCTGCAGGCGGGCGCGCGGAAGGTCTACTTCGTGGGCGATACTGGGTTCGGCGATGGCGCCACGTTCGCCCGCGTGCGGCAGCGGCACGGCGAGCTGGCGCTGGCGATCCTGCCGATCGGCGCCTACGAGCCGCGCTGGTTCATGCGCTCGAGCCACATGAACCCGGACGAGGCGGTGCAAGCGCTCGCGCTGTCGGGTGCGGCGCAGGCCTTCGGCCATCACTGGGGCACGTTCCGCCTCACCAACGAGCCCGTCGAGCAGCCGGCCATCGATCTAGCGGCAGCGCTGGCGAAGCGCGAGGTGGCGCCGGAGCGCTTCGCGGCGCTGAGGCCGGGTGAAGTGCGGGTGGTGTGATTGTCATCCCGGGCTTTATGCCCGGAATCCATGGAGCAGCGAATGTCGGGCGGGTTGGTTGAGCAAAGCGGTGACGCAGGGGACTCGCGGCGCACTGGATCCCGGGGACAAGCCCCGGGATGACACCTACTAGAACCGCGCGGCGATTTGGGCCGCTAGCGCGTGCAGCTCGGGCGTCCAGGGGGCGGCGTCGGAGGCGATCAGGTTGGCCTCAGACCGCAGGATCACGCCGTCGTCCAGTACCTTGAGGCCGTTGGCCTTCAGCGTGGCGCCCGTCGTCGTGATGTCGACGATCAGCTCGGCAAGCCCGGCGGCCGGCGTGCCCTCGGTGGCGCCGAGGCTCTCGACGATGCGGTAGCCCGTCACGCCCTTCTGCGCGAAGAAGCGGCGCGCGAGGTTCATGTATTTGGTGGCGACGCGCACGCGCCGGCCGTGCAGGCGGCGGAAGGCGAGCGACATCTCCTCCAGTTCCGCCATGCGGCGAACGTCGAGCCAGCAGGCCGGCACCGCAACGACCACGTCGGCACGGCCGAAGCCGAGCGGCTTGAGGAAGCGCACGCGATCGCTCGCGTCCTCCATGGTCTCGCGGATCAGGTCCTCGCCGGTTAGCCCCAAGTGCGCCGCGCCGCTCTTGAGGAACTGTGCGATCTCGGAGGAGGAGACGAAGGCGACCTCGACGCCTGGAAGCTCCGCGATCTCGCCCTTGTAGCCGCGCGCCGGGCCCGTGCGCGTGACCACGAGCCCAGCCTTGGCGAGGGCCGCGTTGCACTGCTCCATCAGGCGGCCCTTGGAGGGCAGTGCGAGGACGAGCTTCGCCGAACCGTTGCTGTTCGCGGTCATGGCACCGTTCCCTGCAGCACGGCGAGCAGGCGCTCGGTGTGGATCGAGGCGCCCACGGCGGGCACCTGTCGTGGCGCCCCCACCTCGGCCAACAGGCTGTCGTAGCGGCCGCCGCCGGCGACGGGGCTCTTGGGCCCCAGCGCGGGCGCGATGATCTCGAACACGAAGCCCGTGTAGTACTCGAGGTTGCGGCCGAACTCGGCGGAGAACTCGGCGTCGGCAATTGCAACACCGGCCGCCTCGATGAGATCGAGGCGGCGCCGGAAAGCATCCAGGCCGGCGGCAAGATCGATGCGGTGGCTGCGGGCGAGGTGGGCCAGGCGTTCGACGGCGACGCGGGCCGGCGCTTTCACCGCCACATAGCTTTCGATCAGAGCGGCGGTTTCGGCACGCAGGGGCTTCTCGCGCAGGTCGGCGGCCTCGGCCAGCAGGCGCTGGGCGATCTCGGCCGCCGTGCGCGTGCCGATCAGCTCGTGGCCCGCCTTATCGAGTTGCTCGTTCACCAGCGCCTCGGCACCCGCAGGATCGGCCGCATCGAGGCGGTCCATCAGCTCGCGCGGCAGGGCTGTCGCCTGCGCGGAGCCGGAGGTGAGGCGTGTGAGCTCGGCGCGGAACGCCTCGGGGCGCCAGAACTGGTGCTTGAGGCGCCAGCGCCAGCGCTCGGGCATATCGAGCGCGTTGATCAGCGCCGTGAACAGGCCGAGGTCGCCGAGCCGCAAGGCGAACGCGCCGAGGCCGGCTTCATCGAGCGCCGCGACGATCAGGGCCAACACATCGGCGTCGTCCTGCTCGCGGTCGGGCGCGGCGAACAACTCGATACCGGCCTGGCCGAACTCGCGCGGGTGCGAGCGGTCGGCGCCGGCCGGCTGGTAGCGGAAGGCGGCGCCAGAGTAGCAGTAGCGTGCGGGCGTGTTGGCGTCGGCGTGGCGCTCGAGGTGCAGACGGCAGGTGGGCACAGTGAGGTCGGGGCGCAGGCACAATTCCGCGCCGTCGGGGTCGGTGAAGACGTAGGTGCGCGCGCGGAGCAACTCGCCGACGACGTCGAGGAACAGGCCGGCCGGCTGGATCACGGCTAGTTGGATGCGCTCGTAGCCGGCGCGCGTGAACGCCGCCATCAGGCGCTGCGCCTGCGCGTCGAGGGCCTCGATGTCGGCCGATGTGGCGACGGGGGACATGGCTACTCTCGCCACGCGGCGCGCGCGTTTTCCCCTCCCCCTGGTGGGGAGGGGCTAGGGGTAAGGGGCAGCCACAGACGCCAACGTTGGTGCAAGCCTCCGCCCCTCACCCTAACCCTCTCCCCATTGAAGAATGGGGAGAGGGGACAGGGAGGCGCTTGTGGCGCGGGCGAAGCTCGAAGCGACATGGCTCAGGCCTTGTGCCGGGTGAGGACGTCGCGGACGGCGGCGATGAGGTTGGCCTCGGGCACGGAGACCTGCGCCGGGCGGCCTTCCCGCCATTCCTTGCTGTCCTTGATGGTGGCGGCGGCCTTGGCGCCTTCGATCAAATCTTTGATCTGGACCATGGGGCCGCCGGGAGAGTTGCGCTCGTCGCCGCCCTGGATGACCACGCACGGCGCCCCGCGCTTGTCGGCGTATTTCATCTGCGCCTTCATGCCGGCGGTGCCGAGGTACATCTCGGCGCGGATGCCGGCTTGGCGGAGCGACTGCGCCATCTTCTGGTAGTCGGCCAGGCGGTCCTTCTCCATGACGAGGACGACCACGGGGCCTTCGCTGGCGGCGGGCTTGTCCTTGTTGATGGCGGCGAGTGCCGCCTGCAGGCGCGAGACGCCGATGGAGAAGCCGGTTGCCGGCACCTTCTGGCCCAGGAAGCGCTCGACCAGGCCGTCGTAGCGCCCGCCGCCGCCGACCGAGCCGAAGCGCACGGTCTGCCCGTCCTCGTTGACGACGGGGATGGTGATCTCGGCTTCAAACACGGGTCCGGTGTAGTACTCAAGGCCGCGGACGACTGAGGGGTCAATTCGGATGCGCTTCGATCCAAATCTTCCGGCCTTGGCAAACTCAGCAATTCGCTCCAGCTCGTCCAATCCTTGGGTGAGAAGATCTGAACCTGAGAAGTGCGCGCGAAGCTTCTTAATTGTGGCCGCGTTGCTGACGGGTAGCCGGTTTGGGCCAGGCTCGGCGAAAGTCTCAGTCACAAAATTCAAGTTACCCATTTGGTCGGGCGCGGCGCTCCCCGCAACAAAGATCGAGTCCGCCAACTCCCATTCGGGCAGCACATCCTGCAAGTCCGCAAGGTCGGGTCTTGAACCGATTAGGGTCATCACCTCGTGTATCTGGTCGTCAGTGAGGCCAGCGCCCTTGGTGAAATCTCCCAACTCATCCTTGCGCCCCTTTCCCAACAGGAGCCGAACTCCCTCCTCTTTGAGGCGATCCAATTTGTCGATCGCACGCAGGACAGTCAGACGTTTTCCAATACCATCGTCCCCGCGCAGACCGATGCTTTCCATCAAGCCATCAAGGAGCTTGCGATTGCTCACCTTGATCACGTAGTCGCCGCGCTTGATGCCCAGCGCCTCCATGGTGTCGGCGGCGAGCATGCAGATCTCGGCGTCGGCGGCGATGTTGTCGGTGCCGACCGTGTCGGCGTCGAACTGGGTGAACTGGCGGAAACGTCCCGGTCCAGGCTTCTCGTTGCGCCACACGGGGCCGACGGCATAGCGGCGGAAAGGCTTGGGCAGGCGCTCGAAGTTCTCTGCCACGTAGCGGGCGAGCGGAGCGGTCAGGTCATAGCGGAGCGAGAGCCACTGCTCGGGGTTCGAAATCAGTGCGCGTCTCCGACACGACGTCCTGGAACGAGAACACGCCCTCGTTGGGCCGGTCCTGGTCGGGCAGGAATTTGCCGAGCGCGTCGGTGTACTCGATGGCCGGCGTCTCCAGCGGCTCGAAGCCGTAGCGCTCGTACACCTGCCGGATCGTTTCCAGCATGCGGTCCCGGCTGCGGATCTCATCCGCGCCCAGGTCCTGGAAACCCTTGGGGAGCCGCGTTTCGGGCCCGGTGTTCTTGTTGGACTTGGCCATCGTTGAAAAGCCCTCGATTTTGCGGGCGCTTATAGCTGATTGGCCGGGAGGGGCAAAGCTGCGGGTGGGGTGTCGGACCCTCTGGGTCCGACACCATCGCTCCAACCTTGCTTTGGTGCCACCGCACGGGGACCGAACTGCTTCCACGAGCGGTGGCGTCATGGTGTCAGACCCGGAGGGTCTGACACCGCTTATCCCCGTCCCCTGGGCCCGTGCTAATGTTCGCCTCACCCCGGACACGGGGCGGCAGCTCCGGAGCTGGCGTCTCGATCAAGGAGCCGGGGGCCGCAGTCCGCAAGCCTCTGCGGGCCGGCCGTGAGACCCCACGGATCGCCATGCAGGGGCCCGGATGTTGGCAGAGCAGGGCGCTCGGAGCGCCTGTGCAACGCAACTCTTGGGTCGACAAGGCGCAGGGCGCCCTGCTCCTCCTACCCCTAACCCCAGGTGCCAAGCGCCGTGGGGCTATCAGCGCTTCGCACGGTTCCTTCCTACCATTCTTTCGCACTATGCTTGGGTCCCCCACGGGGCGGCCGCGTACCCGTCGCACCTTTGTGGGGCTATTCCCCATGGGGCGGACGGCGCGTGCCGGCAACAATCGACCACAAAAAGGATTGACATTGGCACCCCAGACCCTAGCTAAACGGCACCTATGAACACAGCTACTCCGTTGCATTTCCCAGTCGCCGTCGATGCCCGTGCGCTGCAGGCAACCAAGCCGGCCAGCGCTTTTCTCGACGTTCCGGCGACAAGGCCGCTCAAGCTCGACAGCGGCAAGGAGCTGGCCTCCTACCGCATCGCCTACGAAACCTATGGCACGCTGAACGCGGCCAAATCGAACGCCATCCTGGTGCTGCACGCCCTGACCGGCGACCAGTACGTCGCCAGCCCCCATCCCGTCACGGGCAAGCCCGGCTGGTGGGAGACCATGGTTGGCCCCGGCAAGGCCATCGATACCGACCGCTTCTTCGTCATCTGCCCCAATGTGCTCGGCGGCTGCATGGGCTCGACGGGACCCGCCAGCATCAACCCCGAGACCGGCAAGGCCTGGGGCCTCGATTTCCCCGTCATCACCATCGGCGACATGGTGGAGGCGCAGGTGCCGCTGATCGATCATCTGGGCATCGACCGCCTGTTCTGCGTGACCGGCGGCTCGATGGGCGGCATGCAGGTGCTGGCATGGGCCGCGCGCCATCCCGACCGCGTTGCCACCGCCGTGCCGATCGCCACCGCCGCCTGGCATTCCTCCCAGAACATTGCCTTCCACGAGGTCGGCCGGCAGGCCGTGATGGCCGATCCCAACTGGTGCGGGGGGAGCTATCTGGAGCTCGGCAAGGAGCCGCGCAACGGGCTTGCCGTGGCGCGCATGGCCGCGCACATCACCTATCTGTCGGAGGAGGCGCTGCACCGCAAGTTCGGCCGCAACCTGCAGGAGATTTCGGCCAAGAGCTTCTCGTTCAATGCCGACTTCCAGGTGGAGAGCTATCTGCGCTACCAGGGCTCGACCTTCGTCGACCGCTTCGACGCCAACAGCTACCTCTACATCACCCGCGCCATCGACTACTTCGATCTGGCGGCCGAGCACGGCGACGTGCTGGCCAATGCCTTCAAGGGCACGCAGACGCGCTTTTGCGTGGTGTCGTTCACCAGCGACTGGCTCTATCCCACGCGCGAGAGCCGCGAGATCGTGCATGCGCTCAACGCGGTGGCTGCCAACGTCAGCTTCGTCGAGGTGGAGTCCGACAAGGGCCACGACGCCTTCCTGCTCGACGAGCCGGAGTTCTTCGCCACCATCCGCGGCTTCCTCAATGCCGCAGCGATGAAGCTCGGCGTCGAGCCGGCGAGGAAGGGCTAGATGCTGGCGCCCGCTCCAACGCCCACCAACCGCGTCGACCATCTGCTGATCGCGGAGATGGTGGCGCGCCGCTCGCGCGTGCTCGACGTCGGCTGCGGCGACGGCGCGCTGCTGCAACTGCTCAGCGATACCAAGGACGTGGACGGGCGCGGCATCGAGGTCTCGCGCGAGCGCGTCAACGCCTGCGTGGCGCGCGGCCTGTCCGTGGTGCAGGGCGATGCCGACCGCGACCTTTCCGACTATCCCGACGACGCCTTCGACTATGCGATCCTGAGCCTCACCATCCAGGCCACGCGCCAGCCCATGGCGGTGCTGCAGCAGCTGCTGCGCATCGGCCGCAACGCCATCGTCTCGTTCCCGAATTTCGGGCACTGGCAGGTGCGCGGGCGCCTGCTGCTCACGGGCCGCATGCCGGTGACCGAGAACCTGCCCGAGGCATGGTACGTGAGCCCCAACGCGCACCTGTGCACGATCAAGGACTTCGCCGACCTGTGCAAGCTGGTGGACGCGCGCGTGGAGCGGGCGGTGGCGTTCAATGCCTGGGGGCGCCAGCTCGGCACCTGGCTGCCGCTCACCGTCCATAACTTCATGGGAGAGAAGGCGGTGTTCATGCTGACGCGGAAGGTGGCGCGCTAGCGCGGCCGGGGGAATAGCCGATGAGACCAGCCCTGATCCTGCTGGCGGCCTTGTTGGTGCTTGCGCCCGCGCCGGAACCGGCGCAAGCGACGGAGTCCAAGCTCGTTTCCATTGCTACGCCGCGCGGCGCGAGGCAGGCTTTCATCCTGATCAAGCCGGACAACAAGCCGGTCGCATCCGTCATCCTGTTCGCCGGTGGGCACGGCGCCCTGGGTCTCAAGAGCGCTGCGTCGATGAGGTGGGGCGCGGGAAACTTCCTGGTGCGCACGCGCGAAATGTTCGCAGCCAAGGACCTCATGGTGGCGGTCGCCGATGCGCCGTCGGACAAGCAGAAGGGAATGAACGCGATCTTCCGCATGGGTGGCGGGCATGCGGCGGACATCGGTGCCGTTGCGGCCTATCTCAAGAAGGAGGCCGATGTTCCCGTCTGGCTGGTCGGCACCAGCATGGGCACCTTTTCGGCCGCGGGCGGGGCGATCGGAGCCAAGGGTATCGACGGCCTGGTGCTGACCTCGACCATCAGCCGCTCCAAGCGGAATTGGAAGATCGCCCGAAGTCACCCTAACGGCGTGGGGAGCATGGCGTTGGGCAAGGTGACCGTCCCCACGCTCATCGTCTCGCATACCAAGGACGGCTGCGATATTACGCCTGCGTCCGACGCGCCGAAGCTGCAAAAGCGGCTCATCGGTGCCAAGCCTGTCGAGGTGGTGCTGCTCCAGGGCGGCTCGCGGCCCGTGTCGGCGCCGTGCGAGGCCAAGGCGCAGCACGGCTTCCTAGGCATCGAAGGCAAGGCCGTCGATGCGATCGCCAACTTCGTCAAGGCCAACAGCAAGGGGCCCTAGAGTGGTACTAACGCGTAGCCTTGGCCGTATCGGCGTCTACTTCCTGGTCGCGCTGGCAGGCTTGGCGCAGGCGATGGCGCAGGGCGCCGAAGTCGTCGTGATCGAAACGCCCCGCGGCGTCAAACAGCGGTTCGCTGTCACCGCGCCCGCCGAGCCAGTCGCCTCGGTGATCCTGTTCACCGGCGGCGGCGGCGAGTTGGAGCTCTCCAGCCCGACCGAGATGAAGCGGGGCGCGCAGAGCTTTCTCGTGCGCGTGCGCGACAAGTTCGTCGCCCACAATGTGATGGTGGCGCTGATGGACACGCCAGCGGATCGGCCGGGTGGCATGGACGTAAGTTTCCGCATGGGCAATGCGCATGCCGGCGACATCGGCGCGGTGGCGGCCTTCCTCAAACTGCAGGCCGACGTTCCCGTTTGGCTCGTCGGCACGAACATGGGAACCATCTCGGCGGCGTGGGCCGCTATCGCCGCCGACAACGTCGATGGCCTGGTGCTGACGTCGACGATCACGCGCCCGAAAGCCGGCTCGAAAACCGCCGAGAAGCTGAGCGACGGCGTGGCGAGCCTGCCGCTGGAGGACGTCACGGTGCCGACCCTGATCGTGTCGCATGCGGAAGACGCCTGCGATCTCGCGCCTGCCGACGGCACGGAGAAGCTCAAGAAGCGGCTGGGCAATGCCAAGGCCTTGGATGTGGTGACGCTCAAGGGTAGCGAGCCTGCCGGCACTGAGCAGCCGTGCGGGTCGAGGTCGGCGCATGGCTTCAGCGGTGTAGATGCCGAGGCGGTCGATGCCATCGCCAAGTTCATCACGGCCAATGCGCCTGTGGCGGAACCCGAGAAGCAGTGAGCGTGCCCTAGGGGCAATCGCGCGGGAGGCCGCGCGCGGGCACGAGCCGGATCCGGCGCTTCGCAGGCTTGCCCTTGGGGATGGCGCCCATCAGCTCCTTGCGTGCCTCAACCATGACGACACCAGCGAAGGCCGGCCAGAACTTGGTGCCCACGCGTTCGAACGCGGTGGCCCAGCGCAGCAGCCATTGCCGGTCGACCGGCGGCATGTGCAGCGCCGACGACCACTCGATGGGCGTGAACAGGGCGTCCGACAGCAATCGCTCGAGCTGCCCGCGGCTGTAGGGGCGGCCGTGCCCGAACGGCGTCGTGTCGAAGCGGGCCCATACGCCGCGCCGGTTGGGCACGATGATGAGCAGCCTGCCCTCCGGCGCGAGCACGCGCCACATCTCGCGCAGCAGAGGGCCGGCGCGCTCCGCGACCTCCAGGCAGTGGACGCAGAGCAGCCGGTCGACCGAAGCGTCGGGCAGCGGCAGCGTCCCCTCGTCGGTCATGACAGAAAGCACCTGCCCCGACGGCGGCCAAACCAGCGCGCCCTGGTTGGCCGGCATCAGCGCGGCGAGCCTGGCCGCCTCCCCGCGAAACATGCCGATGTACGGCACGGCGAACCCGAGCCCGATCAGCTGACAGCCCTGCGCCGAGCGCCAGCGGGCGCGGATGCGCTGGGTGAGCATGCGGCGCACGATGCCGCCGAGCGGCCGGCCGTAGAAGTCGCGCAGCTCGACCACATCGTGCTGTGCGAGCTCGCTTGCCTCGTTGGCGGCGCCGTTGGATGGTTGAAATCGGGACATCGGCTGCTAGTGTCCTGATCGCGAAATTCGTCTCATGGTGCGGCAAAGGTGGTACGAATTTCGCGATCTGAAGGACACTAGCAAAATCATGATGCTAGTGTGATTCAGATCGAGAAGTCCGCTGACGAACCTAGCCTCGCGCGATGTAGCGGACTTCTCGATCATCACACTAGGGTGCGGTTCGGCAATGAAAAAGCAAGCACAGCTTCGAGAGTAGCCTCATGCCAGAGCTAGAGATCCACCAATTTCCTTGCCTGTCGGATAATTACGGCGTGCTGATCCACGATGCCGGGCACGGCGTGACCGCTTCGATCGACGCGCCGGACGCCAGCACTGTTGCCGCCGCCCTGAAGGCCAAGGGCTGGAAGCTCACCCACATTCTGACCACCCACCACCACGGCGACCATACCGCCGGCAACGCGTCGCTCAAGGCCGACACCCGTTGCGCCATCATCGGCCCGCGCAACGAGGCGGGCAAAATTCCTGGGATCGACAAGCAGGTGGGCGAAGGCGACACGTTCATGTTCGGCGGGCACGAGGTGCGCGTGCTCGACACGCCCGGCCACACCGCCGGCCACATCACCTATGTGATCCCCTCCGCCGGGGTGGCTTTTGCG
This sequence comes from uncultured Alphaproteobacteria bacterium, assembly GCA_963832445.1. Classification (GTDB taxonomy): domain Bacteria; phylum Pseudomonadota; class Alphaproteobacteria; order Rhizobiales; family Hyphomicrobiaceae; genus AWTP1-13. Next base: position 60,316 of record CAWHUM010000023.1, read on the forward strand.
GGCGACACGCTGTTTGCCATCGGCTGCGGGCGGGTGATCGAGGGCAACGCGCAGATGATGTGGAACTCGCTCAAGAAGCTGATGGCGTTGCCCAAGGAGACCTCGGTCTACTGCGGTCACGAGTACACGCAGGCCAATGCGAAGTTCGCATTGACGATAGAGCCCGAGAACGCCGCCCTGCAGAAGCGCGCCAAGGAGGTCGACGCCTTGCGCGCGGCCCGCAAGGCGACCTTGCCGACCACCATCGGACTGGAGCTCGAGACCAACCCGTTCCTGCGCCCGCACGTGGCCGCGATCCAGCAGCGGCTCGGCATGGTCGGGCGGCCCGAGTGGGAGATCTTCGGCGAGATCCGCGAGCGCAAGAATCGCAGCTGAGCTTCGGCCTCGGCCTCGGCCTCGGCCTCGCAAGGCGTGCATAGGCAAGATTGGTGATGGTAGGTCGAAGACATATTCGACTCAGTTTCATGACTTGACACATATAGCTTTGAGGCTATATTGATGCCGTGGGTCGTTCGATTGGCGGACGAGTTTGAGCAGGAGTTCCTGCTTCTCGACGAACTGGTTCAGGACGCGATGCTGGCCGGTGTCAGGCTTCTCGAAGTCTACGGACCTCGGCTTGGACGTCCGCATGTAGACACCTTGAAGGGGGCGAAGCACGCCAATTTGAAGGAGCTTCGATTCAAGGGCGCCGGGGGTGTTTGGCGCGTGGTATTCGCCTTCGATCCTATCCGAGAGGGCATTCTGCTTGTTGCCGGAGACAAGTCAGGCGGCAGCGAGGATCGCTTGTACAAGCGGCTGATCGCGACTGCAGATGCACGCTACGCAAGGCACTTGGCCCAGCTCAGCAAAGCCCAAGGAAAGAAAGGCAAGTAGCATGGGGCGCACGGTCAGCGAAGTTATCGCCGGCCTGCCGAAGGAGCGCCAACGGCGCATCGAGGAGCAGTTTCAGCAGCTCAAGCAGGAGGTGGAGAGCCTGAGGGAGCTGCGCCAGGCGACCGGCAAGGCGCAGGCGGAGATTGCTGCCGCGTTGAAGATCAAGCAGCCGTCGGTCTCCAAGATCGAGCGGCAGGCGGACATGTACATCTCCACGCTGCGGAGCTACGTGGAGGCCATCGGCGGCGAGCTGGAGCTCATCGTGCGCCTGCCCTCGCGTCCGCCGCTGCGGCTGCGTCAGCTGGGCGACATGCTGGAGCCTGAGCTGCGCCGCAGAACAGCTTCGCCGGCTGCCAAGTCGCGCCGTCGAAGCAACAACGGCAAAGGCAAGCGGACAGCTGCAGCCCGCTGATGTCGCTCGCTCTGGACGCAATCCGCCCAACGCATTGGCACAGAATATCCATCGCCCCGAGATGACCGCAGACGACATCATCCGCCTGCTCGAGCTTGAGCCGCATCCCGAAGGCGGGCACTACCGCGAAACCTTCCGCGATACGACGGCCACAGGGAGCGGTCGCGCTGCCTCCACCGCCGTCTACTTCCTGCTCCGCTCAGGCGAGGTCTCGCGCTGGCACCGGGTGGACGCGGCCGAGGTGTGGCACTGGTACGCCGGCGCACCGCTGCTGCTGGGCATCGTGGAAAACGGGCAGCGGCGCGAGGTACAGCTCGGTTGCGACTTTGCAGCGGGCGAGCGGCCTCAAGCCGTGGTGCCGCCGCAGGCCTGGCAACAGGCGCAAAGCCTTGGTGCCTGGACCCTGGTCGGCTGCACGGTAGCGCCGGGCTTCGAATTCGCCGGCTTCGAGCTGGCTCCGCCCGGCTGGGAGCCGGATGCCTGAAGGGAACGCTGCCTGAGCCCTTGAGCGTTGCCCACCGCCGCGGCAGTACGCCAACCCATTGGCGGACCAAAGTATATGTTGAAGGTACACGAGTGCGCCCTGCCTGCGCTTGCGGCACCAACGCGACTCAGATTTGGCATGTGCTGCAAAAGAATTAATGCGGGCTATGTGGGGGTAAGCGGAATGAAGCGGGAAGCGGGCGCACAGTGCCTGAGCGCGGTGTTCGTCGACTACGACAACATCTACCTGTCGCTGAAGAGAAAAAGCGATGAAGCCGCCAAGCGCTTCGCCAAGGACGCCGGCATCTGGCTGCGCGAGATCGAGAACGGGCGGCTGATCACACCCACCAACGCGCAGTTCGGCTCAGCCCCGCGCCGCATCGCCATGAACCGCTGCTACGGCAACCCGGTGCCGCGCCGCAATGCGCACGACAACTCCACCGACATGAACTCGTTCCCGTTCGTGCGCCACCACTTCCTGCGCGCCGGTTTCGAGGTGATCGACTGCCCGCCGCTCACCGCCCAGCTCAAGAACTCCGCCGACATCCGCATGGTCATGGACATCCGCGACCTGCTGATGCACGACACCTACTTCGACGAGTTCATCATTCTGTCGGGCGATGCCGATTTCACGCCGGTGCTCATTCGCCTCAGGGCACATGCGCGCCGCACGGTGATCTTCGCCAACGACTTCACGGCGGCGCCCTACACGGCCATCAGCGACGGCGAGATCCGGGAAGCCAATCTGATCGAGCTGATCCTGGCGGGCGAGCTACCCGGCGAAGACGGCGCCGAGCAATCGGCCACGGGTCCTGGCGACAAGATCGAGGAGGCGCGGCGGCAGATCCTGGCCGAGGTGGTGGCCGGCGTGCGCGCCTCGGCTGCGCCCGTGCCGCTCGAAGCCTTGGCCGACCGGGCCCTGCGCGCGCTCGGTCACGAGAAGACCATCGCCACCGGCTGGGCGGGCGCCGGCAGCTTCCGCGAGCTGTTGCGCCGCAGCCTGCCGGAAGGCATCCGGTTGACGGACGAGCCGCCCTACCTCGCCTTCGACGCCAAGCGCCATATCGAGGCCCCGATCGAGCGGCAGGCCTTGGAGGCGCACGACGCGCCGGCCGAGTTGCCTCCGCCCCCGCCGCGCAGTGCGCGTGCGGCGCCGATGCCGCTGACCGCGGAGGCGCTGCCCACCTACCAGGCGACGCCGGCCCCCAGTCAGGCTGCTCCGTCGCGGGCGGCCGCGCCTGCGCCTGCCCGCCGCGCAGTGGAGGAGAGCCCCCTCGCGCCGGCTCGCCGCGCGGCGCCTGCGCAGCGGGAAGCATTTGCCCCGCAACAGGCAGCCGAGCCGCCCATACCGCCGGCGCCGCGCACGGGCGTGGCCGCGCCGCTGGCCCCGGTGCCGCAGCCGCGCAACGAGCCCGCCGGCATCATCCAGCAGTCGATCGCGCGCATTCAGGAGGCGTGCCAGGCGCCCCCGCTGGCGCCGCCCGAGTATCGCCTGCTGTTCGAGATCATGGCCAAGGAGATCACCGAGAACGACCTGATCGGCGCGCAGACGCTCACCAACATCACCCAGCGCGCGCAGGAGCGCGGGCTCGACGTGCGCCGCGACGATGTGCGCTTCGTGCTCGAGGTGGTGAGCGAGGCCGATCCCTGGTTCGAGCAGGGCGCCTCGGCCAATCTGTTCGCGGGCCGCTTCCGCAACTTCGTGGTGGCGCGCTGTCGTGGCCAGGGCCTCAACCTGTCGGCGGATGAACTGGACCTGATCGATGCCTGGTTCGCCGGCGGCACGCTGCCGCCAGGCATGGCGTCTCCCAAGTCGGGCGCATCCGCCCCAGCGCCGCAGGCGCCGGCTCCGTCGCAGCAGCCTGCTGCAGCGGTAGAAGGGCGGGGCCCACGCTGGTGGTCGCTGGACGACGGCCGCTCGCACAGCCTCGACACGCGGTCCGCGCCCACGGCCGGTGCAGCGCCGGCGGCACCAACGCAAGGCGACGAGTTCCCCCGCATCGTGCGCACGCGGCTGCGCGGCTGACCGGCCGTTCCGGGGCTATTCGCGGAGACGCGATTTCCGGAAACGGCTACGCCATGTACTGCCCGCCGTTGGCGTCGAGGCAGGCGCCGGTGATGAAGCCCGCGTCGTCGGCGGCAAGGAACGCGACGCAGCGCGCGATCTCCTCGGCGGTGCCGAGGCGGCCGACGGGGATGTAGGGCAGGATCTTGGTTTCCAGCACCTCCTTGGGTACCGCCTGCACCATCTCGGTGGCGATGTAGCCCGGCGCAATGACGTTGCAGGTGATGCCCCGCGAGGCGCCTTCCTGGGCCACGGCCTTGGTGAAGCCGAGCAGGCCGGCTTTGGCCGCCGAGTAGTTGGCCTGGCCCGCCTGGCCCTTGCGCCCGTTGATGGAGGAGATGTTGACGATGCGGCCGAAGCTGCGCGAGCGCATGCCGTCGATGACGAGCCGCGTCATGTTGAAGACGAAGTCGAGGTTGGTGCGGATCACGGCATCCCAATTTTCCTTGGTCATACGATGCAGCATGGCATCGCGGGTGATGCCGGCATTGTTGACCAGCACGGCGATGGGCCCCACCTCGCGCGTGACCGACGCCACGCCCTTTTCGCAGGCGGCATAGTCGGAGACGTCCCACTTGTAGACCGGAATGCCGGTCTCGGCCTGGAACTGGCGGGCGGCTGTGTCGTTGCCGCCGTAGTTGGCCGCCACGCGAAACCCCTTGTTCTTGAGCGCGACCGAGATCGCGTGTCCGATCCCGCGCGTTCCTCCGGTGACGACGGCTACCTTGGTCATGGCACGCTTCCCCCAGCCTTTCTTGTTGGCATTCCTACACTAAAACAAAACCTCGGCCGGACAAGGTCCGACCGAGGCCCATGTTAAGGCTAATAGGGACGGTGGCGCTCAGTCGCGCTCGACGCACATCGCAACGCCCATGCCGCCGCCGATGCACAAGGTGGCGAGGCCCCGCTTGGCGTTGCGGCGCTTCATCTCGAACAGCAGCGTATTGAGCACGCGCGCGCCCGACGCGCCGATGGGGTGGCCGATGGCGATCGCCCCGCCGTTGACGTTGACCTTCTCGGTGTCCCAGCCGAGCCCCTTGTTGACTGCGCAGGCCTGGGCGGCGAACGCCTCGTTGGCCTCGATCAGGTCGAGGTCCTTCACGGTCCAGCCGGCCTTCTCCAACGCCTTCTTGGAGGCGGGGATCGGGCCGGTGCCCATGATGGAGGGATCGACGCCGGCGTGCGCCCAGGAGACGATGCGGGCGAGTGGGGTGATGCCGCGCCGGTTCGCTTCCTCCAGCGTCATCAGCACCACCGCGGCAGCGCCGTCGTTGATGCCGCTGGCGTTGGCCGCCGTCACGGTGCCTTCCTTGTCGAAGGCCGGGCGCAGCTTCGCTATCGAGTCGTAGGTCACGCCGTCCTTGATGTATTCGTCGTCGCTGAAGACGATGTCGCCCTTGCGCGCTTTGATGGTGACAGGCGTGATCTCGTCCTTGAACTTGCCGGCCTTCCTGGCTGCCTCCGCCTTGTTCTGCGAGGCGACGGCGAAGCGGTCCTGCTCCTCGCGCGTGATCTGCCACTGGCGCGCCACGTTCTCGGCCGTGTTGCCCATGTGATAGCCGTTGAAGGCATCCCACAGGCCATCCTTGATCATTGTGTCGATGAACTTGACGTCGCCCATCTTGGTGCCGTCGCGCAGGTGGGAACAGTGCGGCGCCTGGCTCATGCTCTCCTGGCCGCCGGCGACCACGATCTTGGACGACCCGAGCTGGATCTGCTGGGCGCCCAGCGCCACCGCCCTGAGGCCCGAGCCGCACAGCTGGTTCATGCCCCAGGCCGGCGCGTCGACTGGAATGCCGGCATTGATGGAAGCTTGCCGCGCTGGGTTCTGACCGGCACCCGCCGCAAGGATTTGCCCCAAGATGACCTCCGACACCTCGCCGGTCTCGACACGGGCGCGATCCAGGGCGGCCTTGATGGCGACCTTGCCCAGCTCGTGGGCGGGCAGGCTGGCGAGCGTCCCGTTGAATGCGCCGACGGGCGTGCGGGCGGCGCCCGCGATCACGACGGTGGCTTGGTCCTTGCTCATCGTTAAGCTCCAGAGGGGTTCGGCGGAATTTTGGGGCGCGGAATCGCGTCACCGAGCCGGCCGGCGGCCTGAGTTGCCCGCCTAATTAAGCATATAGCGGGCCCAGTTCGCAGCTGCAATGTGGCCCGCGACGGGGCAGAGGGCAGCTATGCACACGCAAGGCTGGCAGCGTTCGAGGCCGTCAAGCCCAACAAACGTCTGGTCTCACAGTGCACTGCCGTGCTAAATTGCGCATTGCATAAAATGTGGCCTGTCAGGGATCGATCCCGCACATGCTCAACAAGACCGACCCGGCCGCCGTCAGCAAAGATCTGGCCGCTGACAAGAAAGAACCGGTCGTAATCAAGAAGTACGCAAACCGGCGCCTGTACAACACCGACACCAGCACCTACGTCACCTTGGATGATCTGGCGGCGATGGTGAAATCCGGCCGCGACTTCGTGGTGTTCGACGCCAAGACCGGAGATGATCTCACACATTCTGTGCTCACGCAGATCATTGTCGAGCAGGAAAGCCGCATGGGCAGCCAGACGCTGCTGCCGATCCCCTTCCTGCGGCAGCTCATCCGCTTCTATGGCGATGGCATCGAGCGCCTGGTGCCGAGCTACCTCCAGATCAGCCTCGACACGCTGACCAAGGAGCAGGAGCGCTTCCGCAAGGCTTTTGCGGGTGCCTTTACGCCGGCCGGCGCCTTCGAGGCGTATCAGGAGCAGGCGCGCAAGAACCTCGCCATGTTCGAGCAGGCCATGAGCATGTTCTCCCCGTTCGGGCAGACCAAAAACACGGCCGCCAAGCCGGACGAGGAGGCGAAGGGTAAGACGGAGGCTCCTGCGAGCGGGGCTGCTCCCGACGAACTGGGCGAGCTCAAGGCGCAGCTAGCCGCCATGCAGGCCAAGCTCGAGCAGCTTTCGCGCAACCGCGGCTAGGGTCTGCCCGAAGCGGCGTCCCCAGAGGCAGACTACCAGAGCTCAATCCCGCTGAGCCGCATCAGGCCTCGGCCTTCGGCGGCAGGATCTGGCGCTCTTTGTACTTGCCGGTCTTCAGGTCGATGTGGTGGGGACGCCGGCGCTCGCCGGACTCCTTGTCCTCGATGTAGGTGGGCGCAACCAGCGCGTCTGCTGATCGCCGGTTGCCGCGCTTCATACGCGAAGTTTTCTTTCTGGGAACGGCCATTGCACTGCTCCGAGGAATGCTGAAAAAGAGGCCCCGGCTGTCGATGCGGGCGCCCAGGCTGCCGGGCTTATAGCGGCTATCCCGCCGCGATGCCAGATGTCCCGCAAGGCCGGCGCGCTAGCTGCCGCTGCGAAGAGGTCGCACGCACCGCATGGTCGTCCTGACAGCCCGCATGCGGGTGAGCAGGTTGTCGGCGAGCCGCCGGTGCAGATAGCCGGGATATCCTGGCTCCCGCTCGATCGGGTTGGGCAGGGCAACGGCGAGCAGGGCCGCCTCCTGGGCGGTCAAGCGTGCGGCCGGCTTGCCGAAATGGTGCTGGGCCGCCGCCTCCGCACCGAAGAGGCCCGGACCCCATTCGGCAATGTTGAGATAGATTTCGAGCACCCGCTGCTTGGGCCAAACCGCCTCCACCAGATAGGCAAGCACGATCTCCAGGGCCTTGCGCACATAGCTTCGGGCCGGCCAAAGAAACAGGTTCTTGACCACCTGCATGGTGATGGTGCTGCCTCCCCGATCGCTTTCGATGGCCTCGCCGAGCGCCGGCCAATCGATGCCGCGATGCCGGCAGAAGCCGGTGTCCTCGGACAGGATGACCGCATGCACCAGGTTGGGCGAGATGCGCTCGAGCGGCACCCAGATCTGCTCGATCTGCGTGCCAACCAGCCGCTGGCCCAGCATGAGCGTGGAGGTGGGCGGATCGATCCAGCGGTAGGCCACGACGAGGAGCAGCACGACGGCAGTGAGCGCCAACGCGGCCGCGCCTGCGATACGCCCAGCCAATCCCAAATAGGGAAGCAGGTCGCGCAAGGTACGATCGCCGGACGACGGAATGGCAGCTGCCGGCGGAGCAGGAGCCATCGTCGCGGTCCAGACGGCTCGATCCGGGACGGTGGCGACGGTCTCGAGCGGGGCGGGCCGATGCGTTGGCGCCTGTGCAACATGAGAAGCGCGGGGCTGTGTCTCGGTGTCTGGCTGACGGAGCGTCTGCAGTTGTGAAAAACTATCCGCGGGCGGTGGAGCTTGTGGCGCGGCTTCCTGCGGTCCAGACCAGACCTGCTCCTCCGCCACGGGCGCGGCGTGCGCGTCCTGCGTCACCGGGCTGAAGAGCATTGGCGCGATCGCGCCGGGCTCGGCCTCGGACACGGATGACAAATCGACGGCCAGACTGGCTGACCTGCTGTCGTCGTTGTGGCCTTTGTCGCTGGTCTCATCTTCATTCCAGGGGGCAGGCGGGCCCGGCGGAGCTTCGAGAGCAGGCTTGCTCGCTGCGGCTTCCGCGTCGGGCGTTAGGATCTCAGGCACGGACGCCGCCTCCGCATCCCCCGTAATGCCATTCTCGGCAGATCCATGCTCCGCCGGCGGCCCATCCGCATGCGACGCGTGCGGCCGTCGTTTGCTCGGCGCTACGGTCGGGATGGCCGCAGCCACCGAGACCCGCGAGACCGCATGTTCCATGGCCGGAGCAGGCTCTTCCGCTTCCGTCCCTTGAGGCACCTGCGTCTTGCCGTCCGCGGGCTCGTCCACCTGGCCCTGTCCTTTCGACTCTTTCCCCGCCGCCAGCGCACAGCTAAATAAGGGCACCCGCACGGCATGCCGCAAGCGCGCCAGCAAGATATGGAAATGCCATGGCTTTCAGCCAACGTCTGGGTCGGGCAGCGCAACTCGTCGAGGCGCGGCTGGCTGTGCTGCTGGATAGTGCTGCCGTTGCCGGTGCACCCGAGCGGCTGGTTGACGCCATGCGCCATGGAACGCTCGGAGGCGGCAAGCGGTTTCGCCCATTCCTGGTGATCGAGGCTGCAGGGCTGTTCGGGGTGGCAGCCGAAGCCGCTCTCGATACGGCGGCCGCGGTCGAATGCGTGCACTGCTACTCGCTGATCCACGACGACCTGCCGGCCATGGACAACGACGATCTGCGCCGGGGCCGGCCGACGGTGCACAAGGCTTTCGACGAGTGGACGGCCATCCTGGCGGGGGACGCGCTGTTGACCCTCGCGTTCGAAACGCTGTCGGCTCCTGCAGCCCACCCCGACGCCGCGGTCCGCGCCGAGCTGGTCGCGGGGCTGGCGCGCGCCTCTGGCGCGGCTGGCATGGCCGGCGGTCAGTGCCTCGACCTCGAAGCGGAGCGGCTCGGCCGCCCGCCGCGGCCGACAGCTGCGGATGTGCGCCGGTTGCAGGCGATGAAGACCGGCGCGCTGCTGCGCTTTGCTTGTGAGGCGGGCGCCATCCTCGGGCGCGCAGGCCCCACTCAGCGCCGTGCTTTGGCGGACTACGGTGAAAAGATCGGCCTCGCCTTCCAGATCGCCGACGATTTGCTCGACTTCGAGGGCGACGCGGCGGCAATGGGCAAGGCGGCGCGCAAGGACGTCGACAAGGCGACCTTGCACGCCGCAACCGACGTGACGGCGGCTCGGGCGCAGCTCGCTGCGCTCGAGGCGGAGGCCGTTGCCGCGCTTGGGCCCTTCGGTACTGCGGCCGACACGCTGCGCGAGGCGGCGGCGTTCGTGCTGCAGCGAGAGAAATAAGGATCACGGCAGCCATGGCCGATAGTGCGCGAAAGTCCAAGTCGCTCCCGCTGCAAGGCGCGCGCTTCCTGATCGTCGGCGGCGCCAGCCTGGTCGGCTCGGCCACGGCCGAGCTGTTCCTGAAAGAGGGTGCAGGCGAGGTGGCGGTCCTCGACAGCTTCTTCCAGGGCAGCCGCGCCGCCCTGCAGCACTTGGAAGGCGACCCGCGCCTCAAGATCATGTCAGGCGATGTGATGCGCCTGCCGCAGCTGCTGGCGGCAATGAAAGGCGTGGACGGGGTACTGCAGCTGGCGGCGGTCATGTCGCTCACCATGGACCGCGACCCCTGGACCGGGCTCGACGTCAATATCCGCGGCACCCAGAACGTCATCGAGGCCGCCTGCATCGCCGGGGTGAAGAAGCTGGTGTTCGCCTCCTCCAACGCCGTCTACGGCTACGGCCCGGGCATCGCCGGCGACCTCGTCGAGACCACGCCCTTCCATTCATCGGGTGCGCCGCCGGCGGCGATCCTCTACGGGGCCAGCAAGATCATCGGCGAGCAGCTCTGCCGCGACGCGCACAGGAAACGCGGGCTCGACTATGTCGTGCTGCGCTATTCCACCGTCTATGGCGAGCGCCAGCACTATCGCGCCGCCAATGCCCTCTACATCATCGAGACGCACGATGCCGTGCTGGCAGGCAAGCGGCCGCAGGTGATCGGCGACGGCTCGGAGACCAAGCACTTCGTGCACGTGAGCGACGTCGCCCGCGCCAACGCGGCGGCCTTCACGGCCGATGCTACCGACGTTGCCGTCAACATCTCAGGCCCGCGCCCTGTCACGACCCTCGAGATCGTGCGCCTGGTGACGGAACTCGCGGGCAAGCGACCTCGAGCCCGAGCACATCGAGGCCGATCCCACCAAGGTGCGGCTCACCTCCGGCGGCGCCTGGCGGCTCGATCACGCCTTGGCCGAGCGCACGATCGGTTGGCGACCGCAAGTCGACATGCGCGAAGGCATCCGCCGGCTGATCGAGTGGCGGCAGGCCTGAGTCGTCCCGGGCCTTGTGCCCGGGATCCATCTCCTCGCCTGCTCCGGCGTGTCTGGATGGCTGGATCCCGGCGACAAGCGCCGGGATGACACGTCACGCCTCGGCAAACTGCTCGAACCGTGCGCGCAAATCGCCCGGGATCGGCACCAGCGAGCCGTCCACCAGCGAGATCAGCACCAGCACCTGGTTGGCGGTGACGCGCACCTCTTCGCCCGCGCACACTCGCACCGACAATGACAGCGACGTGCGGCCGATGCGCTTCACGGCAAGCTGCATCTCAACGGTGTCGCCGATCTTGCTCGGCACCTTGAAGTCGCAGTCGATGTGCGCGGTGGGCAAGCCCCGCCGCTCCTTGGAGACGAAATCGGCGTAGTCGACCCCAAGTCCGCGGTTGAACCAGTCCTCCAGCAGCTCGTGGAACAGGATGAAATACTGCGGATAGAAGACGATGCCGGCAGGATCGCAATGATGGAAGCGGATCAGCTTTTCGCTGACGAACGGCGCCCAACTCTTGGCCTCACTGCTCGCGGCCTCACTCGACTTTTTCCGGCTCGACCTTTTGTGTTCCGTAGCGCTTGGCAACATAGTCCTCCACGATCGCCTTGAACTCGGCGGCGATGTTGGCCCCGCGCAAGGTCATGGCCTTCTTGCCGTCGATGAACACAGGTGCCGACGGCGCCTCGCCGGTGCCGGGCAGCGAGATGCCGATGTCGGCGTGCTTGGATTCGCCCGGGCCATTGACGATGCAACCCATCACCGCGAGGTTGAGGCCCTCCACGCCCGGATAGCGCGTGCGCCACTCGGGCATGCGCTGGCGCAGGTAGCGTTCGATATCGCTCGCCAACTCCTGGAACACGGTGGAGGTGGTGCGGCCGCAGCCGGGGCACGCCGCCACGATGGGCACGAACGAGCGCAGGCCCATGGTCTGCAGGATTTCCTGCGCCACCTTCACCTCGAGCGTGCGGTCGCCACCGGGCTCGGGCGTGAGGGAAACGCGGATGGTGTCGCCGATCCCCTGCTGCAACAGCAGCCCGATGCCGGCAGTGGAAGCGACGATGCCCTTGGAACCCATGCCGGCTTCCGTCAGTCCGAGGTGCAGCGCATAGCGGCAGCGCTCGGCCAGCATTGAGTACACGGCAACCAGATCCTGCACGGCGCTGACCTTGGCCGAGAGGATGATGCGCTCAGGCCCCATCCCCAGCTCCTCGGCGCGCTCGGCCGACAGCAGGGCCGACTGCACGATCGCCTCGTGCATGACGGCCCGCGCATCCTTGGGTGCGGGCGAGGCGGCGTTCTCGTCCATCAGCCGTGTCAGCAGATCCTGGTCCAGGCTGCCCCAATTGACCCCAATGCGCACCGGCTTGGCGAACTCCAGCGCCAGCTCGATGATGGAGGAGAACTGGCGGTCGCGCTTGGCCTTGAAGCCGACGTTGCCGGGGTTGATGCGCCACTTGTCGAGTGCCTCGGCGCAGGCAGGGTTCTGGCTGAGCAGCGTGTGGCCGTTGTAGTGGAAGTCGCCGACCAGCGGCACTTTCACCCTCATCTGCGCAAGCCGGTCGCGAATGAGCGGCACCACCTTGGCTGCCTCGTCGCGGTCAACCGTGATGCGCACGATCTCGGAGCCGGCCCGCGCCAGCGCGGCGCACTGGAGCGCGGTAGCCTCCACGTCGGCCGTATCGGTGTTGGTCATCGACTGCACGACGATCGGCGCATCGCCGCCGACGATCACGCCGCCGACATCGACGGGGACGGTTGCTCTTCGGCTGTGGAGCTCGCTCATACGTGTCATCGCGCCTTCATTGACGCGCTATTCTATCACGTGCGCCTAGCGCCGGCGCCGCAGCACGGAGGGAAAAATCGACACAGCAAACAGGGCGGCCAGCACCAGCACTATCGAGGGTCCGCCCGGCGTATCGAAGGCAGCCGACAGGTAGAGGCCCGCGCAAACGGCAATGATGCCGATGATCGCCGCATACATGGCCATCCTCTCCGGGGTATCGGCCAGCGGTCGGGCCGCCGCGGCTGGCATGATCAGGAAGGCGATGGTGAGCAGCGCGCCCACGATCTTGATGGCAATCGCCACCACCAGGGCCAGCACGATGATGAATACGAGCTTTGCGCGCTCGGTTGCCGCGCCCTCGGCCGCGGCCAGGTCCTCGTGCACGGCAACCGACAGCAGCGGCCGCCAGACCGAGATCAGCGCCGCCAAAGCCGCGCCCCCGCCTAGGTAGATCCAGGCAAGGTCGGTATAGTTGACGGCCAGCAGCTCCCCGAACAGGAAGCCCAGCAGGTCGGGCTGTCCCCGCACGAGCGAAGCGGCGATGACGCCGATGGCAAGCGCGGCGTGGGCCACGAGGCCCAGCAGGGAATCGAAGGGCACCACCTGTTGGCGGCCCAACAGCAGCAGCAGGCCGGATACGGCCAAGGCGACGATCAGCACGCTGGCGGTGAGGTCGAGCGACAGCGCGAGCCCCAGGGCTACGCCGATCAGGGCAGCCTGCGCCACGGCTTCGCCGAAGTAGGCCATGCGCCGCCACACCACGAAGCAGCCGAGCGGCGACGCCACCACCGCGAGGCCGAGGCCCGCCAACAGCGCACGCAGCAGGAATGGCTCCAGCACGTCGATGCTCCAGGCCGAGACTCAGGGCCGGCCGGCGGGCGGTGGAGGCCGCGGCTCGCCGGCGAGGTCGTGGCTGTGGTCGTGATGGTGATGATAGAGCCCAAAAGCCCGTGCCGCCTGCGGTCCGAACAGGCGCGCGTATTCGGGATGCTGCGCCACCGACTCCGGCACGCCCGAGCAGCACACATGCCGGTTGAGGCACATCACGCGGTCGCTCTGCGCCATGACGACGTGCAAATCGTGCGACACGAGCAGCACGCCGAAGCCGCGCTCGGTGCGCAGCCGCCCGATCAGGGTATAGAGCTCTGCCTCTCCGGCATAATCGACGCCTCTCACCGGCTCGTCGAGCACCAGCAGGTCCGGCGATCTGATGAGTGCCCGCGCCAGCACCACACGCTGCAACTCGCCGCCGGAAAGCTCGGAGAACTGGCGGTCAGCCAGCCTTGCCGCGCCGACGTCGCGCAGCACCTTGCCAAGCTCGTCGGGGCTTGCGCGCCGGCCGAGCGCCACGAAGCGGGCCACCGTCAACGGGATTGCGCGGTCGATATCGAAACGTTGCGGGGCGTAGCCGATCACCAGCCCCGGCCTGCGGCGAATGTCGCCGCGATCGAGAGGCTCGAGGCCCAAGAGCGCGCGCACCAGGGTGGTCTTGCCTGCACCGTTGGGTCCGATGACGGTGACGATCTCCCCGGGCCGGATATCGATGTCGATGTCGATGAGTACCGGACGGCCGCTCCGCGCGAGGCTGAGGTTGTGCGCGCTGATCAGCGCGGCGGCATCGTACGCGAGCGGCCGCAATGCACCGTCGTGGTGATGATGGTGGTGGTCATCGTGGCCGTGGCTATGCCCGGCGTGGTCGTGGCGGGCATGCGGCGGGTCGTGGCTCGGCAGCCGAGCACCGCGCTCGAGCCCGTCAGGGCTTGCCATGGCGCTGATCCTTGCGGGCGCAGTTGGCACACAGCCCCCACACCTCGACCACCGCACCCTTCGCCGAGGTCGCGGAGAAGCGGGCGGTGTCTGCTGTCGCATCGATAGCGGCGAACACCTTGGCGCCGTCCACTTCGGCAAGCGCGCCGCATTGCTCGCAGGCGAGCACCAGCTGACGCTGCTCATGGCCGGCGTGGCATGCGAAGAAGGCGTTGCGGCTCTCGAAGCGGTGTACGATGCCCGCTGTCACCAGCGTATCGATGGCACGGTAGACCGAGATCGGCGCCAGGCGCTCGCCGCGCGCGGCCAGCCGGTCCAACACCTCGTAGGCGCCGATCGCCCGGTGCGAGGCGGCGGCGATCTCGCGAAATACCGCCTGGCGCAAGGGGGTGAGCCTCAAGCCTTTGTCTTCAAAGGCTTTACGCGCTCTTGCCATGGCCTCGTCGAGGCACACGTCGTGGTCGTGTTCGGGGGCCGGGAAGGCGCTGGTAGCGGTCGACAGGGTCATCGCCATTCTTATACCACCTGCCGATCGAAACTGCATCCAAGGCCAAGGGATGGTCAACGCGAAAGGCCTCGCCGTGTCGGAACCGGCCAACCTGCGGTATCAGTGAGCAAGTAATGCCCCATCGCATCGAGATCATCGTCGCCGACATCACGACCCTTGCGGTCGACGCCATTGTCAACGCCGCCAACCGCAGCCTGCTGGGTGGCGGAGGCGTGGACGGGGCCATCCATCGGGCGGCTGGACCCCGGCTTCTCGCCGAATGCCGCACGCTCGGCGGCTGCGAGACCGGTCAAGCCAAGCTTACCAACGGCTACAATCTACCGGCGCGACACGTGATCCACGCCGTTGGTCCGATCTGGCAGAGCGGCAGGGCAAACGAGGACGCCCTGCTCGCCAGTGCCTATGCCAACTCGCTGGCGCTCGCCCAGGCGCACGATCTGCGCTCGATCGCGTTTCCCGCAATCTCCACCGGCGTTTACGCTTTCCCGCCCGGTCGGGCTGCGATGATCGCCATCAAGACGACAGCCGACGCGTTGGTGCAAGGGCCGCACTTCGACAAGGTCATCTTCTGCTGCTTCAGCGCCTCTTCTGCGCAGCACCATGAGCGGGCCAAGCGCGAGCTCGGGCTTTGAGGCGCACGGCTGGCATACTGCGCACCTTTCAAAACTTTAAGATGAAAATACTCGACGAGAGCCCAATATCGCCCAAATGCGGCCGACAAGCGCGGTCACATTGGCGTGGGGAAGAGTTGCGACTGGCTCACGAAGGCGCTTCACGCCGCGCCAGATAGAGAAATTGTCGAGTGCGTGCGTACACCCGAGAAAACCGAGTCTCCAACGCACCGGCATCGCCGGTGGGCGGGGCGCGCTGAGCGGGTGGCAGCGGGGAGATAGGGAATGGATTTGGTCGGTGCGATCAACGGCATCTGGCAGTCGCAGTTTGGTGTAATCGGAATTCTTTCAGGCCTTCTTCTGCTGGTGCTGTGGAGCGCTGGCTTCTTCGGGCGTCTGCTCCGCATCCTCGAAGAGATGTTGTTCAACAACTGGCAGCTGGCCCTGCTGGGCGCGACGGCCGTCGCCCTGTCGCTCGCATCCGGCTACACCACCTTTGACGGCCTCAGGAACTTCACCTCCGCGCCTTTACTGTCGGTGTTGATCGCCTTCGGCATCCAGGGCGTGATGCTGATCGTCGCCTGGCTCATCGGCGAAAGCTTCGCCACCGGCATGAACCAGCAGATCCCAGGCCGCCAGGGGCTCACGGCGCGCGAAGCTGTGATCGGCATGGGGCTGGGTATCGCCTTCATCGGCCTCGCCTTCTATTGGGCGCTCACCCAATCCAACGCGATCGCCTTCACCAGGGCCTCCAGCTTGATCGGCGGCTTCCGCGCCGACTGGTCGAGATTCGCCGACGTTGCCCTCTATTTCACGATCGCCCTGGTGCTGGTGGCGATCATCGGCTTCAACTTCCGCCGCGGCGGCGACATTGCGCAGCCCTATGTGCAGAGCGTGCGCCTGATTGCCAAGAATTTCGTGCTGTGGGTGATGTTTCTGGCGTCGATGGCGGCTTCCGTGTTCTTCTCCTTCGACTCGCACTTCAATGCCATTTTCTCGGCCGAGCAGAGAGTCCGCGCGGCCGAGCTGCGCACCCTGAACCAGGTCGGCGGAGTGGTGGCCGACATTGGCGACCGTGCGCAGAAGGTGCAGATCGCCGAGGCCGAGCGACTGTTCGACAGCGACGGCTGGAAGGCCTACGACCTGCACCTCGCCAAGCTCGCGCGCGAGGCGCAGGCGGCTCAAGGCGAGATCGAGAAATACTTCGTCCAGAAGATGGAGGACCGCCGGCGGGGCATCGTCGAGCAGCAGGAGCGCATCGCCGGAGCGGAGCGCAACCAGACCGCCCTGCTGCGCAAGCGCGACGAGCTCGAGGCCGAGCTGCAGCGCATCGAGCCCGGCATTGGCGCGCTGGAAGCCGAACTCGCCAAGGCCCAAGCCACCTACGACGAGACCAGGCAGGCGATGGCCGCCAAGCGCATCGATGCCTCCGCAGAGGACGGCGGCGTCGAAGGCACGTTGAAGCGCGGCAAGGGCCCCGTCTTCCGGCAGCGCATGACCGAGCTGGAAGAGCTGCGGCGCAAGCTCAACATCACCAACGAGCCGCGCCTCACGGAGGCACAGAAGCAGCGCGATCGCGCCTCCGCCCGCATCGTCAGCCTCAAGCGCGAGATCGCCACCATCAATGGCGAGGTTGCCAAATACAAGGGCGAGACCCAGACCGCGCAGCAGCGCATCAAGGCCGCCGAGACGCCCGACCAGGATACGGAAGGGCCCAAGATCGATCCGGCGCGTATACTTCCAGCGTTCGAGCGCGCGCGCACGGCCTTCCGCCAGCAGCCTGACACGGAGAAGCTCGCAGCCCTACAGGCGCAATGCAGCGGCCTCCTCAACGCCCTGTCCGCCACGGCCGTGGCCAAGGAGAGGGTCCGCAGTGTCGATTGCGACCCCAAGCAGGCGTCAGAAGCGGCAGCGCGCGTGTTCGCGCTCAATGCCGGCCTCTTGGCCTTCCAAGCGAGCTGCGCCGGTGGCACCAAGCTGCCGCAGAATGCGACGACCGACGCGCTGCTGGGCTTCGGGCGCAAATGCCTGCAGGAGTCGGGCCTTGTCTCGCGCGAGTTCGAGCGACATCGGCGCGCGTCTGCAGGCGATCGACATGAACCGGGACGACAAGGCCCACCGGTTCGTGGTGACGTGGAACGCGTTTCTGGACGGCAACCGCCTCGCCTATCTGGCGCTGGTGCTGGCCATCGGCGTCGATGCGCTGGTGTTCATGGCGGGCCTGTTCGGGGCCGCCGCCGTCAAGTCGCCGCTGTCGGACGTGCCGAGCCCGAAGGCGCGCAGCGCCGAGCAGCTGCAGGCCGTCATCGACACGGCCCTGCTCCCGCACCCCTATGAGAATGCCCAACTTGTGCTCGATGCAATTCAAACGCGCGAGGGTTATGCGCACCACATCACCGTGGACGAAGCCGATCCGCGCGCTTCTATCTTGCGACGCGTATTGAACGCGGGCTCGACAATAGGCGCTGTGCGCCACGTCTCGCACAATACCTACGAGCTGCGCCCTGAGCTGTTTGAGTATCTATCTCTCGCGGCAAAGAAGGCGTTTATTGCCGACAAGACCAAAGTGGCTCTGGCTGAGTTGGAGCAAACAGTTTCCGTGGCCTTGCTGCCAAACGTCAAAGAGAATGTCGAAGCAGTGTTGCACTACGTGCACCCGATCCAGGATCGGCCGACACTGCTGGAGAAGATGGGACTGAAGGAGCGGCACGATTTTACGGCCGAGATCAGGCTCGACGAGGTGAATCGGGACGACAAGAAGGTTGTGCGCAACGCGCTCAACGCCGGCGCGACCATGGAGGCCGTGCAGCGCGCAAGTAACAGCCACTACTTCATCACCCGCGATTTCTACAAGACGCTGACACGCATCCGCGCACGCTTCCTGCAATCCGCGAGTCCGGATGCGCTGCGGGTTGCCGCTCCGCGCCACGGCGGCGCGCTGTCCGAACAGCCGCCAGCCATTCCCGCCGGCAACGGAGCGCAGCCGCGCAAGATCGCTCACCAGCCGCAGCGAGAAGAGCTGGCTAAGTTGGCCGAGAGCGCCATGGACCAGCTGAGAGTGGAGATCTGGGATGGGTTGCTCGGCGCCATCGGTCTCAACCTGCAGGCTGCATCACGCGTGCAGGATCCAGCCGTGCGCGCACAGGCCGGGGTTGCGTGGCAGGCGATCCAGCACCTGAGCCAGAGCAACGAAAGGCTTCGCGCTTATCTCGACGAGATCGTGGATGCCAGAACGGATGCCGTGGAGCAGAAGTACGGCGATCTGAGATCGAATTTCGAGGGCGACGGCGAGCGGCTTGCTGTGCTGGACGAGATCGTCGAAGACCTGAACAGGCTGCTCAGATCGCTCCTGCTCCTTCCCGAAGTGGGTGTGCTGCGAGACATGGTTGAGCGGCTGGAGGCCGCCATCGAGCACGACGACGGAGCGGCGCCAGGTGAAGAAAAGCTGCTCGATCAGCTGCGCGTTCTCGAAATCGCCGTCCGCCAGATCGACAAGAGCAGCGCCGACGGCTGGATGCGAATAGCCCATATGATCAACGGTCAAGGTCGCGAAGACCCGCCGACCATTCGAGAGATGAACCCGGTCAACAAGACACCAATTTAAGAACGGAACCGGCGCATGGAACCCCTCTCTCATTGTATTGTAAGGGGAGGGGCGAGGGTGGGGGCGCACGATTTGTGTGACCTCCACCCCCCGGGCCCGAACGGGCCTGATGCTACTCGCGGAACGGCACCACCTTCTGGGTCTGCTCGCCGAGGCCTTGAATTGAAAGCTTCATCACGTCGCCGGCCTTGAGCCACACCGGCGGCTTCATGCCGGCTGCGACGCCCGGTGGCGTGCCGGTCGCCACCACGTCCCCCGGCTCCAGCACCATGAACTGCGACATGTAGTGCAGCACGTGCTGGATGGTGAAGATCATGGTCTTGGTGTTGCCGGTCTGCCGGCGCTGGCCGTTGACATCGAGCGACATGGCCAGGTTCTGCACGTCCTCGATCTCGTCGCGCGTGACGAGCCACGGCCCCAGCGGCCCGAAGGTCTCGGCGCACTTGCCCTTCATCCATTGGCCGCCGCGCTCGAGTTGGAACACGCGCTCGGAGATGTCGTTGCAGATGGCATAGCCGGCGACGTGGGAGAGCGCGTCCTTCTCCGCGACGTAGCGGGCGCGCTTGCCGATAACGAAGGCAATCTCGACCTCGTAGTCGAGCTTGCTCGAGCCCTTGGGGATCATTACGTCGTCATTCGGGCCGACCATGCAGTTGGGCATCTTGGCGAAGATGATGGGCTCGGCCGGGATCGGCATGTCGGCTTCTTTGGCGTGGTCGGCGTAGTTGAGGCCGATGGCGAGGAAGTTGCGCACGTTGCCGACAGGCGGCCCGAGGCGCACGCCCTGCGGCGCAGCGGGAAGCGACTTGGGGTCGAGCTTCTTGAGCCTGTCGAGGCTTGCAGGATCGAGCGTCGCGCCGGTGATGTCCTTCACGTGCGCGGAGAGATCGCGAATAGAGCCTTGGGCATCAACGAGGCCCGGCTTTTCGGCGCCTGGCGCGCCAAAACGGACAAGCTTCATGGGGTTCCCTCCTCGGAACATCGCGGGAAGCGCCCCCAGCGGAATGCCGGTCTGGCGCTTGTTCCGGTGAGTTGCCGTTGCGGGAGCGCAAGTCAAGCGTCTTGCGGCCGCGAGCGCGTGCGACGCACCCATGCACGAATGCTGTGGATAACCCGAAGCGGGTGAGTGCGATGGGGCACCGGCCGCGCCAAGAAACAGGCAGCCTACAACCACAACGTGCAGCACCGACTGAGGAATTACCGCGTCAGAAGAGGTGCACCACGACGTAGAAGCCGACACCGAAGAATGGCGCTGCAGCACATGCTAACGCCATGAACACAAAGGACTTATCAATCACGACACACCCCGCAACCGCGCACACCCCGGGTCAAGGCCAATTGCCGCCGACCCTACCCGGCATCCGGACCTGCCCTCCTTTTGGTCCGTACCCATAATATAGCGCGAAATCAGTGACGTTGCATCTGGATTTCGCGCAATGAATCAATCGCGAGCCGTGACCGGCCGCAAAAGACATACCTTTGTGCATTGCACAGAATGCTGCTCTTGCTGCCGGCACGCAGCCTGTCACGCGAAGAGCTTGAGCTGCTTCTCGTCCTGGCCCTTGGTCTCGCGCGCCAGCTGCTCGATGCGGTCGAACGGCACCTGCTCGGCGGAGATGAGCGAGCGCTGTGCCCGCATCGGCCGCACGAGCCCTTCCTGCACGAGATGGAACTCGCCGACCGTCTGGCCGGGCAGCACGGCGCTCGGGTCGAGGCCGGACTCGCTTTGGAATGCTGCACGCAACTTGCGCAGCGCCGTGTCCTCGCGCACCCGGCCGATGAACCAGGAGGTGATCTGGTCGCGCGACTTGTAGTCGAGGTCGCCCGGCGACTGCGTCGCCAGCATGATGCCGAGGCCTGCGGAGCGCGCACGCTTCAGCAGGCTCTGCAGCGGCTCGGCAGTGGCCGGCTTGGCGTTGGCGGGGATGTAGAGGTCGGCCTCGTCGAACATCACCACCGCCTGCAGCCCGTCGTTGGGGTTGCGCTGGCAGAAGCGCAGCGCCTCGGAGAGGAATTGCGCCACCCAGAACAGGATGTTCTCGTTGTCTCCGAGGAAGCCCGTGTAGATGATGGACAGCCGCGTGCGGTTGTCGTTGCGGCCGTGCGGGCCTTTTCCGAGCAGGCGCTCCATGCGCAAAGGCTCGCCGCCGCCCTCGAACAGCGCCGAGTTGCGATGACGGAGGCTGTCGAGCTGGGCTACCAGGTCGCGACGGATGCGGCCCGAAGGGTCCATGCGCTGGGTCAGCTCGGTGAGCTCGGGATCCTCGTCCTCGAGGAGCGCGATGAGGTCGACGAGCGTCACCTCCTTGCTGAAGCGGCCGCCCAGGATGCGCAGCGCCACCGACAGCGTGCCCGACTGCTTCTGGTG
This sequence comes from uncultured Alphaproteobacteria bacterium, assembly GCA_963832445.1. Classification (GTDB taxonomy): domain Bacteria; phylum Pseudomonadota; class Alphaproteobacteria; order Rhizobiales; family Hyphomicrobiaceae; genus AWTP1-13. Next base: position 81,540 of record CAWHUM010000023.1, read on the forward strand.
GGTTGCCGAGTTCTTCAAGTGCAGCATGTCGCCGAGCGCCGCCGCAGAGAGGTTGGCGAGCAGCTGTTGCTCCTGCTCGGGCAGCTCGTTGATGCCGTTGGGCAATAGCGTGATCGAGATCGGCCGGCCCGATGGGCGGCCGGGGGTGTAGACCGCCACGTCGATGCTATCGGCAAGCTTCTCGCGCTCCCCGCGCCGCTCGCCGAACTCGCCCTCGGGGGTGCGCCACACTTCCGGGTTGGCGTAGGAGCACAGGTCGCCCTTGCGGTCGATCAGCACCGCCGGCGTACCCCTGAGCAGCAGCTGCTCGATGATGCACAGCGCCAGCGTGGTCTTGCCGGAGCCCGACCCGCCGAGCACGGCGGCGTGGCGCTTCAGCACGTCCTTGTTGAGCGTGATGCTCTTGTTTGAGCGCAATGCGCGGCCAGCCAGGATGCTGCTCGCGCCGTCGCCCGCCTCATCGAGTAGCAGCGAGAGCGGAATGTCCTCCTTGGGGGCCGCCGGACTGCTGTCCCATCCCGTCCAATCGGCATGGCGCGGCCCAGCCAAGGTGGCGAGCGGCGCACTGGCGATATCCTGGCCGCCCACGGGATCAGCGCCAGCACTCGTCGGCTCGGGCGCGCCCGCATCGCCCGGACGCAGGCTGCGGCCCAGCAGATCTAGGCGCAGCAGCTGGATCAGCGAGGGCAGGTCGGCCAGCAGCTTGGCGCGTTGGAACCACCCCGCAAAGCCCGGATCGTGGCGGTGCTGGGCGTGGAACTCGCGCGCCATGATCATGCGCTCCCAGTCCGGGATCGGCAGCAGCAGGGAACGTCCACCCTTCTCGCGGAATTTGCGAAACGCCTGCGCGGTCTGGTTCTTCCTGTTCGGCGGAAAGTCGCTGGCGCGCAGGAGGAAGCAGCTCTTGTCGCCCATGGCCGCGAGCACGCGATCGATCTGCCGCTTGAGGCCGCCGCCCTGGGTCGCGCGGTTGCACAGGAAGATGCGCGAATCCGCGCTGAAGCCGGCGCTGTGGCGCAGGGAGAGGTCGAGCGCGGGAAGCTCGGGTGCTAGGTCGAGGCGCTTGACCGACACGTCGATAGCCCCGTCCCACTCTTCCCTGGCCAGTGTCAGCGCGTCAGCGAGGACATCCATCAGACTTTGATCGTCGCTTGGGATTTCCGCTTCCGACTGGGCGGTGAAGCGGTCCCAGTGGTCGCGGAACTCGACCGTGGGAGCAGCCCCCCCCGTCGCGTCTCCTTCCTCGCGCGCTCCGCCGAGACCCAGGGCCGCAGCCAAAGTGGAGATGAAGCCTGGCTTCTCCTCCGCTGCCCCCTCCGGCGCTTCGCCCTCCTGCTCGCGCATGCGCACCTGCGCCAGCTCCAAGATGCGCCGCGTCGACAGGCCGCCGAACTCCTCGAAGAACTGAGGACCGAAATACAGCGTCGGGTCGGTGCCGTCGTTGCGCGGGTCCTGTTGCAGCCGCTTGGCGATGATGAGACGCGCCTCCTCGGCCGTGCGCGTCTCGATCAGCGGCACCGGACCTGCTTTTTCGATGCGGTCGATGTAGGACTGCGCCAACACCTCGCGCACCTTGCCGTAGAACTCGGCAAGGCACGACACGAGCACGATCGAAGTGGGCACCCGGTTGGCGATCTGGATGAGGTCGCGCGCGGCCTTCTGGAAGCGCTCCTGGTAGTCGTCGAAGAAGCGCAGGTCCTCGACTTGGTCGATGGCGAACACCAGCGCTGCGCGATCCACCGACCACATCAGGCGGCCGAGCAACTCGATGATCTCGAAGGAGCGGCCCTCGCCGGTGTTGGGGTCGAGTGCCGCCACCGCCTCCTGCGACAGGTCGCTCAGCTTGTGGCCAAAGAGGTATTGACGCACGCGCTGGTCGATGCGCGGGTCGGAGCGCTGTAAATAGAGGAGCGCGCGCACGATGTTTATGTCGAGGTTCTGATCGGCGAACTTCGGTGCGGCCACGACGTCATCGGCAATGGCGAGCACGAGCTTGGCGAGCGCCGCCTCGCTGAGCTTGGCGTCCCTGAGTTTGTCGAGCTGGGCCGAGTCGACCACAGTGGCATCGCCGACCAGGCCCCTGGTCAGCCGCTGAAGCGAATTGGCGCCCCCGCGATCGGGATCGTAGGGCTTCTCCAGGGAGGCAATTATCCGCCGCAAGTAGTAGTCGGCGTAGTTTGCCACGTCCGGCGTCATCTGCGCGTAGCCGAAGTAGGCCTTTCCCGTGCGGTGGGCGCTGGTGCGCAGCGCTCGGATCAGATGTGTCTTGCCGGCGCCCGACTGGCCGTGGAACAGCAGAATGCGGGCCTGCACCGCCGAGGAGCGCTCACCGGTCACGGCGGTGAGCAGGTCGGAGAAGCGGCGTCGCGCGGCGGCGTGCACCAGCTCGACGTCGACTGGGTCGGCGCGCCAGACATCGTCCTCCCAGGTGATGGAGTGCTCGAAGGCCGCCGACGGGCGATCGGCAAGCGGCGCTATGTGAGCCTCGTGGCGCATGAATCCTCAATCCAGATGGGGCATTGCGATTCCGCGTCAGGCGTCGACGCGGATGAAGTGGAAGACGGCGTTGTGGAACGATACGGCCAACTCCTGGACGTCCTTGATGTTGTCCTTGTCCTTCAAGTCGGCGTTGGCGAGCGCGAGTTCGCCTGCGCGGTGCGCCTCCGCCAGCATGCACTTGAACTCGATCTCCGATAGACCCCATTCGGGGCGCTTCTCCCGCACATTGCGCCACACGTGGCTGATGTAGGCCTTGCGGTCGCCGCTCCAGCCTTGGGCCTGGCTCGCGGCATGGCGGCGCACCTCGGAGGCGAAACCGTGAAGGTCGGGCCGGCTCGCGGCCGGTGCCTGGCGAGCGACAGCCGGTGCAGGAGAAGTGGCGGCCGCAGGCGGCGTGGCATGCGCCATCGGGTTGCTGGCCGGCAAGCCCTTGCCGAGGGACCGCCGGTTCGGCCGCTTGGCGGGTACAGCCCGGGCTGCAGCGCCGAAGAACTTGCGCAGGACAGCTGCGCGCACTGCGCTTGCGTCGACCCCTGCGGCGCCGACTTGCTCGGCCGCCAGCGCTGCAATAAGGCGCGTGTCGGTGCCGAAGTCGCGCGGGCTTTGCGAGAGCTGACCCGCAAGCAGGCGGCTGGCCTTGGCCGAGAGACCGAGCTTGCCGGCGAGGCCCGCGCTGCCCTTGTCGCCGAAGGCGCGCTTCAAGGCGGTGGCTGCCAGCGCCTCGCGAAGGCGTGCCGGTGTCGCCACGCCCTTGATCTTGAGGTCGAAGGCGCTCTCGAGGATTGCCGCGTGCAGTCCGTCCGCCGTGCCGAGCGCCTTGAGGCGGCTTGCGGGAGCGGACTTTGCGCCGAGAGCCACGGTGACGAGACGCTGATCGCGCAAAGCGCTCCAAACGTGTGGCAGCTCGCCACTGACCCCGAGAAAGCTGGCCGCCTGGGCCTTACCGGCCTCGCTCGCCTGGGCACGCGCCGGCGTACCCGTCAGAAGGCCTGCGGCCAGGAGTCCCGCCATCTCGCGCTCGATCTCGCCCCGCCACTGCGCTGACGGCGCGCGGCCGGCGATTGGTGCCAGATCGGCAGCGACTTCGGACTTGGCGGCGCCCCGCAGTGCGCAGGCGACGCGCACGAGAACGAGATTGCGCAACCGATCGGCCTGCTTGGCTTCGATCGGCAGCGCTTTCAGGTCGACGGCCTTCTGCACCCCCGGCCTCCGTTCGTAAGCAAACAAATGCCTGCGCCAATGGCGCCAGGCGGATGATGTCGCAGCGTGTCCCGGACGCGCGAATCACCGGAGACCCATGTGTCACTTTGCGGAAGTTGCGCGAAAAAACCAAGTGTTACGAGCAACTGGTGCAGCAATCGGCTCGATCCGTGCGGCTTTGCCCAACTGCTGTCACGATTAGGTTGTCGGATTGGCGCGGGGATACTGGGCACGCCGATCGCAGTCCGCACACTAGGTGCCGCATAAGCGCGGGGGTTCCGCGCAGATGGCGGCGAAAGCGGTTTGCCGCGACGGAGCATCGCCTCGTCGCCCTGAGGGACTCATCTGGCTGTAACGTTAAAGGGCGGTTAATGGATTCGCGCCATTCTGCTGGTGTGACCCCAGTGCCCCTGTGGCGGGAGATTACTTGATGTACCGCGTCCTGCTGCCCGCAGTGCTGTCGCTGAGCCTCGCCGGATGCGGCATGGCCAGCTACTCGTTCACGGAGGGCTTGGCCAATTCGGGCCAGCCGTCCTCGCGATCACAGCGCAATCAGGAAACGGGAAGCGTCGATCAGCCGATCAAGCGCGCGGCGGCCATCACCGAAACGGGCAAGGACAAGGCTCCTAAGGGCACCTTCGAGAAGGCACCCCCAGGTGCGCTCGGCGATCGCGACTTCAGCCGCACCCACCTCGACGCCGAGAGAGCACGCGAGTTGATCAATGCCTACCGCAAGGAGAAGGGCATGCGGCCGCTGCGGCTGCAGCCGGCGCTCACGGAGGCGGCGCGGGCGCATTCGCAGGATCTCGCCAAGTGGGACCGCATTTCACATTTCGGCTCGGACGGTTCCAACCCTTGGGACCGCGTCAAGCGCACGGGCTACAGTGCCAAGCTGGCGGCTGAGAACGTGGGCACCGGTCAAGCCAGCTTCGATGAGGTCATGAAGGGCTGGCGGGCGAGCCCCGGGCACAACAAGAACCTGTTGCTGCCGGAAGCCGAGCACATGGGGATAGCCCTGGTTCAGGATCCCCGCACCGAGTTCAAGACCTTCTGGACGCTGGTGATCGGCTCGCCGCTTTGAGGTGCCGCCGCAGCTCGGCTGCCTTTCCGCCGCTGTGGAAACCTTCCGCCTGTCTCAGAATGGGGCAGGCATTTGCCAAACGTTGCCCTGATTGGCTCCCCGCGGGGACGTGGACTTATTCCTCGCGTTGACGGTTGTCGGCCCGGCGCCGCGCCACCTTGGCCACGCTCGCCCAGGCGCGGCTGCGCTGTGCGTCTCCCTTGAGATCGTGGAAGGTGGCGAAGAAATCGGCCACGTCTGCCGCCCACGCCCCGTGGCGGCTCTCCAAGACCGAGACCATGGTCTCGACCTCGCCCAAGGCCGGCTTCTCGTTCACGCGAATTTGCGTCAGCATTGTCACACCCTGCGGACCTGAGATAAACCTGTTAACGCCCTACTAAGCAAATTCGGCGCCACCCGAGGTCGGAGGAGCTGCAAAGGGTTAACACGACCAACGGCGGGCCAGATAAGATCAGCGGGCGTCGGTAATCGGCTCTACTCGGCGGTGGCGGAGGTCTTCTCGCGCTTTGCCTTGTTCTTGGCCGCTGCCTGGCCCTTCTTGTCCGTCGCCTGCTGCGCGTCCACCTTCGACCTGGCGGCGATGGCCTTGCCCCGCTTGCGGCGCGCCCGTGCCAACACCTTGCGCCGGCCCGTGCCGCATGCCCAGGAAATGACCGCATGGCGGATGCTTATTGCACCCTTTGCATCGGCGGAAACGGGAAGGGTATCCACGGTCTGCGCACCGAACATCACCTTCCAGGCGTGCGTCTGGAAGCCATGCTCGAGCAGGTTCGCAGCGCGCGTGCTGCGCTCGCGCCCGGTGGTTTCGCCCAGCACGACCGCAACCAGCCGGCGGCCGTCGCGGGTGGCGCTGGCGACAACGTTGAAGCCGCTGTCGCAGATGAAGCCGGTCTTGATGCCGTCGGCGCCTTCGTAATTCATGAGCAGGCCGTTGTGCGAGCGTAGCCGGCGCTTGCCGATGCGCATCTCGACGGCGGCCCACATTTGGCCGTAGGCGGGAAAGTCGCGCAGGACCGCGGCTGTCAGCTTGGCGAGATCGCGGGCGGTGCTGACCTGCTCCGGGGCCGGCAGACCGTTGGGATTGGCGAAGACCGTGCGTGTCATGCCGAGGCGCGCGGCGGTTGCGTTCATCTTGGCGACGAAGGCCTCCTGTGATCCTGCTACCGCTTCGGCCAGCATCACGGCCACGTCATTGGCGGATTTCAGGATCAGCGCCTGCAGCGCTGTCTCGACCGTTATCTCGCCGCCGACGGGCAGCCCGACCTTGCTCGGCGGCTGACTATGGGCGAACTCGGAGCAGCCGATCTTGGTATCGAGCGTGAGCTTGCCGTCGCGGATCGCCTCGAACACCAAGAGCGCCGTCATGATCTTGGTGAGTGACGCTGGGTGCCACTGGTGGTCTTGGTCCTCGGCGTAGAGAACCCGGCCGTCGGTGGGATCGAAGAGAAGCGCGGGGCCCGCCGCTGCCGGCGTCACGGCAATGGCCGACGCCGTCACGATCGACACCAACGTCCTCGCCAACACCATGCGCCACCTCTGGAGCTTGCCGGGCCCGTCCGCAACCCACGCGTTTATGGGGCGGTTTTGCGGCCATGGCTAGGCCTTGCGGCCGCTTGCGCGCAATAGCGTTATGCCGAGCCGGCGAAACCCACGCTGTGCCCCGATCGCAACATCCACAGCTCTGAGCCACGCGACTGGCCTTGTTGCGATGCTCGCGCCGTCGCTCGGTGCTATGTCTGGCACCGCTCAAGGTGCGTGGAGTGGCGTTGGTTATGCTCGGTCGGCTGGTTTCGATCTTCCTGGCGACGATCAGCTTCGTTGCCTTTGCGGCACCCTCGCGTGCAGCGGAGCTGCGTATCACGTTCGAGGAGCTGACCCGTCTCGTCCAGAGCATCGCCTCCGAGACGCAGCTATACCTCAATAGCGTCCCGGGCGGGCTTTTCACGACCTCCTCCAATGTGAAGATCGGCGCTCAAGCGTTTCCATTGCCGCAGCTGGAGAAGAAGATCGCCAAAGGCGGCTCCACCTACGCCTACTACGTGAGGGAGATGACCTCCACGTCGGTGAATGTGGCGCCGGCCAACCGCGCGCTCCGCCTGACCGTGGTGTTCAAGACCGATGGGCCGGTCGCGATCGCCAGCTGCGTCTCGGGCGAATGCTCGCTGCTCGATTTTATGCCGGACATCCATTGGGCTGCGCCCAAGGTGGCCATTGACCTCGTGCCTGTGCGCTACAACGGCAGCATCTCGCTCAAGGTGGAAAAAGTGACGATCAGCGGGGCGCCGCGCACGGTGTGCAGAAGTTCGGCCGGCTTCGTATCCTGCAACCTTGGCCTGGCCTTTGCCAGGCAATCGATCGCGTCGCTCAAGGCCGACCTGCCGGCGGCGCTCAAGACGGCCTTCAATGAAACGGACGTGCAGCAGAAGCTGGCCGACGGGTTGAAGGCTTACCTGACGGTTGGCCAGTCCGGCGCAGTCGCCATCAACGAGGTCTCGGTTGCACCGAGTTCGATGACGGTCAATTTCCGCTTCAACGCTGCAGCCGCAGCTGCGACCGTCAAGTGAACGTGCTGCACTCCTAAGTCGTGGTTCGACGGAGCTCACCACGGGCTGGGGCAGTTTGCCGCCCGCTCTACCCCACCCTGAGCTTCGTCGAAGGGCGGGGCAACGGCCTTGGTTCCTGCTTCCGCGCTGATGATGCGCCTAGCGCAGCGGCGCAGCCTTGGGTGCGGGCGGCACGTTGGTTCCGGGAGCCGGCGGCGCGAGCGACTGCCCTAGGATCGCCATCAACATGCCGGCGATGCCCTCGGACGACCCCGCACCGACCTGCACGCTGGGCACGAACTTCTGCGCGTTCGCGAGGGCGGTCGTTAGGACTTCAGGATGCGCGTTGGCGAACCGGGCCAGCGTGTCGAGCGCCAGCTCGAACTGCCGCAGCTTCACGGTCGCATCGGGCCCGAGCACGTTCACCTGTTTCTGCTGACCCTCGGAGATCAAGGTGAGCTTGTCGCGTTCGCCCTGGCCTTCGTTGCGCGAGGCCTGCGCGTTCTGCACGGAGCGCTGCACGTTGATCTCGGCCTCGACCAGCTTGGCCTGCTGATCGGCAGTGGCCTTGGCCTTTTCCGAGTTGACGCGCTTCTCCTGCGCCGCCTTCTCCTGCACGAAGGCTCGCGCCAGCTGGATCGCCAACTGCTCGCGCCTCACCGCGACCAGCAGCTCAGGGGGGATCGCCGGCTCGCCCAGGCGGATGCCGCGGATCGTCACGCACGACTTGTGCGCCTCGGGGCGAATGCGGCGCTCGATCTCGCCTTCGATCAGCGGGCGCTGGTTGATGAGGTCGAGCACCTTGGTCGGCCGGTTGACCGTGACGAACACCGGCTTGCCGTCCTTGTCGAGGATCGGCTTGCCGTTCTCGTCCACCCGGGCTTCGGTGATCTCGTAGGTGCCGCCCGCGACGTCGCGCGTGATGGCACGGATGGAGGGGGTGAGGACGCGTTCCTCGACTTGCTTCAGGCTGCCGACGCCCGCTACCACGCACGAGGCGTCCGCCGGGGCGACCTGGGCTACCACGCGCAGCTCGAGCGGCACGTCCCATCCTTCCATCCTCACGAAGATGGCGCGATCGGCGTTGTCTTTCTCCACCGGCACCTCGATCTCGGTGCGGTTCTGCACGATATCGCCCTTGGCATCGACGGTGAGCGAGATGTTGGCGCGGCGATAGCCGCCGGAGTAGGCCCACACCTGCGCGCGCGTGTCGATCTCGGTGATCGAGAAGGCCTCGGGGTTGACATAGTACTGGCCAGGCTGCAGCGACTTGTCCCACACTCCGATGCAACCGGACGGCACGATCGGCGCCTCCAGCCGGCCCTTGTCGTCAGCCTTGGTCGGGGTGATGATTTCACAGTTCGCGGGCTTGGCGGCTCTCAGTGTGCCGAAGTCCACATCCGCGTGCACGTTGGACTTGACGACGCCGACGAACCCGGCGCGAACTTCCCTGGCTTCGACCTCGGTGACGTCCCACAGGTAGCGGTTGAGGCGGTACTTGCCGGGCGTGAGCACGGTCAGCTGGGGCCCGCGCTGTCCTCCGTTGGTCAGGAACACCTCGGCGTCGAGCATGTGGTTGCCGAGGTTGGCTGGGAATGGATCGGCGAACGCTTGGCCTGCGCGCAGCGCGAGCCCGTCCTTGGCTGTGAGCAGGCCCACTCTCCCCTTGGGGATGTTCACCTCAGACTTGGTGATGTCGACCTCGTAGAGGACGTTGACGAGCAGCCAAAGGTGGAAGCCGGGCGTCAGGATCTTGGCTTGCGGTCCGTTCTCGCCGCGCACGGCGACGATACGGCCCTCCGTGAGCGGGCCGCCGCCGTAGACGCGGAAGAGCTGGCCGAGATTGCCGTCAGGCACATGCACGAACGATGTCGAGGCGATCGAGACGATGATGGCGACGGCGCCGATCAGGCGCAGGGCGGTGTCCGTCATCCAGCTGCGCATCTGCGCCGGCACCAGCGAAGGGCCGACGATGGCCAGGATCGCTCCCAGCACCAATCCCCAAAAGAAGACGGTCATCTACGGTCCCTCATGCAACCTATGCGCCGCAGCGGCGAAGGCACGGATATCGCTCGATCTTATGCGCTCTGTTGGTAAAGGCGAGGTTCCATCCGCCGGTGGCGGAAAGTGCGCATTAATGGTGGTCTGAGCAACGCGCTGAATTGCGCCTATTCGGCGGCGGCGCGGGGTCCGTAGCCGAGCTCGGCGTTCAGCTTGCCGAGGAGGTCGGCGGCTGCCCTGGGGATGTTGGTGCCGGGCCCGAACACGGCCTTGGCGCCGGCTTTGAACAGCGCATCGAAGTCCGACGGCGGGATCACGCCACCCACCACGATCATGATGTCGCCGCGGCCCTCCTTCTCCAACGCCGCCACCAGGTCGGGCACCAGGGTGAGGTGCCCGGCCGCCAGCGACGACACGCCGATAATGTGCGCGTCGTTCTCCACCGCCTGGCGCGCGGCCTCATCGGGCGTGGCGAACAGCGGCCCGATGTCGACATCGAAGCCCAGGTCGGCGAAGGCACTTGCGATCACCTTCTGGCCGCGGTCGTGGCCGTCCTGGCCCATCTTGGCGACCAGGATGCGCGGGCGCCGCCCGTCGGCGGCCTCGAAGGCCGCGCACATGGCGCGCACGCGCTCAATGTCCTTGCTCATGGCACCGGCCTCCGCAGTGTAGACGCCAGAGATGACGCGCGACTCCGCGCGATGGCGGCCCCACACCTTTTCCATGGCATCGGAAATCTCACCCACCGTCGCCTTGGCCCGCGCTGCCGCCACGGCGCGCTCGAGCAGGTTGCCGGCGCCGGACTTCGCCGTGTCGCTCAAAGCGGCGAGCGCCGCCCCCACTGCTTGCGGGTCACGCTCGGCCTTCAGTCGTGCGAGCTTGGCGAGCTGGCTCTCGCGCACGCTTCTGTTGTCGACTTTGAGCACTTCGATGTCGGCCTCGTCGGTGACACGGTACTTGTTTACGCCGACGATGGTCTGGGTGCCGGAGTCGATGCGCGCCTGCGTGCGCGCGGAGGCCTCCTCGATGCGCATCTTGGGGATGCCGGCGGCGATCGCCTTGGCCATGCCGCCCAGCTCCTCGACCTCGGCGATATGCGCCTGCGCCTTGCGGACGAGCTCGTAGGTGAGCCGCTCCACATAGTGGCTGCCGCCCCACGGATCGGCGACGCGGCAGGTGCCCGTCTCCTGCAGGATGAAGAGCTGCGTATTGCGGGCGATGCGGGCGGAGAAGTCGGTCGGCAGCGCGATCGCCTCGTCGAGCGCGTTGGTGTGCAGCGACTGCGTGCCGCCATGGGTCGCAGCCAGCGCCTCGATGCAGGTGCGCGTCACGTTGTTGAACGGGTCCTGCGCTGTGAGGCTCCAGCCGCTGGTCTGGCAATGCGTGCGCAGCGCCAGCGACTTGGCGTCCTTCGGTGCGAACTCTTGTCTGATGAGCTTCGCCCACAGCAGGCGGGCGGCGCGCATCTTGGCGATCTCCATGAAGAAGTTCATGCCGATCGCCCAGAAGAAGGAGAGCCGGGGCGCGAATGCGTCGATGTCGAGGCCCGCATTGACGCCGGCGCGCACGTATTCGACGCCGTCGGCCAGCGTGTAGGCGAGCTCCAGGTCGGCCGTCGCACCGGCCTCCTGCATGTGATAGCCGGAGATGGAGATGGAGTTGAACTTCGGCATCTTCGCGCTCGTGAACGCGAAAATGTCCGAGATGATGCGCAACGAGGGATCGGGCGGATAGATGTAGGTGTTGCGCACCATGAATTCTTTGAGGATGTCGTTCTGGATGGTGCCGGCGAGCCTCTCGGGCGGCACGCCCTGCTCCTCGCCCGCGACGATGAACAGCGCCAGAACGGGGAGCACCGCGCCGTTCATGGTCATGGACACCGTCATGTCGGCGAGGTTGATGCCGGCGAACAGCGTGCGCATGTCGAAAATGGAATCGATCGCTACGCCTGCCATGCCGACGTCGCCCTTCACGCGCGGGTGGTCGCTGTCGTAGCCGCGGTGGGTGGCGAGATCGAACGCCACCGAGAGGCCCTTTTGCCCGGCGGCGATGTTGCGGCGATAGAAGGCGTTGGAGTCTTCCGCCGTCGAGAACCCCGCGTACTGGCGGATGGTCCACGGTTGCGTCACGTACATCGTGGGGTAGGGCCCGCGCAGGTAGGGCGCGATGCCGGGATAGCCGTCGAGGAAGTCGAGACCGGCGGTGTCGGCGGCCGCATAGATGGGCTTCACCGCGATGCCTTCGGGGGTGATCCACGGCTCGCCGGACGGGGCAGTGCCGATGCGCTGCTCGTCTTCCAGACTGATCGACGTGAAATCCGGTATCTGGCTCATGTGCGTGGCTCGAATTGGCCGCGTTTCGACCCTTGCTGCGCCTGAATTTAATGAAATCAACGCCCGGGCGCCATAGGCCGATTGGGCGCAGAGTTAGCCAGCATTTTGAGCAGCGAGGGATATTTCATGCAGCGACAGGTTCGCAACGGCGCGCCCAACAGCGCAGCGCGGCATTGGGCGCCGCTGGCGCGCTTCATCGACGCCGAGGGGCGCATCGGCGCCTGGGCCGAGCTGCGACGGAGCACGCTGGTGCTCTACGAGCTCGCGCGCTTCGGCATCAAGCAGGGTTGGGCCTGCCTGTTCGGCGCGCTGATGCTCGCCCTGCTGATCGGCACACACCTGTTCTACCCGCGCAGCGCGGCGCTCTCGCGCTATGACTTCCTGGTCCTCGCGGCCGTCGGCATCCAGATAGCGATGCTGGCGTTCAAGCTCGAGACCTGGGAGGAGGCGAAGGTCATCTTCATCTTCCATGTGGTCGGCACGGCGATGGAGATCTTCAAGACCTCGGTCGGCTCCTGGATCTATCCAGAGGATTCCGTACTGCGCATCGGCGGCGTGCCGCTGTTCACCGGGTTCATGTATGCGGCGATCGGCTCATATATCGCCCGCTGCTGGCGGCTCTTCGACTTCCGCTTCACCCATCACCCGCCGTTGTGGGCGCTGGTGCTGTTGGCCACCGGCATCTACGTCAACTTCTTCGCGCACCACTACGTGATGGACGGGCGCGTGCTGCTGTTCGCGCTCACCGCGTTGCTCTTCGGGCAGTGTTGGATCCATTTCAAAGTGTGGCGTGTCCATCGGCGCATGCCGTTGCTCGTGGGCTTCGCGCTGGTGGCGCTCTTCATCTGGGTTGCCGAGAACGTCGGCACCTTCACGGCCGCCTGGGTCTATCCCAACCAGCGCCACGGCTGGGAACTCGTCACCTACGGCAAGCTCGGTGCCTGGTTCCTGCTGATGATCATCAGCTACGTGCTGGTGGCGTTGGTGAACCGTCCGCAGGCGATGCCCGCGATCGCGGAGGCCGCGCGTCGGGAGCAAGGGGCGAAACTGCGTCTCGGCTTCCAGCCGGTGCGCGGCTGGCTGCCCGCCCCCTGAGATCGCTTGCGGCACGGCATTTCGCGTGGTGAATACAGCATGTCAGCAATGGTCGGGGCTTCAGAGGCTGCGTAACATCGCGCGATGGACCTTCAGGACACGCTCCTCGAACAGCTGCGCGCGCTGGGCGGAGCTGCTGTTGCCTGGCTCGTCGCCACCTGGCGCGGCCTGCTGAACCGCTTGCGGCAGCCCAAGTCGGTGGCCTTTTATCTGCTGGCGATGTCGGCTTCGCTGGTCGTTCCGGCAATGGCCGTGTGCGGGTACGGCCTGGTCAGTCACCTGCGCTCGGAGGCGGCGACCGCACGCCAGTCGCTGGTGCGGGCTGCGGCGGATATCTCGGCCGATATCGATCGCGAGATGTCGGGTCTGATCACGGTGCTCGAGACGCTTGGTACGTCTAGCACCCTCAACCGGGGGGATTTCGCCCAGTTCCACGAGCGCGCCGCGGCTGCGCTTGGTCGGCGTCAAGCCTACGTGCTGCTGCTCGAAACCTCGCTGCAGCAATTGCTCAACACACGCGTTCCTTACGGCACACCGCTGCCGGCGACATCTGATCCGGAGGGCGCCCGCGCCGTGCTTGCCACGCGCAGCCTCCATGTCTCCAACGGCTTTCTCGGAGCAGTGGCCGGGCAGCGGGTGGTGAACATCGCGCTCCCCATCGTCCGCGAGAGCGCCGTCGCCTTCATCCTGGTTCTCACCGTCAACGCCTCGCGCTTCGAAGGCACGATAGCTGCGTTCGACGCGCCGCAGGGATGGACCGTCCGGCTCGTCGATCGCAAAGCTCAGGCTCTCGCTTCGGCGCCTCCCGACAGCGTCGCCCCTGCTCCGGAACAGGGTGGACTGGCCTTGAGCGAGCGCGTTGCAGGCGACGGAGCCATTTGGATCGAGGCGGCGACCGTGTCGAGCCTGACCGGCTGGCGAACCCTGGTTAGCGCGCCGCGCGCCCTCATAGATGCGCCGCTGTGGCAGTCGCTCGCCTGGCTCGGTACTGCAGGACTGCTGACCTCGGCGCTGGCGGTTGCCTTCTGCTTCTACCTCAGCCGCAAGTTGGTGCGGGCGATGGCGACGATCCAGTCGGCGACCTATCGGCTGGCCGTGGGCCGGAAGGTGCAGCCCGAGCCGCTCCCGCTGCTCGAAGCCACCAATGTGATGAATGCGCTCGCGCAGGCGAGCATTCTCATCGATGCGCGCGCGCGCCAGGTGCTCGAGAGCGAGGCGCGGTATCAGGCGGCGCTGCGTGTCGGTCGCATGGGAAGCTGGGAGACGGATTTTGTCGCGAAAACTCGCACCTGGTCGCAGGAGGCCTTGGACCTCTTTCAGCTCTCGCTGCCCTCCAACAAGGGGACTGTGGGCGGGCCGACGGACGAGTTGCGCGCGGCCATGCACCCCGACGACCGACACCTTCTCGACCGCTATCACCGCCTGATCCAGACGCAGGACGAGATCGACGCGGAGTACAGGATCGTGCGGCCCGACGGCTCGGTGTGCCACTTGACGGGCCGCGGCAAGGTCAGCGCCCGTTGCGCGGACGGGAGCCCCTACATCGTGGTCAATGTCGTAGCCGACATGACCGATCGCGCCGTGGCCGAGCACCGTGCGGCCGAGCGGTCAAAGGAGCTGGAAGCGGCCAAGGCGCGGTTCGAGGCGCTGGTGCAGGCAACCGCGCAGATCGTCTGGTCGGCAACGCCCGCCGGCGAGGTCGCGGAGGATTCACCGACCTGGCGGGCCTTCACCGGCCAGACCTACGATGAGTGGAAGGGTACTGGCTGGCTGCAGGCGGTGCATCCCGAAGACCGTGGCCGCACGCAGTCGGCATGGCGCGCGGCCGTCGCGTCCGCGGCGCCCTACAACGTCGAATATCGCCTGCGTCACGTCTCCGGAGCGTACCGCTGGACATCTGCGCGCGGTGTGGCGCTCAAGAACTCGGAAGGCGAGGTGACCGCGTGGGTCGGCATGAACGAGGACATCGCCGACCGCAAGCTTCGCGACGAGCATCTGCAGCTCGTCATGCGCGAGTTGAGCCATCGCACGAAGAATCTGCTGGCCGTCATCCAATCGATCGCCAGCCGGACCTTCCGTGACGATGTGGCGGGTGCAGGCAGCGTGCAGACGTTCGTCGATCGGCTGCACGGCATCGCTGTTTCCCACGATCTGCTGGTGCGCGGGGAATGGAGCGGCGCTTCGCTCGAGGAGCTGGTGATCGCCCATCTCAAGCCATTCGGTGCTGTCCCCTCCAGCTCGGTTTCGATCGGCGGTCCGCCGGTGATGTTGAAGCCGGCAGTCGCCCAGACCATCGGGCTCGCGCTGCACGAGTTGGCGACCAACGCGGCAAAGTACGGAGCGCTGGGGGAGGGTGGCGGCCGTCTCGAGGTTGCATGGGACACAGCGAGCAACGGGACCGGGTCGCTGCTCAGCCTGAACTGGCGCGAGACGCCGGCAGCACGCGCGCAGCCATCCCAAGCGGCAGGGTTCGGCCGCATGCTCCTCGAGCACATCGTGGCGAGTTCGATGAACGGGCGCAGCGCCTACCGGATCGGCGAGGAGGGCGTAGCGTGGCGGCTCACCGTGCCGCTCGAGGAGGTGGAGAGTAGAGAGCACGACGCACCGTTAGGCGGCTAGCGCGGCTGAGGATCGCCCAGTCCCGGTGGGCTCCTCAGTGGACAAGCCTCATCGCCATGCTAGGCGGGGTATTGGCCGGCCATGCCATGGCCCACCGCGAGGTTGATGAGATCGTTCTCTATATGCTTTCCAGCCAGTGCATCTAGAGGGCGCCGCTCCGACCAGCGCGCAAGCCGGTGAGCGACATCGCTCACGAGGCGCTGGTCGCCTGCCCCGAGGTCCGAAAGTCTCAACTGGCGGGAGGAATACGCCTTAGCCAGCAGAGCAGTCGGCCGTGACGCACCCTCCGTCGTCGGCCAAAGCAGGTTGCATGTTGGCCGCTGAACCGCTGATAACGGCTAGCGCAACGAGCATGTACAGCATGTACCTCATGGACGAACCCCTTCTCCTTGGCGCGTCGCGGAGCAAAGATCGCTGCCGCATTCGCTGTCTAAGGCATAAGGGGCCTCGCGCTTCCCCGCTATGCTTCGCAGCACAAGCCACCCGAGGGGGATCATTGCCAGATCTAGGATCGAGGTGGAGCCCAGGCCAGCCGAGGGAGCTAAGGGTAGGGAAGGGCCGCACCAAAGCAAGAGCACCCAGTCAGGGGAGAATGGACCTGCTGGGTGCCCGAGCAAGGCCAGCAACCATCGCCGGCCTCACTGACCCGCAAATGTGAGGCGCAAAAGGAAACGGCGCCCGATGGTGGGGCGCCGATCCCTGTCACTTCCGAGGCAGCTCAGTTCTGGTTGGTGTCCCGCTCGATCCAGTATTCGCGCGAACCGAAGTCCGCAGCCTGGGCCGTGGAAGCTGCGATACCGGACAGAACCGAGAGCGCAACAAGGGCGGAAAAGATGGTCTTCATGATCATTCTCCAGCGTTGAGGTTTGTTTGTTTGCGAGCCATCGCGGCTCACGACGCTGAAATAGGAAGCCGCGGTCTGGCGGGAAGATGCACTCACCGACGTGTGATGAACGGTGATCAAGGCTTGCGTTTCGGGATTGGTGAGGAAGGTCAGGCGCGCACGCCAAGTGCGTGATGGAGATTTGTCAGCGTAGCGATCGCGTCGCTGCCGGCGAACACGAAGGTATCGACACCGGCGGCCCTCAGTGCCGCCTCCTGCTCCTTGGGCCGGCCTGCGAGCAGCACTCGGCTTGCGCCCACCTGCTTCAGGACGCCGGCGGTCGCCTCGCCCAACTCGGCGTAGACTTTGTCGGAGGAGCAGAGGCAGGCAACCTTGGCTCCGCTCGCCGCAAACGCCTTGCCTGCGTCGGCGGAAGTGAGGAGCGGTTCGCTCGCGGTCGCGGCGATGCCGCCGGCGGCGAGGAAGTTGGCCATCCAGGTCGAACGGGCGGAATGGGTGGCGAGATCGCCGAGCGCGACGAGGAAAACCTGAGGCCGCTTGCCGGTTCGTGCGAAGTGCGCGTCTGCTCGGTCGCGCAAGGTCTCGTAGGGCTCGGCCGGCCGGCGGGGGGCGAGCGGGGCAACCGAGGTGGCGCCCCTGGTCACCGGATCGGCGGGCGGGTGGAGAAAATATTTGACGCCGTCATCAGCGAGAAGCGGAAATGCTGAGACACCGGTCAGGGCGAGGCGGCCATTGGCAATGTCTTTGGCGCGCGCTTCGGCGACCCGGGCGATCTCGCCCTGGACAAATCCGCTTTCCAGCGCGGCGATCATGCCGCCCTTGGCCTCGATCTCCTGAAACAGCGCCCAGGACTTGTGCGCCAGCTCCTCACTCAGTTCCTCCACGTACCAGGAGCCATGCGCCGGATCGATCACCCTGGCTGCCGCGCTTTCCTCCTGCAGCACAAGGTGCGTATTGCGCGCGATGCGCCGCGCGAATGCATTTGGCCTGCCCAGTGCCCAGGTGAACGGCAGCACGGTGATCGCATCCGCGCCTCCGAAGGCCGCTGCTGCGCATGCTACCGTGGTGCGCAGCACGTTCACCCAAGGGTCGCGCCGCGCCATCATGCGTTCAGATGTGGTGGCCGTGAGCTCGACCTTGTCCGCGACGGCACCCCCGCCACAGGCATCGGCCACCCGCGCCACCAGCCTGCGGGCAGCGCGCAACTTCGCCATCGTGGCGAACAAGTCGGCATCGGCCGCGAGTCCGACTGCAATTCGGCCTAACGCATCGCGAGGGGCCAACCCAGCGGCCTCGCAAGCGCGCAAGTAGGCCAGGAGTGTCGCCAGCATCGCCGCCAGCTCCTGCGCTTCGCTGGCGCCCGCTTCGTGATAAGGCCGCCCGTCAGCGAGGAGGGCCGTGACTTGTGGCATGGCGTGCGTGTCGACGGCGAGCTTGGCGGCGATCTCGCACGACTTTGCTGCCGGGTAGTTGAGGGTGCCGGTCTTGGCCAGCACGCCAAGCGGGTCATGATTGAAGGCCCCGCGGCGGGCCGTCTCGGTCATGCCTCGCGCGCGCCAGATTTCGATCAGGCTGCCTGCGGCGTCGAGGGTATTCTCGCGACCGTCGAGCCCGATGGCGCAGGCCTCGAGCAGGACGCCCTTCAAGGCCACTGCTATCGCTTCGGCGCCGGAGGCGAGCCCGCCCTGCCCCGGTGCCGCTATCTGCAGCACGATGGAGCTAACGCCACCCGCCAAATCCTCCAGAAAATCGCGGCATTGGCGGCCTTGGGATCGGGCTCCAGATGGCGCTGGCGCACGTCCCAAGTCCCGGCGGGTCGGCCAACGCGGCCCCTGACGGGTCCCCGCCCCTCGACCCCATCGGCGCAGGTGTAGAGGGGCTGGATGGGCACCCCGTCGGCGGTGTGCGAAACAAGCCGCTTCTCGAAGTCACCGCCCTTCAGCACCTTGTCGACCAGCGCCAACCAAGCCGCACGCGTGGCCGGCTCGAACTCGGCCGCCAGGGTCAAATCCGCTTCTGACATCGCACAGTCCTGATCCCGATGTGGCAGCTAGCCTTTCCTGCCCATTGGTAGCCCATTCCGCCCCGGCGCCAATGCCTATTGTTTTGGCGCACTTCGCCGCTAACTTATCCCCACGATGGACATGCAACCGTCCATTGCCAAGCACGACCGACCGTGTAATCAGGCGCAAACACGGGTGTCGAGTCGGGGCTAGGGACTGGGAGCAAGGCATGGTTCAGAGCCAGACGCTGCTGCAGGATGGCAAGATCTTCCTCGGCACGAGTAGCGCGGGCCCCGAGACCCTTGAGCTCAAGCTCGCCAATCGCCACGGGCTCGTCACGGGCGCCACCGGCACCGGCAAGACCGTGTCGCTGCAGGTGATGGCGGAGGGCTTCTCCGCCGTCGGCGTGCCGGTGTTTGCCGCCGACATCAAGGGCGACCTGTCCGGTATCTCCGCCATGGGTGAGCCCAAGGACTTTCTCGTCAAACGGGCCAAGGAGATCGGACTGGAGGACTGGTCCAACACCTCCTTTCCTACCGTGTTCTGGGACCTGTTCGCCGAGCAGGGCCATCCGATCCGCGCCACGGTGCAGGAGATGGGCCCGCTGCTGCTGTCGCGCCTGATGGAGCTCAACGAGACGCAGGAAGGCGTGCTCAACATCATCTTCCGCGTGGCGGCCGACGAGAAGATGCCGCTGCTCGATCTCAAGGACCTGCGTTCGCTCGCCAACGATGTCGGCCAGCGCGGCAAGTCGCTGATGACGAGGTATGGCAACGTCTCGGCCATCTCGGTGGGCGCCATCCAGCGTCGCCTGCTGGTGCTGGAGGAGCAGGGCGCCAACAACTTCTTCGGCGAGCCGGCGCTCGACATTGCCGACTTCATGAAGACCGCGCCCGACGGCCGCGGTTACATCAATATTCTCTCCGCCGACAAGCTGATGAAGACGCCGCGCCTCTACGCTACCTTCCTGCTGTGGATGCTGGCGCAGCTGTTCGACAAGTTGCCCGAGGTGGGCGATCCGGACAAGCCCAAGCTCGTGTTTTTCTTCGACGAGGCGCACCTGCTGTTCAACGAGGCGCCCAAGGCGCTGCTCGAGCAAGTGGAGCGCGTCACCCGCCTCGTCCGCTCCAAGGGCGTCGGCGTCTATTACGTCACGCAGAATCCGCGCGACGTGCCCAACAGCGTGTCCGCCCAGCTCGGCAACCGTATCCAGCACGCGCTGCGTGCCTTCACGCCGATCGAACAGAAGGGCATTCGTGCCGCCGCCGAGACCTTCCGCCCGAACCCGCAGCTCGATGTCGAGCGGGTGATCCAGGAGCTCAAGGTGGGCGAGGCGCTAGTGTCGGTGCTGCACAAGGGCGGCGAGCCCTCGATGGTCCAGCGCACGCTGATCAGGCCGCCGTCGGGCCGCATCGGCCCCGTCACGCCCGCCGAGCGCAAGGCCCTGGTGGAGGCGAGCCCCATCTACGGCAAGTACGAGGAGACGCTTGACCGCGACTCCGCCTACGAGATGCTGGAGAATCGTGCCGGGCAGGCCAAAGCCGAGGCGGAGGCGCAGGAGAACAGCTGGGGCAACATCCTGATGGGCGGGGCCAATACCGGCCGCCGCCAGGGCTACGGAGAGACCTTCACCAAAACTATTGTGCGCTCGGTTGCTTCCAGCATCGGCAACGCCATCGTCCGGGCGGTGCTGGGCGGGCGCCGCTAGCGGGGGGCTCAACAATGGTCAACAAGCCGAACGACCTTGGTCAAAGGACGCCGCAATCGGCGCCGAGGCCCACCCATGATCCGCCGCCTCGCCGCGGCGGCGGCAGCCAGCGGCAGGGCATCGCCGAAGCCGCCATCAAGTCGTTCGTACGTTCGATTGCCGGCAGCATCGGCCGCGCCATCGCCCGTGCGATGCTGGGTGGGCGGCGGTGAACCGGCTTCCGTGCGGGGCGCTTGCTCGCAAACGCACGGTCGCTTACCTGTGTGCCCGCGACCCAGCGCAGACCGTCGCGTCCACGCAAGCCAATGTCCGCAACTGCTAAGCCCGAGCCTGAAATCAGCTTTCGATGAGTCGCAGGCCGCGGCGAGCTTCGACGCGGTGCAGACGCTGCCGGCGCTGCTGCGCTGGCGCGTCGAGACGACGCCCGGCCTGGAGGCATACCGCCACTTCGACGGCAGTGCGGGCCGCTGGATCGGTTATTCGTGGGGCGAGATCGACGAGCAGTTCCAGGTGTGGCGGCGCGCCCTCGATGCCGGGCACCTGAGCCACGGCGACCGCGTGGCCATCCTCGTGCCTAACAGTATCGAGCACGTGGCGATGGATCAGGCGGCGCTGTCCCGCGGCCTTGTGCCGGTGCCGCTGCACGCCATCGATAACCCGGAAAGCATTATCTACATCCTCAACGACAGCAGCGCCTCACTGCTGTTCGTCGATTCTGCCGAACGGTGGCGGCAGCTGGTCGCCGCGGGCGATCGCCTGGAGGGGTTGAAGCGCGTCGTCTGCCTGAAGGGCGAAGGCGCGGCCACCAGCGAGGACCACGACAGCCGCGTCGTCCAGCTCGAGCGCTGGCTGGAGGCCGGCCGAGCAGGCAGCGCCGATAGCGGCCGCCCCGCCCGCGTGACGGCCACCGATCTCGCGGCCATCGTCTACACCTCGGGCACCACCGGCCGACCGAAGGGCGTCATGCTCTCGCACGGCAATATCATCGCCAACATCCGTGCCGTACGCGAGCGCATCTCTGCAGAGGCGAGCGATGTGTTCCTGTCGTTCCTCCCCCTATCGCACACGTTCGAGCGCACCGCGGGCTACTACTATCCCGTAGCCATGGGCGCTTGCGTGGCGTTTGCCCGCTCGACACAGCAGCTGCCCGAGGACCTCAAGACAGTACGGCCGACGGTGCTCGTCTCGGTGCCGCGCATCTACGAGCGGGTCTACGCCAGGATCATGGAGCGCCGCGCTTCCATGTCATGGCTGGAGCGGACCCTGTTCGACCTGACGCTCGCGGTCGGCGGCCGCCGCTTCGATGCGCGCCAGTCAGGCAGGAGCCCGCCGCTGCTCGACCACGCCGCCTGGCCGATCCTGAAGCCGCTCGTTGCCGACAAGATCACCTCCCAGCTCGGTGGCCGGCTGCGCGTTGCGGTAAGCGGCGGCGCGCCCATCGCCTTGCCCATCATCCGCCTGTTCCTGTCGCTGGGGCTCGACATCCTACAAGGCTATGGCATGACCGAGACCTCGCCCGTGATCGCCGTCAACACGCCCGACGACAACGATCCCCGCTCGGTCGGCAGGCCGCTTGCCGGCATCGAGGTGAGGATCGGCGACAACGATGAGCTGCTGGTGCGCGCACCGAGCGTGATGGTGGGGTATTGGAAGAAGCCCGATGAGACGCGCCGCGTCATCGAGCCGGACGGCTGGCTGCACACCGGCGACCAGGCCCGCATCGAGGGCGGACGCATCACCATCACCGGGCGCATCAAGGACATCATCGTCACCTCGACGGGTGAGAAGATCGCGCCGGTGGACCTGGAGACGGCCATCGTCTCCGACCCGCTGTTCGAGCAGGCCATGGTGGTGGGCGAGCAACGCCCGTTTCTGGCGACCCTGGTCGTGCTCAATGCCGAGGAGTGGAGCCGCCAGCGGTCCCGCAACGGCATCGAGGGCGACGGCCTGCCCTCGTCTGCATCCGAGCCCGAGGCGCGGTTCATTCTCCAGCGCATCGCCGCTGCCGTCAGGGGCCTTCCGGCCTACGCAACGCCGCGCGCCGTGTGGTGGACGACGGAGCCATGGACCATTGCCGCCGGCCTGCAGACGCCGACCCTCAAGATCAAGCGCCCCGCGCTCGAGCAGCGGTTCGCCAAGGAGATCGAGGGCCTCTATGCCGGCCACCAGGGGCCCACCGGCGCGCGCGGGCCGCGCTGATAGGAGCGGGCTTCGCGATGCGCGGCGACACGGTGGACGATCCGCGATAGACTTCATTTTATGCACGATCGCCCGCTCGAGTATCGGCCCCACCCATGGCATGGCATCGACCCGGGGAAGCGTTTTCCCGAGATCGTCCGCGCATACATCGAGATCGTCCCGACCGACGGGGTGAAGTACGAGATCGACAAGCACTCCGGCTACCTCATGGTGGATCGGCCGCAGCGCTTTTCGAATTTCTGTCCGACGCTGTACGGGTTCGTTCCACGCACATACTGTGGCGATCGGGTGGCGGCATATGCGCTCGCGGGCAGCCCGCGCGTCTCGCACGGCGACCGCGATCCGCTCGATATTTGCGTGCTAACGGACCGGCCCATCTCACGCGGCGAGATTCTGCTCGAGGCGCGCCCGATCGGCGGTCTACGCATGGTTGAGCGGGGGGAGGCCGACGACAAGATCCTCGCCGTGTTGCTCGGCGATCCGACCTACGGCGAGTTCATCGACATCGCCCAGCTGCCGCGCCCGGTCGTCGACCGCCTGCGGCACTACTTTCTGACCTACAAGACGCTGCCGGGCGACGCGCCGAGCACCATCACAGTCGACCCGGCGTACGACGCCAAGGCGGCGCACGGCATCCTCGATGCTGCACGAGCCGACTACGCGCACGAGTTTCCCGATTGACCGTCCCGTTGCTTGCAGCCGTTGACGGACCAGACCCCGCCTGGCACGACGATCGGTATTAACCACAAACCCGGCGCTCAAGCAGCGCTTCGCCGCGGCCAGGCGCGATCCAAGCACTTTTAGAGAACATAAATTCAAGTGTGCAACGATATCGCATGTCCATCAGGCAGACATATTACCGCCGGTATAGGATCTGGAGCGCGCCCAGCTACTGCAACTTTGTTGCGACGGTTTGGCCGCCGGGTTCTTCCCTCCCGCTGGGCGAGTCGATCACAGCCTCACTGGCTGAGGGCGAAAGCGTCCTGGTCGGTAGAGTCCGGGCCTATATCGACGCCACCGAAGCAGCCCGCGAAGCCGCAAAACGAAGGCAGCGGACCAAGCGCCCCCGTCCGGCACCGGACGAGGATGCGTTGCCAAAGGCCAGCTCGCCGAAGCTGGTTTCGGGTCGGACGCTGCCCCAGAAGGGGTCAGGTATGGTTAACACTGAACATCGATCTCGAATTGTTTCACGTGAAACAATTCCCGCACGACGTTCAGTCTAACCATAAGTCGGGGATAAGCCGACGCGGCTCGCCCGTCTCAAGCGCCGGCAATCAGCTTCGCATTCTTGTCCAGCACCGCCAGGATCTCGTCTCGCGTGAGATCCGGCACCTCGAACAACACGCGGTCGATGCCGGCCTCGCGATAGGGCGCGAGCTTTGCCGCGTCGGGTGGGGCGGCGAACACGGTGATCGACAGGGTCTTGGGATCGCGCCCTGCCGCTGCCGCTGCCGCGTTCAGGCGCGTGACCGCGCTCTTGGGCTCCCAGCCGCCGCGCGGGCGCGGGAACCAGCCGTCGCAGAACTCCACCACCCGCTTCAAGGTGTGGTCGCTCTCCCCGCCCAACAGCAGCGGCGGGTGCGGTCTCTGCTTGGGCTTCGGGTACATCCAAACCGGATCGAAGTTGACGAACTCGCCGTGAAACTTCGCTTCCTCCTTGGTCCACAGCTCCTTCATGGCCAGCACCCGCTCGCGCAGCAGCTTGAAGCGCGTCTCGTACTTGGCGCCGTGGTTTTCCATTTCGTCGACGTTCCAGCCGCCGCCCATGGCGAAGATGAAGCGCCCGCCCGAGAGCTGGTCGAGGCTCGCCACCTGCTTGGCCGTCAGGATCGGGTCGCGCTGCGGGATCAGCGCGATGCCGGTGCCGACCTTGAGCTTCTTGGTCGCCGCCGCGGCAAACGACAGCGCCACAAACGGATCATGGGTGTGCTTGTAGCGCTTGGGCAGCTCGCCGCCGGTTGGAAACGGCGTCTTCCGGCTCACCGGTATATGCGTGTGCTCGCACACGAAGAGCGAACTCGAAGCCCCGCTCCTCGAGCGCACGCGCCAGCTCGGCGATGTCGATGCCGTAATCGGTCGGGAAGTAGTAGGCACCTACGCGCATCGAATCCCTCCAGTAGCTGTCATGCCGGAGCTTCGCGAAGCGAAGCATCCGGTACCCAGAGCCGCAAAAGCCGAAGGTAGACTTGTACCCTGGGTACCGGGTCTCGGGCTATTGCCCTTGCCAGGCATGACAACATAGCGTCCCCTGAGCTAGAGCCACCCTTCCAAGACGAGCCCGATCTCCCCGTCACGCATCGAACTGGATGACGCTGCGCACCACCTTGCCGGCCTTCATGGCCGCGAACCCCTCGTTGATGTCGGAAAGCTTGATGCGGTCGGAGATCCAGTCGTCGAGGTGCAGCTTGCGCTGCCTGTAGAACTCCATCAGGCGCGGCATGTCCACGCGGAACCGGTTGGAGCCCATCGAGGAGCCCTGGATCTTGCGCTCGCGCAGGAAGTCGAAGCCGTGCAGCTCGATCTTCTGCCCGAACGGCACCATGCCGACGATGGTCGCGGTACCGCCGATGGCCAGCATCTGGAAGGCCTGCTCGGCCGTGGTCTTGGTGCCGAGGCACTCGATGGCGTGGTGGACGCCGCCCTTGGTCAGGTCCTTGATGCGCTGCACAGGATCGCCGTCCTTGGGATTGACGAGATCGGTGGCCCCGAGCTTGGTGGCGAGCTGCAGCTTCACGGGGTTGGTGTCGACGGCAATGATGCGGCCGGCGCCGGCGATGGCCGCGCCGTTGATTGCCGCCATCCCGACGCCGCCGCAGCCGATGATGGCCACCGTCTCGCCCGGAGCGACCTTGGCCGTGTTGACAACCGCGCCATAGCCCGTGATCACCGCACAGCCGATCAGCGCGGCGCGATCGAGTGGGAAATCTTCACCGATCTTCACCACAGCGTTCTCGTGCACCAGCATCATCTCGGCATAGGACGACAGGTTCACGAAGGTGTGCAGCGGCTTGCCGTTGAGGCTCAAGCGCCTGGCGGTGCCGGGCGGCAGCTTCACGTCCGTGTTCGTGCAGATGGCGGGGCGGCCGGTCGTGCAGTTCTCGCAGGTGCCGCAGAACACGGACAGGCAGGTGATGACGTGATCGCCCTTCTTCACGTAGGCAACCTCGGAGCCGACCGCGTCAACGATGCCCGCCGCCTCGTGCCCGAGAACCACGGGAAGCGGGTGGGGATACAGCCCCTCGATGAAGTGCAGATCGGAGTGGCAGAGGCCGGCAAAGGCGGTGCGGATCAGCACCTCGCGTGGCGCCGGCTTGTTGATGCTGACCTCTTCGATCGTGAGTGGCTTGTTCGCTTCGTGCAGAACGGCGGCCTTCATGGCTTCCTCCCTAAGCGTGCGAAACTATCCAAACCGGCGCCGACGCAGCTTACAGCCGCCCCTCCGCGATGAGGTCGATTGCCTCCTCGACCGCCTTCATTGCGTCCTTGAGCCCGGCCTTCTCGGCCTTGTCGAGGCGGCTGAGGTCGACCCTGGGCGACAGCGGCACGCCGGCCTCGGTGTCGACGAGCTGCTGACTGATCACCGCCCCCAGGAGCAGGCGGTGGGCGTCGAGGATCCACTGAACTTTGTCCGGCGCCGCGAGGCCCTTGGCGGCGATGCCCTGCAGGCGATCGACTGTGGAGCGGGCGCGCACGTCGTGACGAATGGAGAGCACGCGGGCGGCGGTGAACAGCGGCATCAGCCCGTACCGCTTCAGGTCGATGCGACCCTTCTCGTCCGTGCGCAAGCGCCCGAGCAGCGTGAAGGGGCTGCCGCGCTGGCGCGCGGTCTCGATCAGCAGGTTCTGGAAATCGCGGGCCGCGTACCCGTGGGCATAGGCATGCTCCCAGACGGTCTCGCCCAGCGACGTGACGCCGTGCACCGACACGCAGTCGAAGAAGATGTCGACGTTGAGGAGGTCCTGGGGCTTCTGGCGCCGCACCCAGCTGGCGACGGTCGCCTGCCAGTCGGCCACGCTCTTGCGCCATTCCCTGTTTCTGGCCATTACGCCGCCCTTGCACAACGGCACGCCGGCCGTGTCGAGGATCTCGTTCATGTGCTTGGCCAGCGCCTCGAAATAGCGGTCCTCAGGCCCGCCCTCGCTGCCCTCGGCATAGACGATGGCGTTGTCCTGGTCGGCGGCGAGCTGGCTTTCGCCGCGCCCCGCCGAGCCGAGCACCAGCACCGCGTAGGCGACGGGCGGCGGCCCCGAGCCCTCGCTCTCGAGCCGGGCCTCAGCCAGCTCGGCGGCGCGGCGGGTCATGGCGCAGATCTCGGAGCTCACCACGGCAGCGATGGTGCGCGGGTCCACCTCCTCCTCGACCAGGTTGCGCGCCATCAGCGGCAGCCTGGCCCAGGCCGAGGCAAGGGCCGCCGGAGTGCCGGCGCTGTCGATCTCGTCGCCCAGCATGGTGGCGGTGGCGGCGCGGTGGCGCAGCAGGTTGCGCGTGGTCACCGCGCCGACGATCTCGCCATTGGCATTGGCTACGCCAAGGTGGCGGAACCCCAGCCGCTCGATACGGCCGATCGCGCGATAGAGGAACTCGTCCTCGCCTACGCACTGGAGCGGCGCCTTCATGATTGCATCCAGACGCGCGGCAAGCCCCGCCTCGCCTTGGTCGACCGCGCGCAGCACATCGCGCTCCGTGACGATGCCCGTTACCCCCGAAGCGGCGCGCACGAATACGCTGCTGACGCGCTTCTCGATCAAGAGGCGCACGGCCTCGCGCACCGTCATGTCGGGTGGCGCGAAGATCGGCGGGGCGCTCATCACGTCGCGCACGCGGTGGCGGTAAGGGAAGCTGTCGAGCCGCGCCAGCGCCCGCCGCTCCTCGGGGAGCGCTGCCGCCGAAGGCGCATAACCGCCGGTCGTGCGCGCTTCCTGCTCGGCGAGCGACCGGCTCGCGGCCTCGGCTTCGGCTAGCGTGCGAATGTTCTTGGCGCGCAGCATCGGCACCAGTGCCAGGAACGCGCGGCCTGTCGCCTCTGCGTCCCCCAGCGCCGTGTGGCGGCCCCTGATCTCTATGTTGAGCCACTCGCACAGCCGGTCGAGACTGTGATCTGCCAGTGTGGGTGCGGCGAGGCGCGCGAGCGCGCGCACATCGAGGGCGCGCAACTGTGGCGCGGCCCTGCGCGCGAGGCCATATTCGCGTGCCAGCACGGCCAGATCGTAGGCGATGGCGTGGCCGATGACGATGGATCGGCCGACGAACGCCTCCAGCGATGCCGCAACATCCGCGAAGGAAGGCGCGGTTGCCACCATGGCGTCGGTAATGCCGTGCACAGCCGCCGACGCCTTGGGGATTGGGCCGCCGGGATTGATCAGGGCCTCGAAGCGCTCCCCCACGTGCAGCGTGCCGCCCGACAGGCGCAGCGCGCCGATCTGCAGCACGCGCGCGACCCGCGCGTCGAGCCCGGTGGTCTCGGTGTCGAGCACGACCGCGTCGAGGGCGATGAGCGGCGTCGAGTAGCCTGTCCCGTGCACGCTCGCTTCTCCAGTGCCGCCCAGCCATCCCGCTCGCCTGCCATCTTGGCGAGGCAGCGCCGGAGGAGCAAGCGCTCAAGTGTTGGGCAGACGGCGGCGGGCAGTGCCGGCAGTCTATTGGGCCGAACGGACGGGCACTGCCCGCTCGATCAGTACGATGCCCGACAGCACGAACACCGCGCCGGCAACTTGGCTCAGCGACAGCGGCTCACCCAGGAAGGCGAAGCTGAGCCCGGCGCCGAATACAGGCATCAGGTGCACGAACTGCCCGGCCCGACTGGGACCCAGCTCGCCCACCCCGAACGACCAGAACACAAAGCCGATCACCGAGCCGAAGATGGCGATGTAGGCGATGCCCAATACCACTGGGGTCGACAAAGTGATGGGCGAGGCCGGCGCCGAGAAGAGAGTAAATGCCAGCAGCATCGGCAGGGCAAACACGATGCTCGCCGTCAACGTCATGGTCTGGGACAGATCCGATGGCCGGCGGCGCAGCAGCAGCGAGTAGGCCGCCCAGACGGCGACGGCCGCCAGCATCCACAGGTCACCGCTGCCGGCGCCGGCCAGCAGCAGGTTCAGATCTCCCCGTGTGATCAAGATGGCGGCACCGGTCATCGACACCAGAATTCCGCCGCACTGGCGCGCATTCGGCCGTTCTCCGGTCAGCAGGGCGCTGCCGACAAGAATGGCAACCGGCGACAGCGAGAAGGTCAACAGCGCGTTGGTTGCCGATGTATGCTGCAGGGCCAGGAACACCAGCGGGTGGAACAGCGCTATTCCCGTCGCGCCCAGTGCAGCCAGCAGCCGCCATTCGCGCAGCACGATGGGCAGCGCGCGGGGCACCTCCCGCCACACGAAAGGCACGAACACCGCCAGCGAAACGAGCCAGCGCAGGAACGTCAGCACCACCGGATCGATATCCTCGCGCAGCGCCCGTCCCACGACGAAGCTGCCGGCCCAGAACAAAGCCGCCAGGGTCAACGCCAGGGTCGGGGAGCGCATGGCCGCGCCGAGCCCCGTGCCTTTGCCGCCGGATGTCGGGGAATGGGCCGCTGCTGTCATGGTCGGGCTCCGTTTGCGCTTTGCCGGAATACCCCCGGATGGTGCGCCAGCCCGCTCCGCAAAGCTTTGACAGCAGCTTGATTTATCCTTGAGATTGGATTGATTGCTTACCCTGGGCAGCGCCGCTGGCCTGCGCCCGAGGAGACCGGCTTGATCTTTCAATTTGCGGAGTTCTCGATCGACACCGACCGGCGCGAGCTCAAGCGCGGGGACGAGTTGATCCCCACCGAGCCCCAAGTGTTCGACCTGCTCGTGTACTTGATCCAGCACCGCGACCGCGTGGTTAGCAAGGACGACCTGATCGAGGGCGTATGGGGCGGACGCATCGTTTCGGAATCGACGCTCGCCAGCCGCATCAATGCCGTCAGGCGCGCGCTCGGCGACAGCGGCGCCGAGCAGCGGCTGATCCGCACAGTCGCGCGCAAGGGCCTGCGCTTCGTCGGCGAGCTGCGCGCCGGCGGCGAGGCGCCGGTCGCAGCCCGGTCATCGTCCGCCGATCTTCGCCAGGACGTGCAATTCTGCACCGCTTGGGATGGGGTCCGCATCGCCTACGCCGGCGTCGGCGAGGGACAGCCGCTGGTGAAGTGCGCAAACTGGCTCAATCACCTGGAGTACGATTGGCAAAGCCCGGTCTGGAGCCCGCTGCTCAAGGCGTTGGCTGGCCGGTACCGCCTGATCCGCTACGACGAGCGCGGCAACGGCCTTTCCGACTGGGAGGTCGACGACATCTCGCTCGAGGCTTTCGTGCGCGACCTTGAATGCATCGCCGATACCAACGGGCTCGGCAAATTCGCCCTGCTCGGAATTTCGCAAGGGTGCGCAGTGTCCATCGCCTACGCCGTGCGTCATCCCGAGCGTGTCAGCCATCTCGTGCTCTATGGCGGCTACGCACGCGGCAGGCGCCAGCGCGGCCAGAGGGAGGCGGTTGAGCAGGCTGATGCCCTCGAGACACTGGTGCGCCACGGCTGGGGTCAGGAGAACCCCGCGTTCCGCCAGATCTTCACGTCCCTGTTCATTCCGGACGGCACGGCCGAGCAGGTGCAGTGGTTCAACGACCTGCAGCGCATGACCACGTCGCCCGAGAATGCCGCCCGCATTCGCCATGTCGTCGACACTATCGACGTCAGCAAACTTCTCGCCAAAGTGAAGGTGCCGACGCTGGTCCTGCACTGCCGAGACGACGCGGTGCAGCCCTTTGACGAAGGCCGGCGGATAGCCGCGGGCATCCCAGGGGCGCGCTTCGTGGCGCTCGAGGGCCGCAATCACCTCGTGCTCGAGCACGAGCCGGCCTGGACCCGCCTGCTCGACGAGATCGGGCGCTTCCTAAGCCGTTGAGGCTGTCGCCGCTCTCTTCAGGATTGCCGGTATCAGCGCCGCGTGCCGGGCCCCGGCTTGACCCGCACCGCCCGCGGCTCCAGCCGCTCGCCGCACGCCGAGCAGGTCAGGACCGGATCGAAGGTGTGCCCGCAGCCCGTGTGCTCGTGCAGCATCGGCCGGCCGTGCTTGCCGGCCATGTGCACATCGCCCCAGTGCACGACCGCCAGCAGCACGCCATGCAGGTCGAGACCTTTGTCGGTCAGGCGGTACTCGAACCGCTTGGGCCGTGTCTGATAGGCGACCTTGCGCAGCACGCCGGCCTTCACCAGCTTGCGCAGGCGATCGGCCAGCACGTGCCGGGTGATGCCGAGCCGGGCCTGGAACTCCTCGAAGCGGCGCACGCGCATGAAGCAGTCGCGCAGGATCAGCAAGGTCCAACGATCGCCGATCACCGACACCGTGCGCGCCACCGAGCAGCGCTCGTGCTTCAGGTCGCTCCAGCGCATGCGTTGCCGCCTCCTCCGCGGCCGCCCCGCGACTAACTCGAATTTACGTTGACAGGTTCTGTTTTGGAACGGACTTTGTCATCCCGGCGCTTGTCGCCGGGATCCAGCGTTGCGCTTGTGCCTGCGGTCGGTGTGGCAGCGCACCTGCTCTGGGCGGCATCCGCAGGGCGCTGGATCGCGGGCACAAGGCCCGCGATGACACGTTGAGTTGAGGGAGGCTCAGCATGCCCGACGCCAAGGTTGCCCTGGTGATCGGCGCCGGCGATGCCACCGGCGGTGCCATCGCCCGCCGCTTCGCCCGCGAAGGCTTCACCGCCTGCGTCACCCGCCGCAATGCCGACAAGCTCGCCCCTCTGGTCGCACGCATCGAGAGCGAAGGCGGCAAGGCCCGCGCCTTCGGCTCAGACGCGCGCAAGGAGGAGCAGATGGTGGAGCTGGTCGCCGGCATCGAGCGCGATATCGGCCCCATCGAGGTCGCCGCGTTCAATATTGGTGCCAACGTGCGCTTTGCGATCCGTGACACCACGGTGCGCGTCTACACCAAGGTGTGGGAGATGTGCGCGCTTGGCGGTTTCCTGATGGGGCGCGAGGTGGCCAAGGTGATGGTGCCGCGCGGCCGCGGAACTATCCTCTTCACCGGAGCCACCGCCAGCGTCCGCGGCGGCTCCGGCTTCGCGGCGTTCTCCGGCGGCAAGCATGCGCTGCGCGCCCTGGCCCAGAGCATGGCGCGCGAGCTGGGTCCGCAAGGGGTCCACGTTGCGCACGTGGTGATCGACGGCGCCATCGACACCGAGTTCATCCGCAGCAACTTCCCCGATCGCGCGGCGCTCAAGGACCGCGACGGGATCTTGAACCCCGACGCTATCGCCGAGGCCTACTGGCAGCTGCACTGCCAGCCCAAGAGTGCCTGGACCCACGAGATGGACCTGCGGCCGTGGATCGAGAAGTTTTGATCCCTCCACGCCATTGCGAAAGACGATTGGGATAGAGAGCACTCAGGAGGAAAGCATGACGCCCAAGGTAGAGTTCCACTTCGACTTCGGCAGCCCCAACGCCTACTTGGCCCACCGCGTGATCCCCGGCATCGAGCAGCGTACCGGCGTGAAGTTCACCTACGTGCCGATCCTGCTCGGAGGCGTGTTCAAGCTCACCAACAACCAGTCGCCGATCACGCAGTTCAAGGAGGTCAAGAACAAGCTGCCCTACGGCCTCATAGAGAGCCGGCGTTTCATGAAGAAGCACGGGATCACCAAGTTCCAGATGAACCCGAACTTCCCCGTCAACACGGTGCAGATCATGCGCGGCGCGGTGGCGGCGGAAATGGACGGACAGCTCGCCAAGTACGTCGAGGCCGTCTTCCGCCACATGTGGGAAGAGGGCCTGAAGATGGATGACCCGCAAGTCATCCGCGCCGCGCTCGATGCCTCTGGCCTCGACGGCGCCCGCACGCTTGCTCGCATCCAGGAGCAGGACGTCAAGGACAGGCTCCTCAAGAACACCGAAGCCTCGGTCGCGCGCGGCACCTTCGGCACGCCCACCTTCTACGTCGGCGGGGAGATCTTCTTCGGCAAGGATAAGTTGCGTGACGTCGAGGAGGAGATCGAGACCGCCAAGGCGGCCTGATCGCTCCCCTCCTAGACCCGCCGAGGCTCAGGCGCAGCGCTGCTGCATGACGCGCTCGACGCTGGCTAAGCTTTCCCAGGCGAACGCATGCTCGCTGGGCCCGTGCTGCGTGTAGTGGTCGAGCCGCGCCAGCGCCTCCTGCGCGGTGGGGATGTGTCCGGCCGCAATCCACCACATCACGAAGTGGGGCTGGCTCATCGGCGCGAACCAGTTGCCTTTCTTCATGTAGAAGCGCTTGTGCACCGTGTTCCACACGAAGTGCTCGAGCTGCTCGGCCGTCTCCCACACGCTCATGTTGACGAGGAAGGTCGGATCGGGCGTGACCAGAATGCTGGTGGCGTTGTTGCTGTCGTCCTTGAGGCGCCACACCAAGCCGGGGCTACGTTCGGCCAGTGCATTGACGGCGTCGAGGGCATCCATGAACTCTGCCATCCGCGGATCATCCGTCGGGTAGCGGATGCGGCCGACATTGAGTTGGGCGAGATGCGTACCGGCAGGCTGGGCTACAACCATGATGTCACTCCAAGACTTCACTGACAGGCGTCTCGCAACTACCCCTTTTCCAGGATTAAAGTTAGGCCGATCAGCGAGCTGTCGATGAATTGGATCTCGATGATCTGCTTCGTGCCGAGCACGATGATGTCCATGTTGGCGTTGAGGCCCTCGCCCTTGACTGCAACACGGAAGCCCCGTGGGGTGACGCTACCTACGATCTGGCCGCTCATGTTGCGGACAAGCTCGGTCCAGGATCCGGAGAGGTTTCCGGAGACATGGTCGACCACGCTCTGGACCTCGATATTGCCGCTCGCAGAGGCACAGCGGATTGTCTGTTTGAGCTGATCCTGGCCCTGCACGACAACGTAGGTGACGCGGCACTTGACGTTTTCGGTGGCGTTGTCGCGCACGCCCAGGCGCCCCTCTCCGACCCATCGTCCCGCCAGCTTCTGGAACGGAGACACGTCGACTGCGAGTGCCGAGGGCAGGCAACTAAGCGCCCCGGCCACGATCGCGCCCGCAAGAACGACCACGCTCGCGCCTCGCCATCGCATCAGTGCCCGCATGCCGCTATTCTCGACCGACAAATAGGCCAACCCTGCCCTGCTCTTATGTGGCTTCGTATTATATTCGAGTTCGACCGCTCTCGTGTGTCGCCCCGGCGTCGCAGGTCCACGCGAAACAAGGCGTGAGCCCGCGCCGTCGGTGCCTTAGCCCAAAAAACGCTCAGTCGCCGCCAAGTGCCCGTGAGTGGCAATTGCCCTAGGAGTCCTAGGATGTTATCAGGCATTGTCCGACAATGCGGGGATGGACTAGCACGAAGCCCCCCGCACCAATCGGAATTCCGGAGCGGCGCTAAGCATGCTCAGCGCAACCGGCGAAAACATCGAACCGGCGACACAAGCCGTCATGCATGGGAGGACTATGTGATCAGACTTACCAGGCCGTCGATGCTTGTCGCAGTGGCCGCGGCACTCGCGTTCTCGAGCCCGTCGACGATCGTTGCTCAGGAGCTAAAGCTTCCGTCGACGCTTACTTTCACCGCCTACGACACCGGCTCGTCCGGCTTCAACATTGCCGTCGCTGTCGGCAAGATGTTCAAGGACAAGCACGGCGCGGACGTGCGGGTGCTGCCCGCTGGTAACGACGTCGCCCGCCTCACGCCGCTGAAGACCGGCCGCGCGCAGGCCTCGGCCATGGGGATCGGCACCTATTTCGCGCAGGAAGGCGTGTTCGAGTTCGCGGTCAAGGAATGGGGCCCGCAACAGCTGCGGCTCATGATCTCCTCCACCGACTGCAACGCCATCTCGCTGGGCGTGGCCAAGGACACCGGCGTCAAGGAAATCAAGGACCTCGAAGGCAAGCGCATCGGCATCGTGGTCGGCTCGCCTGCGCTCAACCAGAATGCCTACGCTGTCCTCGCTTTCGGCGGCCTAACCAAGAGCGACGTGAAGCTGGTCGAGTTCTCCAGCTACGGCGCCATGTGGAAGGGGATGGTCAACAACGAGGTCGACGCCGCGATCGCCTCCAATATTTCGGGCCAGGTGAAAGAAGTCGAGACTTCGCCGCGCGGCATCGTCTATCCGCCGACGCCTGCGTCGGACAAGGAGGGTTGGGCGCGGCTGCACAAGATCGGCCCCTACTACCTGGCGCACAAGTCGACCTGTGGCGCAGGCGTTCCCGCTGGCGGCTCGGTCGAGCTGCCGTCCTATGCCTATCCGATCTTCATGACCTACGCCGAGCAGTCTGGCGACCTGGCCTATGCCATGACCAAGTCGATGATCGTCAACTACGACCTCTACAAGGACGGGGCACCCGGCGCCGCCGGCCTCGAGGTCAAGCGCCAGAACCTGGCCTGGGTCGTGCCCTATCACGAGGGCGCGGTGAAGGCATTGAAGGAAGCCGAAGTGTGGAACGCCGAGCATGAGGCGCACAATCAGAAGCTCTTGAAGCGTCAAGCGACGCTCGCTGCCGCGTGGGGCGCCTTCCTGAAGGGCACTCCGCCCGAGGAGAAAGAGGCATTCACCAAGGGCTGGATGGCAGCGCGCAAAGCCGCGCTGAGCGGGGCCGGCATGGACGCGATCTTCGAGTAAATGCCCACCGGGCAGCGTCCGGCGCTCTCAAAGCCTCGATACGCTGCCCCCACCCACCGGCAAAGGCCGTCCCGTGCGGCCCTTCCGACCCCAGAGCCGGGTGTAGCGTTCAGGAGTCCCCGTGTCGCCAGCATCCGACAAGGCCGGTGCAGCAGCCGCAACGGCTAGGGTCGAGTTCGCCGATCCGCACGTGCAAAGCGGTCCAGTCGAAGGCGAAGTCACGCGCGTGCGCAAGCTTGCCGGTCCGTGGCGCTGGCTACTGGTCGTGATGACTGGGGTGACCATCGCGCTGTGCATCAACCAGCAGTTCACGCTGCGCTTTTTCGTCGGCTACACCCAGCTCAACACGGAGTACTACTATCTCCTGATCCTGTGCATGCTGCCGTTCACATTTCTCATCTTTCCCGGCAGCGAGCGCGCCGCGACCGACAAGGTCCCGTGGTACGACGCGGCGCTGTTCCTCGCCACGATTGCTGCCTCCGTCTATCTCATGCTCAACGTCCGCAAGGCTGCGGAGCTCGGCTGGGAGTTCGGCGGCGCCCCCACGCTCGTGAACGCCGCGGGCCTGGTGATGTGGGTGCTGTTGATGGAGGCGTTGCGCCGCACCGGCGGCTGGAGCCTGCTTCTGAGCGTGCTCCCATTCACGGTTTATCCCCTGTTCGCTGAGGCGGGCTGGCTCGGGCCCCTCAGGGGCAACCAATCGACCCTCGAGCAGGCAATCGCCTACCACGTGCTCTCCAACGAGAGCCTGCTCGGCATCCCCATCCAGGCCTTCGCCGAGACCGTCATCGGCTTCCTGGTGTTCGGCACCGCCCTGATGATGACGGGCGCCGGCAAGTTCTTCATCAATCTTGCGTTTGCGCTGTGCGGCACGTTCCGCGGCGGCGCTGCCAAGGTCGGCATCTTCGCCAGCGGGTTGCTCGGCATGATGTCGGGCAGCGTGGTGTCCAACGTGCTGACCGCCGGCACCATGACCATCCCCACCATGAAGCGCACGGGCTTCAGCCCTTCCTACGCCGGGGCCATCGAGGCCTGCGCTTCCACTGGGGCGGTGCTGGCGCCGCCCGTGATGGGCGCAACGGCCTTTGTCATGGCTCAGTTCCTCAATGTCGGCTACGGCGACGTTGCCCTCGCCGCCGCCATCCCGGCCGCGCTCTATTACCTGGCGCTGTTCACCCAGGTTGACGCCTACGCCGCCCGCAATGGCCTCAAGGGCCTGGCACGCCAGGAGCTGCCAAGCGCTTGGGCCACCATCAAGGAGGGCTGGTACTACATCTTCGTCGTCGCGCTGCTGATCGTCATGCTGCTGCACTTCAAGCGCGAGAGCCACGCGCCCTTCTATGCCACGGCGCTGCTGCTGGTGCTAAATCAACTGTTCTCCAAGGACAAGCGCTGGACCTTCAAGAGCATCATCGAGTTCCTGGAGCTCAATGGCCGCACGTTCGTGGAACTGGTCGGCATTCTGGCCGGCTGCGGCCTGCTGATCGGCGCCTTCTCCATGACCGGCGTGGTGTCGAGCCTCGCCAATGATCTTCTGCGCATTGCCGGCGACAACGTCTTTCTGCTGCTCGTGATGTGTGCGGTGACGAGCCTCGTTCTCGGGCTCGGGCTCACGACGACGGCCTGCTACATCTTCCTCGCCATCCTTGTGGCGCCCGCGCTCGAGAAGCTCGGCCTCAACAAGATGGCCGTGCACATGTTCATCTTCTACTGGGGCATGCTGTCGGCCATCACGCCCCCCGTCGCCATCGCCTCGTTCGCCGCAGCTGGCATCGCAGGCGCGCCGGCCATGCGCACTGGCTGGGAGAGCATGTGGGTCGGCAGCATCATCTACTTCGTGCCGTTCTTCTTCGTGCTCAACCCGGCACTGGTGCTGCAGGGCTCCAATCCGTACCTGGCTGCCATCGGGCTTGCAGTGCTGATCGCGATAGGCACGCTATTCATCTGCGGCGGCATCCAGGGATACCAGTCCGGTATCGGCGACCTGCGCAAGGCCGGCATCCTGGAATGGCCGATCCGTGTGCTGTTGGTAGTCGGCGGTATCGTGCTGGCGACGCCCGGCGGCGGTGTGGTGCCGCTGTCAGAGCTGCAGATGATCGGCCTGGGGCTCGGGCTGCTGGCGCCTGCGGTGCTGCTGGCATTACTGCTGGTGCGCCGCCGCGGCCGGGTGGCTCCGGCCTAGACCATCGCCGCGACTGATGTAGGGTATCAGGAAGTGGCGCTCCCAAGGTGCACTCGATTGACACGGGCCATGGCCGCACGGCAGGCTGCGACGAGGTGCGAAGGCATAGCCGCGGGGTGACACCGCAGGGTTCGTGCCGTTGAGGAGAGCCTCATGAACAAGCGGATGAGCGAGCCTAAGGTTGTGACGGAGCACGACGCCCTGCGGGCGCTGGACCCCCATTGGCGGTGGGACCGTGCGCTGCCCGCGCCGGGCCACACCAACGTCGATTTCGAGACGCGCGTGGATTTCCGCCGCCTGCACCGCTATCGCCTCGGCCGGGCCAAGCAAGCTTTGAAGAACTCCAAGCTCGGCGCGCTGCTGGTGTTCGACGTCAACAACATCCGCTACCTGACGGGCACCAAGATCGGCGAGTGGGAGCGCGACAAGCTCTGCCGCTTCGCGCTTCTCGCCGGCGACAACGACCCGATCGAGTGGGACTTCGGCTCCGCCGCCGTGCATCACCGGCTCTATTGCGACTGGCTGCCGCCGGAGAATTTCCGTGCCGGCATGCTCGGCATGCGCGGCACCGTGCCGCCGTCCGCCGGCCTCATGAAGCGCCACGCCGAGGAGATCGCGGGCCTGCTCAAGGAGGCGGGTGTTGCCGACCAGCCCGTCGGCGTCGACCTCATCGAGCCCGGTATGTGGTTCGCGCTGGAGGCCGCCGGCGTCAAGCCGGTCGACGGTCAGCAGGTGATGCTCGATGCGCGCGAGATCAAGAACATCGACGAGATAACGCTTCTTAACCAGGCCGCCGCCATGGTCGACGGCGTCTATCACATGATCTGGGAGGAGCTGAAACCCGGCGTGCGCGAGAACGACATCGTCGCCAAGGCCAACAAGATGCTCTACGAGATGGGCTCCGACGACGTCGAGGCCATAAACGCCATCTCCGGCGAGCGCTGCAATCCGCATCCGCACAATTTCACCGACCGCCTGATCCGGCCGGGCGACCAGGCCTTCTTCGATATCCTGCAGTCCTACATGGGCTATCGCACCTGCTATTACCGTACCTTCAACGTCGGCCGTGCCACGGATGCCCAGCGCGACGCCTACAAGCTCTGCCGCGAGTGGCTCGACATGGCGATCCAACTGATCAAACCCGGCCAGTCGACCGATCGGGTCGCTTCGGTTTGGCCGAAGGCTGACGAGTTCGGCTTCCCCGACGAGATGGCGGCCTTCGGCCTGCAGTTCGGGCACGGGCTCGGGCTCGCGCTGCACGAGCGGCCGATCATCTCGCGCCTCGTCTCCATGGACCAGCCGATGGAGCTCAAGCCCGGCATGGTGTTCGCGCTTGAGACCTACTGCCCGGCCAAGGACGGCTTCTCCGCCGCTCGCATCGAGGAGGAGGTGGTGGTCACCGACAAGGGCTGCCGCGTCATCACCCACTTCCCGGCCGAAGAGCTGCCGATCGCCAACCGGTACTGACAACGCGTCTCCTCTCCCCATGCCTCTTCCGGCATGGGGAGAGGGTTAGGGTGAGGGGCAGACGCACGCTCCGGCGCTTGTTTTGCCCCTCACCCCGACCCTCTCCCCGCAGATGGCGAGAGGGAGACACAGAGCAACCAAGGAACACGTCATGAGCACAAAGCACAACATTGGCTGGATCGGCATGGGGCGCATGGGCTACCCCATGGCCGAGCGGCTCTTGAAGGCTGGCAATACCGTCAGCGTCTGGAACCGCACGCGGTCGAAGGCCGAGCCGCTGGCCAAGCACGGCGGACGCATCGTCGACACGCCAGCCGACCTTGCCGGCTCCGACATCCTCTTCATCATGGTGTCCACCGGCAAGGACCTGGGGGAGGTGTGCTTCGGCAAGAACGGCGCCGCCTCGCGCGGGAAGGGCAAGGTACCCAAGGTGGTGGTCGACTGCTCCTCGATCTCGGTGGAGGAGTCGGCGGCCTGCCGGGCGAAGCTCACGACGCTGGGAGCAGACTTCCTGGCTGCACCCGTCAGCGGCAACGGCTCGGTGGTGAAGGCCGGCAAGCTCTCCGCCGTCGCCTCGGGGCCGAAGTCTGCGTTCGACATTGCCAAGCCCTACATGCTGAGCTTCGCGCCGCGCGGGATTTCCTATGTCGGCGAGGGCGAGCTATCCCGCATCTGCAAGATCGCCCACAATGTGATGCTGGGTGTGGTGATACAGAACCTCGCCGAGATCACCATCCTCGCCGAGAAGGCCGGCGTGCCGCGCCATGCTTTCCTCGAGTTCATCAACAACGGCGTGATGGGCTCGATGTTCTCGCGCTACAAGTCGAGCGCTCTCGTCAACCTCGACTGGACCACCACCTTCACGCCGGAGCTGCTGCGCAAGGACCTCGATCTCGGCCTCGAGGCCGCGCGCCGGCTCAACATGCCGATGCCGGTAACGGCGGCGACGCGCGAGGCTCTGCAGGCCCATTTTGGCGCCGCGCAGCTGCAACCCGATCCGCAGGCCTATCTGCAGAAGGATTTCGCCGCGACGCTGGAGACGGTCGCGCTCACCGCCGGCATCAAGCTCAGGAGCGAGAATGTGGTCGTGCCGACGGGTCTCGAGACGCAAAATTGATCTGCGGGGATACTGGCCTGACCGCGAGGCGGCCGTCGTGCAAGCGAGGGCAAGGTCGCTGACACGCCAGGCTTGTTTGCTGCACTCCCTGAGACAGGCTATGAAGGTCAAAGGCCCCGTAGCTCAGTGGATAGAGCACCTGATTCCTAATCAGGGGGTCGCAGGTTCAAGTCCTGCCGGGGTCGCCAGCCTCCAAATATTTGATGATAAATAAGTTTATGTGGTCATCTGTCGGCTGACCAAATACACGAAATTCGGCTCAAAGGTAACGCTCAGGTAACATCCTGCAAGCGGGACCGCGTAATAAACAAATCGACGATTTGTCTAGTTCGACCCAGCCGCAATGGTCGCTCTATCGTGTTCTCACTTGTTTGCAGGGAACGACGAGAGACGCATGCAGGCCACCTCCTCCATCCACGGTGATCGTTCGCCAGATGCCGGCATTGTCTACCGAACGTCGGCGCAGGTTCGTGCCCGCTACGGCGGGGTCTCCGACATGACGTTATGGCGTTGGCTCCGCGATGAGGATCTCGCCTTTCCGCAGCCGATCCGCATCAAAGGCAGGCGCTTGTGGAGCGAAGAGTCCCTGGCGGCGTGGGAACGGCGCAGCCAGCGCGTCGAGGCCGCCTAGAAACAAGGAGGGCGCTCACCGAATGGGAGCGCCCTGAACTTCGCCTGTTGCGTCCTGAGTGATCGTGCCGGGTTGGTACAGCTGGACGGAAGACTGATGCGCCTGACGATCAACACTCCAGAAAAAGAATTTGGCCGCCGGGATAGGCCCCCGCAACGGCCAAGAGAAATCACAGATGGCAGTCTATATGTCACGCGTTTCGGCCCTGTTTCAAGGCGGAACTGGCCATCACCAACATCGGAGATGGCGATAATGGCACTCGGCATACAGGGTCACTCTGATGCTGGCGAGGTTGCCCGCGCCCTAGCTAACAGGGCCGACATAATTGGGCCCGCGCTACTAGGCGAGCCCACATCGAAATCCCGT
Organism: uncultured Alphaproteobacteria bacterium; assembly: GCA_963832445.1. Lineage (GTDB taxonomy): Bacteria > Pseudomonadota > Alphaproteobacteria > Rhizobiales > Hyphomicrobiaceae > AWTP1-13. The sequence goes on from CAWHUM010000023.1 coordinate 122,046, forward strand.
CGCGAGATGCGATGGGGCAGCCGAGGCTCCCTGGCGGTCTGCATCCGCGGCTCGAAAAAGGGTCACTTCTACGACCACGAAGTCGGCGCTGGCGGTGACCTGCTCGACCTGATGGCGCGCGTCCACAACGTCCCGCTCGGCGAGGCAATCCGCATCGCGAAACAGGACTTCCTTGGTGGAACAGCGACGGCGCCATCGGTGCGGCCGCCTGCGCGCACCTTAGACGACAACGCTGCCTGCCGTGTGGAGTTTGCTGGTCGGATCTGGCGGGAAACCTCTCCGTTGGCCGGCACGCTCGGCGAGATCTACTTCCGGGAGCACCGCAAGCTCACGTTCGATGGCGCTCAGTTCGCGCATGTCTTGCGCTGGCACAAGGGCATCCGTGCTGTGGTCGGCTTGATGACCGATGCCGTCACAGCCGAACCGGTCGGCATCCACCGTACCTTCCTCGAGCAGGATGGTACCAAACGGGAACGCAGGATGCTCGGGCGCCAGGGTGTGGTGCGCCTCTCGCCCAATGAGTTCGTGACGACGGGCCTGGGCATCTGTGAGGGCATCGAAGATGCTATCGCCGTGTCGCTGTCAGGTTGGTGCCCCATATGGGCGGCCACCTCCTCGGGCGCCATCGCGCGGTTCCCGGTGATCAACAGCGTCGAGGCCCTCACCGTCTTTGCGGACGCAGATGTGCCCGGCATGCAAGCCGCCCAGAATTGCGCCGCCCGCTGGCGCGCTGAGGGACGCGAGGTACGGATTGCGCTGCCGATCGAGGTGCGGCATCTGCATCAGGACGAGGTGATCATTGACCCTTAGCCGAGGGCGGTTGGCTGAGGCAGCTTCGGAAAGTGCTCATGACAGATCGGGCCAGCGATAGTCATGCGAACGGTCGCAAGGAACGAGCTTCGTCTCGTCCGTGGCACCCACCGCATCAAAGAGTTGCCGCCAGCGTCAAGGCCGACGAACACGCCGATGCGCAGCAGGGTAAGAAGGGCTTAGCCATGGGCGGCCCATTGAACCTGAATGCCCATCCCACTCACTGCAATTTTGCTACTGGCTTACTCATGGTGGCCGTGCCGGACAGGCCGTCATCGCGCATCCAACGCACGGTTGCCCCGAAATGTTGGAGTTGGAGGCAGTATCGCTTCGCGGCGAGCCATTGGTCCCAACGCTGGCAAAGACGATCATCGGCGATCCACCAATGACCCTGGTCGCTCTCAGTCCCCAGGCTGGCGACGAATACGGGTGCTCGGCCTGTCACCCGTTGTTCTTATAGTGAATTGGAAAAGCGCCGATCGGGGTCGCGATTAGTACGGTCTTCCCGGACACGGCCTGTCGCAAATCATCACCCGTTAGCTTGGCGGGTTCACCGAAGGCGCGGCCCACCAAGCCGGACTGGATCATGAGCAGTGCAAACAGGAACGCGAACCTCCAGAACCCCGCTGCGTGACGGATCGTCTGGTGTGGCTCGCAACGCCGCGACGGACACCGCCAAACGACAGGGGGACAAAGAGAAGCAACGGCGAGGAAGCATCGTTCGAGCGTCTGCGATGAGGTGCGCGCGAGATGGCCAGTCAGGTCCCCGGTTCGCAGGAAGACCGGTAGCCTAGAACCACCGCCGACGGCCGTAGTAGCCCCCGCCAAAGAGCAGTATCGCTACGATGACTATGAGCAGAAGTGTCGTGGTGTCCATAGTGCCCTCCTGTAACCACCTGAACCCTCACGGGGTTCGGCTCCCGCCATATCTAGGCTGAAGGAGATGCAACGAGGAGAGACGGAATCTACTCAGACCTCACGCAGAGATCTCTTTCTGGAGGATCTTGAGCGTGCTCCTACCAGATGCAAGGCGCCCCGCCTTGGCGGTCATAGGTACTTTCCGAGGCTGGCCTGAGGCCAGCACGTGCGCGTTATATGACGAACGACCCGCTGCGGCTTTCCTGCTGTCGGTTGTGACCCCTCCGGCCCTACTTGACCGGTCGGTCAAGGAGGCGCTGGCCAACCCCCTACGCGCCAGCGCCCTGTTCCTCATCTGCGGTGTAGGCAGAGAGTTGCGGCTAGGAGCATGCCAAGATGCACATGTCCAATGAAGGTCTCCTCATCATATTGGTGGTCGGCGTCATTGCAGGATGGCTGGCCGGCCAAATCGTGCGAGGCACCGGCTTCGGACTGGTCGGCGATCTCGTTATCGGAATAGTCGGGGCGTTCGTCGGCGCCTGGCTGCTGCCCCAACTCGGCGTCCACCTCGGTGCGGGCATGGTCGCGGCGATCGCGAATGCGACTATCGGGGCTATCATCCTGTTGTTCGTACTCAGAGCAGCTCGTGGTGGAGGCCTGCTTGGCGGGCGGGGGCGTTGGTAAACGCCGATTGACGGGCCAGTTTTCGACGCGCGCTGCCTTCAAAATCCGTCGCGCCTCCAAAAATCGCGATGCGGCGTGGGTACTTTCCGAGTCTGGCCTGAGCCTGGCGGGTGCGCTTCTGTAGAGGCGACCCTCCGACGCCCCTGCCGGTCGGTCTTTGGGAGGCGCAAGCCCCACCCCGTTGGGCAGCGCGGGCACCCTGTTTCCTTCAGGGCAGCTAATCCCATGACTAGCGCCCTCGGGTCGCCCCGACCCGAGGGCGCACTCCTTCGACAACCGCGCCTTTGCAGCGCCAATGGTGAACGCATGGACCGCCCGCTAGCAGGACGCCTTGTCCTCATCGCCGAGGACGAGCCGCTCATTGCACTCGACTTGACGCTTGCGTTCGAGGACGAAGGAGCGTGGGTCGTAAGGACCCGCACCCTCAAGGAAGCCCTGGCCGGGGTCGAAGACCGTAACTTGTCCGTCGCTATTCTGGATCATGCGCTGAGTGATGGGGACAGCTCGCAGATCTGCGACCGCTTGAAGGAGCGCAACATCCCATTCATCGCCTATAGCGGCTACGACCACCCTCGCGGGCCGTGCCTTGGAGGCGTGCACATCAAAAAGCCCGCCAGCATGGCGTTGCTGGTAACAACCGCTAAGGGCTTGCTCGCCCAACGTCCGGGTTCTGAACTGAGAACGCTCCTTGCGCGTTCTCTAACCTACTCGTCCTCAGGGCCGCATGCCGCTACAACGAGAACGAGGTAACGTGAAATTCTCACTCAGCAACTGGTGCTTGGCCGGGGCAGGCGCCTGCGCATTCGCTATACCGTCTGCTGCGCTGCTTGGTCCGGCCAGCCTCGCCCTGTTTTTCTTGCTTGGCGTGTCGGTCTTCGGCCTTGCAGTCTTCGTCCTAGACTTGAGAGGCTAGCAAGGCGCGAAGCGACCAGCCATACCGCGAGAAAGCCCGAACCTGACGCCGGTTGGACGAGTCACCGGCGAGAAGGAGGATCTCAGCTGAGGTCGTGGTCTGTTCTGGTTGGGTCTTGGGTCCAACCCGCGTTATGCGCACGTTAGTACCCACGCTTGCGTGCCTCCAATTCTCGTTGCACATGAGCTAGGTCGTCATCGATCAGCGGAGCGTACTTGTCGCGCAGCCGAGTGAACTCTTGCTGAACGATTTCGAGCTCCAGATCGGTCATGTGATCGAGCTTAACCAGCCCGGTTCTTGCCCCTTCAACGCCGCGCAACAATTCATCGAGCTTCAGGGTGACGATTCTCGTCTCGCGGTTCTGCGTGTTCTGAATCAAGAAGACCATCAAGAATGTGACGATCGTCGTGCCGGTGTTGATGAAGAGCTGCCAGGTGTCCGAGTATTTGAAATAGGGACCCGTCACGCCCCATATGGCGATTGTGAGCAGGGCGAGCAGGAAGGCCCAAGGCGACCCAACGGCATGTGCGGTGCGCTCTGCCAACCGGCGGAACAAGTCCCTCATGTTTCGGCTCCTCGTGGGTTCAGTGAGAGCCGGTCTAACACACGGGAGATGCGCGTTCCGTTGCCGCCCGGATTAGGATGCCGCGCAAAGGACTTCGCGTTCCGGCACCGCTCGACGCACGTTAGTTGCACTCCGGTATCGTATCCATTCCAGCCCGCATGATTGCCAATCCAGGTTCATGATCACTAGTTCTGGCTGCTGTCGCGGTCGCTGGCGCATCCAGCTTCGAGTCGGTCACTGCACGATTTCAACTTTTACTCGGGCCAGGCCGACGCCAGTCATGCCGAGAATTTCGGCTGCGCGTCGCGAAACATCGATGACGCGGCCTCTTGCAAAGGACCCGCGGTCATTGATCCGAACGATCACGTGCTTGCCTGTCTTTAGCACCGTCACGCGCACTCTGGTCCCGAAGGGTACAGTCCGATGGGCGCCGGTAAGCCCGTTTTTGTCAAACGCCTCACCCGACGCAGTTTTCCCACCCTTGAAATAATAGGACGCCAGGCCGACTTCCTCGCGCTCGCCGGCCGACGCCGCGTTCGAGATGAGGCACGCCAGGAGCAAGGCCAAGGACGCGAGCGGCAACCCAGTCCACCGAGCCATCTGTGCTATGCGGTCCATGCTGAAAGAGCCGGTTGGTGGAGGGCAACGCAAGACACTTGGTTAGGCCCGTTGATGCGGGCGGCGTGGACACCTAGACCACGTCCCGAGACGCCTGTTCAAATGCTGGTTGATATGTCGGAGAACCTGCTTGGCGCGACGAAGAGCCGAACGTGACAGTGATTGCGACCGGTCTGTCGCTGTGTTGCCGGTCGAGATTGGCGAGGCAATCCGAAAGGTCTTCCAGTGTCGCGCCCTTTGCTAAGATGAACGAGAGCGCACGATCTTCGAACAGCGCGGTCACGCGGCTTTGTCTCAAATCGTGTCCACGGATCTTGTGCACGGCTGCCCTCGTGTTCCTGGCGGCGAATTAACGACAGAGGGTTCGCTGGCAAACTGCGATTGCGCCAAGTGGAGCCCAATGCCGCACCCTGAAAGTAGGGACGGCCTAACGGCTGGGACAAACTCGGAAACTACTCAATAGATGAGCGCTCCTCGGCGGCGCGCGCGGCTCTGCTGGGCGGCCAGCCAAGGTGCTCGACGCCTCGGGAATCAAGCCACGCATTCTGTAAGCGGACGTCATGACATATTGAGCGCCAATGACATCACGGATTTCGGATGTCAAAACCGCGCGGGGTTCACCGTTTCGCGGTGCATTATGAGCCGGCGGGTGCATGGGTACTTTCCGAGTCTGGTTGCGGTTTAGCGCTTGTGTCCCTGTGCGGTGAAAGCGGTCGTGGTCACGTACGCGTGTCTGTTTGAGACCACAGTCAATGCTGAGTAGTGGGCAGTCGGAGGCCTTCAAATGCAACAAGTTTTCAATCAGCTCATTGAGTTTCTGAAGCAGGGCATCGCCGCGATCTTCAAGTTTGTGCAACTCATCTGGACGTGGGCGGTCGCTCAGATCAGCACGCTGCTGCAGGTTGACTGGCAGTCTTGGCCGCTGTGGAAGCAGGTCCTCCTTGTCATCATTATAGGTGGGATTGCTTGGGCACTTTACAGGGTCGCACGCGAGCTGTGGGAAGCCGGAGAGAGGATCCTGGCCGCCTTCGCCGCCTTGCTCGGCGTGCTGGTGCGAACGCTTCCCAGCGTGATCATGGCCGGACTGATTGCGCTGAGCGGTGTGTGGGTTCTCAACAACGTTGACCTTTCGTCAATGCGGCTCCCATCGTTTTTCCAGACCAGTTCCGTCGACGAACCCAAAGACCGGGTGCCTGTTGATCGGCCCTAAAGTTGAGGCGCGGGGCCCAGGTGTCCCTTGCCGCGCCGAGATCCATACCCAGCTCAGGCAGCGTGAGCAGTAACTCGCCATAGCTAGTGGCTAAGTTGGTCACAACGTGGGTGAGGCGGCTCTATCTCGGAAAGTGGTGGTATCGTGCCATGGGCGGCCACCGGAGCCGAAAACAATGGCGTGGAGACGGGTCTCAAAATTTGCTGCTCGCGCTACAGCCACCGGTAGTTACACGATGCTTTTCAGCGCCTGAATGATCTTATCCGGCCGACAAGGCTTCTTCATGAAAACCGTTGCTGGAAAAACCCCTTGCAGTTGCTCGGGCGAATAACCTGACAGCACGATGAAAGGTAAGCGGCGTGCTGCCAGCGCCAATGCAACGGGGCTTGCACTTACGCCGTCCAGATTGGCATCGACGATGGCCGCATCGCAGCCGGCGCTTTCAATTAGCGCAAGCGCTTTTCCGAGCTTCGCTGCCACGCAGGCAACCTTGAAACCGGCTTCGACGAGCAAATCTTGGAGGGTGAACGCGATCATCGGCTCGTCCTCGACAATGAGGATGCGGGCCTGCTGGTGCTTATCCACTGGCATCTCCTGCGGACGATGCTTCTCGTCCCCTCTGCAACGTGCCTGCCAATGGCGCGCTCAATTTCCAGGAGAACCCACTCTCCCGATAGTCGATCTCTGCTGTGCCGTCGACTGCCGCCTCCACCATGCGCCCGATCACCATCTGGCCGAAACCCTTGCGGGTAGGGGCAGCGACATTGGGACCTCCCTGCTCCAACCAGGACATCAAGAACGTTGGCTCGTTGGACGCAGCGACTTGCCAGGAGACGTGCACCCGCCCCTCGCTGTTCGAAAGTGCGCCGTACTTTCCGGCGTTGGTGGCCAGCTCATGCAGCGCCATGCCGATGCCCTGAGCGGCCGCCGGCGTGAGGCGCGCTGGCAGGCCGTCCAGCAGCACGCGCGTGCCGATCAGGTCCTTGAAATGGGCCAGCTGGGCTTGCAACGAGATCCGCGACATCGACGCCCTGCCACTCGTTCTTGACCAGCAGGTCCTGGCAGGCGGCGAGCCCGTCGATGCGCTCGAACAGGCGCGCCACGAAGGTTGTCGGATCGCCCATGCGCGCGGTCTGATGGGCCACCGCCTGCACCACGGCGAGCAGGTTCATGGAGCGATGATTGACCTCGGCCATGAGCAGTTTGTTGTGCTCCTCGGCCTGCTTCCGCTCCGTGATATCGCGGATATTGCATTGGATGACGGCCCGGCCGTTCTCATCATAAAGGTTGGCGACCACCTCAACTTCCTGATGCCGTCCCCCCTGACTTTTGAACGGCAAGTTCTCATAGCGGACTTGGTGCTCGCTTTTCAATTTCCGGAGCATTTCAAGGCTCGCGCCTTCATCTTTCAGCAGGCCGATCTCATACAGCTCCTTGCCGACCAACTGGTCGTGAGAGTAACCGAGCAACTCTGTCATGAAGGGATTGGCGTCGGTGATCCTGCACGTGTCGGGATCGAGGAGGAGGACACCGTCCTGCGCCGCTTCAAAGATCCGGCGGTAGCGGATTTCCGAGACGCGCACTTTCTCCTCGGCCTGCTTGCGGTTGGAGATGTTGCGGATGACGGCGAGCACGCCGCCCGGCTGGCCGACAGTTTCCCGCAGTACCGTCATGCTTAACTCGACGTGCAGTTCGCGGCCGTCTTGTCTGACGTGGACGTTTTCGCCGCGCCATTCGCCGCACTCGCGCAGAGCTGTTTCAGCGGCGGATTCGGCTCCGGGATGGAGCCATCGCGTTTCGTACACCGTCGACAGGAGTTGCCCGAGCGCGCAGGACGCACCCAAACCGTACTGCCGTTTGGCGGCCGCGTTGACATATGTGACGCGCTGGTCGCCATCGATTGCGACAACGGCGTCGCTGACCTGCGCGAGGATTTCGCCGCGGAAGCGATTGGATGCGGCGTCCGCGCCATGCAGAGTGTAGACGCGCGGACCGGCGGCACTCTCGACTACGAGAGCGTCGACTTCGGCGTTGCGAATGGCGCGGAGCGTTTCCTCCGCCCCTTCCAGCCGGGCGCGCAGCTCCGTGTTTTCTGCGCGCAGCATCGGTTCGGTATGGGGTTCCTCATGCATGTCGACTTAGGAGTTTCTTGCTGAAGGCACCTTCGCGGCCGGCTTGCGGAGACCGAGCCCGAGCCCGAGCAGGATGCGTTCGGTCAGCGACATATCGCCAATGAACCGGCGAAGGGGCAGTGGCAGCCTCTTGATCAAAGTCGGCGCGGCGATGATCTGTTCGCCTATGGCCAGCGCCGGATGTTCGGAGATATCCACGACTTCCAGCTCGTACCGCCCTTCCAGGTGCTCCTCGCAAATCTTCCTGATGTTCAAGATTGCCCGCGTAGATTGCGACGTGGTGCCGGTGATGTAGAGCCGCAGGACGTAGTGAGCATTGGCGCGCGTCGCTGCGGCGGCGCCAATCGCTTCGAATTCGTCTGTGCCAGAGGCATTCTCTGTCATGAAAAGTCAGCTCCTCGCCGGTTGGATGTCAAGTCCGACGAGCACGCGCTCTTCGTTGGAAAGGTCGCCGAGTATCTTCTTGATCGGCTCGGGTAGGCGGCGCACGAGCGTCGGCACGGCGATGATCTGGTCGCCGGCGGCGAGCTGCGGGGTCTTTGTCAGGTCGATGACCTCGATACGATACTGTCCGGCGAGGTGCGTCTCGCAGATGCGCTCGAGATTGGCGATGGCCGCAATCGATTTCGCAGTCTGGCCGGCGACGTAGAGCCGCAACTCGAAGGCCGCAGCGGTTGCCACAGCTGGGCGTGCCGATTGGGCAGTCATGTCGGTGATTGCTCCTCTTTCGCCCGGCCGTTGGCGCCCGCGCGCAGTTGCACAGTGGTCTGGGTGTTCTGCTGCGCGGTTTTTTGCTGCAAAGTCTCTTGCGCCGCTTCCGATTCCGCTTCGGCTTCCAGGGCGACGATCTCTTCCTCGATCACTTTTCGTTTGCCAGCGAGCCGTAGCAGCTTGCGCTGGTAATCCTGCTGGCGCATCTCGGAGGCGGCGCGCTCGTGTGCCTCGTGCGCCACGCGCGCCGTGCCGGTAAGCACGCGGTCGGCCCCGACGTAGACATCCACCAGATCGATGCCGTCGTCGCTCAGGAGGAACTCACGCACTTGATTCGAGTGCGCCATGCCGCGCGACTTCAGCACGTAAATCGTACGAGTGCGTTCGCCGTTGAACTCCACATTGCGCAGCAGCAACCACGTATCCATGAGCGATGATACGCCGAGCTGCGAGTCCTCCAACGTCGTATTGCCGCCCGGATTGAGACTCGTGAAGAGCGTAGTGATCTGCTGTTCCTTGAGGAAATCGATGAGCCGCATGAGTGTCGGCTTCACCTCTGAATCGTTGTGCGCGAGAGTGAGATTGCTGATCGGATCGACGACGACCACACTTGGGCGGAACGCGCGTACGGCGTCGTGCATCATGACCAGATGCTGCTCTAGCCCGTACAGCGTGGGGCGAGACGCGTGAATCTGGAGCAGTCCCTTTTTTACCCACGGCTCTAACTCGATGTCGATGGAGCGCATGTTGCGCACGATCTGCGCGCTCAATTCCTCGTAGGTAAAGAGCAGCGCATTCTCGCCGCGACGGCACGCTGCGTCGAGGAACTTCGCGCCGATGCTGCTTTTGCCCGTGCCCGCCGAACCGGACACGAGCACGCTGCTGCCGCGGAAGACGCCCTTGCCGCCGAGCATCTCGTCGAGCCGCGCGATGCCCGTGAGGACCCGCGCCGCGGAGGCTTGGTGATCGAGCTGCAGCGACGTGATCGGCAGCACCGAGAACCCCTGCTCGCCGATGAGGAAGGGGTATTCGTTGGTGCCGTGGGCCGTACCGCGGTACTTCACCACCCGCAGTCGCCGGGTGGAAATTTGCTCGGTTATGCGCTGATCGAGGATGATCACGCAATCAGCCACGTACTCCTCGAGCCCGTAGCGCGTGATCGTAGCATCACTCTTTTCGCCGGTGATGACCGCCGTCATGCCGCGATCCTTCAGCCAGCGAAAAAGCCGGCGCAATTCCGCGCGCAGGATGGCGTGATTGGGCAGCCCGGAGAAGAGTGCCTCGACCGTGTCGAGCACCACGCGCTTCGCGCCGATGGAATCGATTGCGTATCCGAGACGGATGAAGAGTCCTTCAAGGTCGTACTCCCCCGTCTCCTCGATCTCGCTGCGCTCGATATGGACGTGATCAAGAAGGATCATCTTCTGCGCCGCAAGCTTCTCCAAATCGAAGCCGAGCGAGCGGACGTTCGCCGTGAGTTCAGCCGCGTTTTCCTCGAACATCATGAACACGCCCGGCTCGCCAAACTGCGTTGCCCCCCGAACAAGGAACTCCATGGCGAGCATCGTCTTGCCACACCCCGCGGTTCCGCAGATGAGCGTGGGCCGGCCAGCTGGAAGTCCGCCGCCGGTTATTTCATCGAGGCCCTGGATGCCGGTAGGGGCTTTGCACAGCGTGGTGGGCCGTTCATTCTGCATGGCTGGGCCTTTTGGTCGGGCTTGCGGGCAGCGGCCACAAGAGCAGCGACCAAGCTCCGCGCGGGGAGGCTTGGCCACCGAAGGTTAAGGGCACGAGCCGGCTTAACATGCTGCTCCTATGAGAGAGCATGAGATGCTGTTTGCCGAGATTCGGAAAGTACCTATTCGGCTGGTCAGGGCTTCGCTTAACAGTTCAGCGGCCAGCTCGTGCAAGCGAGCGAGGGGCGGTTCAACTTGAACCGCCCCGACTTCCTCGGAGGCTGGTTGGTTTGAGTATCAGGCGGCGATCGCGGGCTCCATGCCGGCATTGTAGAGGGCTTTGGCTTCCGCCGGCGGGATGTTGCCGATCGGCTCCAGAAGCCTGCGGTTGTTGAACCAGTCGACCCATTCGAGGGTCGCGTACTCGACGGCCTCGAGCGTGGGTATCTTCCGAGTCTGGTTTGCGGTTGGCGTCGATGCTCCCATAGCGGTACACGCCGCGCCGGCAGCCGCCAACGTGTTTGCAAGCCGGTGCAATCCCCAAAAGGAGCCAACTATGAAAGCCACTGTCATCCCGGCGCTCGCTGCAGCCGTGATATTTGCTTCCGCCGCTGGATTCGCTCAGACGGCACCTCAGGCCGGCACCAAAACAACCACCGCGTTTACGACGACACAGCCACAGGGCCAATGGCTGGCAAGTCGATTTATCGGCCAGGCGGTGACCAATCAAGTCGGCCAAAATATCGGCGATATCAACGATCTGTTGTTCGACAAGACCGGCCGCGTATCCACAGCGGTGATCGGTGTGGGCGGCTTCCTCGGAATGGGCGAGATGAGCGTCGCCATACCGTTTGGCTCGCTGTCATTTACGGCGGACGGCACGGGCAAGCGGGTTGTCACGATACCGTACTCCAAGGAGCAGCTCCAGGCGGCACCAAGCTTCCAGCCCACTGAAAAGACGGTCTACATGCGCGCCAAGGAGCAGGCGAGCGACATGGGTCACAAAGCCATGGATGAGGCCCGCGAGTTGAAAGACAAGGTCGGCCAGAAAATCGAAGACATGAAAGGCGGGCCGGTCACCAAGTAGCAAGGCGATGCGAAAGTCGGGATCTCGGCTTTGTGTAGCCCGTGACCCCGGCTCGAGCTCGTAGGCACAATGCTCCGCTTCTTTGGGCGTCTCACCCTCGCAGCCGCGACCATCACGTTAGCGTGGGGAACGCTCCTGGATTATCAACGTCCAACCCCGGCGCCGCAGGCGGTTGCCAGCGGCGCGGATGCTCCGGCTCAGGTGACGACCACCGGCGAGATGCTCATCACCGCCGAATGGTTCGATCTCATCTTCAAGGGCATGCGGCCAGAGGGCGAGACGCCAACACTCAAGCGCCTCGGGGGCACGTATAAGACGCTCTGTGTCCGGCTCTGCGACGGTTTCTATTTTCCAATCAGCCATTCGACACGGCGCGAGCGGTTCGCAGGCGATGCCAAGCAATGCGAGCAGAGGTGCCCCGCCCGCTCCCGCCTTTTCGTCCACCGCAATCCGGGCGAGGACGTGGACAAAATGGTTGCCCTCGACGGCCGCCCCTACACCAGCCTGCCCACCGCCTTCCTGCACCGGACGCAGTACGTCAAGGACTGCACCTGCGGAGGACTTCCTTGGGAGGAAGACGCGCTTGCCAGGCACCGTGCCTACGCTGCAGCCGCCGCGAGCAAGGCCTCGGGTAAGACCGCTGTCAAGGCGCCAGCGGCTCAGTTTGAGCGGTACGCCGCCCAAAGACTAATGGGCGCACAGTAAATTAGCCCAGCAGTTGGACGCCAACCCGGAGCGGATTCCTCGCAAACTCCATGCACAGACGTGGGCCGAGCGGACGCCGTATCCACGCTGTCCGCAGTATCACGGCTGGAGCTCGCGGTGAGCGAAGTCGATCTGAAGGAAGCCTCTTCCTCGAGCTGGCCTGACCCAGCCGCCAGGAGACCGCTCTGCGGCAAAGCACAGCAGCACAATGTGGCACTGGACGCAGTATGTTGGTATGATGGCGAGAAAAGGCGGCGAGGTTACTTAAAGGGGCGACTACCGCAGCACGCTGGCAGGTGTTGCGCCATGTTCAGACCGCTCGACTTGGTGCTGCGCCGGATTGTCAGCGCGGGTAACCTTGAGCTGGTTGATGCGCGAGGAAGGTCGCACCTATATGGCGACGGGGCCGGCCCGCCCGTTGTGACCCGCATCGTCGACAGATGGCTCGAACCGCAGCTGGTTCTTGATCCGCGACTCGCTCTAGGCGAAGGCTACATGAGCGGCCGGCTCAGGATGGAACGTGGTCGGATCTACGATCTGCTTGCCCTTCTGGCGAGCAACGTCCACCGGCGGCCGCTGCCAAGTTGGACTACGGGTTTCGACGCTGCGCGCTTCATCATGCGCAGGATCATGCAGTTCAACCCCACCGCTCGTGCGCGGCTTAACGCGGCGCACCACTACGACATCGACGGCGCCCTCTACGACCTCTTTCTTGATCGGGACCGCCAGTACTCCTGTGCCTATTTCACAGACGGCGTGGGTCTGGACGCAGCGCAACTCGGCAAGAAGAGACACCTCGCCGCTAAGCTCGCGCTTGCACCGGGACAGCGCGTGCTCGACATCGGGTCGGGCTGGGGAGGGCTCGGCATCTACCTTGCCAGAGCCATGGGCGCCGACGTCACTGGCGTGACGCTTAGCAGGGAGCAATTGAACGTCTCCAATCAGAGGGCCGCCAGGGAGGGTTTGCAGCGGTCGGCGCGCTTCGAGCTCAAGGACTACCGCAAAATTTCTGGCCGCTTCGACCGGATTGTCTCGGTCGGCATGTTCGAACATGTGGGCGTCAATCATTACGCAACATATTTCAGGAAGATCGGTCAACTCCTGGCAGACGACGGTGTTGCCCTCATTCACACCATCGGGCGCTTGGAGCCTCCGACGGCGACGGACCCCTTCATCGCCAAGTATATCTTCCCCGGCGGTTACATTCCGGCTCTGTCAGAGATGGTACATGGCATCGAGCGTTCAGGCCTTATCATTGCCGATATCGAAGTCCTGCGGTTGCACTATGCGATGACCCTGCGTGCCTGGCGCGAGCGGTTCCTCGCCAATTGGGACAAGGCTGCCGCCATTCGCGACGAAAGGTTCTGCCGGATGTGGGAATACTATCTGGCCGGTTCAGAAGCTGCCTTCCGCTATCAGGGTCTCGTCGTCTTCCAGGTTCAGCTCGTGAAGCAGATCGATGCCCTCCCCTTGACACGCGATTACATCGCGTATGATGAGCAGCAGCTGCGCGAGCGGGACGCCATCGACGCGCGGCCACGTATGGCAGGCGAATAGGCCATATCTTGTTCGATACGCGGCCGAGGCATTTCGGTCCTGCAAGCCCGCGAAACTCAATCTCAAGAAGATTAGGTACTTTCCGAGCCTCGCTGCGATGGCCCAGCGTGCCTACATGTTTACGGGCAGCAGAACGAGATCAAGAGTTCAGCGTACTCGTAGCTGCCCTGCGATGGTTCGCTTCGGCCACGAAGCCCGCTGCGTACATCACCCCCGCAACGACCTTACCAACGAATTTGCGTCGCTTCTCGTGAAGCGCCGTACAAAGGAGAAGTCTCCATGCTTAAGGCTCTCGCACCACTTGCCATCGTGTCGATCCTGGCGGCCACATCCGCATCGGCAGGCCCGGCCGCATCCGCGCTCTTGCAGCTCAAGTCAGTCATGCCGGCTGACACCATGCAGGCTCAGGACCGTGACGGGAACCGCGAACGGCGCAGTGCGCATCGCCAAGGCCGGGATCATAACTATACGCCTGGTCAGCGCTACGATCGCGCGCCGAGTCACTATCGCCGCCACGCCTATCGTCCGCACAACTGGCAGTCGCGCGGGTGCATTCTCGTCGGTCCGATATGGTACTGCGCATAGCGACTGACCAAACTAATTCGCGCGGGACGGCGGCCGGTCACAGAAAAATGTCTTCCGCGCGGAACATCCCTGAACAAGTGGCTCTGCATGAACACCATTAGGAGAAACCTCATGCGTCGAACGATTATTCTTTCCCTAGCCGCAGCGACCATCAGCGTGACGGCGTGGTCCGGTAGCGCCTCAGCTCAAGGCGTTGAAATCTATGTTGGGCCGCGGGCTTATGGATATTCAGACTACCGCTACGGACCTCGAGGCTATGACTACACAAGACGAAACTACAACACTGAGGCGGAGTTTGAAGTGGACTATCCCCGTCGGTCCGGTGGCTGCGGGACATATCGTTATTGGAACGGCGACAGATGCGTCGATGCCCGTAACCGCCGATAGTAGTTACGGTGCTCGCCAAGAAGCAGAACACACTGGTCAACTTGGCCATCCAGCGCCTTCGCCTTCGCTAATCCGAATTACCGGGCGCGGCCAGCCATGGGAGCCATGGTCGGACTTGCCGAGGTTTCAATTGGAGCGTGCGCGTGCGGTAGCCAACTCGAGTTGCCCTTTCACACTGCCGCGAGCGCCGTGCGGACCAGTGCCGGAAGGGACTTCGAGCCGGTCTTTCTCATGATGGCCGCGCGATGGTTGTCGACCGTACGCTGGCTGATGCGGAGATCGGCGGCGATGTTCTTGCTGGGGTGGCCGGCGAGGACTAGATCCATGATCTGGCGCTGTCGGGTGGTCAGACTTGCGACGCTTAGCGCGGCCGTTTCCCGACGCGCAGATAGCGTGGCGCTATCTCGCGTCTGCTCGAGTGCGCGCTTTACAGTTGCGAGCAGCTCTTCGTGATCCACCGGCTTCTCGATGAAATCCACGGCTCCGGCCTTCATCGCTTGAACGGCCATCGGCACCGCGCCATTCCCGGTAATCATGATGGCTGGTAGCTCGTGGCCTTCGGCTTTGAGGCGTTCGATCAGCTCGACGCCGCTAATGCCGGGCATCAGCACATCGACCAGCAGGCATCCTGCGCGGCCTGGACGATAGGCTTCAAGGAAGGCCGGGCCATCGGCGAAAAGCTCCACCGGATACCCGTTCTCATTCAGCAGATCGCGCATCGTCTCGCGTATGGCACGATCATCGTCGACGACAAAGACGGTGGAGGTCTCATCCCCTTCCAGATGAAGGGGCAGCTGCTGCTCGCCGTGGGACGACGCCGGGCACGGCCTGGGTATGAGGCGCTGAGCAAGGCGCGTCAGTTCCTTTGCCCTGACGGGCTTGTTCAGATGCACACACCCGTGGCCGGCAATCTCGCGCAAGCTATCGGTCGAGATGTCGCCTGTCAGGATGATGGCTGGGATTGCGTGCTGAGCCTGCCCTTGCAGCCTTGCGATGGTCTCGAGCCCGTTGAGGCCCTTCGGCAGGTTGTAGTCGGCGAGGATCAAGTCCGGCACGGCCGACTGTTGGGCTGCCAGCTCGAGCGCCTTGTGCCCATCTGCGGCGACCAGAGTGCGATGACCCTCGGCGTCAAAAAGCAGTTGCAGCATTTCGAGCACGGCCGGGTCGTCTTCGACGATCAGGACCGTGCCGCGTGAGGGTGTGCTCTCATGCGCCTCCTGGCTCGGAGCCGACAGCCCAGCCAGCTCGGGCCGTCCAAGCGGTACCTCGATGGTGAACGCCGAGCCTGCACCCAAACGAGAGCGAACGTCGATCTTATGACCGAGCAAGTCGGCAAGGCGCTGCACAATGGCAAGACCTAGACCAAGGCCCTTGCTTCGTTCCCGTGCGGGATTGTCGAGCTGATGGAATTCTTCGAAGATGGCCTGAAGCTCCAGCTCCGGGATGCCGAGTCCGGTATCCCAGACCTCGATGCGCAGCTTGTCCTCACAGCGTCGACAGCCAAGGAGCAGTTTGCCCTCGGTGGTGTACTTCACCGCGTTCGACAACAGATTGCGCATGATCTGCTCGAGAAGACGGGGATCGCTGCGTACGGTGAGACTGCTCGAGACCACGCGCCAATCAAGACCGATGATCGCCGTGTGATACTTGAACTCGGTCCTGAGTTCGTCGAGCAGACGCTGGATCGGAAAATCGATGATCGCCGGACGCACGATCCCGGCTTCGAGCTGGTTGATGTCGAGCAGCTTGTCGAGCATGCTCGACATCGAGTTTACCGTCTGGTCAAGTCTGCGGACGAGTTTCAGCGCTGGTTCATCGCGAAACCGCTTTTCCAGCATGCCCTGGAGCAAGCTTATGGTTTGCAAAGGTTGGCGCAAATCATGGCTGGCGGCCGCGAGAAAGCGCGACTTGGCGACATTGGCGCGTTCCGCCTCGGATTTCGCAAGCTCCAGCGCCTTGCCCTCGCGCTTCACCTCGGTGACGTCGACGATCGTCACGAGGATCTTGCGCTTCGCCGAAGGCTCCTCCCGCAGCACGCGAGCGCTCATCGAAAATGACCGCCGTCCCAAGCCCGGCAATTCCAACTCGACCTCCTGGTCGGTGGTGGTGGTGACCTCGGGCTTGGATCGAGGCCAGGAACTCGCGAAGCGCGGGCACATCGAGATGCTCGCCCCCAGCCAGGAGTGGTCGCCCGATGAGGTCCTCCGGTTTCACCGAAAAGATGCGATGGAATGAGCTCGACGCCGAGATGACGCGCAGCTCCTCATCGAGGACGACCAGAGGCTGCCGAATAGTGGCGATGATGCTGTCGAGATAGGCGCGGGCGGCCTCAATTTCTCGTTCGGCGGCTTTGATCTCGGAAATGCCGGCAAAGGTGATGACCAGCCCCTCGACTTCGCCGTCCTCGCTGCGATAAGGCAGCATCCCTCGCATGAACCAAGCTGCCGTCGTCAGTTTTGACCTCGCGCCTTATAGGCACGTGACTTGCCAGCACGGTCCGTGCATCCGGCAGGAGGTCGCAGTCCTCGAACCGGCGCGTCAGGTCGGCAAGCGGCCGACCGACGTCGGAAGCGATGACATTGAAAAGCGACTTCGTGGCCGGCGTGAAGAAACGGATGTTCAGGTCAGCATCCAGAAAGAGGGTCGCCACATCGGTGCTGTTGAGGATGTTCTGGAGGTCGTTGGCAGCAGCGCGTTGCTGCTCGACCGTCTCGTGCAGCTGGCTGTTGAGCGCTGTGAGCTCTTCGTTGAGGGATTGCAGCTCCTCTTTCGAGGTTTCCAATTCCTCGTTGGTCGACTGGTACTCCTCGTTGACGGACATGGCCTCCTCATTGATCGCCTTCTGTTCCTCGTTGGCCATCTCGAGGTCGCGAATGGCGCTCTGCAGGTCCTCGCGTGTAGCCGCGAGCTCCTTCTCGAGCTGAGCAACGCGCGACGCGTCGGCTGCCGATTCGACGGGTGTCACTGGGCTCAGCTCAAGTGTGGGATCGTCGACGAAGCCGACGAGGAACAGTTCCTCGTTATCGCCCTCAACCGGCAGGGCTGTGATGCTCACCCCGACCGAGCGCTCGTTGCGTTTGAGTTGTGCCCCCGTGACGGTAACACGCGCATGATCCTGTTTGGCCCGCTGGATTGCCG
Source organism: uncultured Alphaproteobacteria bacterium (assembly GCA_963832445.1). Taxonomy (GTDB): domain Bacteria; phylum Pseudomonadota; class Alphaproteobacteria; order Rhizobiales; family Hyphomicrobiaceae; genus AWTP1-13. The sequence goes on from CAWHUM010000023.1 coordinate 139,682, forward strand.
ATCTCAGCTTGGCGCGCAATCCCTCGCGCGCCATGGCAAGCACGTCCCGTGTGCCCTCACCTGAGACAACCTTCAAATAGCGATCCACCGATCCGTGGTAGTAGAGGGCCTCGTGTTTGGCATTGATCAGAACGGAGGCCGGCGCATAAGCTTCCAGCAGCGCTCGCTGCGATAGCTCGCCGACGCCGAGCCGCCGGGGCATCGGCTGCTGTGCCAGGCTGCTTGCGAGAACACGACCCGCGGCATTGGTCCCACGCGGGAATTCAACCGCGCCCGGCCGGCTGCGACTGATGTGCCGATAAATCCGGTGCTTCTTACTGATCGGCTCGAAGCGATCCGAAACGTTGCCGACCGTTTCCGAGGCCCCAAGAAAGAGCACACCGTCCTCGTGCAACGCGAAATGGAAAAGCGATAGAATCTTGTGCTGCGCCTCGGGGCCCAGGTAGATGAGCAGATTGCGGCAGGAGATGAGATCGAGGCGGGAGAACGGAGCGTCGGCCAGCAGACTTTGAGTTGGTGAACACCACCGCCTCACGCAATTCACGCACCACGTGATAGCTGTGGTCCTCCTTGGTGAAGAAGCGAGCGAGCCGCGGCGGCGTAACGTCAGCCTCGATCGATTCAGGATAGATGCCGTTGCGGGCGAACGCCACGCTGTCCGCGTCGATGTCGGAGGCGAACACCTGCAGCTTGATATTGCGTTTTGCGGCCGCGATCTGCTCGAGAAAGAGCATGGTGATCGAATAAGCCTCTTCACCAGTGCTGCAACCGGGCACCCAAATACGCAGAGGTCGATCGAGCGTCTGCCGCTCCACGAGCTCCGGGACGATTTTCTCCCCCAGCAGATCAAACGCGGCAGCATCGCGGAAGAAGTGCGTCACGTTGATGAGGAGGTCCCTGGCGAGCAGCTCGCGCTCGCAGGAATCGTCACGCAGGACCTGCAAATAGCCCGCAACGCTCTCGATGCCTGCCATCGCCATGCGGCGCTCGATCCGTCGTTGCAACGTGCCCAGCTTGTAAAGCGAGAAATCGTGCGGGGTCTTCGCGGCCAAAAGATCAATAATGCCTGTGAACGCTTCCTGGATGGTGTTTGAAGATGATCGCACATCCGTGGGCTCCGGCTTGACGTATGTCTGACGGCCGTAGCGGATCAGCGCTTGCGGGATCTTTGCGACCGGCAACACAAGATCGGCACCGCCGCTCATGATGGCGCTGCGGGGCATCCCATCGAAAGCGGCCTCTTGCGGGTCTTGCACGATGACGAGACCGCCCTTCTCTTTCACCGCCTTCAACCCGAGACTACCGTCGGTGCCCGTTCCCGAGAGGATCGCGCAGATGGCGCGCTCACCGCATTCTTCGGCCAACGAGCGCAGGAAGAAGTCGAAGGGCATACGCGCACCGTGGCGCTCCCGTGGTTCGGAGAGCCGGAGGGCGCCGCCCTCGATTGCGAGATAGGCGCCTGGGGGAATGAGATAGACGCGGTCGCGCGCGAGCTGCATCCTGTCTGTGGCCTGCAGGACCTTCATAGGCGTGTGGCTTGCGAGCAGATCGACCATCAGGCTCTCGTGCTTCGGATCGAGATGCTGGATCAGCACGAAGGCCATGCCGCTATTGGCAGGCAGCGCGTCGAAGAATTTCTTGAAGGCGTCCAGACCACCGGCGGAGGCCCCCAGTGCAACGACCGGGAAATCAACACTCGCCTGCCCCCGCGACGCGCGCCCGTTCGGCTGCGGTCGGGCCTGGCCGGGCTGTGAGGCCCTGCATCCTGTCATCGCTTTGGCTTTCGTGGGCCCTGGTTCCCATCAGGGAACGCTCGCGGGTCAATTCACCTTATCACACCCGACTATGGCCATGACTTGATTTCGGCTGTTTTTCGTCCGCGGCCCATCGAGATAAGTATGTTCCGCACTTGGCAGCTACTCTTTTGGTGTCGCGCCCATCGCACGGCATGCAAGCTCCGCGCTTCAATCGGACCCAGCCACTTTGCAGTCGTTGCAACGCGCTTACGCCGTTCGCAAGAATAGGTAGGTTCCAAGTCTCCACCCTCAACGCGCGCTCGCCTAGGCTGCACGCATGCTCACGACGCCAGCACCAGCGCACTGTACGGCGCCACTGAAGTAAGAGGAATTCCGATGAAGCTCGCAGCCGAAGCCATCCGCACATGGCCCTCTCTCCAGGGGCTGCTGACGCTGGCAGCGTCGCGGCCTAGTGGAACAGCGACATGGCAGGACGGACAACGCGCTGGTCGGTGACATTTTCGCATCCCTTCTCCCTTGTGGACATAGACGGAATCAATCCCGCTGGGACTTACAAGGTCCAAACGGTTGATGTGAGCATCAACAACTTGGCGTTCCTCGCCTATCGCCGCATTTCGACGACGATTGAGCTGCCTGGCGTCGGCACCGGCGGCATGAGAAGTGCTTCCGCGATTCCGTTCACAGAAGCCCACATCGAGGCCCTGGCTAAACGGTTGGCGCCAGCCACCTGCGCCCGTGCCCGCACGTATGGCTTGAGCGCGTCGGAGGTGGTGGCGGAGAAGACTATCGACAATGCCATATCCGACTGCAGATTCCTGGTTCGACACTATGGTCTGTCCAAAAAGCCTTCACGGATGCCACTGACACCCTCGTGGGAGGTGTTGAACGGCTTGATCGCTAGCCCTTACGAACGGATGCAGATCAAGCGTTTGATGTGTTTTCTGAGCGCATCGGGCATCGCGCCTCAGGATGTGATACAGGACGTAGTTCCACTTTTCGTAGCAGCGGTCGAGCGCGACCCCCGCGTCGGTGACGCCCTTTTGGCCTGCAGGCGGGCGTTGCGAGTGTGGAAGAAGCTCACTGTGCGGCACCAGGATATTTGGCCGCAAGTCTCGCTTAAGATGCCGCGTCGCAGAGTTGTTTGGGGCAAGCCCTGGAGGCCGTTCGTCGCGAGTTATAACAAAAGTGGTTGCGGGGGTCCGATT
>CAWHUM010000024.1:0-106591 GCA_963832445.1 uncultured Alphaproteobacteria bacterium
GCTTGAAGAGAGTGCGGCCGGGAACCCGGGAAGCCGCAGCGATGTCGGCCAACGCGATCGGTTCATCCAGGTGGGAATGCATGTAGTCGATGGCGCGCTTGACATCGCGCGGCGCCATCGGCCGGTCCAGCCGCTGCAGGGCTTCGCTGTAATTGTGAGGGTGAGATAGCAGCAGCGCGGTCGTGATGAACTGCTCGAATGCGCTGGCCGCCGGAGAATTCCACAGCACGGAGCCGCTCCGTTCCAGGTCGAGCACAACCGAAAGGATATGGAGCGCTAGGCTGCGCCCGTATCCACGCGTGAGGTCCATTCCCGCCGCGAAGCTGACCGGCTTGTCGGGCGGCTCGCCCAGCAGGGCCGCAAGCTGCGAGCTGACAGCCACGCCATGCAGGGAAAGCTGAATTCGCCTGCTGTCCGGCTCCGAAAGGAATGTGCATTCCTCCTGCGTGGGCGAAGTGATGGCGGCCCGGTTCGGCGCGCAGGCGACGGTGTCGTAGCCGATGGTCGCTTCCAGATGGCCGCGAAGAGGCAGCTGCATCCAATAGTCCGTGCGGTCGCGCGCGGGAGAAAAGGCCACTGACGCGGCGCCGTACTGGATGTAACCGACATAAGACTGCGGGAGATAGACGCCATTGATGCGCGTATCGAGGCGCCCCCCATGCTTGGGCGGAAGATCGATGCGATAGTTCTTGCCGTGCAGGAAAGCGCGGATTTCTTCCGCATTCCGGCTCTGAAAGAGCCGCAGGCGCTCCAGAAGCGGCGCAGGGGGCTGGGGCATTGCCTTTTCTCCCGTTCGCGCATCACCCCGCAGTTGCACCTGGCGCGTGGATGGACTCCCGCTTCCGCCGCGTATTCTTGCATTTTTCGGATAGTGGCGCTGCTGGATTTGTGGCGAAAGGGATGTGCGCCCTTGCGCAGGGCACACAACCATAGGAATTGCACTGTGGATCTTTGGAACCCGCTGGACCTGCTCCATCGTACGCGAGCGGCAGATGCTAAATCGGCTTGGGCGCTTAACGCCGCCGGCGCACTCGCCGTTGCTGTTTTCGCGATCGCTGCTACCGGCCCTACCGCGATGGCCGCCGCTGCGAAGTGCAAGAACAACGCAAACCAATACGTCGCGTGCACCGACAAGCTCAAAGCCAGGACGCAGCCCAAGAAGGCGGCCGACTGGCTTCCCAAGATCGAGGGGATCAAAGGTGAATCCACCGACAAGGACGCGCGGCGTGGCCCGCGCCTGCGCAAATAGTGAAGCAGACCGCCTGTCGGTCCCCGCACGCAGATTTTCCGCCTTCGGCAAGGTCCGCGGCGCGACCCCAGAATTGCCGTCGTGGCTTGTATCGCAGACGTGAACCTTTCCGCCCTCGACCGCGACAAATTGGATGGCCAAGCAGAACCCAAGGAGATCGCAAATGTTGAAAGTTGCCCTCATCGCCGCCGCCGGCGCACTTGCCGTTACCGTTCTCGCGACCGCCGTTACCGGCCCAGAGGCGATGGCTGCCGCGCCGAAGTGCAAGAACAAGGCTAACAAGTATGTGGCGTGCACCGACAAACTCAAGGCGAAGTCCCCTCGGCGGTCATCCGACGTTGACGGTCGCGATTTCCTCACATGGCAAAGAGGCAAATAAGCTCGGGGCTGGCCAGCGACAATCACCGCGCCTGCGCAAACAGTGAAGCAGACCGCCTGTCGGTCCCCGCACGCAGATTTTCCGCCTTCGGCAAGGTCCGCGGCGCGACCCCAGAATTGCCGTCGTGGCTTGTATCGCAGACGTGAACCTTTCCGCCCTCGACCGCGACAAATTGGATGGCCAAGCAGAACCCAAGGAGATCGCAAATGTTGAAAGTTGCCCTCATCGCCGCCGCCGGCGCACTCGCCGTTACGCGAATAAAAAGGAAGCAGAGCTCGCGGCGACGCAAGTGATCTCAGGTCCCGCGATGCCGCTGGCTGTGTGGCGGCAGCAAACCGAAGAGGAGGAATGCAATGACACGCATGATGTGTTCGAGCTTGGCGGCCGCCTTGATCTTCGCCGTGGCCGCAGGCGCGCCGACCGCTGAGGCCGCAAAGAAACGCGTGACGGCAAAGACCACGAGCTCCGCTCCTGCTGCCTCAATAAAATCAAGACAACCGGCGGTTCGGTGCGATTGCACCAACTGTAGCGCTCCCCATTGCGGCGCCAGCCAGCTCCCAGTGCTCATGGTACTCCCCGACCACTCTAGGCAAACTCCTGGGCCGCGCCTGCGACGTCGGTGAAGGAGACCACCTGCCGGCCCCTCCGGCTCAGTAAGGCGATCCGCGGCAGGTAGCCTCATATCCCAGAGTGAACCTTCCGCGCGCGGACCGCGACAAAGGGACGGTCCGGGAGAACACAAGGAGGTCACGATGTCGAAAGCTGCAGAGTCCCGGCCGGTGCCATAATCCATTTGGGGAAGCCTGCAAAGGAGGATTGCACATGGGTTCGAAAGTCAAACCGCACACCCGGTCCGATGCGGACATATCCTCTGAGCAGAGGGTCAGCCGGCGCTCGCTGCTCGCGCTGATCGGCATCGGCGCCGCAGTTGGTGCTGCAGCGGTTCTCCTGCCAGTGACACGCGGCGAAGCGCAGTTTTTTGACGTATTCACTGGGGATCTAAATTTAGATAAAGCTCCCAGCAAGAAATCTGCAAAGAAACTCAGAGCCAGGCTGCCGCCGAGGAAATCAACCAAGTCGCGTTGAAAGAGCAGGTGGCCAACCCCTCAGCCGTGGAGCCGCGCTCCAGGCCGTGCGGCGAAGCCTGCGTCAGGGCCATAACGTCGGATCTGCGCATCGGAGCTCGGGGCTGCGGAGCAAGCACCCGCGGCGCTTCGATAGGCTTCGCCGGTCGAGCGTAGCGGCATGCCGGGCGTTGCGGCTTGCGCGCGCGGGCAGCCCCGACGGCACGCGGATCGTCACCGGCCCTTCTGATAATACAGCGCGAGCGTGGGACGCCAAGACCTTCTCCGTGTTCGGTATGGGGGTAGGGAGGCGCAGGGCCGCCTGATCGGGGCCGACGGCGATTTGTCAGACTGTTGCTGCCTCCCCGGAGTTGGAGTTGGTGCGCGGTGCGCGCTGTGTTGCGCCCCGCATGAGTCCGTTGATGCCGAGTAGGCCCAGGGAATTTCACCCCGAGCCTCTCACAGATCCGGACTTGATACTCTCGCATCATCCGGCTCGTGCCATCGCGCGAAGGCTGCCGCCTTCCACTGAACGAAGGGCTCCTCCCGGCGAACCAGTTGGCCCAAATCAGCGACGATGGCCCACCTCCTTCGCTCCAGCCCCATTACAGGGCCTTCGTCGCTACTACGAGGCAGTCCGCCCCTCCCCAGCGCATCGGTACTTTCGGCCTCGCGGTTGGAGCCGCTTGTGCCTTTTCCCTTGGCATCGCCGGTCAGGTTCTCACGTTCCGTACGAAAGCCTGGTCGAGCTTCGCGCCGCCTACATGCCGGATGCCGCTCGGGCAGTATCAGGACATCTCCCGAGCTGATCCCGGAGGAAGTGCCAGCCCCCGGTTCTGACATCGTCTAAGCAAGTTTCGACACTTCTGCAGCGGTTTGCTTGCGCTCGCCTCTCTCAACCATGCCTGCCGGGATCATCGTCCCGACGTTTCCGCGACGCTCACCACCACGGCTTTTGGCCGCAGCAGCTCGCGGTGGCTTGGGATCGGCGACCTGATCACCGAACCCGAAGGGCCCTCCTTCATCTCTCGTACAGTTGCGCACCGCCGCGTGGACCGGCGATGCTCGTGACGCAAGGCACTTCCTTGCCGTGCCGGTTAAGGGCTTGATTCGTCAGAGAACGGTGTCACTTTCACCATGCCGAAGCGGTCGCCGGACCGGGGAAAGATGGCCCGCTGCTGCAGACCTCACTCAACACGTAGGGCAATACGCACGGAGCTCTGTGAGCAATCCACCACGTCGGTCTAGGTGTCGGCGAGCCATGTGTGCAGGTTGACACTGGCGGTGAGCTCGGCCCGACGGCCCTACTGAGGCATCAAGATGGGCGGGACCCTAGTAAGGAATGTCCTACGCACTCTCGGAAATTGGATCAAGCCATGAAACAACTCACCAAAGAATTCCGCGTCCGGCCGGGCGAAACGGTCGACCTCAAGCGCCGCCCGACGCGGGTCGATCCGGTGCATAGCTCCAAGCAGGAGTACAAGCAGCTCCTAGATGAGCATGTTGCACGGTTGAGCGCTCAGCAAGAGCTGCTCTACGCCTCCAACCGGCATGCCGTGCTCATCATCTTCCAGGCCATGGATGCCGCCGGAAAGGACGGCTGCATCAAGCACGTGATGTCCGGTGTCAACCCGCAGGGCTGCGATGTCTTCAGTTACAGCCATCCAAGTCCGGCCGAGCTACGGCACGATTTCCTCTGGCGCACCACTCGCGACCTCCCGGAGCGAGGGAAAATCGTCATTTTTAACCGCTCGTACTACGAGGAAGTTCTCATCGTCCGCGTCCATCCGGAGATCCTGCGGGCCGAGGTCCTCCCGGATGACGGCGACGACAAAAAGATCTGGCAGAGCAGGTATCGCTCCATCGTCGGCTTAGAGCGCCACCTTCATGGCAACGGAACCCGCATCGTCAAGATCTTCCTCCACGTATCGAAGGAGGAGCAGCGCCGGCGACTCCTCGATCGGATCGACACGCAAGAGAAGAACTGGAAGATCAAGCCATCCGACATCGAGGAGCGAAAATTCTGGAACCGGTACTGCAAGGCCTATGAGGATTGCCTATCCGCCACTAGCACCCCGGAGGCACCTTGGAATGTTGTCCCAGCCGATGACAAGCTCACCGCCCGACTGTTCGTCTCCCACATCATACTGGAGACGCTGGATGGGTTTGAGATGACCTTCCCCGAGACGACTTCCGACCGCCGAAAGGAACTGCTGGCCATGCGGAAGCAGCTCCAAAGCGAGTAGGGCGTTGGGAGCCGGATATTGTATAGGATTACCTGAGATGGCCCATTTGCCGCAAACATATAGGCGTTGCAATCTCTCATACCGCGCATGAAGGAGCTGAAATCCTATGGGCTGGTTGGACATAGCTCTTCGCCTCGGCAGCGCCATGTTGATCGGGGGCGCAATAGGCCTCAATCGCGATCTCCATCACAAGCCGACCGGGGTGAGAACACTTGGACTTGTTGCTCTCGGATCAACGCTCGCCGTTTTGGCCGTCGCCGGAGATCCGGCGGCCGTGAGCAGGGTCATCCAAGGCATCATCACGGGAATCGGCTTCTTGGGGGCAGGCGTGATCCTTCATCGGCCTACAGGCGGGAAGGTGCATGGCCTCACGACCGCTGCGAGCATCTGGGTTACTGCTGCAATGGGCGTGCTATGCGGCGTGGCAGCATGGCCAATTCTGGTCGTCGGAGTTTCGTTGGTATTGCTGTTGCTCGTGTTCGGTGGCCCGGTCGAAAAGTGGTGTCACAAACGTCTGGGCTCCGATGACGATGAGCAGACGGAAACCCGATCCTCTGCGAAAGTGACAGGTTAATCCGTTTACGCAGTCTGCTGCGGTGCATGAGTTCGAATCTGGCACTTTTCGGCCGTTCGCGGACGGAACGCGATAGGTCGGTTGTCGAGGGTAAAGCTGACGCGGCATGTCCGCTGTTGCGACTACCGCGGTGGGCGATCACATTCCATCAATGGGCCCGGCCGTCGCGCAGGCGGCTGGCCATGGAGATGCGGCATGGCGAGAACTGAGATGATTGGACCCGGCAATGTTGCCGTCGTGACTGGCGCAGCGCTCGGGATCGGCCGCGCTATGTGCAAGCGGTTTGCGCAAGCAGGGATGTCGGTCGTCCTGGCCGACCTGCCCGGCGGCGATCTGGACGACGCCGTTGAAACGGTTGCTGCCGCATCACCGCGTGGGCACCAGGCGATCCTCGGCATGGCCACGGATGTCGCCGACCCACGGCAGGTTGAAGAGCTGCGCGAAACCGTCACGGCGAGGTTCGGCAAATGCAACGTTTTGGTCAACAACGCGGCGACACGTGTTGGGCGCGGACATCAGGCCGGGCTGGACGAATGGCGCCGGGCGATGGACGTGAACCTGTTTGGGCCAGTGCTGGGCGTACGGGCATTCTCTGCCTGCGATGCTCGCGAGTCAGGAGCCGGGCATGATCGTCATTGTCGGCTCGAAGCAGGGGATCACCAATCCTCCCGGACATCCAATCTACAATATGACGAAAGCGGCGCTGAAGACCTATGCTGAAGCCCTTGAGCATGAGTTGCGATCGAATCCGGAGAACCAGGGCGACAGCCGCGTTACGGTGCGTCTGCTCATCCCGGGCTGGACCACGACAGGCAAACAAGAACACAAGCCCGGCGCTTGGCTGCCGGAGCAGGTTGTCGACACGTTGCTGGCGGGGATCGCGCGCGGGGATTTCTACATCATCTGTCCGGACGGCGAGGTGAGCGTGGAGATGGACCGGAAGCGCATACTGTGGGCGGCGGCAGACATCATCGAGAGTCGTCCACCGCTGTCACGCTGGCACCCCGACTACGCCGAACGGGCAAGAGAGGCGTGCTCCTGATCGGATCTCCATAGTCACTCTGGTCGTCCGGCGCTCATTCGCCCGCCAAGCGGACGAGGGCCTTGGAATGCCGCATGTCCGCAAAGGAGACGTGGCTCAGCGCGTGCGCAAGAACACGCACTCTTGGCGCCCAACAATTGCACGACGTCAGTTGCTCATCGCGGGGCGATCGGAATCCACTCCGGATTTCAGAGTGGTAATGCGTGTCCACGGCGCTCATAGAGATCGTGCCCGCTCTGCTGTTCTCGACGGCGCTGAATGGACTTGCGTTCACACTGCTCGCTTTCGCAGGCTACATGCGCGACCATTTCCGTCCGGAATCGGGCTCCGCCACCTCTTAGGAGCGTCCCGCGAAGTCCGGGAAGCCGAGCTCGACCATGGTGGGAACATCCGGTAGGTCGTGCCAGCGTTTGGCGCCGGTGACGGCGGGACCGACGGTGGGCGAAACCAAGCATGCCAAGCGAGCCGCATACCAAATTCCTAACGGTCGTGGAGCGAGGGGACGGCCATCTCTTAAGCCGCGCACAACCGCGTCGAAGCGGATTTGCAGGTGACGCGAAGGATAGGCGACCGCCCACTGCAATTCCGGCTTGGTGAGTCCATCACTTCCAGAAGTGAGACGCCGCAATCGCGAAGTTTAAGTTCTGCGCATCCCTGATCGTGAAGGTCGTAACCCCGATCAGGTTGCCGCGATCATCGAACAGGCCGCCGCCGCTTGATCCCGGCGACATCGGGGCGCTGATCTGGATGTACTCGGTCTTATCGCCCGCTGTTCGGAGGCCGGACAGCAGGCCAGAACCCAACGTGTTGACCAACCCCTTGGGTGAGCCAATCGTGTACACGGTCTCGCCGACCAGCAGGCTGTCATATTCGCGGAACCCGGGTACGGGCTGGAGTTCGCCTTCGGCGCGGAGGAAGCAGCGATCCGTCGCCAGATCGGCACCGATGACTTCGGCTCTGAGATTGATGTTGCCGTTGATGAGCGTAATGATCCGGCCCTGCGAGACAACGTGGCAGTTCGTGACCGCTTCACGCGCTGAGATCGCCACAGCCGAGCCCTGGGATCGGACTTGAGATGCCTGCCCGAGGACCGTGACCGTGTAGACAGATTGGCTCAATCGCTTGAACAATTCACTAGGTGGCAGTGCGTATCTGAGCGTCCGAGACGGCTTGGGTCCCGGTACTGACCAGGGTGGCAAGCTTGGCTCCGGCCTGCGCACTACGGCGGGCTCGGGCTTCGACGACTTGACGATCTTGGTCTTGGTAGCGCTGGTGCGCTCAGCGATCCGATCTGGTTGAATCGGCGCAAGACCCAGCGGGGGCAACCCTCGGGTTTGATCCGAGACGAATCCGGATATCGTCTGCTGCGCCTCCGCACATCCGGCCAAGCAAAGACACAAAATCGCGGCCGACAAGCTCGATACCTTCATACTGAGACCCTTCTACGACCATGGTCAGGGTCGGAAGTGATTCGGGCTGCAATAGCCCGACGGTCTATTTGTGTGTGGAAAACGCAGGCTGTGGCCGATCAGGCGCCTGAAAACCTGTGACCAGCACGCGTGGCGAGACGCCCGCTCTAAGGATTCACTGGAGAAGGCATGGCGGCGTCCACCTCTGGAGAGGACATGGACGCGATCTTTCAGCCGAGGCCTCACGGGGCAATCGCGGTCGCCCCCCTGGCGCCAAATGCACATCGGCACGGAACAAAGTCAACTCTTCGGGCGCGAGGCTCCGGCACCAATCTTCTTGAGCTGGCGCAAGTCGTTTGCGGCTTCGGCGAGCAGCCAGTCCCGGAAGGTGACGATCTTCGGAAGCGCGGTTGTGGCCTGCGGACAGATGATCCAATAGGTCTTGGAGAGGCGAAGGTCCTCGGCAAACGGGCGCAGCAACCGGCCGGCAATCAGGTCCGTGGCCGCCAGCGTCGTGCGCGCAAGCGCGATGCCCTGGCCGTCGATTGCAGCGTCGATTGCCATGCTGACGCGATTGAGCACCGGGCCATGCGCAATCTCCGCCCCCCGGACTCCGGCCGCGTCCAGCCATCTCGCCCAATCCTTGCGGTCGTCGACATGGATGAGAGGGAACCTGAGCACGTCGGCGGGTTTGGTCAGGCGATTGCGACCGACAAGCAGCTTGGGACTGCACACCGGAAACAGCTGCTCAGAGCTCAACCGGGCTACATCGAGGCCGGGCCAGTTGCCGTCGCCATGACGGACGGCGAGGTCGACATCCTCGCGCGCGAAGTCGACGTGATGCAGCGTGGCTGATACGCGCAGGTCGATGCTCGGATGCGAAAAACGGTCAACCGCTGGCAATCATGGAATCGATCGCGTTGACAGGCATCAGAACCGCCGCAACGGCAGCGCTCGCGGCGCAGTACGGCGCCCGAAAGGAGTCAAAGCAGCTAGCCATCATTGGCTGCGGGGCCCAGGCTGGGTACCAGCTCGAGGCCATGACGGCCTTCAGCAACTTCGGATACGGCCAGAAATAGCGGCGGTGCGCTTGAAGCGGGCCCGGTGTCACCATGCAGCCAGCAAGCGAGCGAAGAGCAGACCTAGTGCCGCATTCAATTGCGGCCACGCCGCCACCCACCAGGCCGTTTGGACGGGTTGTAGCTCGTGCATAACATTAGGTCTAACAATCGAAGGAGCGATCAAGACAAATATCGTTTCTTATCAATTCTTTCAGTTGGCAGACGGAGGGGATTCGAACTTCCTACGGGGCGCCACCCAGCGCAACCACATGCCCGGCATCCGCTGAGGGGATGTCATAGTGGTGCCATGCTTCTGCAACACATAGGCGGGGATGCGTGGTAGTGTGGGATATATGCGCACTTGCCGACAGAGAAGCGGGGTTGGACGGCTGCTCTCAATCGTGGCCGCGGTTGCCCTCGTCTTGGCCCAGCTCATCGGCGCCTACGCCCACGCGACCGGGCACGATCAAACGGGTGGGCGCGCGGCGTGCTCGCATCTTGACGGCCACCACGCTGCGCATGGCCACGACGCAGCGGCGCCGTCGGGCGGCGATAGCAGTGCCGTGGACAAGGCCCACCACGACGACGACCGGGCCCTGCACGGCGCTTCCTGCGATTTCCTTTGCCACGGCGGCATCGCCATCCTGGTCACGTTAGCCTTCGAGTACCAAACACCGGCACCGTCCCATACCTCGGCGATCGCCGCCATCGCCGACCCGTCGCCGCCGCCGTCGCTGGAACGTCCGCCCAGATCTTCCGCTCGCGCCTGATCCCTCGGGACGCTTGTCCCCGGTCCTTGGTCGCAACGGAAGATTCCCATGTCGCGCCGATCCCCTCGACTGCTCGCGCACGCCGTGCGCGCGATAGCCATTGCCTGCGTTGCGGGCGCCGCCGTGCTGGCCGCCGGGTCAGACCATACCCGCGCCCACGAAGGTCATGACCACGGGCCCGAGACGCCTGCAACGGGCGCCGCTCCGGCCTCGCCCCGCGTCGTCGCTGTCTCTGAAAAGTACCAGCTGGTCGGGATCCTCGAGGGGGAGGTGCTGGTCATCTACCTCGACCGTGCCGAGGACAACGCGCCTGTCACCACCGCTGCACTGGAAGTCTCGCTCGACGGTCAACCGTTCAAGGCAGAGCTGGACCAGAAATCAGCCACCTACGAGGTGACGGCGCCGCTGCTGCGCAAGGCCGGCAGCTACGAGGTGCTGATCAACCTCACGGAAGGCGACATCAGCGATCTGCTGGTCGGCACGCTCAAGGTGCCGCCAAGCGGCAGGGCGGATAGCGGCAGCCGAGGCCTTCTCAAGACTATCGCCGATGCTCTCGCGGCCTGGCCTGCGGCCCGCATGGCCCTCTCATTGGCAGGCGTGGTGTTGCTCGTCGGCGCAGCCGGCGGCGCACTCCTGCCCGGTCGTCGCAAGCTGCTGACGATACCGGTGGCGATCATCGGCTTGGTTCTGGCGTCCGCCTTTGCGTGGGCGCATGAGGGTCACGATCACGGACCCGACCTCAGCGCCAGCTCGGGCAACTCCCCCGCCCGCCGGCCCGACGGCAGCATCTTCGTGCCGAAGCCAACGCAGCGGCTCCTCGAGATTCGCACACGCACCGCAAAAGTGGAGACCAAGACCCGCACCGTGCGCTTCAACGGGCGCGTCGCCACCAATCCGAACAAGAGCGGCGTCGTGCAAAGCACCATCCTGGGCCGCTACGAGGCACCGGAAGGCGGCGTGCCGCCGCTCGGCACCCGGGTCAAGGCCGGCGATCTGCTCGGCCGGGTGGCGCCCGCATTTGCCTCGATCAATTCCTCCGACATGGCCCAGACCTTGGGCTCGCTCGACCAGGAGATCGCACTCAACCGACGCAAGCTGGCACGCCAGGAGCAGCTGCTCGCGAGCAACGTGGCGGCGAGAGCAACGGTGGAGGACATCCGCATTCAGCTGGAGGGCCTCGAAAAGCGGCGCCGCGAGCTGCTCGCCGCCAAGGGGCGGCCCGAGGATCTGCGCGCGCCCGTCGACGGCGTGATCGCAACAACGCGCGTGGTCGCAGGCCAAGTGGTGGCGCAGACCGATCAGCTGTTCCAGATCATCGACCCGGCGAGCCTGCAGGTGGAGGCGCTGGTGTTCGACCAGATCAATCCCGATGCCGTCGTCGAGGCCACGGCCATCGCCGGTCCCGGCCCGGCCATCAAGCTCAAATTCATGGGCCGCAGCCGCGCCCTGCAGCAGCAGTACTCGATCCTGCAGTTCGAGATCGTCGAAGCGCACACGGCCTTGAACTCCGGCGCGCCCGTCACGGTGATCGCGGCCAACGGCGAGCCCGTCACTGGCATCGTGCTGCCGCGTGCCGCCCTGGCGCAGGCGCCCAACGGCCAGACCGTGGTCTTTGCCCACAAGGAGCCGGAAGTGTTCGTGCCGCGTGCGGTGCGGATAGAGCCTTTTGATGCCGACAGCGTGCTGGTCACCGGCGGGATCGCCGAAGGCGAGAAGATCGTGGTGCGCAACGCGCCGCTCCTCAACCAGGTGAGGTGAGGGCCGCCGCCGATGTTCAACCTCATTGTCGCTGCGGCTCTCAAGAGCAGACTGCTGGTCCTGGCCGCGGCCGTGGTTCTCGTGGGCTACGGCAGCTTCGTGCTGTCGCGCCTGCCTGTCGACGTGTTCCCGGACCTCAACCGCCCCACCGTGGTTCTGATATCCGAGGTCGAAGGGCTTGCGCCCCAGGAGGTCGAGCAGCTCGTCACCTACCCGATCGAGACAGCCATGGGCGGCATGCCCGGAGTGGTACGCATTCGCTCGGCCTCCGGTGTCGGCCTGTCGATCGTCTATGTGGAGTTCGGCTGGGAGACGGAGATCTACCGCGCCAGGCAGCAGGTCGCAGAGCGGTTGGGGACCGTGCAGGGCCGGCTGCCGCACGGGGTGCAACCGCAGATGGGCCCGATCTCCTCCATCATGGGCGAGATCATGTTGGTTGCGGTGACGGGGCAGTCCGTGTCGCCCATGGAGTTGCGCGAGATCGCCGACTTCACGCTCCGGCCGCAAATGCTCACCATCCCGGGCGTCGCCCAAGTCATCCCCATCGGCGGCGAGGTGCGCCAGTACCGGGTGATGCCGCACCCGGTGATGATGAGCCGGCTCGAGGTCTCGCCCGCCGACATCGAGGCCGCCGTCCGCCGCTTCGGCGCCAACACCGGCGGCGGTTTCATCGATCAGCACGCGCGCGAGTTTCTGATCCGCAACATCGGCCTGACCAAGAACCTCGAAGACCTGCGCAACCTGGTCGTGGCAACGCGCCAGGGACACAGCATCCTGTTGCGTCAGGTCGCTCAGGTTGACTTTGCCGGGCGCGTCAAGCGCGGCGATGCGGGCTACATGGGTGAGCCTGCCGTGATCGTCGGGATCCAGAAGCAGCCGACGGCGGACACGATTAGCGTTACGCGCGCCGTTGAAGCTCAGCTCGATAGCATACAGAAGAACCTGCCAGCGGGCGTAACCGCCAACAAGGTCCAGTTCCGGCAAGCGACATTCATCGAAACTTCGATTCGGAACGTCGAGCGTGTGCTGGTCGAGGCGGCGATCGTCGTCGCCGTCATCCTCTTCCTCTTTCTGATGAACGTGCGCGCGACCCTGATTTCGCTCACGGCCATTCCAACGTCGATCCTCATGACGGCGCTCGTCTTCAACGCCTTCGGTCTGTCCATCAACACCATGACGCTCGGTGGACTGGCCATAGCCATAGGCGCTCTGGTCGATGATGCCGTGGTGGCAGTTGAGAACATCCTTCGCCGGCTGAAGGAGAACAGCAAGCGGCCCGATCCGCGCCCCTCGCTCGAGGTCATCGCGCGGGCGAGCCAGGAGGTGCGCTCCGGCATCTTCTACGCGACGGTGATCATCATCCTCGTCTTCGTGCCACTGTTTGCGCTGTCCGGCATCGAGGGACGCCTGTTCGTGCCTCTGGGGATCGCCTTCATCGTCTCGATCCTGGCCTCGCTCGTCACCTCCATCACGCTCACCCCCGTGCTCGCCTCCTACTTCCTGTCGGCACAGAAGGGACACGGAGAGGGGGACACCTTTGTCGTCCGCCATCTCAAAGCGGGGAACACAAGGCTCCTCAACTGGGCGTTCGTGCACCAGCTGGTTTTGTTCGGCGCAGTCTTGCTCGGCGTGCTCGCTGCGGGCGTCGGCGCCTACCTGCTGCCGCGCGCGTTCCTGCCCGCCTTCAACGAGGGCACCATCCTCGTCAACCTGCAGTACAATCCGGGCATCTCGCTCGCCGAGTCGAACCGACTGGGCGGGATCGCCGAGCGGCTGATCCTCACCGTCCCCGAGGTGAAAAGTCTCGGCCGCCGCACCGGGCGCGCCGAGCTCGACGAGCACGCCGAGGGCGTGCACAACTCCGAGATCGACGTGGACCTGGCACGCTCCTCGCGCGGCAAGGAGGAGGTGTACGCAGCCATTCGCGCCAAGCTTGCCGTGTTGCCCGTCTCGGTCTCCATCGGCCAGCCGATCGCGCATCGCATCGATCACATGCTGTCGGGCGTGCAGGCGCAGGTCGTCCTCAAAATCTTCGGCGAGGACCTCAATTCCCTGCGCTCCCTGGCCGAATCGACGCGGTCCCGACTGCAATCGGTAGCGGGCTTGGTCGACCTCAAGGTCGAGAAGCAGGTGCTGATCCCGCAGCTCAAGGTCACCCCCGACTACGAGCGCGCCGCCCTCTACGGCATCACGCCTGCCGCCCTGACAGAGGCGCTGGAAGCCCTCTCCAATGGACGCGTGCTCTCGCAGATCGTCGAAGGCAACCGCCGCTTCGATGTCGTCATGCGCATCTCGGACGAGAACCGTTCCACAACGGGCCTGCAGGATTTGCTGGTGTCCACCCCGCAAGGCTTCGTGCCGCTGCGCCTGCTCGCCAAAGTGGAGGAGGGCGATGGCCCCAACGAGGTGATGCGCGAGAACGGCCAGCGGCGCATCGTCGTGCAAGCCAACGGCGACGGCAGGCGCGACATGGCGGCCATCGTTGCCGACCTGCGGCGGATCATAGCCGAAACACCGCTGCCGCCGGGCTACACCAGCCAGCTTTCGGGTACGTTCACGGCGCAGGAGGAAGCCAGCTTTGTGATCGGCATCCTTTCGCTCGTATCGGTCACGCTGATCTTCATGGTGCTCTACCAGCGCTACCAGTCGGCAGTGCTTGCCGGCATAATCCTCACAACCATTCCGCTCGCCCTGATCGGTAGCGTGATTGCACTGACCCTCGCCGGGCAGCCACTGTCGGTTGCCTCGATGATCGGATTCATCACGCTGGCGGGCATTGCCGCGCGCAACGGTATTCTCAAGATCAGCCACTACATCAACCTGGCGCTGTTCGAAGGCGAGAAGTTCGGGCCTGCGCTGGTGATGCGCGGCAGCCTGGAGCGGCTGTCACCGGTGCTGATGACGGCTCTTGCCGCAGGTCTGGCGCTGCTGCCGCTGCTGTTCGGCGCCGGTGAGCCAGGACGCGAGATTCTCCACCCCGTGGCGGTGACGATCTTCGGCGGCCTCGTCAGCTCGACCCTGCTCGACACGCTGCTCACCCCCGTCCTGTTCCTCAAGTTCGGACGTGGGTCGCTCGAGCGCATTCTCGCTGCCCGCAACGAGGTGCGCTCCGGCTCCGAGCCGAGGACCGCGGAAGTGTTCTGAACCCTGAAATCACGCCCCAAGAAATTGAGTACCGAGAGGAGAAAACGAGATGCAGCGCAAGTTCACAGTGATCGTCGCGGCCCTGATGATGGCCATGGCAGTGCCGGTTCTGGCGCAGAGCAAGGGGCCCAATGGCGGGTTGGTGGCTGGAACCAAAGGTCACCAAACCGAACTGGTGGTCAGCCCCACGGAACTGACCGTCTTCTTGCTGGAGGACGGCAAGCCGCACGAAGCCAAGGGCACGAAGATGCGCGCCGTCATCCAGCAGGCGGGCAAGACCACCACGCTCAACTTCGTCGACCAGAAGGGTGAGAAGCTGGTCGCCAAGCTGCCTACGCCATTGGAGAAGGGCGCCATCGTCGTGCTGACCGGCAAAGACCACCACGGCGACCAGCTCAACGCCCGCTACGTCATCAACTAGAGCAGATTCCGATCATACGGCATCGTATCCTGCATCGATGAGATAGTTGCGGCATTCGTGGGCGGTGAGGCGCGTGAGGGCGGCCGCGATCGCGCGCCAGAGGTCTTGGAGGGTGCGGGCGGCAGCCTTTTTCAGGATCGCCTTGAGCTTGGCGAAGGCCATCTCGATCGGGTTGAGGTCGGGCGAGTAGGGCGGCAGGTAGCGCAGCTCGGCCCCAGCCTGCTCGATGGCATTGCGGACCTTGTCCGGCTTGTGGGCGGGCAGATTGTCCATGACGACGATATCGCCTGGCAGCAACGTCGGCGCCAGCATCTGCTCGACGTAGGCCAGGAATGCAGCGCCATCCATGGCGCCGTCGAGGACCATCGGCGCGGACATGCCGGTTTGCCTCAGCGCACCGACGAACGTCGTCGTCTTCCAGTGGCCGTGTGGAATGCTGGCGATGCAGCGCGTGCCGCGACGCGAACGGCCATAGAGCCGCGCCATCTTGGTCGTGGCTCCGGTTTCGTCGATGAAGACCAGGCGGGCAGGATCGAGGTCACGCTGCGCGGCGTGCCAGACCTGCCTTGCGCTCGCCACGTCCGCCCGTTCCCGCTCGCTGGCGTGCGCGGTTTTTTTTGAACGTCTGATCGTGGCGATCGAGCAAGCGCCAGATCGTGCTCGGCGCAAACCTTTCGCCGTGCTCCCGTTCCAGATGCTCGGCGATCTCGGTCAGCGTGATGTCTACCTGCCCGGCGATCAGGGCCCGGATCTCCCCGGCATGTGCCTCGATCCGCCCCGAGCGCCTGTCGCCGCCTTGCCGGCGCGGCGCCAAGGTGCCTGCATCACGCCAGCGCCGCACCAACTTCACCGCGGTCGAGGCGGCGACCCCGAACCGGCCGGCGGCAGCCCGACAGCTCATCCCGGCAGCAACCGCGGCGATAAGGCGAGAGCGCAGGTCATTGGAAAGAGGTCTCGTCATGCGGGCTGGCCTCCTCCACCAGCCCGCAGCATGAATCACTGTTCGCGCCAAATGTGAATCCCCTCCGATTCCGTCAGATGGGAAAATGCTCTAGCTGGAGCGAAGCCGCCGTAGTCCCCCGCTGCGAGTCCCGTTTTCCGAAGCGAGGTTCGACCCCGCGCAGGTTGTCAGCGCCTTGTTTCCAGATGCGGGCCAAGTGCTGTAAGGCAAACGCGGCCCGGTTGGTGTCTGACCATCCAGCTGGTCAATGTGAATTCCGCTTCGCAACAGGGTTTACGCTCACAAGGATGGGGGAAAACCCCAATTTCCTGAATTGGCCAAAGTTGCTTGATCCTCGCCTCTCCATTCGTGAGAGACCAACACCAACACGGAGCAAGAACCATGCTTAGCCCCGACGCCAAGCAGGCTGTGGCCGCCGAACTTAAACGAATCGCCGGCGATCTGAAATTGTCCGATGATCAAAAAAGCAAACTGCAAACCGCGCTCGAGAACGCACGCGAAAAGCTCGACGAGATACGCCAGACCAACCCGGATCTGACCAGGGCCGATGTGATTGCGAAGCTGAAGTCAGTTCGTACCACCGCCCGCGAGCGGCTTGTCAACTTCCTGACACCAGAGCAGCTGGCCAAATGGGACGCCGAAATGGCCAAGGCCAGGACTTTCCTGGGCATCAGCTCCTAGCCATCGCAAGCGGCCGAGCCGTACTTCGTGTGAAGGCACGAGGCCGTCTGAACTGCTAGAGCCCCGCACGTTCGCGGGGCTCTATGCCCTTCCTGCCTGCTTGTCCCATGAAGCCAACCACAAACCTATGGAAGCCAGGTCGGGGTGCGGTGAGCATGTTCACCGGTTCGTAGCTACGTGCGCTCACGCCGCGATTGGCGCTCGTTCTGCATGAACTCACGTAGCGCGATCGCCCTTGAGCTCAGCATATCGAGCGCCGCTGCGATTTCCTCAGTCGTGACATCTGGAGCGTACGAGCGAACGAGGTCGCAGAGAAAATCCTCAGAGTATTCCAGCGACAACGCCTCGGGTGCCTCTTCCAAGGCCTTGACTAGCGCGTCAAACACGCTGTCCGCACGATCGCTGCGCTGTAAGGCGAGCTCGCGCTCCATTATCTTGTTGGCTTCGGCTGTCCCCGGCGCCTTCGAAAATGCGGCCATCCCCTCATTTCCCCTCGTCGCTTCGAGCGGCACTCTTCAAGGCCGCGCGCCAATCCTACAGTCCGTACCATTCCATGGACATGACGCTGGCGACTTCAAGTGCTCTTTGCTGCTTTTCGCACGCTTCGCGCCCGTCTGTTTCTTTTCGGCCATTGGCCAAAGGATCGGCCCGCGGGACAATCCAGGCAAATCAGGCTGCCGCCGGCGCTTGCCAAAGCGGACTGTGCGTTCTCCGTTGAGGCGCTGGCTTGGCTCTCTCTGGAGGCGATCGTGGTGACCGAGTGGCTGTCGACGAGAGCTTTCTATCTTGTCGCCGTTACGTGGAGTGGTTTCCGGCAGCGCCTCGCAAGCGACCTCGTCGGCTCCAGCAGGCGCTTGC
Organism: uncultured Alphaproteobacteria bacterium; assembly: GCA_963832445.1. Taxonomy (GTDB): domain Bacteria; phylum Pseudomonadota; class Alphaproteobacteria; order Rhizobiales; family Hyphomicrobiaceae; genus AWTP1-13. Next base: position 17,618 of record CAWHUM010000024.1, read on the forward strand.
AGACAATGAGGCTACCAGCTCGGAGATTGCTCTTGGCAGTCCGGGTAGGTCACGAGCATTGCTCGGTTTGGGGCCAGCCCCGCAGCCTCTCGCGTAGCGGGGTAGAAACACGAAAAACCGCTGAACTGGCCCCCTGAGCTGAGACATGTGCGGGGCGCTGCCTCAGCCTAGTACGAATGGCTACATGATATGTTCAAACAGCCTATATCAAATGGCTAGTTGCTGCCAATCAGAAAATGCCAGCCGCTAGCCCTGAACGCTGATTTTTCCTTGACGCCGTCCAGCGCGCAGTGGCGACTGCACCCAAGGTGCAAAACAAGGAATTCCCAACCCATGCGGACCAGGGGCCGCGCCAAGTCCGAGTTCCAAGGCACGGTACTGATCGCCGACGATCATGAGGTTTTGCGCGTGGGATTGATGGAGCTTCTCCGCCGCGACCTGAACGTGACGAGATTTGTCGAGGCCGAGTGCTTTGCGGAGGCCATCCAGCAGCTGCAGAGGGAGGACGTGACGCTCGCGATCGTCGACCTGATGCCCGATATGATGGGTCCCAAGAGCATTGCACGCATGCGGCGCCTGCGTCCGCAAGCTCTATTTGTCGTGCTGAGCGCCTCCGAAAGCAGGGAGGACATTCTGCAAGCGCTTGCTGCGGGGGCGCACGGCTACATCGTCAAAAACCAACATACGGATCAACTGATCGACAAGCTCCGCCATATCCTGTCCGGCGAAATCTATGTGCCACCAATTCTAGCCGAGCTCTCACCCGAACCGGTCGACAGCGCTGTGGCACCACATGTTGGGGACCAGCCCGCCCGCAAAGCGTTGTCCACCCGCCAGCTACAGGTTCTCAAGGGCCTCGTTGAAGGCAGGTCGAACAAAGAGATCGCGCAGGCACTCGATGTTGCTGAAGGTACGGCGAAAATGCATCTCGCGGCCTTGTTCAGGGTGCTGGGCGCTTCCAATCGCGCCCATGCTGCAGCATTGGGCAAGCAGTTGATCGCCGACGACCAGGCTCAGCGAGAAGGTGCAGGTAGGGGTAACGCTATGGCCAGAAGCCGGCCGCCTGCTGGCGAAGACGAATAACTCAGACCATGGCCAAGTCGACGGCACAGCGGCTCCAGCAGCGCAAGGCCGAGCCCCAGCTCGCTGGCAATCGAGCCATCTGCGCGGGATGACAGCTCGACAAATGCGCTCCTCCGCGTTGCGGCGTCCAGCGAAGGACCGCTGAAGCGAACCTCGAGACTAACTTGGTTGTCGCGGCGGCGGCAGCACGCGTGGACCTCGCCGTGTCCGAACTTGATCCCGTTGATTAGGAGGCTTCTGGTGGCGATAGCCAGCAGCTTTGGGTTGGTTCGGACCAGGCCTCTCATATTGCGGAACCGAAGCGGAATGCCTCGCTGGGCTGCGATCTTCTCCGTCTCTTTGATGGTTGGCGCCAGCACATCGGCAAGCTCGCACGTGCGCAAGCGCACGATCTGCAGGCCTGCCTCGAGACGCGACAGTAGGGTAAGCACCTCGAGCATGCCGTAGAGCGACTCCAGGGCCGTGCCGATGCGGCGAGCATTGCGCGCCAGTTCGGCGGGTCCTGACGAACCATCGAGCATTCTCGTGAGAAGCAGAGCGGCCTGAACGGGTTGCCGCAGATCGTGCGCCGCTTGCGCCCAGAGGTGGGCGATTGATGGGTTCTGGCCAGGCGTGTCGGCCTTCCCTTTCACAACGATCTGCCCGCTTCACAATCGCGCCCCCCTCATGGGGGACCGCAAACGTCTCCTGCCTTCTGCCCGGCCGGCCTAGCCACTCGACGCTGTCCTTTCCGCCAGATGTACAAGGATGAATGCTCATCCTAATGTCACGTCAAGCCTTGAATACTGCCAACATGTCGGATCGGCAGCTGAAACTTCAAAGGCTACCACTGGTGTGGGCCAGAACTGGCAAGGCCAGAGCCCGGTGACAAGCGGGGGTCGCCGGGCTTCCTTTTTAGAGGCGCAGCATGTGCCCAAATTCGGGCGCAAACATGCTTAACCCGCAGCTTCCCTGCCAAAACATACCGTGACTTCGTTCGAGCGCGACCCGGCGAAGAGGGCTATGTTCTGCTAGCGCGCCGGCAATTGGTCACGGCCGGCGGCCCCCGCGAGCCAGGTTCGCCATGTCATCGCATCTCTCTCAGTTCGAACGGCACCAGCTAGAGGTGATCGCGCGGGTCACTCCCCACGCGATGGGCGGTCATGTCCTGAACACCACAATCTTGGCCGTCGCGCTGGCGGGCTCGGTCCCGACAGGGCAACTGATCGTGTGGTGTTCTTACTCCTACGCAATCGCCTTGGTCGTCCTTTACCGTCACATAGCAAACCGTGGGCGGGTCCCGCGCAGCTTTCGGCATGCTGCAAACAGGGCAACGATCTATGCCGTCTTCCTCGCATTGCCGTGGAGCAGCATGGCCGTCCTGCACCTGGGAGGATTGGCGCACGGCGAAGAGCTGATCCTGGTCGCTCTCGGGGTCGGCATGGCTGCCAGCGGCACGATCCTGCTTTCGGCTGTGCCTGCCGCGGCCTACGCCTACATGTCAGGGATCTTGATCCCAAGCGCGGTGAAATGCCTGGCCGCCTTCGACCAGAAGGGCTACCTGCTCCTGGGATTGCTGGCTGTGAGCTACTGGTGGTTCCTGGCCGCCCTCATTGCCAAGATCACGCGCGAAATCAGGGAGCGCAAGCAAACCGATATTGCGCTCAATGAAAGTGAGACGCGCCTGCAGGAGGCGCTCGTGGCGGGTCATGTGGTGGCCTTCACATGGGATCCCCGCGCGGGCCTCTCACAACGCAGCGAAAACGCGCCGCAGATCCTCGGCCTGGAGTCGCGGGCCGGAGCCGATCGGCAGAGCGGTGAATTTCTCGCACGGGTGCATCCCGATGACCGCCTGAGCTTTTCCGCACAGATCAAAGGGCTCCGCCCGGAGAACTCTTCGTATTCGGCCTCCTTTCGCTTCATCCGGCCGGACGGCCAGGAGGTGTGGCTCGAGGAAACGGGCAACGCGGAGTTCGACGCGAGCGGCCGCTTCTTGCATCTGAGGGGATTGACCCGGGACATCACGGACCACAAGCAAGCGGAGGAGCGCCAGCGCCTGCTCGTGCGCGAGCTCGACCACCGCGTAAAGAATGTGCTCGCGTCCGTTGCCGCCGTTGCGCAGCGCGCGCGCGAGAGCAGCGGCTCGATGGACGACTTTCTCAAGGCGTTCGACGGCCGCATTCAATCGATGGCCAATGCTCACGCCATGCTCAGCCGTAGCCACTGGCAGGGTGTGGGCCTTGCCGACCTCGTTCGCAATGAGCTTGCCCCTTATGTGGGAGAGACCAGCGCAAGCGTAGAAGGCCCCGATGTGCTGTTGACTGCCGAGGCGACCCAGGCAATGGCGATCGTGCTGCACGAACTGGTCACCAATGCGTCGAAGTATGGTGCGCTGGCGACACCGCACGGCCGCATTTCGGTGCGCTGGGAATGGCAACAGGACGGCCCGATGCCGAGCCGGCTGTTGCTGGAATGGATCGAGGAGACACGCGGCCCCGCGGTCGCCGCTCCAAGCCAGGTCGGCTACGGCGTCCGGGCCATCCGCAGCCTCATTCCTTACGAGCTTGGGGGCACGGTCGACCTTGTCTTCGACGCGAGCGGCGTGCGCTGCAGGATGGAATTGCCATCCAAGAAGATCAAGGGCGGCGCGCCACCGGTCGACCTCCTCAGGGTGGCGGCTCCAAATTCATCGCCCGGTGCAAGGCAGCCGATAGCGCTTCCGGTGTGAACGGCTTGCGTAGGATGGCCGCGAACTTGGCCAACGATTTGGGAAGGTGCTCGTAGCCCGACATCACAATGAGCCGGGTACTCCGGCCGTGCAGCCAATCCAGCAAGCCATAGGCCATCTCGCCGTTGAGATTGACATCCACGACGGCCAGCTCGGGGTTGTGCTCGGCCGCCAAGCGCTGCGCCTCTGCCGTCGTGGCGACGGGCCCCACAACGACCATTCCCATCTTTTCGAGCGAAAGCTGCAGCGCGTCGGCGACCTGCCAGCCATCCTCGACGAGGAGCACGCGCACGCCCCGCAGGCTCGGCGATCCGTCGCTTGAGGGGGTCCTGCCTTGGGTCAAAGGAGAAATTCCGTGAGAGCCTGCCCCTACCGGCCGCGCCGTGTAGTCGTCTCTCCTGCGCCGTCGCAGTCTACGCCAGGGTGGCGCCCCTCGGCACCCAATTTGCTATCGGCCGACCCGACAATACTGTTACGAGCGCCAGCCGTTCAGCGGTTGAGCCAGCGCTTGGCGAAGCCCAGCAGGCCCTGCGGCAGGACAATCACCATGATTATGAAGATCACGCCAACCGGAACAAGATAGGGGAACTGGTCTCCGAACAGGCGCGAGAACACTTCGCGCAACGTAAGAAAGAAACCGGCGCCCACGATCGGCCCCACCAAGGTGCCGATGCCGCCCATGACGTTGAAGATGACCGCCTCGCCGGAAATGAGGAAGTAGACGAAGTCGGGCGCGGCAAATCTGTTCTGGATCGCGTAGAGGACGCCGGCGAGGCCCGCGAACAGTCCCGAGAGCATCACCGCCACCATCTTGTAGCGCTCGACCGGATAGCCGATGGCGCGCGTACGCGCCTCGTTCTCGCGGATCGACTGCAGCACCATGCCGAACGGCGACTGGGTGATGCGGCGCAGGATCAGATACGAAGCCGTGACCGTCGCAAGCACGAACCAGTGCAACGTCGTGGAGGTGAACGGCACCGTCCACACGCCGGGGATGCCGAACGCAGGACGCGAGAAGGTGAGCCCGTTCTCACCCCCGGTGACCTCGGTCCAGGTGAAGATGATGACATAGAAGATCTGCGAGAAAATCAACGTGGTGATGGCAAAATAGATGTCCCGCAGGCGCGTCGAGAAATACGCCATGAACAGCCCAACCGCCGCCGAGAAGACGAGACCGTAAAGGAGGGCGAGCCACAGGTTGGGCGGCCGCAACGTGAGCAGGGCTGCAGCGGCGCCGTACATGCCGAGGCCGAAGAAGGCCGAGTGGCCGAACGACACCATCCCCGCATAACCGATCAGCAGATCGGAGGACATGGCGAGGAGGCCCCAGATCAGGATCTCGGTCAGGAAGCGGCGCCAGAACTCCGGCAGCACCAGCGGTGCCACGATCAGCAGCGCGATGATGACGGTGAAGCCCGTCCAGTAGAAGGCGGCGTGGCGCTTCTGGCTTGTCATTTGGGGGTCGGAACGAAGAGGCCCGTGGGCCGGAACAGGAGGGTGAGGACCAGGACGACGGAGGAGACGATAACGGACTGGGCCGGGCTCACCCAGATCGAGGCGTAGGCCTCTAGCAGGCTGATGAAGATGGCGGCGGCGATGGAGCCGCCGAGATTGCCCATGCCGCCGACCACCACGACGATGAAGGCCTTGAGCACCCAATCGAGACCCATGATGTGGCTGACGCCGACCAGGGGACCGAACAGCACGCCGCTGGCGGCAGCCATCCCGGCGCCGATGGCGAAGACCACGGTGTGCACCCATGGCACGGGAATGCCCATGGCCTGCGCCATTACGCGGTCCTGGGTGGTGGCGCGGATCCAGATCCCGTAGCGCCCATACTTCAGGAATAGATACAGGCCGCCGATGATGGCGGCCGAGAGCGCGGCGATCAGGATGCGGTACCAGGGATACTGCAGGTAGAAGAGCGTGAACTGGCCGGTGAACGGCTCTTGAATCTTGCGCGCCACCGGGCCGAACTGCCACAGCGCATAGTTCTGCAGCACCAGCGACAGGCCGAAGGTCGCAAGGATGGTGTTGAGCGGATCACGGCCGAGCAAAGGGCGCAGCGTCGTGATCTGCAAGCCGGCGCCTATGAGCGCGACAATGAGGCTGGCGAGGACGAGCGCGAGCCAGAAGCTCCCGGTCGTGGTCAGCACGATCACACCTATGTACGCTCCCAGCATGAACAACTCACCGTGGGCGAAATTCACGACATCCATGATGCCGAAGATCAGGGTTAGGCCGGAGGCCACCAGGGCCAGGATCATGCCGGTGACGATGCCGTTCACCGTCTGGATGATGATCAGGTCGCGGTTGCTGGCGAGGCCATCCCACAGGTACCAGAAAGTATCCACGCCCTAGACCCCCAGATACTGGTGAATGACGGCATCGCCGACCTTGAGGTCGGAGGAGGCCGCATGGTGGCGCACGACACCCTTCTCCATGATGTAGACGCGCTGGCTCGCCTCCAAGGTCAGCGGCACGTTCTGCTCCACCAGGAGGATTGCCACGCCCTCGCTGTGCAGCGCGCCGACAATGTCGCTGATTTGTGTAACCATGCGCGGCATCAGACCTTCGGTCGGCTCGTCGAGCAGGATGATCTTGGGTTCCAGCATCATCGCGCGCGCGATGGCGAGCATCTGCTGCTCGCCGCCCGAGAGCGTGCCACCGGCCTGACTGCGTCGCTCCGCCAGCACGGGAAAGTAGGCAAAAACCTTCTCGAGCAACTCCTGCTTGCGCGCCTCGCCGACACCGTGCCGGTCAAGCCCGGTGCGCAGGTTCTCCATCACCGTGAGCAGGCGGAAGATCCGCCGGTCCTCCGGCACGTAAGCGATGCCGCGCCGTGCCAGCTTGTGGGCGGGAATTCCGGTGATAGGCTTGCCCTCGAACAGAATTTGGCCGCGGCTCGGCGCCACGAGACCCATAATGGTCTTGAGTGTGGTGCTCTTGCCGACGCCGTTGCGTCCAAGCAGCCCCACGACCTCGCCTCCCCCGACCTCCAGCGAGACACCGTTGAGGATGTGGCTCTTGCCGTAGTAGGTGTGCAGGTCCTCGACCTTAACGAGCGGCGAGGCGGTTGTGGCAGGGGGCGTCATGTCTTGAGATAGACCTCCTGCACCCTCGGGTTCTGCTGGATCTCGGTGGGCGTGCCCTCGGCCAAGACCTCGCCGTAGTGGAGCACCGTGATGCGGTGGGCAAGTTCCATCACCACTTGCATGTCGTGCTCCACGACCAGGATCGTGAGAATCCTTGGCGATGCGGCGCACAAGCTCCATCGTGTCATGGGTCTCGGCCGCGCTCATGCCGGCCGTGGGCTCGTCGAGGCAAAGCAGCTGCGGCTCGGTTGCGAGCGCGATGCCGATTTCGAGGTTGCGCTGCTCGCCGTGTGAGAGGTTTGCCGCCAACTCGTCGGCTTTGGCGAGGAGGCCCACCGACTGCAGGACAGCTTCGGCCTTGTCGACGAGGTCGCGCAACTCGCGGTGGTGGGAGAGCATGTTCCAGCCGTGCCGGCGCGACTGCGCGGCGATGCGCACGTTCTCCAGCGTCGTGGCGTTGGGGAGGATGTTGGTGATCTGGTAGGAGCGGGCGATGCCTTGCTGCGATATGCGGTTGGGCGGCAGGCCGGCGATGTCGCGGCCGTTGAACAGAATGCGCCCCGAGGTGGGGCGCAGCACGCCCGTCAGGCAGTTGAAGAAGGTGCTCTTGCCCGCGCCGTTCGGGCCGATGATGGCGCGGATCTCCTCGCGCTTGACCTCGAAGTTGACGTTATTGAGCGCGGCCAGACCACCGAAGCGGATGGTCAGGCCCTCGGTGCGAAGCAACGTAGGTGCGGCGTCCCCCCGGCCGGATCCGGCCGGGGGGCGCACCTCGAGGGAAGCGTCGGTGGTCACTTAACTTAGGCGAACGTGCACGCCGGCGGAAATAGCGTCTGCTCTTTGGGGATCACTGTGACGATCTTGTGCTTTCCGCCCTTGATCTCGAAGATGAACTCGCGCACGAAGGCCTGGTGATCCTCCCGGCGCAGCACCTTGTCGCCCTGCGGGAAGTCGTCGCCCTCTGGCATCTCCAGCCCTTCGAGGGCCGCGATCAGCTTCATGGTGTCGGCTCGACCGGCAAAGCCGGACTTCTGGATGCCGAGCTTGAGCGCGTTGATGGCCTCGAAGTTCGACTGCACGTAGCGGTCGGGCAGCGGACCAGAGGGGTCGACCTGCTTCAAGCGCGCTAGGGCCTCGTCGAAGAACTTCTTGTGCGAGGGCGTGTCGAGCGGCGCATCCAGGACAGGGATGTAGCGGTTGATGCCGACGAAGCCCTCGATCTTGTTGCCGAGGGCCGGAAGATTGGTGGACTCGGCTATGGCGCCGTCGCCCGCCCACTTGTACTTCTTGGTGAGGCCCAGATCATAGGCCTGGTTGCCGATGGTCACGCCGTCACGGCCGAAGAAGATTCCAAACAGGCCGTCGAAGTCGCCGGAGATCTTGGAAAGGAACGGCGTCATGTCGGCGGTGCCGAGCGGAATACCGGTGGTGCCCACCACCTCGCCGCCGGCCTTCTTGATCTGTTCGGCATAGGCGTCGCGGGTCGACTGGCCCCAGGAGTAGTCCGCGTAGGCAATGTGCCACTTCTTGCCCATCTTGCCGACGAGGTGCGGAGCAAAGGCGACCGCCTGGGCGGGCGCGTAGTCGAACGGGCGGAAGGTGTACTTGTTGCACTTGCTTCCGGTGATGGTGGTGTCGAGGCACACGCTGATCATGTTGACGATCTTGTACTCCTCCCACACCGGCATGCAGGCGAGGCACACGTTGGAGAGGAAGCCGCCCACCTGCACGTCGATGTTGTCCTCGACCGCCAGCTTCTCGGCCTTGCGCCGCCCCACGTCGGGCTTGGACTCGTAGTCCGCCACGATCAGCTCGATGGGACGGCCGTTGATGCCGCCCGAGCCGTTGATGCGGTCGACGGCCATCTGTACACCGACCAGCGCCGTCTTGCCGCCGGCAGCGGCCGCGCCCGAGAGGGGCTGCAGGGTACCGATCTTGTAAGGCTTGGCCTGGCCGAACGCCTCGCGCCAGGGCGCCGGCAGCAGCATGGTGGCACCGAGCGCCCCTGCCGTCGCCGAGGTGTAGCCGATGAAGCGGCGCCGCGTGAGCTTGCCGCTGTACCAGAAATCCTTCGCCCAACCCTCTTCTTTCCAATCGTCAGCCATCGTCAGAGCCTCCCTTGATATTGTCTAGGTTGTCGCCGCAGACGACGGCGCCCCGTATAACAATAGCCCACATTTGCTTGGATCAACAAGGCACAAGCGACCCACTGCCAAGTATCCGGCAAGGAACATCCGTGCGGCGTCCGCGGGCGGAGCATTGGTTGCAGGAAATGCAGCCCGGGGCGGACGTCATCGACATCAATGCGCTATAGTGCGCCCACGCGAAGCCTGCGCTCGAGGTGAACCATGCCACGGAACAAGACCTATCTTCCTCAAGGTGTCATTCCCGCGGTGCTGCTGCCGTTCGATACCAACTTGGAGATCGACGAGGCCGCCTTCCGCAAGCATCTGCGCGACGTGGTGGCGACAGAAGGCATCTCCGCCATCACCATCAACGCGCATTCCACCGAGGTGGCATCCTGCACATTTGATGAGCAACGCCGCGTGCTCGACATCTCGCTATCCGAGGTCGGCGAGCGGTTGCCGCTGATCAACGGCGTGTGGGCCGACGGCAGCCTCGAGGCCTCGCGCATCGCTCGCATGGCAGCGCAAGCCGGCGCCTCGGCGCTGTTGGTGTTCCCGCCGGCGCCCTTCACGCTTGGGCAAACGCCGGCCATGGTGCTTGCCCATTTCAAGCGCATCGCGGACGCCACCGACCTACCGCTGATCGCCTTCCAGTTCCCGCTGAGCACAGGTCAGGGCTATCCCAAGGACACGCTGCTTCAACTCTGCGCGGAAGTGCCGACCGTCCGCGCCATCAAGGACTGGATCGGCAACGTGCCGCACCATGAATGGCATGTGCGCACCTTGCAGAGCCTGCCACGGCCCGTGAACGTGCTTACCACCCACAGCGCCTGGCTGTTCTCCTCCCTGGTACTGGGCTGTAACGGATTGCTCTCCGGCAGCGGGAGCGTGATCCCAGACATGCAGAGCGCGCTGTTCAGGGCCGTGCAGAGGAACGACCTTGCCGAGGCGCGCCGCCTCAACGACCGCATCGAGCCGCTGATGCGCGTGTTCTATGCCGACCCGTTCGTCGACATGCACAATCGCATGAAGGAGGCGCTGGTTCTGCTCGGCCGGCTGCCGCGCGCCCATGTGCGCCCGCCGCTGGTGAAGATCGAGAGCGCGGAGATCGGGTGCATACGCAATGCCCTGATCGAAGCCGGATTGCTCGACGCGAAGGCCGGACGGCACGCGGCTTGAGGCTTCCACCTGCCGTCCCGGCTCGCCGCCGACGGAATCGCTGCATCGCGGGAGTCGACAGCCCAGTACCTCCTGCTGACCCATGCTGGGCAGCAGAAGATACTCAGATGCCGCTGACGCTTAGCCTTTTTCTGCGCCCTGGATCTGGTTGGTAAGGCTCAGGCGCTCACCGCCACCGACGCCCTGCACGCCAGGCCGCACGACCCACGACGCCGCGCCGATAGACGCTCCGGCCATAGTACCCCCGCGATCCATAGTAGCTGTAGGCAGGTGCATAGCCGTAGCTGCGGGCGCGAGGGGCATAGGAGTAGGTGCGAGGGGCGTAGGAGGCGCTGTGGCCGTACCCGAACCCCCAACACGCTGCGGCGGGAGTGCTGCCAAGCACCAGGAGAGGCGCGGCGGTCAGCAGGGCCGCGATGATCAGTTTGCGCATGTTGAACATTCCTTCCTGTTACCCGGCTTGATAGGAATGCCAGTTGCACGACACGCCGACACCCAGGCGAAACCCTGAAAACCACATGTGGTAACCACCGCAACGGGCCTGCTGGCCCGGTTCAAGACACCGGTTCAGGAGCCTCACGGCAGATCGGTATGCGCAGGCTGTTGCGGCAGCGCACAGCGATGCTCGATCGCAGCTGTCCGACTTGCCTTTCGTGCGCAAGTCTGAAGTCGACGAGCCGGCGATCGAGGTGTTTCGGACCGCGTAGTGCCTGAACCGATCTCGTGCCCCAGCTCAGAAATAGGGCGTGTCGAACTCGTATTCCTTGGGGCCGATGCTTTTGCCGATGCAGCGCGCGGCCACGTAGCCCGCAATCTCGCCCGTCTGCGTGCACCATGGAAAGTTCCGCATCACCATGAACAGCGAGTTCGTAGGTGAAGGACAGCGACGCGCCGGTCAGCAGCAGGTTGTCTATGCCCTTGGGCAGAAAGCTGCGCCAGGAGACCTCGAAGGTGTGCTTCTTGAAGCCGCCCCAGTGGAACGTCTTGGCCATCGGTTTGGTGACCGCATCGCGGAAAGTGCGGCCGGCCAGCACGTCCTCGAGTGAGAACACGTGCTCGCCGATCGGATGGCGGCCGTCGCGCACGCCGACGAAACGGCCGACGTTGGCGATCGTCGCGCCCTCGAAGCCCGGCACGTACTTCTTCAGAAACTTGGCCTCGGTATTGACAAAGCTTCGCAGCTCCCGCTTGGCCCTAGCGTGGTCGTCGGCATCGTCATCCATGTGCAGGGCCCACTCGTAGGGAACGTTCTGCCACAGCACGAAGGTGCCGTTGTCCGCGATCGGGCTCATGTCGATGGTCGGGTGGCCGATGTAGGCGTCGCCATAGATGTGGGTGCCGGCCATGCGCGGCCTGTAGAACCCGGCTGGAAGATCGCCGGCGGCCGTCGCCTCAGCCATAGCCTTCTCCAATAGGGGATCGTTAGCGGTCTCCTGGTGGCGGCGCAGTCGCGCGAAATCGATGCCGGTCATGGTCCACAGCAGGCCGCCCGGGATCGGCCGCTTGACGCCGTCCCAGCCCACCGCACTTTCGGGCTGCCCGCCGCCGCCGCGTACGAACGGAGCGCCAGCGCGGGCGACCAGCTCGCCGGTTCCTGATCCCTCGATGAAGATCTTGCCGGCAATGGCCTGCCGTCCACTGGCGTTCTCGACGATGACGGCAGAGATCCTGCCATTGCCAGGATGGTTCTCGACCATCGCATCGACGAAGCTGGTGCCGTAGAGGGCCAGCACACCCGCCTCCTGCAGCATTTCGGACATGACACAGCCGGCGCCTTCCGGGTTGAAGCTCAGCCGCTTGAAATCGCTGCCGGGCTTGAGCATGCGCTCGTAGTGGGAGAGCGGGTTTCCGGCCCAACCCGGATGCGTCGCCTCCGTTGCCGTGTAGATGTAGCCCTCCCTGCCGAACCGCTGCACCAGCTCTGTGTGGATGCCGCCGACGCCGTCGCTGGCCGAGCCCTGCAGACCGCAGGTATGAACGCCGCCCGGCATGTCGAACCTTTCGATCACCACGACCCGCGCGCCCATGCGGGCCGCCTGCAGCACCGCGGCGAACCCGCCCGGTCCCGCGCCCACCACCACCACGTCCGCCTCGTAGGCGATCGGAACCTGCCGTCGCGGCAGCAGCGCGGGACCGGCGACAGGGCCGATCGTGGGCGACGTCGTCATCTCGCGTTGACCTTGCTCGAAAGCCGTTCATGCGGGCAGGTGCCCATGAGAGCATCCCACCAACAAATAAGTTGATATCACAACCAGCCGACGCCATCATTCGCCAACAAGGCCGGATGGCGTGCGGGCCGCCGGTCACGCTCGGATACAGAAAACGCAAAGGGAGGAAGTGCCGATGTTCCGCCGGTTTGGCAGTGGTGGCAGCTGCGTTGCGGCGCGCAACGCGTTGGCAGGTATCGCCGTGCTCGCTGCGGCGCTCGCCGTCGCGGCAGGCGGCGCGTCCGCCCAGTCCGACTGGGACAAGGTCGTCGCGGAGGCGAAGAAGGAGGGCAAGGTCGTCATCTACAACGGCACCAACTTCAAGATCGTGCGCCAGCTGGGCGACCAGTTCCAGAAGGATTACGGCATCGCGGTCGAGGTGCTCGACGGCCGTGCCAGCGAGATCCGCGAGCGCATCCGCACCGAGCAGGCGGCCGGCCGCGCCATCGGCGACCTCATCTACAGCGGCGCCACCAGCATCGCTTTGCAGACCGCGGAAGGCGCGTTCAAGCCGCATGGACCCCTGCCGCTCGCCGGCAACCTCGCCGAGCCGTTCACCAGCAACGGCACGTTCCTGCCCTCCAGCGCCGGCAACTTCGCGCTGCTGATCAACACCAATCTGGTGAAGGAGGATATCAAGAGCTGGAAAGCTCTCGAGGACCCGAAATGGGCCGGCAAGATTCTGAGCGACGATCCGCGCGCGCTGGGCGGCGGCCAGGTCTGGTTCGAGGTGACCTACCGCACGTTCGGGCGTGACTTCCACGAGAAGGTCGCCGCCCACAAGCCGGTGATCAGCCGCGTCTGGGCCGAAAGCAACCTGCGCATAGCCCGCGGCGAGTTCCCGATCTATTTCCCCTTCAACGTCTCGGAGTATCAGTCGCTGAAGGGCCTGCCGGTGAAGGTGGTCATTCCGCAGGAAGGCATCCCATTCGTCCCCTTCGGCTCGGCGCTCCTGAAGGATGCGCCGCACCCCAACGCAGGGCGGCTCTTCATGAACTTCATGCTCGATCCCGCCCGGCAGCTGGTATTTGCGACGGCGGGCTTTCGTCCCGCCGCCAAGGACATGGGTCCGCGCATTCCGGAGGAAATCCGCCCGCTGACGCAGGCCAAGGCGATGGGCACCACCGAGCCCGGCAAGACGCAGGGGTACCTGGATCTCGCCAAGGACATCTACAAGTAGACGTCAGCAGAGCCTTCGATAGCGGTCGGAAACGCTGCAGGTCGAGGTCGGCAGGTCAGTGCCAATCTGGACATTGATCGACCTCCGAAAGGGCGATTGCATTGTGCCATGGCAGTCCTTGCCGAGCCTCACTGGCCGGGCTCGCGAACTTTAGTCTCGTCCGAAGCCCTGGCTTGGCTCAGACGGGATATCCATGACCCGCGATTGGCCCAATCAGCTTGCTGAGGAGGAAAGCGACGATGTTGACGGCCCATACGCTCAACGATCGAATTTGCGCCCACTCCAATAATGCTGCGCACGCCACGGAGGTTCCCCCGAACGCTAGGATCCTGTTCTGCAATGGACAGGTTGGTGCGCGCCTGGACGGTACGGTACCCGAGGAGCCGCGGGAACAACTTGAGGTGATCTTCGAGCGCATCCGCATAATTCTCGCCGCGTCCAACATGACATTCGAGGACGTTGCAAAATTCACTGTCTACGTCACAGACAAGTCTATCCTGGAGGATTATTTCCGCATACGCGGGCGCGTCATGGGCGATCATAACCCGCCGGCCACGCTTCTGGTCGTCAAGAAGTTTCCCCGTTCGGGTGTTGAAGTCGAGATCGAGACCATCGCGGCGAAGGCTGACTAACTAGCCACGGAAGATCATGCATTCCGCTCGAGCGGTTGTCGGCTTCCGGCTCAAGCGTTCGCATGCAGCCCGCGATCTAAGCGCGTCTGCAAGACGATGCAGGGTCAGGCGTAGCCGTAAAACGCCTTGGCGTTGCCGCTGAAGACCTGCGCCTTGTCGCCACCCCCCAGTATGCCCCTGAAGACCTGCCGCGGGTGGTCGAAATCCCAGTGCGGGTAATCGGTCGAGAACATCAGCCGGTCGATGCCGAGCCAGCCGATGACATCGGCGAGGTCTTGTGGCCGCTCCGGCTCGTCGATGGGTTGCGTCGTGAACCAGATGTTGCGGCGGACATACTCCGACGGCAGCAACTTCAGGTGCGCAACCTCCTGGCGGAAGCGCTGCCACTGCCCGTCGAGGCGCCAGCACAGGGCCGGCACCCAGGCAAAGCCGCTCTCGATCAGCACGACGCGCAGATCGGGGAAGCGCTCGAACACGCCCTCCACCACCAGGCTCGTCACCAGCGTCTGCATGGTCTGCACGTTGGAGTGATGCTCCTCCATGTAATATGAGGGCCACCCGCTGCTGGTCGGCGCATGCCCGCCCTGGCCGCCGACGTGGATTGCGACGGGACGCTTGGCGGCGACGGCTGCTGCAAAGATCGGCCAGTAGCGCCGGCGGCCTAGCGGCTCGTCGGTGCGCGGCGGCAGCAGCACCTGCACAAACCTGGCATCGTCTGCCCGGCGCTCGATCTCGGCGATCGCCGCCGGCGGGTCCTCGTGCGGCACCAACATGGAGCCGCGCAGGCGCGACTCCTTGTTGAGCCAGTATTCGACCTGCCAGTCGTTGAGCGCGGTGCAGAGCGCGGCGCCGTAGTCGAGGTTGCGCTGATCTGGCCCCCGCGTGGCAAGCGGGATCAGGTTACCGATCTCGACGCCGTTAGGGTCGAGGTGCTGCTCGCGCATGAAATCTAGATCGGAGCCCGGCGGGCCTCCATTCGGCGGCCAGGCATCCGTGCGCGAGATGGCGGGCGACATGCGCGGATAGCCGATCGTGTCGGAGTACATCTCGCGCGACAAGTTGCCGAACGTGGTCATGTGCTCCTGCCAGCGCTTGGGCAGGAACTGCTTCACGTCATTGGGCGTGCGCGGGTTGGGGTGGATGTCGCAGTCGACCACCATCAGCTTCTCGGCGGCCTCGGCCTGGCGTTCTCGAACGACGACGTTCATTGGGAAACCTCCCGGGCAGCTTGCTGCGGGCTCAGGCGAGTATAGGTCGCCAGCGCATTCTCGGCGAGCACCTTGCTGGCCAGCCTGCCCGACAGCGCGGCAGGGAGCGCCTTTGTGCCTTCGAAATGCTGGTGCGGATAGTCGGTGGAGAACAGGAGCATGTCGTCGGAGCCGATCTGGTCGATGGTGCGCTCCAGCGTGGCGTTATCCGCTGGCGCATCGACGGGCTGGATGGTCAGCCGCAGATGCCGGCGGATCAGCTCGGGTGGCGACTCCTTCACCCAGGGCACCTCCGCCCGCACGGCGCGCCAGGTCTTGTGCGCCCGCCACATGAAGGCGGGAAGCCAGGTGAAGCCCGATTCCAGGAACACCACCTTGAGCTCGGGGAACTTGGCGAACGCCCCTTCGGCGATGAAGCTCAAGAGTTGTGTCTCGAACGCGGCCGACTGGGCAACGTAGTCCTCCATGAAATAGGACGGCCAGCCGATCGAGGTGGGCGCATGGCGAAAGCCGCTGCCGGCGTGCACGCCGATCGGCAGCCCGTGCTTCACGGCGGCCTCGTAGATCGGCCAGAAGTAGCGGCGGCCGAGCGGCATCTCGCCCATGACGAGCATCAGGACTTGCACGAAGCGGCGATCGCCGGCGCAGCGCTCGATCTCCTCCACCGCATGCGCCGGGTTCTCGAGCGGGATCACGATCGAGGCGCGCAGGCGCTCGTCGCGGTCGAGCAGCTCGCGCACGATCCACTGGTTGATCGCCGAGCAGAACGCCGCGCACATGTCCTCGCTGTGCAGCAGCTGGCCGCCGTGCAGCACGTTGCAGATGGCAAACCGTGACCCGAAGTCGTCGAGCGCCTGGCGCTTGAGGAGGGCGAGGTCGCTGCCGGGCCGTCCCTTCGGCGGGCGCCAGTCCGGCCGCACCGACGCTGGCGCATTGGAGGGGTAGCTCGTGAGATTGAGCGCGAGCCTGTCGATGCCGCGCAGCGTGACCATCTCGTGCCAGAATTCATTGAAGTAGGGCAGCAGCGTGCGATTGTCGGGGGCGCCCGGGTGGATGTCGCAGTCGATCGGCGCAACGCTGAAGAGGGCACCCACGGCCTCGGCGCCGCGTGCCGGGTCAGTCTTGCTGCCGCTCGTGGAAATGTCAGTCGGCATGGCAGCTGTTCCGGACTGGGGAGGTGCCGGCCGCACTTGCGGGTTGCCAAACGGGTAGGGCCATATCATTGATATGTCAACCACCGCAACCTCCCCGCGGCCTGCCATCGTTATCCCTCACCGTCCGCGACCAAGCCATGCGCATCGTTCTTTGGGCGACCTTCGCCAAGGCTGAGCTGATCGACCGGCTGCAATCGATCCTCGGCGATGACCTCGTGGTCGTCTCCGACCTCGAGGAGCTGGATGCGGCGATCGGGGATGCCGACGCACTTTTGTGCCCCGATCCCGTCTACGGCGCACAGGTCGCGGAAGCGGTGCGCACGCGCGCCCCCCGCCTGCGCTTGCTGCAACTGCTCACGCAGGGCTTCGAGCACGCGCAAGCGAATGGCGTGCCGGCGGGCGTCACCGTATGCAACGCGGGCGATGCCTATTCACCGGCGGTGGCCATGCACGCCGTCGCCCTTCTGCTCGCTCTGCAGCGGCGCTTCTCCGTCACGCAGGCCAACCAGATGAAGCGCGAGTGGAACCGGGCAGTCAGCACGCAGCTCACCTCGCCGGCGGGCGCCACCGTTGCGATCCTGGGCTTTGGCAGCATCGGCCAGGAGATCGCGCGGCTCGTGCGCGCGTTCGGTGCCAGGGTCGTCTCCCTCACCCGCAGCGCAGCGCCCCACCCCATGGCTGACGAAGCGCTGCCGATCGGGCAGCTGCACGCCGTGCTGCCGCGCGCCGACGCGGTCGTGATTGCGCTGCCGCTCGATGCCTCGACCCGGCACCTGATCGGTGCGAAGGAGCTGGCGCTGTTCCGCAAGACCGCCGTGCTCGTGAACATCAGTCGCGGCGGGATCATCGATTCGGCGGCACTCGTCGATGCGTTGCACAGCGGGGCAATCGCCGGCGCGGGCCTGGACGTGACCGATCCCGAGCCGCTCCCCGCCACTCACCCACTGTGGGCCGCACCCAACCTCATCATTTCGCCGCACGTGGCTGGTGCGGTGGGCAAGGCGGGCTTCGACCGGCTGGCAAACATCGCAGCCAAGAACATCGAGCGCTTCCTGGCGGGCAAGCCGCTCGCCCACGCCATTTCGCTCTAGTGTGATGATCGAGAAGTCCGCTACATCGCGCTTGGCAAGGTTCGGATGCGGACTTCTCGATCTGAATCACACTAGCACCATGTTTGTTCTAGTGTCCTTCAGATCGCGAAATTCGTTCCGAGCAAACCGCACAATGAGACGAATTTCGCGATCAGGACACTAGGCGCGGGAGGCCGCCCATGCGCATCGTCAGAATAGAGGACCTGCACGCGGACGGCGGCTGGCGCACCACCTCGTTCCTGAAACTGACGACGGACGAGGGGCTGGTCGGTTGGTCCGAATACTACGAGGGCTTCGGCGCGTCGGGCGTCACCGATCTCATCCGCCGCTTCGCCGAGGTTGCCAAGGGCATGGACCCGCGCGATGTGGGGCGGCTGAGCACGTCGCTGCACGCCATCTCGCGGCTGGCGGCCGGCGGCATGAACCACCAGGCCATCGCGGCCATCGAGAACGCCTGCCTCGACGTCAAGGCCAAGGCGCTGGGCGTGCCGGTGTATGCGCTGTTCGGCGGTGCCATGCGCGACAGGCTCGACCTCTACTGGTCGCACTGCGGCAGCTTCCGCGTGTGGCGGCGCGAGTTCTTCGAGAAGGAGCTGGGCCTGCCGCCCATCCGCACCCTCGACGACGTCAAGAAGCTCGGCCAGGAAGCCGTGCGGCGCGGCTACAAGGCCCTCAAGACAAACCCGCTGCCGCTTGCCGCGGGCGCCAAGCCCTTCAACTCGGGCTTCCGCATCCTGCCGGGCTTCCTCGACCGCCAGGCGGACGCTCGCACAATCGGCGAAATCTGCGACGTGCTCGCCGCCTTCCGCGACGGGGCGGGGCCGCACATGGGGATCATGTTCGATCTCAACTTCAACCAGCGCACCGACGGGTTCCTGCGCATCGCGCAAGCCGTCGAGCAATTCAAGCTGACGTGGCTCGAAGTCGACATCCACGACGCGGACGCGCTGGCGCTGATCCGCCGATCGACACGCACGCCCATTGCCTCGCTCGAGTCGCTCTACGGGCTGAAGCAGTATCGCCCTTTCCTGCAACAATACGCAGTGGACGTGGCAATCGTCGACGTGCCGTGGAACGGGCTGTGGGAGTTGATGCGCATCGCCACGCTCGCCGACGCCTTCGAGGTCGATGTTGCCCCGCACAACTTCTGCGGCGATCTCGCCACCCTGATGAGCGCCCATTTCTGCGCGGCCGTGCCAAACTTCCGCATCATGGAATACGAGGCCGACGACGTGCCCTGGCGTGGAGAATTCGTGACGCATCCTCCGGTGGTGGAGAACGGCCGCCTCGTCATCCCAACGCGACCGGGATGGGGAGCGGATGTGAACGAGGAGGCCGTGCGCGCCCGCCCGCCGCGCGGCCGCTGAGCCGGGGCTTGGGCTCACTGCGGGGTCGCCCCGCGGCAAACTAGATGATATATCAACTGTCGGCGGGCAGTGGTGTGCAGCGGTGCCGCCCAATAAGAAGCGGCAAGGAGAGGATGGTGCCCGAAGGCGTGAACGCAGTCGATTGCGACGTCCACCCGGACCTTCCCGGCATCAAGGCGCTGCTGCCCTATCTCGACGTGTTCTGGCGCGAGTCCCTGGTCGATCGCGGCATCGAGTTCCTCGACACTATCAACTATCCGCCGAACGCCCCGATCACGGCGCGGCCCGACTGGCGCGGGAAGAACGGACGCGCAGGGGGCGACCTTGGCACCCTGCAGGCGCAGGCGCTCGATCGCTGGCAGTCCACCTACGCCATCTGCAATTGCCTTGCCGGCGTGCAACTCGTCTTCAACGAGGACATGGCGCGCGCGATGGCCCGGGCGGTCAACGACTGGATGGACAAGGAGTGGCTCGACCGCGATCCGCGCCTGCGCGCCTCGATCGTGGTGCCGACCATGAACACCGACTTCGCGGTCGAGGAGATCGAGCGCTGCGCGCCGGACAAGCGCTTCGTGCAGGTGCTCATGCTGGCGATGGACGAGGTGCCGTTGGGGCGGCGCCAGCTGTGGCCCATCTATGCTGCGGCCGAGAAGCACGGGCTGCCGATCGGCATCCATGCCGGCAGCGCCTACAAGCACCCGCCCACCTCGCTCGGGTGGAACAACTACTACATCGAGGACTACGCGAGCCAGTCGCAGGGCTTCCAGTCGCAGGTGGCAAGCCTGATCTGCCAGGGCGTGTTTGTGAAGCACCCCAAGCTGAAGGTGGTGCTGATCGAGTCCGGCGTGACCTGGGTGCCGGCCTTCCTGTGGCGGCTCGCCAAGTTCTGGCGCGGCTGCCGCACCGAGGTGCCGTGGGTGGACCGCTCGCCCGCCGAGATTTTCCGCCAGCACTTCCGCCTGACCGTCCAGCCGCTCGATGCACCGGAGTCGCCCGACCTCATCGCCCGCGTCATCGATCACCTCCGGTCGGACGAGCTGCTGCTCTACTCCTCCGACTATCCGCACTGGCAGTTCGACGGCGACGAGGTGATGCCGCCGGGCTTGCCCGACGCACTGCGCCGCAAGATCATGGTGGACAACCCGCTCTCGACCTACGGGCGCTTGCAGGAGACCGTTCAATGAACGTGATCGCGCAGCCCTTGCAGCGGCAGCAGACGAAGCTCGGCCTGGTCGATGTGGATATCCACCCGCGGCCGAAAAGCATCGAGGACCTCAAGCCCTACATGGCCTCGCGCTGGTGGGAGTACCTGCAGATCTACGGCACCCGCCGCCGCCACGGCTACGCCAAGGGGCATCCCTATCCCAAGATGGCGCCGGCAGACGGCATGCGGCGCGACGCGTGGCCAGCGAACGGACTGCTGCCAGGCGCGGACCTGCCGTTCATGCGCGAGCAGTACCTCGATCGCTATGGCGTCGAGGTCGGCCTGATGAACCCGCTCGGGCCCTCGGGCCAGGGTGAACAGAATCGCGAGCTCTCCGCTGCGCTGGCCTCCGCCACCAACGACTGGCAGGTGGAAGACTGGGCGCGGCCGGAGCCAAGGCTCAAGGCGTCGATCGTGGTGCCCTACGAGGACGGGGAGGCATCGCGCGCCGAGATCCAC
Source organism: uncultured Alphaproteobacteria bacterium (assembly GCA_963832445.1). GTDB lineage: Bacteria > Pseudomonadota > Alphaproteobacteria > Rhizobiales > Hyphomicrobiaceae > AWTP1-13. The sequence goes on from CAWHUM010000024.1 coordinate 38,310, forward strand.
AAGCGCGCGGGGGACCCGCACTTCGCGCAGGTGCAGTTGCTCACGCGCACGGCCGAGGCGCTCGGGCGGCCGCGCTACTGGCCGATCTACGAGGCAGCCGTCGAACACGGGCTACCCGTGGGCATTCACGTGTTCGGCTACAGCGGGCATCCCATCAGCAATAGCGGCTGGCCATCGTTCTACATCGAGGAGATGACCGAGCACGAGACCGCCTGCTCGGCGCTCATCACCAGCATGATCATGGAAGGCGTGTTCGAGCGCTGGCCCGATCTCAAGATCGTCATGATCGAGGCTGGCTTCGCCTGGCTGCCGGCGCTCGGCTGGCGGCTCGACAAGGTGTGGAAGCGGTTGAAGAGTGAGGTGCCGCATCTGAAGATGGCGCCCTCCGAGTACCTCAAGCGCAACGTGTGGGCCTCCACGCAGCCGATGGAGGAGCCGGAGGTGCCGCGCCACCTGATCGACACCCTGGAGTGGATCGGCTGGGACCGCATCATGTTCGCCAGCGACTATCCGCACTGGGACTTCGACGATCCCCTGGTCGCGATTCCCTCGTTTCTCGGCGCGGAGCGGCGGCGCATGATCTTCTCGGAGAACGCCCGGGCGCTCTACGGGTGGAAGCCGGCAGCGGGAGCAGCCCCGACAAGCGACAAGGGCCCGGCGTGACGATCGCTGCCGGACAGTCCGCTTTCGTGCCGAAGTCCGGCGGGCGCAGCAATGCGCGCAGTCTCTCGACCTGGCTCGCCGGGCGCAATGTCGGACGCCACGTCGGCGTGCTGGGGCTGATCGCGGCGCTGGGGTTCCTCACGGTCTATCCCGTGGCGATGCTGCTCTACGGCAGCCTGCATTCCACGCCCCCTGGTGCGGCAGGCGAGTTCAATCTCGCCGGGTACCGCGCCATCCTCACCGCCGAGAACTTCAAGGTTCTCCTGAACACGGTGGCGATCTCGCTCGCCAAGACGATTCCGTCGCTGCTGACCGCGATCTTCCTCGCCTGGATCGTGGCGCGCACCGACACCCCTGCGCGGCGAACCCTGGAAATCCTGATAACGCTGCCGTTCTTCATCCCGCCGATCCTGACCGCCATGGCCTGGGGCATGCTCGGCAACCCGCAAGTGGGCGCGCTCAATCTGGCCTGGAAGTGGCTCACCGGGGCCGAGACCCACATCATCAACGTCTATTCGTGGGGCGGCGTGGTGTGGCACATGATGCAGTACTCGACGCCGTTCCTGTTCCTGTTCATCGTCGAGGCCTTCCGCGCCATGGACCCGGCGCTCGAGGAATCGAGCCGCATGTGCGGCGCCTCGCGCTGGCGCACCTTCCGCAGCATCACCTTGATGCTGATGTTGCCGGTGATCTCGAGCTCGTTCCTGTTGAGCTTCATCCGCGGCATCGAGTCCTTCGAGTCGCCGCTGTTCTTCGGCACCCCGGCCGGCATCACCGTGTTCACCACCGAGCTCTACAATTCGATCAATCACCGCGCGACACCCGACTATCAATACGCCACGGCGCTCAGCTTCGCCGTGCTGGCCCTCATGTTCCTGCTCGTTATCTGGCAGTGGCGCCTCCTGCACGGCCGCGCGTTCCACACGGTGACGGGGAAGGGCTATGCGCCCAACGTCACCAAGCTCGGGCCCTGGCGCTGGGCTACGTTCGCCTTCTGCGTATTCTTCTTTGTCGTGGCGGTCGTGCTGCCGGTCGGCCAGCTGCTGCTCGGCTCGTTCTTCAAGTTCTTCGGCTTCTACAGCTACGACATGCTCACCCTCGACAACTACAGGAAGGTCTTCCAGAACGGCGAGTTCCTGCGCTCGGTATGGAATACCTTCAAGCTCGGCCTGATGGGTGCCAGCGCCACCATGGTGCTCGGCGGCATCGTCGCCTATGTCACCGCTCGCACCGAGTGGCGCGGGCGCCGCCTGATCGACGCGCTCGCCTGGCTGCCCTGGATGATGCCCGGCATGGTGCTCGGCATCGGCTTCCTGTGGGCCTTCGCGATGCTGCCGGGCTTCGTGCCGATCTACGGCACGATCTGGGCGCTGCTGCTGGCCTATCTTGCGCTCGGCACGCCGATCGCCGTGCGCGTGATGTCCGGCGCCTACCAGCAGCTCTCCTACGACCTCGAGGAGTGCTCGCGCGTGCACGGCGCCAGCTGGTGGCAGACGCTGTGGCGCATCATGATCGCGCTGGCGTGGCCGTCGTTCGCGGTCGGCTGGATCCTCACCTTCTTCGGCATCATGCGCGAGCTCAGCGCCTCGATCCTGCTCTTCTCGGTCGGTTCAGAAGTACTTTCGGTCGTGCTGCTCAAGATGTGGATGAACGGCGAGGCCGAGCAGGTGAGCGTCATCGGGCTGATGATGATGCTGCTCGTCATCTTCTTCCGCTGGTTGCAGCTCAAGGTGATCCAGCGTCACGTCAGCACGCTATGAGCTGGGAGGCTCGAGGATCATGTCGGCAGTGCTGATCGAAGGCGTCAGCCGCCATTTCGGCAGCGTCGTCGCGGTCGACAAGGTCGATCTGTCGGTGGAACCCGGCGAGTTCGTTACGCTGCTCGGCCCCTCCGGCTGCGGCAAGACCACCACGCTGCGCATGGTGGCGGGGCTCGAGCAGAACACCACCGGGCGCATCAGCATCGGCGACCGCGTGGTCAGCGATGCGGAGGCCGGCTTCTTCATTCCGTCCGACAAGCGGCGGCTCGGTATGGTGTTCCAGTCCTACGCCATCTGGCCGCACATGACCGTGTTCGACAATGTGGCCTACCCGCTGCGCATCCGCCGCCGCGCCAAGGAGGAGATCCGCGATCGCGTCATGCGCACGCTCAGGCTCGTGGAGATGGAGCCTTACGCCGAGCGGCCGGCGCCCGCCCTTTCCGGCGGCCAGCAGCAGCGCGTGGCGATCGCGCGCGCGCTGGTGTTCGAGCCGGAGGTGCTGCTGCTCGACGAGCCGCTCAGCAACCTCGACGCCCGGCTGCGCACGCAGACGGGCGACGAGTTCCGCAGCCTGCAGAAGCGGCTGCGCATCACCAGCCTGTACGTCACGCACGACCAGGAGGAGGCGATGGCGCTCTCCGATCGCGTCGTGGTGATGCAGGAAGGAAAGATCCTGCAGATCGGGTCGCCGGAGGAAATCTACCAGCGGCCGCGCTCGCAGGCCGTGGCGACGTTCTTCGGCTCGCCCAACCTGCTTCCGGCCCACGTCACTCAATGCCGCTCCGACGGCAACGGCGGCTTTTGCCTCAGCGTGCGCGGCGATAGCTGGGAAGGCGACTGTCGCGCAGGCGAGCCGTTCGTCGAGGGCGAGCCGGTGGTCGTGCTGGTGCGGCCGGAGAACGTCCGTATCGGCGGCGATGCCAAGGCTGCGAACGGCGCGATCTCCTGGTCGGGCCAAGTGAAACACGTGGCCTTCCGCGGCGCCCGGGTGTCGATGTCGGTCGAGACGCCGGCGCACCAGCTCAACGTCGAAACGTCCCCGCTGCTGCAGGTGCGCGAAGGCGATGCGCTCACCCTCTCCGTGCCGTCGCACGGGGCCTGGGCAATTCGCCCCGCCGCGCAGGGCGCCTGATCGGGGGCCGCGCGGCCGCCGGTCGCTCGATCGGCGGGCTCTCCGGCAAAGCGTTGCTATCGGCCACTCTCGCCTGCATCCGGCCGATGATGTCCTTCAACGTCTCGACCTCGGCCGGCGACAGGTCGTGAAGCAGGTCGCGCTGACGCTCGAGCGCCACCGGCACGATGCGATCATGCAGGGCGCGGCCTTTGGCCGTCAGCGCGACGTTGTGGCGGCGGCTGTCGGCGCCGTCCGCCTTTACGCTGACGACGCCCATGCGGGCGAGCACGTTCAGACTGCGGCTGACCGCACCCTTGTCGAGATCGGTCTCGCTGCAGATGCGATTGGCGCTCGTCTCGTTGGCGCGGCCGATGAACATCAGCACGCGCCATTCGACCACGCCGATGCCGTAGCGCTCGCGATAGAAGCGCGAGGCGGCGCGCGATACACGGTTGGAAAAGATGGCGATCTTGGTGGCGATATGGTCGTTGAGGTCGATGGCGGAGCCGCTGCCCATCGCCGCCGCCGGGGCGTCACTTGCTTTCTTCTGCCTCGGCATGTCGGCGTACCACTCCCCTCGGGCGATGCTCACGTCACACTTCGACGACGACGTAGTTCGCCTCGACGCTGACGCGGAACGTCTCCGCCACGTAGGGGCCTTCGACGAGGCGCGCGCCGGTCTCGACGCTGACGGGATAGTTCTTCACGCGGACCTTGCGCGGGTCGCACCACGACTTGCCGGTGCGGATGTCGTACTCCCAGGCGTGCCACGGGCAGCGGATGATTTCGCCGTGCCTGGAGTAGGAGTACTCGCCGGGTTCGTCCGACTGCACGAGGCCCGTCAGCTTGCCATGATAGAGGCTGCCGCCCTGATGCGGGCAGCGGTTGAGCAGCGCAAAGTACTCACCAGCAAGATTGAAGATGACGACGGGCCGCCCCTCGAGCTCGACCAGCTTGCGCCCGCCCGGTGCAATCTCCTCGACGCTTGCGACGACGTGCTTGCCCATCCCAACCCTTGGCCGATTCTTGGCTGAGCCTTGAATTTCGCGACCGATCCAGACTAGGGTGGGTTTCGTTGAGAAGTCAACTTTAGCGACAAAGCGCAAGAGTTGCCGGGGAAGCCGATCATGAGCGGGGTGAGCGTACGCGAGACGTTCGACACGGCGATCAGCGCTACCTACGACGTGATCGTCGCCGGCGGCGGCGCCTCGGGCCTGATCGCGGCGGTGGCGGCGGCACGGCTCGGCGCGCGCACTCTGCTCCTGGAGCGGCAGGGCTGCCTCGGCGGCACCGCCACGACCGCCTACGTGGCGCAGTACGTGGGGTTCTACAACGGCGACACGCAGGCGGTGTGGGGCATCCCCTACGAGCTCGTCGGGCGCATCATGCAGGCGGGCGGCAGCGACGGCTTCGGCACCTACACGATGGCGGAAGCCGCGGCCAATCCCCTCACCATCCATCATTTCCCGTTCAATCCGGAGATCGTGAAGATCGTCGCCGACGAGATGGTGGCGGAGGCCGGCGTGCACCTCGTGCTGCATTCCCAAGTGGTCGCCGTCGTGCGCGAGGGCAAGACGGTGAAGGGCGTGATCGTCGAGACGATCTCCGGCCGCAAGGCCTATGCGGCGCGCGTGGTGATCGATGCGACGGGCGACGCGGTGGTGGCGCACGGCGCCGGTGTGGAGATGCAGGAGGACACGGGCGAAGGTGGCAGACGGCAGCCGAATACACTCTGCTTCCGTCTCTCCAACGTGGACGTGAAGCGGTTCCGCGCGCTACCGCGCGAGACCAAGCGCGCGCTTGCCCTCGAAGGGATCGAGAACGGCGAGCTGTTCTGGCAGAGCATGTCGTTCTGCAGCACGCCGGGGGGAACCGACGCGATCTGTCTCATGAGCCGGATTCTGGGCAAGGATTCGCTGAACGACGAGGATGCCTCCGAGCAGGAGCGCATCGGCCGCGCCCAGATCAAGAGCATCGTCGGCTTCCTCAAGCGGCGGGTGCCGGGGTTCGAGAACGCCATTCTGGCCGCGATCGCGCCGCGTGTCGGGGTGCGCGAAACGCGGCGCATCCGCGGGCAGCACACGCTGACCGAGGCCGAGATCCTGGCCGAGATGAAGTTCGAGGATGCGATCGCGCTGGGCTGCGGTCCGATGGACATTCACGAACCGAACGGCACCGGCATTGAGCTCAGCATGCCGCCAGCGCCGTTCGAGATCCCGATGCGCTGCCTGGTGCCGCGCGACGTCGAGGGGCTGATCGTGACGGGCCGGGCCATCTCCGCCACGCACGAGGCGAACGGCGGCGCGCGGCACATGGCAACTGCTATGGCGCTCGGACACGCCGCAGGCGTGATGGCGGCGGTGTCGATCGGCGGGGCGAACTCGACGCTGTCGATCCCGGCGGCCATAGTGCGGGCCAAGCTGCGCGAGCAGGGCGCGGCGCTGTCCGCCCAGGAGGCGAGCAAGTTCACCGCGGCCAGGACCGCGGGCAAGGCATAGGAGCGCGAGGGGTGGCAGACATTGCGACGAGGACCGAAGTAGCGGGCTCGGTGTGGAAGATCGTGACCGAGGTCGGCCAGAAGGTCGAGCCGGGCGACACCATCATGATCGTCGAATCGATGAAGATGGAAATCCCCGTCGTGACCGAGAAGGGCGGGACCGTGCTTAAATTCCTCGTGGCGGAGAAGGCCCCGGTCGCCGAGGGCCAGGTGGTGGCGATCCTGTCGCGCTAATAGTCTTGAGCGTTTCGGGGCACGTCCGGGATCCAGATTGGTAGGGATGGCAGCAGCGCTCGGTTCTTATGGTTCTCTCGGATTTGTCGGCTCGCTAGCAGGTCTCGGCTCTCTTACGGACCGCGGCTCAATCCTGCCGCGCCATCCTCTCCAATGCACGCCATCGGAATCCATCACAACACTAGTATAGCACACCCTACCGTGGGGTACGGCATCCCCGCACAGTCACCACGAGCCACGCCAAAGAGATTGTCTCATGCCTTGAGGGCATTGACTTTTGCACGCGCGCGCGGCCTCTTGCTGCTGCACACGCAAGCACGCACGTTGGACGCAAGCACATGGCCGCTCGTATCTACAAGCCGGCACAGACAGCCATGCAGTCGGGCCCGGCCCGCACCAAGGAATGGGTGCTCGAGTACGAGCCGGAGGCACCGCGCGAGATCGATCCGCTGATGGGCTGGACCAGCTCGCGCGACATGAAGAGCCAGCTCATGCTCAGCTTCGACACCAAGGAAGAGGCCGTTGCCTACGCCGAGCGCAACGGCATCGCCTATCGCCTGCTGGAGCCGAAGCCGCGAGCGCCGGTGCGCAAGTCCTATTCCGACAATTTCCGCTTCGGCCGCAAAGGCTCCTGGACGCATTAGCGAAACCTCCGTTCACGCCACGCTATCCACTACAATCTTCGACGCGCCGCCCGGCGCCGCTTGACCGATGCGCGCGGGCATCCGACCCTTCCGGAACCATGCGGTGGCCGGCGCGTTGAGCGCTGGATGGGGTTGGCAGGGAGGCGTCTATGCCCAGCAGCGAAAGTCTGCGCGCGGGCGGCCAGATGCGCCGCCAGCTGGCCAGACAGCAACGCCAGCAGCAACAGCAGCAGCAGCTTCAACAGGCAGACCGCGTTCACCCCGCAAGCCGGGAATTGCCGGCCAAGCAGAATCAAACGCGGCACAACCCTGTTGCTGAGAACTGGCAGCGCAGGACGTTCACGTCCGACCAGTAGGTCTCGCCGGCGCCCCCGATCTCGGGGCCATGGCCCTCAAGCAATTCGTGACGGACCTCGACCGTGGATGTGCTCGGCGGACGCATCGACGCACTCGAGCTTGGCACTACGGTGCGCTATCGCATCGGCGCGAGTGTCGAGGTGGTGCTGCCGCCGGCCTTGTGCTGGGCGTATTCAGCGAATCAGTCGGTCGAGACTGCTTAGCTAGATGCCGGCGGCGAAGGCTGGATGCACGACCAGGTCGCCGGGCTCGAGCGCCAGATGCCGGGCGGAGCCGGCGGCCAGCTCCAGCACCGCCGCCACATCCCCGCGCGAGGGCACGACCGTGCGTGAGAGCGGTTTCGTCGCCGCCTCGATGCGGTGAACCATCCCGTCGGCCTTGATGAACACCATGTCGAGGGACACATGCGTGTCCTTCATCCACATGCTGACTTCCTGGCTTGCGGGATAGAGGAAGAGCATGCCGGTGCCTGCGGGGACCTGATGGCGGAAGCCCAGCCCTGCCTGCTGCTCGGCCACCGATTCCGGGATCTCGATGTCGATCGAATGCGCGCCGGACGCGGTTTCTATGATCAGCGTGCTTCGCCGCATGGATTGCAGGTCGACCGCCATTTGCGGTCCGGCGCAGGTCCCCAATTACAGAACAGGTCCCAATGCGAAAACGGGACCGTCCAGTGGACAGTCCCGAAAACAGCAGACCAGCTCAATCGCGCGCCGTCAATGTGGCGGCGGGAACGGCGGCGCACCGTCGGGCCTGAGCTCGGCGGCCATGCAGCCCTTCTCGCCCATGCCCCATCTGACCTGGACGATCTGCTGCGGGCGGAGCTCCGTGAAGCCGAACCGGCGCAGCGTCTCCATGTGGACGAAGATATCGGGCGTGCCCTCGCCGCGGGTCAGAAAGCCAAAACCCCGGACGCGGTTGAACCACTTGACCATGGCCCGCTCCCAGTCGCTTTCGGCCACTACCACGACGTGGGTCCGCTGCGGCAGCTGTGAGGGGTGGATGGCCGTGCTCTCGTCCATACTGAGCACGCGGAAGGCCTGCAAGCCCCTGGGTCGGTTCAGCACCTGGCAGTGAACCCGGGCCCCTTCGTAGGCGGTCTGATATCCGCCGGCACGAAGGCAGGTCACGTGCAGGAGCACGTCTGCCAGACCATTGTCAGGGATGATGAAGCCGTAGCCCTTGGAAACGTCGAACCATTTGATGGTTCCGGCAATTTCGAAGACTTCGAGCCCGCCTGTCGAGTCCGTGCCGCTCTGTACAACCCCCGGTTGTGGAGGCAATTTGTTCTCACCCATTAAGCTTACCCCGCTAACTATGGATCTACATGGTTTGGCCCTTGTAAGGCTCCTGCGCTGACCCTCGACCGTCGGCTTTTATTGCCCTCGCCGATTCGATTAAGTGTCTAGCAGGAGGGCACCCTATAGTGATTGCCGCGGGGCTGTCCAAATGATTTTGGGCGTTCCCTATTTTGCAAGCGCGCGAGATTTCCCAGCAATCGCAATGGCCCCGCGAAGCTAAGGCGCTGAAAAACATGGTTTCGTGCTTTTTTGCAGCACCCGCGAAAAATACTTCTTGTGGGAAAAGCTTGGCGCAGAGCTACTAAAGTGGTTGAAGACTTGGCCGCTTTCTGCAAACAGGTCTTGCAATACTGATTCGTATTGCTGCAGCAAGCCTTAGCACAACTCTGTCAAAAGGGTTGTCGTTTTTTGGGCGACTTGTTCGCCGCTCGTCCACTTCTGCCCGTGTGGACAATGCGTGGGTGCCGGAGCGCGAGTCCAGTTTTGCATCTCCTTGGCAGTTGCCGCGATTGCAGTTGCGGGCGCGCCGACGTGCGCGCAAGCTGCGCGCGACACTCAAATTCAGCCCCTCGAGCAGACACACAGGAGCCCACAGTGCGCTATCTGCACACAATGGTCCGGATCGCCGACGTCGCCAAAAGCCTCGACTTCTACTGCAACAAGCTCGGCATGCGCGAAGTACGCCGTACAGAAAGCGAGGCCGGGCGCTACACCCTGATCTTCCTCGCTGCGCCCGAGGACAGCGGCCGCGCCGCAACCGAGCGCGCACCGCTCTTGGAGCTCACCCACAATTGGGACCCGGAGGTCTACGGCGAAGGCCGCAACTTCGGGCACCTCGCCTTCGAGGTGGACGACATCTACGCCACCTGCGATCGCCTCATGAAATCCGGAGTAACGATTAATCGTCCGCCGCGCGACGGCCGCATGGCGTTCGTCCGCTCGCCCGACAACATCTCCGTCGAGTTGCTGCAGAAGGGCGAGTCCAAGCCCAAGAGCGAGCCTTGGGCTTCGATGCCGAATACCGGCAAATGGTGAACGCGCCGCTCGGCCCGCGGCCCGCTCTTGCCCGAAGACCCTTGCAGATTGTCTAAAATCGAAGGTGCGGCCGCACGGGCTTCTTAAGCACTGGCACGTAGAAGGAACCCATCGGCTGTCCGACCACGGACAGGCCGTGGGGTGAGTAAGTATATCCTTCGGACGCGCCATGCAGGTCAGATTCGGGCTGCCGAGCCCACGCATCGCGACCAAGCTCTACGGCACCATCGCTCTGCTCCTGGCGATGGTCTGCCTGCTCGCTGCCGGCACGATCCGGTTCGCCGATCACACGCAAGCAACGCTAGTCCGCTTGCGCTCCGGCCCGCTGGCGCAGTTGGCGCCCTCCGCGCGCCTGCACGCTCTCATGGAACGGCATCGCCGGCAGGTGGCCGCAGCGCCCGTCGGCGCTCCCGACTCGCTCGAGCGCGAAGAAATGAGCTATCGCGCGCTCAACGCCGAGATCGCAGATCTCATCGGCCAGCTCCCGGGCGAGCGGACGGCAGCGCATGCGCGCGAGTTTGCGCTGTTGGCCTCCCAGGGTGCCGCCGTCTTCGATCTGGCGCGCGACCGCCAGCGCGATCAGGCGCTCACCGCCGCCGCAAGGCATGCGGAAGCGGCCAATAGTCTGGCGCTCGAGATCGCAAAAGAAGCAAGCCTGATCACCCGAGCCGACGAAGACGCGCTGGACGGCATCTCGAGCCGGGCGCGACAGCTCACCGGTGAGGTCTGGCTGGTCACGGGCATCTCGCTATTGCTCATCGGCCCGCTGGGCTTTCTCCTCCTGCACCGGTCCTTGTCCCGACTGCAGGGAATCGGATCGGCCCTCAATCGCCTGGCCCGCAACGACATCTCGGTCGAGATAGCCGATGTTGCCGCCCAGGACGAGTTCGGCCACCTGGCGCGCTCGGTGGCGGTGTTCAAGGCGCGCTCGATCGAGCTGATGAGCAGGAATGCCGATTTCGAGCGGCTGAACCTGCAGCTCGATGCGGCGATCAACAACATGCCGCTCGGCCTGACCATGTTCGACGCGCACGAGCGTCTGATCGTATGCAACCGGCGCTACGCCGAAATGTACGAAGTGCCGGCGGAGATGACCCAGCGCGGCACGGCGCATTGCGTGCTGTGGGAGCAGCGCACCAAGCGCGGCGCCCGCCATTCCGAGCAGCGGGCAGATGCGGTGCAGGGGGCCGTCTCCTCGCCCTCCAGGATCGAGTTCGGCAACGGCCGCACCATCTCGGTCTCGCGCCAGCCGCTCAAGGGCGGCGGCTGGCTGTCGCTGCACGAGGACATCACCGAGCGCCGGCGGCAGGAGGAGAGGATCACCCACCTTGCCCGCCACGATCCCCTGACCGGGCTTGCCAACCGCGTGCTGTTCCTGGACCAGCTGGAGCAGTGCCTGCAGCGCTCGCTGCGGGGGCAAGGCTTCGCCGTGCTCTGCCTCGACCTCGACCATTTCAAGGCGGTAAACGACACCCTGGGACATCCGATCGGCGACGCGCTCCTCAAACAGGTCGGTCAGCGGCTCATCGCCTGCGTGCGCCACGGCGATCTCGCCGCCAGGCTCGGCGGCGACGAGTTCGCTGTCATCCAGACGGCCGTGTGCGATGCGAGCCAGCCCGAGTCTCTCGCCGCCCGCATCGTCGAGGCCATCGGTGCGCCGTTCGAGATCGACGGCAATCCCATCTCCATCGGTACCAGCATCGGCATTACGCTGGCTCCGCGCGATGGGGTGGACGCCGACAAGCTGCTCAAGAACGCCGATCTTGCCCTCTATCGCACCAAGAGTGCGGGGCGGCGCGGCTATGCGTTCTTCAAGACCGAGATGGACGAGCAATTGCAGAGCCGCCGCAGCCTCGAGGTGGACTTGCGCCGGGCGCTGGCGGAGGAGGCCCTGGAACTCGTCTATCAGCCTGTCGTGTGCCTCAAATCCCAGCAGGTGGTCGGCTTCGAAGCACTGCCGAGCTGGGATCATCCCGAGCGGGGGGCGATTCCTGCAGAGCAATGCATCGGCATCGCCGAGGAGATGGGGCTCAGCGCGGAGGTCGGCGGGTGGACCTTGCTACACGCCTGCGCCCAGGCGATGCACTGGCCGGAGCCTTGCAGCATCGCCGTCAACATCTCCGCCGCGCAGTTCCTCAAGCGCAGCCTGATCGAATGCGTGCTGCAGGCGCTGGCACAGTCGGGCCTTCCGCCGCGTCGTCTGGAGCTCGAGATCACCGAGACCGTCCTGCTGCACGAGAGCCAGAACGTGCTTGCGATGCTGCATCAGTTGCGCCAGCTCGGGGTTCGCATCGTGCTCGACGATTTCGGCGCCGGCTATTGCTCGCTCGCGCATTTGCGCGCATTCCCCTTCGACACCATCAAGCTCGACAAGGTTCTGATTGCCGAGGCGGAGCGCCGCGAGGACTCGCGCGCCATCGTCGAGTCGGTGATCGCGCTGGGCAGGAGCCTCGGCGTGACGACCGTGGCTGCAGGCATCGAGAATCCAGACCAGCTTGCCATGGTGCGGGCCTCGGGCTGCGACCACGCCCAAGGCCGCCTTCTGAGCCCGCCCGTGGCGCCGACTGACGTGGAAGGTATCCTGGTGCAAGGCCGCGGGTCGGCGCGAGGCGCGGCTTGAAGAGACGTCTGTCCGGTCAAACCGGCCTCGTGAACCCTACGTTGTCACCGATGACCGTTGTTGGGCCGATCGGCAGCGGCTCGGGATTTGGGATGTTGAGCTTCACGAACTCGATCCTCTCCTTCCACGCCTTGCGCAGGAAGTCTTCGAAGACCTTGATCGTCAGCTGCTCACCCGGGCAGCGGCGGTAGCCGAAGCCGAACGGCGCAAAGCCGGCATAGTCGCAAACGGGCAGTGGCGTGTCGGCGACGACCCCGTAGACGGTGCCGAAGGCGCTGTTGTTCATGCTTGCCTTGCGTCCATCCTTGACCTCGAAGCGTTCCCTGTCGAACGGGCAACGGGCAAAGCCCAGCCGTTTCGCCCGCGCCTCGTCGATGTCGTGGCTGGTGGGAACGCCGTTGTAGCGCCTCGGATCGAACTTCGCCGGGTGCTCCCAGTGACGAGGATCCATGCTGGTGGCGGTGTGCGGGGTGACGATGTATCCGTGCCGGTCGTAGGGCGGCGTCCTTGTCTCCTCCAGCGCGGAAATGCTGCCTCCGTTCGGCGAGATGGTGCGGAAGAGCTCCATCACGAAGCACTCCAGCGGTGTAAAGGCTGCGCCTTTGCCAGCCTGGTCGAAATTGCCTTCCATGGTCTTCCTGAACCAGCCTTGCGTGTCGGGGTCACCGCTGTTTCTGCTCAGCTTCAGCATCACGTTGTAGATCGTGTTGCCCCACTGGCTGAAGGCGACGAAATTGTGGAAGCATTCGAACACGACGTCCTTGTGCCTGAAGTGGTTGGCTTCTCCGCCGTTCTTGATCCAGTAGTAGGCGAACGTCTTCTCGGGGCTCGCAGTGCGGCCTGCCTGCAGATCGTCGACCGTCTTGTCGATCCACGATTTCAGAAACGCCAGGTGCGAGCGCACGATCATGTAGTTGTCGTAGACGATCCTCTGCGTGGGATCGCGATAGGCAAGGACGGTGTTGAAGCTCTCGCCGATCTGGCGGAACTCTCGGCGGGATGTCGTCGCCTTTGACCCCGAGGTGCAGGTCCCAATAGAGGTCCCAGTAGGCGTTCAGGTAGGGGCGCATGAGCGGCTTGCCGGCATTCTTCTTGTCCAGCAGCTTGTCGAAGAACTGACCGACCTTGTCGCCGTACATCGCACGATACAGGTCCGGCGTGACCGCCGACATGTAGACCCGCTTGCGACGATTGTCGGGGCCGCGTTTCTCCAGCGCCTGCAGGAAGACGGTGACGCCATCCTCCGGATTGGGTCTCCAGTTCTCGCTGAGCATCCCCCACAAGTCGTAGGGCAGCAACGCATTTTCCTTGGTGAGCTTGACGTCGATCATGGGAAGCGACGGCCGCTGGCCTTCGTACACGCTCACCAGAAAGTGCGGGACAATCACGTGATCGACGTATGCCGCATCGAAGTTGTCGAGATGCTGGTTGCGCAAGCGGACGATGGCGGCACCGAGGTCGTCCGCGTTCAATCGCTGGCTCCCTGACTGGTAGTGCGCCAAGACGGGTTGGGCGCCGGTGCCGACGGCACCGAGTGCTCCCAGCTTCAGGAAGGTGCGTCGCTTCATGGTGGTTCTCCGCTCGACAAGGTCGCAGCGCTCCCCGCCGGCCCTGCAGACACCGGGTGCAAGGCGCCTGCGCTGAGACCAGCCTGTTGGACGGCGCGATGAGACGGTATTTGGGGAAATGCCGGATAGCGGCAGGTGACGAGTTCCATCAATCCAGGGTGCGGCGGAAGCGGCGCACCGCCAGGGTCATTGCAAGCAGCATGAGGCCGAACAGCGCCAGCGCCTCGAAGTGCAGGTCGTAGAGCGTAGCCCCCTTGAGCATGATGCCGCGCACGATGCGGATGTAGTGCGTGAGCGGCAGCATCTCGCCGATCCATTGCGCCCAGCGCGGCATGCCGGCGAAGGGAAACATGAACCCCGACAGCAGGATGTTGGGGAGGAAGAACATGAACGACATCTGCACGGCCTGCAGCTGGTTCTGCGCGATCGTCGAGAAGGTGTAGCCAATCGACAGGTTGGTGGCGATGAACAGCGTCGACAGCACCGCCAGCAGCGTCATGCTGCCCACCACCGGCACCTCGAACAGCAGGATGCCGAGCGAAATGATGAGCCCGGCCTGGATGAAGCCGATCACCACGTAGGGGGCGATCTTGCCGATCATGATCTCGACCGGCTCGATCGGCATGGCCAGCAGGCTCTCCATGGTGCCGCGCTCCACCTCGCGCGTGACGGAGAGCGCGGTGAAGATCAGCATGGTCATGGTGAGGATGGTGCCGAGCAGGCCCGGGACGATGTTGAGGCTGGTGACGGCCGCCGGGTTGTAGCGGCGGTGCTGCCGGATCTCGAAGGCGGCCGGCAACTCGGCGGTGTCGGGCAGGCCCCGATCGCGCGCCAGCGCCGTGCGCACCACGCCTTCGAGGGCACCGAGCGCCGTTCCGGCTGCGACGGGATCGCTGGCGTCGGCAACGACCAGCAGCGCGGGGCGGTCGCCGCGCCGCACACTACGCTGGAAGCCGGCCGGCACCTCCACCCCGAACAGCACCTCGCCCGATCTGATGAGCTGGTCGAGCTCGGCCTCCGAGCGGGCAACCCTCGTCACCTTGAAGTACGAGGTATTGCCGAGCGCGGCCAGGATGGAGCGGCCGAGATCGCTCTCCTCGTGCATCAGCACGGCGGTGGGCAACTGCCGCGGCGTCGTATTGATGGCGTAGCCGAACAGCAAGAGCTGCACCACGGGGATGAAGATCATGGTGGCGAACGTGATGCGGTCGCGCCGGAGCTGAATGAACTCCTTGATGAACATGGCAAGCGTACGCGAGGTCATCGGAAGTTGTCCTGCGAGCGGCCCATCAGGTCGATGAACACGTCCTCGAGCGAGGGCTGCGACACCGCCCAGGTGAGATCGGAACGATCGCGGAACCTGGTGACCGCGGCGTCGAGTGCGGCGGCGTCGCGGCCCGCCACGTGCAGGCTCGAGCCGAACGGCGCCACCATGTCGATTCCAGGGGTGCCGAGCAGGGTCTCGGCCAGCGACTGCAGGTCGGGGCCGTTGACGGTGTAGGTCTTCAAGTGTGACTGCTCGATCACCTGCTCGATGGTGCCCTGCGCCAGCAGCTCGCCGTAGGCGATGTAGGCGATCTCGTGGCAGCGCTCGGCCTCGTCCATGTAGTGAGTGGAGACGAGCACCGTCATGCCTTCGGCGGCGAGCTTGTGGATCTCGCCCCAGAACTCGCGCCGCGCCTTGGGATCGACGCCTGCGGTCGGCTCGTCGAGCAGCAGCAGCTGCGGTTTCGGAAGAATGCAGGCGCCGAGCGCCAGGCGCTGCTTCCAGCCGCCCGACAACGTTCCGGCGAGCTGGCTCTCGCGGCCCGTGAGCCCGAGCCGCTCGATCGCCGCGCTCGCCTCTTTCTCGGGCTCCGCGAGGCCATGCACGCGCGCGACGAACTCCAGGTTCTCCTCGATCGACAGGTCCTGGTAGAGGCTGAAGCGCTGCGTCATGTAGCCGACGTTGCGCTTGATCTTGTCCCGCTCGGTCAGGATGTCATAGCCGAGCGCCGAGCCCTTGCCGCCGTCGGGTGTCAGCAACCCGCACAGCATTCGCAGGGTGGTGGTCTTGCCGGAGCCGTTGGGGCCGAGGAAGCCGTAGATCTGCCCGCGCATCACGCGCATGGAAAGGTTGCGCACGACGACCTTGCCGTCGAACGCCTTGGTCAGGCCCTCGACATCGACCGCGACGTCACCGCTGCCGTTGCGCGTATCACTTGTAAGCATGGCTGACCCCGGCAGCGCCCTTCAGAGCAACGGACACCGGCTGGCCTACGCGCAGGCCCTCCGGGTGTTCGGGTGTGGCTTCCACGCGGAACACCAGCCGGGCACGCTCTTCCTGGCTGTAGATCACAGGCGGAGTGAACTCGGCCTGCACGGAGATGAAGTTCACGGCCGCAAAGATATTCGCCGCGCATCCATCGCAGCTCACAGCAATACGATCGCCGATCTTGACCGTGGGCAGCACCGCCTGCGGCACGAAGAAGCGCACGCGCACATTGCCGGGAGGCAGCAGGGAAATGATCGGGCGGCCAGGCTGCACCTGCTCGCCCTCGCGGAAATACACCTCCTGGATGACGCCGTCCGCCGGCGACTTGACCTTGCGCCGCTCCAGCCGGGTCTTCGCCGAGTTCAGCCGCGCCTCCGCGGAGCGCATTGCCGCCTCGGCGTCGTCGTAGGCCTTCTGCGAGCCGACATTGCCCTTGAGCAGCGCTTTGGCGCGCTCGTAGGCGGCCCGCGCATTGACCACGGCCGCCTCGTTCTCCGCGACGGCAGCGCGCTGCAGGTCGGCATCGAGGGTGAAGAGCTGCGCGCCCGTTGCGACAGTGTCCCCTTCACGCACCGACAGGGTCTCGACGCGCCCCATCTCATCGGGAGAGATGAAAACCAGATAGGCTTCGACCCAGCCTTGAAAGACGAGGCGCTCGCCGCCTGCCGGCCATAACGCATAGGCTGCCGCGCCAACGGCGATGGCCCCGATGGCGACAATGGCGGCTCCGAACTTGCGGGTCATGGCGTAACCCTCGCAGGGATGCCCGTCAGCAGCTCGCGATGCGCAGCGAGCAGCCCCTCGACATCGAGCGGATCAATTCTCGAGAACAGGCCGTCCCAGATGACGGCCGTCAGCAGCGGCGCGACGAGCAGCTGAGGAAAGCGTGCCACCGCGTCGCTCGCAAACTCGCCATTGGCGACACCGTTGCGGGCGACCCCGCGCACCAGTTGCAGGCCCTTCGACACCACCTCGCGATAGTAGAACTCGGCGAGCGCCGGGAAGCGCGGTCCCTCGCTGATGATGAGCCGCAGCAGCAGCTTGCGGTCGGTACCCAGCACCTCCTGCCGGAACATGGCGAAGAAGAACTGCAGGACGTCGGTTGCCTTCATGCCGGGCGCGGCCGCAAACTCGCCCACCCTGTCCAGCATGGGCGACACTGCCCCGCGCACCAGCGCCTCGAACAGCGCCTCCTTGTCCTTGAAGTAGAGATAGAGTGTGCCCTTCGCCACCCCGGCGCGCGCTGCCATATCCTCGAGCCGGGCGGCCTCGTAGCCGTGCTCAGCAAACACCGCTAACGCAGCGTCGAGGATGGCCTGCCGCCGAATAGCCGCGTCGACCTTGCGGGAGCTGCCGGCGCCGTCGCGAACAGACATCTTCGAACCTGCCGTGACCCGCCTCGGCGCCTTTGTGCGCACCCCCTGTTGGCGGCCGCTGCGCGAAGCGCGCACACCGCCTGTCTGCTTCTGTCGCTCTTTCGCCATGCCGCAGCGTCCCGCTCGATATTGGTGACTGACTGGTCAGTCATATACAGCCGGCCGCTCCGGACGCAAGCCCCCGAGATGGGTCACGAGCGCATGACTGACCAGTCAGTCATGCATGCACAAAGTGCGCGCAACGCCGGAGGCCGTAGGGCGCAATAAGGCGAAGCCGCATTGCGCCGTTTGACGGGTGCATCGGTGCAATGCGGCTAACGCCTATTGCACCCTACGGGGTGACCTTATCCCCGCACTGCAGAGCTGTGTGCATACTGTGCCGTCGCTGCTTGCGACGGGGCGTTTGGATCCAGCACCCAACGTGGCAGGCGATCGGCGCCTGGAAGGTAGGCCCTCGTGTTGGAGGACCGAGATCCGGGAGGCCCGGGAAACCCGCTGACGAGGAAGCGCCAGCAATGGCGGGAAATCGTCGGCCGCCCAATGGCTGCATGGCAACCGCGAAGCGCCAGCGATGGCATGGAGCGGCAAGCCGAAGAGCGTACCGGGACAGAAATCGCCGCAACGCGGGTGCCGCAAGGCAACCCAGGGGACCCCTCAAAGGTCCCGGAGGGCTCCCAGGAGAGCCCTTGAGCAGGCCCGGCCGGGTCTGCTGGGGCCGGAGGACAACCGGCCCCCGGGTCGCCCATGCGGCGCCCGCGTACCCGTCGCACCTCGCGCCGCCCCGGTGGGCCGCGCGAGACGGACGGCGCGTGCGCTGCAGAGGACCGACATGACGTCAAGCGGTCCACCGTTGCCGAGGCCGGCTTTGCCGGTGTAGGTCTTAGAGACCGCTGTCCGATTGTCGGGCAAAGCCAAGAAGCCGGAAAATACCCCAGCTGAGGAAACCCCATGATCCGCTTGAAGCTGACTTCGCTGCTTGCCGCGTTCGCCGCGCTTTTCGCTTTCGCATCCGCTCCTGCGCACGCGCAGAACTTTCCCACCAAGCCCGTGACCTTGGTCGTGCCGTGGCCCGCGGGCGGCTCGACCGACCTCGCCATGCGCGCCTTCGCCGAGGCCGCACAGAAGCACCTCGGCCAGCCGATCGTGATCGAGAACAAGCCAGGCGCCTCGGGCACGTTGGGCCCGGCCCAAATGGCGGCGGGCGCCAAGCCTGACGGCTACACCATCGCCCAGATGCCCATCACGGTCTTCCGCCTGCCCTACATGGCCAAGACCACCTTCGATCCGACCAAAGACTTCACGTATGTGGTCGGCCTCACCGGCTACACCTTCGGCGTGGTAGTGAACAGCAAGTCGCCCTGGAAGACTTTCCAGGAACTCGTCGACTACGCCAAGGCCAACCCCGGCAAGGTCAAGTACGGCACGCCCGGCACCGGCACCAGCCTGCACATCGGCATGGAGCAGATCGCCAAGCAGGTGGGCGTCAAGTGGACCAACGTGCCCTTCAAAGGCGCGGCGGAGACCAATGCGGCGCTGCTCGGCAGCCACGTCGACGCGGTGGCGGATTCGACGGGCTGGGGCGCTCTGGTCAACTCCGGCGACTTCCGCCTGCTGGTCACCTGGGGCGCCCAGCGCACCAAGAACTGGCCGAATGTGCCCACGCTCACTGAGCTCGGGATCAAGCTGGTCGCCAATTCGCCCTATGGCCTGGCAGGCCCCAAGGGCATGGACCCCAAGACCGTGCAGGTGCTGCACGATGCCTTTGCCAAGGCGGTGAAGGAGCCGGTCTACACCGAGGCGCTCAGGAAGTTCGACCAGGAGCTCGCCTACCTCAATACCGCCGACTACGAGAAGCACGCCTCTCAGCAGATCGAGGAGGCCAAGAAGCTCATCGAGGATCTGGGCCTGAAGACGAACTAGCCCCCGTGCGGACCGGCGAACTTCTGGCTGCCGGCTGCTGGCTGGCGATCGCGCTCGGCATCACCTGGGCAGGCGCGGGACTGGGGCTCGGCACTCTGAGCGATCCCGGTCCCGGCGGCATGATCTTCTGGATAGGCCTGGTGATGACCGCGTTGTCGCTGGGAACGCTGGTGGTCGCGCTCAGGCAGCCTGCCGGCGACGCGCTCGCCAGCCTCTGGCAGGCCACGCGGTGGTGGTTGGTTCCCTACGTGGTCGTGCTGCTCGCCCTCTATGCCTGGCTGCTGCCGGCGCTGGGCTTCATCACCACCACGGTGCTCCTGCTCCTCCTCCTGTTTGCGACCATAGACCGGCAAAGCTGGATCGCACCGCCGCTCGGCGCGGTGCTCGTTACCGCAGCAGCCTACATCGTGTTCCATCGCTTGCTAGGCACCCAGCTGCCAGCCGGCGAGGCCGAGCGGTGGCTCGGCGAGCACCTGCCGTTCATCTTCGGGCGGCACTAGTGTGATGATCGAGAAATCCGCATCATCGCGCCGGGCTGGGTTGGAGAGCGGATTTCTCGATCTGAATCACACTAGCATCATGATTCTGCTAGTGTCCTTCAGATCGCGAAATTCGTTCAGAGTTCGCCGCACGTTGCGACGAATTTCGCGATCAGGACACTAGTGCGATGGACCTGCTGCACAACCTCGCGGTCGGCTTCGGCGTCGCGTTGCAGCCGATCAACCTGCTCTACTGCTTCATCGGCGTGTTCATCGGCACGCTGGTCGGCGTGCTGCCGGGCATCGGCCCGGTGGCGGCCATGTCGCTGCTGCTGCCGGTGACGTTCACCGCCTCGCCCGAGGCCGGCATCATCATGCTGGCCGGCATCTACTACGGCTCCATGTACGGCGGCTCGACCACCGCCATCCTGGTCAACATCCCGGGCGAGGCGGCCTCCGTCGTCACCACGCTCGACGGCCACCAGATGGCACGCCAGGGCCGCGCCGGGCCGGCGCTCGGCATTGCCGCCATCGGCTCGTTCATCGCCGGCACGCTCGCCATCGTCGGCCTGATGCTGGTGGCGCCGAGCGCTGGCGCGGTTCGCCGTCCGCTTCGGGCCGGCCGAGTACTTCAGCCTGATGGTGCTCGGCCTCTCCATCCTCGCCTATCTCTCGCACGGCTCGCTGCTCAAGGCGCTGATCATGGCCTGCTTCGGCCTGATGCTGGGGTTGATCGGGCTCGACTCCATCAGCGCGGTCCCGCGCCTCACCTTCGACCGCATGGAGCTGGTCGACGGCGTCGGTCTGGTGCCGATCGTCATGGGACTGTTCGGCATCGCCGAGATCCTGGTCAATATCGAACAGACGCTGGCGCGCGAAATGTTCAAGGAGCGCATCCAGGGCCTTCTGCCGTCGCGCCAGGACTGGTCGGATAGTGCCGGCGCGCTGACGCGTGGCTCGCTGCTGGGATTCGTTCTGGGCATCCTGCCGGGCGGCGGCGCCGTCATCGCCTCGTTCCTGTCCTACGCGCTGGAAAAGCGCGTGTCGCGGACGCCGGAGAAATTCGGCAAGGGCGCGATCGCCGGCGTGGCAGGCCCCGAGGCCGCCAACAATGCCGCGGCCGGCAGCGGCTTCATTCCGCTGCTTACACTCGGCATCCCGCCCAACGTGGTGATGGCGCTGCTGCTCGGGGCCTTCATCGTGCACAACGTGCAGCCGGGCCCGCTGTTGATGACGCAGAACCCGGGGCTGTTCTGGGGCATCGTCGCCAGCATGTACATCGGCAACCTGATGCTGCTGGTGCTGAACCTGCCGCTGATCGGGCTATGGGTGCAGGTGCTGAAGGTTCCCTACCGCTTCCTGTTCCCGCTGATCCTGCTGTTCTGCATCATCGGCGTCTACAGCATCTCCAGCGCCATCTTCGACATCTACGTGATGATCGCCTTCGGCGTGCTGGGCTACCTCATGCGCAAATTCGGCTACGAGCCGGCGCCCCTGGTGCTGGCCTTCGTGCTCGGACCGCTGATGGAGAACAACCTGAGGAAGGCGCTGATCATCTCGGACGGCAGCTTCTCGATATTCTTCGAGCGGCCGATCTCGCTCACGTGCTTGATTGTCGCGCTGCTGCTGCTGGGCTCGGCGGTGCTGCCGGCCCTGCGCGCCAAGCGCGAGACTATCGCGCTGGAGACGAGTTGAGCAGGGCCCAAGCGTCAGTAGCGCCCGCCGCGAATGAAGCGGGCAATGCCTTCGGTGACCTCCGCATCCTGGCCGACGAAGCCGTGCGGCTCGTTGCCTTCGCAGGCCTCCACGCTCACGCCTTTGCGGGCGCCACGTCCGCCTTTGACGATGACCGTCTGCTCGCGCGACCCGTTGGTCTTGGCCACGATGCCGCCGGCGAGGCGCGGCGGCGTGCGAATGCAGGTGTCGGCAGCGTGCGCCACCACCAGCACCGGCACGCGAATGGCGTCGAGCTTCGCGCTGAAAACCGTCTGCGCCACCCACGCCTTGAAGCCGCCGACGCGGCCCGAGGTCACGGGCGAGGTGAGCACGAGCCCGTCGGGCGCCGCAGGTCCGGTAAGTCGGCTCGCCGCGTTGACGGCCGAGATCGCACCGCGACTGGTGCCGATGAGCCAGACCGGCAATTTCGTGCGCTCGCGCAGGTGAGCGATCACCTTGCCGATGTCCTCGGCGTGCTGGGGTGTCATGCGGAAGCCGCCGAGGCCGTCCTCGCCGCGATGATCGGACGGCGCATCGACAAGCGCAGTGACGAAGCCCGCGCGATGCAACAGTTCCCGCGAGCGCACCAGCGAATTCCCCTCGAGCTTGCGGGCACAGCCCTTGGGGTCGAGCGCGAGATACCCCGGACCGCCAGGCAGCAGGACCAGCGCCATGCGCCCTTCCTGTTGTGCGGAAGCGGGCGGCATGGCGAGGCTGACCGGCGTAGTCGTGCGGCCATGGGTCTGGAAGGTGACGACCTCGCCGCACGCCTCCTGCGCCGCCACCTGCGTGACGAGCGCGGCGATGCAAAGGGCCAGCGCAGCGATCCCTCGTGCGACGAGCCGCATCGTTCGAGCCATGGCGTTTCCCCCAACAATCCGATGTTGGGTTACGGGCTTCGCCCTAACCCAACCTACGTTTCACGCCTTGTCGATGCCGACCGGGTTGTGCCCCAAATGCTCGGCCGCCGGCGTGCGCGACCAGGGCCTATGGTTGACCGCCACCACGCGCCAAAGGCCGGCGCCGCCGCCGGCGGTCAGATGATCGAGCCTGGTCAGCGAGCAATTCTCGGTGGAGAAGCTAAGCGCGGCCTGCGGCGGAAGGTCCAGAGCGAGCGCCACTGCCGCACGGATGGTGCCGCCGTGCGTGACGGCGACGATGTCGCGCCCTGCGTGCTCACTATTGAGCCGCTGGATGGCCGGCACCACGCGATCCACAAGATCGACGAAGCTCTCCCCGCCCGGCGGGCGCTCGTCGGCCGGCGCGAACCACAAGGTATGCGTTCCAACCTTGCGCGCCGCATAAAAGGCTTTGCGCTCCTGCCCTTGCCACTCGCCGAGATGCTGCTCGGCGAAATGCGGCACGATCAGCGGCTCGACGCCAGCGAAGCGTCCGGCCGCATCCGCTGCCAGAATGGCAGCCGCCGTCTGCTTGGTGCGCATCAGATTGCTGGTCGCCCACACCGCATCGTGTGGCAGCTCGCGCGCCAGGATGCGGAAGATCTCGACATCGCTGCAATCGCACGCGAGATCGCTCTGGCCATAGATGCGGCCACCGTCCGGCACCGGCGCATGCCGGATCCACCACCACCGCGTCACGATAGACATGCGCCCTCAATCCATGGTCACGACGATTTTGCCCATCGCCTTCCGCGAGGCGAGCTTGGCGATGGCCTCGCCGGCGCGGGCCAGCGGATAGCGCTCCGAGATCAGCGGCTTGATGGCACCCTTGGCATAGAGTTGCATCAGCTCGGCAATGTTGGCGGCATTGGCCTTAGGCTCGCGCCGCGCAAATGCGCCCCAGAACACGCCCACCACGTCGCACGACTTGAGCAAGGTCAGGTTGAGCGGCAGCTTGGCAATACCCGCCGGGAAGCCGACCACCAGGAATTGGCCCTCCCACGCGATCGAGCGCAGCGCGGCCTCCGAGTAGTCCCCGCCCACGGGATCGTAGATGACGTCGGCACCCTGCTCGCCGCAGGCCTGCTTGAAGAGGTCGGCGAGCGCCTTGGCTCCCGCCTTGTCGAAGGGCCCTGGCGGATACACGATGCCGTCGTCGGCGCCGTGCTTCTTGACGAAGGCGAGCTTGTCCGGCGAGGACACCGCAGCGATCACGCGCGCGCCATAGGCCTTGCCAAGCTCCACCGCCGACAGGCCGACGCCGCCGGCGGCGCCGAGCACCAGCAGCGTCTCGCCCTTTTTCAGCTTGGCGCGATCCTTGAGAGCGTGGATCGAGGTCGCGTACGTCAGGATCAGCGCGCTGGCTTCGTCGAACGGCATGTTGGCGGGCATCGGGATGCAGCGCCCCGCCTCCACCGCCAGCTTCTCGGACATGCCGCCGGCTATCGTGGAGCCGATCACGCGGTCGCCGGGCTTGATCCCCGTCACGCCCTCGCCGACCGCCTCGACGATGCCGGCCACCTCGCCGCCCGGCGCGAACGGGCGCGGCGGCTTGAACTGGTAGCGATCCTCGATGATGAGCAGATCGGGATAGTTCACTCCGCACGCCTTCACGGCGATCACCACCTCGCCGGGCTTCGGCTTGGGATCGGGCAGGTCCTCCAGCACCAGCGTGTGCGGCCCGCCTGGCTCTTTGCTCAACATCGCCTTCATCGCGGCTTTCCCTTCGAACTGAAACCAGTCGCTCCGTGCGGAGTTATCAGAGACCCGCGCCGGCGTCGATTCCTGCCGTGCCAGCGCCTGCGCGCGCCTTGTCACGGCCACTCTGGACGGACATATTCAGCAGTCATCAACCATGGCATCTCACAAGCCAGGGACGAGCCAAGGGAACCAAATGCGCGTCATAGTAAGCGTCATAGCGATCGGAGCCTGCGTTGCGGGTGCAGCGCTGGCCCAGACGAACCCGCCGCCTGGAAAGGCGCAGCCGGGCACGGCGAAAGAGGTCGGCACCGACGCATTCGCGAGCTGCGTCTCCCAGTGGGAGAAGGCCACGCACATGAGCAAGCGGGAGTGGGAGCGCGCCTGCCGGCGCGTCGCCAACCGGCTCCAGAATCTCACGGTGAAATAGAGCGACACTGCGGGGCACGCGGGCACCCGCGCTCAGAATTGATAGCGCCGCAATCCGCCGTCCACCGGGATCACCGCGCCGGTGATGTAGCCGGCGATGGGCGAGGCCAGGAAGCACACGAGATTGGCCACGTCCTCGGGCTCGCCGTAGCGCCCGACCGGGATCTCGTTGTCCGCCTGCCATTGCCGGTATTCGGGCGTGTAGTTGCGCCTGATCTGCTCCGACATGATGCGCCCGGGCGGCAAGCTGTTGACGGTGATGCCATGCTTGCCCACCTCGCGGGAGAGGCCCTTGGCCCAGGCATGCACCGCCGCCTTGGCGCAGAACGCGCCGTTGATGCCGTCGGGCTCCGACTTGCCGGTGATGTTGAGGATGCGACCCCACTTGCGCTCCATCATCTGGTCGAGCAACCGATGCGTGAGTTGCCGCTGGCGCGTGAAGTTGAGCGTCAGCGCCTCCTGCCACTGCTCCTCGCTGGCGTCGATCTTGAAGGGGCGGCTGCCGCCGGCGTTGTTGACGAGAATGTCGACGGCACCCAGCCCACCGAGTGCCGCCTGGGCGATGCGCTCGGGCGAGCCCTCCGCCAGGAGATCCTCGACGATGACGATCGGCTGCTCGCCGCCGGCGGCAACGATTGTCTCAGCCGTTGCTTGCAGCAGGTCGGCCCGCCGGGCGACGATTGCCAACCGCGCGCCTTCCCGCGCGAGAGCGAGCGCTATGCCGCGGCCGATGCCGACGCTGGCGCCCGTGACGAGCGCGGTTTTGCCCTTGAGTTGAAGGTCCATCGGCAGCTCCGGGATTGTTGCCTTCGCATTGTGGCCGTGCGCCCTCGAAGATCAAGCAAGCTTGTGGCATGCTCGCATCTCGTAAACCGATGGTGGCAGAGCGGGCACCGTGCACTGCACGGGTGTCGCGCCCGACCATTTGGGCTCCTCTCCTGGTATATGGCCCCCTGCCGCATGATGCCCTCAGGACTCGACGAGCTGGTTGCCCAGGCGCGGCACGATTTCGCGCGCATGAATTTTCCCGCAACCAACTGGGTGCCGGAGAGAGCGGGACCCGACGGCCGGCCGATGCTCGACGCGCTCGTTGTCGGCGCCGGCTTGTGTGGGCAGACGGCCGGCTATGCGCTGATGCGCGAGGGCGTGCGCAACATGCGCATCGTCGATCGCGCCGAACGCGGGCGCGAGGGCCCTTGGGGCACCTACGCGCGCATGGATACGCTGCGCTCGCCGAAGCACCTGACCGGGCCCGACCTTGGATTTCCCGCGCTGACATTTCGCGCCTGGTACGAGGCCCAGCACGGGACCGAAGGTTGGCAGCGGCTCTACAAGGTCGCAACCAACGACTGGCTCGCCTACCTGCTGTGGGTGCGCGAAACCGTGGGGCTGGCTGTAGAGAACAATACCGAGGTCACGCGGCTCGCTCCCACTCCCGAGGGCGTGCGCGTCGAGCTGACCGGACCTGCCGGCGCGGAGACGATCTACGCGCGAAAAGTGGTGCTGGCGGGCGGCCGCGACGGCTCGGGCGCGGCTCACGTGCCGGCATTCCCCTCGCTCGATCGCGACAGCGTAGGCAAGGTGGGCGGCCGCGTGTTCCACTCCTGGCACGACATCGACTTCGCACGCTTCAAGGGCGGCAGGATCGGCGTTCTCGGCGCCAGCGCCTCGGCTTTCGACAACGCCGCGGTCGCGCTGGAGACGGGTGCCGCAGAGGCGCACATGTTCGTGCGCCGGCCGCATCTGCCGCAGATCAACAAGTCGAAATGGACCGTGTTTCCGGGGTTCTTTCTGGGCTACCGCGACCTCGACGACAGCATGCGGTGGCAGCTCTACACCTACATCTTCTCGGAAGCCGTGCCGCCGCCGCACGAGTCGGTGCTGCGCTGCGACCGCCACGCGGGCTTTATCGTGCATTTCGGCGAGCCCTGGCTCGATGTGGTCGAGTCGGCCGCTGGCGTCACGGTCGTCACAGGCAAGGCGCGCCACACGTTCGACGCCGTAATCATGGCAACCGGATTTTCCGTCGACCTGGCCCTGCGGCTCGAGCTCGCGGGCTTCCACGACAAGATTTCGCTGTGGGTCGACCACATCTCGCCGCAGCAAGCAGGCGAGCACCCCGAGGCCGCGCGCTACCCTTATCTCGGGCCCGGCTTCGAGCTGATCGAGCGAACACCGGGCACGATGCCTGGCCTGGCGCACATCCACGTATTCAATGCCGGCTCGACCATGAGCCACGGCGCGCTGGCTGGCGACATTCCGGGCCTTGCCTTCGGCGCCAACCGCCTGTCGCGGGCGATCGCCAGCGGCCTGTTCGGCGCCAGCGCGGACGCCCTGTGGTCGAACCTGCAGGCTCACGACGATCGCGAGCTGGAGCCGACACGCTATTTCCTGCCGCGCTGACGTTTCAGCCCTCCTTGAACGCCGCGTCGCGACTCTTCCGGATGGCGGGCAGCAGCACGAGCAGCAGGAACACGGCACTCAGCGCGAGGAAGCCGGCGCAGATCGGGCGCTCGAGGAACACCGACCAACTGCCGCGCGAGACGATCAGCGAGCGGCGGAAGTTCTCCTCCAGCATCGGCCCCAGGATGAAGCCCAGGATCAGCGGCGCCGGCTCGCACTTGATCTTGATCAGCAGGTAGCCGAACAGGCCGAACGCGGCCATCACCAGCACGTCGGTCGTCGTGTTGTTGACCGTGAACACGCCGATGCAGCAGAAGACCAGGATGACCGAGTAGAGCCAGCGATAGGGGATCTGGAGAAACTTCACCCAGATGCCGATCAGAGGCAGGTTGATGATGACCAGCATCAGGTTGCCGAGCCACATGGAGGCAATCATGCCCCAGAACAGATCGGGGCGTTCCGTCATCACCTTTGGGCCGGGCACGATGCCGTGAATGGTCATAGCGCCGAGCATGAGGGCCATGACCGGATTGGGCGGAATGCCCATGGCGAGCAGTGGAATGAACGAGGTCTGCGCGCCGGCATTGTTGGCGGATTCGGGCGCCGCCACGCCTTCGACGGCGCCCTGGCCGAAGCGCGTGGGGTCCTTGGCGATCTTCTTCTCCACCACGTAGGCGGCGAATGCGCTGATGAGCGCCCCACCTCCCGGCAGCACGCCGAGCAGCGAGCCGATGCCGGTGCCGCGCAGCACCGCCGGCCAGGCGAGCCGGGCTTCCTCGCGCGTCGGCCAGAGCCGGCTGATCTTCTGGATGACCTGCTGTCCCGCGCTGCCGCGCTCCAGGCTGGCGATCACCTCGGCGATGCCGAACAGGCCCATCGCCACCGGTACGAAGCCGACGCCGTCGGCGAGCGCCGAGATGCCGAACGTGAAGCGCATCTGCCCGGAGGCGATGTCGGTGCCGATCAGGCCCAGGAACAACCCCAGCACGACCATGGCTACCGACCGCACCACCGAGCCCTGCGCCAGCACCACAGCGGCCACCATGCCGAACACCAGCAGGCCGAAGTAGTCGGGCGACTGGAAGCTGCCCGCCACCCGGACCAGCGGCTGCGAGAAGACGGCAACGATGGCGGTCGCCACGCAACCCGCAAAGAACGAGCCCAGCGCCGCGATCGCTAGCGCCGAGCCGGCTCGCCCCTTGCGAGCCATGGCATGGCCGTCGATGGTGGTGACGACAGAGGAGGACTCGCCCGGGATATTGACGAGGATCGCCGTAGTGGAGCCGCCGTATTGGGCCCCGTAGTAGAGCCCGGCCAGCATGATGAGAGCCGCCACCGGGGGCAGCGTGAACGTCACGGGGAGAAGCATGGCGATGGTCGCGACCGGCCCCAGCCCCGGCAGCACCCCGACCAGCGTGCCGAGCAGGGCGCCTATCAGGCAGAACAGCAAATTTTGCGGGGTCGCGGCGACGCCGAAGCCGAAGATAAGATTCTGTGCCAGATCGCCCACGTCGCCGCTCACTTCGACCAGACGGGCAGCGGCAGCGACAGGCCCCTGACGAACAGCAGCCAGGCGAAGAAGGCGAGCACCGCGCCGAGCACCACCGCCGTGGTCCAGCGGTTCTCAGCCGTTGCATAGTTGGCGATGCCGACCGATACGAGGATTGCCGGCACGAGGCCGCTCATGTCGAACACCAGTGCAAAGGCCACGGTTGCCGCAAAGATCAGTACCAGCGGGCGCCAGGCGACGCTGGGATCGATAGCCTCCGTCGTCCACCGCGACCGCGCGAGCAGGAACAGTCCGATCACCGCGAGGAGGATACCGAGCAGGCGTGGCACATAGCCGGGCCCGATACGGCTCGGCACGCCCAGCGAGTAGTCGGCGCCTACCCAAAGTATGATGGCGCCGAGCGCAGAGAACAGCAGGCCGGAGACGAGGTCGGCCGACGGCGCCGGCCGAGGCCCACCCCCTCCTGCCCCGTTGCCATGCATGCGGCGATCTCCGCGCTGCTCAGTCGATCTTGGCGCCGGAGGTCTTGACGATCTCGGCCCACTTCGCCCGGTCGGCTTTGATGGTGGCGCGGAACTGCTCGACCGATTCGCTCCGCGACGCCGTCCCGACACTGGCCAGCTTCTCGCGCAGGGCCGGATTGTCCTGGGCCTTGCGCACCGCTGCGTTGATGCGCTCGGCGAGCTTCGGGTCGAGGCCCTTGGGCGCAACCAGTCCGTACCAGGTGACGTTCTCGAACCCCGGGATGCCGGCCTCGTCGATGGTCGGCACATCCGCGAGAATGCTGACGCGCGACTTGGTGCTGACCCCGAGCAGCCTGACCTTGCCGGCTCGCCACTGTCCGAGCACGGTCTGCACCTGCGCGAACAGGCAGCAGGTCTCGCCGGTGATCATGGCTTGCACGGCCTCGGGGCTGCCCTTGTAAGGCACGTGCACCATGTCGAGGCCCGCGGCACTGTTGAACTGGGCGAAGCCCAGGTGGGTGCTGGCGCCGTTCCCCGTGGAGCCATAGTTGAGCTTGCCTGGCGCGGCCTTCACAGCGGCGATGAAGTCCTTGACTGTTTTGGCGTCGACCACGCTCGGATTGACGGTCAGCACGTTCGGCACATCCGTCAGCGGCGCGATCGGCGTGAAGTCGGCCTCCACGTCGAAGGGTAGCTTCTTGTAGAGTGCGGCGTTGATGCCGTGGGTGCCGGCTGTGGCGATCATCAGCGTGTAGCCGTCGGGCTGAGCCTTGGCGACATAGTCCGAGCCGACATTGCCGCCGGCGCCCGGCTTGTACTCGAACACGAGCTGGGTACCGAGGTCCTTCTCAAGCGACTCCTGGAACATGCGCAGCACGATGTCGGTGCCGGCACCGGCCGGGAAACCATTGACGATGGTGATCGGCTTGGCCGGCCATTGTTGAGCGCCCAGGGGCGCTGGAAGCAGGAAAAAGGCGGCGAGCCAGGCGCAGATCAGGCGGTACATAACAATCCTCTGCATTGGGTAGATCCCTCGGCGGTCAACGGCGGCGGCGCCGCCCAGAGACCGTAGCAGGTCGCCGGGAGGGTTCAAATGCCGTGCTGCGATCGCAGAGCATCGAGCTTGCGATCCACGAAGTCGAGGCGATCCTGCCCCCAGAACAAGTCTCCATCGACGATGAATGTCGGGGCGCCGAACACGCCGAGCTGTTCCGCCTCGGTCGTGAACTGGAGATAGAGCTGCTGCACGGACTCGCTCGTCTCAGCCGCCAACAGCCGTGCTCCGTCGTAGCCGTTCTCCTCTGCGATCGCCTGGCGCACCTCGGGTCGAGAGATGTCGCGCTCCTCGGCCCACAGGGCGCGCAGAATGGCATGCGACAGCGGGAACGCGTCGAGACCGGCCGCCTGCGCCGCGATCACCATCCAGCCGGCGTACTTGTTCCAGTTTGGATCGGCCGGAACCTGCTGCGGATAGTGTTTCGGCTTCAGCACCAGCGGCATGCCGAGATGCTTGCGCCAACGGTCGAGCTCGGCCTCGTGGTAGCGCCGGCGCGGCTCGGGCCGGGTGCGCAGTGGCACGCCGCCGGTCTTCGGCACGACCGCTTGAAAATCGAAGGGCTTGAGCGTGAGCTGAACGCGATGTCGCCGCACGATGTCTTGCAACCTCGGGCCGGCGAAATAGGCCCACGGGGAGGAAAGACTGTAGTAGCAGTCGAGCCTGACCATGCGCTCACGCGTCCCTTCTCTTGGGTTGCCTATTTTTTCGACGTCTGACGACTTGACGCGGTGCTCGACCAGTAGCTACCGCGAGCAGGGTGGTGTCGGCGGCAAGGGTTAGCATGCCGCCCGGCATCTACGTGAGTGGAGATGAAGGTCCAACACGCGACCGGTCTTGCTCGAGTGCTGCCTCTTGGCGGACCTGTCTCTGGAGTGAGCCAATGACCCCGCTCAGAACGTTGGTGGAGGCGATTGCCGCCGGTGATGCCACTGCTGCGGCCAGAATGCTGCAGACTTCGCCTGAGTTGGCGCGCGAGCACGCAGAGGAGGGCGCTACCCGTCTTGCGGCGCAGGCGAACTACTTCAACGAGATCAACCACTACCTCTATGCGGGCGACACTGCTCTGCATATCGCGGCAGCAGCTTATCGAAAGGGCATTGCCATGGACCTGATTGCCCGGGGCGCCGACGTGCGCGCGAAGAATCGACGCGGTGCCGAGCCGCTGCACTACGCCGCCGACGGCGTGCCTGCCTCGGCCGCATGGAACCCGCATGCTCAAGCGGCGACCATCGCCTGCCTCATCGAGGCTGGCGCCGATCCCAATGCTGTCGACAAGAGCGGCGTCACGCCCCTGCACCGCGCTGTGCGCACGCGTTGCGCTGCAGCCGTGAAGGCCCTCCTCGACGGCGGTGCCGATGCGTTCGCCAGGAACAAGAACGGCTCGACACCGATGCTTCTTGCGACCAAGAACACCGGCCGCGGCGGCTCCGGATCGCCGGATGCAAAAGCCCAGCAGGCCGAGATATTATGGCTCCTCGAAGCATACGGCGCCGAGTGACAACCGGGCATTCAGGAACCGGCAAGTCCCTGACCGAGCGAGCGCTTCGGCTCCCTCCTCGTTGCCCGACGTCACGCGCCGACGGCCGCAAGCGCCAGCATTGCTGCCCCCGCCAGTAAGCTCCGGGACCTCGGCCCAGGCCGCCAACGCGTGCAGACCGCGGTGCAGCGCCAGGGCGGAAGATTGACATGCGCGACATTAAAGATATTATCTTTAGCATGTTATCCAACCAGCCGGTTCGGTCACTGGGTGCACAAGGCAAGCGCGCCGCGGCAGGCACTGCTGAGCCGCTGTATTTCGCCGGCCGGGCCGTATCGCTGTCCGCGCAGATCGTCGCCGACGTTCGCGAAGCGCTGTTCACCAAGCGGCTGACGCCCGGCGATTTCCTGGGCACGGAAAAGGAGATTGCGAGCCGCTTCGGCGTCAGCCGCATCGTCGCGCGCGATGCTTTGCGAACTCTGCAGGCGTTGGGCATCGCCGAAGTCAAGATGGGAAGAGGGGGCGGCGCCCGCGTCGCTCGCGGCAATCCGCGGTTGTTTGCGGAGGCGCTAGCCATCCAGCTCGACCTGACCGGCGTCACGGCGGCCGAGGTTCTCGATGCCCAGCGCGCCGTGGAGACGCTTGCCGCCGAGCTGGCCGCCGAGCACGCCACCGCAGCCGACCATGCTCGGCTCCGCCACCTTCTGGCCGATGCCTCGGCCAAGATCGGCGACGTCGCCGAGTACACCCGCTCGTGCCGCGATTTCCATTTGGCCGTGGCAGAAGCCTCGCACAACCGCGTGCTGGTCGTGCAGCTGGTCTCGCTCGAGCACGTGGCCTGGCCGGCGAAAAACCGCACGCTGACCCCGGCTGTCGCACGCCGCATCCTCGACGTGCACCGCGAGCTGGCAGGGCTGATCGAGATGCGCGACGCCGCGGGTGCCCGCCGTCTGATGGACGACCACGTCAAGATGATCCGTGCGCGGCGCGTGGCGGAGCACGGAAAGAAAGCGATGGGAAGCGGCTGCTGCTGACCACTCGGACAACGCGATCAAGGAGAGGAGACGAGGACATGCCCAAGTTCATCATCGAGCCGCATTTTCGCCTGCAGGAATGGGTGGCCGAGGAAAAGGGGTACTTCAAGGACGAAGGCCTCGACTACGAGTTCCGCGAGCTGGTGCAAGCCACCGACGGCAAGATCCACGACAAGGGCAACAAGGTCGGCGCCTACCAGGCGTTCGAGAAGGGCCGCGCGGCCGACGTGAGCTGCGCTTGCCACTGGACAGTGGGCGTCGCCGCCTCGTCGGGCCACGGCAAGCTCTACCCGCACCTTTATTCGGTGACGCCGGCAGGCGTGTTCGTCCCGGCCGACTCGCCGGTGAAGGGTCCCGAGGATCTGGCCGGCGTGCCGATCTCGGTTGGCTATCAGTCGGGCAGCCACTACGCCACCATCCAGGCGCTCGAGCAGTACATGCCTGCCGACAAGATCAACCTGTCCTTTGCCGACGGCATGCTGTTCAAGCGCATGGAGCTGCTGCTCGACGGCAAGACGCCGGCGTGCACCTTGTTCAGCGGGCCCTACTACCTCGCCGAGCAGCTGGGCTTCCGCAAGATCATCGACGCCAGCTTCATGATCGCCACCATGGTGCACGGCAATCCCGACCCCGAGGACCTGAAGAAGTTCTTCAACGCCCTGCGACTGGCCCAGCGCGACATCGACCTGAGGCCCGAGCGTTACACGCACTACTACAAGAAGGAGTTCCCGGTGCGCTGGCACGCGACCATGG
This sequence comes from uncultured Alphaproteobacteria bacterium, assembly GCA_963832445.1. Classification (GTDB taxonomy): domain Bacteria; phylum Pseudomonadota; class Alphaproteobacteria; order Rhizobiales; family Hyphomicrobiaceae; genus AWTP1-13. The sequence goes on from CAWHUM010000024.1 coordinate 71,572, forward strand.
ATACGCGCCGCTGGGGCCCCGGCGAGCGGCTCGTGTTCGAGCCGTATACTAAAGAGGTGTTCGACGAGACGTTCCGCTGGATCGCCGATCGTGGCATCTTCGCCGACACCGGCATGGGCACCTGCCAGTACGAGAGCTCGATTGCAACCGCCGCCGGGTAGGCCACCGGATGTCATGGACCAGCAGCTAGCCGAGCTTGCCACGCAAATCGCCGGCCGTCTCAAGGAGCGGCGCGAGACCATCGCCGTCGCCGAATCTTCGACCGGCGGCCTCATCTCCGCGGCGTTGCTCGCCGTGCCGGGCGCGTCCGCGTACTTCCTCGGTGGCGCGGTTGTGTACACCCGGCAAGCCCGGCGGGCCCTTGTTTCGATCCCGGACTCGGCGATGTCGGGCATCCGCTCGGCGAGCGAACCCTATGCCACGCTGCTCGCGCGCACGGTGCGCGAGCAGCATGGCGCGACCTGGGGCTTGGCCGAGACGGGCGCGGCAGGCCCGACGGGCAATCGCTACGGCGACCCGGCCGGGCACTGTTGCATCGCTCTCGCGGGCCCATTGGAGCGCGTTCTTACTCTGCGCACGGACAGCGCCGATCGCGCGGCCAACATGCACGCCTTCGCCGCCAAGGCCTTGGCAACGCTGCTCGAGGCAGTCAGCGCCTAGCCGCCTCGCCGACACCGAGCCCGATGTAGCGGTCGAGCGTCGCAGCGTCGCGCAGCAGGCTCGGCCGACAGCGCGCGATGCACGATCGCCCCGCGCTCCATGATCACCGCGTCGCTGGTGAGCGACAGCGCCAGCCTGGCGTGCTGCTCGACCAGAATGATCGCCGTGTTGCGCTCTTCCAACATTCGCTGGATAGCCGCGGCAAGCTCCTCGACGATAATGGGCGCGAGACCTTCCAGGGGCTCGTCCATGAGCAGCAGGCTCGGGTTGGTCATCAGTGCGCGGGCGATGGCCAGCATCTGCTGCTCGCCCCCCGAAAGCTGATTGCCCATATTGGCCCGCCGCTCGGCCAGCCGCGGAAACAGTTTGTACGTCGCAGCCAGGTCCCAGCGCCCTGGGCGCGAGGCCACAATGAGGTTCTCCTCCACTGTCAGGGACGGGAAGATCTCGCGCTCCTGCGCCACCCAGCCAATTCCGCCTCGGGCGCGGCGGTGCGGTGCCATTCGCGTAATATTTGCTCCCTGCCACGTGACCGCGCCGCGGACGATCTGCGTGAAACCCATGATAGTGAGCAGCAGTGTCGATTTGCCGACGCCGTTACGGCCGAGCAGCGCGAGGCTGCCGTGACTCGGAACCGCTAGCGAGACATCGTCGAGCACGACGGCATCGCCATAACCCGCGCGTACGCCATCCAGTGCGAGCAAGGCTTCAGGCATGCTGCGCGCCGCCAAGGTAGACCTCGCGCACCCGGGCATCGGCCGCAATCTGCTGCGGCGTACCCTCGAGGAGGATGGAGCCCGCCACCATGACGATGATGCGGCTGGCGAACTTGAACACGATGTCCATGTCGTGTTCGATGAACAGGACGGTGATGTCGCTGGGCAAGGCAGCGATCGCGGCGAACAGCCCCGCACTCTCTTCGCGCGGCACGCCTGCCGCCGGCTCATCGAGCAGCAGCACGGACGGCTTGGTGGCGAGCGCCAGGGCGATCTCCAGCAATCGCTGCTGGCCGTAGGCCAGCTCGCGCGTCGTGCGCAGGCTCGCCTCCTTGAGCCCCAGCGAGGCCAGGATGGCGCTCGCCTCGTCCAGCGCCTCGGTGTAGGCCGGCAGCCGGCGCCAGAAGTTGCCTGCCACGCCTTGCCGCTCGCACACCGCGAGTGTCACCGCCTCCAGCGGGTTCAAATGCGGGAACAGCGTGTTGATCTGGAAGGTGCGCACCAGCCCGCGCTTGACGCGCTGGTGCGGCTTCAGGTGCGTGATGTTCTGCGTGCCCAGGTGGATGCTGCCGGTATCGGGCCGCAGCATTCCGGTGATCAGATTGATGAGCGTGGTCTTGCCGGCACCGTTGGGCCCGATCAGCGCATAGCGCGCCCCGTGCGGCAGGCTGATGTTGATGTTGCTGGCAACGACCAGCGAGCCAAAGCGCTTTTCGAGGCCCTGCGTGGACAATACCGGGCGCTGATCGGACGGTGCGCTCACGACGGCCGGCCCCGAAACATCGCACCGAGCCGCGACAGGCCGCCGAGCAGCCCGTTCGGCAGGAACATCACCACCGTGACGAGCAGCAGACCGATCCAGAAATACCAGAGCTGCGGGTTGATGCCTGAGAACTGATCACGGGCCACCATGAAAATGATGGCGCCGATGAGACCGCCGTAGAGCCGCCCCGCGCCGCCCAGAATGAGGATCACTACCACGTCGGCGGAGCGCTGGAAGTCGAGCACGCTGAGCGACACCGTGCTGGTCGTCTGCGTAAGCAGCGCCCCGGCAATGCCGGCGATGATGGCGGAGATGGTGTAGACCTTGCGGATGTGGGAGGCGCTTGGCGCACCGATGGCCGGCATGCGCACCGCGTTCTCGCGAATGCCCCTGAGCGCCAGCCCGAACGGCGAGTTGACGAGGCGCCGCACCGCCAGGAACACGAGGAACAGCACCACCAGCGAGTAGGCGTAGGCCGTGTAGCCGTAGAGGTCGAACGAGAACCGGCCGAGCAGCGGCTTGATGTTCACGCCCTGCAGCCCGTCCGAGCCGCCCGTCAGCCAGCCCGCGGAATTGGCCAGCTCGTGCAGCAGCAGCCCGAGGCCCAGCGTGATCATGATCAGCGCCAGGTGGCGGAAGTGGGCGATGATGAAGCTCGTTGCGTAGCCCAGGATGCCGGCCGCAACAGCTGCGCCGGCAAGCCCGATGAACGGATCGCCCCAGCCGTGCACCGAGAGGATGCCGGCCGTGTAGGCGCCAAGCCCGAAGAACGCCGCGTGCCCCAGCGAGACGATGCCGGCGTAGCCCAGGATCAGATCGAGCGACAGGGCGAACAGCGCGGTGATGGCGATCTGGCTCGCCAGCGACAAGTAGTTCGGGAACAGCACGAACGGGAGCAGCGTGGCGGCCCAGAACACGAACTCGATCGGCCGCCACTGGGCCTCTCTCTTGACGTACAGGTGCGCGCTGGCGCCCACATCGGTCGTTGCTGCCACCGGCTACCGCCTCCCGAACAGGCCGTGTGGCCGCCACACGAGGATGGCGATCATCACCAGGTAGATCAGAAAGGCACCGAGTTCGGGAAAATAGTACTTGCCGAACATGTCGCTGATGCCGAGCAGCGTGGCGGCGGCAAACGACCCGCTGATCGATCCCAGCCCGCCGACCGACACGACGATCAGCACATACACCAGATAGGCGAGCGCGAAGGAGTGATCGAGGCCGACGATCTCGATGGCAAGCGCGCCGCCGAGGCCGGCGAGACCGCTGCCGAGCGCAAATGTAACGGCAAATACCGACTCGACGTTGATGCCGAGACCGCGCGCCATGCGCTGATTGTCGACCGCGGCTCGTACCTGCGCGCCGAAGTTCGTGTATTCCAGCATCAATACCAGCAGCACCATGACCACCAATCCCATGGTGACCAGAAACAGCCGGTAGACGCCGAAGCTGATGCCCAGTAGCGAGATCGACCCGCGCAGGAAGGACGGTGTTTCGATGGGCTGTTGCACGGTGCCGAAGAAGTACGCGGCCGTCGCCACCGACATGAAGGCAAGCCCGATGGTCAGCAGCACCTGATCGAGCTCGGCGGCGCGATAAAGCCTACGATACAGCGTGCGCTCGAAGGCGACGCTGACCACGCCCGCTACCACAAATGCCACGGGCAGGGTGGCCAGGAACGGCCACCCGTAGCGGTTGGTCAGCATCACGGTGATGTAGCCGCCGAGCATGGCGAAGGCGCAGTGCGCCAGGTTGATGAAGTTCATCATACCCAGCGTCACCGACAGCCCGACCGACAGGAGAAACAGGAGCATCCCGTAGGCGAACCCGTCGAACAACACTCCGATCACGGGTCCCAACGCCACGGGCCGCCCCTGTCACAAACCGATTGGCGATGCAGAAGATCACTTCTTTCCAGCCGATCCCGGGTCCTTGACGTTCTCGACCTTGTCGAAGACGACGTTGCGCAGTCCGTTCCCGACCTTCTGCACCTTGCGGATGTAGATCGTCTGCACGATGTCGCGCGTCGCGGGATCGATCTGCATCTGCCCGCGCGGGCTTTCCCATTTCAGGCCCTTGGCGGCTGCCGCAAGGGCCTCCGCATCGGTCTTGCCGCCCGTCTTTTTCAAGGCCTCGTAGATGGCATGCATGCCGTCATAGCCGCCGACGGCGAAGAAGTCCGGGTTGCGCTTGTACTCGGCGTTGAAGGCCTTCACGAAGTCCTGGTTCCGCTTGGAGTCCAAGTTGTAGTCGTAGTGCCAGACGCTGATGATGCCGAGCCCTGCATCGCCCATGCCCTTCAGCGAGGCTTCGTCCACCACCTCGCCGGTCGAGATGATCTTGACCTTCTTGGCATCGATGCCGCGCTCGGCGAAGGCCTTGCCAATGGCCGCCGGCTGCGCGCCGCCGGGGACGAAGATGAAGATCGATTCCGGATTGAGGTCCTTGGCCTTCTGCACATAGGCGGAGAAGTCCGGGTTGGCGACCGCCATGCGCACCGAGCCTACGATCTCGCCGCCCGCCTGCTTGAAGGCCGAATGGAAGGCGGCCTCGGCATCCTTGCCCGGAGCGAAATCGGAGACCATGGTGTAGGCCTTGCGGACGCCGCTCTTGTAGGCCCAGGCCCCGGCGGTCAGGCCGATCGAGGGCAGCGTGACCGAGGTGCGCACCGAGTAGGGCGACATGGTGATGATTACCGTCGTCGCCGCATTCATGATCACCATGAACTTCTTGGCTTCGGCCGACACCTTCGAGACCGCAATCGCGTTCGGCGAGAGCGCGAACCCAGCGAGGATATCGACGTTGTCCCGGGTGACGAGCTCCTGCGCCAGCCGGGTGGCGACGTCGGGCGCGATGCCGCCGGTGTCCTTGCGGATGAGCTCGATCTTCTTGCCGGCAACGGTGTCGCCCTTCTGCTTCATGTAGAGCTTGATGCCGTTGTCGATCTGCGTAGCGGTATCGGCAAACTGGCCTGAATAGGACATGATCACCCCGATCTTGACCGTGCCCTGCGCCTCCGCAACCGGCGCCGCAACAGCGGCAACCGTCAAGCAACTCAGTATTGCGAGCAGTTTCTTCATCGGCGTCCTCCCACGTGGCTCTTGAGCCAGAATTCTTTGCGTTCGACCGTAGTCCGGCCCACCCGACAGGTCAAATTGGGCGCCTACCCAACGGTCGCAGGCTAAGCCTATTACGACACGAATGTCTTGCCTGTCAGCGTTTCGATGTTCCTGAAGTAGATTTTGTCGCGGTCCGCCTGGCTGATATCGAGGGCATCGATAATCTTGATCGTCTCGCGGATGTATTGCGTCCCACCCTCCGGGTCGAATGGACAGTCGGAGGCGAACACCACGTTGTCGGCGCCGTAGAACTCGAGCCCGCAGATGGTGGCGGCCCGCGAGCCGAATACGGCGGTATCGGCCTTGAAGTCCTGCTTGAAATAGTCGAGCGGCCGCTTCTTCAGGCTTTTCAGCAATGCGAAATAATCCTCGTCGCTGGTACGCTTCCCAAGCTGATCCCAACCCGGCCCAACTCTGCCCTCGTGGTACGGAACCATCGCACCCATGTGGTGCACAATGATCTTCAGGTTGGGGTACTTGTCGAGCGTTTTGGAGAACACCAGGCGCGACATAGCCACGCTGGTCTCGTAGGGCCAGCCGAAGGTCCACCAGATCTCATAGAGCGACTTCTTCTCGTCCATGTAGTCGGGATGGCTGGCGCCGCGCTCGGGGTGGATCCAAATGGGCTTGCCGAGTTGGTTCATGGCGGCAAAGAACGGCTCGTACTCGGGGCGGTCCAGCGGCTTGCCGCCGACGTTGGTGAAGATCTGCACGCCCACGGCGCCCAGCTCCTTGAGCGCGCGCTCGGCCTCGGCTACGCCCGCGCCCGGGGCCGACAGGGGCACTTGAGCAATAAAGGCTGGGAAGTGGTTTGGATGCTTGGCGGTCAGCTCGGCAAGTCCATCGTTGCCGATCTTCGCCAGCTCCAGCGCCACCTGCGGCCGACCCTTGCTGACCGTCTCCAGGGTCGGGGCCGGCAACGACAGGATCTGGGCGTAGTCCGGAAAGCCTTCGACGACGCGCAGCCGCGTCTCGAGGTCGTGAATGGATTTCACCGCCCGCGCGCGCCGGAACATGTCCTTCAGATCACTGCCGACTTCCTCCATCTTCTTGTAGTAGCCGGCTGGATAGAAATGGTTGAAGGCGTCGATGCGCTTCATGGGGGGCGTTCCTCTTTCCTTTATGTCCTAGGGGCTAGGTTTCAGGGGCTAGGTTTCAGGGGCCAGATTTCAGGGGTGCCCGAGACCGACCCCTGATCCCTAGAACCTGAAACCTGCTAATCGATCTTGCTCTCGTCCCGATACATGACCTTGTGCCGCTCCTCGCGTACCCATTGGTCAATCTGCTCGATCGTCATGTAGTTCGCCATATTGAAGCGCTCCCAGTTCATGATCTGGGGCAGCGTCTTCTTCCAGCGCTTGTAGGGCGGCTTTGCCGGCATGCCGAACAGCATGATGTCGATCACGGCCAGATCGTCGGGGATGCCGAGCAGCGGCTTCAACGCAGTTTGCGCGGCCTCCTGGCCGATGGCGGTTACCCACCACACCTGATAGCCGAGCGCGGCGGCGGCGAGATGCGCCGACATGGTGGATGCAGCCACGCTCTGCAGCAGGATGCGCTCGGCGTTCTGCTGGTACTGCTTGTCGAGGTCGGAGCCGTCGAGCAGGACGGGAAACGCGCGCATGAAGCGGAAGTCGGCAACGACGACGATGAAGCCGGGCGCCGTCTCCAGGCCACGGTAGTTGGGCGTCGGGAATTTCATCTTCATCTTGGCGCGACGACGCTGCTCCTCGACGAAGTAGTCGGCGATTTTGCGTTTCACCTCGGGGTCGGTGACCACGATGTAGTGCCAGGGCTGCGCATTGGCTCCCGAGGGCGCATGCCGCGCTGCTTCCAGCACCATCTCGATGTGCTCGCGCGGGACGCCGATCTTGGGATTGAACTGCCGCGACGTCAGCCGATTGCGAACGACGTCCATCAATTGTTCGTAGCGCCCGAGGTTGATCGCAGGGCCCTCAACTCGCTCGTTCATGGGTTTCTCTCCCTTGTGTCCGCCATTCTACAAGCATAGCGCGCAGTCGGCTGTCGCGCGAAGCTTTCCAGGGGGAACCCGCCCCACGGCAAAGGGTTCGCCTCCTGGCGAACCCGGTGAATGGCATGTAGGCTTGCCGCAAGGAGGTAGCATGGTGCGGCTCACAGCCATTGCAGGACTGGCGGGATTGCTGGCGGTCACCGGCTGCACCAACGATCCCTACCCCGAAGCCGATCGCGATCAGAAGATCCTCTACTCCTCGTTCTCCGAGGCACCCAAGACCCTGGACCCCGCCGTCGCCTACACAACGGCCGAGCACGTCGTCACCGGCACGGTCTACGATACCTTGCTCGAATACCACTACCTCAAGCGGCCCTACGAGCTGATCCCGGGCCTCGCCGAAGCCGTTCCCAAGCCCGAGACGCAAGCCGACGGGCGCCAAACCTACCGCTTCAAGCTGCGCCAGGGCGTGCTCTTCCATGCCGACCCCAGCTTCGCGCTGAGCCAGCAGGGGCGGGACACCCGTGAGATGCTGGCTTCCGACGTGGCGTTCCAGTTGGCGCGGCTGGCGGATCCCGCGGTCAACAGCCCGGTTGCCAGCACCTTCGCCGACGTCTTGGGCTTCACCGATTTCGCCAAGCGGCTCGCACAGCGCCGCAAGGCCGATCCGGCATTTGCGGCGCTGCCCGTGCACGAGCAATACAAGGGTGTTGGCGGCATCGAGGGCGTCGTGGTGCGCGGCAACCACGAGATCGACATCGTGCTGTCGGGGCCCAATCCGCAGATCCTCTACTGGTTCGCCATGCCCTTCACCACGCCCATGCCGTGGGAGGCAGTCGTCTATTACGACGGCAAGCACGGCCGCCCCAACTTCGGCGACCAGGCGGTGGGCACTGGGCCGTTCAAGCTGTCAACTTACGAGAAGCAGCACCGCTTCGTGATGGAGCGGAGCACGGACTGGTACGGCACGCTGCAGAAGGATGCCAAAGCACCGGGCACGGTTTTCCCCGACGATATCGATCCCGAAGACATAAAGGACAAACGCATCGATCCATCCTACGCCGGCCTGCCCCTGCCGTTCCTCGATCGCCTGGTGTTCACGCGCGAACGCGAGGGCATCCCGCGCTTCAACAAGTTCCTGCAGGGCTACTACGACGACGGCGGCATCATCAAGGAAAGCTTCGACGCCATCATCAAGGACGATCGCCTCTCGCCCGAGATGGCAGCGCGCGGCATGCGCCTCGACAAGGAGGTGGAGCCCTCGGTCTTCTACATCGGCTTCAACATGGACGACGCCACGATCGGCTCGCCGGCTGGCGAGCGATCACGCAAGCTGCGCCAGGCCATGAGCCTCGCCATCGACACGGAAGCCTATCTGCGGCTCTTCCTCAACAGCCGCGGGGTGCCGGCGCAATCTCCCCTGCCGCCGGCCATCTTCGGCTATGACAAGGACTACAAGAACCCCTTCCGCCAACCCGACCTGGCGCGTGCCCGCGCGCTGCTTGCCGAGGCCGGCTACAAGAACGGCATCGACCCCGCCACGGGTCAGCCATTGCGGCTAACCTTCGACACCGGCAATACGTCGGCCCAGGCGCTGCTGCAGTACGAGTTCCTCGTCTCGGCTTGGCGCGAGCTCGGGCTAGACGTGCAGATCGTGGCCACCACCTACAACCAGTTCCAGGATCGCGTTCGCAGGGGCGCCTACCAGATCTTCCAGTGGGGATGGATCGCCGACTTTCCCGATCCCGAGAACTTTCTATTCCTGCTCGAATGCTCGAACGCGCAATCCAAGAGCAGGGGCCCGAACACGTCGAACTTTTGCAACGCAGAGTTCGACCGCCTCTACCGCGAGATGAAAAACCTGCCCAACGACGCGCGCAGGGCAGAGCTGATCAGGCAAATGCTGGCAATCGTGGAAAAGGAGCGACCCTGGATCGAGCTCTACCACAGCGAGGACTACACGCTGAGCCACGCATGGCTCGTCAATTCTAAGCCGATGGGTCTTTCCAATCCATTCTACAAATATAAAGACGTGAGGCCGCGTCTCAGGGCAGAGCTGCGGCGAGAGTGGAACGTGCCGGTTCGCTGGCCTATCTACGCGTTGCTCTTGTTGGTCGTGGCTGCCACCATTCCTGCGATCAGGACCTACTACCGGGAGCGCCTGTAGATGGTCACCTATCTCTTGCGTCGTGTGGCCTATGGCGCCGTGACCGTGTTGGGCGTGCTTTTCCTGCTGTTCATCTTGTTCTTCACGGTGACAGACCCCGACGACATCGCACGCAAGGCGCTGGGCGAGAAGGCCCGGCCTGAGGCATACGTGCAATGGAAGAAGAACCACGGCTACGACCGGCCGCTGTTCATCAACACCAAGCATGCCGTCCTCGACAGCGGCCGCTACACCGACACGCTGCTGTTCGAGCACTTCCGGCGCATGCTCACGCTCGACTTCGGCCGCAGTGATGCCGACGACACCCCGATTGCCAAACGGCTGTGGGAAGGCGCTGGCCCGAGCCTCAGCCTGACCGTGCCATTGTTCATTTTCGGGTTGGTGCTCGGCGTGGCCATTGCGCTGTTCGTGGCCTTCTTCCGCGAGACCTATATCGACCACGCCATCCTCGTGTTGTGCATGTTGACCATGAGCATCGCCGGTCTGCTCTATATCATTGGCGGGCAGTATCTCGTGGGCACGCTGCTGCGCTGGTTCCCGATTTCGGGCTTCGACCCCAATGCCACCGTCGTCGGCAAATTCCTGGCCTTGCCCGTCCTCGTCGGCGTGGTGTCGGGCATCGGTAGCGACGTGCGCTTCTATCGCACGATCTTCATCGAGGAGATGAACCGCGACTACGTGCGCACCGCCCGCGCCAAGGGTTGCGGTGATGCCCGCGTGATGGGCCGGCACGTGCTGCGCAACGCCCTGATCCCGATCCTGACGAACATCGTCGTCGCCATCCCGTTTCTCTTCACGGGCGCGCTGCTACTGGAATCCTTCTTCGGCATTCCAGGGCTCGGATCGCTGACCGTGGAGGCAATCCAAAGCAACGACTTTTCGACGCTGCGGACGATGGTCTTCCTCGGCGCACTGCTCTTCATTCTGGGTCAGATCCTCACTGATTTGAGCTACGCGCTCGCCGACCCTCGCGTGCGGTTGAGCTAGGAGTACATACGGTGGCGAGCTGGGTCTCGAACGGCGTCGTCCTCCTCCTGGTAGTCGGCGCGATCTGGCTGGCGCGAGTGGTCGCGCGCGACCGTTTCCGGCGCGAACGCGCCCTCGAGCTGTGGCGGCGGCGGCGCTTGGCGATTGTGGTTCTCGCCGTCTTTATTCTCGTCGCGCTGCTCGACTCCATTTCCTGGGTAGGCGGCGCAGGTGCCGGCGACAACATGGCGGCTTATCGCCCGCGCACGATCATCGATCGCATCTTCCAGCCCGAGACCTTCAAGGAGACGAGCTACTCGGCGCCCCTCGCCAGCGTCGCGTTCTACGGCGGCCAGCCGCTGCGCTATCCAGGAGCACACATGTTAGGCACCGACATTCTCGGCCGCGACGTCGTCTATCGCGCGCTTAAGGGCGTACGCGTCGCCCTGCTAATCGGCGCCTTCACCAGCCTGGTGGTCATCCCGATCGCGCTGCTGTTCGGCGTGACGGCCGGCTACTTCGGCAGGCGCATCGACGATGGCGTATTCTTCTTGATCACCGTTCTGGCCTCGGTACCCAGCCTGCTGCTGCTGATCGCGCTGATCATGGTGCTCGGCCGCGGCACGCTGCAGGTGTGCGTTGCGCTGGGAGTAACCGGCTGGGTGCACTTCTGCCGCATCGCCCGCGGCGAAACTCTCAAGTTGCGCGAGGCAGACTACGTAGCTGCGGCCCGCGCGCTCGGCGTTTCCGACACGACGATCATCCTTCGCCACATCCTTCCCAACATCGCCCACCTGATCATCATAACGTTCGCGCTGTCGTTCACCGGGCTGGTTCTGTCGGAGACCATTCTTTCCTACCTCGGCATCGGGCTCGATGGCAGCTGGGGCCAGATGATCGACCAGGCCCGCAACGAGCTTTCCCGCACGCCCATCATCTGGTGGAATCTCGCGGGCGCCTCCATCCTGCTGTTCGTCCTTGTGCTGTCCGTCAACCTCATCGCCGATGCCATGCGCGATATCGCCGATCCGCGCACCCTCAGGGAGGGCAGATGAGCGCTCCTCTGCTGACGATCGATCGACTGGCCATAACGTTCCCGGCGGAGGCTGGGCGAACCCCGGTAGTGGACCGGATAGCCTTGTGCATCGCAGCAGGCGAGACGCTCGCGCTCGTGGGCAAATCCGGGTGCGGCAAGTCCATCACCGCCCTTGCCATCATGCGCTTGGTGCCGCGGCCGGGCCGCATAGAACCCGAGAGTTGCATCACCTTCGAGGGTCGCGACCTGCTTACCCTGCCGGTGCCGGAAATGCGCAACGTACGCGGCAGCAGAATTGGCATGATCTTTCAGGAGCCCATGACGAGCCTCAACCCCGTCACGACGGTGGGCGACCAGGTGATGGAAGCCGTGCTGCTGCACACCAGGGTCTCGCGGGAGGTGGCGCGCCGCCGCGTGCTCGACATGTTCGCCACCGTGGGCATCCCTGCCCCGGACCGGCGTTTCAGTGCCTACCCGCACGAGCTCTCGGGCGGGCTCAAGCAGCGGGTGATGATCGCCATGGCAATGGTGATGCGCCCGCTGCTGCTGATCGCCGACGAACCAACTACGGCTCTCGACGCCACCATTCGCGCGCAGATCCTGGACCTCATCCGCAACCTGGCGGCCACCAACGGCACCGCCGTGCTGCTCATTACGCATGACTTCGGCGTGGTCAACGAGGTGTCGGACCGCGTTGCCGTCATGTACGCGGGACAGATCGTGGAGGAGGGCACCCGGGTCGAGCTGCTGGCGAGCCCACGCCACCCCTACACCCAAGGCCTGCTCAAATCCATTCCGCGGCCAGAGGCGCGCGGGGGGCGCCTCAACGAGATCAAGGGAGTGGTACCCCGCCCCGGGCGATGGCCTGCGGGTTGCCGCTTCCACACCCGCTGTCCCTTCGTCTTTGACCGTTGCCGCAGCGAGGCCCCCGTGCGCACCGCGATCTCGCAAACCCAGGGCGCCTGGTGCCACCTGGTGGAGCAGGAGCGGCGGCCGTGAGCACAATGTCCGCAGACGCGTTGCTCGAACTGCAAGGCCTGCGCACCTGGTTTCCCATTCGCACCGGCGTCTTCCGGCGCGTGACCGGTCATGTGAAGGCGGTCGACGGCGTCGACCTCACCATTTTCCCCGGCGAGACGCTGGCGCTGGTTGGCGAGTCGGGTTGCGGCAAGACCACGGTGGGCCGCAGCATTCTGCGGCTGGTGGAGCCGACGGAGGGCGGCATCTGGTTCGCGGGGGAGAACCTCCTGCGGCTCTCGAGACCCGACTTCCACCCCTACCGCCGCCGCATGCAGATCGTGATGCAGGACCCGGCTTCTGCGCTTGATCCGCGCTTCACCGTGCGCGACGCCATCGCCGAAGGCATGGACTCGTTCCAGCTGGGCAGCAGCCACCAGGAGCGCACGGAGCGCGTGGCCGAGCTCATGGATAAGGTGAGCCTCGACCCCGCCACCATGTGGCGCTACCCGCACGAGTTCTCGGGCGGACAGCGCCAGCGCATCTGCATTGCGCGCGCGCTTGCGGTCGACCCCGCGCTGCTCATCTGTGACGAGGCCACATCAGCGCTCGACGTCTCAATTCAGGCGCAGATTCTCAATCTGCTCGCCGACCTCCAGGCCGAGCGCAATCTCGCCTACCTGTTCATCACGCACGACCTTGCCGTCGTGCGCTACTTTGCAGCCCGCATCGCCGTGATGTATCTCGGCCGCATCGTCGAGTCGGGTCCGACGGAGCGGGTCTTCACTGCACCGCGGCATCCCTACACCAAGGCGTTGCTGGCCTCGATCCCCTCGCTCGATCCCAACCGGCGCGCTGTCAAGCCGGTTGCGCTCGGCGACGTACCCTCGCCAGAGCACCCGCCGTCGGGCTGCCATTATCATCCGCGCTGCATCGTGCGGCTGCCGACATGCAGCCTGGAAGATCCGCCCGTTGTCGAATTCGCTGACGGCATCAGCCGATGCGTGTTGGCGCGACAGGAACAGCGCGCTAAGGCCTGAGCAAAGCACTTCCCCGTTATCTGTCTCTCGAAGGCTCGCGCCGGCCGGCCGTTTGTGCTTAGCATGCGCCCGAGCGTGGATTGGTTGGAGGGGAGCCCATGTCCAAGCGCCTCGTTTGCCCTGCCCTGCTTGTTTTTGTGCTCTTTGCAACTCTCGCGTCTCGCGCGCACGCCGATCGAAATCAGGATTGCATCCAGCACGCCGACTTGAACCTGCAGCTGCAGGCCTGCAGCGAAATCATCGCGCAAGACAGCAAAGCCGCCTGGGCCTTCACCAACCGCAGCTGGGCGTTTCTGGATAAAGGCGAGTTCGACAAGTCGATCGAGGACGCCACCAAGGCCATCGAGATCAACCCCAGCATGGCCCCGGCCTACACGAACCGGGCCGCGGCGCTCCTCGGCAAGGGCGAAAACGATCGCGCCATCGCCGACGCAACCCAAGCCATTGCCCGCGACCCCTCGTTGGCCATGGCTTACGCCAATCGCGCACACGGCTACATCAACAAGGCGGACTACGATCGCGCGATCGCCGACTACGAGATCGTCCTCAAGATCGATCCAAAGCTGCCCACGGCTTACAACGGACGCGGCTGGGCCTACCGCAACAAGGGTGAGATCGATCGCGCCATCGCCGACTACGACCAGGCCATCCGACTCGAGCCCAAGTTCGTGATCGCCTACCTGAACCGCAGCGACGCCTACTCGCAAAAGGGCGACTTCGATCGCGTCATTGCCGACGCCTCCGAGGCGATACGCTTGGACCCAAAGGCGGTGATCGCCTTCAACAATCGGGGCCTGGCCTATAAATCCAAGGGCGACAACGAACGCGCCTTCGCCGATTTCGATGCGGCAATCAAGCTCAATCCCAACTTTGCCCTCGCTTATGTCAATCGCGGTTTTGCCCGCAGCACAATGGGCGAAACCGAGCGCGCACTCGCCGACTACGATGAAGCATTGCGCATCGATCCCAAATCCACGCTCGCCTACAACAACCGGGGCTGGGCCTATCACCTCAAGGGAGAGCACGATCGCGCGATAACGGATTTCACGCGCGCAATCGACATCGACCCCAAGATGGCGCTCGCTTACGCCAACCGGGGCACGGCCCTCACCGCCAAGGGCGAGAACGAGCGGGCGGTTGCGGATTTCCGCAAGATCCTCGAGCTGCCTGCTGCCACCCCCACGGACCAGCAGCGCCAGGTCATCGCGCGCGAACGTATCGCGCGCTTGGTGCAGCCGACACAGGCCCAGCCGCCACCCTCCACTACGCAAGGGCCGCGACGAGTGGCGCTGGTCATCGGCAACTCCAAATACGCGTACGCTTCGGCCCTCCCTAACCCCAGCAACGACGCGCGCGCGATCGCCGCCGCCTTGCGGCGGCTCGGCTTCACCGAGGTCTTCGAGCACTACGACGTGAGCCGCGAGAAGATGGGCCGCGCGCTGCGGGACTTCGGCGACCGCGTCGAAGGCGCCGAGTGGGCGGTGGTGTTCTTCGCGGGCCACGGCCTGGAGATGAACGGCACCTCGTATCTGGTTCCCATCGACGCCGAGTTGAAGCGGGAGACGCACGTCAGCGACGAGGCGATCTCGCTGTCGCAAATCCAGGCCAAGGTCGACGCCGCCACCAAACTCGGCTTGGTCATCCTCGACTCCTGCCGCAACAATCCCTTCCTGGCCCGCATGATACGCTCGACCGCAACGCGGTCGCTCGCGCGCGGCCTGTCGCCGGTGGAGCCCGAGGGCAACGTGCTCGTCGCCTACGCCGCCAAGCACGGAACCACCGCAGAGGACGGCGCCGGCAAGCACAGCCCGTTCACCGAGGCGCTGCTGGCCAGCATCGAAGAGCCGGGCCTCGAGATCAACTTCCTGTTCCGCAAGGTTCGAGACCGCGTGCGCCAGGCGACGGAAAAGCGGCAGGAGCCTTTCCTGTACGGCACCCTCGGCAGCGAGCCGCTGTACTTCAAGGCTGCGGCGCGCTAGCGCTCGACGGCCGCGCTGCCGGTCACACCTTTCCCGCCGTTACCCTGTCGGCGGCGCGACTGGTCAATGCCGGGCGGCCGCGATAGGTTGGCTGCTCGTTTGCTTGGCCAGCCGGGGCACGTCCCACGTTGCACACCGCATCGAACAGGCCTGTGATAGAGCGCGCGCTGTTGCAGGCCGACCCGTGGCTGCGGCCTTTCGCGGCCCAGTTGCGCAATGTGTTGGAAGCTGCGGCGAGCGGGCAAGTGATCGGAGACGATCCTGTAGGACGTTGGGGGCCACATGCGCTGGCGGCCCGCCGCACGGCAACACTCGACCGTTTCCATGCCGGCTACGATGCCTGGATGCGGTGGGTGGATGCTTTTCAACACCTGCGTGAGGAGCTGGCGCAGCGACCAGGCTTGTTGCGTTGCCTGAGTTCCATCTGCGCGGCTGATCTCCATTCTCTGACGTTTGACACGACCTTTGACGCCACGGGGTTTGTCTGGCCGACGCGGGTCTCATTCGCCGAAGCCACGTTCGGCAAGGATGCCTGGTTCGGCGGATGCGTCTTTCACGACGTCGTAGACTTCTCGGCTACGCGCTTTCTTGGCCCCGCCATCTTCGAACGCAGCAGGTTCGTCGGCGATGCCGATTTCTCTGGCGCGTGCTTCGGTGGTTCGGGCGAATTTCGGCTCTGCGCATTTGACAAGGAAGCGCGGTTCGGCCGCGCCCGCTTTGCCAAAGATGCATGGTTCCGTGGGTCGAGATTCGCCAATTCAGCGAGCTTCGTCGAAGCTACGTTCCAAGGAGAGGCGGGCCTTGGCGCCAGCACCTTTCGCGGACACGCCGACTTTTCCACGGCATCGTTCGCGGACAATGCCGGGTTCGAGGAGAGCGCATTCGGCGGTCGTGCGGTATTCGCGGGCGTGCGCTTTGCGCGCAATACATGGTTCGTCGACAACTCGTTCGCGAGCCCTCCGAACTTCGACCGCGCGCACTTCGCCGGCCGAGTTCACGTCGATGACCTCACGCTGATTACTGTCACATCGCCGGTGCACCAGCAGCTCGCGCTAGTCGAGGCCGCCCTGGCGGCCGACAAAACTGAGGCTGTCAAAGAGTGACGACTGCCGACCGGCCTCCCGGGAAGGCGGTCCATCTCGAAGTCGGCTCGCGCCAGCCCGCCGACGTTACCACCTGCTCCGACATCGACATGACGAGCTCCAACGCCGACGGCCGGTTCGTGCACAAGGATGGCACGCCCTATCCTGAGCCCCACGCTTCAACATGAAACGGAAGACTCCAGGCCGCTGCTCTTGTCTCTCGCCCCCTGCAGTCGCGCGCAGGTCGTACATGTGGCCGGCACACAACCTGTCACGCTAAGTACTTAATTCACCACTATTCTTTGGGCTGATTTGCACATCCCATTGCGAAAAAGGATGGAAGAGGCATGAATTTGCGTGTATGATTTGATATACACAACCTTGACGGGATCAAGGAGCGCTGCCCATGCCGCAAAGCGGGACGAGAGGGGGACTAGACTCCGGACCTGCAAAGCTCACCCGGCGGCAGGTCTTGGCTGGTGCAACAGCTGCCTGCCTGGCGTCCGCCTCCACCGCAAATGCCAGACCTGGATACCCAGGCGATAGGACAGTTCGGGTGATCGTGGGATTTCCGGCGGGCGGATCTCAGGACAACGTCGGGCGCATCCTCGCCGATCGGCTATCCGGCCACTGGGGTACAGCGGTGGTGGTCGAGAACATTGCCGGCGCCGGCAGTAACATCGCATTTGACCGAGTGGCGAAGGGCCCGGCCGACGGCAGCCAGATTCTGATCGTACCACCCGGCCTGGCGACCAATCAGTTCCTTTACGCCAAGCTTGCCTTCGATCCGGCGGCGGATTTCGTGCCGCTGGCCCTCGTTGCCTCCATCCCCAACCTCCTGTGCGTGCGCAACAGTCTGCCGGTCACCACCACGGCCGAGTTCATCGCCTACGCCAAGGCTAATCCGGGCAAGCTCAATTTTGCTTCCACCGGCATCGGCACCACGCCCCACCTTGCAGGCGAGATGCTCAAGCGGATGGCCGGTATCGACTTTGCGGTTGTGCACTATCGTGGCAGCGCGCCGGCGCTGAACGACCTGCTTTCGGGCGCGGTCGATGTAATGATCGACAACACCACATCGATTGTTCCGCATGCCCGCTCCGGCAGCGTCAGGGCGCTCGGCATCACGACGCTCAGGCGCTGGCCGCAGGCTCCCGACTATGTGCCCATAGCTGAAACCGTGCGGGGTTTCGAGGCACTGGCGTTTTCCGGCATTGCAGTGCGCGCCGGTACCCCGCGCGACATCTGCGACAGCATCGAAAGTGCCGTGAAGGCCATATGCAAAGACCCGGTTCTGGTTGGCCGGATGACGGCTCTGCTGGCGGAGGTGGCCGGTTCGGGGTCGAAGGAATTCGGCCAGTTCCTGGCGGCAGAGCGGGCCAAGTGGGGAAAGCTCATTACGGACCTGAACATCAGGGTGGGATGAACGGCTTGCGGCCAGATCAGGGCTGCGCCACAGGCCTTTCCCCAGGGCGCCACCTGCCGTGACGGGTCGGCCGCTCGCACAAGTTTCAAGACGGGGCGCTACGACGACCTGATCCGGAATGAAGGCAGCCTGCTGGCGCGAAAGATAGTTGGCGATCAGAGAGCATTCGTGAAGCGCGAGAGCGAGGTATCCCGGCCGCAGCGCAAGATTAGTCGCCGCACGGGTCCTCTTGCGAGTGGTCGGGGCAGAGGGATTCGAACCCCCGGCCCCCTGCTCCCAAAGAGAAGGGTCGACGGGAATTCTCTTTAGCATCAATGCGCGTTGGTGCGCGCCGATTTCGTTTCGTTCGCGTTGGGTTCACCCCAACCTGCCCTCCACCTGCCCTCCGCATCTGATGTTCCATCGGACGAGGCGTGTACGGATTGTGCCGCACACAAGAATTTGATCGATGGTCTCGTGAGCGCAAATTCTTTCCCTCTGGTTGCGAGGCCGCCCCCAGGGCCCGCAGCGCAGCGTAGAGATGGTTGCCGGCGCTGTGTGAACGCCGGACCCCTCGTCGATGTCACCCACCTCGAGCGCGATGTGGTTCAATCCGACAACGCGGGCTTTGCGGCAGCGCCACGAGCGCGTCGTGTCCGTTGAGAACGGCGGGCATGGCCGTTTGCTGCTCCAGCCGTAGCCGCTCAATGCCGAAGGTTTGGCGCGCCGTCCGCCGGCAGGCGCTGAGCAGGTTCGTGGCCTTTAGTTTTATTTTCGAAGTCATGTGGGGCCTTATGCCTGCTTTTGAGATGGCGAGAAAGCGCGCCAGAACATGGCAGGGTGCGGGTTATCTGCGGGTGAACAGCAGGTCACTCGACCTGTTGCACCTCGCTGCTGGAGAACGCAGTCTCAGCCTCCGCGGCGAGAGCCTCGGCCTGATCTTTGTAGCGTGGCGAGTAATGCAACGTCTGGAAGCGCTTCACGCCGGCCAGGCGGGCAAGCGTTCCGGCCTGGGACGCTGTGAGGTGCCGGCGCAGGGCTGCATCGGTAGCATCGGCTTCCAAGAACCCACCCTCGATGAAGAGGAGATCGGCACCTTTCGCCAGGGCTACGATCTTGGAGATGTTCTCTTCGGTAAAGGCGCAATCGACGATATAGGCGATCTTGCGCCCGGCGGTCACGCGCATGATCTGCTTTTTGAGTTCGCCAAGGGGCAAGGCCTCGGGCCCGCGGGGTGAGCCTGACCAGGCAACAGGGATGAGAGCGTCGTCTTTCTCGCCGCGCAGGATGGCGTCCTTGAAGGCGCGGAGCCAGGGTCCGACGGCAAGGCCCAGGTGGTCGAGTTCGTTGCGCCAGATATTGATGTGGGCGCGTTCCTCGAGCGCAAAGGCGACGACAGGTATGCCGTGGTCAAGGGTGGCGCAACGCACCTGCAGGCCGGCCTCGTCGAGGAGGACACCATCCTTTAGCTCGGGTGCGCGGAGGTCCTGTCGTATAAACCCGTTGGCCCCTGAGAATTCGGCGGTGGTGAACGGGCCTGTTGCGCCGCGTTCCATGACGCGCAGGACGACATGGCCGTCGTAGCCGCCCACGAGATTCCAGGTATAGGCGCGGAGTTCGCATCAACGGCGGCGATCAGCCCTGTGGGCCCGTAAAAGCGCACGACCTTATCGCGGCCGAGCACAAAGCGCAGGAGGTGGTCGAAGCCAACGAATTGGTCCATATGGCGATGCGTGATGAAGATGTCGCTGATGCGCAGGAGCTTGCGGGCGGCAGCCGATGTCGCCGAGGTCGAACAGGAGCGCGCGCCGTTCAAATTTGAGGTCGACGTAGACGCCTGGATCCCCGAAGGGATCATTGACGAGGTGCGGATCGAAGCGCGAGGACATGCCGAACTCGGGAAATTTGAAGGAAACGCTTGAAAGCAGACTAGGCTGCCAAAGCTGACCTGGCATCCAGGGACATCTGTCGGCAGATGACAGCGCGGCGGTTAGGGTGGTTCAGCTCGCGGGCCCGGGTCGTTGGGTCATGGTTCAACACGTTGCCCCATCCGCCATCCCATTTCCCAAAAATCAGTTTCGAGCCGGGTCGCTTCCCTGAAGATCGTGGTCAGTTCGGCTTCGCGAGCGGGCGTGGCATAGCGATCCGCGAGACGGTCCAGGTGAGCCCGCGCCTTGGCTGCGACCTCCTGATATGGCGCACCGGCATACTCGGCGATCCAGACGCGATAGGGATTCGTTGCTGCGCTTGCGTCCGGTCGCGCGGCGAGCCGCGCTGCGATCTCCGCGTAGCCGATCACGCATGGGGCAAGCGCCACCTTGAGTGCGAGCAGATCGCCGCGCATGCCCGCGTCGAGCACATAGCGCGTATAGGCCAGCATCTCGGCCGCCGGAGGGGCTTGCTCGAGGGCGCCGGGCGACAAGCCCCAGCCGGCACAGAGCTTGACGTGCAAGTCCATCTCGACATCGAGGATGGCCGACACCCCGGCCGCGCCTTCGCGCATGTCGTCGAGCGTTGGCGATTTGTAGATGGAGAGCGCGTAGGCACGGGCAAACTCGATCAGGAACAGGTAGTCTTGAACGAGGTAGTGACGAAAGGCCGCCTCGGGGAGCGAACCGTCTGCCATCCCGTTGGTGAAGGGATGCTCGGTATAAGCCCGCCACTCGACCGAAGCCTCTGCCTTCAACCGCTCGAAGAAGCTCATGGTCTCCTACCGCGTTCGGTCCCTGCCTGGGAATCCTGGCGCAAGGTTGCATAGAACAAAAGCGCTCGTCGCCAGCAATCTTCGTCTTGCGCGGACTAAGGAGACGGTTGGAAGGCTTCACGGCAGAAGTTTGATGTCGACGACGATCGGGACATGGTCGCTAAGACCCGAACCGCACCAGTCCTCGAAAGAGCCCACGGCCAGTTCGCGGACACGCCCGAGCCATTGTGTCGGCAGAAACACGTAATCGATGTGATACGTGGGACCGTCCTTCTTGCGATCGCGCCAATAGAGGGTCGGCACCGTTTCCTCGCCTTGCTGCTCGGTCGCGCAGGACGTGGTAGGCGCTGGCGAGGCCCAACCGCTCCAGGGTGGCGACCGCGTTGGCGTGATTGATGCGCCAGCCGGGCTTGTGCCAGTAGACATTGTTGTTGAAATCCCCCGCGACGATGCTCGGTCGTTCGGCGAGGAAGTCTCGGTATTTGGTGAGCGCCCGGCGCAGCGGGCCGAGCTGGTGCTTCCGGCTCACGCCGCCGCTGCCGTTCTGCGCCCACACGGCCAGGAGATTGCACTCCACGGGTCCGGTGACGTGAACCGGGGCAACGTGGCGAAGGGTTGAATAAAAGGGCTCGGCCAGCCGCACTGCGTAGCCATTGAAGGCGAACACCGCGAGCCCCTTGTTGCGGTTGTCGCCAATCCAGACCGCATCGGCGCCAAAGTCGAGCGAGCCGGCAAGGGCCTGCAAGCGTTCGGGCTCGGCACACTCGCAGATGACGGCGATATCGGGCTGCAGGCGCAGCATCGCGTCGAACTTGCGATGCAACGCCATGCCGCAATTCCAGGTGGCCAGCCGCATGTCGGATTTCCCCAGCATCAGCCCGGTCGCAAAGGAGGCATGATAGACGCAACCGCTGACAGCATGTCGTCAGGAGCGCTTGGCCGCGCTCCATGGAGGCGCAGGTCATTGCGGCACGGTTAAAACCACGGAACCGCAATGCCGCTAACCGCTGCACGACATTGTGCATGAGCGGCGAGGACAGCAATGAAGGAACGCTGCGCCTCAATGAACCCGAATCCGCGCGGGCAGCTCCCGGATGCCGCGGATGAAGTTCGAATAGAGACGTTTTGGGGGTCCCATGACTTCGATGTCGAGATTGCGGGCGAGAATCTCCTCCCAGAGGATGCGCAGCTGGAGATCCGCGAGCCGGTCGCCGACACAACGGTGGATGCCCGCGCCATAGGAAAGATGTTGGCGCGGCTTGGCGCGGTCGACGATGAAGGCATCGGGATTGTCGATCGCGGTTTCGTCGCGGTTGCCCGAAACGTACCACATGACGACCTTGTCGCCTTGCCGAATTCGCTGACCGGCAAGCTCGATGTCACGCGTTGCCGTGCGGCGCATGTGGATGACCGGCGTCTGGTAGCGGATCGTCTCGGCGACGAGGCTTGGCACGAGGGCGGGATTGGCCTTGAGCTTGGCCAGCTCGCCTGGATTCTCAGAGAGCGCCAGGAGCCCGCCCGACATCGAGTTGCGCGTCGTGTCGTTGCCTCCGACGATGAGCAGCGCCAGGTTTCCGACGAACTCCATCTCGGGCATGTCGCGCGTGCCCTCGCTGTGTGCCATCATCGAAATGAGGTCGAGCTTCGGCGGCGCCTTCGCCCGCTCTCTCCATAGCCCCTTGAAGACGTCGGCCATGCGGAGAAGCTCGGCAAAGCGTTCCTCCTCTGAATGAACCGGCGCGTCGGGCGCGCTGACATTGCAAATGGCAACATCCGACCAATAGGTGAGCTTGCGCCGCTCCTCCCACGGAAAGTCGAACAAGGTCGCCAGCATCATGGTGGTCAGTTCGATCGAGACCGCATCGACCCAGTCGAAGGTCTCGTTGCGGGGCAAACGGTCGAGCACTGCCTGCGTGCGCTCCCTGATGGTCACCTCGTAGCTTGCGAGGTTGATCGGGGCGGCAACGGGGGCGACGGTCTTTCGCTGTGTTGTGTGACGCGGCGGGTCCATGCGGATGAAGCTGCCGCGCTTCATGTCGGAGGGCTGGTCCTCGACCTGGATGCCGCCGAGCTGGGATGAATAGGCGGCGTGGTCGAGTTCGACCGTCATGATGTCGTTGTAGCGTGTGACTGACCAATAGGGGCCGTAGCGGCTTTCCGCGCAGTAGTGAACGGGAGCCTCGCGCCTCAGGCGCGCAAACACTGGTGGCCAGGTGTCCTGCTGGTAGATGGCCGGGTCGCTGACATCAATCAACTTTAGGGGTTGGGCCACATCCTGGCGGCCGCCAAGAGCTGCACTCGTCACGACGTCCTCCCCGATGCGCGCCATTTCCCTCGTCCTTGGTTCAGGCGCTGATCCTATCCAAAGCAAGGGATCGGGAACAGGCGCACGGCATTTCACGCGTGGCCCCGCCGGCATAGGATGGATCGTGGATCACGAACGCACTGAACCCGAACGCGTCCAGCCGAAGCGCACCAAAGGTTGGCGCATGCCGCCCAACACCGTGAAGGTGGACCGGACGACCATCTTCGGCAACCTGTTCTCGGTGGAGTAGCACGGCCGCACCGGCTCGGTGCGGATGTACGAGCTCTGGCTGGAGTGGAAGCTTCCCGAGGGAGCCTTCCCCGATTGGGCAATGCAGATGCTGTACACGAAGCGGCGCATGATTTTGGAGGCTTTGCCGACTCTGCACGGGAAGAACCTCGCTTGCTGGTGCCCGCTGCCGGAACCGGGCAGGCCGACATGTGCCACGCGGCGGTGCTGCGTGGAGTTCGTTCGGAAGGGATCGCCCGTGCGGGGAAGGCGACGTGATGGATGGAGGATCATCGGCGACGAGACGACCCTCGCGCTGCTCAATCCGGTGCTGCGCGCGTTGGAGATGCTCACGTTCATCGCGCGCCATCTCCATCCGCCCGATTTCGCGGAGCTTATGGCTAGCATCGGCGCGCCCGACGAGGATCTGAAGTCCGCCCGGGCAAGGCAGTCGAAATGGCCGGAGCCACTATCGGAGCATCAGGACCGCGCTGGACGCGTCGAGCGACGCGGCGCTGGAGTCATTCTCCGGGCTCCGCGAGGCACTCAGGGGGACGGGGATATTCGTCGCGTGTACCGCGCCCTGCGCCTCCTGCCGAAGGGGCTCGAGGCGCTCTATCCGCTCGCCCGCATCCTCCCGCCGGTGAACCGGTTCTTTCTCGATCCGGCGTTGCGGTCGGACGAGGCGCTCCAGCGGCTTTCCTTCGGCACACCGGCCAGCGACAACACAGGAGTCATGCAGTTCGGCGAGAAGGAAAGGGGCGGCTTCTGGCTCTATGTTCCGGAGAACTATGCGCCCGATCGCGCCTGGCCGCTCGTGATGGCGCTGCATGGCGGCAGCGGCACCGGGCGCCTGTTTCTCTGGAGTTGGCTGCGCGATGCGCGCAGTCGTGGCGCCATCCTGGTGGCGCCGACATCGGTCGGGAGCACCTGGGCATTGATGGGCGCTGACGCCGATACGCCCAACCTCATGCGCATCCTGGAGTTCATCCGTTCGAGGTGGAACGTGGATCCCGCGCGCCTGCTGCTCACGGGGATGAGCGACGGGGGCACGTTCAGCTACGTGTCCGGGCTCGAGGCGGGGTCGCCGTTCACGCACCTGGCGCCGGTCTCCGCTGCGTTTCATCCGCTGCTGGCCCAGATGGCGGACGCCGATCGGATGCGCGGGCTGCCCATCCACATCATCCACGGCGCGCTCGACTGGATGTTTCCCGTCGAGCTGGCGCGGCAAGCGCATAGGGCATTGTCGAAGGCGGGCGCGGCCGTCACCTATCGGGAGGTTGAGGACCTCAGCCACACCTACCCGCGCGAGCTGAACGGGACGCTGCTGGCGTGGATGGATGCGACGCCGACAAACCGGCTCGCGGCGGCAGGCTAATACCAGAACAGGCCACGTCAAGCGGCATACGGGGCCGCGTCTCGAGCGACCACAGAAGCTTCGAGAGCGGGCGCGCAATTGGTGGCTCGCTGCCAGAGGAGTACGCAAGCATGAACGTATTCGCGGCGGGGATCGGGGCCGGTGCGAAGGCACCCGATTGCCGCGAAGGCGCTCATCCAGTTCCTCACCGGTCCGACCGCGGCACCGGTCTTCAGATCGAAGGGCTTCGAACCCGGCTGACACTACTATGTGCGCTATTCTGTGGACCCCATTGGGCGTGTGAGTTGAGCGCCTTCAAAACTCCTTCACCTTCGGCACTCCTCTGGAAGGCGATCTTGCTGGTCTGATCGGGCGCGGCATCGCCGTAGATGAGCGCGCCTTTGCCGAACTTCTCGTTCACTTCGTCGATGGCGCGCACGAGCTTCGCGTTCTTGGGCTTGTCGAACAGGTCAGGCTGATGCTTCTCCTGGGCGGCCAGACCCGTGAGCGCCACGCCGACGCGCAAGGGCTTCAAGTCTGGCACTTGTTGCCAAATGTCCTGCAGCACATGCAGCAGCATGCCGGTGTCCTGCGTCTCCGAGAAGCTGCGCTTGTCCGTCCAGGAGTCCCGATCGCGGCCGAGCGGCTTCACCTCGACGATGAGGCGGCGGCAGTAAAAGCCATCATCTCTCAGGCGCTGCGCCGCCCGCACCAGCAATTGCCTCACGATCGGGGCGGCCCCTTCAATGCTTCTGTCTTCGGGCGCCAGAACGTGCTGGTGGCTGATGCTTGAGCGCTCGGTCTTCGGGCTTGCGATGTCCGCGCCATGCAGAAGCTCGTGCATCTTGGCGCCGGCGACGCCTCCCCAGATCAGCCGCAGCCGCGCGGCGTCGGTGTTCCAGAGGGTGGCGATATCGGTGATGCCGGACCTCTGCAGGCGTTCTGCCATCTTGGGGCCGATGCCCGGGATGGCCCGTATCTTCAGGTGAAGGATGGCGCCGGGCAGCTTCTCAATCGGCAAGATGGTCAGCCCGTCGGGCTTCTGCATGTCGGAAGCCATCTTGGCCAACAGCTTGTTCGCTGAGATGCCGATGGAGCTGGTCAGGCATTCGCCGACCTGGGTCTGGATTTCGCGCTTGATGTCTGTGCGCCAGCTTCTGCGCCACGGCGGGGTCTTGCTGCCTCCTGTCGAGGCGGCAGGCGACCTCATCGATCGACATCACCTCTTCGACCGGAATGTGCTTGTCGATCGCGGTCAAGATGCGGTGGTGATATTCGACGTAGAGCTTGTGATGGGCCTGGACCAGCTGCACATCCGGGCAGAGCCGCCGCGCTTCGTGCACCAGCGTGCCGGTCTTGATGCCGAAGGCTTTGGCAGGGTAGCTCGCGGCGATGGCGCAGGTGGTCTCCGCCATCGTCGGCACGACGATGACCGGCTTGCCCCTCAGCGCAGGATTCTTCCTGCTGCTCGCAGGAGGCGAAGAAGCTGTTGAGATCAAGAACGAGCCAGCGCAGCAAGGCGGGCCTCCATGGCCTTTGGCATTTATGGACTAGCAAGAGTTGTGATTGGTTCCTATGCGAACCGCCTGGAGAAGAGCAGAACTCACCGGATTCAGCTCTTGTCGCCAGAGAAGGTAGGGGGACGAGGCGGCGGGGAGATCGGAGATTTCGGTCAGATCCGACTTGGGCTCAACGAGTACGATGCGGCCATCAAGCGGCAGCGCCTCGAGAAGCACGGTGAGCCCGGCGCCTTTATCATGAGGGAAGGCCACACCGATGCGGCGCCAGATCGCCTTCTGGCCCAGCGGGGCGGTCCGTGACGGTGCCGGCGAGCGAAGCGCGGGCGGGTCGCACGCGTGTTGGAGGTCGACATCGGGCCCCACATCAACAGGCATATGGCGCGTCAAACGTTTCCAGAGCGCGGAAGAAAGTAGCCGTTGCGGTCAATCACAGGCCATATCGGCCGCAGTCTCCCACGCCAATCACGACCGCTTCTGGCAGACCGTTCGCGGCGCTGCACAGGTTCGGCAGCTATCGGGGGTAGAACGGACTACTTGCCTAGCTCGCTCGGTGGGTGCGCCGTGTGGCACGCCGACAAGATCACCCAATCGGCGTCGAGTTTGAGCCCGGCGATCTCCGATGCCGTCAGATAGCCGTCGGAGCGGTCTTTCTGCAAAGCTGCAAGTTCATTTCACTGACTGCAACCACATTGAGAAGGCATCGATCAGTTTTTGACGCGGGTGACCGGGCATGTGAACGACGTAGAAGCCATATCCTCGAAGCTTCAGATCCACCGCCTTGATGAGGGTGCCGGCCGCGAGCTCTCGTGCGAGCAGCACATCACTGCAGATGCCGATGCCCTGTCCAGCGATCACCGCTTCATAGGCGGGCAGCTCCTCGCTGAAGCTCACTTGCCTCATCTCTGCCATCGGCAACGGGTCACCCCAGCGGGACCGCGCCGCAGACAACCAGCGCCGCCACGTTGGGGGGTTGCGAAAGGAGGGCGGCCAATAGACGTGAACAAGCGGGTGCCCTCGCAGATCCGTCGGACGCCGAGCGCGTTTGTCGCGCGCGAACAGTCGTGGGCTACAGATCGGCCAGTAATTGTCTTTAAACAACTGCTGGACAAGGGCTCTCGCGGGGGGCGTGGGGGCATAGCGAATGGCCAGGTCCGCCTCGCCGGCTCGCAGATCCACAATCGTGTCGGTCCCGCTTACCTCGATGGGCACATCGGGATGGATCGCGCGCCAGCGCTCCAGTCGTGGGAGCAGCCAGCGGCTGGCAAACGCATTGGTGGTCGACACCCTGAGCGGTTGTTGATCGGCATCGTCTCGCACGGCCGAAATGGCAGCCGCGAACGCCTCGAGGCCATCGCGAATGACGGGAAAGAGCCGCGCCCCAGCCTCGGTCAGTGCCAAGGGTCTCGGCCGCCGGCGAAACAGCGGACGCCGGCAATAGCGCTCGAACAACCGGATCTGGTGGCTGATTGCGGTCGGGGTGACGCCAGCTCGGCTGCGGCCGTTTTGAAACTGAGGTGGCGCGCGGCCGCTTCGAAGGCGCGTAGCTCGATGAGGGGCGGTAGCCTCTTCATGCCCCCAATGTAGATGAAATTGGTTCATCCTCACCTGAAATCTTCGCGTTTGCGCCTCGCCCGGGAGAGGTGGAATAGCGGAGCAGCGACGGTCAGCCGCGCTTCGTCGCCGTGTCTGGACGATCTTGTTGCTGACCCGCGGGAGGCATCCAAGGTGACCATCGCCACGACCAACCCGTTAGGCGCTGACATCAGCACCACCAGCATCGACAAGTTCGGCCAAGGCCTGCGTGGCCAACTTTTGCGCCCCGATGCGAGCGGTTATGAGGCCGCGCGCACGATCTGCGAATGCCATGGTCGACAGGCGGCCGACGATGATCGTGCGCTGTGCCGGAGCAGCCGATGTCGTTCGTTCGGTCGACTTCGCGCGCGACAACGAGCTCTGCTGTCGGTCCGCGGCGGCGGCCACAACGTGACCGGAAATGCCGTCTGCGATGGCGGCCTCATGATCGATCTCTCATCCATGAAAGGCATCCGCGTCGATCCCCACGCGCGCACCGTGCGCGCCGAGGGGCGGCTGCACGTGGCGCGATCTTGATCACGAGACCGCAGCATTCGGGCTTGCCACCACGGGCGGCATCATCCCGACAACGGGCATTGCCGGTCTTACATGGGGCGGAGGGCTCGGTTGGCTGATGCGCAAGCACGGACTGAGCTGCGACAACCTTCGCTCGGCCGATGTGGTGCTGGCGACTGGCGAAAGCGTGTGCGCCAGTGCGACGGACAATGCAGATCTCTTTTGGGGCGTGCGCGGCGGTGGCGGGAATTTCGGCGTCGTGACCTCGTTCGAGTACCGTCTCCACCCTGTCGATCAGGTGCTTGGGGGCATGGTTGTGCATCCGCTCGAGCGGGCCCGCGAGGCCTTGGCCTTCTTTCGCGAATTCACGCGGACCGTGCCCGATGAACTCACTTCCACGGCAGCGCTCCTCACCGGGGCCCGACGGCACAAAAGTGCTCGCGATTGTCGTCTGTTACTGTGGTCCTCTGGCGGACGGCGAGCGCGTCCTGGGCCCGTTGCGAAGGTTCGGCCCGCCCGCCGCCGACCAAGTGGCGGCGATGCCCTGTCCAGCAGCAAGGTTTGTTGGAAGCGGCCTTTCCTCCCGGTCTGCAGAACTACTGGAAATCGAGCTTCCTGCGCGACCTGAGCGATGAGGCGATCGGTCTCGCAATCGAAGCCTTCCGGCGGGTTCCGTCACCCACCTCCGCCATTGCGATCGAGCACCTTGGCGGAGCTGTGAGCCGGGTCGGAAAGGCGGATAGCGCCTTCGAGCACAGGGACGCCCCCTTCACCCTTCTTGTCCTCAACAGCTGGCCCAATAGGACGGACAGTGTGACGAACATTGACTGGGCGCGTTCCCTTCACCGGGCGATGGAGCCGTTCTCTACCGGTGGGGTTTATGTCAACTACCTCGGAACCGAGGCCGAAGAGGGGGCTGATCGGGTCAAAGCAGCTTATGGTCCTGCGAAGTATGATCGGTTGCTCGCGCTGAAGAAGAAATATGATCGCGGCAATCTCTTTCGCCTCAACCAAAACGTTCGGCCTTGAGCAGAACGTGTGCGGACTGGCTCGGGGCATGAGGTCGGTTCATTGCTTCACCGTTGCAAGGAGGCACGCCATGTCTGCACGGTTAGCCAATGGGGATATGCGAACAGACCATTTGATCGTTGCCTGCGCCCGTGCACCCGGCAGCCGCGCTCTCTTCTATCGCGCGAGCGAATATCCTCTCCGTCATTGTCCAGGCCAACGCCGCAGCCGGCCATTACGAGGACCTCAGGCGGCGCTCGAATGCCGACCTCGCCTCACGAGGGCTTAGGCGTGCCGATCTGCCGAGAGCCGCATTCTGTGTCTTGACCGGAGAATGAACCCCAAAGCCGTCATTTGAGCGCCCGCATGAATGCCCACTCGCCTCATGAGGTCTGGTCGGACCTACGGATCGGAGTGAGCGCTACAAGGAAATTTGTTGATGTCCGGATCGGCACCGAGCGGACGTTCGTCGGACTGCACACGTTGGTCCGCTTTTGGGAGTAGAACCGGCGTGCCGTCAGCGGCGCAGGGACCGAGAATTTTGCGCGGAAAGCTGCCGTCGAGGGCATAGCGGGCGGTCATTGGCAAATGATGACGGAGCCGAGTTTGTAGAGCTTCTGGAATTCGGCGGGGGAGAGGGCGGTGCGTCAGTCGTCGGAAGAGTGTATGATCGAAACAATGCGCTGATGTGAGGTGCTGTCATGGACATCAGTTCAGTAAGGAAATCCGTTGAGGAAGGAAATCGCAAGCTTGGGTCTGCCCTGGAGCGCAAGAACTATGCGGACGTGGCTGCGCTTACACCGAGAATGCGAAAGTGTGGCGCCGAATGCGCCGATTGTGACCGGCAGGGGTGCAATAGAAGCGTTTTGGCGGGAAGCAGCGGGTGCGAGCGGCATTGTCGGTGCCACGCTGAAAACGCTTGATCTCGAGGTGGCAGGTGATACCGCCTATGAAGTTGGGGAAGCTGCACTCGCGCTGAGTTCCGGCCAGGGTCCTCCGGTCAAATACGTGGTCGTCTGGAAGAGAGGCGGCGACGGCGCGTGGCGCATACATTGGGATATCTGGGACGCGATGCCTGCGCGTTGAGGGCAAATCGGCACACAGCGTCGGATGAATGATCGCCACCCCCATCGACGGTGCCCTCACGCTCGAGCTGAAGGGCGAACTGGCAGGCTGTCTATATCCAACGCGGCCAAAGGAGCGTTAGTTCCGAAGACCAGCGCGTTGCAAATCAAGGTGGTTGCGGGGGCTCGATTTGTTCAAGCTCGTACCTCGCTCGAACTCCGCCGAGCTGTGTGACAAGGTCCCTGGTAGACGGTCAGCAAGAGGTGCCCCCAGTCTGGGGGACTGGGGGTCGGGAGTTCAAATCTCCCCGCTCCGACCAATCAGATCAGATATTTAGCAGAAGAAGGCGTTCCGCAAAGATAACCCTGGGGTACGCCAGCGGAAGCGGCAGCGACCGGGGGTGTCGTCTCTCGGTTTGCACCCTATTTGGCGAAGTCACTTGAACAGATTGGCATTAGACTTTTTGTCGTTCGATTCGGCGCAAACCTGGCGCAGGGGGTTCACGAATGTCGAAGATGATCCAACTGGTCGACGAGTTTCGCGAGCGGCTCACCACCATTGCCGACACGGAGCACAAGCTCGTGGCACAGTTGCGCGAGGCGCTCAACCGCTACGATCAGAAGCTGCTGCAGGACGTGCGCAACCTCACCGCCGAGCACGAAGCTCGCCGCGGCGTCATTCTGAACGAGCTGCAGAGCCTGGCGCAGCGCGTAGGCGCTTTCCCGGTGGCGGCGCCGCAGCCGCGGGCGGCCGTCAGCGATTCAACGCCGCCCGAGGCGCGGGCTCTACCGGCCAACGGACGCTTGCGTCCTATCGAGGGGGGCGCGTGGCGGGAGGCCACCGACAAGCTGCAGAGCGAGGTCGAAGCGTGCTTCAAGAAACGAGCGTAGGTTAGGCCGACCTCGACCTACCCAAGCTGGTGTTTGCCCGATAGGCGCGAGGGGACTACTGATGCGCTGGATGTTGGCGCTTCTTTTCGCGTTCGCAACCTCGGCCCGTTTACACGCACGTCGCAATGGACGGCTTCCGAAAGCTGGGGCAAGTCCATGCCCACCTACACTTTCGAGCCAACGGGGACCTTCAAGAGCAGCGACTGGGACAACGGAAGGGGCCACGGCTCGTGGATCTCAATCCCCATTATGGGGGAGGCGTGGTTGCCGACAGCCATGCTTTTGATGTCCCGCCAACTCTCACGTGTTAGAGCCGGTGAGGGCTCGAGAGCAGAACACTCAATGATCCCGCGCACTGGGATCTGACGGAGTGCTGCCACGCCATGGAAAACTGCGCCGAAGTTACGGGAGCGGCGCACCCTATTGGGGAGGCGGTGTTCAGCTTCTCCTTGTTAGCACGAAGCACGGAACGGTCGTTGTGCCACAGAGCCACCCATTCCGCGAAAGCAAGGACGCCAAAATGCACGCATGCATGAGGCCCGAAGCGGGGGGAATTGAAGTCGCTCCGCATCTTCGCGTCTCCTTAAACATGAAGAGGACGGCATGGAAGGGAAGGTGATCGAAAATGGGAGGGTGTACTCCAAACCGGCACAGCGTTGCGACTGTTGCAGCGTGGAGGTGCACTGCCCTAAATTTATGGCCGTCAGCCCGTCATATCCGACTGTCCTAGTGTTCTGCTCTCCGGAGCACCGCGCGAATTATTCCAAGACCGGTGGCGTGAAATACCGCCTCACGTGGATTTCGGAATGACGCGATCCAGCGAGAAGAGTTTATCGCCGGGGTCGTGTCCTCGCGCGGCGCTCGTGTGAGCCGCGATTGGGCGGCGCTCAAATTCAGCGGTAAGGCCATTCACAATGGCGGCCGAGGTGCCGATTGCCGTTGGGTGTCACCACGTCTGCTGCGCTACTGAACGCCAGCAAACCTCCCAGCTGTGTTGTCTAGAACAGTGGCCGAAGGCCAAGCGGCCTATCTCAGTGTTTGTCCGGATGGGTCGCCGCAGTCTCGCTCTGTAGTCTAGCCCACAGTGCAACATCCTATGCATGTACCAAGCCCATGCGTTCTTGCCTGATTGCATGCGCAGCGTCGCTGTTGCTTGTCAGCAGCACGTTAGCAGAGGCGCAAACCGGAGGCAGGGCAGCGCGGGACCCCGCCCAAGTTCCGAGCACGACGACGCGCGAGGAGATCATGAAGTGCGGCGCTGACTATCAGCTCCGGCACAGTGTTGACCGGCAACGAAGGCGTGACTGCCAAGATCAGTACGGCCTCGGCCACCATGGCCACACCGGCAAAATCCTGCACGGGATGCCACGGAACCTTCGAGAGACTGGGATTGACGGCGAGACTGACCGGAGTGAGCAGCATGGTGTGACCATCCGGGGCCGACTTCGAGGCGGCGTCGGTGGCAATGCTACCATTGGCGCCTGGCCGCGCCTCGACGATGACAGGTTGTCCCAGATCGGCAGCCAGCTTCTCGTTGACGGTCCGCGCCAGTAGATCGGTGACGCTGCCCGCGGAATAGGGGACGAGAATTCGCAGCGGCCGCGTTGGAAATTCCTCGGCACAGGCGAGCTGCGAGACTGAAGCTAAGAAGGCTCCGGCAAGAAGCATGCGCAAGCGCTGTGGCATTGCAGGTCTCCTCGCTCCGGTTGGAGCTTGTTACTTCGCCATCGGCTTCATGCAGTTCTTCATGACGTATTCAGCTACGCGGCGACCCATGCGGGTGCCATCAATGTCGGCGCTGCGGAAATAAATCCCCGCCCACACGCGTGCGTCTTCCACGCTCTTCGCAATCTCGGAAAAGCTTGCGAACGTGCGCTCGATCTTCTTGTCTGGGTTGGTCACCGCAAGCGTCATCTGGTCGGTGCCGAAGAAATCGCGCAGCACCGTCTCCATCACCCCCGTAAAGAGCGCATGGCCGGAAGGATATTCCGGGTGCGCAGGGAAGGGTGAAAACAGGCCCTCCCAGATCGCGTCAGCAGACGTTGCATCGTTCCCATCCCTGTCGGCGTTGCGGATCGCTGTCTCCGGACGCCAGAACAGGAACAAGTATTTGTCGCGCCATCCGACAATGAAGGCATCCGACGCTGCCATGTTCAACAGCGCAAACACGCGTGCCTGCTCGACAATGCTCTTCTGCTTGAGCTCCGGCATTTCGCGGAGCATGGCGTTATAGGTGATCGGGCTCGTCGGCTGCCACAGCAGGGCGATGGCGGTCTGCTCCGCTGTGCGCAGCGTGCTGTTCTTCGCGCCCACAGTTTTGACTTCGTTGAACTCTTCAGCGTACCGCGCGCTCGTCAACGGTGGCGGGCCCGGCAAGCGGAAGTCCTCAATGCTCTTGAGCACGAACGGCGTAACCGATCCCCAGTGCGAGCCAATCGGGTCAGCGTTAGCGGGCAGCTGAAATACGCCGGGGCCGCTCTTCAATGTGAGGGAGGCCTTCTCGCTCATCTTGTCGTTCCGGCGCATGGCGAGCATCTTCTCTCCCGCCGCCTTGCCAAGCGCTGCGCCATCGGCCTTGGCCTGACTGTCCTGAACTTCGCCAACGATGCAGCCACGCTCCGTCGAACATGTCCTTTTGCAGCGGATGGAGGTCCACGAGCACGGTGTGCGCGGCGACGGCGGCCGCGGTATCCGGACACGCGCCGAGTGGGGCCTTGAGGTCGGCGGCATAGGACTGATAGCGGCGATCGATGGCATTGACGGCGTCAAACATCGCGCCGTGCACCATTGCATAAGCCCGGCTGTGAGCCAGGCCGGTGCCAGCCTTGGCTGTCTGCAGCGCGTTGGCGGTGACAAGGTTCCAATCAGGAATCGTGTCGGCATTTGCGCCCGGCACGGCGGTGAGCAACCCGATGAACAGGACCGACGAAGCTAGCCGTCCGCCCGCCACCCGTCTCCGTGGTCTCCAAGGAGAAAATGCATTGGTCATGATTGCCTCCTGCCAGCTGCCACTTCGCCACGTCGACCTCTCTTCATTGCGTTGGAAGTCGGATCGCCGTGCCGTCGCCATGTCGACCGATGGACGTGAGGCGCTTGCGAACGTTCGTCGCCGTAGCCGAACTGGGCACGGTGTCGAAAGCCGCGCTGCGACTGCGAATTACGCAGCCGGCCTTTTCGCGGGCAACTCAGCTATCTTCAGCAAGAGCTGGGGCTGAAACTGTTTGACCGCGTCGGACGCGGCCTTGCCCTGACCGCAGAAGGCGAGCAGTTCCTCGTAGATTGTCGCGACGTATTAGACCATTTCGACTCGCTCGGGGAGCGGGTAGAAGTGCTCCGGCGGGGAGACAGGGGGACGCTGAAGGTTGCCGCCCCGCCGCACACGATCGAAAGTGTTTTGTCGACGTTTCTGCCTCGATACGCTGAACGTTTTCCGAACGTGCACGTGAAACTCTCCGAGGCCCTGGGTCGCGAGCAGACTGCCATGCTGGAACGCGGCGAGGTTCGATATAGGCATCAGACACGATCAAGGCGATCGGACGCTTCGGGAGACCCGTATTGCCCCCGGATGAGGCTTGGGCCGCCTGCGCCCCATCGCTCGAAGCTTGGCCGTACCGGCATGATTGATATCGGCCGCCTCGCGGCCTATCCGTTGCTGCTGCTGGAGTCGGGTTACTCCATTCGGAGGCTGTTCAACGCAGCTTGTCGTCTCGCAGATGTCGAGCCCAATATTCTGCTCGAGAGCCGCGCGCCGCACACCTTGCTCGCGCTCGCCGAGGCCGGGCAGGGGGTAGCGATCATTCCGTCGCTTCTGCGAACGGATCGCTACACGTTGAGAATCGTCCGCGTAACACACCGGCGCAAGCCGCTTCGAGAGCGATTTGTCATTCAATGGGACAAGCGGCGTCCAATGCCGCCCTATGCCGAGAGCTTTTGCGAGGCACTCGCCGAGTATATGCGCGAGGTCCTCCCGATCACGCATCCGTCTGAAAGCAA
>CAWHUM010000025.1:0-124517 GCA_963832445.1 uncultured Alphaproteobacteria bacterium
AAAACGCGGCTGAAGAGGAAGGCCAGCGCCACGAGAAACACGAAGCCGGCGGCCGCAAGCACCGTCGCGTTGCGGCCTAGCGGCGAGCGGCAGAGACCGTCGTAGACGACCCAGCCAAGGATCAGGCCCGCAACGCTGATGGCGATCCCCGTGGCCGGCGAAATGTCCAGCACGGCGGGATCGATAAGGTAGAGGCTGGCGTGGCCGTAGTAGATCGCCACCACGAGGGCAAAGCCCGAGATCCAGGTCGCGTACGCCTCCCACTTGAACCAGATGAGCTCCGCAGGCAGCCGGGCGGGCGCCACCAGGTACTTCACCATGTTGTAGAACCCGCCGCCGTGTACCTGCCAGGCTTCGCCGTAAGCGCCCTCGGGCAAGCCCTCGCGGCGCTTGAGCGAGTAGTCGAGCTGGATGAAGTAGAAAGAGGTGCCGATCCAGGCGATGCCGGCAATGACGTGTAGCCAGCGCAGGAAGGCCTCCCCCCACACCCACAGGATGTCCATCGCGGTCGCCCCTTCCCCCGTGCATTCGCTTTGCAAGCTCCAGCCGCGCCCTACGCCAGGAGGTCGTAGAGCGCGCCAGCGACCACAATCGTGGCGCGCCGCAGATCCTCGAGCAGCAGGTTCTCATCGGCGCGCTTGGCGTTTGCTTCGATGATCGAGCGCGGTCCTGCACCGTAGAGCACGATAGGAATGCCAGCCTCGCTGTAAAGACGCGCATCCGTGTAGAGTGGGCTGCCGACGGCGCCGATGGATTCGCCGAAGACCGCCGATGCCCGGGCACTGATCGCCGCCACAAGCCGTTCTTGACCCGGTCGCGGAAACAATGGGCGGGCGAGCAACAGCCGGCGAACGTCCAACGAGATGCCAGCGCGATCGGCGACGGCGTTGCCGATCACCTCCCTCAGCCGCCGCTCAACTTCGGCGGGGTCTTCCCTGGGGATGATGCGCCGGTCGAGGCGAAGGCTGACCCTGTCCGGCACCACATTGGTATTGATTCCGCCCTCGATGCGCCCAACCGTGAGCGTCGGGCACTCGATACCGGGCACGTTCGATCTGATCGCGACGTAACCCTCGCGCTCGCGATAGAGGGCATCCAGCACAGCAACGGCAGCGGCAAGCGCATCGACGCCCGCCTGCGGCATGGCGGCGTGCGCGGCCTTGCCCTTGACCGTCACCTCGAGTTGCAGACAGCCGTTGTGCGCCGTTACCACTGCGTAGGAAAAGCCAGCGCCGATCGCGAGATCCGGTTTGGTGGCACCCGTGCGCAGCAGACGGCCGGGGCCAAGCAGGCCTCCGAACTCTTCGTCGTAAGTGAAGTGCAGCTCCACGCTGCCTGTGAACGGTCGGCCCAACTTTTCCAGCGCGCGCAGGGCAAACGTGTAGGTTGCGAAGTCCGACTTCGAGACGGCAACCCCGCGCCCGTACATGCGGCCGTTGTCGATGCCCCCCTCGTAGGGCGGCTTGGTCCAGCCGTCGCCCGGCGGCACCACGTCGCCGTGCGCGTTGAGGGCGATCACCGGCCCTTCGCCGAAGCGGCGGCGCACGATCAGATTGGTGATCGAGGTCAGGCCGGCGTTCCGCACCGCCTCGGCTTCGACGGGGAACCGCTCCACCGCAAAGCCCATTGCCTGCAGCAATTCCGCCGTGCGCTCTGCGTGCCGGGCATTGTCACCCGGCGGCGTGTCGGTCGGCACCCGCACAAGTTCACGCAGGAACGCCACCTCCTCCTCGAAGGCAGCGTCGACAATGGCGGCGATTTCAGCGATGGCGACCACGGTCAGCCTCGGGCCCCGAAGCGAGCGTCGAGCCGCCGCAGGGTCTCCAGTATCGCCACCACGCCGAGGTCGGCATCGTCAACGGTGATCGACTCGGCCGGATTGTGGCTGATGCCGTCTTTGCAGCGCAGGAAAATCATGCCCGACGGGCAGTGCTTTTGCATTATTCCGGCGTCGTGACCTGCGCCGGAGGAGAGGCGCGCCGGCTCGTGACCGCTGGCCCCGATGGCTTCGGTCGCCGCCTCGATTACCCGCTCGTCAAGCGCGACAGCTGCATTTTCCTGATAGGTGTCGATGTCGACGCTGACGCGACGCGCCCTGGCAATATCTTGCAACTGCCGCAGCAACGCCGCGTGCGCGCGCTTGCGCACGGCATCGGCAGGACCGCGCATGTCGATAGTGAACTCGACCCGTCCCGGTATGACGTTGGGCGCGCCCGGCAGCGCCTTGATGCGTCCGACCGTGACGACGAGGTCGGGCTCGCCGCGCCCGACCCGCTCGAGCGCCAGAATCATCTCGCTCGCCGCGCTCAAGGCATCGCGGCGTGCATTCATCGGTACTGTGCCGGCGTGACCGGCAAAGCCCGTCACCGTCACCCGCGAGCGCATGGAGCCATTGATTGCCGTAACGGCGGCCAGGGGCAAACCGCTGTTCTCGAGAACGGGGCCTTGTTCTATGTGCAGCTCCACGTAGGCCGCTATCTCGCCCTTGGCGCGCACGCAAGCCTTGTAGGCCTTCGCATCCCCGCCCGCTTGCTTCAATGCGTCCCGTAAGCTGATGCCGTCCGCGTCCTCAAGATCGAACTGAGCGGGTTTGACTGCACCCACGAGCGCCGACGACGTGAGGATGTGCGCGGGAAAGCGCGAGCCCTCTTCTTCGCCGAACGCCGCAACCTCGATGGCATGTTGCAGCCGATCGCCGCACCGCTCCAGCTCCTCCACCACCGAGATGGCAGCCAAGACACCGAGCGCCCCGTCGTAGCGGCCCGCATCGACGACCGTGTCGAGATGAGAGCCAAGCATGATGGCGGGGGCGCCGGGCGAGTTGCCCTCGTAGCGCCCGAACACACTGAGCAGCGGGTCGGTGTGCACGCTCATGCCGGCTCGGGTCATCCAGGCTTTGACCTGCTCCATTGCCTGGACATGCGCGCGACTTAAATAGCGCCGCGTGAGTTCGCCCGGAACCTCGCTGAAAGCGGCCAGCGCGTCGAGCCGCGCCATGAGCGCCGGGCCGTGGCGCAACGCGCCTCGTCTTGCAGCCGCCCGACTGCTCCCGGATGTGCCCCGCTTGCCTGACATGGGAAAGATGGTAGTGACCGGCCCGCCCGCTGCCAAGCATCGCGCCCCTCCCCGGCCGGCGAAATGTGCGCTACACCTCGCAGGGCAGGCTCTGGACACAGCGAACCTCGTGGCAACCACCCTCGACGAACTCAACAGCACGGATCGTGCCTCTTTCGTGAGCGCCCTGGGCGCCATTTTCGAGCATGCGCCGTGGGTTGCGGAGCGTGCACATGCGGCTCGTCCGTTCGCGACGGTCTCGGACCTCTACCAGGCAATGGCAGATGCGGTTGCAACAGCTGGCGAGACCGAACAAGTGGCCCTCATTCGCGGTCATCCCGAGCTCGCGAGCAAAGTCGCGCGTGCCGGGGCCATGACGGCGGAGTCGCGCCGCGAGCAGGGCGGCCTCGGCCTCGATCGCCTGACCGACCGCGAGTTCGCGCGGTTCGAGCGTCTCAACGCCGCCTATCGCCAGCGCTTTGGCTTTCCGTTCATCATCTGCGTGCGCCGGCACACACGCGATTCCATCCTCGACACTTTCGAGCGCCGCCTTGGCCTCGACCCAGGAGCTGAGCGAAAAGCCGCGATCGAGGAGATCGGCCACATTGCCCGCCTGCGGTTGGTCGATGCTGTCGACGGGCCGGGCAAGCCGAAGATCGACGGCCGCCTCTCCACGCATGTGCTGGACACGGCAGCGGGCAAGCCCGCCGCGGGCGTGAAGGTCGTCCTGAAGGAGATCGGTGCCAGCGCCAACGGGCTGCTCAAGGAGGCCATCACCAACGCCGATGGACGCACCGACGAGCCGCTGCTTTCTGGCGCACCCTTGCGCATCGGCCGCTATCAGCTCGAGTTCGATATCGGCGCCTATTTCACCGCGCGGGGCACTAGCGCCAGCGACCTTCCCTTCCTGGGCATCGTGCCGGTCCGGTTCGCCATCGCCGAGCCCGAGGGCCACTACCACGTTGCGCTGCTGGCTTCTCCCTGGAGCTATACGACCTACCGTGGTAGCTGAACGCGGCGCTCGACCATCGTTCCTGCTGGCCGCAATTCGATAGCCATTTCAAATGAGTAGAGGAGAGACGGATCACGCTATCAATATGTCTCTTACTTGCTAGCATGCTATTGATAGCATGGCAGCTTGCACGCGCATGACGGAACCGCTAACGTTGCGGCATGCGTGTATGGAGCATCATCAGTCAGAAAGGCGGCAGCGGCAAAACCACGCTCGCGTTGCACCTCGCAATCGCCGCCACGGCCAAGAAGCGCACGACGCTCGTCATCGATTTGGACCCGCAGGCTTCGGCAGAGCGCTGGTCCGTGCTCCGCGAAGCCGATGAGCCGATGATCATCGCCGGCTTGCCCGAGAAGCTCACCGATATGCTGGATGCGGCGCGCAGAAACGGCGCCGATCTGGTGCTCGTCGACACACCGCCGCAAGCCGACAGAACCGCTCTCGCAGCTGCCAAGGTTGCCGACATCATTCTCATCCCAACGCGCGGCACGATCCTCGATCTGCCCGCGATCGGAGACACGGTGAACCTTTTGAAGCTCGCCAGCCTCGAGCACAAGGCCGCCATCGTCTTGAACGCGATGCCGGCGAAAGGCTCCCAAGCTCAGGTGGAGGACGTGCAGGCCGCTGCCGCGCAATACGGGCTCACCGTTTTCCCCGTCCGGCTGGCCGACCGGGCGTCCTTCAGCCGATCCCTCAGTGAAGGGCTCGGCGTGACGGAGGAGGAGCCGAAGGGCAAGGCGGCAAGCGAAGTCTGGGGCGTCTACAAGCGCCTATGCGAATGGGACGAAGCGAGAGTACGCAAGGTCGAGAGGACAAGTTCGTGAGTAAGGACAAGCTGATGCAAGCCGTCCAGGCAGTATCGGGCCGAGCGCCCAAACAGGAGCCAGCCCCCTATTGGCGCAGTGCGCCGTCGCGTCACGGCAAGAAGGGGATCGTCATCTACGTCGACCCGGAGGCCGCGAAAAAGCTCCGGCAAATGGCGCTGGACCGGGGCCGCTCGCTGCAGTCCCTGGGCCAGGAGGCAATCAACGGCCTGTTCGAGAAGTACGGAGAGAAACCGATCGCGTGACGTGCGGTTTGCAATCAGAGGCGCGGCAGTGAAGTGCGCCCAATACCGAGTGGGTGGGTGTCATGCAGAAGTTCGTTCGCTGGGTTTTCGGGAAGCGCAGAGGCAGGTCCGCCGAGGTTACGCGCGGCGGCGAGATTGCACCGTTGCAGGATACCACGCGGTTCCCAAGTCCCGCCGACGTGGTGGTCTCCTATTCTCGTCGTGACAGCGCGCTGGCTGAGCCCCTTATCAAGTATCTGAGGGGCGAGGGCATCAACGTGTGGTGGGACCGCGAGCTGTATTCGGGCGAGGACCTGCACGACGCCATCGTCGCCGCTCTGGACGCGTCCAAGGCCGTGATCGTGATCTGGTCCGATGCGGCTGTGACCTCCCATTGGGTGCGCGACGAGGCGCGCCGCGCCGCCAAGAAGAGCAAGCTCATCACGGCGCATGTGCCGGGCTTCGACCTCGAGAAGATCCCGCTCGGGTTCGGCGAGCGCCGCTGCGACAACGTGGAGGATCGGGCGCAGATCGTCCGCGCCCTCAGCCGCTTCGGCATCCAGCCGCAGGATCGCGGTCTCGATTTGCCGCAAGCCGGCGCGTCCGCAACCGGAGTGGCGCTACCCCTGCCCCATCCCTGAGCGGTGCGCCCAGCCCGTCGTGCGTCGCTCCAGCTCGACCGTTGCCGCGTAAATGATGACCCCGAGGATCGCCAGCGCGATCAGCGCCGCGAACACTAGCGGAACGTTGAAGTCGGCGCTTGCTCGCGTGATCAGATTGCCGATGCCGTAGCGC
This sequence comes from uncultured Alphaproteobacteria bacterium, assembly GCA_963832445.1. Classification (GTDB taxonomy): domain Bacteria; phylum Pseudomonadota; class Alphaproteobacteria; order Rhizobiales; family Hyphomicrobiaceae; genus AWTP1-13. Next base: position 5,910 of record CAWHUM010000025.1, read on the forward strand.
GAAGCATTCGACTCGGCGATCACGGAGCCGACGTAGGCAAGCGTGATGGCCACCTTGAGAGATGCGAAGAGGTACGGCATCGAGCGCGGGATGCCGATTTTCACCATGATGTCCCACTTGCGGGCGCCCAGCGCCTTCATCACGTCCTCGAGTTCGGGCTCGATGGTCGAAAGCCCTGTGGCGACGTTGACGACGATGGGGAAGAACGAGATGAGGAACGCCGTCATCACGGGCGGGATCCAACCGACTCCGAACCACAAGATCAAAATCGGCACCACCGCGACCTTCGGAATGGCATTGAAGCCCACCAGCAGCGGATAGCTGCCGGCGTTGATGATGCGCGAGGCACCCAGCGCGATGCCGAGCACGATGCCGAACACGACGGCAATGGCAAACCCCGCCAGCGTCATCCACAGCGTATGGAAGGAGTGGAACAGCAGCTGCCACCAGTAGTCGACGGTCGCCTGATAGATCACGCTCGGCGCCGGCAGGAAGAACACCGGCACCTTGAACAGCCGGCAGGCCACTTCCCAAAGCGCGAAAAACGCGATGGTGAAAACATACGGGGCGGCGGCGAGGGCGCCGCGCTGAGCGGAACTTGTCATGCCGCCTGCCTCGCGGTGGCGATCTGCTGACGCAGGTCGTGCACCAGATCGGTGAACTCCGACGTGTAGGTCACCTCCAGGCTGCGCGGGCGCGGAAACGGCACGCGGCGCTCGGTGATGATACGGCCTGGCCGCGAGCTCATGCAGAAGATGCGGTCGGCTAAGAAAGCGGCCTCGCGCAGATCATGCGTCACCAGGATGATGGTCACGGGCCGCGCCGCATGCAGGTCACGGATAACGCACCACAGCTCTTCGCGGGTGAAGCTGTCGAGCGCTGCGAACGGCTCATCAAGCATGAGCAAGCGGGGCTCATGGATCAGCGCACGGCACAGAGAGGCGCGCTGCTGCATGCCGCCCGACAGCTCCCAGGGATATTTGACGCCCATGCCCTCCAGGCCCACCTGCGCCAGCAATGCTTCGACCTTGGCGATGTAGGCGTCGCGCTCGCGGCGCAGCCTGCTGCGGTGCGGCTGTACGATCTCCAGCGGCAAGAGGATGTTCTCGAGCGTTCGGCGCCAGGGCAGGAGGTTTGGCGCTTGAAACGCCATGCCGGCGATCTTGAGCGGCCCGGCAACCCTCTCCCCGCCTACCGCAATCGTGCCAGCCTGAGGAAACTGCAGCCCCGTGACCAGCTTCATCAAGGTCGACTTGCCGCAGCCGGACGGCCCCACGACGGCAGCGAATTCGCCCTCCTCGATCGCGAGCGAGAGCTTGTCGACGGCGATGACACCGCTTTCCCCCCCATAGGCGTGGGTGACGTTGTCGATGGCAACGAAGGCGCTCATCCCCCCCTCTCCCCGCTTGCGGGGAGAGGGCTGGGGTGAGGGGTAGGAGCGAGCGATGGCATATGTGGCTGCCCTCACCCTAACCCTCTCACCACCGAAGAGTGGGGAGAGGGAATTGCTACTGCACCTTGCGGTCGGCGGGCGGCGGCAGGAACGCCTCGGTGAAGATGTCCTCCACCTTGGGCTTAGCCTTGAAGGTGAAGGTGAGGCCGATCTGATCGATGGACTTGGCAAAGCGCGCCTTGTCGATGCCGCCGTACCCGTTGGCCTTGACCCAGGGAGTGACGATGTTCTGTGCCAGCGCCAAATCCAGGCGCTCCTTCTCCACGTCCTGCCTGGCCACGTCGTTGCGCTTGATGATCGTGGTAGTGGCAGCGGCCGGGTCGGCGACGGTATCGCGCGTCCCCTTGATCAACGCCTTGATGAAGCCCTTGACCGCCTGTGGCTTCTCGGCGGCGAACTTCGGGCTCACCATCAGAACGTTGCCGTAGAGATCGACGCCGTGGTCGCGCATCAGGATTACCACGATGTCGTCGACGGATACGCCGCGCGATTTCAGGTTGAGATAGACCGAAAAGGAGAAGCCGAAGACGGCATCGACCTCGCCTGAGGCCAGCATCGGCTCGCGCACCGGGAAGCCGACGTTCTCGAACTTCATGGTGGAATCGTCGAGCTTGTTGACCGACTTGAAGATCGGCCACTGCGCGTAGGCGCCATCCGCCGCCGGCGCGCCAAACCTCTTGCCCACCAGGCTCTTGGGATCGGCCGTGATGCCCTTGCCCTTGCGCCCGACGATGGCGAACGGCGGCGCGTCGTAGATCATCATCACCGCCTTGAGATCGATCGAGGGGTTCTCGTCGCGAAAGCGGATCAGCGAGTTCACGTCGCCGGTGCCGATGTCGTAGGTGCCAGAGGCCACGCGCGGGATCGACTCGCGCGAGCCGTTGCCTGTGTCCATCGTCACGTCCAGGCCCTCGGCCTTGAAGTAGCCCTTGTCGACCGCCACGGTGAACGGCGCTGCGGGCCCCTCGTACCGCCAGTCGAGGGTGACCTTGACGGGAGTCTGCGCCAAGGCCGCGCCGGGCGCGCCCGCCAACAGACCCAGCGCTATCGCCATTGCAGCGAGCGTGCGAAAACCAACTTGAGCGGACATTCCGATAACTCCCCTGGCGATCACCGTTGCACCCTAAGGCGCAAGCCCCGTCTGCGTGTGCCGTCGCCGACGGCAGGCTCGGCAGAACCTATCAGGCGACGCGCTTCTCCCGATAGCGGTTTTTCCACGCAGGGGCGTGCTCGTTTTGCGTGCAGCGCCTTGCCCGCTCCCCCGGCAACGAGTGATCGACCATCGAGGGACAAGTCGCAGAGATGGAGCCAGCTGGTTGCAATTTGGAGCGCGCGATCAGGCATCGGAACCCGTTCCAGACCTACGATCCCTAGCGTTGCATGGCCTCACCCAAGAGTGGATGCATTGCAATCCAATGGCGTGCAATGTCGAGGCGCGTTGCGACCCACACCCGGTCGTGGCCTCGAACATAGTCGAGGAAGCGCTCCAGCGCCGCGGCGCGACCCGGTCGGCCGACCAGGCGGCAATGCAGGCCGACCGACATCATCTTCGGTTGCCCATTCTTCCCCTCGGCGTACAGGACATCGAAGGAATCCTTCAGATAGGCGTAGAACTGGTCACCAGAATTGAAACCTTGCGGGGTCGCAAAGCGCATGTCGTTGGCGTCCAGCGTGTAAGGAACGATCAGCTGCGCACCGCGGGGTCCACGCACCCAATACGGCAGCTCATCAGCATAGGAATCGGCGGAATAGAGAAAGCCTCCCTCCTCCATCACGACGTCGAGCGTGTGCGCCGAGGTGCGACCCTGATAAATGCCAAGCGGCCGCTCGCCCGTCACCTCAGTGTGAATGCGGACGGCTTCAAGCACATGGGCGCGCTCGGCCTCCTTGGTGAAGTCCTTATAGTCGATCCACTTGAGCCCATGGGAGGCGATTTCCCAACCAACCTCTTTCATGGCCACCACCGCCTCCCGATTGCGCGCCAACGCGGTGGCGACAGCAAACACGGTGACCGGCATGGCCCGCTCCGTGAATAGACGCCACAGCCGCCAGAAGCCTGCACGGGAGCCGAACTCGTAGATCGACTCCATGTTCATGTGGCGCTGGCCCGGCCAGGGCTGTGCGCCGACAATCTCGGACAGGAAGGCTTCGGACGCGGCATCGCCGTGCAGGATGCAGTTCTCGCCGCCCTCCTCGTAGTTGACCACGAACTGTACGGCCACGTGGGCGTCATTCGGCCAACGCGGGTGCGGCGGATTGCGCCCGTATCCGACAAGATCGCGGGGATAGGGAGTAGACGGCATGGTAATGCTTTCTCTCAAGCTGAGGTGTGGCGACTATAGCGATTGAAGCGGCCATCACGCGAGGCGGGCCATCGGGGCCTCGAGAATGACAGCCGCGTGGCTAGATCGGGGATGGATGGACTGGCGGCCGCTACCTCGATGGGAACGAAGCTGGAGCGCTGCCGTACGCAGCACTTGCGCGGCGAGCGCCGGTCGGCGTAGGTCAGCTAGCTCCGTTTGTGCGACGGCGCAGCGGGTGGGCAAACGTATCTTCCATCAAGGAACGAGAGCGAAGCGTGCGAGGTATGAGCGTTGACGGTACCGTTTGAGAAAGCCGCAGCCTGCGCCCTTTTTCTCGACCTTGACGGGACCTTGATCGACATCGCTCCGACCCCGCAAGGCGTGCTCATCCCTGACGGCCTCGCATTGCTGCTCGGTGACCTGACGCGACGACTGGGTGGCGCCCTGGCGATCGTAAGCGGGAGACCCATCCCTGATATCGACCGCTTCCTGGCCCCGCTTGCTCCAGTCGCGGCAGGAGTGCATGGAGCCGAGATAAGGACTGCCTGCCACGGCGAAATCCAGCTGACCGCAGCGCCGATCGATCGCGCCCTGATCGCAGCCGTGGGCGCGTTGGCCGAAACGGAGGCCGGCGTAGTGGTGGAGACCAAGCGTGCTTCGATTGCGGTCCACTATCGCCTGGCGCCATCCGCGGAGCCGAGGATCGAGGCAGCGCTGCAGCGGATCCTCGATGATAGCCCCGACCACTTGATCCTGTGCCGTGGGCGCAAGGTATTCGAAATCGTGCCGAGGCACGTCTCCAAGGGGGCGGCTCTCGAGACATTGCTGGAACTGCCCGCTTTTCGGGGTCGGCAACCTGTGATGATCGGGGACGACTTGTCCGACCAGTCGGCATTTGCCGCCGCGGCTCGCCTCGGCGGCTGTGGCCTCAAGGTCGCAGGAGAGCATTTCAGCCGGGCTGAGGCGTTCTTCTCCGGCCCCGCCGATGTCAGGGGCTGGCTGGCAACGGTTTCCAGGGTCCTCGCGACATGAAGCCACGGCCGACGCTAGACCTCGCTGTCATAGGCAACAGCAATATCGCGGCGCTCATCGAGCGGACGGGGCGCTTCGTGTGGACCTGCTGGCCACGCATCGACGGCGACCCGGTGTTTTGCGCGCTGGTCGATGGCGATGCGCCCGACACCGGCTTCTTCTCGATCGAGTTCGACGAGGAGGCGACCACGGCGCAGGCCTACGTGCGCAACACGGCCATCGTGCGCACCGTGGTGACGGCGGCCTCCGGTGCGTCTTTCGCCATCACCGACTTCGCGCCCCGCTTCCGCCAATACGGCCGCACCTACCGGCCCTCGATGCTCATTCGCCGTATCGAGCCGCTCCAGGGCGTCTGCCGCATCCGCGTTCGAATGCGCCCGCGCATGGGCTACGGCCGTTGCACGGCGACACCGATACCCGGGAGCAACCACATCCGCTATGTCACGGATGCGGGCGCCATCCGCCTCACCACCGACGCGCCGGTGAGCTACATCGTCGGCGAGTCGGCGTTCGTGCTCTCTCAGCCGCTCAATTTCATCGTCCACGCGGACGAGAGCTTTTCCGAATCCATACCGCGCGTCGCACGCGAGTTCCACGACCAGACCTGCGTGTATTGGCAGCACTGGGTGCGCAATCTCAACCTGCCGTTCGAATGGCAGGAAGCGGTGATCCGAGCGGCGATCACACTGCAGCTGTGCAGTTTCCACGAGACAGGTGCGATCGTGGCCGCTCTGACGACGTCTATTCCCGAAGCGCCGGATTCGCAGCGCAACTGGGACTATCGCTACTGCTGGATCCGTGACGCCTTCTTTACCGTGCACGGGCTGAACCGCGTCGGCGCCACGCGCACGATGGAGCGCTTCATCGAGTACGTGACCAATGTCGTCGCTTTGGAACGCCGGCCAACCCTGAAGCCCGTCTATTCGATTGTGCCGGAAACCACCCTCGAGGAAAGGGTAGCGGCAACGCTCCGCGGCTATCGCGGGCATGCCCCTGTCAGGATCGGCAATGCCGCCGTCGAGCAGACCCAGCACGACGTCTACGGCAGCGTCATTCTCGCCGCCTCGCAGATGTTCTTCGACGAGCGCCTGCCCCAGAAGGGTGATATGGCGCTGTTCAACCTGCTCGAGCCACTGGGAACGCTCGCGCTGCGCCAAGCGCTCACACCGGATGCCGGGATCTGGGAGTATCGCGGCCGCACGCGCATTCATACCTACTCGGCGGCCATGTGCTGGGTTGCCTGCGACCGGCTGGGTCGCATCGCCGCATTCCTCGGCCTGCCGGATCGCGCGGAGCAGTGGCGCGCATCGGCTGCTGGCCTGAGGGCCACAATCCTCGATCGCGCCTGGAACAAGGAGCACCGGGTCTTCGCAGGCAGCCTCGACAGCGACGAGATCGATGCCAGCGTGCTGCTGTTGCACGAGCTCGGCATAGTGGCGCCCTCCGACGAACGGTTCGTTGCCACCGTCGACACCATCGGCCAGCGGCTGCTGCGCAATGGCCACCTGCTGAGGTACACAGCGCCCGATGATTTCGGCGTTCCCTCTGTCGCCTTCACGATCTGCACCTTCTGGTACGTCGACGCACTGGCCGCCATGGGCCGGCGTGACGAGGCGCGCCGGATTTTCGAGGACGTGCTCGCGCGCCGCAATCATGTTGGACTGCTGTCCGAGGACATCGATCCCAATACGGGCGAACTGTGGGGCAATTTCCCCCAGACCTACTCGATGGTCGGTATCATCATCGCGGCCATGCGGCTGTCCAAAGGCTGGGAGAGCGCGCGCTGAGGAACAGCCCGCGCGCTCTGCCGAGGGCAGCATCGAAGGCGATCAGCGCTTGGGGCTCCTCTTGCGCCGGATCGCTGCATCGTTGGCGGGCAGCCGGCGCGCGCTTTCCCGCAGCGCCTCTTTGAGCGTCACCGGACGGCTGTGCTTCTTCAGCAGGTCGCGAACGCCTCGTCGGCCAAATCCTGCAGCGATTTCATGCTGTCCTGCGACAAACCGCGCAGCGCATGCCACGTCTCGGCGTCGAACTCTATGAGCTTGCGCAGCGGGCGCGGCCGGTCAGGACCAGCAGCCATCCTTGGCTCCGAGAGTGGGCGGGGTCACGCCCGGCCCAGCTAGCTTCTGCGTCTAGGCCATAGCCGACTTCAGCTTGTCGACAAGATCGACTTTTTCCCACGAGAAGCCGCCCTCGTTGTCCGGGGCGCGACCGAAGTGGCCATAGGCAGAGGTGCGAGCATAGATCGGCTTGTTGAGATCGAGATGCTTGCGGATGCCGCGCGGGGAGAGATCCACCAGCTCGCCCAGCACCGTCTCGAGCTTTGCCACGTCGATCTTGTGGGGGTTGTCGGCCACGTCGATGTAGATCGAAAGCGGCTTGGCAACGCCGATGGCGTACGAGAGCTGGATCGTGCAGCTGTCGGCAAGACCGGCAGAGACCACGTTCTTGGCGAGGTAGCGAGCGGCATAGGCTGCCGAGCGATCGACTTTGGTGGGGTCCTTGCCCGAGAACGCACCGCCTCCATGCGGGGCTGCGCCGCCGTAGGTGTCGACGATGATCTTGCGGCCGGTGAGGCCGGTGTCGCCGTCCGGACCGCCGATGAAGAACTTGCCCGTCGGATTGATGTGCCAAATCGTGTCCTTGTTGATCCAGCCCGAGGGCAGGGCCTTCTTGACATAAGGCTCGACCAGCTCGCGCACCTGGCTGGAGGTCATCGATTCGACCAGGTGCTGATGCGAGACGACGATCTGGGTCACCCCAACCGGTTTGCCGTTCTCATAGCGGACAGTGACCTGGCTCTTGGAGTCAGGCCCCAGAACAGCCTCCTTGCCGGCGTGGCGAGCCTCGGAGATCAGGCGCAGGATCTTGTGGCTGTAGTACAGCGGCGCCGGCATCAATTCGGGCGTGTCCTTGCAGGCGTAGCCAAACATGATGCCCTGGTCGCCCGCGCCCTCGTCCTTGTTGCCGCCGCTGTCGACACCCTGAGCGATGTCAGCCGACTGCGGATGCAGCATCACCATTATGTCGGCCTTCTCCCAGTGGAAGCCGGCCTGCTCGTAGCCGATGTCCTTGATGGCCAGCCGGGCCACGTGGGCGACCCAATCCTTGGTGATGGTGCGGGGCCCGCGCGTCTCGCCGGCAATCACGACCTGATTGGTGGTGGCGAGGGTTTCGCAGGCCACCCGGAGTTGCCATGGGTCGACACCCGCCTTGGGCCCCTCGCGAAAGAAAAGATCAACCACTTCATCAGAAATCCGGTCGCAGACTTTGTCGGGATGCCCCTCGGACACGGATTCACTGGTGAACAGATAAGACTTGCGCGACACGTGACTGACCCCTCGGCTGGCGGTGTTTCGGGAACAGCCAGGGTTCTTGCAGTGTTTCGGTCAGGGGTCAAGAACAGCGAAAAAATGTCGCCGCGGCTACACTTGGCTATTCTGGGGAAGCCAGATCAATTGGGGTGCCTCCCAATGGGGGGCCTCCCAACGCACGTCACTCGGCTTCGGTGTCGTTGGCCAGGCTGCGCACCAGGTCGACGATAGCGCGCCTTGCCTTGACGTCGGAGATGCGAACGAAGGCGCGGTTCAGCTCGAGCCCATCGCGGCTGCGCAGAAACTCGACGATCGAATGCTCGTCCGGCTTCTCCGCGAAGCCCTGCGCCGCAAAGGAATGTCCTTCCACAGAGGGCGCTTCCTCATAGAAGAATTGAACCGATACGCCCAGAACCTGCGCAAGATCGAACAGCCGGCTTGCACCAATGCGGTTGATGCCCTTCTCGTATTTCTGAACCTGCTGGAACGTCAGGCCGAGCTTCTCGCCCAACTTCTCCTGACTCATGCCCAGCAGCATACGGCGAAAACGCACGCGACTGCCGACGTGAACGTCGATCGGGTTTGGCCGCCGCGAACCCTTCTCATCGCCTTCCAAGTTGGCGGCAATTCCTGACGGTCTCGACATCGAAACCCCGCATTCGTTGCCCTAGGCACACAATTGGTATGGACCAGTGGCCAGAGCGTCAACCTAAGGTGGGCCTGTGCCCCTGGAAGCTGATAGCGGACGCCGCAACACGTGTGCAACTAGCGACGCACTACCCTGCCTAGAATGACGCTTCCGAGTAACCAGACCGTAAAGAAAATTAAATCGCCAAAACGGGCGTAGGGCGGTGGTTGCAGTGCGGCCGGCAGCACCACGTCAATGACCCCACGCACGTCCAAATCGATCCACCCAAGCTGGCGCCCGTAGGGGTCGAAAGCGGCCGAAACGCCATTATTGGCCGCCCGGATCAAGGGGAGACCCTCCTCCACGGCCCGCACGCGGGCCTGGTGAAGGTGCTGGCGCGGACCAATTGTATCACCAAACCATCCGTCGTTGGTGACATTGATCAAGAGGCCTGGACGCTGCGCGCCCTGGATCAGCGCTGCCGGGAAGATGGCTTCGTAGCAGATCAGCGGCAGGGCAAGGGGTAGACCCGGTATCGGGAGCAGTGGACGCGGGGAGGCGCCAAATTCGAAGCTGCCGAACGAATTGGCCACGGCGCGCAGGCCGATGGCACCCAGCACCCGTCGTAACGGCAGGAACTCTCCGAACGGGACCAGAAGGATCTTGTCATAGCTGGTCAGCAGCCGGCCGCCTTTGCCGAAAACCAGCAGACTGTTGAAGAAATGTCGCACACGGGAAGATTCTGGCGGCGCCCGCTCCGCCCGCAGGGCGCCGGTGACGAGAACCGTGCCGTCGGGCAGCAAGTCGCCGATCGCGGCCAGGGCTTCAGGCACATCCAGCGGCAAGAACGGCATCGCCGCCTCGGGCCAAAGGAGGAGGGTGATGCCGGCAAGGTTGTCGACCTGGCCAGACGGGTCGCGGCGGGAAAGATCGAGGTGATCGAGAAAGATCCGCTCCTGGTTCTCGGGACGCCATTTCTCGCGCTGCGGCACGCTCGGCTGCACAATCCTTATCTTCACGCCAGGAACATTGGCCGTAGCGCCCGTCGCCAGGCGAATATGCCCAGCGGCGCTGGCAAGCAGCAGCGGCAGAAGGGCCACCCCGACCGCGGCCCTCCGAAAGCGGCGGTCGGGCTCCAGCCACAGAATGGGCGGCAGGGCGAATATCAGAACCGCGGCAAACGTCAGCCCATAGATGCCAAGGACCGCCGCGCTTTGCATGAGCGATACGGGGTAGGTCAGCGCATAGCCCAGCACGTTCCATGGGAAGCCAGAGAATGCGTGCCCCCGCAGCCATTCCATCGCCGACAGGGCCAGGGCCAGAGTGAGCACCCGCGCGGCGCCCGCACTCCACAAACGTGACGCCAGCGCCGCCGCCCCCGCGTAGAATAGCGCAAGGCCCGCAGGCATTAGCAGCACGGCGACCGGCATCAGGACCGCAAACACCTCGGCTTCGACGAGGAACGCTTCGCCGATCCAGAACAGCCCCGCGAGAAAGTAACCGAACCCGAACCACCAGCCGATCTCGGCAGCCGCAACTTCCGGGCGCCGGTACCAGCGGCCGCTGACGTCGAGATTGGCACGTGCGATCGCGCCATCCAGCAACCACACGAGCGCAGGCAGCGTGATCCATAGAATGGGCCAGAGGAAAAACGGTGCCAGCGCCAGAACCGATAGGGCGCCGGCCAGCAGCGCCGCGACGCGTGGTCGCCATCCGTCGAGGCCAGTCAGCCGCTCGGCGAGCGCGGCAATCGACACACTGCCTGGCATGGACCTCTCGAAGATGGCTGGCTGCCTAGAGCGACATTCACGCTTCAGCCGCCGCTACGTCGGCGTTTGGATCGAGGTGGTTCAATCCGAAGCGATCCTGCTCTAGGCTCGGGGTGGCGCACGCTCAAGTCAAGATTTGGCGGGACCGGCTTGTCCCGCATCGCCGCGCGGTATGTGGACGCGTAGCTTCTTGACGCGCCGGGGGTCCACATCAAGGACCTCGAACTCGATACCCGCCGGATGCCGGATCAGCTCGCCGCGCGCCGGAACGCGGCCGATAAGCGAGAAGACCAGCCCCCCGAGAGTGTCGACGTCCGAACTCTTCGCCCGGCTTCAGCAGCTTGAGGCCCAGGTGCTCCTCCAGCTCCCGAACAGGCGTACGCGCCGAGCTGACAAGGCCCAGCTTGGTGTCCCCCGTGATATTGGCGGCTTCGGCCTCGTCGTGCTCGTCCTCGATATCGCCGACGATCTGCTCGACCAGGTCCTCGATGGTGACAAGCCCGTCGGTGCCACCATACTCGTCCACTACCAGAGCCATGTGAATATGCGTCGACTGCATGCGGATGAGCAGGTTCGCTGCCGGCATCGAAGGCGGCACGAAGATCATCGGGCGACGCAGCTTGGCCGAGACAATCGGCTTCGACAGGTCGACGCGGGACAGATCGGGGACAGACGCTGCTGCATCGGGCAGCGCCGGGCGCATGCTGATGGGGGCGTGCCCCTCGCTCGCCGGCCGGCCGAGGGCATCGGCCATCAGCCAGCGCAGCAAGTCTTTGACGTGAACCATGCCTCGCGGATCATCGAGCGTTTCCCGAAACAGTGGCACGCGCGACACCCCAGCGGCATCGAAGGTGCGCAGAAGCTCGCGGATGGGCTCGCTCTCATCGACGGCGATGATGTCGGCACGAGGCACCATCACGTCTTCGACCTTGAGCACGCCGAACCGCAGCGTGCGTAGCAACATTTCCCGCTCTTCCGCCGAGAGGGCTTCGCCCTCGCCTGCGTTCTTGAGCATATTCTCGAGGCTCGCGCGCAGCGTCTGCACGCCCGGCAGCCCCAATCTCGCCCTGAGCACGGAAAGCCATCCCTGCGAGTGCTCGGGAGGCGTCTCGTCCAAGGGCGGACTCGCGGACTGCTTGGCGTCGTCCATCTGCCTGGCGTTCATCTCATGTAGACTCCGCTGGTGCATAGGGATCAGCCACTCCGAGCCCGGCCAGTATTTCTATCTCAACCGTCTCCATGTCTTCGGCCCGGGCGTCGGTGTCGTGCTCGAAGCCAAGAAGATGCAGAAGGCCATGCACTACCAAGTGCTGCAGATGATGGACGGGCGGGACATTCTGCTCGTCGGCCTCGCGGGCGATGGTCTCCGCCGCCAGAACCACATCGCCCAGTCCAAGCGACCCGGCGCCCCGCCCGAGATCGAACGAGAAGGAGAGCACGTTGGTCGCCTTGTCCTGTCCCCGGTAGGTGGCGTTGAGCGAGCGCACCAGCGCGTCGTCGCCGAGAACGACGGTCGCCTCGGCGCCCTGCGCGCCCACGCAGCAGGGGTGCCGAACAAGCGCGCGGGCGGCCTCGGCGATCCGCGCTTCGGCGGACGGGAAAGCACTCCAGTCGCCAGCTTCCGCAACGATGGATATCGCGAGAGGTTCTGGAGGCTCGGAATCGGCCGCAGAGTCGGCCGCGGCAGATTGCAGCGTACTGTCGCCCGGGTCGTTCATACGCGATACAGCGCCTAGCCGTTCCTGCCGGCCTTGTCGTAGGCCTCGACGATGCGTGCCACCAGATCGCGGCGCACCACGTCGGCTGCGGTGAAGCGCACAGCCTCGATACCCTTGACGCCGCGTAGGAGGGCCACGGCCTCTTCCAGGCCCGAGGTCTGGCCGAGCGGCAGGTCGACCTGGCTCGGGTCCCCCGTGATCACCATCTTGGAGCCTTCCCCGAGACGGGTCAGAAACATCTTCATTTGCATGGGAGACGTGTTCTGCGCCTCGTCGAGGATGACGAACGAGTGCGCCAGCGTGCGTCCGCGCATGAATGCGAGCGGCGCAATCTCGATGACCCCGGTCGCCAGATCGCGCTCAACCTTGGCCGGAGCCAGCACGTCGTAGAGGGCATCGTAGAGAGGGCGAAGGTAGGGATCGACCTTCTCGCGCATGTCGCCCGGTAGGAAGCCGAGCCGCTCGCCGGCCTCGACAGCAGGACGCGAAAGCACGATGCGCTCCACTTGTCCTCGCTCCAAGCATTGCGCCGCATAGGCGACAGCGAGGTAGGTCTTGCCGGTGCCGGCCGGACCGAGGCCGAACACGAGATCGACCTGGTCCAATGACTTGATGTAGGTGCTCTGCGTGGGCGAACGAGCAGTGATGACCTTGCGCCGTGTGCGTATCTGGGCGAGCCCATCCCTGATAGGGGCCTCAGACGTCGCGTGGCGCAGCAGCCCGTCGATGTCGCCGGCGCTGATATCCTCGCCTTGGCGTACGCGCGCATAGAGCTTCTCGAGCACTTCACGCGCCGTCTCGCAGGCCTGTGGCGAGCCTGTCAGCGTCACGACGTTTCCGTGCGCGTGCGCCTCGATGCCCAGGCGATCCTCGAGCAGGGCCAAATGGCCGTCGTACTCCCCGAGCAGCCGGTTCAAGTGGCGATTGTCTTCGAAAGGCACGGCCAAACGTGCCTGCCCGGCTCTGGGGGTGTTGCCCAAGCCCGCTGCCGCTGGCCCACGCACGCCTGTCAACTAGGCGGCCTCCGAATAGGTTGCAGGTCTGCAAATCCTCAATGTCAATCTACCACACTCTCGGCCAATTACCTCACATGGCGGCAGTTGCCACTGCCACACCAGCTAGACTATTGGGTCCGGCAGCGGCAATTTCAACCGGTACGATCTTGCCGAGCCACCCAAAATCCAGTTGAGCATGAACGGCTTGCAGGTAGGGGGAGCGCCCTACCAGCTGCCCTGCAAGCTTGCCCTTGCGATCGAACAGCACCGGCATGACCTTGCCGACGCAGGTCGCATTGAACGATGTTTGGTCACGGTCGGTCAGGTCCTGGAGCCGGCGCAGCCTGTCGACTTTTGCCTCTTCAGCCACCTGTTGCAACTTGGCGGCGGGGGTTCCCGGCCGGGCGCTATACTTGAAACTGTAGGCCTGGGCGAAGCGTACCCGCTCCACGAGTTCGAGGGTGAACTCGAACTCCGCCTCTGTCTCCCCGGGGAAGCCCACGATCACGTCGGTCGACAACGCAATGTCGGGGCGCGCTGCACGTATGCGATCGACGAGCTCCAAGTAGTGGGCGCGGGTGTGCTTGCGGTTCATCGCCGCAAGGATCCGGTCGGCCCCTGCCTGGAAAGGCAAGTGCAGGAACGGCATCAACTTCGGTTCGTCACGATGCGCGGCGATGAGATCATCGGCCATGTCGCGCGGATGGCTCGTAGTATAGCGCAAGCGCTCGAGCCCGCCGATCTTGGCGAGCTGGGAGATGAGCCTGGCCAGAGACCATGGCCGTCCATCGGAGCCCACCCCATGGTAGGCGTTGACGTTCTGGCCCAGCAGCGTGATCTCCTGCACGCCCGAAGCGACCAGCCGCCGCGCCTCGGCCTCGACGTCGGCGACAGGGCGCGAGAATTCGGCGCCACGCGTATAGGGTACGACGCAGAACGTGCAGAACCTGTCGCAGCCTTCCTGCACTGTGAGGAACGCGGTCGCCGATCGCGCCGGCGCCCGCTCGGGCAGCGCTGCAAACTTCAACTCTTCCGGGAAGTCCGTGTCGACGACGGCGCCACCCTCGCTTGCCGCCTGGGCAACGAGCGCGCCGAGACGATGATAGCTCTGCGGTCCGAGCACGACATCGACGCTCGGTTCGCGTCGCGAGATCTCCACGCCCTCTGCCTGGGCCACGCATCCCGTCACCGCAACAACGGTGCCCTTGCCGGCGGCGCGGCGCTGTTCTTTGACCTGACGGATGCGGCCTAGATCCGAGTAGACCTTCTCAACGGCCTTTTCGCGAATGTGGCAGGTGTTGAGCAGCACCAGGTCGGCATCCTCGACCTCCGGCGTTTCGCTGTAGCCCAACGGCGCCAGCAATTCGGTCATACGCTGCGTATCGTAGACGTTCATCTGGCAGCCGAACGTCTTTACGTAGACCTTTCTATGCGCCGTCATTTGCCGAATGTCCCAACGCGATACGAGACTTTTTGCGGTGCAGCATTGAGGCCGAGATGTAGCCGGGCCTGGGGACGGCGTAAAGCGAGTAAATCGATAAAGGCTATTTGCGTACCCGCTTGGTAGGCACACCGTAAAGCTCGAGTCTGTGGCCTACGAGGTCGAAGCCTAGCTCCCGGGCCACGCGCTGCTGAATGCGCTCAATATCTTCGTTCCTGAACTCGATGACCCGGCCAGTCTCGATGTCGATCAGGTGATCGTGATGGCTGCGCGCGGCCTCCTCGTAGCGGCCCCGGCCCGCCCCGAAGTCGTGCCGTTCGAGGATGCCGTTGTCGGCAAGCAACTTCAGCGTGCGGTAGACCGTGGAGAGGGAAATGCGCGTGTCGACGGCGTGCGCCCGGCGGTGCACCTCCTCGACGTCGGGATGGTCCTTGGCTTCAGACAGCACGCGCGCGATCACCCGCCTCTGGCCCGTCATGCGCAGCCGCTTGTCGGCACAAATCCGCTCGATGCGACTAGCCCGTTCCGCCGATACGGCCATGTCTCTCAATGGGTGGTGCTCATCCTTTCAGCCCTTATAGGCGACCCCCCACGGACCGTCCACAGGGCGGGAACCCTGTGATTCAGAGCGCGAGCGACAGGTTAATGGCGTCTTCGGGGGGAGCACCCACGCGCTCGTAGTAACCTTTCCGGCGCCCGGCTTCCTCGAACCCCAACCGCTTGTAGAGCAAGAGCGCGGGCCCGTTGGTCACAGAGACTTCCAGATACAGCCGATGGACGTCGGCTTTCTTGGCAGCGCGGGCCAGGGCCTCGACGAGTTGCCGGCCAATGCCCAGGCGCTGCCATTCCTTGCGAACGCCAAGGGTCAGGATCTCCGCCTCGTCGGCAACCAACCGCCCGACGATGAAGCCGGCAACTTCGGGAGGACTACCAGCCCGCGCCAAGAAGCTGGTAGCGCCCGGGTGACTGAGCAGTTCGCGGAAGCTGGCGGCATCCCAGGCCTGCTGAAACAAGGAGGCATGAAGTTCCGCAAAGGCCTCTGCGTATTCCGGGGTGGCCCACAGAATGCTCACGTGCTTGGCTGCGGCCATCTTTTTCATGGCTGCACCGTGGGCGCTGCCAACGCAGGTTTGGCGTCGGGTTGGCGGAGGTAGAGCGGCGCAACCTGATCGAGGGGGGTGAGGTTCGGCGCGGCCATCGCAAGCATGCGCGCGTGCGGCTGCAGGTCGGGTAGGCAGGCCTCGGCCTGCGGGCCGGACAGCGCCGCGACAGCAGCGGCACCAGAGCCCGCAACAAGGACGGGGCCGCGCCCAATCGCCCGTGCGGCCTGCTCGGGGGTCACAAGGGCCGCTGTGCTGGCGTCATCGCCGCGATCGCCAAACAGTTGCAGGTAGACCATGCCGCGGCGCGCGTCGACCGCGACCGCCAAGGAGCGTGCCTCTGCCCGCCGCCCAAGCTGTTGCCGGGCGCGGTGGTCCATGACTTCGAGGCTTGTCATGCCGACCACCGGCTTGCCCGTGGCCAGCGCGAAAGCGCGCGCAGCCGCGATGCCGCCGCGCACGCCGGTGAAAGTGCCGGGACCAAGGGTTACCGCGATCCGGTCGATGGCGGAAAACTCGAGGCCCGCGCTATCCATGACCTCCACGATCATGGGGAACAGGCGCTCCGCGTGCCCGGTGGTGCACTGCTCGTAGGCTTCGCGCACCATCCATTCGCCGCGAGCGCTGCGCCATCGCGCCGCCGCGGACACGGCTCCCAAGCAAGTGTCGAAGGCTAGAATGTTCATGTGCCGGCCCTAGAGGATCTGCGCGATCTCGCTGAAGTCGAAGCGAGGGCCGCGGGGGCGCAGGGCGGACGGGTCGCCGTAACCAAGATTGCACAGGAAGTTGGACTTGACCGCGCCGCCGGCAAAGAACTCCTTGTCGACCCCGGCGTTGTCGAAGCCGGACATCGGCCCGCAGTCGAGCCCCAGCGCGCGAGCTGCCATGATGAAGTACGCGGCCTGCAGCGAGCCGCTGCGAAACGCGACGGTGTAGGCTTGGTCAGGGCTATCGGCAAAGCCGCTCAGCGGGTCCTGCCCCTTGGGCGGATGCTGGTAGAACTGCAGGTCGTAACCGATGATCGCCGTGGCCGGCGCGGTCATGGTCTTGTCCACGTTGCTGGCGCTCAGGTGAGGTTTCAGCCGTTCCTTGGCTGCCTTCGATTTCACGAAGATGATGCGCGCGGGCAGACTGTTGTTGGCAGTCGGCGCCATCTTCATGAGGTCGACGATTTCGCGCAGCACGCTGTCTGGAACCTCGCGCTGCTGCCAGACCCGGTGCGTGCGCGCATCCAGAAACAGCTGCTTCAAAGCATTCGCGTCCAGCCGTGCCGGCATTAGCCCCTCCCAGCGTCAAAGGCCCCGCTCGCCAGGCGAGCAGGGCCCATTATGGCTTTTCTGGTGGGTCCAGTGCTAGACCGGACGTACCTCCTGCACATCCGGGCAGAAATGCTTGAGCAGGTTCTCGATACCGTGGCGCAGCGTTGCCGTGGAGCTCGGGCAGCCGGCGCAGGCCCCTCGCATATGGAGAAATACCACGCCGTCCTTGAAGCCATGGAAGGTGATATCGCCGCCATCGTTGGCAACCGCAGGGCGGACACGCGTGTCGAGCAGCTCTTTGATGGTCTTCACCGTGTCCTCGTCCTTGGCATCGTAGTGCTCGCCGTGCGAATCCTGCTCGGCCGCATCGTCGCCCGCCACGGCGGGCGCGCCGGACATGTAATGCTCCATGATCGCGCCCAGGATGGCCGGCTTTATGTGGGGCCACTCGGCGTCGCCCTTGGTCACGGAGATGAAATCCGAGCCGAGGAAGACACCCGTCACGCCATCGATTTCGAACAGGCGCGTGGCGAGCGGCGAGCCTGCCGCTTCCGACCTCGAGCGATAGTCGACGCTGCTGCCACCCAAGACGGTTTTCCCGGGGATGAACTTGAGCGTCGCGGGGTTTGGCGTGTGCTCGGTCTGGATGAACATGCAGGGCCTCTCGGGTGCGGGGCGTGGGCGTTCGCTTAGTTTAGAATGATACTAATAGATAGGCAGCGCAGGGTCAAAATCCCAGGCCGCCGACTGGCCGTCAGGCCAGCGCCTGGATTTGGTCGAGGCTCAGATCGCCCGGCACGATGGTTATGGGGATCGGGAAGTTGCCGGCTGTGGCACCCGCGGCGAGGGAGGAGACCAGCGGACCCGGCCCCGTAGCCTCCTTGGAGGCGCCCAACACCAGCACTGCCACGTCCTCGTCGTCCTCGATCTGCTGCTGGATGGTGTCGACCAGCTTGCCCTCGCGGATGACCTCTTCCACCGCCACGTTGTCATAGCCGGCGTTGGCAAGCTTGCGGCGGAAGAGTCGGAACAAGGCCCTCGCCTTGTTGGTCTGCTCGTCGAGTTGCACTTGCCGCACGGCGTCCCAGAACTGATTGTCAGGCTCGATCACGTACAGCAGCGTGATCTGCCCGGAAGTGTGGGAGGCGCGGCCCGCAGCATAGAAGAGCGCACCCTCGACTTCCGGCGACTCGTCGACGATCACCAGCAGCTTGCGGGCGTGGCCTTGCTCGAAGACCCTGCGTTTCTTGGTCATGCCGCATGCTGCCATGGCGCGCGGCAGTCAACAATAGACCAAGCCGCCGGCGCGCACCGGAATGTGACAGAAGTCTGATGGCGGCGCTTAAGACCGTTCAGGAGCGCAGAAAACCGACGATATCCTTCACATCGTTCACAATCGGCGCGGCAATCGCCCGTGCCCTCCGCGCGCCGTCGGCCAGGATGCGGTCAATTTGGGCGGGGTCGGCCAGCAGCCGCGTCATCTCGGCGTTCACGGGGCCGATGCGAGCGACAGCAAGCTCGGCCAAGGCCTTCTTGAAGGTGGAAAACTGAGCGCCGCCGAACTCCTTGAGCACCTGCGCTTTCGTCATGTTGGCGAGGGCTGCGTAGATGCCGACGAGATTGTCGGCTTCGGCGCGCTTCTCGAGCCCTGCCTCCTCGGTCGGCAGCGGCTCGGGGTCGGTCTTGGCTTTTTGAATCTTCCTCGCAATCGTCTCCGCATCGTCGGTCATGTTGATGCGAGAGAGGTCGGACGCGTCGGACTTCGACATCTTCTTGGTGCCGTCGCGCAATGACATGACGCGGGTGGCAGGCCCCATGATCACAGGCTCGGGCAGCGGGAAGTAGACCCCGTCCTGGAAGCCCGCCTTGCGAATGGATGGGCCGAAGTCGTTGTTGAACTTCTGCGCGATGTCGCGAGCGAGCTCGAGGTGCTGTTTCTGATCGTCGCCGACCGGCACGTGCGTGGCGCGATAGGCAAGGATGTCGGCGGCCATCAGCACTGGATAGGCGTAAAGGCCGACCGAGGCGTTCTCGCGGTCCTTGCCGGCCTTCTCTTTGAACTGGGTCATGCGGTTAAGCCAGCCGAGCCGTGCCACGCAGTTGAAGATCCAGGCAAGCTCCGCGTGCTCGGACACCTGGCTCTGATTGAAGAGGATGCTCGTCTTCGGGTCGATGCCGGCGGCAATGTAGGCAGCCGTGACCGAACGGATCTGATCCTTCAGCTCGGAGGGCTCCTGCCACATGGTGATCGCATGCATGTCGACGACGCAGAAGATGCACTCGTGCGTCTTCTGCATCTCCACCCAGCGCACCATGGCGCCCAGATAGTTGCCAAGGTGCAGATTGCCGGTCGGCTGCATGCCGGAAAACACGCGGGGGGTGAACGCCATGGGAAGACCTCCGATAGGTCGGTGGCTTTCGCACACAAGTCCCCGCTGGGCAATGGGATCAGATGGCGAACCTTATCGCCCGAGCAGCGTGCGCAGCTGCCGCAGCTCGACCGCACCCGATGCCAGCACGGCAGCTCCATAGACAACAAGACCGGTGCCGACGAGCGCAATCAGCGCTGCCGCCCGCCAAAGCACGTTTGGGGCTACGAATAGGTCGCCCAGGTACGCATCGGCGGCCCACACGCCGAGGCCCATCACCAAGCTGCTGGCAAGAATGCGCCACAGGGCCCGCTTGAGCCTGGCGTCGGCAACGAAGTGCCCTCGCTGGACAAGTGTGCCGCAAAGCAGGCCGGCGTTGAGCCAGCCGCCAAGCGTGGTTGCGACGGCGATGCCGAGATGCGGCATCAGCCCGAGGTTGCGGAAGAGGAAGAACAGGGCGATCGAGCCCAGCGTGTTGGCGGTCAGACTGATGACGGCAAAGCGCATGGGCGTTGCGGTATCCTCGCGCGCGAAATAGGCCGGCGAGAACACCTTGATCATGACGAAGGCCGGCAAGCCGAGGGCGAAGATGGCGAGCGCATACGCGGTGGGTGGCGTGTCGGCGGCGGTGAAGGCCCCCCGCTGAAACAGGCCTTGCACGATGGCGGTCGGGGCCACGGCCAACGCGACAGCCGCCGGCAGGGTCAGCAGCATGGCGAACTCGAGCGAGCGGTTCTGGCTGTCCATCACCGCAGCATGATTGCCGGCGCGCAAATGGCGCGAGACGTCCGGCAGCAGGACGACGCCGATGGCAATGCCGACGATGGCGAGCGGCAGCTCGTAGACGCGATCGGCATAGTAGAGATGCGACACGGCCCCGCTCTGCAGAGAGGCGATAACCGTGCCGATGACGATGTTGAGCTGCGTGACCCCGCCCGCGATCACGCCCGGAATACCGAGCGCTATCAAGCGGCGCACGCCTTGTGTCATGCGCGGCCAGCGCAGTTTGAGCGATAGGCCGTTGCGGCGGGCTCCGTAGAGCAGGAGAGCGAGCTGAAGGATGCCGGCGGCGAATACGCCCCAGGCCTGCACGACGCCTGCGCGCGGCTCGTTGCTCATGCCCATGGCCATGGCGATGAGTGTCGCCGCCATCATCGTAAGATTTAGGACGATGGAGACAGCCGAGCTCTCGACGAACTTGCCGATCGAGTTGAGGACGCCCGAGAGCAATGCCACCACCGACATGCAGAGCAGGTACGGCATGGTGATGCGCGTGAGCAGCACCGCCAGATCGAACTTCTCAGGCGTGGCTCGAAAACCCGGTGCCAAACCCAGCATCAGGAACGGCATGGTGATTTCGGCGATGGCGGTCAGCAGCAGCAGCACGAACACGAGACCCGCGAGCGCTTCCTCGGCGAACTTGCGCGCCGCCTCGCGGCCTTCGCTTTCGAGGCGGCCCGCAAACAGAGGGACGAACGCCGAATTGAAGGCACCCTCGCCGAACAAGCGGCGGAAAAGGTTGGGAAATCGGAAGGCGACGAAAAACGCGTCGGCGACCGCGCCCGAACCCAGCGTGGCGGCGATGAGAATGTCGCGGGCAAAGCCAAGCACGCGGCTGACCATGGTCAGGCCGCCGACGGTGGCAAAGGCGCGGTAGAGCTTCATGCTGGCCCGAGCCCTAGCGGAGGGCGTTGACGAGAGCAAGGCGTGCCTGCGAAACGAGCGTGCAACGAAATGCCGTTAGCAGCGTTGGCAAGCGGAATCGCGTATGCGCGGTTTGCGTGTCCGGGCTAAGACTGGGCAACGGTCGGAGGAGGAGGGGCGCGCGCCATGGTGTTTCCACTCGGCGACGACAACTCGCAGCGCCGGTCTCTCCCCGTCGTCACCTTCGGGCTGATCGCCCTCAACGTGCTTTTCTTTCTGGTCGAGCTGAGCGGCGGGGACGAATTCATTCGGCAATGGGCGTTCGTTCCGCGCCGGTTCGGCCAGAACCCGGCAGGCGAGGCCTACACCGTCTTCACCGCCATGTTCATGCATGGCGGCTGGCTGCACCTCGGCGGCAACATGCTCTATCTGTGGATCTTCGGCGACAACGTCGAGGACGAGTTCGGCCCGGTCAAGTTTCTGATCTTCTATCTCGCTTGCGGGGTCGCGGCGACATTCGCACAGTACTACTTCTCGATGCGTTCCAACATTCCCAACGTCGGTGCCTCGGGTGCCATCGCCGGCGTGCTCGGCGGATACCTGCTGCTGTTCCCCGGGGCCCGCGTGAGGGTGCTGGTGTACAACCAGATCACCGAGATGCCGGCGCTTCTAGTGCTCGGCTTCTGGATCGTGCTGCAAGTGTTCAGCGGGGTCGGGTCGATTGCCGCGACCGGCCAGACCGCGGAAACCGGCGGGGTGGCTTTCATGGCCCACGTCGGAGGCTTTGCGGCTGGATTCTTGATCACGCTCATCGTGCGCGGGACCCGCGGCCGGTCGCAGGTGCGCTGACCCTCAGGCCGTGCCGAGCCCGATCCGGCCGAAGCCCGGCAGCTTGATGGCCGGGCGGCGGATGTCGAGCCCCGTCACCAGGCCCAGTACGTTGATCTCTACGCCTTCCACCCAAGCAACCGTGATGCCGAAGTAGCCGGCGAGCGAGAGCTGCAGTCCGGTGCTGCTGGGCGCAAGTCCGAAAATGCGGGCGTCGGCCCGCCAGTCCTTGCCGATGGCGGTGGGCGGCAGCACGATGCCGGCTTCCGGAATAGCCGCCAGCACGTAGGCCACGAAGCTGTTGGAATTGGGCCCCGGCCACACCGAGTAGGCGCCCGGCCGATTGTGGGGGTAACTCGCCACAGCCGTCCTGATCTTGGGAACGAGACGCTCCGCCGCCGGCCCCTCGATGGCCGCCACGAGCGTCGGCGCGTGGCCGAACCAGCGGCCGTCGGGCGGCCAGCCGTTGATCTTCACTGGACGGCCCCAGGCGACCTTGTCGTAGCGGGTGTAGCCGGCACCGCGCTCCTTGACCACGATCCAGCTGTGGTGGGCGAAGATGCCCTTCCACCGCCCCGTGCGACCGGCAAAGACGTAGACGCCGGCACCGGGCTTGGCACTCGCCGGCGGCAGCATGCCGGCGCTCGACCAGTCGGAGTCGTGCCAGCCCAGGAACTCGTCGTTCGACAGCCACCATGCCGCGTGCGCCGCCAGAGGCGCGAGGAAGGCCGCAGCAAAACCGAGGAGGGCGAACCGGAGGATTGGCATCGGGCGAGAAGGTGGGCGGGGATTGTTGCGGCTTCAAGGCCCCGCATCAGCTCCTTCCGGTCAGGTGTCGGGGGCGGCGAGCACCTCGGTCAGGCGGGCCTTGATGGCGGCCTGACGCTGCGGGCTCGTAATCTTCTTGTTGGTGAGGTCGGTGACGTAGAACACGTCGACCGCCTTCTCGCCGAAGGTGGTGATGTGCGCCGACGTGATGTCGAGGTTGAGATCCGAGAGCGTGCTGGTGAGCTCGTAGAGCAGGCCCGGCCGATCAAGACCGGACACCTGCACGACCGTAAACTGGTTGGAGAGCGTGTTGTCGACCAGCACCTCCGGCGCCACGGTGAAGGCGCCGATGCGGCTGCTGCGACGGGTGTTGCGCCTCAACATCAGGTTGGAGAGCCTGATCTCGCCCTTGAGCAGCTTCTCGATGGTGTCGGAGATGCGGCGCGCGCGCCTGATCTCGTCCTCGTCCTGCTCGAACTCGCGCGCGAGCAGGAAGGTGTCGAGCGCGAAGCCGTCGCGGGTGGTGGAGACGTGTGCGCCTGAAATATTGGCGCCGGTCGACGCGCAGGCGCCCGCGAGCAGCGCCAGCAAACGGGGATGGTTCGGCGCCAGCAGCGACAGCTCGGTGATGGCCGTGAAGGCGTCGGTCGTGCAGTGGCTGGCGAGCTTGGTGCCGGCGAGCTCGGCGGCCCGCACCATCTTGGCGTGCTCCACGGCTTTGCGCGTGTCGGTGCGGAGCCAATAGTCGGGGTAGTGGCGTTCGATGAACCGGTCGACGTCGTCCTGGGGCCAATCGGTGACCGCCTTGCGGAAGGCCTGCTGCGCGGCTGCCGCCCTTTCGCGTGCGCCGAGCTGCGTGTGGCCGCCCGCCACCAGCGGCTCGGCCTCGTAGTAGAGCGCGCGCAAAAGCTGGCCCTTCCAGCCGTTCCAGATGCCGGGCCCAACGGCGCGGATGTCGGCAACGGTGAGCACGAGGAGCAGCTTCAGCCGCTCCGGGCTCTGCACGATGTTGGCAAAGTCGCGGATCGTCTTGGGGTCGCCGATGTCGCGGCTGAACGCCACCTGGCTCATGCTGAGGTGCTGCTCGACCAGCCAGGCAGTGGTTTCGACCTCGGCCGGAGT
Organism: uncultured Alphaproteobacteria bacterium; assembly: GCA_963832445.1. Classification (GTDB taxonomy): domain Bacteria; phylum Pseudomonadota; class Alphaproteobacteria; order Rhizobiales; family Hyphomicrobiaceae; genus AWTP1-13. The sequence continues at coordinate 29,653 of CAWHUM010000025.1, forward strand.
CAGGCCCAGGCGGGGGCCGAGGCTTCTGGCAATGCGGGCGCCAACGATGGAGTGGTCCTCGTCGCGTCCCTTGGCGATGTCGTGGAGAAACGCCGCTACGTAGAGTGCGCGCCGGTGTTGGACGGTGTTGATGATCCGGGTCGAAAGGGGATGTGAATCGGCGGCTTCACCGCGCTCGATGTCGGACAGCACGCCTACGGTGCGGATCAGATGCTCGTCGACCGTGAAGCGATGGTACATGTTGAACTGCATCATCGACACGACGCGGCCGAAGTCGGGGATGAAGCGGCCGAGCACGCCAGCCTCGTTCATGCGCCGCAGCGTCGGCTCCGGGTTCTTGGTCGAGGTGAGCATCTCCAGGAAGATGCGATTGGCCTCCTCGTCGTTGCGCAGCTTGTCGTCGATGAGCCGCAACGAGCGGCGCAGCAGCCGCACGGCGTTGGGGTGAAAGAATGCATCCGTCTGCTCGGCCCTGGCGAAGAAGCGGATGAGGTTGACGGGATCGCGCTTGAAGACGTCGGGGTCGGCAACGTTGAGTCGGCCGTTGTCGATGCGGAAATCGGTAGTAGCGCGGATGTGCCGGCGCGTGCGCCAGCCGAGCGGATTGAGCAGGCGCGTGAGCCCGGGCGAGCCCTTTACCTGCTCCATCTCCAGCGCCGAGCAGAGGATGGTGGTGAGGTCGCCGACATCCTTGGCGACCAGAAAGTAGTGCTTCATGAAACGCTCGACGGCCCTCAAGCCCCCGCGCTCCGCATAGCCCAGCCGGTCGGCCATGGCCTGCTGCACGTCGAACGTCAACCGCTCCTCGGCGCGGCCGGTGAGAAAGTGCAGATGGCACCTGACCGACCACAGGAAGTTCTCGCAGCGGCGGAAGGTGGCCCGCTCGTCGGGCAGGAAGATCGAGGTTTCGCTACCGCCTTCGCTGGGCCCGTGCCCGTAGATGTACTTGGCGAGCCAGTGCAGGGTGTGCAGGTCGCGCAGGCCGCCCTTGCCATCCTTGATGTTGGGCTCGACGCGATAGCGCGACTCGCCCGCACGCCGGTGGCGCTCATCGCGCTCGGCAAGCTTGGCCTCCACGAATTGGCGCGCGGTGCCCTGCACCACCTCGCGGCGGAAGCGGCGCATCAGCTCCTCGAAGAGAGCCTCATCTCCCAGGATCAGGCGCGAGTCGAGTAGCGCCGTGCGAATAGTGATGTCGGCGCGGGAGAGCTTGAGCGACTGCTCGACGGTTCGGGTGGCATGGCCGACCTTGAGGCCGAGGTCCCACAGCAGGTAGAGCACGAACTCGACCACGCTCTCCCCCCAGGGCGTCTGCTTGTAGGGCAGCAGGAACAGGAGATCGACGTCGGAGTAGGGGGCGAGCAGGCGCCGACCGTAGCCGCCGGTGGCGATAATCGCCATGCGCTCGGCGTCGGACGGGTTGGTGGCGCTGTAGACGTAGTTGACGGTGAAATCGTAGACGAGCCGTATCAGCTCGTCCTGGAAGGACGACAGGCCCTCCGCGCAGCGCCGGCCATTGCCGTCGGCCTCGATCTGCCGGGCTGCCTCGGTGCGGGCCGCCTTGAGCAATGCCTTGAGGCGCTCGAGCACCGCAGGACGGGCTTCGGCCGCGCCGCCGTGCGCGGTGACCAACGCCGCCAGCTCGCCGCCGACCTCGCGGGCGTCGAAGTAAGGGGCCTTGGCTGTGACGCTCGTGTCCATCGGGCTCGCGCGGCGTGGGATTGGGCCCTTCTAGCACGGACAGCGGTGCGGGGGAGCCTGCCGTTGAACAAGCGGGGAACGTCGCGTGCCTTCGTCCGGCGTGCTGCAGCGCGGCAGCTCGGTCCAAGCCGGCATGAACGGCTTCAACCGGAGGCAGCGTCCTTAACCGGCGAGGTAATCGACTGCCGCCCCCCGATCCGCGAAATCATGCCCGCATCGCTTGCAGACGGCCATCCGGCCGGCTGCTGAAACACGAAAGGAGATCGTTGTGAGCACAGTCACGCAATTGATCGATCGCTACATCGCCATGTGGAACGAGACCGACGGCAAGAGCCGGCGCGATCTCATCGCCGCGGTGTGGACCGACGACGCAAACTACGTCGACCCCATGCTGCAGGCCGACGGCCACGCCGGTATCGACACCATGGTGCAGGCCGTGCACCAGCGCTTCCCCGGCCATCGCTTCCGCCGCACCAGCGAAGTCGACAACCACCACGACCGTGTGCGCTTCAACTGGCAGCTGGCGCCGGAGAGCGGAGCGCCAGTCGTCGAGGGCGTCGATTTCGGTGTGATCTCCGGCGAGCGCCTGCAGGCGATCACGGGCTTCTTCAACCAAGCGTCAACGGCCGCGCAGTAACCGGCAACAAAGAAAGGAGCTACCCCCAATTTCCAATGACCAATCCTCCACCTTCCTGCACCGCGCGTTGGCGCTCGATGCAGCGGCGAGCGGAGCCACCGGCCTCCTGATGATTGCGGGCGCCGGCTTGCTCGAGGGCCTGATGGGCCTTCCCCCAGCCTTGCTGCGATGGGCCGGCATCGTGCTGCTGCCGTACGTGGCCTTCGTCGCCTTCACCGCCACGCGCGAGACCACCTCGAGGCCCGCCGTGTGGGCCATCATTGCCACCAATGCACTGTGGGCCATCGCCAGCGCCCTGCTGCTGGTGTCGGGCTGGGTGGCGCCGACCGCGCTCGGCTATGCCTTCGTCATCTTCCAGGCAGTGATGGTGGCCATGCTCGGCGAGCTGCAGTACATGGGGCTGCGCCGGGATCTGCGCCGGCCCGTGGCGACCGCCTGACGCAGGCAAGGCCCCTACTGAGACTTTGCGGCCCGGGGCGGCTTGTCCCGGGCCCTGGTTTTGAGTAAAGAAGCGCCGAGAATTGCAATCGCGGCGCCCGAATGTGCGGCCGCCCTGACTAGAGACCTGGAAACCCATGAAAAAAGACGAAGACTTCCATCCCCACTACCACATGATCAAGGTGGTGATGACTGACGGCAGCTCGTTCAGCACCTATTCGACCTACGGCAAGGACGGCGACACGCTCACCCTCGACGTCGATCCCAAGACGCATCCGGCCTGGACCGGCGGCAACCAGCAGCTCATGGATCGCGGCGGCCGCCTCTCGCGCTTCAAGAAGAAGTTCGAAGGGATGTTCTGACCCGAGCGGTCCTCATGCCGCCTGCATGCTGCGGGCGGCCTCCAGCCAACCCTTGATCTTCTCGATGTCCGGCGGATCGCCGTTGCGCAGCAGGCGCTGACCAACGGCTGAGCCGGCGAATGCCAGCACATCGGCGCACAGCTTGTCGGGTTCGGCGGCGGCGATCGCCTCGGCGGAGCGGTAGCCTGCGCCGACCAGCAGTTGCGCCTGCGTGCCGCGCAGGCCCGGCACGGTGCACACGAGGCGGGCCTGATCCTGCCAGCCGGAAACGATCTCCGGGGTGATGTGGCGCGCGTTCACGAGCACGGCGAGCGCCGCCGGATCGGCCTTGATGAGATCGCGCACGGTGCGGATGCCGTGCGGGTGCAGCCGCTCGGCGGTCTTGGGGCCGATGGAGGGGCCGTCGACGACGTCCTGGTCGAGCGTGAGGTAGAAGCGCGGGCTGGCGACGGCGGCGGCCACTTCGGGCTCCACCGGTGGCTCGTCCTCGCGCCTTGTCGCGGCCACGATGGGGATGCGTTCCAACCGGTCGGTGAGCCCCGAGCGCGGCCGTGGCGTGCGGACCGCCATGCCGTCGGCCGGTTGCGTCGCCGGCACGATCGACAGCATGGGCGCGTGGGTGACATTGGATATGCGAGGAGCAGCGGAGGCTGCCGCGGTTTCAACTGCATCGGCGGGGGTGAGAGCGGCGGCTGGCGCCGGCGCTGGGGCGCGCAGCGGAATCACTTCGGCAGAAGGCTCCTGGACGCGACGCGCGGCCCGCGCCTGGTCGATGCGCGTGACCACCCGCTCGCGCGGCCTGAACGGGAACACCTTCGACACCTGCGGCTGCGGCGAACGCGCGGCCAGGACTTCCTGCGCGTAAAGGGCGCGCACCATGCGGTCGTCCTCGGGCAGGTTGCGCTCGACGGTGCCGGTTGCCAAGAGCTCGTCGTAGATGCGCTCGACCGTGCGGCGCTCCTCGGCATTGGCGATGCGGCGGGCGAGCAGCTTCGCCGGGATCTGTGCGGCCGCGATCAGCGTGGCAGCCGTCACGCCGACGTCGGGTGCCGGCACGCCGGCCTCGACTGATGGCCCGGTCGAGCACGGCGGCGTAGCTAAGGTAGGCGTACCTGATCATCTCGGCGACGATGCGCTTGGCAACGCGATCGAGGCCGGATGGCGGATCGACCACCCCGCGCTGGATGTCGTAGTGCGCGATCAGCTTCTCGTAGTTGGCGTTGGCCCTCTCGGCGCCCAGGCAGAGCAGCTGGACCAGCCAGTTGGGGTCGTCGGGCATGACGACCGCCATGTCCGGAAAATCGCTGGCGCCCAGCGCATAGAGCTCGCCGTAGGCTCGCGAGATGCTCCATTCGGCGGCGCGGTGGATGTTGTTCTCGGCCTCCGACTGGGCGGTGTGGAAGGGCTGCAGCGGGTCGGTGTAGTAGTGGCTCAGGACTCCAGCGCAGTAGACCGCCGTCGGCCAGTCCTGCACGCGCAGCGCTTCCACCAGGTGATGATACCAGCTCGTCACCTTCTGCGGCGCCCCGCCCCAGAAGCCGTCGCGGGTGTGGAGAACGTGGTTCTTGAAATCCTTGAACTCGTCGTCGGGCGCCTTCGACCCTTCCAGGTAGAGCTTGGCGTGGGCCAGAAACACCCGCTGCCACATCTCGTGGTCAGCGCACGTGATGCTGCGCAGCGCATCGAGGGCCAGCTTGTGATGGGTGCCCTTGGCGTGGGCGGCATAGACGATGCGGAAGAGCAGGTTCATGGGGAGGTTTCCGTCGGCACCGGCGAGAGCACAGCCTGGCAAGCAGAACACGTTTAGTTGAGTCGCGGACGCCCGGGAACGCGGCTTTTCCCCAGGGTTTTTGGCGGCGTTTCAGGCCCGTGCTATGCGGAATGAGCGGCTCTTGCCCCGGAATCCAAGCATGTCCATGACCGACGACCAGATCCGCGCCGTGCTGCGCGACCCCTCAACGCATCCCCCCTGCGCCAAGCTGCTCGGCTTCGAACTCGTCGACTTTTCGGTGGAGGGCGGCTGGGCGGAGGTGGCCTTCACCCCGCGCCCCGAGTTCGCCAATCCAGCCGGCAACGTACAGGGCGGCTTCATCTGCGCCATGCTGGACGACGCCATGTCGGTGGCGGCCAGCATCTCCAAGCGCTTCGAGGCCTACGTGCCGACCCTGCAGATGACCGTGACCTACCTCAAGCCCACGCCGATGGCGCGCGTGGTTGCGCGCGGCGAGGTGCTGCGCTTCGGCTCCTCCAGCGTGGCGATGCAGGGCATGCTGCGCGATGCCGGCGGCGAGCGGCTGGCGGTCGCCACCTCGACTGCGGTGGCGCGGCCGTTTCCGAGATAGGCTTTGAGCGGAGAAGAGCTACGGTCTATCCTTACTGCGCAAGCCTGCGCGCAACTCCTCTGAGAAATTCAGTGCGACTTGGCCGTTTGCTTTTTGAGTTTCTCTTGATCGCTGCTCTTGCCGGCACGGTCTTCTTGTTGTGGGCAGAAGCGATGCAAGTCCGTGTTCCATTCTTGCCACCGTTCTTCTTCTTGCACGATCAAGGAAGGGGCACTCTGTATGTCCAAGGGACCTGGTCACTTGAGGACGACAAGAATGCCTGGCCCAGTCAGACGACAACGATAGATTGCGACCGCGCGGCACGCCAATGCTTGGAAGCCACTGCCGTTCTTACGGGTTCAGCCGGGCAATTGTTCCCAGTTGCCATAAATCGACTAACCGTCGATCGCTGGGACGACGAATTGGTTATCATTAGGGGTGCCGGCACAGTTTGCGTCGAGGAGATCTACAGTATTCACTTGCGCACTCGGCACGTCACTGGTCTGGTCAGCCAGAAACTCGACGCGTCAAAGGACTTTTGTAGCCTCGTTTCGAACTCGCCGAGGCGAATGCGAATGATCGACGGCTACCAGGCTAGCAGCGCTGCCCGGGGTTACCCAAAGCCGATCACAAAACAGTAACCTAGCGCCCCTCGCGCCACCAGGTCAGCGCCATCAGCGCGAGCAGGGCCGACAGCGCCAGGAAGCCCGTGAACATCGGGATCAGCTTGACGCCGCGGGTGACGAAGGCCTCCCGGTCCTTGAGGCCCAGCCAGCCGGAGCCCGCCAGCACACGCGCGTTGGCGAGCATGGAAATGCGGGGCAACTCGACGCCCGAGGAGGAGAGGCTGGAAAGCAGGCTGCCGCCGCGGGTCCAGAACACGCCGCCGCCGGTCGCCTCCGCCAGAGGCCTCAGCTTCTCGTCGGTGGCTGTCACCTCGTTCATCTCGCGCGCATCCTCGATGCCGGCGTGGGCAACGGTGGTTAGTGCCCCCAAAGTCGACTGTGCCTCGAGCTTGTAGAGGCCGGGAGACTTGACATCGACGGTGGAGCGCCAGACGCCCGGTCCGGCCTTGTCGAGCGTCACCTCGAAGGTCTCACCGCCCGGAGCGGACACGTGCGCGGGGCCGACCTTCTCCTCCATGGAGCGGCGCTCGATGGTGAGCTTGAGGCCCTTGGCGGAGGCCAGCAGCCGCTCCTCCTCCAGATCGGGCTCCTTCATCAGCCAATGCGCGAGCCGGCGCAGCAGGTCGGCGTGGGGGCCGCCGCCCTCGTAGCCGCGCGCCCACAGCCAAGCATGATCCGACAGCAGCAGGGCCACCCGCCCGCGACTCTTGCGATCGAGCACCAGCAGCGGCCGGTCGTCGGCCCCGCTCATGACCACGCGGCCGCGGGCGGGCGAGATATCGACTTGGCGGAACCAGCGGCCCCAGGTCGGCTCCTTGCCCTCAGAGCCAGGCAGGCCGCGGGTGACGGGGTGCTTCTGGCCGTCGCTCGAAAGCTTGGCCTTGAACGGCCGCTCGATCAGCTGGCCCGTCGGCATCGCCGGCAGCACCGAACTCAGAGGGGTGTTGGCCAGGCTCATCCTGCCGGCATAGTCGTCGCCGGAGGCGACGAGCAGCGCGCCGCCCTCCTCGACGTAGCGGGAGATGTTCTCGTAGTAGAGCGTCTGCAGGATGTCGCGGTGCTGGTAGCGGTCGAAGATGATGAGGTCGAATTCCTTGATCTTCTCGGAGAACAGCTCGCGCGTGGGGAAGGCGATCAGCGAGAGCTGATTGATGGGCGTGCCATCCTGCTTCTGCGGCGGACGCAGGATGGTGAAGTGCACAAGGTCGACGGCGGCGTCCGATTTCAAGAGGTTGCGCCACACCCGCTCGCCCGCGTGCGGCTCGCCCGATACCAGCAGAACGCGCAGGTTCTCGCGCACGCCGTCGGCCGCCACGACGACACGGTTGTTGGCGGCCGTGAGCTCGCCTGGCACCGCATCGAGCTCGATCTCGACGATGTTCTGACCGGAGTGAGGGAACGTCATCGGGATGGCGACGGTGCGGCCGATCAGGGCAGTGCGGGTCTCGTCGGGCTTGCCCTCGCGCCGGACCTTGAGGGTGACGCGCTCGCCGCCCCGGCCCTTGCGGCCGGTCTCGACGACCCTGAGCTCGATGTTGCGGATGGAGCCGACAAAGCCGTAGCGCGGCGCCTTGAGCACCTCGATGCGGCGATCGAACTCGTCAGGCTGGCCGGTGAGGAGCCCGTGCACGGGGGCGTCGAAGCCCAACACCTGGGCCGACTTCGGCACGTCGTGCACCTGCCCGTCGGTTATCATGATGACGCCGGACAAGCGGTCGGGCGGCGTGTTGGCGAGCGCGCTGTTCAGGTCTGCGAACAGGTTGGTGCCGGCCGCCTGCTCGCCGGTGGGCTTGGACGACTGCACCGACCGCACCTGCAGATTGTTGATGCCGGCGAGCTTCGCCTCCAGCTCGCGCTTGATGGCCGCGGTCTGCTCGGGCCGGCCGCCGATCGTCTGGCTCATGCTCTCGTCGACCACGACGATGACGATGTTGGCGAGGCTCTCGCGCTCCTCCTGGCGCAAGGTCGGGTTGGCAAGCGCCAGCAGCAGCGCCGCCAGGGATAGCGCGCGCAGCCACGCGCCGCGCGAGCGCCGGAACGCCAACGCTACGACCAGGATCACCGCCAGCACAGCGCCTGCCCAGAAGATCAGGCTGGGCACCATCGGCGCGAAGTCGATCGACCAGTTGCTCATTGCCCGAGCCGCTCCAGCAGCGCCGGCATGTGCACCAGGTCGGCCTTGTAGTTACCGGTCAGCGCGTACATGACGATGTTGACCCCGGTGCGGAACGCCATCTCGCGCTGGCGCTCGCCGCCGGGCACCACTGGATAGAGCGGCTGCCCGCGCTCGTTGGTGGCCCAGGCGGAGGCAAAATCGTTGGACGTGATCAGGATGGGGCTCACCCCGTCGACACGGCGGGCCTGGCGGCCCTGATCGCTGTCGCGGGGAACCTCGGCCTCGACCCACAGCTGGCCACCCTCCCAACGGCCGGGGAAGCTGCGCAGCAGGTAGAAGGACTTGGTGAGCACGTGGTGCTCGGGCACCGGCTCCAGGCGCGGGATGTCCAGGTTGCCCAGCATGCGCTGCAACGGCGTGGTGCCGTCGCCGCGCATGTTGTAGCCGGTGGGGATGCCCTGCCCGTAGTCCTTGGTGTCGAAGAGGATCATGCCGCCCTGCTTCATGTAGGCGTCGATCTTGGCGAGCACCGCTTCCGACAGCGGACGGGCATTGGGCAGAACGGGCCAATAGAGGATCGGGAAGAAGGCGATCTCGTCGGTTTCGATGTTGACCGCGAAGGGCTCGCCGGGCTCCACCGCCGTGCGCGCGGTCAGATACTTGCCAAGACCGACCAGGCCGGCGCGGCTCACCTCGTCGGTAGACGCATCGCCGGTGATCACGTAGGCGAAGGTGACCTTGGAGGTGGCTTGGACGGGGATGGCGTCCGTGACCCGGCTGCCGGGCGGCGGGGCCGACTGCGCGCTGGCCGGCGTTGAGGTCGCGACCAGCAGGCCTGCACCTAAGGCGACGGCGACGAGCACCACGGCAGCGCGTCCGACGCGGCCCGCCGCACGGCCCATGAAGGCACCCATGCCGCCTGCCTGCAGCAACAGCACAGCCACAATGTCGGCAAAGAGCAAGATCATGGCGGCCACCAGGAGTTGCGGCTTGACGGGCTGGGCTGCCTCACCCTCGTAGACGCGGCGTTCCACACCCATGGGCATGCTCGGCAACGGCTTGAGCAGGGACTTGGGGGTGAGCAGATTGAGGGCGCGCGGGGTGCCGGCCGGGCCGTAGTAGCCCGGCGGGTTCTCGGCGTTCGGCTTGGCATCGGCAATCTTGGAGGCGGCGATGCCCTGCGTGGTCGGCGGCGGGTTGCGCAGGAGACCGAAGCCGTCGAGCACCTGCAGCGGCGACAGCACCTCAACGCCTGCCCCAGCGCCCGCCTCCTTGCCCTCGGCGTCCAGCGCCTCCTGGCCTCCGCCATCGAGGCTGCCGAGACTGGTGATGCGGCGGAGCATTTCCACGAACAGGCCCGATAGCGGCAGGTTCGACCAGTCGGAATTGGCGGTGACGTGGAAGAAGATCAAGTGCCCGTCGCCACGCTTGGCGGCGGTGACGAGCGGGGTGCCGTCCTTGAGGCGCGCCCAAACCTTCACGTCGGCGCCGAGAGAGGAGGGATCGGCCAGCACCTGCTTGCTCACCAGCACCTCGGGCGGCACGAGCAAGCCGGCAAACAGGCCCTCGTCGCCGAAGGGAACGAGCGGCTGCGGCGTTGCCCACGACAGCGCGCCGCCGAGCGTCCGGCCGCCCTGGCGCAGGGTGACAGGCAGCAGATCGTCGCCGCCTTTCTCGAGCCGCGGCCCGGCAAAGCGAACGAGCACGCCGCCCTTCTTGACCCACTCAGCGATGCGCTCGTGCACCTCGTGGGGGAGCACGCCGACGTCGGCCAGCATCAGGGCCGAGACGTTGCGCTTCATGATGGAGTCGATTGCCGCAGGCAGGTTGGCGCCCTCGCCCTTGGCGATCTCGGTGAAGGGGGTCAGCGCGCGCTCGATATAGTAGAGCGGGGCGAGCAGGGGCTGGGCCTGCTCGCGGGATTCGCTCGAATAGAGCCCGACGCGGTGCCAGCGCGAGCGTGCATCGAGCAGATGCACGGCCCCCGCCGAGCGCTCTCCGGCGATCTCGATGCGGGTGACCTGATTTCTAAGCTCGAGCGGCAGATCGAACGAGGCGATCGCGCGCGTGTCGCCGACATTGAGCACGAAGGCAATCTGGCTGAGCCGCTGCCCGCGGCCGGACAAAGCGTGCAGCACGCCGGTGCGCAGCCCGCCCTCCGCCCGCAACACCTGCGCTTCGAGGCGGCCGCCGGTGGTTACCGTGGCACTGGTGCCGAGCGCCTCGTGGCCGGGGTGTGTCTCGACCACGGCAAAGCGCGAGCCAGCAAGGGCTGCGAGCCGCTCTGCGAAAGCGCGCGCGTTGCCGTCGTGATCGACGCCGTCGCTGAGCCACACGATGCTGGCCTCGCCCGCACCGCCGAGCGCCCTCGCGATCGCCTCCGCTGCCGCCGGCCGGTCCGGGGCGAAGGGCTGGGGCTGGATAGCCGCGGCGGTTGAGCGCGCCGTGCCTGGCGCCTCGCTCTTGGCGGCCGGGCTCTTGGCGGCGCTGGCGGTCGCCACGATCATCACCGGACGGCTCTGGCCTTCGGCTTCCGCGATCAGCCGCTCGATCATCGACGTGCGCGAGGACCATTGCGCGGCCGCGGCCCAGCCGTTGTCGACCACCAGCACCACGGGACCCGAGCCCGAAAGCGCCGAGGTGCGGTTGGGATTGAGCACCGGCTCGGCCAGCGCGAGGATGACGAGGGCTGCCGCCAGCATGCGAATGAGGGTGAGCCACCACGGCGTCTTCGCCGGCGTCTTCTCGCGGTTGTCGATGCCGACCAGGATGCGCGTCGGCGGAAACTCGAGGCGCTGGGGCCGGGGCGGCACCGTGCGCAGCAGCCACCAGATCACCGGCAGAGCCAACAGCCCTGCCAGCAGCCACGGACTGAGGAAGGCGATCGGCCCGAGCGTCATGGCTGGCCTCCCGCGCGCGCCTCTGGCTTCCAGCGGTAGTCGGCCGTCAAGCCCTGCAGGCGCATGATGAAGGCGAGCAGCGGCTCGGCAGCGGGCCTGTCGGTGTGGTGCACGAGGAACGACCAGCCGATGCGACGCGCGGCCTCCTCGATGCGGGCACGGTGGTCGGCGAGCTTCTGGCGGTAGGCGTCACGCAGGGTCTCGACGCGGTCGCCGATCCAGCGCTCGGAGCCTTCGGGCGAGCGGAACTCCATGCGGCCGTGATAGGGCAGCGTCTCTTCGGCCGGGTCGAGCACCTGGATGAGGTGGCCCTGCACGTCGCCTTGCGCCATCTCGTTCAAGCGCTGGGCAATGAGCTCGGGCGGATCGAGAAGGTCGCCGATGATCACGGCGCTGGAGAACCGGGAAAGGCGCGCCTTGGGCGGCAGGCTCGCCTTCATGGCCTCCGTGTGCTCGCTGGCGGCGAGGCCTTGTGCGATGCGCGAGGCGGCCTTGCGGCTCGCCATCGGCAGGGTGAGGCCGAGCAGCGCGACGCGCTCGCCTGCGCGCACCAGCATCTCAGCCACCGCCAGCGTCAGAACCACGGCGCGGTCGCGCTTGCTGACGGGTGCCAGGTGACTCCTGAATGCCATGGACGGTGAAACGTCGGGCCAGAGCCAGAAGGTGTGCGAGGCCTCCCATTCACGTTCGCGCACGTAGAGGGTGTCGGAGCTGGCCGACCGCCGCCAGTCGATGACGGTGGCAGGATCGCTGCCCTGGAACTGGCGAAACTGCCAGAACGTCTCGCCGGTTCCGGCGCGCCGGCGGCCGTGGATGCCATGCACCACGGTGCTGGCAACGCGCAGCGCCTCGAGCAGCAGGTCGGGGAGACGATCGGCAAGCGCTTGTGCTTCGCCCTCGAGCTTGAAGACGCTCGCACCACCCTTCGCTTTGTCCGCCGCAGGCCCGCTTGCCGCCACCCGTGTCGCCCCTACCCCAATGCCGCTGCCAGCCGATTGATGACGCCGCTCGCCGACTCGCCTTCCGCGCGCGCTGCAAACGTGAGCGCCATGCGATGCTTGAGAACAGGCTCGGCCAGGGCGATCACGTCATCGATCGAAGGGGCGAGCCGGCCGTCGATCAGCGCCTTGGCGCGCACGGCCAGCATCAGCGCCTGGCTGGCGCGGGGACCGGGCCCCCAGGCGATCAGGCGGTCGGTCTCGGCGCCCGCGCCGGTGCCGGGACGGGCGGACCTCGCAAGCTTCAGAATGGCTTCCACCACCTTGTCGGGAACGGGCAATTGCCGCACGAGGCGCTGGATCGCCTGCAGCTCAGGCCCCGTGATGATCTGCTCCACCCGGCGCTCCTCGATGCCGGTGGTGGCAAACAGCATGCGGCGCTCGGCACCCTGGTCGGGGTAGCCGACATCGATCTGCAGGAGGAAGCGGTCGAGCTGGGCTTCGGGCAGCGGATAGGTGCCCTCCTGCTCCAGCGGGTTCTGGGTCGCCAGCACGTGGAAGGGTGCCGGCACGTCGTGCCTCTGTCCGGCGACGGTGACGTGGTGCTCCTGCATCGCCTGCAGCAGGGCCGACTGCGTCTTGGGGCTGGCGCGGTTGATCTCGTCGGCCATCAGCAGCTGGGCGAAGATAGGGCCTTTGACGAATTGGAAGCTGCGGCGCCCACCCGGGCCGCCATCCTCCAGCATCTCCGCGCCGATGATGTCGGAGGGCATCAGGTCGGGCGTGAACTGGATGCGCTTGGCGTCCAGCCCGAGGACTTTGCCCAGCGTGTCGACCAGCAGGGTCTTGGCTAGGCCCGGCACGCCGATCAGCAGGGCATGCCCGCCGGCGAGAAGGGTTACGAGGGTGCGCTCGATCACCTGGTCCTGGCCGAAGATCACGGAGGCGGCCGCCTTGTGAACGCGCTGCATGCGCTCGCCAGCCATCTCGATGCGGCTGACGATGGCGTCGTCGGTTTGAGTTATGGTGCTCATGACGGCAAACTATACGCTCCGCTGCTTGGAAAGCGAACCTCAGTTGGCAAAGATGGTCACAATATGAACAGTTGCGCCAGCCTGATCGAGAAGGCGGCAAACTGCCATATTATAGCGCACCCACCGTAACGCGGGGATAGGCACAGGAGTAACAATGCCGGGCAGGGAACGAATGCCGCCGCTGGCGGCCGAGGCCATGACGGCGGAGCAGAAGAAGGCCGCCGACGAATTCAAGGCCAGCCGCGGCTACGCAACGATTGGGCCGTTTTCGGTAATGCTGCGCTCGCCCGAGGTGATGCTGCGCGCCAAGGCGCTGGGCGACTACTTACGGTTTCGTAATGTGCTGCCAGGGCGCGTGCGCGAACTGGTAACGCTAGCGACGGCGCGTGAGTGGACGCAGCAGTTCGAATGGTCGCACCACTACAAACACGCGCTGGAGGCCGGGCTTTCCGAGGCGGTGATCGAAGCCATCGCCGAGGGGCGCAGGCCCGAGAGGATGGCCGACGACGAGGCTGCGGCCTATGACTTCTCGATGGAGCTGCATCGTCACAAGAGCGTGAGCGACGCCACCTATGCGCGCGCGCTCGAGCTGTTCGGCGAGCAAGGCATCATCGATCTCGTCGGCCTCAACGGCTACTACAGCCTGCTCGCCATGGTGATGAACGTGGCGCGCACCCCGCCCGATGCAGCCGACGCCAAGCTGCTGGAGCCGTTCCCGAACTGAGTGCCCCGAACCAAGCCATGCCGGCCGACGCCAATTCCAACCGCATCTCGGGGCTCGAGGCCCTGCTCAAGGCGCAAGGAGGCAAGGGGCCGGCGCCCGTCGAAAAGTGGGACCCGCCCTATTGCGGCGACATCGGCATGGCGATTCGCAGCGATGGGGTGTGGCTCTACCAGGGGAGCCCGATCGGGCGCTTGGCGCTCGTCAAGCTGTTCGCCAGCGTCCTGCGCAAGGACGCGGACGGCAAGCACTACCTGGTGACGCCCGCCGAGAAGATCGACGTGGCGGTGGCGGACGCGCCGTTCCTGGCGGTCGAGATGCAGGTGCACGGCAGCGGGCGCGAGCAGCGGCTGACGTTTCGCACCAACGTCGACGACATCGTCGAGGCGGGGCCCGAGCACTCCATCCGATTCGAGGTGGAGGCGGGCAGCGGCGGCCTCAAGCCCTACCTCTTGGTGCGCGGGCGGCTCGAGGCGCTGGTGACGCGCGCGCTCTACTACGATCTGGTGGAGCTGGCTGTGGAAGACGCGGAGCGAGGGCTCGGACTGTGGAGCGGGGAGGCGTTCTTTCCTATGCGCGAAGGCACTCCGCCGATCCTGGCGCAGCGCGGGGCTCGCCCATGAGCTGGGGCCGGCGTCTCATCACCATCGCCTTTGCCTACGTTGCGGCAAGCATTGTCGCCGGAGCGATACTGGGATTCGCCCTGGTCTACACGCCCGATTCGACTTGGGGGCCGTTCGACCTCGACCTGGTTCAGACCACGGCCCTGTTCGTGTCGATGGTCAGCGGCTTCGTCGCCCTGCTGGCATTGGTCCCCACGCTTGTCATCGGCATCTATGCCGAACGCACCGCCGTCCGCTCACCCTTGTTCTATGTCGCGGCCGGTGCCGCAATCGGGCTTTGCGCGCTCGGTCTCTACGGCATTGCTCTGATATGGAGCTCGAGCGGCCCCCTCAGCGAGGCGCTACCGTCGGATGCCGCCGCCGTCGCCATCATTGCCAGCGTCGTTGCCGTCGTAGCACTCGCCGGAATCGCCGGCGGGCTCACCTACTGGGCGATCGCCGGCCGCAAGGCGGGCGCGCGTCGCGCCGTATCGCTTGCCAGCTAGTGTCCTGATCGCGAAATTCGTCCCAGTGTGCGGCAAGGTCTGAACGAATTTCGCGATCTCAAGGACTTTAGCAGAGTCATGTTGCTAGTGTGATTTAGATCGAGAAATCCGCTTCCGAACCTGGCCAGACGCGATGATGCGGATTTCTCGATCATCACACTAGAGGAGAGGACGTGCCCCATGCTCAAGGACCCGCCGCTGCTGACCGTCCGCCGCTCCTTTGCGCGCCCGCCCCGCGCGCTGATAGCCAAGCTCGCCGGCGCGCAAACCGGGCATATCGTCGATGCCATGCAGGGGCGTGCGGCGCTCGATCATTCGATCAAGCCGCTGGACCCGGAGCGCGCCGAGTTCGCAGGCCCGGCGCTCACCTGTCAGACCGGTGCCGACGACAACCTCGCGATCCTGGCCGCCCTGGCGCTGGCGGAGCCCGGCGATGTGATCGTGGCGGCAGCCGACGCCTTCTCGGCGACGGCCGTGGTGGGCGACAACGTGACGATGATGGCGAAGAACAAGGGCGTTGCCGCCATCGTCATCGACGGCATGGCGCGCGACAGTATCGGCATCATCCCGGTGGGGCTGCCGGTGCTCGCGCGCGGGATCACGCCCAACTCCTGCGTCAGGAGCGGCCCGGGCAGGGTGGGGCTGCCGATCGTTTGCGGCGGGGTGGCGATTGAGGCCGGCGACGTGGTGGTGGGCGACCGCGACGGGGCGGTGGTGATCCCGCGGGCGCAGCTGGAGGCCGTGGTTGCGGCCCTCGACGAGATTCGCCGCATGGAGGAGGAGACTCAGAGCAAGATACGGGCGGGCATGACACATCTTCCAAGCATCGAGGAATTGCTCAAGTCGGACAGGGTCGCCTACGTCGACTGACGCGAATCGCCCAGGCCCGACCGGGACGCGCGGAGCGCCGCATTGCAGTTTTGTGATGTTGCAGGCGGGAGATCGCAGGCGTCGCGCAACGGTGGTAAGACAACGAGGCGCCCCTTATGGTGCCGGCCGATGGAGGCGACCTTGCACGGGATGGTCGATCAGTTCTCCGAGGCCAGCTTTCGCGCGCGCGCCGAGCGCGGGCTGCATCATGCGCCGTCGGAGGCGATCTTCGACCCGCGCACGGGCCAGGCGTTCGGGCCCAGCGACTTCGACCTCAACCCGGAGCTCAAGGGCGATCTTGCGGTGATGGCGCCACCAAGGCCGGCCGCTGTGCTGGTGCCGATCGTGCTCAGGGAAGAGCTGACGGTATTGCTCACCCAGCGCCCCGACGACATGCCGAGCCACCCGGGCCAGATCTCGTTTCCCGGCGGCAAGGTCGAGGAAAGCGACGCGAGCGCGCTGGCGTGCGCATTGCGCGAGGCGCACGAGGAGATCGGGCTGCCGGCGGAGTTCATCGAGCCGCTGGGGTACCTCGACAGCTACCGCACCGGCAGCGGGTTTCAGATCACCCCGGTGGTCGCTCTCGTGCGGCCTGACTTTCCCGAATCGCTCGACACACGCGAGGTGACCGAGGTGTTCGAGGTGCCGCTCTCGTTCCTGATGGACGAGGCCAATCACCAGCGGGCGTCCCGACCCTGGCGCGGCCGCGAGCGCTATTTCTATGCGATGCCCTACCAGGGGCGCTACATCTGGGGCGCAACCGCGGGCATGCTGAAGAACATGCAGCAGAGGCTGTTTACCCGATGATCCGCATCGTCATCGAGAACATCCTGTTGTTCCTGCTGCCCGCTGCCATGTACGCGGCCTATGTGCTGTTGACGCGGCGCAGCACCTCGGCCGGGACAGTGATGAACGAGGCGCCGCTGGTGTGGCTGTTCGTCGCCGGGGCAGTGCTGGTGGTCGCCACGCTGATCTACTACGGCAGCATCAGCGAGGGTGGCCGGCCCGACCAGACCTACACGCCGCCGCGCATGAAAGACGGCCAAATCGAGCCGGGCGTGCTGAAGTAGCGGGATCGCAAGTGGACGCCACCCGCCCTTCCAAGCTGAGCGGCGCAAGCTGGCTCGAAAGCAGCGAAACCCAGGCGGTGTTCGCGGCGCTCGCCGCACGCGGCTTTGCGGCGCGCGTGGTGGGCGGCGCGGTGCGCAACGCGCTCGTCGGCAAGGCCGTCAGCGAGGTCGACATCGCCACAACGGCCAAGCCCGAGGAGGCGATCGGCGCGGCGGAGGCCGCCGGACTCAAAGCGGTGCCCACGGGAATCGCGCACGGGACCATCACGGTGATCTCGGGCGGGCGGCCCTACGAGGTCACCACGCTGCGCAAGGATGTGGAGACCTTCGGCCGCCACGCGACGGTCGCCTTCACCGACGACTGGGAGGCCGATGCGCGCCGGCGCGACTTCACCATCAACGCTTTCTACTGCAGCGCCGACGGCGAGCTGTTCGATCCGCTCGACGGCTATGCCGATCTGGCGGCGCGCCGCGTGCGTTTCATCGGTGCGCCGGTAGAACGCATCCGCGAGGACTACCTGCGCATCCTGCGCTTCCTGCGCTTCACGGCGGAGTACGGCGATGGTGCGCCCGACGCGGAAAGCCTGGCGGCGTGCGTGCGCGAGCGCGCCGGCCTCGCCCAGCTCTCGCCCGAGCGCGTGCGCCAGGAGATGCTGCGGCTGCTGTCGCACAGCCGCGCTCCGGAGCTGATCGAGGTGATGCGCTCCTACGGCCTGCTGCTGATGGTGCTGCCTGCGGTGCCGCGGCTGGCCATACTGGCGCGGCTTGCCGCCGTGGAGGCGGCGCTCGGGCGCAAGGGCGATGCCCTGTTGCGTCTGGCAGCGCTGGCGGTCGAGATACCGGGGGATGCGGAGCGCCTGCGCTCGCGCTGGCGGCTGTCCAATGACGAGACGGCAAAGCTGCTGCTTGTGACGGGGCGCGGCAGGGACGCCGCTCCGCACACGCCAGAACCCAGGGCTAGGCAGTATCTCTACTTGGACGGAGAGCATGCCTATCGCGATCGGATGCTGATCGCCTGGGCGCGCTCGGGCGCGCCTGCAAACGATCCGGACTGGCGCCACCGCTTCACCCTGCCCGAGCGTTGGCGGGCACCGAAGTTTCCGATCGGCGGCGCCGACGTGATGGCGCTCGGCGTGCCGGCGGGGCCGACGGTTGGTATGATCCTCAGTGCGCTGGAGGGCTGGTGGATGGGCAACGACTTCACAGCGAACGAGGCGCAGCTGCGAGCGAAACTCAGCGAGCTGGCCTCGGCCATGAGGGGTAGCGAGCCATGAACCAGGAAAGCGGCGGCCAACCGACCGCCGAGCAGCAGGTCAAGCAGACATTTGCGGCGCTGGCCGTAGGTTCGCTGCTTGCGGCAGTGGCGGTCTACTTGCTGCGCGAGACCCTCGGCATCCCCGACGAAACGGCGCGGCTCGTCTCGCTGGCGTTCGCTCTGCTCGCCGTCGTCGACGGCCTCGTGATCTATTTCTGGGACCGGATTTTCAAGCGCTCCGGCTAAAGCAAGTCGCATCCTGACGGAAGCCCAAGGGCTTCCATCAGGAACAATCTCGGCCTAGAGGTGGCCCCGCCCGCGCCACACGACCCGGGTGATTTCGCTGCGATCGATGCCGATATCCTTGAGCATACGATCGTCCAGACCATGGAGGTAGCGCTCGGCCTGGCGGAGGCGCCGCCGCTCAGCGCTGTGGCTGACGAAACTCCGCACGCCCGCAAAGATCCAGCGCAAGGCCAGCCAGCGGGTGCTGCCGGGTATTGGCCCCAAGTACGGCGCCAGATCATCGACAGGCTTTGGAGAGAGCGTTCTGAGCACGTGCTTTCCTTTCAAGGCACAGCGAGCGCGCCGGAGTTGAGTTAGATCGACAGACCAAGGAGGCTCGGCGGTGCCTCTCAGGCCCCTTCGTGCATTCCTGTCGCTTGGTTGAGCCGTCGCGTGCGTCGCGCCAGCACTTCGGCCACAGACCGACCGGCTCGGATCGCCGCGATCTCCGCGGCGGAGAAGCCAAAGTCCACGGGCCGCACGTCGCTCAAGCCCTCCAGGTAAAGGGCGATGCGGTGATGCACACTCAGGCGCCTTGCTTGCGTGAGGCGTGCAACCACGCGCCGCAGCCAGTCGCGCGAGAGGCTGCTTGCCTTGCTTGCGCCGATCTCGGGCCATGCCGGGTACTGCTCTGATTTGGTGCTCATGGTTGATCTCTTCGTTCAGATCGATTGCATTTCGTGATATGGTTCGCTACATTTCTCGGTGCAATCAAAACATTGCCCTCGGTGCAATAAATTCACGATGACCGAATACACGACGCTCGTAGATGAGGTGGCGGCGGCCATCACGGATGGGCGGTTGAAGCCGGGCGATCGCCTGCCGCCACAGCGCACGTTCGCCTACGACAAGGGCATTGCCGCCTCCACCGCGGGGCGCGTCTATGCCGAGCTCTTGCGCCGCGGCCTCGTGGTCGGCGAGGTGGGCAGGGGCACCTTCGTGGCCGGCCAGCCTGCATCACCGGCGCCGATCCGCGGCGAGCCGCGCGACGGACCCATCGATCTCGAGTTCAACTTCCCAACCTTGCCCAATCAATCAGGGTTGATCGCCAAGTCGCTGGCCGGGCTGCTGCGCGCCGACGCCTTGGGTGCCGCCATGGGACCCGTGACTCAAGGCCGGCTCGAAGCGGCCCGCCGCATTGCCGCAGATTTCATGACGACGAAACGCTGGCGGCCGCGAGTTCGACGGGTTCGTGTTCACCGGCAGCGGCCGCCAGTCGATCGCGGCGGCCGTCTCATCGCTGGTCCCGGTCGGCGGGCGGCTGGGCGTCGAGGCCATCACCTATCCCCTGGTCAAGAGCTTGGCGGCCAAGCTCGGCGTGACCGTCGTCCCGATCGCCATGGATGAACAGGGGGTCAGACCCGACGCAATTGCCAAGGCACATCGCGCGGGCGCCCTGTCGGCCCTCTATCTGCAGCCGGTGTTGCAGAACCCGATCGGGCATTCGATGTCTGAGGCCCGTCGCGAGGAGATCGTCAATCTGGCGGCCAGGCTCGGCTTGTTCCTGATCGAGGATCTCGTCTACGGCTTCCTGAGCGACGACCCGCCTCTGGCTGCAATTGCCGATGAGCGCTGCATCGTGGTCGACAGCCTTTCGAAGCGCGTCGCGCCTGGCGCGGCGGTCGGCTTCCTGCATGTTCCGCAGCGGCTGTCGGAGAAGGTTGCAGGCAGCGTGCGCGCCGGCGCGTGGGCAGTGTCGCCACTGGCCCTCGATGTCGGCACGCGCCTGATGGCCGACGGCACGGCGGCCGAGATCTCGCGCCTCAAGCGCAGCGATGCCAAGCGAAGGCAAGCGATCGTAGCCGAATGTCTCGCCGGGTTCGCGATCGATGCCGATCCACGCTCCTATCACGCGTGGCTGCATTTGCCCAATGGCTGGCGCTCGGAGGCCTTCGCCGCCGCTGCCGCCCGCCGCGGGATCTCGCTCACTCCGTCGAGCGCCTTCACCGTCGTGCACGGACACGCGCCAAATGCCGTTCGCCTGGCGCTGGGTTTGCCCACGCTCGAGGAATTGCGCGCTGCCATGAAAACGCTCGCCAGGCTGCTCGCCTCGCACCCCGACGAGGTCGACCTGACGGAATGACGCCGAAATACGCTGCGGGACATCTTATGCCGGTCGGCCTCGCTTTCCGCCGCCGCGGCTATTTTTCCTTCGGAACGAATTTGAAATAGGGCTCGGCCTCCTTCAGCACGCGCGCGAAAGAAGGCCGCTGCTGCAAGCGCGCCAGGTAGGCGGCGACGTTCGGGTGCGTAGCCGTAAAGGGCACCGGCATGTTGCCGTAGAACAGAGCCGGGCAGGCCGCGCAGTCGGCAAGCGTGAACGCCTCGCCCGCGGCCCAGGTCCTGGTGCCCATGTCTTTTTCGAGAATACCGAGGGCGGTCAGCAGCGTGGCCTTGGCCTCCTCGACGCCGTGCGGGTCGTTCCTGCCGGCCGGCCGCAACCTGTCGGTCATGATCTTCTGCATCGGCAGATGCACGTAGAGATCGTAGAGACGGTCGGTGAAGCGGACGTTGCGCGCCGCGTCGGGCTCGGCCGGAATGAACTGCGTGCGGCCCGGATAGTGCTGCTGCAGGTACTCGATGATGGTGGTCAACTCGGGGACCATGCTGCCCGTGGCGTCGTCCTCCAGCACAGGAAACTTGCGGATCGGCCATAGCGCCTTGAATGCCGCCGCAGCTTCCGGGTCGCCCAAATCGACGATGTGCGGCTTGAAGGGCGTGCCGTTCTCGTACAGCGCAATCAGGGCCTTCCAGCAGAACGATGCCAGGGGGTGGAAGTGGAGCGTCAGGGACATGGGCACTCCCTCTCGATCAGTTAGCCGGCCCTGGCCTAGCTCGCCGGCTCGTAGGTGATGAAGATTTTGCCGTTTCTGAACTGGCGCGACTGCGTTGGCTTCAGGCGAAGGGGTCTGGGCAGCCCCTGGAACATTGTACGTCCCGCGCCGAGCACGATCGGACAGACCACGACCTGATAGGAGTCGATGAGGCCCGCTGCCGCCAGTGGCGCGACAATCGTGCCGCTCCCCAGCAGCGCCAAGCCGGGGCCTTGCTGCTGCTTGATCTTGCGTATGGCGGCAACCGGGTCCTCCTTGAGCAAGCGCGTGTTCTGCCAATCGGATTTGTCGAGGGTCCGCGAGAACACGATCTTCTCCTTGCGGTTCATACCATCGGCGACCTCGGGCATGGCCTGCTTCGCCTGGTCTGTCGGCCAGAAGCTCTTCATCATGTCGTAGGTGACGCGGCCAAACACCAATGCGCCGTCGCCTTTGGCATTGCCGGCGGTGAAGGCGGCGAACTCGGGGTCGTCGCTGCCTTCGTGCGCCCAGCTCATGTCACCGTTCGCACCGGTGAAATATCCATCGAGCGTGATGCTGTTGAAGACGATCAGTTTTCGCATTGGTGGCCTTCCCTATCGAGACTTCGCCCGTGCCAACCGTGTTCGCATAGCGCTAGCCGCGCCGGGCAAGCACGACATGCATGGCCTTCTCGCTGGGAACGCGCTCGACCACCTGAAAGCCGAGCTTGGGCAAGTCGATGCCGGCGAAGAGGTGCTCGCCGCAGCCGAGCAGGACCGGCGAGACGGCGAGGTGCATCTCGTCGATCAGCCGCGCCTGCAGATATTGCCGGATGGTGGCGGCGCCGCCGCCGACGCGGACGTCCTTGCCGTTGGCGGCCGCAGTGGCGCGCTCGAGCGCGGCTTGGATGCCGTCTGTAACGAAGTGGAAGGTGGTGCCGCCCTCCATAGTGATGGATGCCCGCGAGTGGTTGGTGAGGACGAACACCGGACAATGGTAGGGCGGATTGGCGCCCCACCATCCTTTCCAGGTGTCGTCGAGCCAAGGCCCGCGTACCGGCCCGAACATATTGCGGCCGAGGATCCAGGCGCCGACATTGGCAAAGCCGCGTGTGGCGAAATCGTCGTCGATGCCGGTGGTGCCGCCCTCCTTGCCGAGCATCTGCTGGAAGGTGCGCGTCGGGAACACCCACTCGTGCAGCGCCATGCCGCCGACGCCCAAGGGGTTGGCGAGGTCCTGGCCGGGGCCGGCGCCGTAGCCGTCGAGCGAGACGCCGAAGGCGTTGACACGAAGCTTGGACACGGGGCGTTCCCTCCTTGTGCGAAACGCAGGCAGCGGCGAACGCGCTATCCCTTAGCGGCCTGCTGCAGCTTGGCAATGTCGAGCTTCTGCATCTTGAGCATAGCCTGCATGGCGCGGTTGGCCTTGGCCTTGTCGGGGTCGCTCAGCAGCTTGGGCAGCGCCGTCGGCACGATCTGCCAGGAGAGGCCGTACTTGTCCTTGAGCCAGCCGCATTGCGAGTACTTGCCGCCCTCGCCCAGCTTCTCCCAGTAGTAGTCGACCTCCTCCTGCGACTCACAGGGGATCTGGAACGACACGGCCTCGGTGAACTTGTACTGCGGCCCGCCGTTGAGCGCCACGAACTCGAGGCCATCGATCTCGAAAGAGGCGGTGAGCACAGAGCCGGGCTTGCCGGGCCCCGCCTCGCCGTAGCGCGAGACACTGCCCATCTTGGCACCCTTGAAGATGGACGTGTAGTGCTTGGCGGCTTCCTCGGCCTGACCGTCGAACCACAGGAACGGTATCAGCTTCTTCATTTCCTTAGTCCTTCTGCTTTGGGCTGGGGGATTGGTCGGGACGTAGCGGGTCGGCCGCGGACGCAACCTGGCGCCAGCGTTCGTGTTTCGGCTGTCGCTTTAGCTTCAGGCTTCGACCAGCAGCTTGAAGCCGCCGTAGATCATGCGCTTGCCGTCGAACGGCATCGCCTTGGGGTCCATCATCTTGGCGAGCCGCGGGTCCTTCATGACCTTGGCGATGACCTGATCGCGATGCGCGCGCGACTTGTAGACGATGTAGGAGAAGATCACCGTCTCGGTGCTCTTGAGCTTGACGCTGCGCGGGAACGACGTGAGCTTGCCGACCTTCACGTCATCGGCAACGCACTCCTTGTAGTCGAGCGCGCCGTGATCGCGCCAAACCTTGCCGGCCTTCTCGGCTATCACTCGGTAGGCCTTCAGGTTCTTCTTCGGCACCGGGACGATGAACCCATCGACGTATGACATGTGAGCGCTCCTCTTTGCGTTGCCCGGCTTCACGCGGGGTCGGGTGAGTGGCAGCAGGACTTGGCTTCAGCGACGCCGTACTCGTCGTTGCGCTTCACCCAATCCATGATCTCTTTCTCGTTGCGGCCCTTCGGCGTGATGTCGAGGTAGATGAACGCGCCGATCACCTCCTCGTTGCCGCGCGCGTAGCTCGAGTAGGTGTGGAACACCTCGCCGGCTTCGTTCTTGGCGAACACACTGAGGCCCGGGAGCTCATTGAAGCCCTGCGAGCCATCCATAAGCGTGAAGTTGTAGTCGATCTTGCCGGCCAGCTGCTCGTCGGTGAAAGACACGTGGTAGTCGAAGTTGAAGTCGCTGCCCCAGGAGGAGACCCACTTCGCCTTCCAGCCGAGCCGCTTCTTGTAGGCCAGCAGTTTGGGCAACGGCGCGCGCGATACGCGCACGTAGCTCACGTCGTGGTTCTCCAGGTGCACCAGCGCGCCTTCGGCGTGGTCGGCCTCCAGCGAGCAGCTGGCGCAGCCCATGTCGAGATCGTGCCGCCACATGAAGTGATGCACGATGAGCTGGCTGTTGCGGCCGAACAAGTCGGCCAAGGTCTGCTTGCCCTCGGTGGTGTCGAACACGTACTCCTTCTCGACCTTCACCCAAGGCAGCGTGCGGCGCTCGGCGGCGACCAAGTCGCGCATGCGGGTAAGCGCCTTCTCGTTCTTGAGGTGCGCCTTGCGGGCCTCGAGCCATTCGTCTCGGGATACGATCCTGCGGGGCGGCATGTCCCCTCCAGGCTTGTGAGGTCGCAACTTGGCGGTCGCGGCCTTGCCGGAAACGTCGGCGAGCCTGTCGAAGCTCTGCGACCAACCCTTCTCCATGCCGGCGAGCATGAGCGGTGCGGTCGGCGCGATGCCCACCGCCTTGGAGCGCACCGTGACCTTGGTCTTGCTGCCCTCCGCGGCGAAAGTGACCGTGGTGATCTCGTCGAGCGCCGCATGGCCCTCGGCGTCTGCCACGATGGAGGTGAAGACGATCCGCTCGGAGGGCACGAACTCGCGAAACGTACCGGTAAGCGGGTACACGGCGCCGTCAGGGGCGCGCATGTGCACGAGGATCGCACCGCCGGGCCGGGCGTCCAGCTCGCAGACGGGGTTGGTGAAGCCCTTGGGGCCCCACCAGCGCGCGAAGTGCTCGGGCTCCGTCCACATGCGGAACACCAGTTCGCGCGGGGCATCGAAGGTACGCGTGATCACGACCTCCAGCTCGGGCCGCCTGGCGGCCGTTCGCTCGGCTTCAATGATGCTCATGGCTCTTCTCCTTGCGGCCCGTCGCCCCGAACCGCCGCTGCTTCCTTCAACATCCCAACGAGGCGGTCGAAGGTGCTGTTCCAGCCCCAGCTGTGCCCGTCGCGTTCCTCGGCCGACTGGAACGGGGCCTGGCGGAACGTCATGCGCGTTTTGCCCCCGTCCTCGACGAAGGTGACCGTGATCAGCGTCTCGAGGCCGCGCTCGCCCTCCTCGTCCCAGGCGAAGGTGAACACCAGCCGCTCCGGCGGGACCACCTCACGAAACGTGCCGCCCTGCCACAGCTCGGGCTTGCCCTCGGTGGACCTGAGGCACATGCGCCAGGCACCGCCGGGACGCGCATCAATCTCGACGTGGCGCGCCGGGTAGTTCACCGGGCCCCACCACTCGCGGGCGTGGTTCGGGTCGGTCCAGGCCGCGAACACGCGATTGCGCGGAGCATCGAACGTGCGCGTGATCACCAGCTCGCGCCGGCCGCTCAATAGGATTGCAGCTCCGCTCAGCATGTCCACCGACCTCAGCGGCTGAAGGGAATGAGCGCGCGCAGGCGCTCATCACGCAGGTAGAGCCCGCCCCAGATCATCAGGCCGAGATAGACGCCGAACAGGATGTGGCTGAAGAGCGGGCTGCCGACACGCACGTGGGTGGCGATGGCGCCGCCCATGTAGGCAGTCAGCAGGATGGCACCGAGCACCGACGTGCGCGGGATGGCGTAGAGGAGGGTGCAAATGAGCGTGATGACGCCGAGCGGTTGGGAAAGGTACGCCGGCAATCCCAGCTGTGCCGAGGTCTCCGTCACCACGTCCAGGGGCACGAGCTTCATGGCTCCGTCCAGCAGCAGGAACACGATGACGGCGCCGCTCACAATCAACCCGATCCAGCGGGCGGTTCCGGATGCGGCCGGAGCGTGGGATACGGTCTGCATGACGTCCTTTCCGTCCTTCAGGTTCTGGCAAGGTGATCGGCGAGCGCATCGAAGGTGCCGCCGAAACCCTGGCGCATGGAATTGAACATGCTTACGTAGCCGCTCCGGCGCGGCGATCTCGCGATAGACGAACTTGCCGTACATGGGCTTGCCGGCGCTGAACCGCATCACGTAGTGGAAGACGCCGCCGGGCCGCAGGTCGAACTTCAAGACATCGATCTTGCAGCCGCGGGGCCCCCACCACTGCGCCAAGCGCTCCTTCTCGGTCCAAGCCTTCCACACAAGATCGCGCGGCGCGTCGAACTCGCGTTCGATGACGAACTGTTGCTCCGCCGGCGCGGCGCTGCGCGCGCCTTGTGCCTGACCCGTGGGCATGACCTTCTCGCTCCTGGATGCCGTGACGCGCCTATGCCATCACTTCTTTTTCTTCTCGGGCTTCTTTGCCGGCAGCGGCGCGTTCATCATCCAGCGATGGCCGTAAGGATCGCTCAGCATGGCAAAGCGCGCGTTCCAAAACATGTCCTGCGGTTCCTGGATGTTGCGGCAGCCGGCCTCCACGGCGCGGCGGTAAGCCGCGTCGACGTCGGCGGGCTTGGTGTAGTGCAGGGCGACGGCGACCGGCGCCAGGTGCTTCGGGCCCGGCGGGTCGACCTTGCCATCCATCTGGTACTCCTCGAACCAATCGGACATCAGCACGCGGCCGCCGTTGATGGTGATGTCGGCGTGCATGAGCCGCTTGCCGTCTTCGGCCGGCATGCGCATGTTCTCCTTGGCGCCGAAGGCCTTCTTGTAGAACTCGAGCGCGGCGGCGGCGCCTTTGATGGTGAGGTAAGGTGTGACCGGCGGGATCTTGGCTGGGGCGGCCATGGTATTTCCTTTCGAAGTACTCAAGCGGGTTCCGCGAAGCGGCGCAGGGCTCACGCCATTGTCGCCAGGTGCTCGGCGAGACGGTCGAGGGTTTCGCCGGCGCCTCTCTCCATGCCCGTCGCGAGGCGAGCGTCACGCTCCTCTTTGCAGGCATGCAGGATCGTGCTGGTGAGAATGGTCATGCCGTCGTGCTCGGCAAACAGCACCGTCACCAGCGCCTCATTGCTGGTAAACCCTGGCGTGACGTATTGTTCCGTGTATACGAGGCGTCCGGGGGGCAAAATCTCCCGGTAGACGCCCTGCATGGTGTGGGTGACGCTGTCGGGGCCGCGCATGGTGTAGCGCCAGGCGCCGCCGACGCGCAGGTCGATCTCGCACACGGTCAGATCGAAGGTGCGGCAGCCGTACCAGCGCCTGACGTGCTCCGGCTTGGTCCAGGCCTTGAACACCAGCCGGCGCGGCGCATCGAATACGCGCGTCAGCACGATCTCCCGGTCGGACGGCAAGATAATCGTCATGCGATCGTCGGTGCGTGCAAGCATCGGGCTTTCCCTTCTTCTGCTTTGTCTAGCGGCGGGGGCGCGTGCGCGGCGCCGACCTGGTCCTGCGGCCCTGCGCCTTCTCGCTGGCTTTGAGTTCGCGCAGATAATCTTCCAGACGATCGAAGCTCTGCTCCCAGAAGCGGCGATAGGACTCGAGCCAGTCGGTCGCTTCCTTCATCGGCCCGGCCTCCAGGCGGCACGGCCGCCACTGCGCCTCACGGCCGCGCGCGACGAGGCCGGCGCGCTCCAGCACCTTCAGGTGCTTGGAGACGGCGGGCAGGCTCATGTCGAACGGCTGGGCCAGCTCGGACACGGAGGTCTCGCCGAGGGCGAGGCGCGCGAGGATCGCCCGGCGCGTGGGATCGGCGAGTGCGGCGAAGGTCGTGCTGAGGTGGTCGGCGGGCATCTTGTGAACCGCGTGGTTAAGTAACCGTTCGGTTAACTACCGGCGATGCTCTCGCGAGTCAAGCGGCAATGCCGGTGCGGCGCGCGGTCGCGTTCGGGCCTGAGCTGTGGGGCTACCCCGCGGGCGCCGGCGCGCGAAGCGCCAGAGCCACGGCGGCGCACACGGCGGCGATGCCGAAGGATGCCAGCAGCCACGGCGCCCAGATGCTGAAGCCGGAAGCGGCGAGCAGCGCGCTGGCGGCGAAAGTCGCGTAGAGATGACCCTGCGTTCGACCGGGCACGGCGGCAATCGCTCTCAGAACGAAGAGGCCTAGGGCCAATAGCAGCAACACACCGACGGCGCCGGTTTCGTACCACACCTGCAAATAAGCGTTGTGACTGTGCGATACCAAGGGCTGGTACTTGGTGCCCGACGCGCGCGGCTTGTTCTGATTGTGCGGATCATTGAGCGCGCGCGCGGTCGCGACACCCGTGCCCAGCAGCGGTGCACGGCCGATCTGCTCGGCGGTGTAGCCCCAGATGACGACCCGATGCTGCGCACTCGCGGGCAGCCAGGATGCCTGGTAGAGCTGGGCGCTGAAGGCGAGCGTCGCTGCCGGAATGACGAGCAAGACGGCCGCGACCCAACCCACCCGCGTCACCCGCGTCACAAGCCGCGGATAGAGCAGGTAGATGCCGAAAGCGAGGGCGGCGCCGACGAACGCAATCTTCGACGTGCCATGCACGGAGCGAAATACCGCGGCTACGCTCGGAGCCAGTGCGATCAGCAGCCAAATCCTTTGCCGCGGCGAGGAGGCGAACCGGTCCACCAACAGCACGGCAGGCCAGAACAGCACGGTGAGTATGCTGATGCTCCTGTTCATGAGATAGGCAGGGATGGCAACGGAGCCGTCTTGCGCCAGTTCCATGTGATGCCGGTTCGGCGCGAATGCCGGCACGTAAGCCATGAGCAACCGTTGCAAGGCGCGGCTGCTGACGGCCTCGATGCACAGCACAAGGCCGGCCAGCGCAATGCCTACCACGAGGCCGACGGCGACCGCGCGCAGCACGCCAGGGTCGCTTCCATCGAGAGCGTTGAGCGTCAGGTAAAGAATACCGGTAATGACTATCAGTAGGCCAACCGACCGCACGGCGTCCGCCGGGCTCAGCGACCAAGTGCAATTGATGACAAGATAGATATCGATCAATACCAGAGTAACGATGGTCGCCGACGGCGCCGGCAGCGGCAGCTGCCGCTGCGTTGCCAAATTCCAGCCGAGCAGAGCAGCCGTCGAGGAAACCAGAACGACGGGCGCGGCCATCGGGAACAGGATCAGCAGCAATGTGGAGCTGGCGCCGGCGACGAACCAGGCGCGGCTCACCCACACTCCAAGTTCGCTCGACCCCACGGAACAAGGCGGTGCTGCATTCATTGCGACAGTGCCTCTAGCAAGCCGCCCAGCAATTTCAGCCAGGACCGCTTGGGCGCCGATCATTATCACAGAAAGGGCGTAGGCATGTGCATAGGCGAAGAGCGCTGCAAGCGCGATCCTGTGCGGGACACAAATTGCCACAATCGAACAAGTGTGGCGAACGCGGCACCCATGCGGACGCGGCCACGTCTATCAACGCCACCAGCTATCTGGGCGGCAAGACGAGGGCTCTTCTCCAGGGCTAATATGACGCGCCGGCTACAGCGACCGCTCCAGTGGATGCGGCCTAGCCTGCCTGCTGCCGCCGCACGATGGCCGCGCCGTCGGCGAGCGCCTTGAGCTTGGCGAAAGCCAGATTCGCGCGGCAGATATTTCATGCCGCAGTCGGGGGCGGGGATCAGCTTGTCGGCGGCAACGTGCTTCAGGCCGGCGCGAATGCGCTCCGCCACGACTTGCGGCGTCTCGGCTTTCTTGTCGGCAAGGTCGAGCACGCCGAGCAGGATTTTCTTGCCCGCCAGATCCTTCAGCACGCCGAGGTCGAGCTTGGGCTGCGCCGCCTCGATGGAGATCTGCTCGGCTGTGGTGTCGGCGAGCTGCGGCAGGAACGAGTAGCCGACCGGCTTGGTCTCGCCGGGCACCAGCGCCGCGTAGCCGAAGCACAGGTGCACGATGGTCGGCACCTTGATGCCCTCGAGCGCGCGGTTGATGGCTTTGACCGCGATGCGCTTGGCGGCGTCGGGATCGTTGCGCAGCCAGGGCTCGTCGAGCTGGATGATGTCGGCGCCGGCGGCGACCAGGTCGCGCGCCTCGGCGTTCACGGCCACCGCGTAGTCCATCACCATCTCGTCGGCGTCCTTGTAGAACTCGTTGATGGCCTGCTGGCTCATGGTGAAAGGGCCGGGCAGCGTGATCTTGGCGGTGCGGTCGGTGTTGGCGCGCAGGAACCGCATGTCGCGCACCTCGACCGGTCCTCGTGCGCTTGATCTTGGAGACGACGCGCGGCACCGGCGTCTCGTGGCCGGAGCGGGCCTTCACCTGGCCGGGCTTGTCGGTGTCGATGCCTTCGAGCGCGGTGGCGAAGCGGTTGGAGTAGCTCTCGCGGCGGATCTCGCCGTCGGTGATGATGTCGATGCCGGCGCGCTCCATGTCGCGGATGGCGACGATCGTTGCATCGTCCTGGGCCTGCTCCAGCCAGGGCTCGGGCACGCGCCAGATGTTCATGCGCACGCGCGGCACGCTCTTCGACAGCATCTCGCGGTTCACCAGCCAGTCGGGCTGCGGATAGCTGCCGACGACGGTGGTAGGGAACAGGGTCTGGGCCATGGCGTTCACTTTCGATTTCTTGCGCATTTCTCCCTCTCCCCGTCCTTACGGGGAGAGGGTCGGGGTGAGGGGCGGCTCCAAGTCTCAGTGCGAAGTCTGTGTCCGCCCCTCACCCTGACCCTCTCCCCACGCTGAAGAAGCGTGGGGAGAGGGAATTCATGCTGCCGCCGGCGCGGCTGCCATCGTCGGCGGGCGTGTCGGCACTCCGCGTTCGCGCCGGCCGGCGGTCTGCCAGCCGAGCGTGCGCCGCTCCACCCAGCGCGCCAGCGCATCGAACAGCACCGACAGCACCAGGATCATGAGGATGGCGGCGAATACGCGCGGGCTGTCGAGCACGGTGCGGTACTTGCTCACCAGATAGCCGATGCCGGCGGCGGCGGTGAGCATCTCGGAGACGACAACGCCGATGATTGCCAGCGCGCCGCCGAGGCGCAAGCCCGACAGCACGGTCGGGATCGAGGCCGGGATGATCACCCGCACGATCTGCTGCGGCAGGGAGGCGCCCATGCTGCGGGCGGCCAGGAGAAAGTTCTGGTCGATGGTCTGGATGCCGGCGGCGGTGGAGAGCATGACCGGGAAGAAGCCGTAGACGCCAGCGAAGGCGATCTTGGATTCCGAGCCGACGCCGAGCCAGGCGGTGAAGATCGGATAGAGGATGACGATGGGCACGGCGTAGAGGCTCGAGAACACGGGGAGCAGCAGGTTGCGCAGCGCGGCAAGGCCGCCGACCAGCGCGCCCACCAGGATGCCGGCGCCGCAGGCGATCAGCATGGCCAGCGCCACCTCGTAGAGCGTGACCAGCAAGGCGTGGGCGTACTCCTCCCAGTTCTGGATGAGCACGGTCAGCGTCTTCGACAGCGACGGCAGGAACAGCTCGGCCAGCAGGCCCATGCGCGGCACGACCTCCCACAGCACCAGGATCAGCACCAGGATCAGGCGGCGGACGGTGGCGGGTGAAGGTCGTCGCATGGATTTGCCTCACGCCGCCTTGCGGATCTGCTGCCAGATGCGCTCGCGCAGACGACCGAACACATCGGTGGCCATCATCTCGTAGGTGCGGGGCCGCGGCAGGGTGATGTCGATGCGGTCGATGATGCGCCCCGGTCGCGCCGACATGACCAGCACCTCGTCGGCCAGATAGACGGCCTCGGTCAGGCTGTGGGTGACGAACACCACGGTCTTGGCCGTCTGCTCCCAGATGCGCAGCAGCTCATGCCCCATGGTCATGCGCGTCTGCTCATCGAGAGCGGCGAAGGGCTCGTCCATCAACAAAACCGGGCGGGTCCTGCACCAGGCCGCGGGCGATGGAGACGCGCTGCTTCATGCCGCCGGACAATTCGTGCGGATAGCGGCTGCCGAAGCCCTGCAGGCCGACCAGGTTGAGCATGGCGTTGGCGCGTTTCTGGCGCTCTTCGCGCGGGGCGCGGCGGATGCTCAAGGGAAACTCGATGTTGTCGAGCGCGGTGAGCCAGGGAAACAGGCTGGCCTCCTGGAACACGACGCCGACGCGGTCGGGATCGGGGTCGGTGATGGGCTGGCCGGCGCACAGAATGGTGCCCGAGGTCTGGTGCCGGAGACCTGCCATCATCATCAGCAGCGAGGTCTTGCCGCAGCCGCTGGGGCCGACGATGACGACGAAGCGGCCGGCGCCGACGGTGAGCGAGATGTCCTCCAGCGCCGGCACCTGGCCTTCGCGACCCTCGTAGATATGGCTGAGCCCGGCCACCTCGATGGCCGCCGCCCGGGTCTGGGCGTGCAGCTCCTTCACGTCCGCCAGGTGCTGCATCGAGCCTCCAGCCAGCGAACGGTTTCGTTGAAGGCGATGGCCACCGCCGCCAGCAGGATCACGCCGGCGAACAGCTGCGGCATCTGGAAGTTCTCGCCCCAGCTGGCGATCATGTGGCCGATGCCGGTGCGCGAGGCGTACATCTCGGCGATCATCACGCCCGTGAAGTTGAAGATCATGGAGATGCGCAACGTCTCGAGCAGGAACGGCATCATGCTCGGCACATAGACGCGCATGAGGACTTGCGCCGGCGTGGCGCCGTAGGAGCGCGCCACCAGCACGTGGTCGGCCTTGACCGATTCCACTGCGGCCGCCGCGCTCATGATGACGATGAAGATGGTGGAGAAGGCGGCGTAAGCCACCTTCTGGCCGAAGCCGATGCCGAACACCAGGATGAACATCGGCAGGAAAATCGATTTCGGGATGGAGAAGACGTAGAACAGCATCGGCCTGAAGATGGCGCCGAAGTAGTCGTTCTCGGCCGCCAGCACGCCGATGGCGGCGCCGAGCGGCACGGCAATGATGAAGGCCAGGACCACCTCGCCGGCGGTGACGGCAATGGCTTCGTGCACCTGCGGGCGGCCGAGCTGTTTGACAAGCATGGCCAGCACGTCGGAAAGCGGTGGCAGCAGCAGCGGATTGACGATGCCGAGGCGCGGCAGCCACTCCCACGCCGCCAGGACCAGGGCGAGAAGAACGAGGCGGGTGAGGATCAGGCCGAAGCGGTTCACGGTTTCCTCTTCTCCCTCTCCCCGTCCTTACGGGGAGAGGGTTAGGGTGAGGGGCAGCTACACATTCAACGTCGGAGCAAGCTTCTGCCCCTCACCCTAACCCTCTCCCCATGCTGAAGAAGCATGGGGAGAGGGAATGCTATTTCTTCGTCGGCACCGGCTTGAAGCTGGTCACGAACGTCTCCTGCACCGGCGCCAGATTCGTCATGCCGACGAGGCGAGCCAGATCCAGCGCCCGCGACATCCACTCCTCTTTCATCTCGCCGGTGGTCGACAGCTTCATGAGGTTGCCGTCGAGCTCGGCTGCCGCCACGTTGTCCGGGATGTCGTCGATCTCGGCGATCAACTTGACGGCCTCGGCGCGGTTGGCCTTGTCCTGCAGGAAGGCCAGCGCGCCATAGATCGCGTTGACCGCCTTCTGCACGACCTGCGGCTTCTCGGCGATGAACTTGTCGGACGCGATCCAGAGCCCGCTCAGGTGCGGTTCCACCGAGGCCCCGAAATCGAGCAAGCTGCGCCCCTGCTTCTCCAGCATCATCTTGAAGGACAGCGGCGAGTAGAGCACCACCGCGTCGACGTTGCCGGACAGCATGTTGGGCACGAGACCGCCGCCGCCGAGCGGCACGTTGGTGAACTTGAGCTTCTTGCTCTGCATCGTCCACAAGGCAAGCAGGTCGGAGCCGGAGCCGGCCGCCGTGATGCCGACCTTCTTGCCCTCGAGCTCAGCGACGCTGGTGATCTTGAAGTCGGTCTTCACCATCAGGTACCAGCCGTAGTAGCCGAGCGCGGCGCCGGCCACGGCCTTGGTCATGACGCCCTTCTTGCGTCCCGCGGCGATGAGGGCCGCAGAGTTGAGCTGCAGGTCCGCCGCGCCGGCGGCGCCTGCCTCGAAGGTCTCGCCGCCGCTGCGATAGATGGTCAGCTCGGCCTTGATGCCTTCCTTGGCGAACAGGCCCTGGCGCTGCGCCGTCTCGGCGATGATGGTGGGGTAGTAAGTCTTGGTTGGGAGCCCGATGCGGATCGTCTCCTGGGCCACAGCCAGCGTGCCGCCGAGCGAGCAGAGAAGCGCGGCCGCGCCTGCCACGGCCGCCGATCTCAAGGCGAGCGCCCATCCTGATCTAGTGTGCATTTGTTGGTTCCTCCCATGGCGAAAGCCTACCTGCCGCTGCTGCCGGTTACAACAAGCGCGCTTGCGCAGGGTAGCTATGCGCGTCGGAGCCCGGCCGGCACGGGAAGAGTGGGAAGCTTCCACGCGCGATCGCTGCACAGCGCGCATTCGTCAGCCCAAGATCGATTGGCAAGAATGGACGCCGATCCAGGCTGTTTTCTCAGAGGCGATCCACGCGGGGCCGACCTAGCCCTGAGAGCTGACGACTGGATACTGGGCCACGGGGCAAGTGTGCCAGCGGCCGACATCCCATCGGGCGTCAGGGTTTCGCACGACTGAAATTCAATCGTTGTTCTGATTTGATGGGCTGGTACGGTTCCAGCGAGGTTCTTGAGGAAGCAAACGTCGGCGGACGGTACTAAGGGCCCGCTACCTTACATTTTGAGTTGGCGATCACTTTCTCGGTGAGGGGTTGCGCAGAAGCGGTCGGTGTGCGAGCGCGCAACCGCTGCAGAGTGGCTTCGCCTGAGCGCTGTTGACGGCCCCGCCGCTGGTGCGGGCTAGCCGAGGCCAGACTGCTGACGCTCCGAAAACAAGAATTCGCGCGCAATGCCGACTATCTGTTCGATGATAACCACCGTCACTCCCGGCAGAACGGGGGACCAAAGGGCGAGGCCGTGGACACCGGGGATCAAGCCGGCTTGGATTTGCGGATCATCGCACTTCCAACGGAGGCGTCCGATCCTCGAATGGCGCTCTTGATTTGGTTGCGCAGTTCCGGGCTATCTTGATGGCGATGCACGGCCACGGCATGTTGGACCGCGGCGTCTACGAGCTCGGCCTCGCTGTCGGCACTGATCGCAACGGTGCAGTTCATTTCGCTCGGGATTTGGCGACAATCGATGAACTTTCGTCCCATGGTTTCCTCCATATCGGATGATCGGGCGCGGTTGGTCTCCGCAATGCCAGCTGCCCGGCGGCAAGACACTCGGGAGGAACCCCGAAAGGAAGGGGCGGAGTTCCCTGTCGGAAGGTAGCACTTCCGTTTTCACTGCGGAACCGATCCGGCCAAGGATGCGGTCGTCGGGTGAGGGTCACCGTCACTCTGCACGGAACACCTCTTCAGCAACTTCGGCAGAGTTGAGTCAGAACTTCGCCTGCCCGTGGCTTTGAGTGCCGCCACTGGGTAGCCTTGGGAGTTACAATCCTGCGGGCCTGCGTTTCGAGCTCTCAACCAAGAACGCCGCGATCAGCCGGCCTTGTTCCAGCCGCGGCCGCCGTCGCCCAGCGCCTCGTGGCCCGTGTCTGTGACGAGCACGGTGTCCTCGAGCTTCACGAAGCCGCGCTTGGGATGGCCCATGGTGGTCTCGATGGAGATGACCATGCCGCTCTCCAGCGGCCGGTCGGCGTCGGCGGCAGTGTAGGAGAGCCGCGGCAGATTCATCAGGCGTGGCCCCTCGTGGCTGACGAGGCCCATGCCGTGCGCCATGTAGTGCGTGTACTTGGCATGCGCGCTCTCCCGCACCATGCGCTCGCCGAGATCGATGATGTCGCCGCCACGCACGCCCGGCTTGATCGGCCGGCGCGTCGCCTGCTGCACCTCCTCCACGAAGCCCAGCAGGTCTTCGATCTCGGCATCGGGCTTGGCGCCCAGGATGCCCATGCGGCAGAGGTCGCCGATGTAGCCCTTGTAGTTGCCGCCGGAGTCGAGCGAGATGATGTCGCCCGCGGCAAGGCGCTGCCCGGACGGGGCGCGGTTGAGCGAGGTGCCGGCGGTCAAGAGGCAGTAATCGAATACCATGCCGCGGTTCACCTCCTCGCGGCGCAGCGTCTCGGCGACCTCGTGCTTGGTCATGCCCGGCTTGCAGGCCTTGAATGTTGCCAGCATGGAGGCGACCACGCCCTCGGAAGCCTGGCGCAGATATTCGATCTCCTCCGCAGTCTTGCGCACGCGCAGCCGCTCGAGCGGCACGGTGGCATCGACGATGTCGACGTTGGAGAGATCGTGGCGGAGCACGGCCTCGGCGTCGGCCGGCAGGAAGGCCTTCTCCACACCGACCCGGCGCACACCACCGAGCTTCTTGATGTGAGCCACGGCCTGCTTCATGGCGGCTTCGCTGCCCGTCCATTTGAGATCGAGCGCCGGCGGCCAGAAGCGGCCGAGTTCCTCCTCGAAGGTCTCCATGGCGCAGCCGACGTAAGCCGCGTCGCCCGGCTTGCCCTTGCGGTAGACCAGCGCCGGCAGGTAGCGGCTGGTGCCGATGGCATCCATGGTGTCGAAGAAGAAGAAGCGATAGCCGCCGAGCAGGTATTGGATGTTGTGCTTGGAGGTGGCGACCAGCACGTCGATGCCGGCATCGTCCAGCAGCTTGTCGAGCTGGCCGGCGTCGAAGGGGAGGGGTTTGCGGACAGCCTGTTCCATGATCGCCATTTCCGTTCCTCCACTGCAATCGTGTTGGGTCGAACCGCAACGTGCTGGAGCAAGCAATAGCCGTGCGGCCACCCTCCTGCAACCCGCGCTGA
This sequence comes from uncultured Alphaproteobacteria bacterium, assembly GCA_963832445.1. GTDB lineage: Bacteria > Pseudomonadota > Alphaproteobacteria > Rhizobiales > Hyphomicrobiaceae > AWTP1-13. Next base: position 66,026 of record CAWHUM010000025.1, read on the forward strand.
GGAAGTCTCCTTTACGGCTACGCCATAGCTGCGTCTTGGCGGAACAACCCCACATTCATAGTTGGTTCATTTGCAGCATGCTCTTGTGGAAGCGTTGGAGCCTTATCGAAGGAGAAAAAAGGCATGAAGCGCTTTTGGTTGGCACCTGCGGCTATCGCTGCGGTCGCAATCGGCCTGTCCGTCTCGGCGGCACAGTCCGCGCCCGCGATGAGCACGCTGGACGGCCTCAGGGCAACCGCGACGGAGCAAGGCGTGATCACGCAAGTTCGCCACTGCCATCGTCATTGCTGGTGGCACCGCGGCCACCGCCACTGCCGCTGGCACTGCCGGCGCTAGTAAAGGCGTCCGTTCCGATCTCCGGGACATTGCGCAGCCTCCCTCTCGGGGGGCTGTGCTGCTTTTTGGCGGGGCGGTTTGGGGCCAGAGGCATGCCGGCGGACCGAGCGCTGCGATGGCCTGTGGCGGCTGACCGGCGCGGCGGATGGCCAATGGCATTGGCGCTCGAGTTCTGGTCCAATGCAGAAGAGTTGTTGGAGACCGCAGCGGCTGCTCACGGATAACGCGACATGACGATACTGGCCTTCATCGGCTTCGGCGAGGTCGGGCGCACCTTCGCCAGGGGCCTCGTCGGCAACAAGGGCGTGACCCTCGCCGCCTACGACCTGCTCTTCGACGATGCGCGGGTGCGGGCGGAGCGCATCGCCGAGGCCAGAGGCTTGGGCGTGCGGGCGGCGAGCGATGCCGCCGACGCCAGCCGCGATGCGCGAATCGTGATTTCGGCGGTGACGGCTGCCGCCGCTCTGGAGGTGGCCGAGGCGGCCAGCCGCTATCTGCGTCCGGGGCAGATCTTCCTCGACGTCAACTCCGCCTCGCCCTCGACCAAGAAGCGGGCGGCGACCCACGTCGAGGCGGCAGGCGCCCACTACGTGGAAGGCGCGGTGATGGCCGCCGTGGCGGGGCCTCGCTTGAAGGTGCCGGTTCTGGCCGGCGGGCCGGCCGCGCAGCAGGCCGCGGAAATCCTGAACCCTCTCGGCATGAATTTGACCCCGGTCGCCGCCGAATATGGCCGCGCCTCGGCGATGAAGCTTTCGCGCAGCATCGTCATGAAGGCGATCGAGGCGGCGATGATCGAGATGACGGCCGCTGCCCGCGCCTGGGAGGTCGAGCGGGAAGTCATCGCCAGCCTGCAGCAGACCTACCCGGGGATAGACTGGACGAAGCTTTCCGCCAGCTGCGAGGAACGGGTTTCCAGGCACGGGATAAGGCGGGCGCAAGAGATGCGGGAAGCGGGCGACATGGTGCGCGAGCTTGGTATCGATCCCGCGCTGTGCCTGGCGATCGCCGCTACGCAGCAACGGGGCGCCAAGCGATGAACAAGCGGGGCGCCAAGCGATGAACACCGGCAGCGATACTGGCATGGATAGCGGCACAACCGGTGCGCAGACCGCTGTTCATTGCGCGGGGCGCCGCCCGCGCTACACGCTCCCCGCCGGCGCATGCGACGCGCACTGCCACGTGTTCGGGCCCGCGGCCCGCTTTCCATACGCGGAGGGACGCAGCTATACGCCGGCCGACGCACCCAAGGAGGCGCTGGCGGCCCTGCACGCGAGACTGGGGCTTTCGCGCACGGTGATCGTGCAGGCGAGCTGCCACGGCACCGACAATGCCGCCATGCTCGATGCTATCGCAACCGCACCGCACAACCGGCGTGGCATAGCGATGGTGACCGGCGACGCAACCGAAAGCACGCTCGAGACCCTGCACGCGGGCGGCGTGCGCGGCGTGCGCTTCAACTTCGTGCGCCACTTGGGGGGACAACCGGACATGCGCGCGATGCAGCGCGTTGTCGCAAACGTGGCCCCGCTCGGGTGGCACGTTGTTCTGCACATGGACGCAACCGACATCGCCGAGCTCGCGCCCATGATGCGCGCATTGCCGCTGCCGTTCATCATCGACCACATGGGCCGCGTGGATAGCAGGCTCGGACCCGACCAGCCCCCCCTGCAGGCGCTGCTGGAACTGGCCAAGCTCGAGAGGTGCTGGATCAAGGTCAGCGGCGCCGAGCGCATTTCCGATCCGCCGTTCGCCGCCGCTATCCCCGTGGCCCGGCGGATCATCGAGGCCTGCCCGGACCGCGTGCTGTGGGGCACCGACTTCCCGCATCCCAATTTGAAGATCGCCGTCGACGAGGCCGACCTCGTCGACCTCATCGAAGCCTTCGCGCCCGACGCTGACGCCCGCCGCCGTCTGTTGGTCGACAATCCCGCCCGCCTCTACGGCTTTTGAGCTCCGAGGGCTGGGGCCAAGCGCAGCCGGCAGATAGAACTGCGGCCCGTGCGCCGGCCCCCAGGCTCGTGCCGCCGCTCTGCCACAGAGGGTTAGGGGCCCCGGCTCTGCGCACCCTGAACTTGATCAAAGATCAAGTTCGTGCGCTCCGGCCGGGGACGCAAGCGGCGCGCATTTGATACGCGGCCCAATCCGATCCGTCGGTTCCAACCGGCGCGGCCCTGCGTCGCTGGTCTGCCACAGAGTGATGCGATAGGCGTCACCGATACTCGAGCGAAGCGATTAGCGGGGGAGCCGCGATGCGGATTTGCCGGTTGGCTTTGGGGGTTCTGTTTGCAGCGGTCCTGCTGGCCGGCGCCATGGGCGTAGCGGGCCCGGCGCGGGCGCAGTCGGATGCTGAGCTTGGCGCACTAAGCAATGATGTCCAGCGCCTCTGGGAGGCGGGCAAATACCGGGAAGCGACTGCGGTCGCTGAGCGCTACGTCGAGATTGCCAGGAAGCGCGGAGAGAACAGCGGCGAATACGCAACCGCCATCGGCTGGCTGGCCCAGGTGCTGAAGGACACCAACCGGCTGGCCGAGGCCGAGCCGCTGATGCGCCGTGCGCTCGCCATCGACGAGATGAGCTTCGGGCCCGCACATGCCAACGTCGCCAGAGACCTCAACAACCTGGCCCAGCTGCTCCACGTCACCAACCGGCTGACCGAGGCCGAGCCGCTCTATCGCCGCTCGCTTGCCATCAACGAGCAACCCTTCGGGTCCAAACATGCCGACGTCGCCACCAGCCTCAACAACCTCGCCCAGCTGCTGCAGGACACCGACCGGCTGGCCGAGGCCGAGCCGCTCTATCGCCGTGCGCTGGCCATCGACGAAATGAACTTCGGGCCCGCACATCCCAACGTCGCAAGAGACCTCAACAACCTCGCCACGCTGCTGCACCTCACCGACCGGCTGGCCGAGGCCGAACCGCTCTATCGCCGCGTGCTCTCCCTATTCGAAACAATCCTCGGACCTGGTCATCCCAACGTTGCGTTCGGCCTCAACAACCTGGCCCAGCTGCTGAAGGACACCAACCGGCTGGCCGAGGCCGAGCCTTTGATGCGCCGCGCGCTCACCATCGACGAAATGAGCTTGGGGCCCGAGCACCCCAACGTCGCCAGAGATCTCAACAGCCTCGCCACGCTGCTGTATGCCGCCAACCAGCTCGCTGAGGCAGAACCTTTGATGCGGCGTGCGCTGGCCATCGACGAGAAGAGCCTCGGGCCTGCGCATCCCACCGTCGCCAGAGACCTCAACAACTTGGCCGAGTTGCTACGGGGCGTCGACCGGCTGGCCGAGGCCGAGCCGCTCTATCGCCGTGCGCTGGCCATCTGGGAGAAGAGCCTCGGGCCTGATCACCCCAACGTCGCGTACGGTCTCAACAACCTTGCCCTGCTGTTGCAGACCACCAACCGGCTGGCCGAGGCCGAGCCGCTCTATCGCCGTGCGCTGGCCATCGACGAGAAGAGTTTCGGGCCCGCGCATCCCAACGTCGCCATCCGCCTCAACAACCTGGCCCAGCTGCTGCAGGCAACCAACCGGCCGACCGAGGCAGAGCCGTTCTATCGACGCGTTGTCACCATCTTCGAGAAGAGCCTCGGGCCCGATCATCCAAATGTCGCGATTGGTCTCAACAACCTGGCATTGTTGAATGCCGAAGTGGGGGACTGGGCGCAGGCGGCAAGTCTGCACAGGCGCGCCAAGCGGATCATGACCGACGCACGCAGCCGGCCAGATGGTGACGATAGGGCGAACCTCACCAGGGCCACGCTTGCTACCAGCGCCCTGGCGCTACGCGTTTCGGCGCGCGCCGTTTATCGGGCCGATGCGCAAAGCACGGAAGGCTTCGAGCTGGCGCAATGGGCGCTGCAGAGCGGCGCCGCCGACGCGCTCTCGCAGATGTCGGTGCGCTTTGCCAAGGGCGCAGGGTTGCTGGCGCAGATTGTCCGCGACCGGCAGGATCTCATTGCGCGTCGCCAGGGAGAGGACAAGCTTCTGCTGGCGGCGGTCGGCAAAGCCGACGCGAAGGCGGCGGAAGCCATGCGTGCTTCTATTGCCGCACTCGACGGCAAGCTCGATGTCATCGACAAGCGACTGGCCGCCGAGTTCCCGGAGTACGCGAGCCTCGCCAATCCAAAGCCGCTGACCATTGCCGCGGTACAGGCGCAACTGAAGGCCGACGAGGCGCTAGTTCTCTTCCTCGACGTGCCGGTCGTCGGTCGGCTCCCTGAGGAGACGCTGGCGTGGGCTATCACCAAGACGGACGCGCGCTGGATCAGCATCCCGCTCGGCACGGACGCCTTGGCCGAGCGCGTGGCCAAGCTGCGCTGCGGCCTCGACCGTGAGGGCCTGTGGTCCTGGTCCGGCGTCAACCAGCGCTGGGAGGCCAACGGCGCCGCATGCCGGGCGCTCGCGCCCGCCGGTCTCACCGCCGACGCCCCGCTGCCCTTCGACTTGGGTACTGCGCATGAGCTCTACCGGGCCCTGCTCGCGCCCTTCGCCGAACTGACCCAGGGCAAGAGCCTGATCATCGTCCCCTCCGGCCCGCTCACCAGCCTGCCGTTCCACGTGCTGATCACTGCCCCCTCTCCCCGCGCAACGCCGACCTCTCCACACACTCCATCAGCGCGGGGAGAGGGTGGGGGTGAGGGGCAGAAGCAAACGCCGTCGCCCGTGGCCGCCCCTCACCCTGGCCCTCTCCCCATGAAGAATGGGGAGAGGGAACTCCGCGACGCCGCCTGGCTCGTCCTCAAGCGGCCCATCACCGTGCTGCCCTCCGTCGGCAGCCTGCAGGCGCTGCGCAAGCTGCCACCGTCCGACGCCAAGGAGCCCTACATCGCCTTCGGCAATCCCCTGCTCGACGGCGGCGGCAGCGCCTTCGACAAACAGCGGGCTGAGCTGGCGCGTGCCAAGCAGAGGTGCCCGCAGGACCTGGAAAGCCTGCGCCAGCGCGTGGCCGTCGCAGCCAAGGGCATCCCGGGCCTCGGCACCCTGTTCCGCGGCGGCAGCATCGATCTCGCCACCCTGCGCGCGCAAACCCCGCTGCCCGAGACTGCCGACGAGCTGTGCGCTGTAGCGAAAGCACTCGGCGCGCTCGGCCGCGAGTCCGACACGGTGTGGCTTGGACAGCGCGCTACCGAGGCGAACCTCAAGGCGCTCTCGCGCGAGGGCAAGCTCGCCCGCCACCGCGTGTTGCACTTCGCCACCCACGGCTTCCTCGCCGGCGAGACCGAGACCATCCTCAACTCCAAGGCCGAGCCGGCGCTGCTGCTCACTCCACCCAAGGACGGCGCCACTCCCGCCGAGCTGGAGCAGGACGACGGCCTGCTCACCGCCTCCGAGGTGGCGCAGCTCGAATTGGACGCCGACTGGGTGGTGCTCTCCGCCTGCAACACGGCAGCGGGCGAGAAGGGCGATGCCGAGGCGCTGTCCGGCCTGGCGCGTGCCTTCTTCTACGCCAAGGCGCGCGCGCTGCTGGTCTCGCACTGGTACGTGAGCTCCGACGCCGCCGTGAAGCTCACCACCGGCGCATTCGCCGAGCTTGCCGCCAATCCCGCCATCGGCCGCGCCGAGGCGCTGCGCCGCTCCATGGCCGCGTTGATCACCAAGGGCACACCGCAAGAGGCGCACCCCTCCGCCTGGGCGCCGTTCGTGCTGGTGGGCGAGGGCGGGAGGTAGGGACTGCGTCCCCGGAAGCCGAGACCCGGCCTGTAGGCTGGGGCCGAGGCTATCCGGGATCCTTCCCCCCGCAGCATTGGGGCGCGCGCCATTCGAGGCCGCCTCCTCCCCCGGCTTCGGCCGGGAACTCAAGGTGGAGAGGATTGCGAGCAACCGCACCCTGGGCAACACTCGGCGCTGAATCCATGGAATGAACCGGAAATGACCAAACCCTACGCCGGCAGCAACATCACCGGCACCAGCGGCCTGATCGCCGTCGACAAGGTGGCAAACCGCATCCGCTTCTACGATCCCTCGAGCCTCCGCGAGGTGAAAAGCTTCCCGGCACCCGAGCCCGCCGCGCACGAGCTCGCCATCGCCCACGACCGCCGGGCAGCCTTCGTGCCCCTCTACGGCGACGGCATCTACGGCGCCAACAGGAACCCCAACAACAAGGTGCTGGTGATCGACCTCGCCGAGCAGCGCCTCGCCGACGTCATCGCGCTCGGCGAGTTCATCGCACCGCACGGCATGGTGGCCACCTCCACCGGCAAGCTATGGGTCGCCTGCGACATTCCGGGCAAGCTTCTGCTCGTCGACCCCGCCCGCCGCGCCATCGAGGCCGTCTACGACTGCCCGGCCAAGGGCCCGCACCAGATCGCGATGCTGCCCGACGAATCCAAGCTCTACATCTCGAGCAAGGAGGGCGACCTCGCCGGCTTCGATCCCGCACACCGCACCTTCACCGCCCGAGTGCCCCTGCGCGCGCCCGACGTCATGAGCGGCAACGGCAGCGGCAGCGAGGGCCTGATGCCCACCCCCGACGGCCGCCGCCTCGTCGTCATCGACAACATCGCCAACAACCTGAGGATCATCGACACGGAAACCGATACCGAGATCAACCGCGTGCCGCTGACGATGTGGGCGCTCTCCAACCCCAAGCGCTCGCGCCTTGCCAAGCTGATGTTCTCGCCCGACGGTCGCCACCTGGTCGTCACCGCCTACGCGGGCGGCCTCGCCTGGGTGATCGACGCCGCTGACCTCAGATGCCAGGCCATCGTGCCCGTCGCCAAGGGCCCGCAGGGCATGGCCTTCCCGCCGGACGGCAAGTCGGTGCTCATTGCCAGCCACGACAGCGGCCTCCTGACCCGCATCGACCTCGCAACCAAGCGCGCGACTGTCGCCTACGACGGCGGCGCCGGCATCGAGGTGCTGACCTACTACTGAGCCACAGCGGGCCAAGCCACCGTCCGTCGCCGCAGGCCTGTGGGCTCGCCGGCTGATTCGCGCTGGCCCCACCCGGCCCTCGGAGTCCATTTTCGCCGCAGTCGAGCCAGAGCCCGTGGCTTTTGCGCGACCGATCCTACCATTTCGAGGGTCGGAAACCGGCGAGCGGCCGGGATCGGCTGCATTTTTGGTTGCCCCGGGCCGCCCGATACCTTCGTATGCGGCCGACGGCTCAACAGCCCAGGAGATCCAGGCGGGATGTACGATCTCACGCTGACCCAAGTTGCCCTTTTTCTCGCCGCCGCGGTGATTGCCGCGCCGCTCGCCAAGCTGCTGCGGGTCGCCAACGTGCTGGGCTACCTGATGGTTGGCGTGCTGATCGGCCCCTACGGCCTCGGCCTCGTCTACACCCTCTACGAGGTGAACTCGGTGCTGCACCTGGCCGAGTTCGGCGTCATCATGCTGCTGTTCGTCATCGGGCTCGAGCTGCGCCCCAAGCGGCTGTGGGCGATGCGCGCTGGCATCTTCGGTCTGGGCAGCTTGCAGGTGGCCCTGACGGGCGTTGCGCTCGCGGCAGCGGCGATGGCCTTCGGGCTCGCCTGGCAAGCGGCCCTGTTCGCGGGCCTGGCGCTGTCGCTGTCCTCGACCGCATTCGCACTGCAGATCCTGGAGGAGAAGGGCGAGCTGGCGCTGCGCCACGGGCGCCTCGCCTTCTCCGTGCTGCTGTTCCAGGACCTCGCCGCCATTCCGCTGATCGCGCTGGCGCCTCTGTTCGCCGTCTCGGCGGCTGCAGCTACCCAGCAGATGGAGCTGACCGCCGCACTCAAGGCCATCGGCGTGATCCTCGCCGTGGTGGCGGCGGGCCGCTACCTCCTCAACGGAGTCTATCGCCTGGTCGCGCGCACGCGCGTGAAGGAGGCCATGACGGCAAGCGCACTCCTCACCGTGGTGGGCGTGACGCTGGTCATGCAGCAGGCGGGGCTGCCGGCCTCGCTCGGCGCCTTCATCGCCGGCGTGCTGCTCGCCGACTCCGACTACCGCCACGAGATCGTGGCCGACATCGCCCCCTTCGAAGGCCTGCTGCTCGGCCTCTTCTTCACCGCCATCGGCATGTCGCTCAACCTCAACCTGCTGGCGCAGAGCCCGCACTTCGTGCTCGCCATCGTCGCCGGCCTCATTGCCATCAAGGCCGGCATCCTGTTCGTGCTGGGGCGCCGCGTAGGCCTCGAGTCCGGACCCGCCCGGCGGCTGGCGCTGGCCCTGTCGCAGGGCGGCGAGTTCGCCTTCGTGTTGTTCGGCGCCGGCATCACCGCCGGCGTGCTGGATCGGCAGATCTCCGATCTCTTGTCGGTCGCCGTCACCCTGTCCATGGCTGCCACGCCGCTGCTGCTGCTCATCGACGAGCTATGGGCGCCCAAGGTCAAACCGGTCCGCGCCTTCGACGAGATGCCCGACAACGAAGGCCACGTGGTGGTGGCCGGCTTCGGCCGCGTCGGCCAGATCGTGGCGCGCGTCCTGAGCGCCAAGAAGATCCCCGTCACCGCTCTCGACATCGACCCCGAGCAGGTCGACTTCGTGCGCAAGTTCGGCGCCCAGATCTTCTACGGCGACGCCAGCCGCCACGAGATCCTGGAGGCCGCCCAGACCGGCAAAGCTCGCGCTTTCGTGCTCGCCATCGACGATGGCGAGGCCTCCCTGCGCACGGCGCGCATGGTGCGCCAGAACTACCCGCACGTGCCGATCTACGCCCGCGCCCGCGACCGCCGCCACGTGCACCAGCTGATGGACGAGGGCATCAAAATCATCCGCCGCGAGACGTTTCTCGCCTCCATCGACTTGACGCGCGAGGTGTTGCGAGGCCTTGGTCTGCCCGAGCGCGAGGTGCGATTCTCGGTCGACACTTTCCAGGCCATGGACCGCAAGCGGCTGTACGAGGACTACAAGCACTACACCAACGTCGAGAAGCTGCAGGAGCGCGCCAAGTCCTACACGCAGGAGCTCGAGGAGCTGTTCGCCAAGGACGCAGCGGAGCACGCCAAGGCGACCGAAAGCGCCGCCAAGACGACCTGAGCGAAACCAGGAGGAACGAGGACGTATGCAGGCGAAGCGACAGGCGGCCGGTTTCAGCGCATGGGTGCTGAGCTTGGCGCTGGTTCTGGCGTTCGCCACGCCCGTCGCCGCCACCCAAGAGCTGCCCGACGACCTGGCCGCGCGCCTCAACCCTGCCCAGCAGGGCGCCTACATCGCCTATCGCACCGCGCGCGGCAAATTCGATCGCGAAACCCGCGCCTACTGGAGCAAGGTCGAGGCCAAGCGCGACCTGCGCAAGGCCAAGCGCGTGATGCGCCACCCCTACGAGGGGAACGACTACGTCGAGACCCACCCGCCCAAGTATCAGGGCCCGGACCTGCCGGCCGACATCGCCAAGATCGTAGCGGAGCTGAGGCCTGCGGCCGAAGAACGCCAGCTCCCCGGAGTGGCGGACTTCCTGGCCGCCGCCAAGGCGCAGTTCGGCTTCGTGCCGAAGCGCGCCAGCGAAGCCGAGTTCAAGCGCCGCTACGCCAGCGAGGCCCTCAAGGTGGGCTTGAGCAAGGACCTGGTGGTGCGCGTCTATGCGCTGGAAACAGGCGGGCTCGGCACCTACGACACACTGTCCGGCATCAACCCCGCGACGCGGCAAGGCAAGCCCGTCTCCTCTGCGCTGGGCTACGCGCAGCTGCTGCACGCCAACTCGATCGGCGGCGTCGTCAAGCACGGCGAGGAATTCGTGCGCCGCCTGCAAACCATGGCCGCGGCGCCCGGCACGCCGGCAGAGCGCGCCACCGAGCTCAAGGCCAAAGCGGCGATCCTGCGCAAGATGATCCGCGCCGCCCGTACGGTGCCCAACGAGTGGGGCGCGCATACACGCTTCGCCAACACGCCGGCGGGTCTCGGCATCCACGCCATCAACCTCGACGCCGATCTTGGGCCCTGGCTGCAGGTGCTCAAGCTCAAGTCGCTGAAGGACGACGCGCTCGCGGCTGGCTATTCCAATCTCACCGGCGCCCAGATCGAGCTGATGAACCTCGCCGGGCCGCGCACCGGGCTCGAGATGATGACGCCGCTCGGCGCCCGCATGCCGACCTCCAATTTCTTCAGCGAGGGAGCCTATGGCCGCAACCCGATCGTGCGCGACAAATCGGCAGCCGAGCTGCTGGCACTCCTTGACCAGCGCATGGAGGTGCACTTGAAGAAGCAGGGAGCAATCGAGTTCGGCCAGACCTTCGATGAGCTGCTGCAGAGGCGCTAGGGTGAGCACTTAGTTACATGGAGCGATGCTCGGCTCACGTCTGTTGCCGGCTGTAAAACGGAAATGTGTGCTCTGTGAGAGCCTTACCGGTTGTGAACCCTTCCTGACTTTCGTAGCTTAGCTGCGCTATCACGTCTTCGCCGGTTGCAGGCTATTGCACGTATTTCTCCGGGTTGGCCTTGATGGCCTTCACGCCACCCGGGATGTACATTTCAACGAACTTCCCCAGGACGAAATCTACCGCGTAGAGGTAGGGCAACGGCTTGAGGACCATGTGCTCGCCAAGCAGGCGCCGCAGAACCACCGTGCTCGTCAGCGCGGAGGCCAGGAGACAGCCGCTGCTGACTGCGCCGCGCTTGCCGACGCCCAGGTGGGGAGCGCGATGGTAGTGCCGAGACAGGCGCGCCGGATTGATTCCAGCGGCGAAATTGGCCAGATTCTGCTCGTCGGTGCGCTCGTCGCTGAGATCGAAGAACTCATCCAATGGCACGCCCGTGTTGTCGAAAATCTGCAATGTGCAGCCGAAGGCCGAAGGCGCTGTGAGCACCAGCGGAATGCCGCGCTTGCGGGCCTCCTTATGCAGCAGCCGCCGTGGCCCGATGGCAAAGAAATCGATGGCATCGCACACGATGTCCACGCCGTCGAGAAACTGACCCATCATCTCCGGGCCGACCCCCTCGCTCGCTTCGATCGCAAGCGACGGGTTGATGGCGTGGAGGCGCTCGGCAAGAACCTCGACCTTCTTGCGCCCCATGGTCATTGAGGTCGCGCCGAGCTGCCGGCTGACGTTCTCCGGTCCAAAGGTGTCGAAATCGGAGACCCTGACCTTTCCTACGCCCATCCGCACCACGCATTCGGCGGATGCGAAGCCGACCCCGCCACAGCCAGGTATCGCCACGGTCTTGGTCTCGAGCTTGTCGATGTCGTCGAAATTGACGAGCTCCGGCATGCGGCTGAAGATGGTGTGACGGTCGTACGTAGCCAACATCTTGTCGCTCCCAACGGTGCTGCGATCGACTAACCTGCAAATCCCGCGAACGCGCCACTGGCGAGCAAGTAGTCCAATTCGCGGCCTCGCACCCGGCCATCCCTAACATGATCCGCGGAAATCTCGGCCGGCGCTGACAGGAACATCGAAGTGGCCGGGTCTGATCGGGTTCCCTCACGGAAATGATCCCGGTCTGCAAATTGCCCAATGAACGTCAGTCAAGAACGCTGCCTGGGGAAACATGGCAATCGGCGTTGCTCGAGGAGGTGGAATCGGTCTGAGGCGACATGACAACTCCAGGTAGGGAGAATTGCCATGGTACACGCGCAGCGCCGGCCCGACACACAAGTCCCGTCCCAGTCACACGCCCCAGCTGTCAGCGGCACTGAGTTCCTGACAGCGCTGAAGCTCGATCACGGCCCCATCAGCCGGCTTGGGTATTTCTTCCTGAAGGCCGACACTGCAGCGCGCGATCGCGGCATATCCCTGTCATTCGGCACGCCCCAAGAGTTCGCTCGGGCAAACGAGCAAAATCGCGATAGCTGGCGCCCCCTCATTTCCATATTCGACCCGGAGACCGGCGGTTTCTCCGAGCAAAATGGCTTCTGCATTCTGGGCCGCAACCGTCAAGGCGTGGTGGTTGCGACTCAGGCGGCCCGCTTTTATGACCTCGATGGCACGAGCTTCTATGATGCAGCATCCGACCTGAGCCTCTACTTCGCCGACCCCGCTGCCGCGCTTGCGCAAGGTGCGTCTTGCGTGGTGACATCGCAGGCGACCCGCAACATCACGGGGCGCGTGGTGTTCTCCGGGGGTGGCTGGTATCATCCCCAGTACCGCGGCCGCCTGCTCTCCTGCATCCTTCCGCGCATCTCGAGGGCCTACGCATTCTCGCGCTGGAACTCCGATTTCACGGTCAGCATGATGGCGGAGGGCGTCATCAAGGGTGGAATGGCGCAGCGCTGCGGCTACACCAACATCGAGTGGGACGTCAGCATCCGCAACTTCTCTGTGGGTGATCTGCGCTTGGCCTTCGTGTGGATGGACACCTTGCAAATGCTTGCGGATCTGGAAACCTTCCTAAGCAGCTTCGACGCGCAGGTCGATGGAACTGTCGAGCAGCGAAGCGCATAGGAGCAGGTGGTCGCCGCCAGACTGACGGTAGGGCAGGATCAGCCGCTGATACTGCAGGCGTTCCTTGCCTCGGCGGGGCCGCTCAATCAGCGCATCGATGGCGTCGACGCTCGGCTGCTCGGTCGAGGCAGCCTCGTGGTATGCCTCGGCCGCCCAGCGCGCGTAAAAGTGGTCGGGCTGATCCTCGAGGCGCTGTCCGACCGCTTGCGATAGCCAATCCTTGTCGTAGACGATGAAGCCATGTCCCACAGCGCGAATCTCGAGCCGCCGCGAGCCGCGCGAGCGCTTGATTACCATGTAGCGCCCGCCGAACGCCTTATGCAGCAGCTCCGCGCACTGCGTCGAGAACGGCGCGCTCGCATCAGCCTGCCAACGTCCGAGCAGCTGCCGAATGGGCAGCGCGATCGCCCCCTCCCTCGCTTGTCGGCGGAAGTCACCCTGGCGCACCTGTAATGGGTCGACAACTAACTCGCCCAGCCGGCCGATCGCGTCCGCGCGGTTAAGTATCTCGTGCTGCCAATCGCTCTCTAGGTGCGAAATGACGTACCGAAGAGCTGGACGCTCCACCAGCCAGTAGAGCACGGCGGCCAGCGTGGTCTGCGACACCGCTCGCGGGCGTAGCCTCAGCGAGGTCGCCCCATTGCGATCCTCGATCACTACATAGCCCAGGTTCTCGATGGCATACTTGGTCAACTCGGTGGGGCCCAATCCGGTACCGAGGGCCTCGCGCAACCTGTCCAACCGTGTCCAGACGTTGCCCCTGTCGTCGATTAGCCAGCGGCCCATGTCGATGAACCCACGCATCGCCCCCGCTTACACACTCCGCAAGGCGGCGTGCAAAGTACGGAGGCCCTCATTGACGGCCTCACAATGGGCTAAGGGGTTGCTGTCCGTCAACATTTGCCCGGGGGAGGTCTTATGCAGTGGTAGCCAGCTCGGCCGCGGGAGTAGCCAAGGTCGATGGAGAGGCAATGATCCACTTCAGCTTAGAATGCGATCCCCAATCGGGGTGCAGAGGAGGGTTGCGCAACATGGCGCAATGCCCGGCTGGCGAATTCGGCTTTTTTCGTGGACTATGGGGTTATCGGAAGCGCCGCGCGCTGAGGAGCTTGGGTATTCCTGCAACGGTGCAAGAAGACGAGGCCGAACTGTTGCACCCGTTCCCCCATTGATGCGGCGCCTGCTCGTTTCGAGCTCATCGATCTGCTAAGGGTGTCGGTGCAGATGCTTTATGTGTTTTAAGTCAATGGCGGTTAGGCGTGAGGTCGGCATGGCCAAGGCAGGGGCAAGAGAAACCGCACTTCGCACTGAACATGATTCCAAAGGCCTGCGCCTCGCAACCCCTGTGGATGTGCATGTCGGCGGTCGGATTCGCGTGCGGCGTTTGCTTCTCAGCATGAGCCAAGAGGCACTTGGTGACAAGCTGGGATTGACCTTTCAACAGGTGCAGAAATACGAAAAAGGCGTCAATCGCGTCGGTGCCAGCCGCTTGTTTCAGCTCGCGAGCGTGTTGGGCGTACCGGTCCAGTATTTCTTCCAGGACATACCGCCCGCGGCCGGGGCTGGTCAGCCCATGCTCGAAGAACATGCCAGAGAAAGCGCAATCACCGAGCTTTTGCGCACCAATGATGGCATGGAACTCACCAAAGCTTTTCTGCGCATTTCCAATCCCCGGTCGCGGCGTGCGATCCTTGAACTCGTGCGCAGCCTCGGGGGACACGACCCGGCCGACCCTGGCTAATGATCGAGGGACTCGGCTCGTTGCATTGCACGAGTCCAGATTTGCACTCATTCTCCGTACGGCAGCTCGCGTCGGTGGTCTGCTATTGGGGCACAATTGACCTTGGCGGACCGTTGGCACATACGGTCGGGCGGCGGCTCCGTACCTGAGCACACGCCTAGCTGTAGCGAGTACGTGCGTGATAAGAATGCTGCCGATGCAGACGTTTGAACGCGGGCGCCGGTGGCGCCCGTTTGTTGTCGCGTTCGCCTTGTTGCTCGCCGGGGCATGCCCGGCGCTGTGCGACGACACCGTGTTCGCCCGCGAGATGCTGCGCATCCCCGCGCCGGGAGCGGGCGTGCGCGGGTTGGAGGCGATGCTGGTGCGGCCGGCGGGCGAGGGACGCTATCCGCTGGCCCTCATCAACCACGGCTCGCCGCGTTTTGCCGAGGAGCGCCCCAACATGACGCCGCTGGCGTTCCTGCCGCAGGCCACCGAGTTCGCCCGCCGCGGCTGGGCGGCAGTGGTGGTGATGCGCCGCGGCTTCGGCAACTCTGACGGCGTCTTCGCCGAGCACCCGGGGCCTTGCAACAACGCCAACTACTTCGCCTCCACCGCCGCGGCAGTGGACGACCTGCGCGCCGCCATCGAGCGCCTCGCCAAGCGCGCCGACATCGACGCCTCGCGCGTCATCAGCGTCGGCCAGTCGGTCGGCGGCTTTGCCAGCGTCCGCCTCACCGCCGATCCTCCCGCCGGTCTCCTCGCTGCCATCAGCTTCGCTGGCGGCCAGGGCTCGCCCAAAGACGGCAAGGTTTGCCGCGAGGACCGGCTTGTCGCCGCCTTCGAGTTCATGGGCAGTCGCTCGCGCATGCCGATGCTGTGGGTCTACGCCGACAACGACCGCTATTTCGGTCCCGCGCTCGCCCAGAAGCTGCACGCAGCCTTCCAGAGCCGCGGCGGCCAGGCGGAGTTCGTCAAGCATCAAGCCTTCGGCGAGGACGGCCACAACCTGTTCTTCCAGGGCGTCCCGCTGTGGACACCATATGTCGATGCGTTCCTGAAGAAGCAGAACCTGGTGCTGCGCGAGACGCTGCTGCCCCTTCCCGCCGTCGACATTGCGCCGCCGCCCCAGCTCACCGACATCGGCCGCAAGGGCTTTGCCGACTTTCTGGCAGCTGCTCCGCACAAGGCCTTTGCCGTGTCGCGCAACGGCGCCGCCGGCTGGATGTACGGCCAGCGCACTACGGAAGCCGCCGAGGAGGGAGCGCTGCGGCATTGCCTGAAGCACGCGACCGACTGCCGGATTTACGCCGTCGACGAGGAGACCGTCGGAACGCCCTACGCGCAGTAGTGCCACCGCTGTTCAGATCGCCACGTCGGTTTCGGCATCGAAGAAGTGCAGTCGCGCAGGATCGACAGCAAGGCGAATCGCGTCTTGCAGCTTGGCGCGAGTGGTTGGGTCGACGGCAGCCACCATAGTGTCCTCGCCCACCCGCACGTCCAAGAGAATCTCAGACCCCAGCTGCTCCACCACCTCCACCTTGGAGGCGAACGTCAGCCCCGCGGGATCAGCGGTACTGGCGACGTGCAGGTTCTCCGGCCTCACCCCCATCGTCAGGCGTCGGCCGATGTGCGGCCGCAGGCGCCCTGCGAGCGGCGTCGGCACCTCGATCTCGAGCCCGGCGTTCCTGGCCGTGACGCGGCCGTCGCCGTCGGCAATCATCACCGTCGAGAAGTTCATGGCGGGCGAGCCGATGAACCCAGCCACGAACTTGTTGGCGGGTTGATTGTAGAGGTCGAGCGGCTCACCCACTTGCTGCACCAGGCCGTCCTTCATAACCACGACGCGATCGCCGAGCGTCATGGCCTCGACCTGATCGTGGGTCACGTAAACGGCCGTGGTGCCGAGCCGCAGGTGCAGCTTCTTCAGCTCGACACGCATCTGTACGCGCAGTTTGGCATCGAGGTTGGACAACGGCTCGTCGAAAAGGAAGACGCGGGGGTGGCGCACTATGGCGCGGCCGAGTGCCACGCGCTGACGCTGCCCGCCGGAGAGCTGGCGCGGCTTGCGCTTCAAGAGCTCGCCGATGCCAAGAATGTCAGCCGCCTCTCTGACACGATTGCCGATCTCGCTGCGGTCGAATTTGCGCATCTTGAGGCCGAAGGCCATGTTGTCGAACACGCTCATGTGCGGATAGAGGGCGTAGTTCTGGAACACCATGGCGATGTCGCGGTCCATCGGCGCCAGGTCATTGATCACCTGGCCGTCGATGGAGATGAACCCCGAGCTGATCGCTTCGAGCCCGGCGATCATCCTGAGCGTCGTGGTCTTGCCGCAACCGGACGGCCCGACGAACACCACGAACTCCTTGTCACGGATCTGCAGGTTGAAGTCCCTGACGGCGTGGACGCTTTCGTAGAACTTGTTGATGTCCTTCAGGACGACCTGTCCCATTCGCTCTCAACCGCCTCCCATCGGCCCGCGCGCACGTTTTCTCCCTCTCCCTGCTTGCGGGGAGAGGGTTGGGGTGAGGGGCAGAAGCTTGCTCCGGCGCCTTGTGGCTGCCCCTCACCCTAGCCCTCTCCCCATTGTGAAGAACGATGGGGAGAGGGAATTTCTTCAACCCTTCACCGAGCCTGTCAGGCCCGCCACGTAGTGTTCGACGAAGAACGAGTAGGCGATCGCCACGGGAACCGATCCCAGCAGCGCGCCCGCCATCAAGGGCCCCCAGAAGAAGACATCGCCGCGGATCAGCTCCGATGTGACCCCCACCGGCACGGTCTTCTGCTCAGCCGAGGACAGGAACACCAGCGCGTAGATGAACTCGTTCCAGGACAGCGTGAAAGCGAAGATGCCAGCCGAGAGGATGCCTGGGATCGCCACCGGAATGATGATGTAGAGCATGGCCTGCCAGCGCGATGCGCCGTCGATGCGCGCGCACTCCTCCAGCTCCTTGGGCACCGCCTTGAAGTAGCCCATCATCAGCCAGGTACAGAACGGAATGAGAAAGGTCGGATAGGTCAGGATCAGCGACCACGGCGTGTCACCCAGCCTATAGTTGCGGATCATTTCGGCGAGCGGGATGAACAGCAGCGTCTGCGGCACCAGGTAGGTGATGAAGATACCGGTGCCAAGGCTGCCGGCGAACGGGAAGTTCAACCGCGAAAGCGCGTAGCCGGCGAACACGCCGCACACCAGTGAGATGGCCGTGGACGCCAGCGCGATGACCATCGTGTTCCACAACCAAGACGCAAACAGCGTCTCTTCGAACAAAAACCGCACGTGGTCCCACGTCGGTTTCCAGGTCCAGAACGGATTGTAGTTGACCGAATTCCAGGGCCGGTAGAGCTCGCCGTCAGGCCTGATGGTGGTGATGATCATCCAGTAGAACGGGAACAGCAGGAACACCAGGAAGAAGGCCATCGGCAGATAGAAGAAGACCCATCGTCTCCATTTGGCGCCTTCGATCATGGCTCAGCGCGTCTCCACGCGGCGGATGTAGAGCAGCTGGACGATCACGACCAGGAACAGGATCGGGAACATCGCCAGCGAGATGGCCGCCCCTTCACTGAGCAGCCCGGTGCCGACCCCTATCTGGTAGGCGTAGGTAGCAAACAGGTGCGTCGCGTTGGCCGGACCGCCGCCAGTCATCACATAGACGATCTGGAAGTCCGCGAACGTCTGGATCACCGAGAACAGCACCACCACCATCGTCACCGGCAGCAGCAACGGCCAAGTGACGTACCAGAACCGCTGCCAGGGCTTGGCGCCGTCGATGGCGGCGGCCTCATTGAGCTCGGGACTGATGGTCTGCAGCCCGGCCAGCAGGCTGATGGCGAAGAACGGCACGCCGCGCCAAATGTTGATCACTATGATCGATGCCATGGCGAGGTCGGGATCGCCCAGCCAATTGATGCGGCCGGTGATGAGTCCGAGCTGGAACAGCAGCCAGTTGATGACGCTGAACGTGGGGTCGAACATCCACTTCCAGGCGAACGTCGACAGCACGGTCGGGATGATGAAGGGCAGCAGGATGAAGGCGCGGGTGAATGCCTTGCCCTTGAAATGGCGATTGAGCAGCATCGCCAGCCACAGCCCGAGCGATAGCTTGAAGACGGTGGTGACGCCCGTATAGAGGAACGTGTTGTAGACGGCGGTGCGGAAGATGCCGTCGTTGAAGATCTTGTAGTAGTTGGCGAGGCCTACGAAATCTCCGGGCACCCCCACGCGTGAGCTCGTCACCGACAGCATGATGCCGCGCATGAACGGGTAGGCGATGAAGAGACCGAGCAGCACCATGGTCGGCACCAGCAGCACGAACGCGAGCCAGCGCTCGTCCTCGAGCAGACGCTGCCGCCGGGGCGGAGGCGCTTCGCGCAACGTGTGGCTGAGGGCTCCTACTGCCATGTTCGATCTCAGCGGAACTGCGCCTCCGCAAGTCGTGCCGGCCGTGCGAACCAGCTGCAACTTGCGAAGGCGTTGATGCTTAACCTCGGCCCATCATGCCGAGCGCCTCAGGTGTAGATCTTCTTGAGCTCGCTTTCGGCCCACTTGACCGCATCCTCAGCCGACATACCCTGAACGGCCTTCGCATACATGTCGGTGATGATGTACTTGGTCAGCGCCTCGGCCGCTTTCTTGCCGGAGGGAAGCGGGTAGCCAGGCGCTTGACCGAGGCGGCCCGCCACCTTGAAGGGGGCCATAACCGGGTCATCGCTCCACAGCTTGTGACTTCTCCCACGCGGCGGTCGGCGGTGTGGCAAAGCCCTTTTGCGACACGAACCACCTCTCGTACACAGCCCTCGAATGCACCCACTTCAAGAAGTCCTTGGCCGCCTTCTGGTTCTTCGAGTAGCTGGGTACGACGTGCGAAAAGTAAGTGTGCATGGCGAACTGGCCGGCTGGGCCCTTCGGCAGCGGCGCGTGCTGGATATCCGTCCTCAACTGCGCGCCCTTCTCGGTGATGTACTTGTCGGCATTGCGCAACGCCTCGATGTAGATCGACGCGCCGTTGAGGGATGCGCAAATCGTCTGAGCCAGGAATGCGCGATTGTTATTGGTGTCATCCCAGGCGAGGCCACCCTCGTCATGCGCCTCCTTCCAAAAGGCAGTCATGAACTTCACCGAGTTGATGGTCTCCTTCCTGTTGATGTTGACGGTCTTGCCGTCCTTCTCGATCTCGGTGACGCCCCACGACCACATGTAGGGGTAGCTGAAGGTCGGAGCGTCGCCAAAGGTATGGCCGAGTGTCTGGCCGATCGGCCGGCCTTTCGCTTTGAGCTTCTTGCCGGCTTCGCGATAGCTCTCCCAGGTGTCGGGGAAGCTGGTCACGCCGACCTCGTCGAACCAGGATTTGCGGTAGGCGATCATGGCGCCGACGATTGCCCATGGCGTGGACAGCCATTTCTGGCCGTCGGCCGAGTTAGACCTGCACAGACCGTAGTAACCGCCCTCGGCCTTGCTGATCGCCTCCGCAACATCGGACAAGTCGGAGACGCTCTCCGAGTAGATCTGCGGATGATTGTTGAAGAGCATGATCACGTCAGGACCGGCGCCCGACTGGATGGCCGACGTGATGCGCGGCTGCAGGTCGTTGCCGTTGACCGTCTCGAATGTAATCTTGATCCCCAGCGCCTTCTCAGCCTCGGGCAGCATCTCCTTGCGCAGCAGCTGATCGGACGCGGGCACAAAATCGTTCCACCGCAACCAGTGCACCGTCGTGCCCTGCGCGTAGGCGGGCGCCATGCCGGTGGCCAGGATACCGGCTATTCCGCCGGTCTTGGCAGCCAGCGCGCCTGCGCCCGATGCTTTCAGGAATTTGCGGCGAGTAACTCTACGCATTGGCTTTCCTCCCTGCATTTATTGTCAGTTTCGGTACAGGTTCCGCACTCTAGGAACTTGCCCATCAACATACAAGATACAAGCTGCATCGATGTTGGGTCGGAGCACCGCGCAACATGAGGTGCTGCGCAACATGGCCTTGGGTGCGGCGTGCGCCGTTATCGTCGTGCAATTCCGGCTCCAGTTGGCCGGCGCTTCGACGCAAGTGCACGATCGAACATCCAGCGCGGTTGTCTGAATGCCGGTTGCACGCGCTGCAATCGCGCTGCAGCCTCGACTTGCCGTCTGCACATGCGGCAATCGATCGTCGCAACGGTGGACGCGACCTAAGCCGCCGCATCGACCTGGAACGGCTCGATGCACAGGCCCTCCGGCGCCAGCGTGACGAAGCTCTGCGGCGGCACGGCGCTCCAGTCGTCGCGGCCGTCGTCCAGCGGCTCGGAGACGATCAGCGTGCCGGCCCTGCTCTTGCGATCGCGCACGTAGAGCGTCTCGGGCGTAGCGTCGGAGGCGTGGCGCAGCGCGTAGATGCGGTGGCCGTCACTCAGCGCCGCCGTCACCCGCAGCGGATCGCGAATGCCCGCGCCACACATCGCCTCCCCGATCAAGCGCATGGTCGCCGCACAGGCCCGCTGCGGGTCGGCCTCGAGCCCGTTCGCCAGCAGCAGCAGGAAGATGACCTCGCTGTCGGTGGTGCCCTGCCGATGCACGAACAGCGCATCGGGGATCGCCATCTCGATCCTGCGGCGCACTCGGTCCCAGCCGCCGATGCTGCCGTTGTGCATGAACATCCAGTTGCCGTAGCGGAAGGGATGGCAGTTGGCGCGCGTGGTGGCGGTGCCGGTCGAGGCGCGCACGTGCGCGAAGAACAGGCCGGATTTGATCTGCCGCGCGAGCGATAGCAGGTTCTCGTCGCTCCAGGCCGGGCGCACGTCGCGGAAGAGGCCGGGCTCCTCCCGCTCGCCATACCAGCCGAGGCCGAAGCCGTCGCCATTCACGGCGTTCTTGGCTTCGCGGCTGTTCCGGCTCTGCACGACCAGGCTCTGCCGCGGCGTGGTGACGAACTCGTCGAGAAAGATCGGCTCACCGAGATAGGCGACCCACCGGCACATGCGGGCTCCTCCGTCTTGTTGGCTGCGCTGGCGACCCTACCCTGGCCCCGCGCCCTCGCTACTTACCTGTAGGCAAAGCGCGACGGTCAGCAGGGCGGCCGCGGCCAGGCCCGCAATCGTGCGCACGTGGTTCCAGTTCGTCCAGTCCGTCAGATAGCGGCTCCACAGGCTGGCGCCTTCCGCGCTGTCCGGCGCCACCGCCGCCAGGGCGTCGTTGAGCGGCACGTTGAACACCATCGTCACCAGGAACGTCCCGGCCAAATAGAGCAGCACCCCGGTCAGCAGCAGCGCAGCGCCCGGCTCCTGCCAGTAGATCAGCGCAACAACGACCAGAATGGCGCAGGCCCCCGTCGTGCCGAGAAATGCGCCCAGGAACCACGGGTTGATTACCACCACGTTGATCGACTGCATGGCTGCGATGCCCTGCGGCGGCGGCAGCTTGCCGAGCGCGCCCATTACGAAGGTCGAGAACGCGAAGAATGCGCCTGCGATCAGGCACGAGCCCAGTGCCGACAGCAAGGTCAACACGAAAAAGAAGCCGTTGCTCATTCGCGCGTCTCCTTAGCAAAAGCTTGCCGCTGCCGGCCCGAGGTCGCCCAGTTGAACCACAGGCGCAGGCAGCCATGCACCCTGCTTGGCCAACAACTGTGTCGGCGCCGCGACTGAGGCACCACCCGGCCCGACCTTGCCTTGCTTCAGCCAAGGAACTTGTGTCACGCTTGCCCGGTCGCTTGTTGCAACCCGGCGGTGCAGCGATGAAGCTTTATGACAGCGCGTTCAGCCCCTTCGCGCGCAAGGTGCGGCTGGTCCTCGAGCACAAGGGGCTCGCCTTCGAGGCGGTGGACGGCCTGCTCAAGTCCAGCCACGACGCGCTCAAGGCCGTGAACGGCCGCGTGGAGGTGCCGGCCCTGGTCGACGGCAGCATCGTCGTCGTCAACTCGGCCGATATCGTCGCCTATCTCGAGTATCGCTATCCCGAGAGGCCCGTCTACTCCCGCTCCGCTGCCGCGCGCGTGCACGCGCGGGCCTGGGAGCGCGCCGCCGACACGCTGATCGACGCGATCCTCATCAACATCTCCTACTGGCGCTGGGCCGACCGTCCCGATGTCATGCCGGATGGCCTGCTGGCGGCCGCCCGCAAGGAGCTTGGGCTCGTCTACGCCAGGCTCGAGCAGGACCTTGCGAACCGGGAGTTCGTGTCCGGCGAGCTCTCCATCGCCGATTTTGCGCTGTTCCCGCATCTGGTCGCCGCCAAAGCCATGCAGGTGGCCTTCTCGCCGGACGAGCACCCCAAAGTCGCCGGCTGGTTCGAGCGCATGCGCAAGCTCCCCGTCTGCGCGGCCGACATACAGCGCGCCCGCGCGTTGATGGCCCAGATCCGCAAGGTCGACGTGGAACGGCGGCGCATCTTGTGGCGCGGCGACCGTATCGAGTGGATGCTGGCGCACGGGTTCCACGACTGGTTCATGCGCGAAATCGTCGAGGACCGCGTGCTCTGGCCGGGCCCCGCGCTGCCTGCCCCGCTCGCCGGGACTGAGCCTCGGCTGTAGCAACCGTCTCGGGTTCTGTTCTGGCTCATGCCGTTTTGCATGTCCAATCGGTGCCGGCCTTGAGCATGGCATTGAGGATGGTGAGCAGCTTGCGCATGGTTGCGACGAGAGCCACCTTGTGGCCCTTGCCGCGCGCCCGCAGGCGCTCGTAGAAGGGCTTGGCAACGGGATTGTGGGCGATGGCGACGCGCGCGCAATTGAAGAGCGCCTGGCGCACATCCTCGCGCCCGCCCTTGATGGCGCGGTAGCCCCTGCGGTCGCCGCTTTCGTTGGGGAACGGCGCAACGCCGGCGAGGGCGGCGATCTGCCTGCGGCTCAGGCGACCGAGCTCGGGCAGATCGGCGATCAGCGTTGCCGCCACGATCAGCCCGACGCCTGGCACGGTGACGAGGCGCTCATAGAGGCTTCGCATCGCCGCCTGTGATTTGATCAGTGCTTCGATCTCGCGCTCGAGCGCCTTGCGCTCCGCGCGCAGCGCCTCGATCGCAGCCTCGGCGCGCACGACGAGGTCCTTGGCCTTGTACAGCCTGATCTGCGCCGAGCGGGCGGTGATCTCCTGCACGATCTGCGCGCGATAGGCGATCAGATCGCGCAGCTGCTGGCGCGGCGCGTCGGCGAGCAGCGTCGGCGCCGGCTTCATGTAGGCGCCGAATTGCGCCAGGATCGCCGCATCGATCCTGTCCGTCTTGGCGAGTTGGCCGATGCCTTCGGCGAACTTGCGCACGCGGGCAGGGTTGACGATCGCGGCGGGCACACCCTCGGCCTCGAGCGCTTCCAGCAGCGCCCGTTCGACCCCGCCGGTGGCCTCCACGATCACGCCACGCACATCCTCGCGCCCGAGACGGCGCGCCAGCGCTATGCGGCCGTCGGCGTCGTTGGCGACCCGAACCGGGGCTCCGATCGTCGATGCGACGTCCAAATATCTCTTGCACACATCCACACCGATCCACGCGCCTGATGTGGTCATCTTTGTCCCTGCCATGTCTGCGGCGTCGTCTTGCGCCGGGCAACCGTTCGGGCTGATGATGGGGCGGGGCGGGATCTTGCTACACCCAGGCTCGCGCCTGCGGTTGGGTACGATCTCCGACCCCGCGAACGTGTCCCCCTAGGGGGACACGTTCCCCACCCTTGTGCCTAAGTCGCGAGAGACAAGGTTGGGTCGAGCGAAGCGAAGACCCAACACAATCAAGAGCATGTGCCGGGTCATGTTGGGTCTGCGCTACCGCTTGACCCTGCCTCCGCCGTCTTCCTTTTGCCCAAAGTTGGCGGCAAGGTGCCAACAGTGTGCTCGGTTCGTGGCAGGGGCTAGCAGTGGGCAGAGCAATCGTCCTTCTTACGTGCCTTCTGGCGGCAGCCGGTATCGCCGCCTACACCTACTATGCGGACAAGCACGCCAACCAGACCCCCGTTTACACGGTGCTGGTGCCGCAGCGTGCGCCCGAGCAGGCGCCGCCGCCCCAGTCCGCCCCGGTGCCTCCGCACAAGGCCACCATCACGCCGGGCGACCGTGCCTCGATCGCGCGCGAGCTGCAGCGCGAGCTGAAGCGTGTGGGCTGCTACAACGGCGACATCAACGGCATCTGGACCACGTCGAGCCGCATGGCGATGAAGGCCTTTACCGACGAGGTCAACGCCTCGCTGCCGATCGACAACCCCGACTACATCCTGCTGAGCCTCGTGCAGCAGCGCCAGGGCACCGTCTGCAATACGACAGAGGTCAAGGCCGCGCCGCCGCCGGGCGACAGGGCCGCGCAGCCGGCTGACAAGGCTGCCCCGCCAGGCGAGAAGACCACCACCACGGTCGGCACCGCCGTGCCGGCAGCAGCAGCCGCAGTTGGCGCACTTGCCGCCACCCCTCCGCCCGCCGTCCCGAAGGCCGATCCCAAAGCCAACGCCGCCGACGACCGGCCCCGCCCCGCGGCGACGGCTCCCCCGCCAGCGGAGACGAGCCCCAAGTCGGCGCAGCCCGACAAAGGGCCGCGCGCCGCCAGCGGCCCCGTGCCGTCGGAGGGTGTTTACGAGCGCCAGCCCAACCGCCAGGCCAAGCGCTCCAAATCGCGTCCGCCCAAGTTCGTGCGCAACGTCCTGCGCGCGCTTGGCTTCCGCTGAGCGCCGCTTCCCCACCTCTTAGCGTCCCACGGCTTGAAATTGTGCGGCCGCGGCGCGATCTGTCACCCGCAACGACGTTGGGCGAGAGCCACGCGCGCGCTCGACACTGGGGAACGCACAAGGTCTATCGGGTCCATATGCCAGCCATCATCTCCGTCTCGGGCGTGTCGAAAACCTACGCCTCCGGCTTCCGCGCGCTCAAGGACATCGACCTCGAGATCGGCCGGGGCGAGATCTTCGCGCTCCTCGGCCCCAACGGCGCCGGCAAGACAACGCTGATCGGCATCGTCTGCGGCATCGTCAACGCCACCAGCGGCACCGTCTCCGTCGACGGCCACGACATCGCCAGATCCTATCGCGCGGCCCGCTCGCTGATCGGCCTCGTGCCGCAGGAATTGAGCACCGACGCCTTCGAGAGCGTGTGGGCCACCGTGAGCTTCAGCCGCGGTCTGTTCGGCAAGCCGTCCAATCCCGCCCACATCGAAAAGGTGCTGAAGGAGCTGTCGCTGTGGGACAAGAAGGACAGCCAGATCATCACGCTGTCGGGCGGCATGAAGCGCCGCGTGCTGATTGCCAAGGCGCTCGCGCACGAGCCGCAGATCCTGTTCCTCGATGAGCCGACGGCCGGCGTCGACGTCGAGCTGCGCAAGGACATGTGGCAGATCGTGCGCGACCTCAGGAGCTCGGGCGTCACCATCATTCTCACCACGCACTACATCGAGGAGGCGGAGGAGATGGCCGACCGCGTCGGCGTCATCAACAAGGGCGAGCTGATCCTGGTCGAGGAGAAGAACGAGCTGATGCGCAAGCTCGGCAAGAAGCAGCTGACCCTCTATCTGCACGGCCGCCGCACCGAGCTGCCGCCCTCCCTGCAGGGCCGGGGGCTCGAGCTCAACGCCGACGGCAGCGAGCTCGTCTACACCTACGACACGCGCGCCGAGCGCACCGGCATCACCACGCTGCTCAAGGACCTGAGTACCGCCGGCATCACCTTCCGCGACCTCAACACCACGCAAAGCTCGCTCGAGGACATCTTCGTCAACCTGGTGCGGAGCGCGAAATGAACTTCCACGCTGTCCGCGCCATCTACATGCAAGAGATGGCCCGCACCTGGCGCACGCTGATGCAGAGCATCCTCTCGCCGGTGCTCTCCACCTCGCTCTATTTCATCGTCTTCGGCGCGGCAATCGGCTCGCGCATTACCGAGATCGACGGCGTCAGCTACGGCGCCTTCATCGTGCCCGGCCTGATCATGCTGTCGCTGCTCACCCAGAGCATCGCCAACGCCTCGTTCGGCATCTACTTTCCGAAGTTCACCGGCACCATCTACGAGATTCTCTCCGCCCCGGTATCGGCGGCCGAGATCGTGCTCGGCTACGTCGGCGCCGCCGCCACCAAGTCGGTGATATTAGGGCTGATCATTCTCGCCACCGCCGGGCTGTTCGTGCCGCTGCGCATCGCCCATCCGTTCTGGATGCTGACATTTCTGGTGCTCACCGCCGTGACCTTCAGCCTGTTCGGCTTCATCATCGGCATCTGGGCGGACGGCTTCGAGAAGCTGCAGGTCATTCCCCTGCTGGTGATCACGCCGCTGACGTTCCTCGGCGGCAGCTTCTACTCGATAAACATGCTGCCGCCGTTCTGGCAGAACGTGACCTTGTTCAATCCCGTGGTTTATCTCGTCAGCGGCTTTCGCTGGAGCTTCTATGAGGTGGCCGACGTGAGCGTAGGCTTGAGCCTCGCCATGACGCTCGGCTTCCTCGGCCTGTGCCTCGCCACCGTGTGGTGGATCTTCCGCACCGGCTACCGGCTGAAGACGTGATCAGAACCGTCATCCCGGCCAAGCGATCGCGCTTGCGGCGTGACCGCACGGAGCCGGGATCTGCCGCACGCACAACATTTGCGGCAAATCCCCGATAGCCTCCGCCAAGGCGTCGGCTTCGGGGATGACGGGTTGCTGCAAAACCAGGCCTAGTACTTCGGCCAGAACAGTGAGAGCACCACCGTCACTACCAGCGCCACCAGAGCAGTCATGCCGTTGAGGACTGGGCTGACAAAGACTTCGATGCTGAGCCCAACCAGCGTGAGGACTGCACCCCAAAGGAGCACATTGAACAGCCAGTCCGAGAAGGTATTGAGCATTGCGACCCCTCCCAAGATGACCCGCGTGCGAAGCTTAGCACCGAATACGGACCACTAGAGGGGGCAGTCTAGCAAGTGCGAAGGTGAGGCGAATGCCGAGCGGTTGCGTCGGGTTACCCTCCGCCTGAAGCCCACCATGATGTTGCACGCTCGCACGTGCGGCACGGGAGTGGTGCGTCACGCGGATGCGCCGACCGCCCCGCTCCTCGTTGTCGGCCGTTCCAGAACGAAGATGGCCGCAACGCTGACGATGCCCGCGAGCAGCAACCCGGCATCCTGATAAACCCCCAGAAGGAACGTTGCGCTCGCGCCGCCGAACAGCCCCCATAGCGCGGGTGCGATGAACACCGAGCGCGGCACTGGCGCAGTTGTCAGCAGCAGCATGCCGACGGTGAAAATCGTGACAGGGCAGGGCAGGCCGAAAGTCGGCATGGCTGGGTAGCTGTGGCCGACCGCAAGGCCGATCAGCGGATACAGCACAAGGGCATAGAGGATCAGCAGTCCGCCCACGGCGCCGCGCCAGTCGCCTCTCCAGCCGAAGTGGATGCGTCCTTGGATGCCGCCAACCCAACCGAGCCAGAGTCCACCGGCCAGCAGCACACCACCGATGACCCAGCCGGAACCGCTGATGCCGGTGAAGAACACGAAGTAGTAGACGACAGAGGTCCACACCCACAGCAGCGCCAGCAGTCCGGAAATGATGCGGCCGCGGCCGGACCAGGCCACCGCAAGCAGCACCAGAACGGCAATGCCTATGGCGTAGAGCACGATCTGCATCGGCCATACGCTGTCGTTGTACTGCGCGAACACGCCGTAGAACTGCTCGACCGTGAAGGGAAGTCCGAACGGAGGAGTGCTTGCTTGCAAGATCATGGCTCGTCCCTTCCGTTTGCGATGGAAGAGCCACTTAGTCGCCTGCGCCGAATGCGCGGCATTGTTGCAGATCAAACAGCCGACGGCCTGGCGCACCTTTCAGGTAAGCTGTGCGCCAAGCCCGCGACAACCATAAGACTGGCAGCCGAGCGAGCCTGCCAGGCTCCCTTCACGCCGCACGCCTCGGTGGCCTAGGCAGCCTTGCGCTGATCCGACGGCAGGATGGAATCCAGCACGATCATGCTGATCATGCGGCCATCCATGGCGATGACGCCGCGCACGAACTCCTTGGCCATGTCGGACGCCACGTCGGGCGTCGGCTGGATCTGGTTCTCCGTCACCGTGAAGATGTCGGACACGCCCTCCACCAGCAGGCCCACGGTCTGCTGGGCGATCTGCACCACCACGATGGCATGCCGTGCGCTCGGCTGCGCCGGGGTGAACCCCAACCGCGCGGCCAGGTCGACGATCGGCAGCACCGTGCCGCGCAGGTTGATG
Organism: uncultured Alphaproteobacteria bacterium; assembly: GCA_963832445.1. Classification (GTDB taxonomy): domain Bacteria; phylum Pseudomonadota; class Alphaproteobacteria; order Rhizobiales; family Hyphomicrobiaceae; genus AWTP1-13. Next base: position 94,491 of record CAWHUM010000025.1, read on the forward strand.
ACGCCGCATACGAACGACGGCGCCTGCGGCAGCGGGGTGGCCTGCGTCCAGCCGCGGATCTCGCGCACCGACATGACGTCGATGCAGAATTCCTGGGTACCGATGCGGAACGCGATCAGCTCCTGGCCTTTCGCCCCGTCAGTCTTGGTCATGTCGATCATTGGATGTTTCCGTCTGCTTCAGAACCCGAGCCCATGCTTCCGGTCCGCTCCAAAGCTGCCCAAGGCTGTCCGCCAGAGCATCGGAGCGTCGAATTCGCAACAGCCAATTCGGCTCGAAACAGATTGCGGCTTGTTCGTTAACGACTGGTTATTTTGCGTCGCTGGGAGCGGCCAGAATTGCGGGTGTTGGAGGCAACCATGGCCGTGTTGCACCGCAGTTGAAGCCCCGGCAACGGACGTGGGCAATAATCGGGCCCCACACGGGGCAAGAGTGCCACCGACGGACTCATGCAGTGCAGCAAGACGATCCCAGGCGCAGTTGAGCTGCCGCGTTGCCGGCCTGCAGCGTGGCGCTATCTGATCATCGTCGATGGGATCAGCAGGATGATCGCCGGGAAGGCGATCAGGATGGCGACATTGATGATGTCGACGAACACGAACCAGCCGCAGCCGCGGAAGATGTCGCCCATGCTGACGCCCTTGGCGACGCCCTTCAGGACATAGACATTGAGGCCGACAGGCGGGGTCATCAGTCCGATCTCGACCATGCGCACAACGAGCACGCCGAACACGATGGGATCGATGCCGAGCTGCTTGATGGTGGGCAGGATGATCGGCACGGTCAGCAGCACCATGCCGATGCCGTCGATGAACATGCCGAGAAACAGATAGAGCAGGAGAATGCCGATCAGCACCATCGTCGGCGAGAGGTTCGATTGGGCAATGCCGTTGGCAATGGCCGCCGGCGTGCCGGTGAAGCCGAGGAAATGCACGTAGATGAGGACGCCGGCCACGATGGCGAAGATCAGCGAGGTGGTCCGCACCGTCTCCACGAGGGCTGAGGAGAGATCCTGGAACTTCATCCTCGGCAGCGCCATGATCAGCGCCCCGATGGCGCCGACGCCTGCGGCCTCGGTGGGCGTGGCAATGCCCGTGTACATGCTGCCCATGACGAGCACGATGATCACGATCATGCCCCAGATGCCCGTGAGCGAGCGGAAGCGGTCGGCCCAGGTTATGCCTTGGATCGGCGGGCCGAGCGTGGGATTGAGCTTGAAGCGGATCAGCAGCATGATGACATAACTGATCGCCTGCAAGAGACCGGGCAGGATGCCGGCGAGCAGCAGGGCGCCGATCGACTCCTCGGCGATGAAGCCGTAGATGACGAACAGAACCGACGGCGGGATCATGATCGCCATGGTGCCGCCGGCGGCGACGCAGCCGGTCGAGACCTTGTCGTCGTAGCCGAACTTCTTGAGCTCCGGCAGGGCGACGCGCCCCATCACGGCGGCCGACGCCGTCGAGGCGCCGCACGCCGCGGCGAAGCCCGCGCAGCCGATGATGGTGGCAATGGCAAGGCCGCCGGGCAGATGCCCGAGCCATTGCCGCGCCGCCCAGTAGATGTCGCGCGTGATGTTGGCGTAGTAGGCGAAGAAGCCCATCATGATGAAGAGCGGCAGCACCAGCAGGTTGTAGTTGGTGAGGTGGCCGAGCACGGTCGACGCCGACAGCGACGCCGCCGGATCGTAGCCGCGCAACAGCCAGAGCCCGAAGAACCCGCATAGGGCGGTCGCGAACGCAATGCGCACGCCCGACATCAGAAAGAGCGTCAGCGCAACGAAGGAAAGTACGCCAATGCTAACCGGCTCCACGGCGCGCGCTCCCTTCAAGCAGGGCCCGGAGCTGGTAGCTCGAGCTACTCGACCGCATGGAAGCCGCCTGCTGCAGGTTCGTTCGCCGGAAAGCGGTCGGGGTCGTAGAGATGCAGGACCTGGATGTACATCCGGACCGAGACCAGCGCGTAGCCGAGTGGGATGCAGGCAGCTGCGGGCCAGGTCTTGAAATAGGGCGGCGACATCGTGACGTCGTCGAACAGCCACAGCTGATAGGCGTTTCTGAAGCTGAACAGGGCGAGCACCGCGCAGATGAAGATGCTGACGAGCAGCGTTCCCATCTCGGCATAGCGCCGCGCCGCAGGCGTCAGGGCATCGAGCAGCAGGTCCATGCCGACGTGTCCGCGCGTCGCCTGGGTGTAGGACAACGCCAGGAAGACGATGATCGGCCCCAGCAGCTCGGCCCCCTCGAGGTGGCCTGGGATCGGGGAGTTGAACGCGTAGCGCATCAGCACTTCCGCGCTCACGAAGAACATCACGAACAGGGCAACAAGCACCGCGCCGGCCAGCAGCACATACTCGACGAGCCGCAGCGCACGGCCCACCAGACCGGCCACAAACGTCGTCACTGCCATCAGGGCGACGACGACAAATGCCAGGATGGCCAGCTCGTACACGACCCGACTCCGGCGTTGCTGCCGCTACTTGTATTTCGCCACTTCAGCCTTGACGAAGTTCAGCAGCTCCTTGCCGGGCCGGCCCGCGGCTTCCTGCTCGCTCACCCACTTTTCCCAAATCGCGGTAGAGGCAGCGGCGAGCTTGGCGCGTTCGGCCGGCGGAAACGGCGTGACCTCCAGCTTCTGCTTGAAGATGGGGATCCACTTCTCGTCCGCGTCCTTGTAGGCCTTGAACAATGCGGCGTTGGCGAGCTCCTGGGCTTCCGACAGTTTGGCCTTGAGGTTGTCAGGCAGCTTATTCCAGGCCGAGAGGCTGACGCCCTGGAAGCACATGAACCCGCTCATGGCCATGCCGTCGGTCACGTATTTGGCGACCTCGTACATCTTGTAGGCGCCGAAGGTGTAGGCGTAGGGGAAGCCGAAGCTGTCGATGGTGCCGCGCTCGAGCGCGGTGTAGCCCTCAGGCGCCGTCACCATCGTCGGCACCGCGCCGAACGCCTGCAGAGCCTGGGCGTTGAGGCCCGAGATGCGCATCTTGACGCCCTTCATGTTGTCGACCGATGCGATCCGCTTGTTGCCCATGAACTCGTATGGCGGAAGAAATGTGGGTCCGAAGTACTTGATGTTCCAGCGTTCGGCCATCTCCTTGACGATCAGCGGATGGCTCAAGACCGCGTGGTTGACCTTGGCGTTGTCGACGAGCGACCGCGGCGCAAGAAAGGGCAGCTCCATCACGCTGAGCAGGGGAAACTTGTTCGGGTAGTAGCCGGCGCACATCTGGCCGCCCTCGTAGCCGCCGGACTTGATCGACCTCGGGCACCTGCTTCTCGGGGCCGAGCGCCGCGCCATAGGAGATCTTGATGTCGAAGGTCCCGTTCGACTCCTTCTTGTAGAAGTCGACCATGGCCTCGATGCCGGCGGTGACGGCGCGCGGCGGGCCAAAGATATTGTGGTTCCAAACAACGGTCTGGGCGGATGCGGCGGCTACTGCCCCGGAGGCGACGGCAAACGCAATGCCAATCGTCCCGGCGATCGAGGCCGGAAAGCCCATCGTATTCCTCCCTTGGACAGCTCTTTTCGAGCTTGTTGTGAGGTGAGCAGGATGCCGAAGATATTGTGCGGGTACAAGGTTTTTCCGTCGGCGTCCTCCCGCTACAGTAATTGAGTCCGTCCTCGAGACTTGAGGCGCATTGGCGCTGCGCAGGGCATGGATGCCTGGAGAGGGGGTGCGCACCTTCTCCTTCGGATCCGATCCGATAAGTCAATGAGCGAGCACAACGTTTCCGGTATGCACCCAGCAACAGACTTGGCGTTCGCTCACGGGCCAGCCTCTGGGGGTCCACACAAATTGCGTACACGACCTAGTTGCCTATGCGGCTCGGCTCTGCCTATCGGACACCTGCACGCACAGGATTGACCGTCCGCGGTCCGGTCGCCTCCGCAGCCGGGTCGAGCTCCCGGAAGGCGCTCTCCAAGAGGTGCTTGAGCCGCACCTTGCCGATCACCGACAGGCGCTGGACCGGCATGCACAGCGCGGCAATGCAGACCTGGCCGTTGTCGAAATCGACCTCCATGGCGAGCACGTCCGCGTTGGGGTCCCAGTCGCACTGGTCCTGCGGCGCAGTCCACTCGCGCAAGCGATTGATCTGGATGCCTTCCAGCGACCCTGTCAGGCCAAGGTCGTAGCAGCGAAAGAAGTTGGTCGTATCGAACTCCCTGCTGTCCGCCACCGGCACAAAGCCACGGCAGACGGCCGCGTCAGTGCCGCGCTCCACGCACGTGAACCCCAGGAAGCGATCGACGACGCGGGTCCGCACGGGTTGCGCGCAGGCGCCGGGAGCCGCCCATTGTTGCATGTGCAGACGCTTGTCCAAGCTGACCGTCGAGCCGCAGTCGACCAGCTCCGATTCCGCAAGTGGCTCCTGCGCGCGCAGCGGCGTCAACGGCCCGCCTGCAAGCACGGCCGTCAGAGCGGTCAAGCCAACCCACAGCCCGCACCCCCGTCGCCAGCCGAAATTCATGCCCAGCACTCCTCAGTCGACTTCCCGGACCGAGACGACGTGGAAGGTGCGCAGAACCCCGTCCTGCTCCTTGATCGACACGTATTCCCCCGGGATGAAGGCATGGGTGTCGAAGCGGAATCCGGCCTCGTCGTGGCCCGCGTCGCCGTGGATGTCGTAGTGGAACGCCCAGCCCCCGCGCGTGTGCACGATATGCCCCATCTCCTCGGCCTCGTGCGCCCAGAATCGGCGCACGCGACAGCGCTGCTTGAGCTCCTTCCAGGCGTCGAGGTCGATGCGGCCCTTGCCGTCGAGCGGGGCGATGAAGTCGTATCCGCGCTCGCGGCTGCCTTCCGGAAACTCGTGGTCCCTGGCAAGCTCCAGGCGCACGCGGCGCAGCAGCTGCTCGTGTTTGGTCATCGGCAAAACCTCCTTGCGACGCGTTCGGCGTGCTGCCGGCCAATGTCTAGCCGGCGCTTGCGCGGGACATTGACCCTGATCAAGCAGGCTTAGGGTTGCCGCAGCTAAGCCGGCATGGGCTCGTAGACAGTTGAACCGAGACCGCCACTAGTGTCCTGATCGTGAAATTCGTCTCATTGTGCAGCGAACTCGGTCACGAATTTCGCGATCTGAAGGACACTAGCAAAATCATGATGCCAGTGTGATTCAGATCGAGAAGTCCGCTCACGAACCGGCCTAGCGCAATGTAGCGGACTTCTCGATCATCACACTGGCCGTTACTGGCTGCAGCAAGAGACGGAAGACGGCATGCTATGACCTACGCCACGCGCGCCCATCAGCCGGGTCAGACCGCATGAGCCCAAGCGCCGGCAGCCCAACGCCCGCTGTAGCCGAATCCGATCAGGCCGCGGTGATCGCGTTCCTCGCCGACCCCGCATCCCATACCGGCGTCGATCGCGTCGAGCGGCTGGAGACCCACGCCAACCTGGTGTTCCTGGCCGGCTCCGAGGCATGGAAGATCAAGCGGGCGGTGCGGTTCCCCTACATGGACTTCTCCACGCTCGCCAAGCGCCATGCAGCCTGCATGCGGGAAGTCGAGGTCAATCGCCGCTTCGCGCCGGAGCTTTATCTCGGCTGCGTCGCCATCAGCCGCACGCCGGATGGCACCCTGGCCTTCGGCACTCGAGGCGAGATCGTCGAATGGGCCGTGCACATGCGCCGCTTCGAGCAATCGGCACTGCTCGGCAACATCGCGGCGAAGGGCGCGATTCCCGGCGACGTGGCGATGCTGCTGGGCGACGTGGTGCACGACTGCCACCAGCGGGCCGAACGCGCGGCGCCGCCTTCCGGCATTGGTCCCATCGAGCATATTGCAACCGATATCGCGCGGGCCCTTTCCAAGGCGCGGATATTCGATCCCGCCGACGCCGCCCGCTTCCAGCGGCGCATTGGCGATCTCCTGAAGCGTTCCGCGCCGATCCTCGATGAACGCGCCCGCCGCGGCTGCGTGCGCCGGTGCCACGGCGATCTGCATCTCGCCAATATTGTCATGTGGCGGGGGCAACCGATGCTGTATGACGCCATCGAGTTCGACGAGGCGATTGCCACCGTCGACACGCTGTACGATCTGGCATTCCTGCTGATGGACCTCGACCTCCACGCGCAAAGGCCGGCGGCCAACATCGCCCTCAACCGCTACCTGTGGCGCAGCCGGGAAGACCTCGACCTGCAAGGCTTGGTGGCGCTGCCCGCGTTCCTCGCACTGCGTGCCGGTGTCCGCGCCATGGTGACAGTCGACCGGGCCGCGCAGGAAGACAATGACGCCCGGCAAAAGGACCTGCGCCGCGCGCAGCGCTATTTCCGCGCCGCGCTCGGCTATCTCGAGCCTGCGCCGCCCAGCCTCGTCGCGGTCGGCGGTCTGTCGGGCACCGGCAAAACCACGCTCGCTGCGGCGCTCGCTCCACTCGTCGGCAGCGCGCCCGGTGCCGTGCATCTGCGCAGCGATCTCGAGCGCAAGGCGCTGGCCGGCGTCGGCGAGACCGAGCGCCTGCCCGAGCAGGCCTACAGCAGCGAGGCTCGCGCGCGCATCTACCAGGTGCTGCGCGAGCGGGCCCGTCTGGTTCTCGCCGCTGGCCATTCGCTCATCGTCGATGCCGTATTCGCCGAGGAAGGGGAGCGTGACGCCATCGCCGAGGTTGCCGCCGGCCTTGGCGCAGAGTTCCGCGGGCTCTGGCTGGAAGCGGACCCGGAGAGGCTCGTCGCGCGCGTTGCCGCGCGGCACAAGGACGCCTCCGACGCTACGCCCGACACCGTGCGCGCCCAGCTGCGATCGGGCATTGGCAGGCTCTCGCCTCCGTGGGCTGTGGTGGACGCTGGCGGCACGCCGCCCGAGACCTTGGAGCGGGCAACCGCGGCCCTCGGCCTCGCCCGCGACGCGACGCGAAGGGAGCAGCCGGCATGACCGTGCGCAACCTCGACTTCCTGCTGAAGCCGCAGTCGATTGCGCTCGTCGGCGCCAGCCCGCGACCCGGCAGCGTTGGCCTGATCACCGCCCGCAACCTCCTCGCCGGAGGCTTCAAGGGCCGCGTCTGGCTGGTCAACCCCAAGCACGCCAGGATCGACGGGCACGCCTGCTTCCCCTCCATCGCTGCCCTGCCTGACGCGCCGGACCTGGCGGTGATCGTCACCCCGCCGGACAGCGTGCCTCAGCTCATCCGCGACCTGGGCAGCAAGGGCACCCGCGCAGCGCTCGTGATCACCGCCGGCGTCCGCGACGCCCTCAAGCGCGACATGCTGGAGGCGGCCAAGCCGCACCTGCTGCGCATCCAGGGGCCCAATTGCCTGGGGCTGATGCTGCCCCGCATCGGCGTCGATGCCAGCTTCTCGCATTGCCCGCCGCTTGCCGGCGACCTCGCGTTCCTGTCGCAGTCGGGCGCGCTGATCACGGCAATCGTCGACTGGGCGCGCGGGCGCAACATCGGCTTCAGCCATGTCGTTTCGCTCGGCGACATGGCCGACGTCGATTTCGGCGACCTGCTCGACTATCTGGCCGCCGACACCCAGAGCCGCGCCATTCTACTCTACATGGAGAGCATCACCAACGCCGCGAAGTTCATGTCGGCGGCGCGGCGGGCGGCACGATCGAAGCCCGTGATCGTGGTCAAGGCCGGGCGCAGCAGCTCGGGCGCCAAGGCGGCGCTGTCGCACACGGGCGCGCTTGCCGGCACCGATGCCGCCTACGAGGCCGCCTTCCGCCGCGCGGGCGTGCTCAGGGTGCGCGAGCTTGCCGAGCTGTTCAGCGCGGCCGAGGTGCTGGCGCGGCATCCCGTGCTCACGGGCGAGCGCCTGGCGGTGCTCACCAACGGCGGCGGCGCCGGCGTGCTCGCCGCCGATCACCTGGGCGACCTCGGCGGCACGCTCGCCACTCTCTCCCAATCAACGCAAGCCGCGCTCGACGCCGTGCTGCCGCCGACCTGGTCGCGCGGCAACCCCGTCGACATCATCGGCGATGCCGGCCCGGAGCGCTACACGCGCGCGCTGCAGACGCTGCTCGAGGCCGACGATGCGGACGCCGTGCTGGTCGTCAATTGTCCCACCGCGCTCGCCTCCAGCACCGAGGTGGCCCAGCAGGTGGCGGCCACGGTAGAACGCCACAAGGCCTCGGGCCGCCGCAAGAAGGCGGTGCTGGCGGCGTGGCTCGGAGACGGGGCGAGCCATGCGGCGCGCACGCTGTTCGCGGAGAAGGGCATCGGCAGCTTCGCCACCCCGTCCGAGGCGGTCGACGGCTACATGCAGCTCGTGCGCTACTCGCGCGCGCAGGAAGAGTTGCTGCGCACCCCGCCGTCGCTGCCGGCCGACTTCGCCGTCGACCAGGATCGCGCCGGCGCGATCCTTGAAGCGGCGGGCGCTGCCGGGCGCAACGTGCTGTCCGAGGTCGAGGCCAAAGAGCTGCTCAAAGCCTACGGCATTCCAACCGTGCCGACCGAGGTCGCCCACGACCCCGATGGGGTCGCCCAGCTTGCCGAGCGCTTCATCGCCGAGCATGGCAGCTGCGTCGTGAAGATCCTGTCCCACGACATCTCGCACAAGTCCGACATCGGCGGCGTGCGGCTGGGGCTGGAACGCGCCGCCGAGGCGAAGCAGGCCGCAGCCGACATGCTGGAGCGGGCAGCGCGCCTCGCGCCCCGAGCCCGCATCGAGGGCTTCACCGTGCAGCCCATGATCCGGCGTCCGCGCGCGCACGAGCTGATCCTCGGCATGTCCGTGGACGACGCCTTCGGGCCGCTGCTCATGTTCGGCGCCGGGGGCACGGCGGTGGAGGTGCTGCGCGACACGGCGCACGCCCTGCCGCCCCTCGATCTCAAGCTCGCGCGCGACCTGATGCGCCACACCCGCGTGTGGCGGCTGCTGCAAGGCTTCCGCGACTGGCCCGCGGCCGACGTCGCGGCAATCGCCGAGGCGCTGGTGCGGTTGAGCCATCTCGTTTCGCAACACCCAAAGATCCGTGAGGTCGACATCAACCCGCTGCTGGCCGACGCCGACGGCACAATTGCCCTCGACGCCCGCGTGCGCATTGCGGGAGCGGCAGACGCGCCTCGCGTCCCCATGGCGATTAGGCCCTATCCCGCGCAATGGGCGGCCGACGTGGACTTGGGCCCGGCCGGGCGTGCGCACATTCGTCCGATCCGCCCGGAAGACGAAGCCCTCTATCGCGACTTCTTCGGCAAAGTGACCCCGGGCGACCAGCGCCTGCGCTTCTTCACCGCCGCGCCCGATCTCTCGCACCGCTTCCTGGCGCAGCTCACCCAGATCGACTACGCGCGCGAGATGGCCTTCGTCGCGCTGGCGGACGACGGCACGCTGCTCGGCGTTGTGCGCATGGTGGCAGACCCCGACTACACGCGCGCCGAATATGCCGTGCTGGTGAGATCCGACCTCAAGGGCGTTGGCCTCGGCTGGCGTCTGATGCAGCACCTCATCGCCTACGCCAAGGCCGAAGGCTTGCGCCAGTTGCACGGGCTGGTGCTGGCGGACAACACCACCATGTTGCAAATGTGCCGCGAGCTGGGCTTTGCCATTGCGCCCGAGCCCGGCGACGCCGGCGTCAGGCGCGTGCGCCTGCAGCTTTAGCTGACGATCAGGCCCGCGTCATCAGGTGTGCTCTTGGGCACAGCAGTTCAGCGAACCTGACCACAAGTGACAGTGTGGCTCAAACCTCTGGGAACGTGCCATGACCGCCACCTGGACCGTAAGAGATAGCAACGGCGAGCTGGTTGATCGCTTCAGCTGCAAGTCACGTCTCGATGTGGGTCGCAAGGTGCTCCTGCCCACCCGCTACGACCCGTTTCGCCTGCATGTGTCGCCGTCCTATCGCGAAGTCTTCGATCGCGCCCTGGGGCAAGCCTTGCAAAGCTACGGCTGGCAGATTGTCCGGGCCAAATCTCCAGGACCAGCCCGACTTCCGCAATCGACGTGCTCTGAAGCTTCAGTGCCGATGGCTTGCTAGGGCGCAACGCCGGGCCCGCCGGCCCGGAGATGCGCCCGAGCCCGGCGACGCCGGCGTCAAGCGCGTGCGCCTGCAGCCTTAGCCGACGGGCGTCGTGCACTCATGCGAGCCGCCCCAACGGCCTCAGTCTGTCCGCCCGAGTACCGGACCCTTCCATGCCTCGCCCTGAACACCGAATGTGTGCCAGGTCATGCCTCATGCACCGCAGCAACTGAGATGCTCCCTCCCGTCTCTGTTTTGCAAGAAAGCGGACATCACATTCCTTGCATTTCGTCCAAAATTCACGCAGCGATGCTTGCTGCATCTAGTTCTTTCAGCGTTTCATCATCGTCCGCCAACGAATCAACTGTTCCACGTACGCATGAAGGGTGCTCGTCATTGCCTCCTGGATGTTAAGTTGGTGAAACTCCGGCCACTCGCGCTTCTCTAGCGATTGCCAGATAAATGTCACTGATCTTCTCAAGTATCTGTAGCAGGAAAACAGCAGGGCAGCGAAAAGGACATAAAAACTGTCCTGGAGGTATAATTCAGACCCAACGTGACGGACTGTCCCGACGCGCTCGGATTGACGGACGAAGTGATGGCAACAGGGGAAGGGATCTGTCCAATTGCGCGGGTTGCGAAGACTCCCGCCGTTAGTGCGGCCACGATGAAGATCGAAATCAGCGCCGAGATAAAAAACCTGCTTTCGGCACAACAGGATGACTTGACTTGAATCATCTTACCAATCCGCCATGCAATCTGCAGCAGAGGCTCAGCGAAGGTTGGGCCAAAGCACCCCAAGTGCACTGAGTATCACTCTTGCCGCAAAAAGTCGCTTATTGTCCAAAACATAGGCGTCACCCGACGCAAGCACGACTCTGGCGCGTCGGGTGCTAGATCCCCCACAGGTACGCAAGCTCTTGTTGTGACGGGTAGTTCTCCAGAACCGCTGACGATCGCCCGTCACGACCTCTCACTTTGGCGCGGCTGACGTGGTTGCTGATGTCATCTTTCAACTTGCGGCGACGCTGAACGACGGATCGCCGAAAAGCAGGGCGACGCACCTGTACTAACTATGCGTACTGCAACTCCGAGTGCCGCGGCTGCGCACAGGCGCGACCTGCCTCACAACGACCCCGTTAGCGCCATCCACACGTCGGCAGCGAGCAGCGCCACGCACGTTGCCGCACCGGCCCAGGGAACCCATGCCGGCGCCACATAGGCGCCGGGCGGCGCCGCGGGATCGCGCCGCTTGATGCGGACGAGCGAGACGTTGACGATGGCGAACACGACAAGCGTCAGCCGCGACGTCACGTCGGCGAGGTGATGCAACGGCAACGTCAACGCCAAGAGCAGCACCAGCGCCGTGGCGACGGCGGTGGCGAACACCGGGGTGCGGGTCGTCTTGCTGACCGCGGCGAAGGCCGCGGGCAATTCGCCTTGCCGCGCCAGGCCATAGAGCACACGCGATGCCATGATGATCTGCACGATGACGCCGTTGATGGTGGCCACCACGGCGATCAGGCTCAACGTGCGCGGCGAGGCACCGGTCAGGCGCTCGAACACCAGCGCCAGCGGCGCACTTGACTGGGCAAGCTCGCCGGGCCCCACGGTCGCCAGCGCGATCCACACGACGCATATGTAGAGCAGGGTGGAGATGGTAAGGGTGAGAAAGATCGCGCGCGGCAGGTTGCGCCGCGGCTCGCGCACCTCCTCGGCCACATTGGCAATGCCCTCGAAGCCGATGAAGGCGAACACTGCCAGCAGGGTCGTGCTGACGAGGCCCGCCAGCAGGGCCGGGCTTGCCGACGCCGGCACGATCTCGGGCAGCCGCGATACGATCGGTGCGTCGGAGGCAACGCCTGCACCGATGAGAAGCAGCAGGCCGCCGATCTCTATGACCGTCATGGTGCCGGCAAAGCTGACCGACTCTTTGACACCCCAAACCGCGACGGCGCCCATGGCCAGCACGACGCCCGCAACTAGCACCGGCGTAGGCAACGGCAGAAGCACCCCCAAATAACCGGCGCTGCCGATGCTGATCGCGGCCGCCGACACGATGGCGATGGCGATCACCAGCAAGCCGACCACGGTCGCGACCCTGTCGGAGCGGAAGCCCGCCCGGGCGAAGGCAGCCTCGCCGGCGGCAACCGGAAAGCGGCAGCCAAGCTCCGCGAACGAGGCCGCCGACAAGGCCATCAGCGCGGCTGCGATGACGAAGGCGAGCGGTGCATGCATGCCGGACCGGGCGGCTGCCGCGCCGATCAGCACGTAGATGCCGGCGCCGATGGTGACGCCCAGCCCGTAGAGCGTGGCATGCGTCAGCGACAGCGATCGGACGAGCGTCACCGGAGCCGCTGCATCGGCCTCGAGCAGCGATCCGCCTCGTTCGTTCATGCGCTTTCTCTTTCCCTGCATGCCAGCTCGCAGTCCTTATGGGGCACTGCAGCCTGCGCCCTTGATGCGGGTCAACCGCCGCCCGGCACCTCCATCTTGATCGATATCAATTCGACAACCGCCGCGCGATGCTCAACTGTGATCGCATCGAACATACGGCGCCCGGATTGCAGGCAGAGGAGGGTTCGCATGGCACACATCGCCCACATGCTCGTGGCAAGCGACTTGACGGGCAAGTCGGTGTATCCCCTGCAGCGTGCGGTGCAGCTGAAAGCCGAATTGGACTGCCAGCTCACGGTGCTGCACGTGGTCGAGCACGGCCTCGCCGCGCACACGATCGAGCGGCGCCAAGCCGAAGCGCTGTCGGAGCTGGAGAGTTGGAAGCACGCCTTGCCGGAGGAGAGCCAGCCGGGCATCGGCATCTCCGTCGTGGTCGGCGACCCGTTCGCCAGCATCGTCGACGTGCTGCAGACCCAGCAGATCGATATCGTCATGGTCGGCGGGCCTGGCAAGCGCGGCCTCAAGGAGCTTTTCACCGGCACCACGGCCGAGCGCGTGATCCGCTTCAGCCAAGAGCCCGTGCTCATGGTCAACCGGCATCCCAACGGGCCTTACAAGCGCGTGGTGGTGGCGATGGACTTTTCGCAGGGTGCCAAGCGCGCGCTGGACTGGGCCTGTCGCATCGCGCCGCAGGCCGAGATAAAGCTTGTGCACGCATGGCAGTCTCCGCTTTGGGGCCGCGCATCTGAACAGCGCGAAACGGACGCAGCCACCAGGAGACTGCGCGAGCAGGAGGAACGCTATCTCCGAGCCATCGTCGACCAGGTCGGGACGGGCCGTCCACTCGAGCTGGAAATCGTGGAGGAGAACTCCTTTACGGCCGTGCGAAATGCCATCGGCAATTCCGGCGCGGAGCTGCTGGCGATGGGCACGCACGCCCGCACCCGGATGGCAACCGCGATGGTGGGCAGCCTGGCTCAAGAATTTCTGGCTACTGGCGCCTGCGACGTGCTGGTGGCGAAGGCTTAGAGCACGTGTGCTTCCTGCAAAGCGCACCGATCATGGAGAACGGCGCATGCGAGTTGCAGTTTGCGCAACAGCGGTCCTGGTCTTGCTCGCGACGTTGCACACCGACAGCACCGCCGCGCAGTCGCCGTCGCCCATTGCGAGGGGACGCGCCATCGCCGAGGCGAAGTGCGCGCGCTGTCACGCCATCGGCCGCGACGACGAGCGGCCACATGACATCGTCATCCCGTTCCGCGATCTCCATACGCGCTTTCCGATCGAGATGCTGGTTGAGGCCAAGACAACGCGCGTCATCTCCGGCCACGACGAGATGCCCATGTTTGAACTGCCGGCAGCCGACATGACCGCGCTCCTGGCCTACATTGATAGCTTTGCCCCAGCCGGGTTGCGCTATATTGGACCGTGAGCGGAGCCATGAGAGATAGTGCAGGCCAATGGCTCGCCGTGGCGCCACTTGGATCAAACGCGGATCAGCGCACAAGCGCTAGGCTAGTTCGAATCTGATCGTACTCTGATCGTGCAAGGAGCATAAGCAATGTCCTACAAGACCATTCTCGTGCATCTGAACGACCCGCGGCGCACCGAAGCCGTGCTGGAGCCGGCAATCGAGCTTGCCACCCGCTGCAATGCCCACCTCATCGGGTTGCATGTCTATGCCAGCACGCCGGCTCCGCCGATCCGCCTGCCCGGCAGCTCGGTGCTCGGCGGCCTCGCCGCCGGCGAGCACAAGCACAGCGACGAGATTGCGGCCATCTTTTCGCGCATGACGGCCAACAGGTCGTTCGTGCCGGAGTGGCGGGTCGTCAAGGTTCCGCACGTCGATCTCGCTGCCGTCGTCATGGACTGGGGCCGCGCGGCCGACCTCATCGTCGCCGGCCAGACCGACCCCGACTGGGATTTGTCGCCGCTCCTCGATTTTCCCGAGCGTCTGGCGCTGGAAAGCGGCCGCCCCGTTCTCGTCATCCCGTATGCGGGTCGCTACGCCAAGGTCGGGAAGAACGTAGTGATCGCCTGGAAGGCCGGCCGCGAGTCCGCGAGGGCCGTGTTCGACGCCCTGCCGCTGCTGCTGGGGGCGGCGAGCGTGACCATTCTCGAGATCCGGGAGCACGCGAGCCAGAGGCCTGCGCTCGCACCCGACACCTCGATCGCGGCTGCGCTGGCGCGGCACGGCATCAAGCCCACCATCCGCACCTCTGTCGCCGCCGACATCAGCATCGGCGATGAGATCCTGTCGCGCCTTGCTGACCTCGATGCCGATCTGCTGGTGATGGGCGCCTACGGCCATTCGCGCATGCGCGAGGTGGTATTCGGCGGCGCAACGCGCCACATCGCCCAGCACATGACCGCGCCAACCCTATTCTCGCACTGAGCGGCGAGACAGGAGGCCAGGATACCCGGGGCGAAGCTCGCTTGTCTTCGCCCGGGGAGCTTCGGAAAAACCCTTCCACGATCGCCGACCGGCGGTGGCGACACTCTGATCCCGGTCGAGGGCGGCGAACGTGCCGCGGCACCACCGCCTTGTTTTGCTTGATCTTGTCCCACCCGATCCCGGACAATGCCGGCGCCAAGGATGTTGCGCATTGTGCTGGAGCACCGGGCGGACGGAAGGACCGGGAACGACGATGCAAACACTTGTGGTCTACTATTCGCTGACGGGCACGACCTGGTCGGTCGCGACGGCGCTGGCAAAGGAGCTCGGCGCGAGTCTCGAAGAGCTCCACTGCGCGCGCTACCAGATGAACCCTCTCGGGTTCATCAAGGCGGGGTTCGACAGCTGGGCCAACCGGCTCCCGCACACCGGGCCCATAATGCATACGCCCAGCGTCTACGACCTGGTGGTAGTCGGCGCTCCCATGTGGGCGTTCCGCGCGGCAACGCCCGTGCGCGCCTATTTGCGCCGGGAGACCGGCCGCTTCAGGCAGATCGCGTTCTTCCTCACGCTCGGCGGCTCGCCGCCGGACAAGGCCTTCGCCGAGATGGAGGCGCTGGCGCAGCAGGCGCCGCTGGCGACGCTCGCTCTCTCCGAGGGGGACCTGAAGGCCGGCAAACTCGACGCCGCCGTGCAGGCGTTCGCGGCTGGGCTCAAGGCGCGCCAAGCGGCCTGAGGCGGCGACACGCCCTGACCAAGCTGGCGCCCTTGCATTCATCGTTTCGGTTTGCGCAAGATGTGCCATGAGGCTCATCAGCGGAGGTCAGACGGGCGTCGACCGCGCCGCGCTCGACGTGGCAGTCGAGCGCGCGATAGAGTGGGGCGGGTGGTGCCCCAAGGGCGGCTGGGCCGAGGATTATCCCGATCCGCCGGGCCTGCTGGCGAAGTATCCCCACCTCAAGGAGACGCCGCTCCCGCATCCTCTCCAGCGCACGGAGTGGAACGTCCGCGACAGCAACGCGACACTGATCATCGTCGACGGCGCCGGGCTGCCGGTCTCAATCGGCACCCAGCGCGCGCGGGAGTGGGCGCATCAGCACGGCAAGCCGTTCCTGGTGGTCGATACCGGCGAGGCGCATGCAGCGCAGCAGGCAGCGGTCTGGCTAAAGGCCCAAAAGCAAAGGTTTGGTCCGTACATGACGCTGGGCGTCGGCGGTCCGCGCGAGACCGAAGCGCCCGGCATCTATGCCAAAGCGCGCTCGTTGATCGCCGACATGCTGGACAGGGTTACCTGAGAAGGGTCCGCCCCGCGACGAATACCTTAGCCGCCGCGCCCCTCAGCGCGAAAGCGCTGCGAGATCGAGCGTCTCCGACGGCCCCAGCCAAAGCACGTGATCGGTGTGGTCCTTGAGATCGTTGCCCGTGTCCGCGTGGGCGAAGATCGTCAGACCGTTGCGGTTCTCGATCAGCCACGGGATGACCTGCCCAAACAGCGCGGCGTCGAATGCAAGTTGGCAGCTGCCGCGCGGATGTGGACCGACGGGCTTGTCGTGCATGCGGCCGACGACGAGCGGAAAAGCGCGCCCCGCCGCGTCGCACAGCCGCCCGGCGGCCTCGCGACTGGCAGCGTCGAAGTAGACGTGTGCGTGATAGCCCCTGATGGCGCTCATGTCGGCTGCATGCCTCGTTTCGGGGCCTCAGACACCGTTCGCGCAAACGGCAGCCGGGTGTTTGCGTCGGCTCCAGTGTCCTGCCCTGCGAATTGCCTTCACGTTTGCCGGCTTAGTGGTAAGGCAATTCGGAGACAAAAGGACACTAGGAACCTATGATTTTAGTGTGGTTCAGTCTCCGAAATGCCGAAGGTGGGCCAGCCGCGAAGGGTGTCGGCATTTCGGAGACACCACACTAGTGCACCGCCGCGCCGGTCTTCTCGGCAAGCTCATTCTTGGTGACGCCCGGAGCCAGCTCGAGCAGCTTGAGCCCGGACTTGGTGACCTCGATCACCCCGAGGTCGGTGATGATGAGGTTGACGACGCCGACGCCGGTAAGCGGAAGGTTGCACTTTTCCAGGATCTTCTTGTCGATCGAGCCGTCCTTCTTCTTCGCCGTGTGCTCCATGACGACGACAACGCGCTCGACGCCGGCGACGAGGTCCATTGCCCCGCCCATGCCCTTCACCATTTTGCCGGGAATCATCCAGTTGGCGAGGTCGCCTGTTTCCGACACCTGCATGGCGCCAAGAATGGCGAGGTTGATATGCCCGCCGCGGATCATCCCAAAGCTGTCGGCGGAGGAGAAGAAGCTCGAGCCCGGCAGTGTCGTCACCGTCTGCTTGCCGGCATTGATGAGGTCGGCATCAACCTCGTTCTCGCTCGGGAATGGCCCGATGCCGAGCAGGCCGTTCTCGGACTGCAGCATCACCTTCACCCCTTCGGGGATGTAATTGGCAACCAGCGTGGGGAGGCCGATGCCGAGGTTCACGTAAAAGCCATCGCGCAGCTCCTTGGCGGCACGCTCGGCCATCTGTTCACGGGTCCATGCCATTGGGTTGCTCCGTTTAGGTCGTGAGTGGTCAGTGGTCAGTGGTCAGTCGTGAGTGGTCAGTGGTGAACGATTGCCAGCACGGTCAGTCGTCGGCCGTGAATGGTTGGTGGAGGGCGGACCGTCTTCGATGCTGCGGATCAGCGCGCGCAGCATTTTGCTGACACGGATCGCCACCTCTCTGCATGGGGCCACTTTCTCAACGTCGGCTACCTTCAGCCGGGATGCCAGCAAAAGGTGCGTTTCCAGCTCACGAACAGAACCTTGTGCGATCCTCAGAAAATTGAGGAAATTGCCGGTTTGGTTACGACCGTATCCTTCCGCAATGTTTGCCGGAATCGAGACAACCGCTCTGCGGAGCTGTGCCGTCAACCCGTAGACCTCTTCGCGCGGAAAAGCGGCGGTCAATTCATAGCACCGTTCAGCGAGCGTCATAGCTAGCTGCCAGACTTCGAGGTCCTCGTACGATTGGATCTTGGGTCGCATGCCAATGTTCCACTGACGACTGACCACTCACGACTGACGATTTACGACTGACCACTCACCACTCACGCCTTCCTCACGGTCCGCTGCTCGATGCGTTTCTCGGGCGTCGCGTTCAGGATGATGCGCTGGACGAAGATGCCGGGAGTGTGGATCTGGTCGGGATCGAGCTCGCCTGTCTCGACCAGGTGCTCAACCTCGGCAATCGTGATCTTGCCGGCCGTCGCCACGTTCGGATTGAAGTTGCGCGCTGTCATCCGGTAGACGAGGTTGCCGGACTTGTCGCCCTTCCAGGCCTTGACCAGCGCCACGTCGGCCTTGAGCGACCGCTCCAGAACGTACTTCTGCCCGTCGAACTCGGCGACCGGCTTGCCCTCGGCGACGATCGTGCCGTAGCCGGTCTTGGTGTAGAAGGCCGGGATGCCGGCGCCTCCCGCCCGCAGTTTCTCCGCCAGCGTTCCCTGCGGCGTGAACTCCAGTTCCAGCTCACCGGCCAGGTACTGCCGCTCGAACTCCTTGTTCTCGCCGACGTAGGACGAGATCATCTTCTTGATCTGGCGCGTCTGCAGCAGCACCCCGAGGCCGAAGCCGTCGACGCCCGCGTTGTTGGAAATGGCGGTGAGGTTTTGCGCACCAGAGTCGCGCACCGCCGCGATCAGCGCTTCAGGAATGCCACACAGGCCGAAACCGCCGACCGCCAGCACCTGCCCGTCCTTGATCACGCCGTCGAGTGCCGCCTTGGCACTTGGGTACACCTTGTTCACCTGGAAAACCCTCGCTCTCCTGCCGGCCTGCCGCCGCTCCCAGCGCTTTTTTACAAACGCACGGCGTGAGTGTCCAAGTCAATGTGACGGGCGAAGACGGCCCCACACCGCTGCCTTGCGATTGGGCACTCTGGAGTGGGCATGGAGAATAGCCTAGCGGGCCAGCTCCGCCATGTTGCGATAGATGTCGAGCGCCTCGGGATTGGCCAGCGCCTCCTTGTTTTTCACCTGGCGTCCGTGGACGACATCGCGCACGGCAAGCTCGGTGACCTTGCCCGACTTGGTGCGGGGGATGTCGGCCACCTGCACGATCCTGGCCGGCACGTGGCGCGGACTGGCGCCGACGCGGATCTGCTTCTTGATGCGGTCGCGCAGAGCCCCGTCCAGTGTGAGGCCCGGCTTCAGGATCACGAACAGCACCACCCGCACATCGTTGTCCCACTCCTGACCGATGACGACAGCCTCCCGCACCTCTTCCAGCAGCTCGACCTGGCGGTAGATTTCCGCCGTGCCGATGCGCACTCCGCCCGGGTTGAGCGTCGCGTCGGAGCGGCCGTGGATGACCATGCCGCCATGCTCGGTCCATTCCGCGTAGTCGCCGTGCTGCCAAACGTTGGGGAAGCGGGAAAAATAGGTGGCGCGGTACTTCTCGTCGTCGGGATCGTTCCAGAAGCCGACCGGCATGGAGGGAAACGGCTTGGTGCACACGAGTTCGCCCTTGCCCTGGGTTTTGGGCTTGCCCGCATCGTCGAAGACCTCGACGGCAAACCCGAGCGCCGGACCTTGCATCTCACCCACATACACAGGCTTGGTCGGGACACCGAGCACAAAGCAGCCGAAGATGTCGGTGCCGCCCGACATTGAGGCGAGGTGCACGTCGGGCTTAACGGCCGCGTAGATGTACTCGTAGCTGTCGGGCGCCAAGGGCGAGCCGGTCGACAGGATCGTCCGGATGCTCGAGACGTCGTGAGTCTTGCCCGGCCGGAGCTCGGCCTTCTTGATGGCGTCAATGTATTTTGCCGACGTGCCGAACAGCGTGGCCCTCTCTGCTTGCGCATAGTCCCACAGGATGTTGCCGTCGGGATAGAACGGCGAGCCGTCGTAGAGCAGCAGCGTTGCCCCGCTCGCCAGGCCTGTGAGCAGCCAGTTCCACATCATCCATCCGAGCGTGGTGAAATAGAACACCCGGTCTCCGGCCCTGATGTCGCCGTGCAGCTGCTGCTCGCTCAGCACCTTCAGCAGCGCCCCGCCAGCCGAATGCACGATGCACTTCGGCATGCCCGTGGTGCCCGACGAGAACAGGATGTAGAGCGGGTGGGAGAATGGCAGGCGCTCGAAGGTGAGCGAGGAGGCCGGCAGCGAACGCACCCCGTCGTCCCAGGTCAGCGCCCGCCGCCCGGTGTGGACCAGCGCCGTGTTGAGGCCCTGCACCATCGCCTTCTCGCGTCCCAGATAGGACACCACGATCACCAGGTTCACGGAGGGCAGCTTGGCGGCGATCTGTGCGAGCTTGTCGGCGATGTCGATCGCCTTGCCGTTGTAGTAGTAGCCGTCGCAGGCGATCAGCACCTTGGGCTCGATCTGGCCGAACCGGTCGAGCACGCCTTGCACGCCGAAGTCGGGCGAACAGGACGACCACACCGCGCCGATCGATGCCGTCGCCAGGGCGCCAATGATCGCCTCCGGCAGGTTCGGCAGCATCGCCGCCACCCGGTCGCCCGCCGTGACGCCCGCCTCGCGCAGGGCCTTGGCAGCCCGCGCGACCTCCGATCTGAGCTCGTCCCAACTGAGCCGGCGCTTGACCTTGTCCTCGCCCCAGAACACCAGCGCGGTTTCCCCGCCCGTGCGCTTCAGCAGGTTCTCGGCGAAGTTCAGCCGCGCGGCGGGAAAGAACTGGGCACCCGGCATCTTGCCGGCGTCGGTCAGGAACGGGGGGGCGCCTTTTTCTCCTGAAATTTCCGTGAAGTCCCAGAGCGCAGACCAGAAATCGGCGGTGTTCTCGGCCGACCAGCGGTGCAGCTTGTCGTAGCTCGTCAGCGGCTTGCCGGTGCGAGATGACAACCAGGAAGAGAAGGCGGTCAGTCGCGTTTGAGAAATACGGGCTTCGCTGGGTGTCCACAGGGGGGTCGTCATTGCAGTGTCTCGATTGTTCTCTGGCAGTTTCCGCAGACTAGGGCTATGCTTTAACCTTCGATGTCAGCTGGGTTCGAAGAACGGCGCCCAAACATAGCAGGCTAGCTTGCGCCCCGCGGCTGCGATTTGTACAAGCGGTGCGCTTCGCAGGCGACAACCACTGCGCGAGTTGGGGTCGCGCGGCGGATGCACAAAGTTCAGGCGTTAGAACCGAGCCGAGGTTCGCAGGGCATGCGACACAAGACGGTCATGTGGCGCCTCAGAAAACTGCTGCTGGCACTGCTCGCCTGTCTGCTGTTTGCCGTGCTTGCGCCGCTCTATCTGGCCGACCGGCGCCCCGATGAGCCCTTCGCTATCTCGTCCGTGGTGGCATCTCCGCGCGACATGCATATGCTGTCGGCACCGATCCGGCTGAGCGATGCGCCCGATCTCATGCTGAACCGCGGCGTGGTCTACGCCTACTCCACCAGCCAATCCGCGCCGGGCGGGACCAACTCGAGCGTCGTGCTCGACGGCCCGGTGTTCACGCTCAACGCCGCGGGTCTCAGGGCGGCGGCGACGCAGCTGGCCAGCGGCGAGGGTGCCGTCGACATCGGAGCCCTCGCACCCCTGATCGAGCAGATCATGACGCTCGGCTTCGACCTCATCACCATCAAGCGCGGCACCCTGCACGTCACCGCATTCGACGACACATTGGAGACCATCAGCGACATCCAGGCCGAGGTGACCGGCCGCCGCAAGGGCCAGATCGCCGGCCGGGGCACCTTCATGATGCGCGGCCAGCGCCTGGCCTTCGATGCCACGCTCAGCAGCCAGTCGCCCGACAAGCGGCTGCCCTCGCGCTGGCCGCTCAAGGCGACCGTCAAGGGCGCGCTGCTGGAGGCGAGCTTCGACGGTTACGCCGACGTCGGCGAGGACTTGCAGCTGGTCGGTCTCGCCGAGGCATCCACGCCAAGCCTCAGGCGGGTGGGCCGCTGGTTCGGGCTGCCGTTGCACACCACCGAAGGGTTCAACGCCGCAGCCATCAAGGGCCAGCTGACGTGGGCCCGGCGCGTGATGGCCTTCGAGAAGGCCAAGATCACCGTCGACCAGAACGAGGCCAGCGGCAGGCTCGCGCTCAACATGGCGAACGACCGGCCTCAGGTCGATGCCACCCTCGACTTCACGTCCCTCAACCTCACGCCCTATCTCGACGCGGCGCGCGTCCAGTTCCTCGGCTTCGATCTGTCTCCGAGCTCGTGGTCGACTTTCGATCTATCGCTGCCGCTCATCCGCTCAGTCGATGCGGACCTGCGGCTGTCCGCGCACAAGGTTTCGGTCAAAGGCTTTGCCTTGGGCCAGGGTGCGGCGACCATCACCGCCCAGGCCGGCAAGCTGCAGGCGGACATCACTGAGCTGGAGGTGAATTCCGGCACGGCCACCGCGCAGGTTACCGCCATCATGACCGAGGCCATGCCACGCTATGCCCTGCGCGCCAAGGTCGAGAATATCGACGCCGGCGCCACCACCGGCCTGTGGCTCGGCTTACCGGCGCTCAGCGGTCGCGCCACCGTGACGGCGGAGCTGACGAGCATCGGCTATTCGCCGTCCGAGGTGATCAGGCGCCTGTCCGGCAAGACCACCCTGACGCTGGCCGACGGCGGACGCCTGGCCCTCGACCTCAAAGCCTTGCGCAGCGCAGCCAAAGCAGGCCAGGCCGTGGAATGGGGCAAGCTCGCCAAATCGCCGATCGCCATCGATCATCTGGAGGCCAAAGCCCTGATCATCGACGGCGTGGCATTTGCCGACGTCGTGCAGGCACGATCCGGCACAGTAGGCCTCGGCGCGTCCGGCCGGTTCGGGCTCGACGACGGCAACATGGAAATCCGCCTGATCGTCAAGCAGAACGTCCCCACCGATCGCGCCATCACCCCGGCCGACGTGGCGGGCGGCGAAATCGTCTATCTGCGCGGGCCATGGCAGGAGCCGGTGGTGCGGGCGGAAGACAGCGACGTTACCTTACCGCCGCGTTAGGCCGCCGGCCGCCGCCCGCGGTATCGCTAGCGGCAAACCAGCACTGGCACGGTGGTATGCGTGAGCACGCGCACCGTCTCGCTGCCGAGCAGCAGCTTGGAGAAGCCACGCCGCCCGTGCGAGGCCATCACAATCAGGTCGCATCCCTTGTCCTTGGCGCACTCGACGATGGCTTCCGCCGGGAAGCGATTCGGCACGTGCAGGGTGGTGCACTCGACGCCGGCCGCCTTGGCCGCATCGCCGACGCTTGCAAGGATGCGCTGGGCATTCTCGGCAGCACTCCTGTCGTACTCCTGGTAGGGAAAGCCCATGGTCATCTCGCCGGCCACGAGCGCCGTCCACGGCTCGGTCACGTGGATTGCCGTGACCGTGGACTTGAACTCCTTGGCCAGCGCCAGCCCCGCAGCAACCGCCTTGCCTGCGAGCTCCGACCCGTCGGTAGGTATCAGAATGTGCTTGTACATTGGTCTCGTCTCCCGCCGGGTCGGGCCGTGCTGCTGGCGGCGTCCGAGGCTCGCGAAAGCCGTCAGATCAGTGCCGTGCCTAGCGGTAGCGCCGTCAGGCCTTCTTGATCTCGATGCGGCGCTCGGCCTTGACGGCCTCCGGCCTCTTGGCCGCCGTCACCTTGAGCACGCCCTTGTCGAAGTCGGCCTCGACCTTGGCGTCGTCGACGGTGTCGGGAAGGCGCAGCGACCGCTGGAAGCTGCCGAAGCTGCGCTCGGTCAGGTGGTAGTTCTCGCTCTTCTCCTCCTTCTCCTGCTTCTTCTCGCCCTTGATGGTGAGGACGCCGTTGGCAAGCGTAACGGACACGTCCTTCTCCTCCACGCCGGGCAGCTCGGCCTCGATGCTGATGGAGTTGGCGTCCTCGCGCACGTCGAGGTCGGGCACCAGGATGGCGCTGCGGCCCTCGCGCCCGAACAGGCTGGGGAAGGGCCAGTCGCGCTCGAAGCGGCCGAACACGCGGTCCATCTCGTCGCGCATGGCCGAGAAGATATCGCGCGGACGGGCAACTGGGGTTTCGCCTGGCTTGGTGATTTCGGTCTTTGGCATAGCTAGCTCCTTTGACGCTGAAGGACCAACGAAGATGGCTACACTTCACCCTTGATATTTGGGGCGGCGTTGACTTGGCGCAATAATCCGCTTCCGGGACCTCGCAGCCTTGATCTGGGTCAACGGCAAGGCGCCAGCGCCAGCGCACGCTTCCGGCGGCTATGTTGCCGCCCGTCGCGAGAGAGGCTCAGCCCATGCAGCACGCATCCGCCGCCCAGGGAGCCCAGGGAGCGATGTACCGCTTTCTCGAGTGCACCGTCGGCCAATACATGACGCGCGACGTGAAGACGGTGACGCGGGAGGTGACCCTGCGCGAGCTGGAGGAGCTGTTCGAGCGCCACGATTTCAATGCCTTCCCGGTGCGGGAGGACGGAGCCATGCTCGGGCTCGTGACCAAGTTCGACTTCCTGCGCGCCTTCGCCTTCACGACCGACCAGCTCGTGCCGCACTACGACGAGCTGATGGGGCGGCGCGTGGGCGAGATGATGAGCAAGCGGGTCATGCACGTCGAGCCGGCGGCGCCGTTGACCCGCGCCCTGCAAATGATGGTGGACCTGCGGGCGCGCAGCCTGCCGGTGGTCGGCAGCGACGGCAAGCTCGCGGGCATCATCTCGCGCGAGGACGTGATGCGCGCTCTCAGGGAAGCGACCGCGCAGGGCTGATCACGGGGCGGGAAGGCTCGCTTCACGGGTTTCGCCGTCGTTTGTGGCAAGGCCCGTCCGGCACTATGCTGGCAGCGTTCCACATCCTGCGAGAGATGCCGCCATGACAGCCTCCCCCCTTGCGCCGGCCGAGCCCGAAAGCTTGGGCCTCTCGTCACCCCGGCTGCGCCGCATCGGCGAGGCGCTGCGGCGCGAGGTTGAGGAGGGTCGCATCCCCGGCGGCGTGGTCGGCATCATGCGCGCCGGCAAGCTCGCGCACCTGGAAGCCGTGGGCCACCGCGACCCCGCCAGCAAAGAACCGCTGAAGACCGACGCCATCTTCTCCATTGCCTCCATGACCAAGGCCATGACTTCGGTGGCCGCCATGATGCTGGTGGAGGAGGGCCGCGTGCTGCTCGCCGACCCCGTATCCAAGTATCTGCCGCCGCTCGGCGAATGGAAGGTGGCCGAGCCCGGCGGCGCCATGCGCGCGCCGAAGCAACCGCCGACTATCCAGGACCTGCTGCGCCACACCTCGGGCCTCACCTACCGTGATCGCGGCACCACGCCAGCGCACGCGCTCTATCCAGGCTCCTCGGTGTGGGCGGCCGAGCGCATGGGGAAGGACGAGGTGATCGCGGCGCTGGCCAAGTCGCCGCTGCTGTTCGATCCGGGCAGCAACTGGGAGTACGGCTTCTCCACCGACGTGCTGGGCTTCGTGGTGGAGGCGGTCGCTGGCAAGCCGCTCGGCGCCTTCCTGCAGGAGAGGCTGTGGGGGCCGCTCGGCATGGTGGACACGAGCTTCGCGCTACCCGCTGCCAAACGGTCGCGCTACGCGCTGGTGCTCGGCAAGGACCCCATCACGGGCGAAGCCAACGCCGTCCCCCACCATGCCACCGACAAGACCCAGAAGTGGGACTCCGGCGGTGGTGGCGCCGTCTCCACGGCGCAAGACTACCTGCGCTTTGCCGAGATGCTGCGCCGGGGCGGCAGGCTCGGCTCGGCCGACATCCTGGGCCGCGGCACGGTGGCGCTGATGACGGCCGACCACCTGCCGGCCTCGTTCAACAACATGATCGCCGACAAGATGGACCCGGCCGCCACCGGCTACGGCTTTGGCCTGGGCTTCGCTGTGCGCCGGCAGGACGGGATTGCCGCTATGGCCGGCAGCGCCGGCGACTACTACTGGTCGGGCGTATACGGCACCTATTTCTGGGTCGATCCCGGTGAGGAGCTGAGCGTGGTGTTCATGGCCGCGGCACCCGGCCAGATCCGCCTGCGCTACCGGCAGATGACGCGCAACCTGGTGTATCAGGCGCTGGTGTAGGCGGTGCCGAGCCCAGCTACGGTTGCTTCAGGGACGGTATTGCCTGGAAGCTGCCGCAAGACGGACGGCCAGCACGTGCCAACAACTAACCGATGAAGCCATAGGACTCGACGTGCAGGGTGCACGGGGCAGAGAAGCAAAGATCGGGAGGAGCTTCCGGTGCGCTGGATCCGGTTCTCGCAGCAAGGGCAAGCGGCTTACGGCGTCCTGGAGGACGACCGCATCCGGGAGGTCGCCGGTGATCCCTTTCACGGCTACGAGAAGACGGGCCGCCTGCACGAATTGCGCGCCGTGAAGATCGAGGTGACGGTCATCCCGCCGACCTTCTACTGCGTCGGCCTCAACTACGCCGCCCACATTCGCGAGGCGGCCGCCAAGCTCGGCGTCGCTCCCGATCTCCCCAAACAGCCCGACGTCGGCTACCGCGCGGCCAATGCGCTCATCGCCCATGGCGAACCGGTGGTCATCCCTGCCGATGCCGCCAAGGTGCAATACGAGGGCGAGCTGGTCGTCGTGATCGGCAAGCGCGCCCGCAACCTGAGTGAGGCGGAAGCGCTGTCCTGCGTGCTCGGCTACAGCATCGGCAACGACGTCAGCGAGCGCACCTGGCAGAAGTCGGACCGCACGCTGTGGCGCGCCAAGAATGCCGACACCTTCAAGCCGATGGGCCCCTGGATCGAGACCGAGGTGGACCTGGACCGACTGGAGACCCGGGTGCGCGTCAACGGCGCGGAGACCACGCGCTTTGCCACCAACGACATGCTGTTCGGCGTCGCCACCTACATCAGCACCATCACCCGCTACATCACCCTGGTGCCGGGCGACATCATCTGGATGGGCACCGACGGCACCTCGCCCGATCTCACAGCCGGGGACGTGGTGGAGGTGGAGATCACTGGCATTGGCGTGCTGCGCAATCCCTTCGTTGCATCCGGCCCGCACGCCTGAGGAGTAGAGCTACGGCTGCTCCCGGCGGCCGCTTCCTGAACGCCGGTCCCCAATGCTACGCTAGCCGGCGAGGAAACGACGCAAGCAATAACGCCGAGAGATCAAGGGCATGAAGATCCAACCGAGCGGCAGCGCGCTTGGCGCCACCATCGAAGGCATCGACTTGGCCGAGCCGGTGTCGGACGGCGACTTCAGACAGCTCCTGCGCGCGCTCGGGGAGTTCGGCGTGCTGTGCTTCCCGGGCCAGCGGCTGGAGACCGATGCGTTCGCCCGCTTCGGGGCCATGTTCGGCGAGCTGGAGATCAACGTCGCCAACCAGTTCCACGAGCCTGGCCACCCCGAGGTCATGATCCTCTCCAACATGACCCGGGACGGCAAGGCGTTAGGCCTCGGCGACGCGGGCCAGGGCTGGCACACGGACATGTCCTATTCCAAGGACATCGCGCTCGCAAACGTGCTCTACGCCATCAAGGTGCCGGTGCGCGACGGCCGGCCCCTGGGCGATACGCAGTTCCGCAACATGCATGCGGCCTACGAGGGCCTGCCCACCGACATCAAGCGCCGCCTGCAGGGGCGCACGGCGACGCACGACTTCGCCAAGTTCTGGGACATGATGCGGGCGCGGCCGGGCTCGCATCGCGCACCGCTGACGCCCGAGCAACGGGCCAAGAAGCCGCCGGCGTCGCAGCCGATCTTTCGCACCCACCCGATCACCGGCCGCACCATCCTCTACTGCAACCCCGGCTATGCGATGCGCATCGATGGCATGCCGGAGGCCGAGAGTGCCGAGCTGCTCGCCTTCCTGTTCGCGCACCAGGAGAAGCCGGAATACTTCCACGCGCACCATTGGGCGGAGGGCCAGGTGCTCATGTGGGACAACATCGGCACCGTGCACAACGCCGTGCCCGACTATCGCCCCGACGAGCCGCGCTACATGCGCCGCGTGCAAGTGATGGCCACCAAGGACTACGCCCGCCTCGCTGCCTGAGCGGGCTCATAGGACGACACGAGGAGGAAGCGGAATGCGTTTTGCTCGATCGCTGCCGGCAGTGCCGGTTCTCGCCGGCCTAACGCTGTTGGCCTTTGCGGAGGCAGCCGGCGCGCAGGCGCCTGAGATCCGCTTCGCCCGCCAGTTCTCGATGGGCTACCTGCAGTTCAACCTGATGGAGAACCATCAGCTGCTCGAGAAGCATGCCAAGGCTGCGGGCATCCCCGAGATCAAGGTGGTGTGGGCCACCTTCAACAGCCCGGCAGCGATGAACGATGCCCTGCTGTCCGGCTCGGTCGACATCGTTTCCGGCGGCGTACCCGGTTTGCTGACCATCTGGGCGCGCACGCGCGGCACGCCGAACGCGGTGAAGGGCGTTACCACCTTCTCCTCACAGCCGATCCTGCTCAACACGCGCAATCCAAATGTGAAGAGCATTGCCGACTTCACCGACCAGGACAAAATCGCCGTTCCCGCCGTGAAGATATCGCTCCAGGCCATGATGCTGCAGATGGCGGCGGCCAAGCAGTGGGGCCAAGTGAACTTTGCCAAGCTCGACCCGCTCACCGTCGGCATGTCGCCGCCCGACTCCACCATCGCACTGCTGAGCGAGTCGGCAGATATCACCAGCGTGTTCAGCGTGCCGCCGTTCCAGTTTCAGCAGCTCGAAAAAGCCGGCATCCGCACTGTACTGAACTCCTACGATGTGTTCGGGGGCCCGCACACCTTCACTGTCGCCTGGACCTCCTCGCAGTTCCGCGACAAGAACCCCGCCCTCTACAAGGCGCTGATCGCCGCCTTCGACGAGGCCACGCAGATGCTGAACAAGGACGTGAAGCAGGCCTCGCAGTACTGGATCGACAACGTCAAGTCCAAGATGGCGGTCGAGAAGGTGGCCGCGATCGCCTCTGGCCCGCAGGTGAAGTGGACCATGGTGCCGGAGAACACCATGAAATACGCCGAGTTCATGCATGCCGTCGGCAGCATCAAGGCCATGCCGGCGGACTGGAAGGAGCTGTTCTTCCCCGAGGTGCACGGCCTGCCGGGAAGTTGAGGAGGCCGGAGTAGCTCGGCGAACGTAGCGACTATGCTGGTGGTACCAGGGACACCATGATCGCCAACGACGCAATGAGCGCTTCGCAGGGGCCAGCACCGCTGCTCCAGGTCAACGGCGTAACCCTGCAGTACAAGACCGAGCAGCATCTCGTAACGGCCACCTATCGTGTCAGCTTCGACGTCCACAGGGCAGACCGCTTCGTGGTGCTGGGGCCGTCGGGCTGCGGCAAGTCCACGCTGCTGAAGGCGGTCGGCGGCTACATGGCCCCCACGGAAGGCAGCTTGCGGCTCAAGGGCGCGCCGATCCGCGAGCCCGGCGCCGACCGCGTATTCGTGTTCCAGGAGTTCGACCAACTGCTGCCGTGGAAGACGGTGAAGCAGAACGTCACGTTCGCACTCGAGGCCTCGCGCAAGATGCGTGGCAAGGCGGCCGAGGTTCAGGCGATGCGCTACATCGAGAAGGTCAATCTGGCCAAGTTCGCCAATTCCTATCCCCACACCCTGTCGGGCGGTATGAAGCAGCGCGTCGCCATCGCGCGTGCGCTCGCCATGGAGCCCGATATTCTGCTCATGGACGAGCCGTTCGCGGCGCTCGATGCGCTGACGCGCCGCAAGATGCAGGAGGAATTGCTGCAGCTGTGGGCCGACACCCGTTTCACGGTGCTGTTCGTGACCCACTCGATTCCGGAGGCCGTGCTGATCGGCAACCGCATCTTGCTGCTGTCACCGCATCCCGGCCAGGTGAAAGGCGAGCTCAACAGCGACGGCAGCGATCCCACCGATGCCGTGAGCGGGCGGCGATTGTCCGAGCGTATTCATGAGATGCTGTTCGCAGACCGGGTGGAGGAGCAGGAGGTCGTTCATCATGGCTGAGATGCATGCGCCCGCGGGCACCCTGCTGACGTTTCCGCCCCTCCGGCCGGAGTACGTGCGCGACACCGTCGCCGGTCGCGACATCGGGGTGGTCCAGGCGCCGCTCACGATCTGGCAAAGGCTGGCCAACCAGGGCTGGCTCAGGAAGGCTCTGATCCTGCTGGTGATCGCGGCAGCCTGGCAGATCTACGCGCGCAACCTCAACAACCCGCTGCTGGTGCCGACGTTCTTCTCCACGCTCGAGGCGCTCAAGGACGGATTTGCCAGCGGTGGATCCCGGAGAAGGTGGTGAACTCGGTGCAGCTGCTGCTCAAGGGCTACACGCTGGGCCTTGCGCTGGCAATGCTGTTCACCGGTCTGGCGATGATGTCGAGGATCGGCAACGACCTGCTGGAGACCCTGACCTCTGCCTTCAATCCGCTGCCCGCGATCGCGCTGCTGCCGCTCGCCCTCATCTGGTTCGGACTGGGCGACCGCTCCATCATCTTCGTTTTGGTGCATTCGGTACTGTGGGCGGT
>CAWHUM010000026.1:0-401206 GCA_963832445.1 uncultured Alphaproteobacteria bacterium
AGCGCGCGCGGCGCCTTCATGCAGATGGGGGCGCTGATCGGCACCATCATGGCTGCCAACGTGCTGATGATCATCATCCCGGGTCAGCGCAAGGTGGTGGCCGACCTGGTGGCCGGCCGCACGCCCGATCCCGTACACGGCCAGCGCGGCAAGCAGCGCTCGCTGCACAACAACTACCTGACCTTGCCGGTCATCTTCGTGATGATCTCCAATCACTACCCGCTCGCCTATGCCACGCGCTGGAGCTGGATGATCCTCGCCCTGGTCATCGTCATGGGTGCCGTCATCCGCCATTTCTACAACACGCGCCATCAGGGCCTGCCGAGTCCGTGGTGGACTTGGGGTGTGGCGACCGCATGCGCGGCTCTTGTCATCTGGCTGTCGACACTGGGGCCCGCAGAGCCGCCGCGCCGGCACACCAAGGCAGCAGAAGCGCCGGCCGTCACGGCTGTTACATTCGCCCAAGTCGAGGACATCGTCGTCAGCCGCTGCAGCATGTGCCATGCGGCCGAGCCCGTTTGGCTCGGTATCCATCGCCCGCCCAGGGGCGTGGTGCTCGACACGCCGCAGCGCATCGCGGCGCACGCGCGCGAGATCGCGGTCAGTGCCGCGTGGAGCAGCGCCATGCCCCCCTCCAACGTCACCGACCTGACGCCTGAGGAGCGCCGCCTCTTGGCCGCTTGGGCCGCCGCCGGCGCGCCCCGATAGGCTGCGCCGCCCGCACGATTGGCCGACGTTGAAAGCCGTTCGAGTCCAGCGTTCAGCCTTGCCGGCAAAACGCGGCGGCCCGCACTCCGGCGATGCGCCCGAACACCAGGGCGCGCAGCATGGCAACCGCATTGGGCGCGGTACCATGGAAGTGGCCGGTGATCTCGCCCGCCGCATACAAGCCCGGCATGGGGCCGGCGGGGCCCAGCACCTCGGCGTCGGTGTTGGTGGCAAGCCCACCGAATGTGTAGGCGATTGCCCCGACCAGCGGGTAGGCGAGGTAGGGCGGGCGATCGAGCGGGCGGCACCAGTTGGACTTGGGCGGCGACAGCCCCGGCCCTGAGCTGAGCCCATCGAGGCGCACCGCATCGAAGCGAGTCGGGTCGCCGACGGCGACGGCATTGTAGCGAGCGACGGTTTCCTGCAGCCCCTGCGGTGCGATGCCGGCTAAAGCGGCCAGCTCCTCGATTGATTCCGCCTGATAGGGCGGCACCTCCGACCGGATCGCCCGCCCATAGTCGGGAATGTCGCGCAGCCGCGCATCCAGGATGGCGTAGGCCATGCGCCCGGGCGCCTCCATATGAATGATGCGGGCAAGGGTCTCCCACGTCTCGTGCACCAGGCCGCCGCCTTCGTCGATGAACCGGCGCCCATTGCGATCGACCACGACACCGTAGGGGTAGACGAGAACAACGGGGGCCGAATTGGCGCTTCTCGGATCGACCGGCTCCGCGTGCATGCCGCGCCAGTCGCCGCTGGCCTGGGCACCTGCCGCCAGGGCCATGCGAATGCCGTCGCCGGTACTGAAGCGTGTTCCGGGCGAGATGAGCTTCAAGCTTTCCGCCCCGGCACCGATGTGCTGCGCCAGCATCTCGCCATTGCCGGCAAAGCCGCCGCACGCCAACACAACGGCGCGTGCCCCGATACGCTCACCCGCGCCGGTTTGGGAGCGCACCTCCAGAGCCTCGATCGCCCCGTTGGCACCGAGCAGCAGCCGCTCGGCGCGCACCTCGTAGCGAACCTCGACGCCCGCGGCCCGCGCCGCGCCTTCCAGCGCCGTAACAATCGCGCCGCCTCCTCCGACAGGCTGAATCCGTGCGGAGCCCGCGCTCAGATAGTAAACCGCCTGATGGAATGTCACTCCGTGGCTCGCCAGCCAGGCAACGGCGGCCGGCGCCGCCTCGTGCAGGCGCCGGAAATAGGCGGCGTCCGCCCGGCCCCCTGAGGCGGCCTGTATGTCGTCCTCGAAGCCCGGCGCCACCCTGTCCGGCGCCGCCATGCGCATGTAGGACGGGCTCCAGCGCGTATTGCCGCCGTGCTGCGCCTTGGGCGCGCTGTCGATCAGAACGACGCGCAAGCGGGACGCGCCCTGCGAGGCTGCCTCGGTCGCTGCCACCGCCGCGCTGAGGCCGGCCGCGCCGCTGCCGACCACGACGATGGTGGCGCCCGCATCATCCATGGCGCACGGCATTCATGGGCACGAGGTCATATCCACAGGACCTGCTTGCGGTAGTTCAGATCGTCGAGCAGCGGCGCTGACGGTCCCGCATGGAACACCGCGCCGCGCTCCAGCGCAAACACGCGATCGGCCAAGGCCAGCACCAGGTCGAGGTTGTGCTCGACGATCACGATCGACATCCGCGAGCGCAGCCGGTCGAACACCTGGAACAGCTCCTGCACCACGGTCGGGGCCAGGCCCTCGAAGGGCTCGTCCAGCAGCAGCAGCTTGACGTTGCCCGACAGCGCGCGGGCCACCGCCAGCATCTGCTGCTCGCCGCCCGATAGGTAATCCGCCGCCACACCCATGCGTTCCTTCAGCCGCGGAAACTGCTGGAGAATCGTCTCCTGGCTCCAGGCGACCCCGAAGCTGCCGTCGATCGGCCGCGCGAGGCAGTCCACCTTCATCAAGAAGCACGGCAAGTCGCCGGGGAGCCAGAGCGCGGCTGTCAACGCCAAAGAGGACGA
Organism: uncultured Alphaproteobacteria bacterium; assembly: GCA_963832445.1. Lineage (GTDB taxonomy): Bacteria > Pseudomonadota > Alphaproteobacteria > Rhizobiales > Hyphomicrobiaceae > AWTP1-13. The sequence continues at coordinate 2,674 of CAWHUM010000026.1, forward strand.
GGATCGCTCAGGTGCCGGGGAAGCCGGGAGCGCTTGCCGTAGCCTCGGCGCCAAACTCCCTGGAGAGGCGATCGGCAGCGGCCTGAACGGCTTTCGTTCGGCTCTTCAGTGCCTGCATCGAGAGCCGCCAGACGGGGGCGGAAATGCCGAGGGCACCCACGACCTGGCCGGTAAAGTCCTTGACCGGAACGGCGACGCAACGCACCTCCGGATTGAACTCGCCATCGTCGAGGGCAATTCCGCTCCGCCTGACTTCCTCAATCTCGCGCAGCAGTGCCGGGATCTCAGTAATGGAATTGTCGGTCGACGGCTTGAGGTCGGCCCTTTGGAGAAAGCGGTCGAGCTGGCCGGGGTGCAGGGCGGCGAGGATCACCTTGCCCAACGCAGTACAGTGGGCCGGCCGCACGACGCCCACCCGCTCGGCGAGCTGAAACGCACCCGGTCCGCTCGTTCGGGCAATGACGACGATGGCATCTCCCATGCGCACGGCGAAATGGCTGCTCTCGCCGGTCTTGGCCGACAGCTCCTCCATGATCGGCGTGGCCAGGCTCACCATCTCGATCTCATCGAGTGCGCTGGCGGCCAGCGCGAACAGCGGTCGGCCGATGCGGTAGCGCCTGCTGTCCGGCTCCTGGCGGATGTAGCCGAGGGCCACGAGGGTCTTGGCGAGGTGAAAGGCGGTGGAGTTGTGCAGCCCGACCCGCTTGCTGAGATCCGCGAGCCCGATGCCTTCGCGGTTCCGCGCGACTTCCTCGAGAATGGCGAAGGCACGGCCGAGCGATTGCACGCCCACCCGCTGCCCGTCATTCGCCTTCTCGTCGCCATCGGGTCGCAGCGCCCGGCTCCGCCGTGCGACTTTGGCTTTCGCCAGCGAAGCCGCCTCGGCGGTCGCAGATGCTTTGGTTTTCCCTCGTGCTCTCACTATCGGGTCTCCAGGCGGTGGTCTTCGGCCGCATGGCATGGATATCATCGCCTATTCCAGAATGGCAAATGCAAGCTCACAATATCGAATGGCATTGACTCGACCGGTGCCTGGCCTATGAGGTTTGCAGCAAAGGGAGATGGGTAGGGACAGAGGCGTCAGCGATGAGGAGGGCGAGCCCCAGCGCGGCAAGCTTCGGCTGCAATACCTATTCCTACATACGGTCGCAGGCCGCCGAGCGTTGTCTCGTCAACCTTTCGGAGCTGGGGTTCCGGGAGTTCGAGCTGATGGTGCACCCCGGCCATTTATGGCCGGAGGAGCTGAGCGGCGATCAGCGCGGCGGCCTTCGCCGCCTGATGGAAGAGCGCGACCTGCGGCTCGTCTCGCTCAACATGCCCAACATCGACATCAACGTGGCAGGCGCCGCAGCCGGAATGCGCGCCTATTCGCTCGGCCTCCTGATCGAAACCGTACGGCTCGCCGGCGATCTCGGCGCGGCCGGCGTGGTCATCGGTCCGGGCAAGGCGAACCCGCTGTTTCCGGCCGAAGCGAGCGAGCTGGTCGGGCACTTCTACGCCGCCCTCGACCGGCTGGGCCCGGTAGCGGAGGCGGCCGGCACGGCGCTGTGGGTGGAGAACATGCCGTTCGCCTTCCTGCCCGCCATCGGCCCGCTGATGGAGGCGATCGAACGCTACGGCAACGACGCGGTGCGCATCGTCTACGACATTCCCAACGCGTACTTCATCGGCGAGGATCTTGCCGCAGGCCTCGAGCGCTGCCGCGGCCGGCTTGCGCTGGTGCACTTGTCCGATACGGGCCGGCAAGCCTATCGCCACGATCCGGTCGGCGAGGGCACGGTGCCCTTCGAGCAAGTGCCGCAGGCACTGGCTGCGGTCGGCTACGAAAGTCGGCCGATGCTGGAGATCGTCTCCCGCGACCCCGATCGCGATATCATCGCCAGCGCAGACAAGCTCGTGCGCATGGGCTTCGCGACGGGCCAGGTCAGGCACGAAAAGAGGATCAGGAACACATGAGCAGTGCCTTGCCAGCTTCCGCCGACGTGGTCGTTGTCGGCGCCGGCAACGCCGCATTCTGCGCCGCCCTGGCGGCGGCCGAGCACGGCATATCCGTGCTGATGCTCGAGCGGGCGCCGGAGGAGGAGGCCGGCGGCAACAGCCGCTTCACGGCTGGAGCATTCCGCTGCGCATACGACGGCGTAGAGGACTTGCGCGCGCTGATGCCCGACCTGACGGATGAGGAAGTCGCCAACTCCGACTTCGGCAGCTACCCGGAGGAGAAATTCTTCGACGATATGGGGCGGGTCACCGAGTACCGCACCGACCCCGACCTGTGCGAGCTGCTCGTCACGCGCAGCAAGTCCACCATGCGGTGGATGCGCGACAAGGGCGTGCGCTTCGTCCCCATCTGGGGCCGTCAGGCCTACAAGATAGGCGGCAAGTTCAAGTTCTGGGGCGGACTGACCGTGGAGGCCTGGGGCGGCGGGCCGGGGCTGGTGGAGTCTCTCACCGCAATCGCACGCAAGAACAAGGTTGCCATCGCCTACGGTGCCCGCGCCGTTTCCTTGATCGCCGACGACGATGGTATCAAGGGCGTACGCGTGAAGCGCGCCGGCAAGACCGCCGAGGTGATGGCCAAGTGCGTGATCCTCGCCGCGGGCGGCTTTCAGGCCAACGCCGAGATGCGCACGCGCTATCTGGGACCCGGCTGGGAGCTGGCAAAGGTGCGCGGCACCCGCTTCAACACCGGCGACGGCATCCGCATGGCGCTCGACATCGGCGCCATGCCGACCGGCAACTGGTCTGGCGGGCACGCGGTGGGCTGGGACCGCAACGCACCCGAGTTCGGCGACCTCACGGTCGGCGATAACTTCCAGAAGCACTCCTACCCCTGGGGCATCATGCTCAATGCCAACGGCGAGCGTTTCGTCGACGAGGGGGCCGACTTCCGCAACTACACCTACGCCAAGTACGGCCGCGTGATCCTGATGCAGCCGGGGCAGTTCGCCTGGCAGGTGTTCGACGCCAAGATCATTCCGATGCTGCGCGACGAGTACCGCATCAAGCGCGTCACCAAGGTGCGCGCCGACACGCTCGAGGAGCTTGTCGGCAAGCTCGATGATGTGAATGCGGCCAAGGCCCTGGAAACGATCAAGGCCTACAACAACGCCGTGATGACCGAGGTGCCGTTCGACCCCAATGTGAAAGACGGCCGCGGCACCAGCGGGCTCGCGGTGCCGAAGTCCAACTGGGCCAACACCATCGATACGCCGCCGTTCGAGGCCTACGCGGTGACGTGTGGGCTCACCTTCACCTTCGGCGGCCTCAAGATCGATACCAGCGCCCGCGTCCTCGACACGGAAGGCGCCGTCATTCCCGGGCTCTATGCCGCGGGCGAACTGGTCGGCGGGCTGTTCTACTTCAACTACCCGGGCGGCACGGGCCTGACGAACGGTGCCGTGTTCGGCAGGATCGCCGGAGCGTCGGCCGGCCAGCGTGCGAAGCAGACGCCCTAGTGTTCCCTCTCCCCATGCTTCTTCAGCATGGGGAGAGGGTTAGGGTGAGGGGCAGAAGCTTGCTCTGGCGTGTTTGGCTGCCCCTCACCCCGACCCTCTCCCCGCAAGCGGGGAGAGGGAGGCATCACTCATCGCTCGGCGGGGAGGTGACCACCAGAAACACGAGGTCCACCAGGCCGGTGTTGGAGATCGTGTGATCGACCCCCGGCGGCAGGAAGATGAAGTCGTGCTTGCGCACGACGCGGGCCTCGCCGTCGATCTCCATCAGGCCCTCGCCCTCCAGCACGTGGTAGACCTGCTCCTGCACCTTGTGCTTGTGCAGCTTCACGTAGGCCATCGGCTGGTACATGGAGATGCGGTAGTCGATGTGGCGCGAGCCCGCCGTCTCCGGCATCACCAGCGGTTTAGACAGCGCGCCGCCGAAGTGGTCGGGGAACTGCCGCCATGGCACCTCGGCAATATTGCGGACGAAGGCTGCGGGCTTGTCTCGTGACATGGCTGGTGCGCTTCCGCTTGCGGCAGGTCCACAGACCATCAGGGACGGGCGGCCGATCGTCAATCTCGCAAATCGTCCATGCGTTCTTGCGCCAGCGCGCGGCTTGTTAATCGGCGGGCCATCGCTACCATCGCGACGACCGACACACCCGCGAAGGCCCAGCGCTCATGAACGACAGATATCTGAAGACCGGCATCTTCCTCGCGCCGTTCCATCCTCTTTCGGAGAACCCGCTGCTGGCGCTCGAGCGCGACATGGAGCTGCTGGTTCACCTCGACCGGCTGAACTACCACGAGGCCTGGATCGGCGAGCATCACTCGGCCGGCTTCGAGATCATCGCCTGTCCTGAGATGTTCATTGCCGCCGCCGCCGAGCGCACCCGCCACATCCGCCTCGGCACGGGCGTCGTATCGCTGCCCTACCACAACCCCTTCACGGTAGCCGGACGCCTGATGCAGCTCGACTACATGACGCGCGGACGGGCCATGTTCGGCGTGGGACCTGGCTCGCTCGTCTACGATGCGGTGAAGATGGGGCTGAAGGCCGAGGACCAGCGGCGCAAGCTCGACGAGTTGCTCGACGTGATCGTGGAGCTGATGCAGGGACGCATGGTCACCAGGAAGACCGACTGGTTCGACCTCAAGGAGGCCCGCCTGCAGCTCAAGAGCTACTCGCAGCCGATGATGGAGATGGCGGTTGCCTCCTCGCGCTCACCGGTCGGCGCGATGGCTGCCGGCAAGCACGGCATCGGCATGCTGTCGATCGGTGGGACATCGGACGATGCGCTCAAGGCTCACGCCGCCAACTGGGGCGTCTATGAGGATGCGGCGCGGGCCAGCGGCAAGACGCCCGACCGGCGCACGTGGCGCATCGTCACCTTCGCGCACGTGGCGGAGACCCAAGAGCAGGCGCGCCGGGACGTGGCATTCGGGCTCGAGGACTTCAGGCGCTATTTCACGGAAGTTGCGACCTTCCCCATCATCCCGCCAGACGTGACGGGTGACCCGGCGGAATACCTTGTCGCATCCGGGCTCGCGTGCATCGGCACGCCTGACGACTGCATCCGGCATTTCGAGCGGCTGTGGAAGGGCTCGAATGGTGGCTTCGGAGGCGTGCTCCTGCTCGCGCACAACTGGGCGGATTGGACGGCGACGCAGAAAAGCTATGAGCTGATGGCGCGCTACGTCCACCCGCACTTCCAGTGCAACGCCAACGAGCTGCGTGTGTGTAGCTACGAAGACGCCAAAACCAAGTTCCAGACTGCCGGGGCACAATCGCGCGCGGCCGTGCAGGCGGCCATCGACAAGCACCAAGGGCGCAAGGGCTGAAGGTGTTACGCGGGTACGTTGGGTCGAACGGTAGCGATGACCCAACGCACGCAGGCGGTGCACATTCGCAAATGTGTTGGGTCTGCGCTTCGCTTGACTGAACCTACAATGCTTCCCTTGGCACCCAGCGCTTGCCGAACACGGGCTCCTTATGCGGGGTCGGCGGCAGCTGCCAGGTACCGGTGGCGGGCGGTCGCACTTCCGCATCGACATGCACGTCGATCAAGAACGGCTTATTGGCCTTGATGGCGTGCTCCAAGGCGCCCTTGAAGTCCTCCGACCTGGTGATTGTGAGCGCATCGACGCCACTGGCTTTGGCCCAGCCGGCGAAGTCGGGATTGTAGGGCGTCTTGTTGCGCCCGGTATGGAACATGGTGCCGAGCTCGCGGCCGCCGAACATGCCGAGCTGGATGTCGCGGATCGACACCCAGCCGAAGTTGTTCCAGATCACCCACACCACGGGGATGTCGTATTCCACCGCCGTGCACAGCACGTGCGGCACCATTGAAAAGCAGCCGTCGCCGGCAATCGCCACCACCGGGCGGTCGGGCGCGGCGAGCTTGGCGCCCAGCGCGCCGGCGGCGCCGAAGCCCATGCCGGAGAAGCCCCACGAGTTGAGCATGGTCTGGGGCAAGCGCGCCTTCCAGAACTGCATGTACCAGTTGTGGTTCACGCCCACATCGCAGGCGAGGATGGCGTCGGGCGGCAGCACCGCCTGGCAATCGGCGACGATGCGCTCGGGGCGGATGGGCGAGGCGTGGATGTCGAAGTTGGGGCGGGTGAAGGCCTCCCACTCGGCCTGCCACTTCTCGATGTCGGCATGCCACTGGCGAAGTACGCCGTCACGCTTAGGCGCGCGCCCTTCCATCTCGGTGAGGAGCTGGCGCAGGGCCGTGCGCGCGTCGGCGAGGATGGGGAGGTCGGGCGGATAGTTGCGGCCCAGCTCGTCCGGGTCGACGTCGATGTGGATCAGTTTGGCATGCGGGAAATTCCACGAGTAGCCGGGCAGCCACGAGGAGGCAGAGCGGTCGTCGAAGCGAGCGCCGATGGCAATCACCACATCGGCGCGGCGGCCGGCCTCGTTGGCAGGATACGCTCCGTTGCGGCCGATGAAGCCGAGCGACAGGGCGTCCGTCATGTCGAGGCAGCCCATGCCGTTGGGCGAGGAGATCACAGGAATGCGCAGACGATGCGCGAATTCGGTCAGCTCCTTGCCCGCCTCCGACAGCGTCACCCCGTGGCCGATGAATAGCACGGGGCGCTCGGCCTTCAGGATCATGTCCAGCGCCGCTGTCACCTGCTCGGGCGAGGCGCCGCTGCGCTGCGTGCCGAAGCGCGCCGCGGCTGGGGGAACTTCCACATCGTCCTCTTCCTGGAAGACGTTGAACGGCACGTCGACGTTCACCGGTCCCGGCCGCCCCGACAGCATCGCCGTCATCGCCTGCCTGAGCGCCAAGGGGAGCATGTCGACACGCGTCGGCTGGAAGCTGCGCTTCACTACGGGCCTGATGATATTGGGAAAGTCGGCCTGGAAGTGCTTGTTGATCTCCTGGAACGGGCTGCGGTTGAACTGCCCTGTGGGCACGTTGGCGGTGATGGCGAGCAGAGCGGAAGAGTCCGACAGCGCCACCTGCAGCGGCATGACGATGTTGCACGAGCCGGGCCCGCACGAGGTGAGCGTCGCCACCGGCTCGTGACGAACGCGGAAGTAGGCGTCCGCCATGTGGGCGGCCACCTGCTCGTGCCGCGGGGAGACGAGCTTGATCTTGTCGCGCGCCTGATGAAGGGCATCGAGCAACCCGACGTTGCCGTGCCCGCAAATGCCGAAAACGTAGGGAATCCCGTTTCGGATCAGGTGTTCCGCGATCAGGTCGGCACCCTTCATGCGCGCCATAGTCTTGTTTGTCCGCCTTTGTTCCCGTCGCGCCGCAGCGCGCTATCAACGCACACGCATATCACAATATCGCTCATCATACAGCATTGTGAGAGCGGATCGTACGGTCACTGCGCGGGATAGCCTGCAGGTTCGAGCAGTCAGCAGGCGAAGATCGAGCGGTACCCCAGCGTGGCGAGCGCGTCGGACCATGGTCTTCCCGGCAGTTGCCTGGGCGCAAGGATGGCCGGATTGAACCAAGTGTTGGTCGGAGCGGGGAGATTCGAACTCCCGACCCCTTGCTCCCGAAGCAAGTGCGCTACCAGGCTGCGCTACGCTCCGCCCGACCTGTGGTTGAGCGCCCACCCGTCAGTTCCTCCGGCAGGCGCGGGCGGGTTATAGCCCCGGGTTCCGCGGGCCGCAAGCACAGGGGGGCCAGGACACCCGGGCGGCTGATTTTGTTGGTCGGAGCGGGGAGATTTGAACTCCCGACCCCCAGTCCCCCAGACTGGTGCGCTAACCAGGCTGCGCTACGCTCCGGACCAAGCCGTGTTGTGCCCCGGCGCCCGGTTGCGGTCAACAGATGCCCGCTGCTGCGCACCGAAGGCAGCGCCGGGGGCCGGGCCGGGGCCCAGGATATGGGCTTTCAAAAGGATGGCCTCTCCTACGCGGGGGCTGCGAGCAGCTTCTCGATCGCGGCCCGCTGCGCAGGCAACGTCCTGACCCGCCCGGGATGCGCCCCACGCGGTGCAGCAACGGCGCCGAAGAGCCCGGGCAGCAGCCGCACGTCGTGGACAGCAAGGCCGGCCTCGCCCAGGAGGCGGCGTGCCGCGGCTTCGACTTGGGCCGGCGGCACCTGCGCCCGCCCCTTGCCGCGCAATCCCGCATCGGTGAGCGTTTGCGCCAACCCGACGCCGCGGGCCTTGGCAAAGGCCTCCAGCCGCGCCCACGCCTGCAACAATGCGCGCTCGCCGTCGAGGCGCGGCAGCGGCTTGTCGCCGAGGCCGGTGCCCAGCGCAACGATCTCCGCCAGCCTGCGCGCCGACATCTTTGCCGGCCGCAGCTTCTCGATGTCGACCCCCAGGGGCAGCCCCCGCGACACGGCGATCAGCGCGTGCGCGTCGGTGTGGGAGAGATTGAACTCGACGCCGCCGCCGCCGAGCGTCGGCTTGGACCCAGCAACTCGCACGAAGGGCTGGCCGCGCACCGCCGGGCCAGCGACGCGCTCGATGAGCAGGCGCAGCGCCGTATAGGCGGCGAGGCGGCGGCCGCGCTCGCGCCGATCTTTGATCGCTTGCGCCCTGGCGCGATCGTCTTGGGTGAGGCGCGGCAGGTCGCGCTCAATGAGCTGCAGCGCCGCAGCGCAGCGGTCGCAATCGACGAGCCAGAGCTCGATACCGGAGCTCGCAGTGGTCATTTCCGGGCGGAGCATGCGACGCCCGCTTGTGCGGTCAGCCTCGAGCGGCGGCGCGCCGCGGGCGCTGCGTCCCGACGGCGTCCTGCGTGCCGGCGAGGATGGCCCGCACCGCTTCGAGATCGGTCACCACCGCGCGCAACGCGCTCACCTGCGAGGCGCTGAGCTGGCGCGGTACGTCTGCGGCAACAGGCGAGGCGGCGGGCCGGCCAGCGCCCCGCTGCTCGCGGCTCATTTCCTCGGCCTTGCCTATCCGCTTGACGTCCTCCACGCCTCCCTCGCGCAGGATCTTCTGGACGCCCTTGATGTGGTGGCTCTGCAGCAGGCGCTGGATGCCTCGCAGCAGCTGCACGTCGGTCGGCCTGTAGTAGCGCCGACCGCCGCCACGCTTCATAGGCTTGAGCTGAGGAAACTTGAATTCCCAGAACCGGAGCACGTGCTTCCTGACGCCGAGCTCGGCCGACACTTCGCCGATATTGCGAAATGCTTCCACCGCCTTTGGCAAGGCCTACCCCACTGGCAATTTGAAGACTGCTATTCCGCCGCCCGACGCCGTCCGAGGCCCGCGTTGATGCGGTCCTTCATGATGTTGCTCGGGCGGAACACGAGAACGCGCCGCGGCGTGATCGGAACTTCCTGCCCGGTCTTCGGATTGCGGCCCACCCGCTCGCCCTTCTGGCGGATGTTGAACGATCCGAACGAGGACAGCTTGACCGGCTCACCCCCGGCCAAGCTCTCCGAGAGCACCTTGATCACCAGTTCGACCAGCTCTTGGGACTCGTTGCGCGGCAGTCCGACTTTCTCGACCACCGACTCCGCGAGGTCCGCGCGCGTGAGCGTCTTGCCACCCATGGTTTTTGGCCCCTCCCCTACCTACAACTCGAAGGATGCTAGCTTCAGCCCTCCGAAGGGTCAACAACAACAGACTGAAATTGCACACATAACTTGCTTGCCCTGTGGCTTTACCAGCGCGCAAGCACCGCCCCCCATGTGAAGCCGCCGCCCATCGCCTCCATCAGCACCAGGCTACCCTCCCGCAAGCGATGCTCCTCGAACGCCTGATTGAGCGCGAGGGGGACGGATGCGGCAGAGGTGTTGCCATGCTTGGCGAGGGTGACGACGACCTTGCTCGCAGGAATGCCGAGCTTCTTGGCGATGCCGTCGAGAATGCGCTTGTTGGCCTGGTGGGGCACGTAGAGATCGATCTCGGCGGGCGCATAGCCCGTGGTGACGAGGGTCTCCTCGATGACACTCGAGATCTTCTGCACGGCGTGGCGGAACACTTCGCGCCCGTTCATGCGCAAGTGCCCGGTGGTCTTGGTCGAGCCCGGGCCGCCGTCGACGTAGAGCAGGTCCTCGAAGCGCCCATCGGAGCGGATGCGGGTCGCCAGGATGCCGCGGTCCTCGCGACTGCCGAGCTGCGTCTGGGCCTCCAGCACGACGGCACCGGCGCCATCGCCGAACAGCACGCACGTGCCGCGGTCCTTCCAGTCGAGGATGCGCGAGAAGGTCTCCGCACCCACCACCAGCGCGCGCTTGCACTGTCCGCACTTGAGGAAATTGTCGGCGATATTGAGGGCGTAGATGAAGCCGGAGCACACCGCCTGCACGTCGAATCCGGCGCCGCCGGTGATGCCGAGGCCAGCCTGGATCTTGACGGCGGTGGCCGGGAACGTGCGGTCGGGCGTGGCGGTGGCGCAGATGACGAGGTCGATGTCGCCGGGATCGATGCCCGAGCGCACGAGGGCTTGGCGCGAGGCGGCGATGCCGAGGTCCGAGGTCAGCTCGCCCTCCTCGGCGATGTGGCGCTGCTCGATGCCGGTGCGCTCCCTGATCCATTCGTCTGTGGTGTCGACGATGCGGGCCAGATCGTCGTTGGTCATGATGCGCTTGGGCAGGTAGGCGCCCACACCGCGGATGACCGATCTAATGACTGCCACTTCTCACCTCGCCCTGGGCGGCCACGCCGTTGCCGGTCATGCCTGCTTGGCTTCCGGCGGCACGTTGTCTCCAAGCTTGCCGTGCAGGGCTTCCAGGTCCGCTGCCAGGTGCGCAAGGAGATCGCTTTCGGCCATCTGGTAGCCGACGGCGATGGCGTTGGCGAAGCCGAAAGCGTCCATCCCGCCGTGACTCTTGATCACAATACCATTGAGGCCAAGGAACGGCCCGCCGTTGAAGCGGCGCGGGTCCATGCGATCCCTCAGCGCCCTGAGGCCGCTATGCGCCAGCAAAGCGCCGAGCTTGGCAGCAAAAGAGCTGGTCAGTGCTTCGCGCACATACGCCGCCATCTGCCGGGCGGTGCCCTCTGCCGTCTTCAGGGCGATGTTGCCGGCGTAGCCCTCGACGACGACGACATCGACGATGCCCTGGCCGATCTGGTCGCCCTCGACGAAGCCGCGGTACTCGATCGGCAGATCGTTCTCCTTGAGCCAGGCGTGCGCCTGGCGTACCTCGTCGATGCCCTTGATGTCCTCGACGCCGATGTTGAGAAGGCCGACCCGCGGCCGCTCGATGCGAAAGAGCGCGCGGGCCATGGCGGCGCCCATCAATGCGAAGTCGGCGAGCTGACGGGCGCTGGCGCCGATGTTGGCACCGAGATCGAGCACGATGCTGTTGTGCTTGACGGTGGGCCACTGGCCGGCGATCACGGGCCGCTCGATGCCGGGCATGGTTTTGAGGATCAGCTTGGCCATGGCCATGAGGGCGCCGGTGTTGCCGGCGGACACGGCGAAGTCGGCGTCGCCCTTCTGCACAGCATCGAGCGCCAGCCACATGCTGGAGCCGCGTCCACGCCTGACGGCTTGGCTCGGCTTGTCCTGCATTTCGACGGCCACTTCCGTGTGAACGACGCGCGAGCGGGCTGCCAGCGCCGGGTGCTGGTCGAGCTGGGGCTCGATGCGCGTACGGTCGCCGAACAGCAGGAAGCTGACGTCAGGATGCTTCTCCAGCGCCAGGGCGGCGCCGGGAACGACCACGTCCGGCCCTCGATCGCCCCCCATCGCGTCGAGCGATATCGTGCGCGGCGCTGCCATGCCGTTTCCGCCTTAGTGCTGCGCCTAGCTCACAGATCCGGGTCGGCCGTTGCGCCTCGGCCTCCAGCCCCGTCTCCGCCCCTCAAAGAAACGCCTGACCATAGCGGGCAGCCGAGACCACACAACCAGATTTTCTCCGCCACGCCAAGTCTCTACCAGTTCCAAGCACTTGCGGCCTCGGCACGCTGCATCAGCCTTTGGCCTTGATCTTGGCGAGGGCGGCGAAGGGGCTCTCGGCAGTGGCAGAGCCGTCACCTTCGGGCGGCGATGGAGCCTCGAAGGTCGCTCCTGGCTTCCTCGGGAAGAGGTCGATGGCCCCTGCAAGGCACTCGAAGACGACGCGGCCCACTTGCAGCCGGCCGGCAACAATGGGCTCGAGATCCGGCTCGTCGTGCACGTCGAGGACTCCGCCCGTGGGCGCCGGCATGTCGGTCTCGGGCCAGTAGTCCACGCTGAAGCTTTCGGCGATGTCGTTGCTGATCGGCTCCAGCGTGACGACGCAGGACTGCTCGACCCGCGCCTGCAGAGCTCCCGTGAGGCGAAAGTGCCCCTCGCCCCGCGGGGAGATCTTGTAGCGCGCCGTCAGGCTTGTGCAGGCAATGAGATCGAGGGCGGCGGCGATGGTCTTGCGCTCCTCGGCCGTGGCGGCGCGCTCCACCTCGAGGCCGGCCTCGGAGATGTCTTCCGTCGCGTGGTCCCAGCTCAGCTCTGCGTTCACGGCTCCTCTCCCTCAGCCCACTACGAGTTAGACCCACACGCTATGTGCCGCTCTCAGTCTGCGGCCAGGTCAGGCGTCCCGCAAGCAGCTCGTTGCGGCCCTGTTGCCGGAGACAGCGAGCGGCGTCGGCCATGTACGCTGCAAGGCTCGCCGCATCCACTTTGTCGGCGCCGGATAGTGTGGTGAGCCTCGCCCGGACGGCCGCAACCAGTCTATCGCTGCCGGCTGCGGCGTCGAGCGCCGCGCCGTAGGTGGCATAGCGGTCATGCAGGACGGCGATTGCCCGCTTGACCTGGCGAGGCACAGCCATGTCGCCGATCGTCATCTCGCGCAGCGTGTCGTCGACATCGACCGCCAAGACTTCCGTCAGCTGGCGCGCCAGCTGACGGCCCGCCTCGCCTTCCTCGGCCAGGCGGCGCAGGGCAAGGATCAGGTGCAGCGCGATCATCTCAAACCGGCCCTCGGCGGTGTCGGGGACGCCTAAGCGCGCGTAGAAGGCCGGGTTCCGTGCCTGCGTCACAATCGAGCCATAAAGGGATCGTGCTGTCTGGCGGCGACTGGCCAGTTGCTTCAGCCAAGCCAACATGCTGCCCTGCGTGCTCCACGCTCGGCCTGAGGTAGGGGCCGTCGGGGGTTGGGGGAGCTTCGCATTGCGAATCACCTGGTGCTACGGTAGCCGCTCGGCAGAGTTGGCGAGCCGTTTCTCGTAGGGAAGCCTGAAACATGCGTCTGCCGTCCACCGCACGCAAACCGCGGGACCAGACCCCCACGGGGAGGGAACCGGCGCCGCAGCGGGGCCTCAAGTGCACGCTGGCAACCGCGGCGGTGCTCTCCCTGCTGCTGTCGGCCTGCACCGAGACAATAACAAAACATGGCCACCAGTTCCAAGACAACGACCTGCAGCAAGTATCGAGGGGCATGAGCCAGGATCAGGTGCGATCAACGCTCGGCTCGCCGACGACGACGGCGACGGTCGGAGCGGGACAGGCCTACTACTACATCTCGAGTACGACGGGGCAGACCTCGTTCTTCAAGCCAGTGGAGAAGGACCGCAAGGTGCTGGCCGTCTACTTCAACCCGCTGGGCTCGGTGGATCGCGTTGCCAACTATGGGCTCAAGGACGGCAAGGTGTTCGACTACGCGAAACAGCAGACACCGTCGCCTGCTAGAGACGAGGGGCTGCTGAAAGCGCTCTTCCGCAGCCTTGGAACCAAGCAGCTCGGCCTCGAGTAGCGGGGCGTGTAGTCGGGTTCCCTTGTACGTGTTGGGTTACAGGCATGCGCCCTAACTCAACCTACACGGCAGCCCAACCTGCACAGGCCTCAGTGCGCCAGCACCGCCAACAGTAGCAGCGCCACGATGTTGGTGATCTTGATCATCGGGTTGACCGCGGGCCCTGCCGTATCCTTGTAAGGATCGCCCACGGTGTCGCCGGTGACGGCCGCCTTGTGCGCGTCCGAGCCCTTGCCGCCGTAGTGGCCGTCCTCGATGTACTTCTTGGCATTGTCCCACGCCCCGCCGCCGGCGGTCATCGAGATTGCCACGAACAGGCCGGTGACGATGACGCCCAGCAACATGGCACCGAGCGCCGCAAACGCGTTGCCGGTGCCAGCGATCCACTTCACCACGTAGAAGACCACGATGGGAGAGAGCACCGGCAACAGCGAGGGCAGGATCATCTCCTTGATGGCCGCACGCGTCAGCATGTCGACGGCGCGCGCGTAGTCGGGCTTCTCGGTGCCCTGCATGATGCCGGGCTTCTCCTTGAACTGGCGGCGCACCTCTTCCACGATCGAACTCGCCGCGCGGCCGACTGCCGTCATGGTGATGCCGCCGAACAGATAGGGCAGCAGGCCGCCGAAGAAGAGGCCGACCACCACGTAGGGGTTGCTCAGCGAGAACAGGCCATCGACGTTGAGGCCTTCGAAGATGGAGCCGGGTTTCGCTTGGCTGACGAAGTAACGCAAGTCCTCGCTGTAGGCTGCGAACAGCACCAGCGCGCCGAGACCCGCCGAGCCGATGGCGTAGCCCTTGGTGACGGCCTTGGTGGTGTTGCCGACGGCGTCGAGCGCATCGGTGGTCTTGCGGATCTCCTTGGGCAAGCCCGCCATCTCGGCAATGCCGCCGGCGTTGTCGGTGACGGGACCGAAGGCGTCGAGCGCCACCACCACGCCCGCAACCGAGAGCATGGCGGTGACGGCAATGGCGATGCCGAACAGCCCGGCCAGGCTGAAGGAGACGATGATGCCCGCGACGATGATCAGCGCGGGCAGTGCGGTGGCTTCCAGAGACACGGCGAGGCCCTGGATCACGTTGGTGCCGTGGCCGGTCTGGGATGCCTTGGCGATCGACTGCACTGGGCGGTAGTTGGTGCCCGTGTAGTACTCGGTCACGACGATGATGAGCGCCGTCACGGCGAGGCCCACGACGCCGCACCAGAAGAGATCGGCGCCCGTGAAGTTGAGCCCGCGGGAGGCGAAGCGCGTGTCCATGCCGAGCAGGTAGTCGGTGATGGGCCAGAGCGCGATGATGGAGAGGATGCCTGTGGCGATGAAGCCCTTGTAGAGGGCGCCCATGATCGACTGGTTGGCGCCGAGGCGTACGAAGAAGGTGCCGATAACGGAGGCCACCACGCCAACCGCGCAGATCGCGAGCGGATAGGTCATGAGGCCGTAGACGACGGGCTGCCCGGCAAAATAGATGACGGCCAGCACCATGGTGGCGACGACGGTGACCGCGTAGGTCTCGAACAGGTCGGCGGCCATGCCGGCGCAGTCGCCCACGTTGTCGCCGACGTTGTCGGCAATGGTGGCGGGATTGCGGGGGTCGTCCTCCGGAATGCCTGCCTCGACCTTGCCAACCAGGTCACCGCCGACGTCGGCGCCCTTGGTGAAGATGCCGCCGCCGAGACGGGCGAAGATCGAGATCAGCGAGGCGCCGAAGCCGAGTGCCACCAGGGCGTCGACCACGGTGCGGCTGGTCGGCGCGTAACCGAGGCCGATCGTTAGAACGTTGAAATAGACGGTGACGCCAAGAAGCGCCAGGCCCGCCACCAGCAGTCCCGTCACCGCTCCGGCGCGAAACGCCATCGACAAGCCGTCGGCCAGCGAGCGCGTCGCGGCCTGCGCGGTGCGGACGTTGGCGCGCACCGAAACCAGCATGCCGATGTAGCCTGCCGAGCCCGAGAGCACGGCTCCGATCAAGAAGCCGAGCGCGACGAGCCAGCCAAGCAGCAGCCCGATGACGACGAACACCGCCGCGCCGACGATGGCGATGGTGCTGTATTGGCGGGCCAGATAAGCCTCGGCGCCCTCCTGGATGGCGGCGGCGATCTCGCGCATGCGCGGAGTGCCCGCGTCGGCCGCCATCAGCACGCGGACTGTGTAAGCGCCGTAGACAATCGACAGCAAGCCGCAGAGAATGATTGCCCACATGACGGCGTCCATGGTCGTCCCCTTTCTTGGCGGCTGTTGCGCCGCATGCAAAATCGAGCGGCGGCTAGAATGCCCACCAGCCGCGCCTCAGCCCGCACCCAGGTGCCGGATTCGCGGGCGGACCATGCCAAATGTCCGAAGTCGTTGCAACAGACGCTACCGGCCCCGGTGCTGCGTCAAATGCTGCGTCAAAAGTGATCCCAGCCCGTGCGTTGCGGCACGGGCAGCGGCCGGCCGTCATGGCCGATGATCGTCAAGGCCGAGGGGCCCGGCAATACCGCCCCGATCCTGCTCACGGGGACGCCGGCGGCGCGTGCTGCAGCCGCGAAGGCTTCGGCATTCACGGTGCTGACTGCGGCTAGAACCTCGTAGTCGTCGCCCGCGGTGATGAATTGGGTCAGCCGCTCCGGCGCACGCATCACAATTTGGCGCGCCGGGTCGGAGAGCGGCACGTCGCCCGCCAACAAGCGCCCCGCCACACCCGAAGCCCGCAGCAGCCGGTCCAAGTCTTTGATGAGGCCGTCGGAAATATCCATGGCCGCTGAGGCGTATTGGCGCAGCGCATCGGCGAGTTCCAGCCGCGGCTCAGGCCGGCGGTAGCGGCCGAGGAGGTAGGCGGCCTCGGCCTGCGAGAGGGCAAGTTCGCTCGCGGCCCGGCCATCGCGCGCGAGAGCCAAACCCAACCCAGCGTCGCCGATGCAGCCCGAGACGAACAGGACGTCGCCGGGGCGGGCCGTCGTACGCCTGACCATCTGCCCGCGGGGCACCGAGCCGATCATGGTGATGGAAATGGTGAGCGGCCCGGGGCGGCGATCCGTGTCGCCCCCCATCAGATGACAGCCGAATTGCTGCTGCGCGGCCCGCAGCCCGTCGGCAAAGTCTCGCACCCAGTCGAGCCGAGGCGGGTCCGGGAACGACAGTGCCATCAGGTAGCCGAGCGGGCGGGCGCCCTTGGCAGCGATGTCCGAGGCGTTCACGGTCAGCGCCTTCCAGGCGATGTCCTGCGGTGTATCGCTCAAGAGGAAGTGCACGCCTTCGGCTACGGGATCCGTCTTGAGCACGAGGTCCGTGTCGGGCGCGGGCGTGATGAGCGCGCAATCGTCCTTGAGCCCGAGGGCGCCGGGGAAGCCCTCGGCCAGCGGGGCGAGCAGGGCGATGATGGCCTCCTCGCCGTGCAGCGTCTCCTCGTGTGCATCATGCGGCATCGTCGTGCCGGCTCCATCTTCCCCCTCTCCCCGTCCTTACGGGGAGAGGGCCGGGGTGAGGGGCGGCGACAAATTCCGCGCGAGGGTCTGAGGCTGCCCCTCACCCTAACCCTCTCCCCATGCTGAAGAAGCATGGGGAGAGGGAATTATCAGCGCTCGGGCAGCTCTCCCGGTCTCACCTTGCGCGCGATCTGATCGAGCACGCCGTTGACGACTCTGGGCTCATCGGCCTCGAAGAACGCATGCGCCACGTCGACGTACTCGCTGATCACGACGCGGGCCGGCACGCTGGAAAGCTCCATCAGCTCGAAGCCGCCGGCGCGCAGGATGGCGCGCAGAATGGCATCGACGCGCACCAGGCGCCAGCCGGCAGCGAGCTGTTGATCGATGATCGGATCGAGCTCGCGCTGACGCCGCACCACGCCGTTGAGGACGCGGGTGAAATGCTCAGGATCGGCGCCCGCCACGGCGCCGTCCTCGGCGCCGCTGCAGAGCCGGTGCGTCTTGAACTCCTCGATCACCTCGTTGAGGTCGGTCTCGGCCACGTCCATCTGGTAGAGCGCCTGCACGGCGGCGAGGCGCGCCCGGCTGCGGGGTAGGCCTCGGTCGCCGCCACCCCCCGCGCTTCCACCATTGCTCATGGCCGCTGTCTCGCGAACGCGCGGGCGTGCTCGATCAGCGTCAGACAGGCGCGCACGGCCCCGGCGCCCTTGCTGTCGCGGCCGCCCTGGGCGCGCTCCAGCGCCTGCGCCTCGGTCTCGACCGTGAGGATGGCGTTGCCGAGGGGGATGGCATGGTGGGTGGCGATTTCCATCAGCCAGTGGTTGGCGTTGTTGCACACCGTGTCGTAGTGGCTGGTCTCGCCGCGGATCACGCAGCCGAGCGCCACGCAGCCGTCGAACCTCGCATTGCCGGTGCCGTCGGGGATGAGGCCGGCCACCACGGCTTGCGCCAGCGCCACCGGGATCTCCAGGGCGCCCGGCACGACAACGCGCTCGAAGGTGGCGCCGGCTGCCTCGAGCTCGGCAGTGGCGCCAGCGAGCAGCGCCTCGGCAATGTTTTGGTAGTAGGGCGCATCGATCAAGAGGATGCGCGCGGTTTGGGCCCCGTGCCGGGGTGCGGCCTGATCCGCCTGCGGTCCCCGGCCGGCCATTGGCTCATCCGATCTTGCGTTGGCCGACGATGCGCAGCCCGAACGCCTCCAGGCCCACGTAGCGCGAGGGCGGCGCGTTCGACAGAAGGATCATGTCAGCAACCCCGAGGTCGCGCAGGATCTGCGAGCCGACGCCGATCTCGACCTGGCGGCGGTCGTCGTCGGCCTTCCGCGAGCGCTTGCGCTCGGCGCTCTGCGCCATCCATTCGGAGACCGACTTGGGGCGCAGGTCGCGGATCAGCACGACGACGCCGCGGCCCTCCTCGGCGATGGCGCGCATCGACTTCTCGATGAGCGAGCCGTTGACGGCCTCCGCGCCGATGCCGAGCAGGTCGGAGAGCGCGCGCACCGCGTGCACGCGCACCAGCACGGGGCCCGGCGCCTCGAGATCGCCCTTGACGAGCGCCAGATGCTCCACCGGCTCGACCGTGGTCTCGTAGACGTGCAGGTCGAAGGCGCCGCCGAAGGCGCTGTCCAGCCTCGACTTGGCCACGCGGCGCACGATGCGGTCGTGGCTCAGGCGATAGCCGATCAGGTCCTCGATGGTGCCGATCTTGAGGCCGTGGCGCTGGGCGAAGGCGACGAGGTCGGGCATGCGCGCCATGGTGCCGTCGTCGTTCATGATCTCGCAGATGACGCCGGCGGGGTAGAGGCCGGCCAGCCGCGCGAGATCGACGCTGGCCTCCGTGTGGCCAGCGCGGACCAGCACGCCGCCCTCGCGCGCGATCAGCGGGAACACGTGGCCCGGCGAGACGATGTCGCTGTGGCCCTTGGTGGGGTCGATGGCCGTGGCGATGGTGCGGGCGCGGTCGTGCGCGGAGATGCCGGTGGCGACGCCCTCGCGGGCCTCGATCGACACCGTGAACGCGGTGCGCTTCCTCGCCTCGCTCTGCTGCGACATGTACTCCAGGCGCAGCTGGTCTGCGCGTTGGCGCGTGAGGGAGAGGCAGATGAGGCCGCGGCCGTGCTTGGCCATGAAATTGATGGCATCGGGGGTCGCCATCTGCGCCGGGATGACGAGGTCGCCCTCGTTCTCGCGGTCCTCGGCGTCGACCAGGATGATCATGCGCCCGTTGCGCAGATCCTCGATGATCTCGTCGACCGGCGAGAGAAACCCCTTGCCTTCGGCGTAAGCCACCCGCTGCAGGTTCGTGTTCACCGCCGGAACTCCATCAGCCGCGCCACGTAGCGCGCCACCACGTCAACTTCCAGGTTGACCTTGTCGCCCGGCTTTTTGGCCCCCAGCGTCGTGTGGGTCAAGGTATGAGGAATAATGTTGATGCCGAACAGCTTTTCTTCCACTTCGTTGACGGTGAGGGAAATGCCGTCCAGCGCCACCGAGCCCTTCGATGCGATATAGGACGCGAGAACAGCGGGCACATCTATGGTGAAGCGGCGGGAAGCGCCGTCCTCGTGCATCGCAGCAATGCGCCCGACGCCGTCCACATGGCCCGCAACGATGTGACCGCCAAGCTCGTCGCCGGCCTTGAGGGCGCGCTCGAGGTTGATGCGCCGGCCCGGCTGCCACTCGCCGAGCGTGGTCTTGGAGAGGGTCTCGTTCGACACATCGACCGCAAACGTGCTGCCGGAGCCCGCCCGGTCGACCGCGACGGCGGTGAGGCAGGCGCCGTCACAGGCGATGGAGGCGCCGATGGCGATGCTGTCCGCCGCGTAGGCGCAGCGGATCGTGAAGCGGCCGCCATCGCGATGGGCGACCTCGCCGATGTCGGAGATGATGCCGGTGAACATGATGAGAGAGTACCACGCCGGAGTGGTTGTTGCACCGCGCGTGACGCGTGCTGCTCCCTCTCCCCGCCTGCGGGGAGAGGGCCGGGGTGAGGGGCGGCCACAAGTGTCGCGTTGGAGTCTGTTGCTGCCCCTCACCCTAACCCTCTCCCCATGCTGATGAGGCATGGGGAGAGGGAACAGGTCACCGCAGATAGCCGGCGTGGTCGGTGGTCTTGCCGCGGGCGCCAGCCTCGAGGGCGACGCGCATGTGGGGCTCGATGGCGCGTTTGGTCCACGTCTTGGGGTCGACGTGCACGTAGGTGGTCTCGGTGGTCGCGAGCACGTCTGTCTCGCCGGCCCGGCGCAGCTCGCAATTGAGCACGAACGAGGTGGTGCCGATGCGGCTGACCCAGGTCGAAATCTCCAGCACGTTGTCGGAGCGGGCGGACGACTTCCATTCGATCACCTGGCGCACCGTCTGCAGCTCGAAAGTGCCGTCGAAGATATCCGTCGGCCGCGGCAGGGCGGCGCGCATGAACTCGAAGGAGGTGAGATCGGCGTATTCGCTGTAGCGCGAGTTGAACACCACGTGCTGGGCATCGCAGTCCTGGTAGCGCACGCGCAGGTAATAGCGAAACGGATGGGTCATGCGCCCCCTCCCTCAGCAAAGCGGCCCGTCCGGCGATGCAGTGTCAGCGTGTCGGCGCCGATGGCGCGCTTGTCGAAAAGCTGCCAGCGGGTGCGGTCGTCGAGAACGTCCAGGCGCTGCTCGCCGAACGGCGTGCGCCCGGCCGCACCCAGCGATTCGGTGCCACGCGCGATGATCACCTCGTCGGCGAGATCGGCGGCCAGCAGCGCGCTGGAAATGGTCGGTCCGCCCTCGAGCAGCACGCGCGTCACGCCGTCCTTGGCGAGCGACTGAAGGACGGCCACGAGATCGAGACGTCCGCCGGCGTCGACCGCCACCTGCCGCGCCTCGACCCCCGGGGGATAGGCCGGCGGGGTTTGGTCTGCGGCGCCGAAGATGATGATGGGCACGCGCTGCGCGGTCTGGAACATCTTGAGCTGCTGCGAGATGCGGAACTTGGGGTCGAGGACTACACGCCGCGGCGAGCGGTTGGCGAGCCCGGGAAGGCGGCAGGTCAGCTCCGGATTGTCGTCCTCCACCGTCTTGCGGCCGACCATCACGGCGTCGGCGTGCGCGCGCAGCAGATGCGCGTAGGCGCGAGCCTCCGGGCCCGTCACCCACACCGGCGTTCCCTCGCCCGGCGCAATCAGCCCGTCGCCGGCGACGGCGATTTTGAGCTGCACCAGCGGGCGGCCCTTGGTCATGCGCAGGATATGCCCCGCGGTCAGCCAGCGCGCCTCCTCGCCCATGAGCCCGATATCGACGGCCACTCCGGCGTTGCGCAGCACTGCCACGCCGCGCCCGGCGATCTCGGGGTTGGGGTCCTGCGTGGCGACTACGACGCGCCGCATGCCGGCGGCGAGGATCGCCTCCGCGCACGGCATGGTCTTGCTGATAACGGGATAGGTGCGGCCGTGGTAGGAGCAGGGCTCGAGCGTGACGTACATGGTCTTGCCGGCGGCCAGCGCGCCGGCGCGTTCGAGCGCGTGCGCCTCGGCATGAGGACGGCCGCTCACCTGGGTCCAGCCGCGGGCGATGACCTCGCCCGTCGCCTCGTCGGCGATGATGGCGCCAACGGCCGGGTTGGGCGCGGTCTGCCCCAGAATGCGGTGCGCAACGTGCAGCGCCAGGCCCATGAACCGGCGATCCTGCTCTATGCCGGCCGGAATCGTCTCGCTGCGATCCATCGCGCGCTAGCACCCAGTTTTGCCGGGGGCGGGGTTGGACAACTCCCCTCCCCCTTGTGGGGAGGGGATGGGGGTGGGGGTAAAGAACATTGGTTGCCCTTGCTTCTTCACCCCACCCCTAACCCCTCCCCATCGAGGGGAGGGGGATTCGGATGCATGCGCTTCGCCGCTGGTGCTCATCTAGTGCTTTCTACCGACGGTCTCGGCCGGCTGCTCCGAGGGAACCCCCGCGCTCGCCTCGTCCGCCGGCTCGCGCACGCCGGCAATCTCGCCCAGCACCTCCTGGAAGTCGGCCGCCTCGCGAAACGAGCGGTAGACAGAGGCGAAGCGTACATAGGCAACCGGGTCCAGGCCCTTCAAGGCCTCCATCGCCATTTCGCCGATGGTCGACGATGGCACATCCTGCTCGCCCATGCTCTCCAGCTGGCGCACCAGGCCCGATACCAGCCGCTCGACGCGGTCGGGCTGAATGGGCCGCTTCCTGAGCGCCACCTCGATGGAGCGGGAGAGCTTCTCGCGGTCGAACGGCACGCGCCGGCCCGAGCGCTTGATGACGAAGATTTCCCGCAGCTGCACGCGCTCGAAGGTGGTGAAGCGCCCGCCGCAGTCCTCGCACACGCGCCGGCGGCGAATGGAGCTGTTCTCCTCCGTGGGCCGGCTGTCTTTGACCTGGGTGTGCTCGCCGTTGCAGTAGGGGCAGCGCATTTTGGTGCTCGCGGGGCTTTCTCCCTCTCCCCGCTTGCGGGGAGAGGGCTGGGGTGAGGGGCAGAACCAGCTTCCGCCGTAGCGGCCTGTGGCTGCCCCTCACCCTAACCCTCTCCCCATCGTGAAGAACGATGGGGAGAGGGGATATCAACCGTAAATCGGGAAGCGCCGGCAGAGCGCAATCGCCTCGGCCTTCACCTTGGCCTCGACCTTGGCGTTGCCCTCCTCGCCGTTGGCGGCGAGCCCGTCCAGCACCTCGGCCATCATGCGGCCGATGGCGCGGAACTCGGCGATGCCGAAGCCGCGCGTGGTGCCGGCCGGCGAGCCGACGCGGATGCCCGAGGTGACGGTCGGCTTCTCGGGATCGAACGGCACGCCGTTCTTGTTGGTGGTGATGTGGGCGCGGCCGAGCGCCTTCTCCACCTTGTTGCCGGTGAGCTTCTTGGGTCGCAGGTCGACCAGCAGCAGGTGCGTGTCGGTGCCGCCGGAGACGAGGTCGAAGCCCGAGCTTGCCAGCACCTCGCCCAGCGCCTTGGCGTTCTCGACCACGGCGCGCGCGTAGGCCTTGAACTCGGGCTCGAGCGCCTCGCCGAAGGCCACCGCCTTGGCGGCGATCACGTGCATCAGCGGCCCGCCCTGCATGCCCGGGAACACGGCCGAGTTGATCTTCTTGGCGAGGTCCTCCTCGTTGGTGAGGATCAGCGCGCCGCGCGGGCCGCGCAGGGTCTTGTGCGTGGTGGTCGTGACCACGTGCGCGTGCGGGAATGGCGAGGGATGCGCGCCGCCGGCGACGAGCCCGGCAAAGTGCGCCATGTCGACCATCAGATAGGCGCCGACCTCGTCGGCAAACCGCGCGGAAGGCGGCGAAATCGATCGTGCGCGGATAGGCGCTGCCGCCCGCCACGATCACCTTCGGCTTGTGCTGGCGCGCCAGGCTCGCCACCTCGTCCATGTCGATGCGGTGGTCTTGGCGGCGCACCGAGTAGGGCACCACCTTGAACCACTTGCCCGACATGTTGACCGGCGAGCCGTGGGTGAGGTGGCCGCCGGCGGCGAGGCTGAGCCCCATGAAAGTATCGCCCGGCTGCATCAAGGCCATGAACGCCGCCTGGTTGGCGGTCGAGCCCGAGTGCGGCTGCACGTTGGCGAACTGGCACTTGAACAGCTTCTTGGCGCGCTCGATCGCCAGGTTCTCGGCCTCGTCCACGACATGACAGCCGCCGTAGTAGCGGTTGCCCGGATAGCCCTCGGCGTACTTGTTGGTGAGCACGGTGCCGGCCGCCTCCAGCACCGCGCGGGAGACGATGTTCTCCGAGGCGATCAGCTCGATCTCGTCCTGCTGGCGTTTGAGCTCGCGACCGACGATGCCGGCGAGCTCGGGGTCGCTCTCGGCCAGGGTGGCGGAGAAGAAACTCGATTGCGGCGCTTGGCTGCGCCCGGCGGCTTGGGTGGCCATGGCATTCTCTAGTTCTGGTCGCGTCCCGATCGGCGCCGGCCCTCTTATCATGGGCTTCGCGCTTGCAACAAGCAGCAGGCTTTGTTGGGGGTCAGAGCGTGTGGGTCTGACCCCACCCCGGCATGACAGGGCCCGCGGGTTCGGGCTATGCCTGTCCGCAATCGAGGAAGGCGCCATGGGGGACGATCAGAAAACGGGCAGAAGGGGGCGCCCTGCGGCCGGGCCCGCTGCCGATTCTCGCCCGCCATCGTCCGCCGAGCAGCCAGCGCCCGCCGTGCCGCCGGGCGTCACGCCGTCGATGGCGCAGTTCCTGGAGATCAAGGCCGCCAATCCCGGACTGCCTGCTGTTCTATCGCATGGGCGATTTCTACGAGCTGTTCTTCGAGGACGCGGTGGCCGCCGCCCAGGCGCTCTCCATCGTGCTGACCAAGCGCGGCAAGCACCTGGGCGACGACATCCCCATGTGCGGGGTGCCGGTTCACCGCGCCGACGAATACCTGCAGCGGCTGATCGCCGGCGGCTTCCGGGTGGCTGTGTGCGAGCAGCTGGAGGACCCGGCGGAGGCGAAGAAGCGGGGCTACAAGGCGGTGGTGCGGCGCGACGTGGTGCGCCTCGTCACGCCCGGCACCTTGACCGAGGACAGCCTGCTCGATGCCAAGGCGCGCAATTATCTGACCGCCCTGTTCCGCGGTCCAAGGGGCGGGAACGAAGGGGGCGATCGCGCTGGCCTCCCTCGACATTTCCACCGGCGAGTTCGAGGTCGGCGAGATCGGGGCGGGCGATTTTCCAGGCGAGATCGTGCGCCTTTCCCCCGGCGAGGTGATCGCGGCGGATGCCGTCCTGGGCGAGGCGGAGGTCAAGAAATGGCTGGAGATCGCCGGCGCCGCCGCCACGCCTGTGCCCGCCGCCCACTTCGACAGCCTGGCCGGCGAGCGCCTGCTCAAGGCCCAGCTCAAAGTGGCGGACCTGGCAGCCTTCGGCCAATTCTCGCGGGGCGAGCTGGCCGCCGTCGGCGCGCTTCTGAAGTACGTCGAGCTGACCCAGATCGGCCGCAAACCATGTATCAGGCCGCCCCGCCGTACGGGGCCGTCCGACCACCTGCTGATCGATGCTCGCGACCCGCTCGAGCCTGGAGCTGTTGCGCTCGACCTCCGGCGACAGGAAGACGAGCCTGCTCGCAGCAATCGACCGCACGGTCACGGGCGCGGGCGCGCGCGAGCTTGCAGCACGCCTCGCGAGCCCCTGCGCGAGATTGCGGCCATCGTCGCGCGACAGGACGCGGTTGCAGTTCCTGATCGATCACGAGAGGGCGCGCGAGGACGTGCGCGCGGCCCTGCGCGCGGCCCCCGACATGGCGCGCGCGATGGCGCGCCTGGCGCTGCAGCGGGGCTCCCCGCGCGATCTCGCTGCCGTGCGCGATGCGCTCGCTGCCGCCCACGCTTGTGCACGGCTCCTCACACACGAGGGCCGCAGCATGGGCCTGCCGTCCGGCGCTCGGCGATGTCGCGCGGCGGCTCGGCGACATGCGGCGCGGACCTCGCGCGTGATCTCGCGCGGGCGCTGGTGGACGATCCCCCGCATCTGCGCCGGGACGGCGGCTTCGTTCGCGCGGGCTTCTCGCGCGACCTCGACGAGGTTCGCGCACTGAGAGAGGACAGCCGCAAGGTGATGGCCGCGCTCGAAGCGCGCTACGTCAACCAAACCGGCCTCAAGGCGCTGAAGGTGCGCCACAACAATATCCTGGGCTACTACATCGAGGTGCCGGCCGGCGCCGCCAAGCCGCTGCTATCCCCGCCGCTCTCCGACACCTTCCGCCACCGCCAGACCATGGCCGGCGCCGTGCGCTTCACGACGCCAGAGCTCGCCGACACCGAAAGCCGGATCGTCTCGGCCGCCGACCGCGCGCTCGCCCTGGAGCAGGAGATTTTCGCCGAGCTCGCCGCGGCCATAGCCGCCGAGGAATTGGCCCTCTCGAAGCCGCCGCCGCGCTCGCCCGGCTCGATTGCGAGGCGGCCTCGCCGAGGTCGCCGTCGAGCAGGGCTACACCCGCCCCACCCTCGACGACAGCACCGCCTTCGAAATCCGCGGCGGCCGCCATCCCGTGGTGGAGCAGGCGCTCAAGTCGACGGGACGGCGGCGCCTTCATCGACAACGACTGCGTGCTCGCCCGCGGGCGGCCCGAGGCCGAGCCGCCGCCCGGCTTCGATGAAGCGACGGAGGCGCGGCTGTGGCTCGTCACCGGCCCCAACATGGCGGGCAAGTCCACCTTCCTGCGCCAGAACGCGCTGATCGCCGTCCTCGCCCAGATGGGCAGCTTCGTGCCGGCGCGCTCCGCCCACATCGGCATCGTCGACCGGCTCTTCTCGCGCGTCGGCGCCGCCGACGATCTGGCCCGCGGCCGCTCCACCTTCATGGTGGAGATGGTCGAGACCGCGGGCATCCTCAACCAGGCCACGGAGCGCTCGCTCGTCATCCTCGACGAGATCGGCCGCGGCACCGCCACCTTCGACGGCCTCTCCATCGCCTGGGCGGTGGTGGAATACCTGCACGAGGTCTCGCAAATGCCGCGCGCTGTTCGCCACCCACTATCATGAGCTGACCGCGCTCGCCGGCCGCCTGCCCCAGGTCGCCAACGTGACCATGGAGGTGCGCGAGTGGAAGGACGAGATCGTGTTCCTGCACAAGGTCAAGCCGGGCGCCGCCGACCGCAGCTACGGCATCCAGGTGGCCAAGCTCGCCGGCCTGCCGCGCTCGGTGACCAAGCGCGCCGGCGAGGTGCTTGAAGCTCTTGGAGAAGCCCGACCGCAAGGCGCGCGACCCCGCCGCCCTGATCGACGATCTGCCGCTGTTTGCCGCCGGCTGCGCCGCGCCGCCGCCGACTCCCCTCTCCCCGCTCGCGGGGAGAGGGCAGGGCCGGCCCGAGTGAGGGGCAGCCGCAGATCGAACCCGACGCAACAGCCGCCGCCATTCTGGAAGCCCTCGCCGCCCTCCACCCCGACGAGCTCACCCCCAAAGCCGCGCTGGAAGCGCTGTACCGGCTGAAGGAATTGGCCGCCAAGCCGCGCAACTGACGTCATCCCGGCGCCGCTCGCTCGCGAAGCGTGCGAGCGGGACCAGGCCGGAACCCAGGTCACCGGTCCGCGCTGGGATCGCCGCGCTGTTGCTCGCGACCTCACGCCAGTCGAAATGCGACTGGGTTCCGGCCTTCGCCGGAATGACGTTCAACGGCGGGCGGGCTCGACGAGATCGTCGAGGAACGCATCGAGGTTCTCGTCATCGACCTCGGTATAGTCGCCGCGCTTCAGCGCCGCCACGCCCGCCTTGACCGAGAGGCGCAGCTTGTCGAGCTTCAGGGCGTCCTCCGCACGCCGCTGCTGCAGGGCCCGGATGGCGTCGCGCACTGCTTCGCTCGCGTTGCGATACTCGCCCGCCTCCAGAACCTCGTCGAGAAACGCGTCCTGCTCGGGCGTCAGGCTGATGTTGCGCGTCGGCATCGGCAGCCGGTTCTCCATGATCCTCCAACTTTTCCATAGCATAGTCGAATTGGCAATATTTGCCAATCTGGCGACGCTTGCCGACGAAGGTTGGGGGGCGGCGTGACAGCGCGGCTGCCGTTTCGCACGCCTATGTATGCCGAAGGAGCTGGCCACCAAGCCGCGCAATTGACGTCATCCCGGCGTCATCCACCGCCGCTCGCAAGCCGCGCGCCATCAGCGTCGGTTGACCGGGCAACGGCGCAACGCTCGGCCAAAGATGCGACGCTGACCCGCGCGCGGCGAATAGTTCTACAGATCAACTGTTGTCCTGCCGCAGCGCAACTCGTAAAGTGCCGCGAAGTGCAATCCACGACCACTGCTGGAGGCGCGCATGGCTGGCAAGATCACCGTTCACGATCCGCGTGGATACCCGCCCAAGGTCGTCGGCAAGCGGCTC
Organism: uncultured Alphaproteobacteria bacterium; assembly: GCA_963832445.1. GTDB lineage: Bacteria > Pseudomonadota > Alphaproteobacteria > Rhizobiales > Hyphomicrobiaceae > AWTP1-13. The sequence continues at coordinate 30,419 of CAWHUM010000026.1, forward strand.
GCCAATCGCCCCGAGAGCCTCGACGGCAAGGTGCTCTATCTCGTCGACTGTCTGTTCGACAACGCCGACGTGTTCACGGAGCAGCTGCGGCTCTGGTTCGCGGAGAACATGCCCTCCGTCGTGACGCGGGTCGTCCGCCCGCGCGAGAGCTGGGTCGATGATCCTGGCATGCGCGCGAAAGTCGCCGCCGACGGCAATGCCGCCATCATCGGTGTGGGGCTTTGAAGCACCTGCTGCCCCACGGTCGTGGGGTTCGCACTAGCTCTTGAACAGCAAGGCGTTCCGACCGTTCCGGTCAGCACGCACACCTTTGCGCGACTCGCAAAGGCAACCGCACTCGCCGCCGGCATGCCGACGGTGCGCAATGTCTACGTGCCTCAGCCCGTCGTCGGCCGCACGGCGTCCGAGCTGCGCGCCTACATCGAGGGCACCGATCCGGTGCTGAAGCAGCCCTTCATGAAGGGGGTGCTGGAGGGGCTGACGCAGCCGCTCACCGAGGAGGATCTCAAGGGCGCCACCTTCGAGCGCTCGACCCCGCGGCTGCTCGAGCCGGACACCGAGGAGAACCTGCGCCAGCTGTTCATCGACAACAACTGGACCGACTTTCTGCCAGTCATCCTGCCGACGGAGGAGCGCGTCGAGCGGATGCTCAAGGGAACGTCGCTGCCGGGCGATAAGATCGTTGGCCGCATGCGGCCCACGGCCTTCCGCGAGTTCTGGGAGTTCGACGTCGAGAAGGTGGCCGTCAATGCCGTCATGGCGGGTGCGCGTCCGGAATATCTCCCCGTCATCCTGGCGCTTGCGGCAAGCGGCGTCTCGGCGCGCTCGAGCAGCACCACCTCGTGGGCGTCCATCTCCATCGTCAACGGACCCATTCGCAACGAGATCGGCATGAATTCCGGCATCGGCGCCATGGGGCCTTACAATCTGGCCAACGCCACCATCGGCCGCGCCTATGGTCTGACCAGCCAGAATGTGCAGGGCGGCTCGGTGCCGGGCGAAACCTATATGGGCACGCTCGGCAACAACTGGGCCTATACCGCCTGCTTCGCCGAAGCCGAGGAGCGCAGTCCGTGGGCGCCGTTCCACGTCGATTACGGCTTCAAGCCGACCGACAGCACGGTCAGCGTGTTCTTCGGCGGCTGGTATACGCAGTCGGGCTTCGGCCCGCGCGAGACCTGGAAGGAGACGTTCATCCGCTGCCTCGTCGGCACCGATCACTATAGCCCGCCGCTGATCGTGATGGACCCGCTGGTGGCGCGCGCCTTCGTCGATCTCGGCTTCAGCAAGCGATCGCTGATCGAATGGTGCGCGGAGAACGCGAAATTGCCGGCGCGCAACTACTGGGACAATCAGTGGATGACGACGCTCATCCGCCCGCACGCCATCGCCGGCGTCGAGCCCTACGCGACTAGATTGAAGGCCGCGCCGGACGAGCTCATCAACATCTTCCGGCCGGAAGACATCAACATCGTGGTCCTGGGCGGCGAAACCCAGGGCGGCTTCAAGATGATCAGCGGCAGGTATATCGGACGCGGTCCCGGAACGGAAAACCAGACCAATCCGACCTGCCTCGTCGACGTTTGGCGTTAGCACACTTGTGGCGCAGGCCTCGCGCAATCGCGTCTTTGGCAGTTGGTGCTATGTGATTGATGAGGGAAAAGCGAGCTTGTATGCTGTCTTGCCATCCCACCGCGAATGGAAAACCTAGTCGTTGCTGTCGTCATCATTAACTCAGTGAATGGGGGCTTGGATGCGGTACTTGCAGCGATCGGCGCGCGCATTATTGAGCAGTCTCGTCGTGTCGTGCAGCGTCTTTGCATTCGTCACCGCCGCTGCACTCGCCGAGGGCTCGGTTACGGCGCTGGGCATGGGGATGGGTGCGGCCAACGCTCAGAGGTTCGCGGAATTCGAGGCGGTGGTCAGGCAATACAATGCATCTGGAGAGCGCTTTCGCATCGACGGCCATTGTCAGTCGGCATGCACGATGTTCCTGGCGATCAGAAATGTGTGCGTGACGCAGAATGCAACCCTGCTGTTTCACGCAGGTGGCAATCGTCGGACAGGGAAAATAAGTCCAGATACTACGGCTCGCATGCTTGCCAAGTACAAACCGTCGCTGCGGAAGTATGTCACCGACAACCATTATATGGATACGTTCGAATTCCATTCGATCCCAGGCAGCGTGATAATCTCGCGGTTTGGCTATCGTGCTTGCAACTAGTGTGATGATCGAGAAGTCCGCCACATCGCGCTGGGCAAGCCGCACAAACAGACGAATTTCGCGATCCGGACACTAGGCGAGCGTAAGGTTCCAGGTTTGCCCAGCTTGCTGCGCTTGGGCCCTTAGCAGCTCCACGTTCGAGCGTCCGCATCACGGCCAGCGGCGGACATAGTGCTTTCGGGGCCCCTCAATCTGCATCTCCTCGGCATTTGCGTTGGTTGTGTCGCACAACTATTATGCCGCGCTGCGCAATCGGACCGCGGCAGCGCCGTGAGGATCAGCGATGAGCGATGAGTACGACGTCGTGGTCGTCGGCGGCGGGCTGGCCGGCATGACCGCCGCACTGACGAGCGCGCGCCTTGGCCGCCGCACGGCGATACTGACGGGCGCCATGATCGGCGGACAGCTGGTTAGCATCGACAAAGTCGAGGGTGTGCCGGGCTTTCCGGAAGGCGTGGCCGGCTACGATCTCTGCCCCATGACGCAGGAGCAGGCGGTTGCGGCCGGCGTCGAATTTCGCGTGGCCACCTGCGACAGCCTTGCGGCAGATGGCGGCCGCTGGCGCGTGGAGAGCGACGGCAGCACTACGACGTCGCGCGCGGTCATCATCGCCACGGGAACCCAATTGGCCAAGCTCGGCGTGCCCGGCGAGGAGCGGCTGTTCGGCAAAGGCGTCAGCGAATGCGCGAGCTGCGACGCCCCCCTGCTGCGCAACAAGGTTGCCGTTGTGGTGGGCGGCGGCGACTCGGGGATGCAGGAGGCGCTGACGCTCGCCGAGCATGTCGCCAAGGTCGTGATCATCGAGCGCGGCGACGCGCTCACCGGGCAGGCGAGCTACCGCGATCGTATCGGCGCCCATGCGAAGATTGAGGTGCGATTGGGTTCAACTGTGACCGAGGTATTGGGCGAAGAGGCCGTGAGCGGCGTGCGGGTGAAGGATATCGGCACCGGCGCTGAGAGCGATCTTGCAACCGCCGCGGTTTTTGCCTGCGTCGGTCTCGTTCCCAATACAGAGCTGATCCGCAGCCTAGTGCCGCTCGACTCCGCCGGGCGCTTCCGTGTCGATGTCGCAATGCGCACGCCGGTACAAGGCATGTGCGCAGCGGGCAACGTACGCCAAGGCTCACCGCACCGTGCCGCAGGCGCCATGGGGGATGGCGCCGCGGCGGCGGTCGCAATCGATCGTTATCTCGCGACCGGCGAATGGGGCGAGCGCGCCTGACCGCGGCTCGCAGCGCCAGAGGCTCCAGGGGACGGAAGACATCATGGCTCAGGCATTTCCAGCGGACGTCGAGGCGCCGGAACAGGCAGAGGAGTTGAGCCTTGGGCTGCTTGCGGATTTCCTCGGGCCCAGGGTGCGCGTGCTGTGGAACCTGCTGAGCGCGCGGATGGTCGAGGCTTTTGCGCCTTTCGGACTGCGCCCAGGCGCCTTCTCAGCCCTGGCCCTGATCTCGGCCAACCCCGGGTGCTCGCAGAAGCAGCTGGCGTACAGCTTAGGGATGGACAAATCGGCAGTGGCCGCCATCGTCGACGATCTGGACCGCCAGGGCCTCGCCACGCGCGTGCGCCATGCGCGCGATCGGCGCTTCCACGCGCTGAAGATCACGGCCAAGGGAAAAGCGCTGCTGCAACGGATGCTCGCGCCCGCGTCGGGGCCTTCGCGTCCGATTCGCCAGGCCCTCTCGCCGCGCGAGCAGGAGCAGTTGCTCTCGCTGCTCGACCGTGCCTGCCGTGCCCTGGTGCAAGCGGAGCACGACGCAAAATCCTAAGAGCGGCAATCCGCGGCTTCGCTGATCGAGAAGGTCGCACCGGGATGACAAAGTGCCATCCCGCGGCTCGCTCCACAGGCCCTGATGATGCGTGTATGCATTGCGGCCTCAAACGCAACGCCAAGGACCAATGACGTGAGCGAAGCCGCCGCCCTCCACCCCTTCGACGACGCCATCAAGCTCGAGCCCGCCGGCGACGGCCGCTTCACCGGCCGCACCAGCGATGCCTACTGGAACTTCACCGGGCCGTTCGGCGGTACCACGGCGGCCGTCCTGCTCAACGCCGCCATGCTGCACCCAAAGCGGATCGGCACGCCGCTCGCGCTGACCGTCAACTACTGTGCGCCCGTCGCCAAGGGCGAGTTCCAGATTTTGGTACGCGAGGTCCGCACCAACCGCTCCACCCAGCACTGGTCGATGGAGCTGGTGCAGGGGGAAGCCGGCACCACCGCCTTCGCCACGGCCGTGTTCGCCGAGCGCCGCCAAAGCTTTGCGCATCAGCCGGCCCGCGCGCCCGAGGCGCCGCCGCCAGAGACGCTCAGCCCCTTGCCGATGCGGGGCATGATGGCGTGGCTCCAGCGCTACGAGTTCCGCTTCGCCCGCAACGCGCCGAAGCCGCCCTCGCCCACGCCCAACGCGGGGGCCGCCGACGCGCTCACCCACGTGTGGGTCAACGACTGCCCGGCCCGCCCGCTCGACTTCCTCTCGCTCGCCGCGCTCGCCGACACCTTCTTCGGCCGTATCTTCCATGTGCTGGGCTCATTCGTGCCGATCGGCACGGTGTCGATCACCACCTACTTCCACGCCGATGCCGGTGACCTCGCCACGGTCGGTGATGCGCCGCTGCTCGGCGCCGCCGACGCCAGCGTCTTCAACAAGGGCTACTTCGACCAGAAGGCCGAGCTGTGGTCGCGCGCCGGCCGCCTCCTCGCCACCAGCCACCAGATCGTCTATTTCCGGGCCTGAGAGCGTGGCGACGTGGCGCCATCTCGTTTGCGCTTCGAAAGGACGAGGCATGACTGAAGCCATCTCGACCAACACCGGGTTCCTGGCGATCTGGAGCGACGTCACTGCGGACCAGGAGACGGACTACCTGCACTGGCTCACCCGCGAGCACACCGCCGAGCGATTGAGCGTCGATGGCTTTGCCGGCGTTCGCGTCTACCGCGCGTTGCGGAGCGACATCCGCCGGTATTTCATCTGCTATGACCTGCGGACGCCGGCAGTCCTTGGCAGCGACGCCTATCTGGCGCGGCTCAACGCGCCGACGCCCTGGACGCAACGGATCATGCGGATGGTGGGGAACTTTGGCAGGGGCGGCGGCCGCGTTGTCGCCGAGGCGGGCGTTGGACACGGCGGGATCGTCGCGGCTCTCAAGCTCGAGAGCCTGTCGTTCAGCAACCCCGCTGCCATCGTCGAGAGCCTCGTTGCCGCGGACCGGATCGTGCGCGCCGAGTTGCTCGAAACCGATGCGGAGGGCACGTCGATAAGGACGAACGAGAAGAGCATTCGCGGCCAAGATGCGTCGTTTGCGGGGCTCGTGCTGATCGAGGGGACGGACGAGGATGCGGTGGCAGCCGCCGCCGAGCGCCTCGGCATGCGCGCCGCAGGGAGCCTCTACGCCCAGGTATTCCAGCTCTAGGACGCACCGCCGTTTCCATTACCTCCAAGGTAATTGGATCGCCGCCCCCGCCGCGCTAACCTTTCACCCATGATGGGAACCGCTCAACCGGTCGGCGATCTGCTGCGCGAGTGGCGCCAGCGGCGGCGCCTCTCCCAGCTCGACCTGGCGCTGGAAGCCGAAATCTCCACCAAGCACCTGAGCTTCGTGGAATCGGGCCGCGCCCGGCCCTCGCGCGAGATGGTGCTGCACCTGGCCGAGCGGCTGGAGGTGCCGCTGCGCGAGCGCAACGTGTTGCTGGTGGCGGCGGGCTTCGCGCCGGTGTTCCGCGAGCGGCAGCTTTCCGACCCGGCTCTGGCCTCGGCCCGCCAGGCGATCGACCTGGTGCTCAAGGGCCACGAGCCCTATCCGGCGCTGGCGGTCGACCGTCATTGGACCATGGTCGCCGCCAACGCCGCCGTGACCACGCTGATCGCCGGTGCCGACGCGGCGCTGCTCGAGCCGCCCGTCAACGTGCTGCGGCTCAGCCTGCACCCCAAGGGGCTCAGCTCCCGCATCGTCAACCTCGCGGAGTGGCGCGCGCATCTCCTGGAGCGGCTGCGGCGGCAGGTCGAGGTCAGCGCCGATCCCGTGCTCGCCAAGCTGCACGAGGAGCTGCGCGGGTTTCCCATCCCCGCCCAGGCGCGCGGCCGCAAGCCGATGAATGGAACGCAGTTCGCCGACGTGGTGGTGCCCGTTCAGTTCGTGACCGAAGTAGGCATCTTGTCGTTCTTCTCCACCACGACGGTGTTCGGCACGCCCGTCGACATCACGCTCTCCGAATTGGCGCTGGAGGCCTTCTTCCCGGCCGATGCAGCAACGGCGGAGGCGCTACGGAGAATGGCGGCCTCAGCCTAGGGCGCCACTCGCCTTCAGCCCGGCGATCTCCTCGGGTGACATCCCGGCCTCGCGCAGGATCTCCTCCGAGTGCTGCCCGAGCGCTGGACCCGGCGCCGGCGGAGGCAGGGCGACGCCCTGCAGCGAAAACGGCGCAGCGATGGTGCGGGGCATCTCGGCATGTGCCGTCGGCACGATGGCGCCCGCCGCCACCGCCTGCTCGTCCTCGACGAGGTCCTCCGCGCGGGCGATGGCGGCGAAGGGAATGGCCTCGGCCTTGAGCCGCGCGCGCCAGTCCGCGAAATCGCGCTGCCCGAAGATCTCGCGCAGCAGGGCGGCCAGCGCGGCCGCATTGGCACGGCGGTTCGGCACGTCGGCAAAGCGGGCGTCCGCCATCAGGTCGTCGCGCTCGACCACCCGGCACATGGCTTTCCAATCGCGATCTTCGCGCACCACCGTGAATTGGATCCAGCGGTCGTCGCGGGTGCGGTAGGCGTTGGTCAGCGCGCTGCGTGGGCGGTCGGGCGGCGGCCGCTTCGGCAGCGGGGCGCCGACCAGCGCAGCCTGCACGGCATTGCCGTTGGCCCAGATGCCGTTGGCGAACAGCGAACTTGACACCTTGGTGCCGCGGCCCGTGCGCTCGCGCTGCCACAGCGCGATCATGATGGCCGTCGCCAGCGCCAGGCCCGCGCCGCGGTCGCCCTGCGCCGGCATGGTGACGGCTGGAACACCGCCGTCGTAGCGCGAGCCATCGAGAATGCCCGAGCGCGCGAAATAGGCGGTCAAGTCGAAGCCCACCTGGTCGGCATCGGGCCCCGTCTCGCCGTAGCCCGTGAACGAGGCATAGATCAGCCGCGGGTTGACCTTGGCGACGTCCTCGTAGTCGAGCCGCAGCCGTGCCCTGGCAACCAGGGGATAGTTGGTAATGAGCACGTCGGCGGTGGCGATCACACGGTCGAAGGCGGCGCGCGCCTCCCTGTTCTTGAGGTCGATCGCCAGCGAGCGCTTGCCCCGCGAATCCAGGTGCCAGGGATAGTTCACCGGGCTCTTGGGGTAGCCCGCCGCCACCACCGCGATGGTCCGGTTGGGGTCGCCCTCGCCCGGCGGCTCCACCTTGATCACGTCGGCGCCGTAGTCGCCGAGCACGGTCGCCGCCACCGGCGCCGCGATGAACGAGGCCACATCGAGGATGCGGATGCCCGCGAGCGGCAGCGCGCTCGCCGCTCCAGCAGGCTTCTGTGGCGACTTTGCCATGATGCCTGCGTCTCAGCGCTGCAGCGAGTGACCCAAGTGCAAGCCGGCGTCCACCAGTAGGACCTCGCCGGTGATGTTGCGCGAGGCCGACGACATCAGGAACAGCGCTGCATCTGCGACATCCTCGGGCTTGCTCGCCACCTTGAGCGGCGTCGAGTTGGCGACGGTCTCGCGGATGCGCTGCGCCACGTCCTCGCCGCGCCCTTCCGTGAACCAGCGCGTGTCGATGAAACCGGGGCAAATCGCGTTGACGCGGATCTTGGGTGCCAGCGCGCGGGCGAGCGACAGCGTCATCGTGTTGAGGGCGCCCTTGGAGGCGGCATAAGCCACGGACGAGCCCATGCCCCGCACGCCGGCGATCGAGGAGGTCATCAGCACGCTTGCCGGCTGGGGCGCGGCCTCGAGCAGCGCGCGACAGGCGCGCACCATCTGGAACGGCCCGATCGTATTCACGGCGAACAGACGCTGGAAGTCCTCCTTCGACAGCGCGTCGAGATCGGCGTGGTTCGGCGCGTGCTTGGTGACGCCGGCGTTGTTGACGAGTACGTCGAGGCGGCCGAAGCGTGCCGCCGCTTGCGCAATCCTGCGGCAGTCGGCGTCCTCGGCCACGTCGCCCTGGGCGATGACGGCTTCCGCGCCGGCCGCCCGCACCGTGGCCGCCGTCTCCTCCGCCTCCTTCAGGCTCTTGGTGCAGTTGATGATCAGCGCCTTGGCGCCGCGCTTGGCGGCACCGATGGCGATCGCCGCGCCGAGGCCTGTCGCGCCGCCCGTCACCAGTATGATCTTGTCGTCGAAGTCGGCCATGTGAGCGTTTCCCGTTGTCACTTCTTGCGCAGCGCCCGCCTGGCGTCTGCCAGTATCTGCCCGTGATCGAAGGCGAGCTCGACGCTCGCCCAGTTCTCCACCCATTCGGCATCCGCCGCGTCGTGGCCGGCCTTGGGCGTGGCGCTGCGCACGCGCGTCAGGAACGCCACCGAGCAGGTGTGGCCCCTGGGATCGCGGTGAGGATCGGAGTAGACGCCGAGGAGTTGCAGCTTGCCGGCCTTCACGCCGGTTTCCTCCATCAGCTCCCGCCGGCAGCCATCTTCCACCACCTCGCCCACGTCGACGAAGCCTCCGGGCAGCGCGTACATGCCCTTGAACGGCGGATAGCCGCGCCGGATCAGCAGCACGCGCTTTTTGGCATCGATCACGACGCAGTCGGTGGCAAGCGCCGGTGTCTTGGGGCGCGCCATCAGATGCCCAAGGCCGCCTTCACCTGCTTCAGGCCTTCCTGATGCTGGCTGTAGTTGCGCCCGCCGATCACGCCGCCGTCCACCACGATGTCGGCGCCGTTGACGAAGGTTGCGCGGTCCGAGGCGAGCCACAGCACGCACTGGGCGATGTCGTCGGGGATGCCGGCGCGCGGGATCGGCTGCGCCTTGGCGTAGAACTCCTTGATCTTGTCTGCCGCCTGCTCCGCCTTGGCCGTCTCGGCGCCCAGCGCCTTGGCCAGGATGCCGGTGGCGATGGCGCCCGGCGACACCGAGTTGACGCGCACATTGTGCTCGCCGAGCTCCATGGCCACGCAGCGGGTCAAGTGGTTCACCGCCGCCTTGGCCGCGCCGTAGATCATCGAAGTGGAATAGCCGGCGAGATGCCCGGCAATGGAGCCGTTGTTGATGATGCTGCCCGAGCGCTGCTTCATCATGAGGGGAGCGGCGTGCTTCATGCCGAGCATCACCGAGCGCACCAGCAGCGCCATGGCCTTGTCGAAGCCGTCGACCGGCACCGAGGCGATGCTGCCCGTGGGCGCGGGGCCGCCGGCATTGTTGAACAGCGCGTCGAGCTTGCCGAAGGATTTCATGGTCTCGCCGATCACCCGCTTCCAGTCGTCCTCGAGGGTGGCATCGGCCTGGATGAAGCGCCCGCTGCTGCCGAGCTTGGCCGCCAGTGCCTCGCCCTCGGCCTTGCGCCGGCCGGTGAATACGACCTTGGCGCCTTCCTCCACGAACAGCTCAGCCGTACGCGCCCCGATGCCGCTGGTGGCCCCCGTGATGATCGCGACCTTGCCGTCGAGCATGCCCATAGCGCTTCCCCTGGCAATTTTGTGTCTGGGCCATACTAAGCAGGTTTGATCGGCCGGGCCAACGCCGGCCCCAAGCGTCATCGGGCGATGTAGCGGTAGACGAGCCATGCACATAGCAGCATGGAAGCAATCCAGATCGAGGCGATGGCGAGGGGGGCGACCCGGCTAGTCGCCTGCAACTCGGCGGCTGCCGCCCGCTCGCGGCATTCCGCCATCACTGCCGGTGGGATCAGCAAGATGACCAGGAGGATGCCCAAGGGGACCAGGATCAGATCGTCCAAGTACCCCAGCACCGGGATGAAATCGGGAATGAGATCGATGGGCGAGAGGGCATAGCCGGCGACCACGGCAGCCATTACCTTCGCATACCACGGCACGAGCGGATGACGGCTTGCAAGATAGAGCGCATGCACATCGCGCTTGATGGCTCGCGCCCACTGTTTCAGGTCAGTCATTGGCTGCGCTAACCGCTCCACCAGGAACAATGGATGCCGCTCTAGGGCACAACTCGGCTGGATAGCAACCCGCGCCCGGGATGCTACCTCGGGCCAAGGCGAACGCTGGGGGGCAGCGCCTCGGGCAGCTTGCCCACCATCTGCATGGCCGCCTGCATGGCGACGATGTAGCCGTAGGGGCCGAGGCCGCAGATCACCCCCTTGGCGACGCTCGAAAGCTTGGAATGGCGGTGATGCTCGTCGCGGGCATGGATGTTGGAGATGTGCACCTCGATGAAGGGGCCGGCAAAGGCCTTGAGCGCATCGAGCAGGGCGATCGAGGTGAACGAATAGGCCGCGGGGTTCATGATGAGCGCGTCCGCCCTGTCGCGCGCCGCGTGGATCAGATCGATGAGAGCGCCCTCGTGGTTGGACTGGTGGCACTCGAGGGTGACGCCCAGATACTTCGCGAACTCCTGGCAGCTGGCCTCGATGGCGGCCAGCGTGGTCGTGCCGTAGATGTGCGGCTCGCGCACGCCCAGCAGGTTGAGGTTGGGGCCGTTGAGGATCATGAGACGCGCCGGCATGCTGTGCCTCCCTTCTGGCTGCTCCGGTCGACCGGGGTTATTCCACCACGTCCCCCGTGTCTTTCCACCGATGCTTGCTCCGCGCCATGAGCGGTCTTGTCTACGCAACTGAGAGTCGCGCCGTAACGGTTTGGAAAGCAAGACTATTATAGCTATGGCAGGTCGACGATCAGGACCCGTTCGGCAACACAATAGCGGTTCTTTTTGGGGGAACGCCATAATGAGATGGACGATTGCACGCTCGGTCGTGGTGATCGGCCTTGCTCTGGTCGCCTTTCAGGCGCTGACGATCGGCCTCAGCAGCTACGCGCTCTATCAGCTGCGCGTCGGCGGCCCCAACTACGAGAGGATCGTTGCCGGCAAGGACTTGGTCGCCGATATCCTGCCGCCTCCGCTCTACATCGTAGAGTCCTACTTGGAGGCGCGACTGGCCTTGGATCGGCCCAAGGAAGTGCAAGCGCGCAAGGCGCGGCTTGCCCAATTGCGCAAGGACTTCGACGATCGCAAGGCCGTCTGGGAGGCCTCGACCCTGATCCCGGCCGACTTGCGGGACGCCTTGACCAAGGCCGCAGTTGCAGAGGCCGCGAAGTTCTGGTCCGAGCTCGAGCAGACGTTCTTTCCCGCGCTCGAACGAAACGATCTGCGGGTTGCTGAAACCACCTTTCACCAGAAGCTCACTCCTCACTATGCAGCGCATCGCGAGATCATCGATCGCGTGGTCGAGCAGGCCAACACTTTCGCGGCAGCCGTGGAGGCCGCTTCCAACACTCAAAAATCGACGCTCGAAGCCATCGTCTACGGTGCTGCGGGCCTGCTGCTTCTCACCCTCGGCCTGGCGATCGTCATGTTGAAACGGCACGTCGCTACGCCGATCGTCGTCCTGGCCCAATACCTGGGCAACCTGGCCCGGGGCGACCACGCATCGGTCGTGCCGTTCCAGGCGCGAACCGACGAGATCGGGGCCATGAGCAAGGCTACCGGAACGCTCCGGCATGCCGCGATAGAGAAGGCGCGCCTCGAGCGCGAGGGGGAGAAGGCTCAGGCAATAGCCGAGGCCGAGCGTGCCGCGCGCGAGGCCGAGAAGCTGGAGGAAGCCCGCCAGGCCCAGGCCACCATCTTAGCATTGGCCGACGGCCTTGATCGCATGTCGCACGGCGATCTCATGTTCCGGATCGAGACACCGTTCTCGGCCAATGCCGAGAAACTTCGCGCCGATTTCAATGCGGCTTTGGAGAAGCTGCGCCAGACCATGCTCTCGGTCGCAGTCTGCTCGCAGGCGATGAACTCAGGCACGCAGGAGATCTCCACCGCGTCGAACGATCTCTCCCGCCGCACCGAGCAGCAGGCTTCGAGCCTGGAAGAAACAGCCGCGGCGCTGGAGGAGATCACCGCCACCGTCAAGAAGGCGGCCGAAGGTGCCACGCATGCCCGCAAGGTGGTGGCCGGCACCAAGGAGGATGCCGAGAGGAGCGGCGAGGTGGTGCGCAAGGCTGTCGAAGCCATGGGCAGCATCGAGAAGTCGTCCCAGCAGATCGGCCAGATCATCGGCGTCATCGACGAGATCGCCTTCCAGACCAACCTGCTCGCCCTCAATGCAGGCGTGGAGGCGGCGCGGGCGGGCGATGCGGGCCGCGGCTTCGCGGTGGTGGCCTCCGAGGTCCGCGCACTCGCCCAGCGCTCGGCGGAAGCCGCCAAGGAGATCAAGGCCCTGATCTCCACCTCGACCACACAGGTCGGCGAGGGCGTGCAGCTGGTTGCCGAGACCGGCAAGTCGCTGGAAAGCATCATGTCCAAGGTGGCGGAGATCAACACGGTTGTGTCCGACATCGCGGCCGGTGCGCAGGAGCAGGCGACGGGTCTGCAGCAGGTCAACACCGCCGTCAACGAGATGGACAAGGTGACCCAGCAGAACGCGGCGATGGCGCAGGAGGCAACTGCGGCCGGCCGCTCGCTCGCCCAGGAGGCCGAGGAGCTGACCAGCCTGGTCGGCCAGTTCCGCCTCGGCAACGTGGCTGAGCTTAAGCCAGCCCTCCGGGCCGCGGCCTAGGCCGACAAGGCCCGGCGCCCAGCCCGCCGAGGACGGCTGGCAAGACTTCTGAGCCGAGCCACTGAATTCAGTCGAGCGCAGGCAACCAGCTTGCGCTCGACCGCTTTTCTGCAGGCGTGACGGCGTCGCCAAGCCTGGTCTACGCCGACGCGGCAAGAGCGCCCTTGCCGCAGCAGCGCCATACCGGCACTGTCTGCTCGCTCCGTAAGCAGCCTGAAGGGGCCACCTTGTCCGTCACCAATCCCAATGCCGAAGACCAGTCGGCCGGCCGGCGCCAGCTGCAGCCGCTGCTGGCGCTGTGGCCTTACATCTGGCGCCATCCCGGCATGGTGGCGATGGCGTTCGTGGCCCTCGTCGTCTCGGCGGCCGTCATGCTCACCGTGCCGGTCGCCGTGCGCCGCATGATCGACCACGGCTTCTCGGGCGCCGACGGCGTCTTCATCGATCAGTACTTCGCCATGCTGATCGTCATCGGCCTGGTGCTGGCGATTGCGAGCGCGGCGCGCATGTATGCCGTCAACTGGCTGGGCGAACGGGTGGTGGCCGACCTGCGCGCGCAGGTGTTCGGCCATCTGGCGAGCCTCGGCCCCGCCTTCTACGAGAAGACGCATTCGGGCGAGCTGATGAGCCGCCTCACTGCCGACACCACCCAGATCAAAGGCGCGGCCGGCTCCGCGCTCAGCCAGGCATTGCGCAACCTGATCATGCTGGCGGGCGCCCTCGTCATGATGTTTGTCACGAGCCCCACGCTCTCCGCCCTGGCGCTGCTCGCGATCCCAGCGATCGTCTTCCCGCTGATGGCCTACGGCCGCGCGGTGCAGCGCTTGTCGCGCGCGGCGCAGGATCGCCTCGCCGATGCCTCGGCCTATGCGGCCGACAACCTCGGCGCCGCACGGACCATGACGGCCTTCGGCCAGGAGGCTGCTGTATCTGGGCGTTTCGCGGTCGCGGTGGAGCGCGCGTTTACGGCTGCCCGCGACCGCTTGCTCGCGCGCGCCGGCCTCACCGCCATTGCCATCTTCCTGGTGGTGGCGAGCGTGGTCGGCGTGCTGTGGTTCGGCTCGCGGCTGGTGATCGGCGGCGAGATCAGCGGCGGACGGCTCGGCCAGTTCATCCTCTACGCGGTGTTTGCCGCCGGAGCGATGGCGGAGCTGGCGGAGGTGTGGGGCGAGCTAGCCCAGGCCGCCGGCGCCACCGAGCGCCTGCTCGAGTTGCTGGCGGTGCGCCCGCAGATCCGCGCGCCGGCACTCCCGAAAGCCCTGCCGGTGCCGCCCCTCGGCACCGTCTCGTTTGAAGGCGTGCACTTTGCCTACCCGACCCGGCCCGGAGTGTCTGCGTTGAACGGCGTCTCCTTCGAGGTGGCGCGCGGCGAGACCGTGGCGCTAGTGGGTCCGTCGGGGGCCGGCAAGAGCACCATCTTCAATCTGATCCTGCGCTTCTACGATCCCCAGCTCGGCCGCGTGGTCGTCGATGGCTTGTCGGTTGCCGACGTTGACCCGCAGCCGCTGCGCGCGCGCATTGCGCTGGTGCCGCAGGAGGTGGCGCTGTTCGACGATACGATCCTGGAAAACATCCGCTGCGGCCGCAGCGATGCGAGCGACGCCGAGGTGCAGCGCGCCGCCGCGGTGGCGCAGGCGGAGCCCTTCATTGCCGCGCTCACGCAAGGCTATGCAACGCGGGTCGGCGAGCGCGGCGTGACCTTGTCCGGAGGGCAGCGCCAGCGCGTTGCGCTCGCGCGCGCCGTGCTGCGTGACGCGCCGATCCTGCTGCTCGATGAGGCCACCAGCGCGCTCGACGCGGAAAGCGAGGCGGCCTTTCAGGCAGCGCTCACGCGCATCACCCAGAACTGTGCCACCTTGGTTATCGCCCACCGGCTGGCTACCGTGCAGCGCGCCACGCGCATTCTGGTTCTTGACCAGGGCCGGATCGTCGAGGAGGGGCGCCACGCTGAGCTGCTCCGCCGCGGTGGCCTCTATGCTCGCCTCGCCGACCTGCAATTTGCGTTGGAAGCCGCACAATAGACACACAATCGTGTCTGCAATGCACCACATCAACAGCTAACGGTCTGATCGGGCTCGGTTTGATCTTCTCACTGCGCCCGCCGTGCCGCAGCGTGTGCGGCCAGCACCTACTGGAGACCAAATCCAGCTTCTCAGGACCTGGGGGACATGCAGAATTGGGCGAAATGGGCGCGCGCCGTGGCGGCGGCGACGCTGCTCGCGGCGGTGACACAGGCGGCCGGGCCGGCGGTGGCACAATCGGACGACAACTGGGCCAAAGCGTTCGGCCCGGCCTACGCCAGCAACGACTATTCTGACCGACAGCTCATCAAGGAGTGGGAGGCCAATCCGGAGCGCGGCTTTCCAACGCTCAGCCGCAACAATGTCTGGCCCATGAAGGCGGCGATCATCCGCTACACGGGTATTGTCGCCAAGGGCGGTTGGCGGCAGCTGCCCGAAGTCAAGCTGGAGCAGGGTTCCGGCCATCCTGCCGTCGCCATCCTGCGTGAGCGTCTTGCTCTTTCGGGCGAGCTGGACGCGGGCGTCGCTGGCGGGTTCGACTACGATGTCGTCAAGGCGGTTCGGCGCTACCAGGCAGCCAACGGGCTGGCCCCGACCGGCGTCGTCGACAAGGCCACCATCGCGGCCATGAACGTCCCGGCCGCGTCGCGGCTGAAGCAGCTCAAGCTCAATCTCACGCGCCTGGAGGAGTATGCCAAGGCGCCCGGCAAGTACGTCGTGGTCAACATCCCCGCCGCGCAGATCGAGGCGGTGGAGAACGGCCAGATCGTGTCGCGCCATGCCGGCGTGGTCGGCAAGATCGACCGCCAGACGCCGATCCTGAAATCGGCGATCCAGGAGCTCAACTTCAATGCGGTGTGGCACCTGCCGCCGACCGTGATCGAGAAAGACCTGATCCCCAAGGGCCAGGAGATGGCCAAGCGCGGGCAGAGTGTGCTCGTCAAGTTCAAGATCGATGCCTACGGCGGCGACGGCCGCAAGCTCGAACCGACCAAGATCAACTGGAGCGGTACCGGCGTGAAGGGTCTGACCTATCGCCAGCAGCCGGGCCCGGAGAACCCGCTCGGGTTCGTCAAGATGAACTTCCACAACGCCCACTCCGTCTACATGCACGACACACCGGGCCATTCCCTGTTCGGGCGCAATTTCCGCGCGGCCAGCTCTGGCTGCGTGCGCATCAACGGCATCGAACAACTGGCTGCCTGGATCGTAGCGGAGCAGGGCTGGCGGCCGGAGCACGTCCAGCGCATGCGGGAGAGCGGCGAGCGGCGGGACGTGCAGCTGAAGCGGCCCGTGACGCTCTACTTCGTCTACATCACGGCCTGGGCCACCCAGGACGGCGCCGTGCAATTCCGCCGCGACATCTACCAGAAGGACGGCATCGGGCCCCAGGCGGCGGCCTACTGACCCCTTCGCAGCAACCCCGCGCAAATTGCGGCAACGTGGCCCTTACCCTTTGATATGCGACAAAGCGGGGGGCTTACCGTTTGCGCACTCTCGTCTAGAATGCGTCTAAAGATGCTTCGACTCGCCTGAACCGGCGGTCTGCGGCCGGCGTATGTCTTCGAGGGCAACCAGGGGTTGGAAGATGGACTACAGCAAGGCCTTTGCCCAAGCGCTGCAGGCGCTCAAGGATGAAGGCCGCTACCGGGTTTTCGCCGATATCAGGCGCGACCGCGGCCGTTTTCCCGCCGCCAGCCACTATGTGGGCGGCAGCGCCAGGCCCATAACAGTCTGGTGCTCCAATGACTACCTCGGCATGGGCCAGCACCCGGCCGTGCTTGCCGCCATGCACGAGGCCATCGACACGGCCGGGGCGGGGTCCGGCGGCACCCGCAACATCTCGGGCACCACCCACTACCACGTCGAGCTGGAAGCCGAGCTGGCCGACCTGCACGGCAAGCAGGCGGCGCTGCTCTTCACGTCGGCCTACGTCGCCAACGACACCACGCTCGCCACCCTGCGCAAGCTGCTGCCCGGGCTCGTGATCTTCTCGGACGCCAAGAACCACGCCTCCATGATCGCCGGCATCCGCAACGGCGGCGGCGAGAAGGTCATCTGGCGCAACAACGATCTGGCTGACCTCGAGGCCAAGCTGGCGAGCGTCGACCGCAACCGGCCCAAGGTCATCGCCTTCGAGTCGGTCTACTCCATGGACGGCCTGATGGCGCCGATCGGCGCGATCTGCGACCTCGCCAAGAAATACGGTGCGCTGACCTACCTCGACGAGGTGCACGCGGTTGGCCTCTATGGGCCCCGCGGCGGCGGCCTTGCCGAGCGCGATGGGGTGATGCAGCGCGTCGACATCATCAACGGCACGCTGGCCAAGGGCTTCGGCGTCATGGGCGGCTACATCGCCGGCACGCGCGACATGTGCGATGCCATCCGCTCGTATGCACCCGGGTTCATCTTCACCACCTCGCTGGCGCCGGCGATCGCCGCTGGCGCGGTTGCCAGCATTCGGCACCTGAAAGCGAGCGGGGCCGAGCGGGAGCGGCACACGGAGCGGGTGCGTGCGCTGAAGCGCCGCCTCGAGGCCGCCGGGCTTCCCGTCATGGACAACCCGAGCCACATCGTGCCGCTGCTGGTCGGCGACCCGGTGCTCACCAAGCGCATCACGGACGCGCTGCTCGAGCGCTTCGCCATCTATGTGCAACCCATCAACTACCCGACCGTCCCGCGCGGCAGCGAGCGTCTGCGCATCACGCCGCAGCCTCAGCACGGCGATGCCGACATGGACCACCTGGTGGCCGCGCTCTCGACCTTGTGGGCGGAGTTCGGGCTGCAACGCCGCGCCGAGGCGGCGGAGTAGACACCCGCGGCCCTTTGCACTGTCTCGGCAACCTTCCCTCGCGCGGAGCGTTCCAGCCCTGGTGGTGCGACGGCAATCGTCGCAATGCCGCTAGATCGGTGCTGTAAGAACGGAGCCCAAAAGGCGACCAAGGGCAAAAAAAAGCGCCTGGCTGAAAGACTTCGTTATGCGAACTCGGGGGCAAGACCACCATCAGGAGGACCCCTGTATGACGCGAGGCCCGTACGATCACCCGTTCGACCCATTGGCGCTGTGGCGCGACATGCTCACCAAATGGCAGGTGGCATTCAGCGAGAGCGCCAGCAGGAGCATGGCGCCGGTCGACCTCGCCGGCCTTATGAACCAGAGCATGGGCATGTCGGTGCAACTCCAGCAGGCGATGGGCATGATGATGGGCAAGTATCTGGCCGCCCTCAACATGCCGACCCGCGACGACCTGGCCGCCATGGACGCGCGTTTGCGGGCCATCGAGGACCGGCTGGACCGCCTCACGCAGCAGGTAGCCAAGGCCTCGGAGAAGCCGGCGGCACCTGCCCCGCGGATCGATGCCGAGGCTCCGCGCGGCAAGCGCGCGCAGCCGCAGAGCCGGCCTGAGCCGGCTGAAGCTCCCGCCGCGGTGCGTGTAGCGGCCCAGGCGGCGCATGCCGCCAGGCCTACCCGCCGCGTTGCCAAGAAGCAGGGCAAGGCCTCCTGAGTCGCACCGCGCTTTGCGGGCACGCGCCTCGCACTGAGCTTTGGACATTTCCGGATGGGCAATTGTTTGCCCATGTTGTTCGTGTCACGGAGCTGTCACACGTTCGGCCAAGCATGCGCCGGGGATTTCCGAACGCAGGACGAGGGGCCAGCCATGAGCAGTGACGCACGCGCCAAAGATCTCGACAGCCGGGTGCGCAGCGAGCTCGTCGACAGCTTCGACGAGGAGCTCGAGATGGAGATCGACGACGCGCGCCTGGATCAGGTGATCCGGGAATTCGCCGAGCGTCCCGAGCAGCAAGGCGCCATCGATCGGGCCATCTACTTCCAGGAGCTGTTCCGCCTGCAGGGCGAGCTGGTCAAGCTGCAGGACTGGGTGGTCGAGCAGAAGCTCAAGGTGGTGGTGATCTTCGAAGGCCGCGACGCCGCCGGCAAGGGCGGCGTCATCAAGCGCATCACCCAGCGCCTCAACCCGCGCGTGTGCCGGGTCGTGGCGCTGCCCGCGCCCACCGAGCGCGAGCGCACGCAATGGTATTTCCAGCGCTACGTCACCCACCTGCCGGCCGGCGGCGAGATCGTCCTGTTCGACCGCAGCTGGTACAACCGCGCCGGCGTCGAGCGCGTGATGGGCTTCTGCACCGAGGAGGAGTGCGAGGAGTTCTTGCGCACGGTCCCTGAGTTCGAGAAGATGCTGGTTCGCTCCGGCATCATTCTCATCAAGTACTGGTTCTCGATCACCGACGAGGAGCAGCACTTCCGCTTCATGATGCGCATCCACGATCCGCTGAAGCAGTGGAAGCTGAGCTCCGATGGATCTGGAATCGCGGCGGCGCTGGGAGGACTACACCAAGGCCAAGGAGGTGATGCTGGAGCGCACCCACATTCCCGAGGCGCCCTGGTGGATCGTGGAGGCGGTCGACAAGAAGAGGGCGCGGCTCAACTGCATCCACCACCTGCTGAGCCAGATCCCCTGCGAGGAAATCAAGCGGCCGCCCGTTGTCTTGCCGCCGCGCACGCACAACCCCGACTACCACCGCCGCCCCATCCCGCAGGCGATGTACGTGCCGGAGGCGTATTGAGCTGCGGCCAAGTCTCACTTCGCCCGCGACAGCGCCAGCCACAAGCCGCCGCCGATCAGCAGGCCGCCGCTGGTGCGCGTAAGCAGCCGCAGCCGACGGCGCGACAGCGCCTTGCCCGCGCGCGAGGCAAGCACCGCATAGGCGCTGTCGGAGATCGCCGCCACCGCCATGGCCGAGGTGCCCATGATCAGTACCTGCAGCGCGAAATTGCCGTCTGCGTCGATGAACTGGGGAAAGAAGGCGCCGAAGAACAGCAGGATCTTGGGGTTGCTCAGCGAAACCGCCAGGCCCTGCAGGAAGAAGCCGCTGCGCGGAGTGCGAGGCGGCGAGCCGGCTTCGATCCCGCCAGAGTCCAACAGCATCTTCCAGCCGAGCCAGATCAGATAGGCCGCGCCGGCGAGGCGCAGCCATTCGAACCAGTCGCCCATCGCTGCGATCAGCGAGGTGAGCCCCAGCAGCACCACGCCCATCGTCAGCGCGAGTCCCAGCTGGATGCCGGCTACGTTGAGCAGGCCGGCGCGGCGCCCATGGCGCAGGCTGTTGGCGACGATCAGCCTCACGGCGGGGCCCGGCACGATCATCACCACCGCGCAGGCAAGCAGAAAAGCCAGATAGTGGTGAGAGCCATAGCGTGCTCGGACGGCAAGCAGTGCTCAGCTGTCCAACCGTTCCATGCGCCGGCCCTGGATGAGGTCCCAGGCGGCGTTGATCTGCTTGATGCGGAACTCGCGTAGGTGACGGTCGTCGTCGTTCTTGGCGAGATCGGGATGCCAGCTGAGCCGCAGGCCGTCCACGATCTTCTTCATCGCCGTTTCGCTGGTGTCGGGCATGACGCCGATGCCCAGGATGTTGACGGCCTCCGCCCGCGTTTGCGGGATGCGGTCGATCAGCGTCGGCGCCACGCCGAGGTGGGCCTGCGGCGCGTGGGCCTGGCGCCGCGCTGGTGGCTTGGGCACCGGGGCGACGGGCCGGGGGTTGGCGGGTGGCCCGCCCTGTGCCCAAACCAGATTGGCACTCGTCTTCGGGCTGTCGAACGAAACGGATGCGAACTCGTGCGGCGGTGGGCCGGCAGGGCGCAAGCGCTCACGCCTGCGGGCGACGGCGAAGGCCGCCAGCAGAACGACGGCGAGCCCGCTCAGCGCGGCGATGGCACCCACCGCCGGACTTCGCGCATAGCTGAGAAGACTGACAGTGACAGCAGGGGGTGGCTCGGCCGCAGGAGCCGGCCGTGGCTGGCTGGCGTCTATGCCGGGTGCTGCCGCGTTTGGTCCGGCCTTCGGCGCCGGTGCGGGAGCCTGCTGGGGAGCAGCGACGGCAGAGGCGGGCGGCTCGGCGGTCTCACCCGCGCCGCCCTCGGGTCGGTTGATGATCTTCGGAACTACGGGACCACCGGGTGACGCGGGTGGCGATACGGCCTGCGGCAGCTTGACTGCCGGAGCAGGGGCCGGCGGGGTGGTGTGCGCCGGCGGCGGCTTGATTGCCACTTGGGGCGGCGCCTCGGATTTGACGGGCGCCTCCCTGGGCTGAGGCTCAGCCGGCACATCGGCATGCGCGGACGGCGCGGGCTCCGGCCGTGGCGGCGGCTCCGCACGCGCCACCTTGGGCGGAGGGAACGGTGGCACGGCTGCGGCAGGGGGCTGCGCCGGCAGAGGCGCGGCGTTGCTTACGGCCGGCGCGGAGGACTGTACGAAGATGCCGTCGATCCCCAGCATGGGCGCGAACCCGAACGGCATCTCAACGACTGGCGGCGCCATCGCGCTGCGATCGTTGCAGTAGCGGCGCATGCGGCCGAACAGGAAGCGATCTTCGAATCCGGGAGGTCGCGCGCACGGGTCGTCCGGCCCAAAGCTCCAGTTGCGCGGCATGCGCAACAACAGCCGGCCGCCTTCCGCCCGCACGCGGTCGCCGGTGTGCTCGGTGGCGGCGGCCACGACATCGACCCAGGATACCCGCGCGCCCTGGCAATCGATGTCGAAGCGGTGCACGGTCCAGTTGCGGCACATTTCCGGATTGGCGGGAGAGCAGGCCGTGAACGGGCGCTGCTCGCGGCGGCCGAGGACAGCGTGGCCCTGCTCGGGCGCCGGCGTCAGCAGCGGGCGCCCGCCCACCATCGCGCAGGTGTAGGGCATCACCAGAAGCTCGTCGGCGCGCACGCTGAGACCCGCCGTCGACACCAGCGCAGCGGCGATCGCCGACGCTCCTGCCCTTTGTATGAACGCACGCATTCCCAGCCCCCGGGGCCTGCTATCGCGGCGCAATGCTGCCGACTCGATTGTTGCCGAAAAACCTAGGTGGAACCCGACCTTGGCAGCTTTGTGACCGAGCCCGTCGCAGCTGTGCTTCACCTCGGCCGGCGCCCGGAAGGACCCACGGGTCCGCCCGTGAACGCCGCTCAAGGCTCCCGCATCAGTTGCTTGAGCTTCCTTGCCTCCCAGTCGGCGACCATTCTGGGCACTAGGCCGAATACGGCGAACGCATGCGCTATTACGCCGACGCCCCAGCCCAGGGCCACCCAGTGCACCCACCACTCGCCGCCGGTTGCCACATCGACCACCAGCAGGCCGACCAGCACCAGCACGAACACGACGAGGTGGATATAGAAGCCCTTCATCGCCGCCACACGCCGCTTGGCGTGCTCGAATTTGACGCGATCCGGTGCCGGCGAGGGCACTGCAGAACTCGCGACATTCCCATTTCCGGTTTCCACAGTGGTTGCCTCGCGTGCAGGTTGGCCTTGTCAGGCAACGCCCGGCGTTGCCCGAGGTTCCGTCCGGCGCCCGCCCCATAGCCGCAGGTGCAGCCGGTCGAGCATCAGGTAGATGACGGGTGTCGTGTAAAGGGTGAGCACCTGCGACACGATCAGGCCGCCGATGATGGCAATGCCGAGCGGGCGGCGCAGCTCCGAGCCCGGTCCAACGCCGACGGCGAGGGGAATGGCGCCGAGCAGGGCCGCGAACGTCGTCATCATGATCGGCCGGAAGCGCTCCATGCACGCCTCGTGGATGGCGCGCTCGGGGCTCGAGCCGCGCTCGCGCTCGGCCTCGAGCGCGAAATCGACCAGCATGATGCCGTTCTTCTTGACGATGCCGATCAGCAGGATGATGCCGATGAAGGCGATCACCGTCAGCTCCATGCCGGCGAGCCGCAGCGCCACCAGCGCGCCGAGGCCTGCCGAGGGCAGCGTCGAGATGATGGTGAGGGGATGCGCCAGGCTCTCATAGAGCACGCCCAGCACGATATAGACGGCGAGCAGCGCGGTGACGATGAGCAGCACCTGCGTGTTGGCCTGCTGCTGGTAGGCGCGCGCGTCGCCGGCGGCGTCGGCGCGGATCGAATCCGGCATCCTGAGCTCGGCGATGGCCTGGCGGATGGCGTCCTGCGCGTCCTGCAGGTTCATGTCGGCGGTGAGCCCATAGTTGATGGTGACCGCCGGGAACGGCCCCTGATGGTTGACCACCAGCGGTGCAATGCCTTTGGTCACCTTTACCACGCTGTCGAGTGGCACCTGTGTGCGGTCTCGGCCCGGCACGTAGATGCGGGAGAGATCGGAGGGGTCTTTCTGGAAGGCTTGGCCCACCTCCAGCACGACCCGGTACTGATTGCGCTCCGTGTAGACCGTGGAGATTTGCCGCTGCGAGAAGGCGTTGTTCAGCGCGCTGTTGATGTCCTGCACCTTCACGCCGAGCCGCGCCGCCGCCTGCCGGTCGATCGAGATGTTGGCCTGCAGGCCGCCCTGCTCGCGGTCGGTGGAGACGTCGGTGATCCCCGGCACTTGCGAGAGGCGCTCCACCACCTTCGGCACCCATTGGTAGAGGACGTCGAAATCGGGGCTCCAGAACGTGAACTGGTATTGCGACCGGCCCTGGCGCGCGCCGGTGCGGACATCCTGGGCGGCGAAGAACGACACGTCCAGACCCTCGATCCCGGCAAGACCACGCCGCAGCCGGTCGGTGATGCGCTGGGTCGTGAGCCCGCCGCGTTCCGATGGGGGCTTCAGGCTGATGAACATCCGCCCCTGGTTGACGGATGCGTTCCAGCCCGAGGCGCCGACCGAGGAGCCCACCCCCGACACCGCGGGATCGGCGAGCACGATCTCGAGCGCTTCCTGTTGCAGCTTGACCATGCCCTCGAACGAGATGTCGGGGGCCGCGCGCGTGGAGCCGAAGATCAGCCCGGTGTCGTCCTGCGGGAAATAGCCCTTGGGCGTCTTGATGTAGAGGTTCACGGTGGCGGCCACGGTCGCCAGCATCACGAGCAGCGTAAGCACGCGAAACCTGAGCGCGATATCGAGCGTGCTGGCATAACCCCGCAGCGCCCAGCCCATGACGCGCTCCACCATGCGGTCGAGACGGGTCGCATCGGGACTGGGCCCTGCGCGCACGAAATGGGCGCAGATCATGGGCGTGACCGTGAGCGAGACCACGGTCGAGACCACGATGGCGAACGCCAGCGTGACCGAGAATTCCCGCAGCAGGCGCCCGACGATGCCGTCCATGAACAGCAGCGGGATGAAGGCGGCCACCAGCGATACGCTGATCGAGATCACGGTGAAGCCGATCTGGCGCGCGCCGTCGAGGGCGGCGCGGATCGGCGGTAGCCCGCGCTCGAGGTTGCGGAACATGTTCTCGATCATGACGATGGCGTCGTCGACCACGAAGCCGACCGAGACAGCCAGGGCCATCAGGGTCAGATTGTTGACCGAGAAGCCGGCTGCCCACATGGCGGCGCACGTCCCCGCAAGCGACAGGGGAACAGTGACGCCGGCGGCAATGGTTGGCGTCGGCCGGCGCAGGAACAGGTACACCACCAGCATCACCAGCACGACGGAAAGCCCCAGTGTCAGCTGCATGTCGTGCACGCTGGCACGTAGCGTCATGGTGCGGTCCGACAGCACCGAGATGTCGATGCCCTCGGGGATCCAGCGCTTGATCTCGGGGAGCAGCTCGCGGATGCGGTCGACCGTGTCGATGACGTTGGCATCGGCGCTCTTGGTGATGGTGAGCAGGATCGCCGGCTGCTTGTTGAACATCGCCGCGGCGCGCGAGTTGCGCGTCGCCTGCCGCACGTCCGCCACGTCGCCGAGGCGCACGACATTGCCGTTCGAACTCTTGAGGATGATCCGCTTGTACTCGTCGACCGTCTTGAGCTGGGCGTTTGCCTCAATCGCGATCGCCTGCCTGGCACCCTCGATGATGCCGAGCGGGGACAGCGCATTGGCGTTGACGATGGCCGCGCGCACATCGTCGATGGAGAGCCCCATGTTGGCGAGCTGCATGGGATTGACGCGCACGCGCGTGGCGGGCTGCTCGGCGCCGGCGGCAGTTACTTCAGCCACGCCCTCGACCTGCGACAGGCGCTGCACGATCACGGTGTCGGCAGCATCGTAGATCTGGCTCGCGGGAATTGTCTTCGACGTGAGCGCCAGGATCAGGATCGGCGAGGCGGCCGGGTTCGACTTTTTGAAGCTCGGCAGCGACGGCATGTCGGCCGGCAGGTCGGCGGCGGCAGCGTTGATGGCGGCCTGCACGTCCTGGGCGGCGCCGACGATGTCGCGCGTGAGGTCGAACTGGATGGCGATGCGGGTCGAGCCCAGCGCGTTGACCGAGGTGAGCTCGGTGACACCGGGGATCTCGCCCAAGCGCCGCTCGAGCGGGGCCGCGACGCGCGCCGCCATGGTCTCGGGATCGCCGCCCGGCAAGGTGGCGGTGACGCGGATGGTCGGGAATTCGATGGCCGGCAGGCTGGCGACCGGCAGGTTGACGTAGGCCACCACGCCGATCAGGAACAGGCCGATCGCCAGCAGCGTGGTGCCGATGGGCCGCTCGATGAAGGGGCGGGAGAAGTTCATGGGCCTACTCCGCCGCCTCCCGAGCAGGCTCCGCCGGGCGGGCGGCACTATGCGGAGGCTCCGGCGTGGCAACCGGCGCCAGCCGCGCCCGCACCCGCTCCATGGCGAGATAGATGACCGGCGTCGTGTAAAGCGTCAGCAGCTGGGAGAGCAGCAGTCCGCCGATGATGGTGACGCCGAGCGGGTTCCTGATCTCCGAGCCGGTGCCGGACTCGAGCGCCAGCGGCAGCGCACCGAACAGTGCGGCAAGTGTCGTCATCATGATCGGGCGGAAGCGCAGCAAACAGGCCTGCACGATCGAGTCGCGCGGCGACATCCCCTGCGTGCGCTCCGCCTCGAGCGCGAAGTCGATCATCATGATGGCGTTCTTCTTGACGATGCCCATCAGCAGGATGACGCCGATCAGCGCCACGAACGAGAAATCCATGCCGACATACATGAGGGCCAGCAGCGCACCGATGCCCGCGGACGGCAGCGTCGAGAGAATGGTGAAGGGGTGCACGAAGCTCTCGTAGAGCACGCCCAGAACGATGTAGATGGCGATGACGGCGGCCAGGATCAGCCAGGGTTGCCCCGCAAGCGAGCGGGTGAACTCGTCGGCGTCGCCCGAGAATGTGCCCGAGACCGACGTCGGCATGTCGATTTCGCGCTGCGCTTCGGAGATGGCGTCGACGGCGTTGCTCAGCGAGGCCCCCGGCGCCAGGTTGAAGCTGATGGTCACCGAGGGGAATTGGTCCTGGTGCTGGATGGTGAGCGGCGCGGTGCGGCGCTCGATGCGGGCGACCGCGCTCAGCGGCACCTGCGCGCCGCTGCTGGAGGGCACGAACACCCGCGACAGCGCACTCGGGTCGCTCTGGTACTGCTCCATCGCCTCCAGCACCACACGGTACTGGTTGGCCTGCGCGTAGATCGTCGAGATCTGGCGCTGGCCGAAGGCATCGTTGAGGGCATCGTTGACCGCCTGCATCGACACGCCGAGCCGGCCGGCGGTCTCGCGATCGACCTTGACGAAGACCCTCAAGCCCCCGTCCTGGGCCTCCGACACCACCTCGCGCAGCATGGACGAATTGCGCAGCTTCTCGACGAGGCGCGCCGACCACAACGAGACATCCTCGGCGCTGCTGCTTACCAGCGTGTACTGATACTGGGCGCGGCTCGCGCGCGTCGATGATCTGGATGTCCTGCACGGGCTGAAAGTAGACCACGATGCCGGGCAGGTCGGATACGGCGCCCTGCAGGCGATCGATGACGGTGCTTACCGTAGACGTGCGCTGATCGCGCGGCTTGAGCGTGATCTTCAAGTGGCCGGCGTTGGGGGTGGGATTGAGTGCGCTCACCCCGATCACGGACACGACGCCTTCGACATCCGGGTCCTTGCGGATTTCGTCCCCAACCCTGTTCTGCAGCCGCTCCATCTCGGCGAACGACACTTCCGGCCCCGCCTCCATCACGGCGGTGATCAGTCCCGTGTCCTGCAGCGGCAGGAACCCCTTCGGCACGATCACGTACAGCCCGATCGTGATCGCCAGCGTCGCAGCCGTGACCAAGAGCGTCGCCCGCTCGTGCCGCAACACCCATTCCAGGCTCGCGTGATAGCCGCGCACGACGAGATCCATGATGCCGTTGAAGAAGCGGGCTACGCGGCTCTGCTTCGCCTCACCCTGATGTCGCAGCATGCGCGAGCACATCATCGGGGTGAGCGTAAGCGACACGATCGCGGAGATGACCACGGCGATCGTCAAGGTCAGCGCGAACTCGCGGAACATGCGGCCGACCAGCCCGCTCATGAACAGCAGCGGGATGAACACCGCGATCAGCGATAGCGTCAGCGATATCACCGTAAAGCCGATCTCGCGCGCGCCCTTGAGCGCCGCCTGCAGCGGGCTGTCGCCCTTCTCCATGTGGCGCACGATGTTCTCGATCATGACGATGGCGTCGTCGACCACGAAGCCGGTGCCGATCGTCAGCGCCATCAGCGAGAGGTTGTCGAGCGAGAAGCCGCAGAACCACATGACGCCGAACGTGGCGATCAGCGATACCGGCAGCGCCACGCCGGCGATCATGGTGGCCCGCAGGCTGCGCAGGAAGATCAGCACCACCATCACTACCAGCCCGACGCTGAGCACCAGCGTGAACTGCACGTCCCGCACGGAGGCCGTGATGGTGGCGGTGCGATCGTGGACGATGGTCAGTTTCGCCCCGCTCGGTATGGCGCGCTCGATGCGCGGCATCTCGGCCTTGATGCGCCGCACCGTATCGATGACGTTGGCGCCCGGCTGGCGGTGCACGTCGATGACCACGGCGGGGACGTCCTGATACCAGCCGCCTACGCGGGTGTTCTCCAGGCTGTCGACCACCTGGGCCACGTCTTGCAGCAGGATGGGAGCATTGTTGCGCCAGGCGATGATCACCTCCTTGTAGGCGTCGGCACTGGTGATCTGGTCGTTGGAAGAGATCGTGTAGGACTGGTAGCGGCCATCGAGCGAGCCCTTGGGGCCGGACACGTTGGCGGCGGTGATGGCGGCGCGCACGTCGGCCATGCTGAGGCCGTAGGAGGAGAGCCGCGACAGGTCGGCCTGGATGCGCACGGCCGGCTTGATGCCGCCTTCCACCGACACGTGGCCCACGCCCGACACGGAGGCGAGCCGCTGCGCCATCAGCGTGTCGGCGAGATCGGAGAGGGCACGCAGGGGGATCGTCTCGGAGGTGAGCGCCAGCGTGACGATCGGCGCGTCGGCCGGGTTCAGTTTCGCGTAGGTCGGCGGGTAGGGCAGGTTGCGCGGCAGCGTCGACCCCGCGGCATTGATGGCCGCCTGCACGTCCTGGGCGGCTGCGTCGATGTCACGGCTCAAGGTGAACTGCAGCGTGATCTGGCTGATGCCAAAGGACGACGACGATGTCATGGAGGCGAGCGCCGAGATCTGTCCGAGCTGGCGCTCGAGGGGGGCCGTCACCAGGTTGGCCATGGTCTCCGGGTTGGCGCCGGGCAGCTGGGTGGAGACCTGGATGGTCGGGAAGTCGACCTGCGGCAGCGACGAGACGGGCAGCCACCAATAGCCCAGCAGGCCGCCGAGCGTCACGGCGATGGCGAGCAGCGTGGTTGCGATCGGGCGCTTGATGAAAGGGCCAGAGACGCTCATTCGACGCTCATTCGGTCGCGCTGCCTTCAGCCTTGCTAATGTCGCGCTTGCGGCCCTTGCCGCCGCCAGCCGCAGCCATCGCAATCTTGCAGGGCTCGGACAGTTGCCCGGCGTTGGCCTCCAGGCACGCGCGGATGGCAGTCCGGCTGCGCTCGACGTTGGCGCAATGCTTCTCCATGTCCGCCGCGCAGGCGGCCCGGAGGTTGGCGCGCGCCTCCGGCTTTTGCGCGGGCGTGGCCTGCTGCTGCTCCTCTGGCGTGGCAACGGTCACGCGGGCGCCGTCTTTCAGCCGCCCGAACCCGGTCGTCACGACGCGGTCGGCGCTGCTGATACCTTTGCCGATCACGGCCTGCGTCTCGTCTTGATAGGTGACCGCGACAGGCCTGAGGCTGACGCGATCCTCATCATCCACGACGTAGGTGAAGGTGCCGTTGGGCCCCCGCTGAACCGCCGGTGTCGGCACCACCACCACCTGCTTCAGTGTGTCGATGTGCAGGCGCACGTTGACGAACTGCCCCGGCCACAGCTGCTGGCTGGCGTTGGGAAACTCCGCCTTCATCCGAACCGTGCCGGTAGTCTGGTCGACCTGGTTGTCCACCACCTGCAAGGTGCCCCGGTCGAGCGGGGTCTTGCCGTCGGCATCCAGCGCCTCGACCGCCAGCGCGCCCTCGCCGAGCGCCTTGTTGACCTGGGCCAGCTGCTGCTGGGGCAGCGTGAACAGCACGCTGATGGGTTTGAGCTGGGTGATGACGACGATGCCCTGCGCCGCATCCGAACCGCGCACCAGGTTGCCCTCGTCCACCAGCCGAATGCCCGTGCGCCCGTCGATGGGTGCCAGGATGGTCGTGTAGTCGAGATACGCCTTGGCATTGGCGATGGCCGCATCGTCCACCTTGATCTGGGCGGTGAGCTGATCGACCAGCGCGCGCTGGGTATCGATCGTCTTCTGGGCCACGATGTTGCCGCCAAGTCTGGAGTAGCGCTCCATGTCCCGCTCGGCGTTGGCGAGCTGGGCTTCGTCCAGCGCCTTCTTGGCGGCGGCCTGCTCGAGCTGGGCCTGATACGTGGCCGGATCGATCTTGACGAGCACGTCGCCGCGCTTGACGTCCTGGCCCTCCTTGAAATTGATACTGAGGATGCGGCCGTCGACTTGGGCGCGCACCGTCACGGTATTGCGGGCTTTGGCCGTGCCGACGCCTTCCAGATACAACGGCACGTCGGCAATCTTGGCTTGCGCCGCCAGCACCGGCACGGGCCCGTCGCCCTTCATCAGCGCGCGGCGGCCGCCCGCTTGCTTCTGCACGTTGGGAAGCACGGAGGCATAGATGACGGCGGCGGCAATGCCGCCAACGACGCCGATCAGCAGTAGCCCTCTGAATATCCTACCCACTCTACCCACCTGCCCACCCTTTCAGTGTAGAGCCCTACCAAGCAACTACTGCAGCCGTGGTCCGGACCCCTCGCCTAAGTGGGTAGTCTGACAAAAGCCTGTTCACCCCCGAGAGGGTGTCAGCACCAAAACGTGGCGGCAGGGATCGAACCGTCGCGGCGGGCTCCGAACATAGTTGCGCATCCATCAATAAAGGCAGTCCGTTCCCCCTACCAAGGCTGCCAATCGCCTGCGTGGCCAGGATCGTGGCGACACTAGCCTTTGGCGCAGCCTGGAGCCAGTACAACGCTTGGATGGCCGCAGCAGGTTCCTGAACACGCCGAAAAGCTGGGGCAGCTTGGCCACCCCAGCCTTGCCTGACAAATCAGCGTTCAACCCTTGTCTTTTGCCCTGGCCGCGGCGCGCTCTGCCCGTGCTGCGTTGCACTCGCTCGACAGATTGGTCTGGTGCTGCTCCAGACAGGCGCGCATCGCGCCCTTGGCCGCTCGATGTTGGCACAGAACTTCTGGATGTCGGCGGCGCATGCTGCGCCGCACCTTCTGCCGCGCTTCACCCCGCTCCTGCGCGGACTGCTCCGCGCTTTGCGCCAGCGTGACTGCGGGAAGCAGCGAAAGAAGAAAAACTGCGCCGAGGCTCATACGAAACATGTCTTGGGGTCTCCGTTTGCTGTTGTTGTCGGCATGACCTGGCTGCGGCCCGGTGTCGGGCGTAGCCGACCGGAGAACGTGCGGTATGACGCGGCCCCGTCGCGCGCATGACGGCCTGCAAACGCAGCAAGGGCCGCAGACCGCGGCCCTTCGCTGGGACGTAGCGTATGTTGAGCCTACTCCAGGCCCTCGGCGCAAACGGTTGCTCTACCACGGAAATTGAGCTTCGAACGATAGACCATCTCAATGCGCTGAATGGCACGCTCACGGCCGCGCAGGTCGAGCGGGCGGGTTTTCGTGCCCTGGCGAATCGACGACCGAACCGGGATGTCGTCCGGCTCGCCATTGGCGTAGATCACCTTCAGGTCCAGCATCTCCACGTCGTTGCCGCGTGCCAGCAAACGAAGAGCTTTGAACCTGCCCTCGCTACGTCCTACCCGAATGGAATCGCGATCCGTGGTCAGGAATGTGACCTGCTGACATCCAAGCTGGACCCAGTCGCCACGCCTTTGTGCTTGCGCCTGTGGGGCTGCCAGCAGTCCGGCAAGGGCAAAGCTCAAGGCGATCGCCGTAGACTTCTGCATTTTTTACCTCCTGCAACGGTGTCGATCGCACTGGAACGCGCCAGAGCGCGGAAAGTTGTCGGCCGTTGGAGGATGAGCAGAAATGCCGAAAGGGCCACCCTGGGCGGCCCTTTCGGGGATGTCGTGTGTCGGCTGCGCTGTTGTGGAGCCCTATTGCAGACCCTCGACGCACACCCGCGCGAGGCCCTTGAAGTTGGGGATGGTGCGATAGACCATGTCCACCCGACGGATGGAACGCTCGTAGCCTCTCAAGTCCAGCGGCCGGGTGCGCTCGCCTTGCCGCAGGACGGCCTTGACGGGAATGTCGTCGGGCGCACCGTTGGCATAGATGACTTTGAGATCGAGCATCTCGACATCGGCACCCCGCACGTGCAGGCGGATGGCCTTGAACCGCCCCTCTTGGCGGCCGACCTCCACCGTGTCGCGGTCCCTGCCAAACAGCGAGACCTGCTTGCAGCCGAGTTCGACCCAATCGCGACCGCCGTCGCCTCCGCCCACTATTACCGGCGGCGGCCCGCCGCGGCGCGCGGGCTCGCCATAGACTTTCATGACCGCGCGGCCGCCGAAGCCGGGCCGCGAGCGATAGAGCATTTCAATCGCACGTACGAAGCTTCTGTCGCCTCTCAGCTCGATCGCCTGGTCTGTGCCTTCGCGGATCAGCCTGTCCACGCGGTACTCCTCGCTGAAACCATTGAAGTAGACGAGG
This sequence comes from uncultured Alphaproteobacteria bacterium, assembly GCA_963832445.1. Classification (GTDB taxonomy): domain Bacteria; phylum Pseudomonadota; class Alphaproteobacteria; order Rhizobiales; family Hyphomicrobiaceae; genus AWTP1-13. The sequence continues at coordinate 62,219 of CAWHUM010000026.1, forward strand.
CGCAGGCTGATGAGATGGACGTCGTTGCGCTCGGCCACCAAATGCAGCCGGCGGAAGGCGCGGTCGCGGTACCAGTCTTCGGACTGCCCTATCCTGATCGTGTCGCGGTCGACCTCGAATCCGACCGTCTGCTCACCGAGCAGTATCCATTCTCGGTCGCGCCGCTGCGCCATCGCGTCTGTTGCCAGCAGAGCCAGCACCAGCGCGCCCGCGACTGCGGACGCCCATCTCCATCGCATTGCAAAACCTCCAAAAGATCGGCCAAGCACACTTCCCACGGTGCGCGCCAGCAATCCTGGGGCATCGCGGCGCCAAGATGGCCGTTTGCTGTACGTTTGCTCAGGTATGCCAGCCGGGCCCGCCCAGCGTTCGACGGCAAGGGCTTGATCCGGCTGCTGATTTGATCAGCGCCCGGAAGCCTGGTCTTGGCCGCACATCAATATTTCACGGAGCATCCGTAGGGCCGCGTCGACACTGCGGCGATGGGCCGGTTCTGGCTCATGGCGTCGAGCGCTTCGCGCACATAGTTGCGCGCGCCCTTGACGCTGGCAGGATTGGCAGTCGGCTGATCGTCGATCGCGCCCATGTACACCAGCGTGCCCGCGGGATCGACGATGAACATATGCGGCGTGGTGCGCGCGCCATATAGTCGGCCGAGGTTGCCGTCGGGATCGAGCAGCACGGCCGTGGCCGCGCGTGGCGGCTCTCGGTCAGCTGATCAGCCTCCAGCCCGTTAACATGTCCCTGCGTGCCCGGCCGCGAAGGAGACCACCGTCAGCCAGATGGCGCCGGCGTCGGTCGCCGCCCTCTGCAGGGCCTGCATGTTGCCGGTGGCATAGTGCTTCACCGTGTAGGGGCACTCGTGGTTGGTCCACTCGAGGATGACGATCTTGCCCTTGTAGGCGGCGAGCGTGTGCGCCCTGCCTTTGCTGTCCGTTGCCGTGAAGGCGGGCGCCGGCGTTCCCGTTTGCGCGTTGGCCTCTGCCCGCGTGCTCAGCGCCGGCGCAAGGCATCCTGCAACTGCGATTGCGCCGATAGCGGCCAGGACTTCCCGCCGCGTGGTGCTCGCTGCCATGCCGCGTCCTCCTCCTCGGTTGGGGTGCGCCCGGCGGAGGCACTCTCTGCCGAGCAGGGACCCAATCGCCAACCCATACCCGGGCAGGCTGGGCACGGCAAGGCAGGAGTAGTGCGGCAGGACTGACACCCGCGCTCGAAAATCGAGCGAGGCAGCAGCGCTGCAGGCTGGCTGAAAGATTTACGAAGCGGGGGCGGGCGGTCGCGCCGCCCGCGCCGCATCAAGCAGGAGACCTGCCCTTCAGCTTGACCAGAGACTCCAGCGATACGGCATTGGGGCAATAGCTCTGCCACTTCGGGTTTTCGGGTCTGCTGGCCAGGTCCTGCTCGCAGGTGCCTTTATCGTTGCAGCAGGAGCAGGTCCGCTCCAGATCGCGCATGACACCCTGGCGGCGCGCTCGACATCGTCCCTGGAGAGGCCAAGCGCGCGCATGCGCTCGTACAGCAGGTGTGCTGCGTCCGGGCCGCGGGCCGCCAGATCCTGCAGGTCGTCGCTGGTCATGCCCAGATCGTGGGCGATGCGGCCGAGCTCCTGGCGGTCCATGGAGCCGAGCTCGCCGCTGGTGCGCCACCAATCACGGACGCGGCCTAGCAGGTTTTCGATAGCATTTGGGGCCGACATCGGAATGCCTCCATTGGTTGACGGGTTCGGTTGCGTGGGCGAGCTCGTGAATTTCAGTGTTTGGGGCGATCTCCATCCGCGGCATCCCCTTCTTCCAGGCAGCGGCGGAACAACCGGGGCGCCGCGGCAGAAGTCGGGCGGCGAAGTGAGAGGTCCGGCGGCGAGAAGCCAATCGCGGCACCGGTGCGCCTCGGGGCAGCCGATGCATTGGGTGCGAGCCTCCTCCCACGCCATGCCGTGCTCGATGCGGACGGCCTTTCCAGCCTCGGCGCCGACGCGCTCCATCATCTCATCCATCAGCCTGGCGTGGCTGAGGACCCGCTCGAACATCGGCCAGTGGCGGCAAGTGCGTCCCACCTGCTGTCCCTCGCTGCGAGAGATGCGTTTTGAGAAGGCTGCCGTAGGCCGAGGGTGGGCGGATTGATCCAGGTCAAGCCTCGGCAGCACCCGTCCGCGGTGCTTTGAAGCAGGCTTACGTTTGTTCCGACCCGCGCAATACGAGGCGTCGGCGGATGGGGAACAGCACCAGGCCGTAGCGCTCCGACACGTAGCCCCAGATGCCCTTGGGCGCGAACAGCATGATGACGATGGCGAATGCCCCGAGCAGCATCAGATACCAGGTGCCGAAGTGGGCCAGGTTGGTCTGCAGGAAATAGAAGATGAGCACGCCGATGATCGGCCCCTCGATGGTGCCGATGCCGCCGATCACGACGATGAAGATGACGTAGGCAGTCCAGTCGAGAACCGAGAACGCGGCGTCGGGCGAGATGCGCGCCTTCTGCAGGTAGATGAGCGCGCCCACCATGCCGGTGCCGGCGGCCGTGACGATGTAGACCTTGAGCTTGGTCCTGAAGCGTCGACGCCGACGCTCTCCGCCGCCACCTCCGAATTGCGGATGGCGGCGAGCGCCAGGCCGTGGCGCGAGCGCAAGATGAGATAGACGAGGAGGATGGTGGCGACCGCTAGCGCCAGCGCTGCCCAGTAGGTGATGATGTCGCGGGCGGCCGAGGTGCGCACGTCGAACAGCGCTTTCACCCACTCGATGCCTGCCACCTCGTTGGTGACGAACGGCGGCAGCGAGGTGCCGGTGCCGCCGCCCAGCTGCTTGAACTGGGCGAACACCAGCCGGTAGACCTCGGCCATCACCCAGGTGCCGATGGCGAAGTAGGCGCCGCGCAGGCGGAACACGACGAGCGCGGTCGGCAGCGCGAGAGCAGCCGCGATGAGGCCCGCAGAGCACGATCGCCAGCCAGCGGATCGATGCCGGCGTGCACGGTGAGCGCGAACAGCGAGATAGCCGCCGAGCCCGACGAAGGCCTGCTGGCCGACCGAGACGAGGCCGGCGTAGCCCGCGAGCAGGTTCCAGTACTGGGCCAGCGCCAGCATGGTGAAGACGAAGATCAGGTCGTTGATCAGGTTGCGGCTGCCGAAGGCCGGCAGCGCGACGAGCAGCGCCAGCACAATTGAGCCCGACGATGGCGAACGCGCGCGAGCGCGGGGTCGCGACCTCGACATGGTGTTTGCCATCCGCCGCCGTGCGCGGACTAGGACGCAGCCCGGCGGGGACGTGGAAGCGGCGCACTGCGGCAGCCACGCCGGCGGTGCGGGAACGAATTCCGCGCCTGGCAACAGCCAGCCACCGCTTCGCACGCGCGGCCGCGCGCTGCCTCGGCGTGGGTCGCGGCAGGTTCGGCCAGGGTTCCTGAGAATCCATGGGCCTCAGTCGCCTGTCGGGGAAAGAGGCCGCGCGGCCGCAGCACCAGCACGATCAGGAAGGCGAGGTGGCCGGCCAGGATCTGCCATTCGGGTTGATCTGCGCGCCGACGGTCTGCGCGACGCCGATGATGATGCCGCCGGCCAGCGTGCCCCAGAAGCTGCCGAGGCCGCCGATGATCACCGCCTCGAAGGCGTAGAGCAGGCGCGCCGGGCCGATGGTCGGATCGAAGTTGGCGCGCATGCCGAGATAGAGCGCGGCGACGGTGATCACCACCATCGACACGGCCATGGCCAGCGCGAAGATGCGGCGGTTGTCGATGCCCATCAGCTGGGCGATCTCGGGATCGTCGGAGGTGGCGCGGAAGGCGCGGCCGAGTCTCGGTGCGATAGAAGAGCTGGTTGAGCGCGACGATCACGCCGACCGCCGAGGCGAAGGTGAGGAGCGGGATGATGCCGACAGCGAGCCCGCCGCCCGAACTGGATCGGACGCCGTCTCGATGGCGCCGGCGGCAAGGCGCTGGCTGTCGGCGGAGAAGACTTCGAGCAGGCCGTTCTGGATGATGATCGAGAGGCCGAAGGTGACGAGCAGCGGCGGCAGGATGTCGCGGCCAAGCGTGCGGTTGAGCAGCGCGTGCTGCAGCGCGTAGCCGAACGCGAACATCATCGGCGCCGCGACCAGCGTACCGAGGAACGGATCGATGCCCCAGCGCCTGAGTCGAGCGCCAGCACGATGAAGGCCGCGAGCACGATCAGGTCGCCGTGCGCCAGGTTGACGAGGCGCATGATGCCGAAGATCAGCGACAGGCCGGCGGCGAACAGCGCGTAGAGCCCGCCCAGCATGACGCCCTGCAGCAGGGTGTTGATCGCAGACCGTCATGCGCCGAAGTACGCCTTGTGGATCGCGGTCGCGATCGAGCTCTGCCGGCCGGCCGGACAGCGACATGCGCCCTTCCTGGAAGCAGTAGACGCGGTCGGCCACCTTGCAGCGCCTGCACGATGTCCTGCTCGACCAGGATCACGCTGGCGCCGTTCGCCTTGATCTTGGGAAGCGCTGCATAGATGTCGCGGATGACGATCGGCGCGAGGCCGAGGCTGATCTCGTCGCAGAGCAGCACGCGCGGGTTGGACATCAGCGCGCGGCCGATGGCCGTCATCTGCTGCTGGCCGCCGGACAGCGTCTGCGAGGGGGCCTCGCGCCGCTCGATCAGAGCCGGGAACAGGTCGTAGACCCGCTCGAGCGACCAGTAGCCGGCCTCGCGGCGGCCGTGCGCGCCGATCTTCAGGTTCTCCTCGACGCTGAGCGAGGGAAACAGCCGCCGTCCCTCGGGCACCAGGGAGATGCCGGCGCGCACGATCTCCGCGGGCGGCAGGCCGCCGATCGGCCGGCCGTCGAAGACGATGCTATCGGGCTTGGCCGGCAGCAGGCCGACGAGGGTGCGAAGGAAGGTCGACTTGCCGGCACCGTTGGCGCCGATGATGGCCAGCGTCTCGCCTGCCCTCAGCTCCAGGTCGATGCCGTAGAGCGCCTGGAAGTCGCCGTAGAGCGCGGTGAGCCGATGCGTCTCTGCAGGGCCATGGGCAGGCTCCACGTCCTCTCCCCATGCCTCTTCAGGCATGGGGAGAGGGTTAGGGTGAGGGCAGCCACAAGCGCCGTCGCAGCAAGGTACCGCCCTCACCCGACCTCTCCCCGCGTCGACAGAGTTCGAGGCAAGGGTTGCGATACGCGGGGAGAGGGAGACTCACGCGGCGATCCCCGTGTAGATCTCGCGCACCTCCTTGGAGGCGATCACCGCGGCGGGGTCGCCCTCGGCGATCTTGCGGCCGAAGTTCAGCACCACCAGTCGGTCGACCACTGCCAGCAGCGCGTGCACGATGTGCTCGATCCAGACGATGGTGGTGCCGGAAGCGCGGATGCTGTTGATGCTGGCAACCAGCTCGCGGCATTCGCTTTCCGTGAGCCCGCCGGCGATCTCGTCGAGCAGCAGCAGCTCGGGCCCGGTGGCGAGCGCGCGCGCCATCTCGAGGCGCTTGCGCTCCAGCAGGGTGAGCGTGCCGGCCGGCGTGTTGGCGCGCGGCACAGAGCCCGGTGCGCTTGAGGATGTCGGCGCAGAACTCGACGCCATCGTCCTCCTGCTCGGCGCGTCCGTGCACGGCGGCGACCAGCAGGTTCTCGAACACGGTCATGTTCTCGAACGGGTGCGGGATCTGGAAGGAGCGGCCGATGCCGGCGATGCAGCGCTCGTGCGGCGTCTTGCGCGTGATGTCGGCGCCGTCGAGCCGGATCAGGCCGGCGTCAGCGGCGAGGTTGCCGGCGATCAGGTTGAACAGCGTGGTCTTGCCGGCGCCGTTGGGGCCGATGATGCCGACCGCCTCCTCGCGCGCGACCACCAGATCGATGTCGTCGGCGGCCTTGAGCGAGCCGAACGACGCGCGAAAGGCCGCGGATTTCGAGCAGCCTCGGACTATAGAACGCGGGGCCGGGTCGAGGCCCGGCCCCAACGAAGATACCCATTCAGGCGATCGGTTCCATCTTGCCGCCGACAGGGATCGCCGGCGCCGTCTTGTTGTCGGTGATGACGATGTCGTACTTGTTGCCGTCCTTGACGCGCCACTGGCCACCGACCAGCGTGGTCTTGGTTACATTCTTGGCCGCGAAGGCGGCACGCCTCTGCCGTCCCATGCGATGTGCCCGACCACGGTGTCGAGCTTCGTGGCCCGGATCGCCTCCACGGTGGCCCTGGCGTTGCCGATCTCCTTGGTGCGCTTGAGCACATCGAGGGCGACCTCGTAAAGCGAGTGGGCGAAGCCGACCGGCTGCGACCATTGCCGCTTGGTCGTGGCCTCATAGGAATTGGCCAACTGCTTCGCAGTCATGCCGTTGATCGATGATTTGAATGGATGGTTCGGTGTCCACCAAACCTCGGTCGAAATATTGTGGCCGTCCCTGCCGAGCGCTTCGACCGAGGACGGGAATAGGAGTGCCTTGCCGACCGAGGCGGCCTTCGGCTTGAAGCCCTGCTGCAGCGCCTGTTTCCAGAATGTGGTGAAGTCCGGGGGCAGCACCACGCCGGTGATGATCTGGGCATTGCCGTTCTTGAAGGCCGTGAGCTGTGCGGCGAAATTGTCCGTGAGGTTTTGATACCGACCCGGATCGATCAGTTTGTAGCCCTGCTTGGCGAGCACGGGAGGGAAGCCCACTTCCTTGTCGCCCCAGGCGTTACCGTCGCCGTCGTTCGGGAACAGCGCGCCGACGACCTTGTTCGTGTCGAGCTGGCCCCACATGTTGAGGAACACCGCGATCACGTCCTCGAGGCCCCAGAAGTAGTGGAAGGCGAAATTGAAGGGCTTCCACGCCGGCGGCCCTCCGGCCGGGTTCGCCTGCTGGCCGATGAACCACGGCTGCCAGGGGGCCAGGGAGGAGACGGTGGCGACCTCTTCGATCTCCGCCTGGGTGCAGACCGGATTGGTGGTCTCCGGCGTGTTGCCGACCAGCATGAGATCGACTTTGTCGCGAACCATGAGGTCCTTCGCGACCTCGGCGGCGCGGTTCGGATTGGACTGGCTGTCGCGCAAGAGCACCTCGATTGGGCGCGTGACGTTCCCGACCCTCAGCCCGCCCTTGGTCGCCTCGCGGAACTGTTGCAGCATGAACTCGTCTGCCGCCGCGAACGGCGCAAGCGGCCCGGTTGCCGGGCTCACGTAGCCGAGCTTGATGGGCCGCGCCTGGGCGTGCACGGCGGGCGAGAACACCTGTCCCGCGGCGAGCGTGGCGGCCGAGGTTTTGATGAAGGTGCGGCGCGTGACGGATCGATTGCGCGTATTCGCTGGCATGCCTTCCTCCCTGGTGATCGATTCACACGCGGAGGCGGCTCGAGCAAAGCCGCTCCCGCTCAAAGCGTTTCCTCTTAAGGCCCGTTCGGCGCTTGGCTGCGCCGGCATTGATTTGACCGCGGCGCAATATTGTTCGTATATCGAACGTGCGTTCGATATGTGGCAATTGTCGTCCGGGCGGGTGCGGAGTGTCAACGAGAGTTCTTGCGAGAACCTGTGGCGCAAGGAAGAGCGAAGCGCAACGCGGGCGGGCAAGCCACGGCGCAGCGCGCAGCGTCCGACCGCGCGAGCAAGGCGGAGCGGCCTCACGACAAGGAGTTCATGACGACGCTGGCCAAGGGCCTCGCGGTGCTCGCCCTGTTCGGCAGGGAGCGGCCGAGCCTGACCTTGTCGGAGGCTGCGGCCGCCACCGACCTTTCGCGCGCCACGGCGCGGCGCATCCTGCGCACGCTGGCCGAGCTCGGCTACGTCGAGCAGCAGGGACGGCAGTTCTCACCGGCTCCCGGCATCCTCAAGCTCGGCTTCTCGTATCTGTCGGCGCAGAACTGGATCGAGCGCGCGCGCCCGCTGATGAAGGAGCTGAGCGAGCGCTTTCACGAGTCCTGCTCGGCGGCCATCCTGCAGGGCACGGACGTCGTCTACGTCGCGCGTGTGCCGGCGGGGCGCATCATGTCGGTGGCGATCTCGATCGGCACGCGCCTGCCGGCGTTCCATACCTCCATCGGCCGCGTGCAGCTGGGCTTCCTCGACGACGACGAGCTGTGGCGGCGGCTGCGATCACTGCGCATCGAGGCCTACACGACTTCCACTATCACCGACGTGCAGGCGCTCTTCGACCGCATCCGCGCCGATCGCGAGCAGGGCTTCTCCATCGTCGACGAGGAGCTTGAGCGGGGGCTGCGGTCGATCGCCGTGCCGATCATCGACCGCGCGGGCCAGGCGGTGGCCGGGCTCAACCTGTCCACCCACTCGACGCGCACGACCCGCAACGAGATGCGCGAACGCTTCCTGCCGGCGCTGCGCGAGGCCGCTGGGCAGATCGCGGCGAGCATCGCCTGAAGGTATCACGGACGGCTGCGACGCTAAATGCCACGGTTTCGCACCAAGGCAAGCGCTACAAGTGCACAACCAAAGACCCAGGGGAGAAGCGCATGCGAACCATCAAGCCGGCCACAGTGATTGCCGTCGCCCTTGCCACCCTATTGGCCGGCTGCATTGCCACCAGCGCCCCGACCCAAGTGGAAGCGCAAGCGCAACCCGAAACCAAAGTCTTCACGCAGGCTTCGGGCCTGAAGATAGCGGACATCAAGGTGGGCACCGGCGCCACCCCCAAGACCGGCCAGATTTGCGTCATGCACTACACGGGCTGGCTGTATCAGAACGGGCAGAAGGGGGCGAAATTCGACAGCTCGGTTGACCGCGGTCAGCCATTCGAGTTTCCGATCGGCCAGGGCCGGGTGATCAAGGGCTGGGACGAGGGCGTCGCCAGCATGAAGGTCGGCGGCAAGCGCACCCTCATCATTCCGCCCGACCTCGGCTACGGCGCCCGCGGCGCCGGCGGCTCGATCCCGCCGCACTCGACGCTGATCTTCGAGGTGGAGCTGCTGGCGCTGAAGTAGCGGGCGCTCTCGCCACAAGACCCCTGCTGTCCTGCTTGACCGCGCTTGCCAGCGCATGGGCGCCGCCCTATCGTTTTGCTCGTTCGCAAATCGTACGTTCGTTCGATAATCGAACATAATGCACCAACCGAAGTAGGCGCGCAAAGCGAGACAGGGAGGAACCGCCGATGGCCAAGGCGAAGCACGCGCAGGGCGCGCGCGGAGAGGATCGCGAGGCGTTTGCCAGGAAGCCCGAGACCATCGGCAGGGTCGCGGCCTCCGCGCCGCAGACCGGCGACGAATATCTGGCCTCACTCCGGGACGGGCGCACGGTCTTCATCTACGGCGAGCGGGTGGCCGACGTCACGACGCATCCAGCCTTCCGCAACACCGCGCGCATGGTGGCCCGCCTCTACAACGCGCTGCACGACGAGAAGCGCAAGGACAAGATGCTGTTGCCGACCGACACCGGCAACGGCGGCATGACGCACGCCTTCTTCAAGGCGCCGAAGAGCGCCGACGACCTGCTCGCCGGCCGCGCGGCCATTGCCGAGTGGGCGCGGCTCACCTACGGCTGGCTCGGCCGCGCGCCCGACTACAAGGCGGCGTTCCTCGCCACGCTCGGCGCCAATGCGGACTTCTACGATCCGTTCCAGGAGAATGCGCGCCGCTGGTACAAGTTCAGCGTCGAGCGCGTGCCGTTCGTCAACCACGCCATCATCCATCCGCCCGTCGACCGCGACCGGCCGCCCAGCGACGTGGTGGACGTGTGCGCGCACGTGGAGAAGGAGACGGATGCCGGCATCGTCGTCTCCGGCGCCAAGGTGGTGGCGACCGGCTCGGTGCTCACCAACTACACCTTCGTGGCCCACCACGGCCTCATCCCGCTGCAGGACAAGAAGTTCGCCTGCGTCTTCATGGTGCCGACCAATGCGCCGGGCGTGAAGTTCATCTGCCGCACGTCCTACGAGATGACCTCCACGGCGATGGGCAGCCCGTTCGACTATCCGCTGTCCTCGCGTATCGACGAGAACGATGCGGTGTTCATCATGGACAAGGTGCTGGTGCCCTGGGAGAACGTGTTCGTCTACGGCGACATCGAGAAGGCCAACAACTTCTTCCCGCGCACCGGCTTCCTGCCGCGCTTCGTCGTGCACGGCTGCACCAGGCTCGCGGTGAAGCTCGACTTCATCGCGGGGCTCTTGCTCAAGGCCGTGGAGGCCGCCGGCACCAAGGACTATCGCGGCGTGCAGGCCAACGTCGGCGAGGTGATCGCCTGGCGCAACCTGTTCTGGGCGCTGTCGGATGCCATGGTGCGCGACCCCAGGCCCTGGATCGGCGACTACGTGCTGCCCAACCTCGATCCCGGCAACGCCTACCAGATCATCGCCACCATCGCCTACACCAAGGTCAAGTACATCATCGAGCAGACGGTGGCCTCGGGGCTCATCTACCTCAACAGCCACGCCCGCGACTTCAAAAACCCGGAGATCCGCCCCTATCTCGACCGCTATCTGCGCGGCTCCAACGGCTACAAGGCGGAGGAGCGCGTCAAGCTCATGAAGCTGCTGTGGGACGCCTTGGGCAGCGAGTTCGGCGGCCGCCACGAGCTCTACGAGATCAACTACGGCGGCTCCACCGAGGAGATTCGCCGCTACTGCCTGTTCGGCGCGCAGGCCTCCGGCAACGCCGACCGCTTCAAGGGCTTCGCCGAGCAGTGCATGGCCGAGTACGACCTCGACGGCTGGAAGGTGCCCGACCTCACCGATCCCGGCGAGCTGAGCTACCACGCGCTGCGCCGGGCCCGGTGAAGCGGGCGCTCAGGCGCGCTTGTCCATGCGACAGCTGACTATTTGGGGCGACATGCCCGGCGCGCCAGCGCGCATCGCCTGCTGACACCGCGGACCGGATGGAGCTAGAGTGCGGCGTCCTGGGCCGGTGGAGCTTCTGCCCGTCCGAGTACTTGCGGAGCTAAAGAAATGCGCATGGATCAAGTCGAACTTCCGAGCAATGTCCTTCGAGTTAGCCTCGCAGGATCGCTGGATATTGCCGGAGCCGGTGAGATCGACATGCCCTTCAGCGTGATTGCCGGACACAGGAACAAGGTCATCGTCGACTTGGGGGGCGTGACCTTCCTGGCCTCGATCGGAATCCGCGTCCTCGTCAAGGCTGCGCGAGCCATCGCCAACAAAGGCGGCCGGCTCGTCGTATACAATGCCAGTGAGGAATCGCGCAGAGTTCTCCACACGACGGGCATCGATGCGATCATTCCAGTCGTCGCCGACGAGGCCGCCGCTGTTGCCGAGTCCAATAAGTGACGTTGACGGACAGAATTGGTCTCAAGCCAAGCGTGTCCGAAGTTGTGCGCCTCAATCGATGGCTGGACGAAGCGTTTGCACGGTCGGGCATCAGTCCGTCAGCTGCTGCGGACTTGAAGCTGTGCGTGAACGAAGTTTTTGCAAACCTCGTCAGCTATGGGTTCGCGGAAACGGAGAACCCCGAGATCGTCATTGAGATCGAGTTGCAGCGTTCGCTCGCCAAAGCCGTCGTGTTGGATAACGGCGGATATTTCGACCTGCGGACATGGCCGGCTCCCCAGAAACCGGTGGATCTGGCGACTGCCAACGAAGGCGGTTTCGGCATTGCGCTCATCCGCGACCGGGCCGCTCAGATCGAATATTCCAGGTCAGGCCAGAGCAACCGCCTCAGCATTGTCTGTTCTGCGGCTGAAATTGAACCGCCAGGCAGGTAATGTCGTCGGACTGCTCGGCCCCGCGAGCAAACCGCGCCACAGCGTCCATCACGGCTTCGACCATGGCTTTGGGGGGCCTGTTCTTCCAATCCTCCAGTAGCAGCGCCACGCGCCCTGTGCCGAAGGGCAGGCCTGCGACATCGAAGGCTTCTGTCACGCCATCGGTCAGCAGCAGGAGCATGTCGCCGGGCGCTATTTCCCTCGTGAGAGTGGGATATGTGACGCCTTCGATCAGGCCGATGGCGGGCCCCATATGGCCGATTGCTTCTGCGGGAGAGTTGCCGCCGAGCAAGAAGACGGCCTCATGGCCGGCGCTGGAACACTCGATCATTGCCTTGTCCAGATGCAGAACGGCATAGAAGAGAGTGACAAACATGCTTTCCGCATTGTCGCGGGCGATGATCTCATTCGTTCTTGTGAGGACGTCTCCTGCCGTTCCCCCCTCGAAGGCGAGGGTGCGTAGGACAGTACGCGAAACGCTCATGAAGATTGCGGCTGGGACGCCTTTGCCGGAAACATCGCCGATCGCAAACGCCAGCCGATTTTCGCCAAGCACAAAGTAGTCATAGAAATCCCCGCCGACGTGCTTGGCCGGCTTCATCGTTGCGAAGATGTCGAAACCGTTCCGATGGTTGTCGCCCGGAGCCATCTCGCGGGGAAGGAAGGACCGTTGAATCTGAGCGGCAGCCTCCATTTCCCGGCCGATCGCAAGCAGAGCCTCGCGATTGCGATTTCGCTCGTGCTCGGTGCGGTAGTAGAGGAAGCCGGTTCCGAGTACGTAAGTCGCAGTGACGGTGATGATAGGGTGCGTCGCATCGAGCAAAACACCTCGCCTGGCAAACATGAGCCACACACTCGCAAGACAGGTAGCAACGGAGACCGCACCCACCGCCGCCGCGACTACGGCTCCCGATCGATAGACAATCAGCGCGAGTGCCAGGGCCGCGAGGACAGTGAGCGCGATCTCCATGCCTTTCGCGTAGTCCGGGCGCACGAGAAAGCGCCGGCTCAGAAGCTGCTCGATTGCCTGCGCGTTGATCTCGACCCCGGCGATGACGGGATCGAGCGGGGTGGCGCGCAGGTCGAGAAGTCCCGGCGCGCTCGTGCCGATGACGACGATGCGATTTTGAATTTCGCTGGCGGGAGCCCTTCCCAGGATCACATCCGCGGCAGAAATGGAGCGTCTGGGATCCCGGCGCGAGAACCACAGCCACATCTGACCGTCGTTGTCGGTGGGGACGATTGTGTCAGCGATGCGCACGGCCATGCTTGCGCCATCGCTACCTCGCGCGAAGCGTACTTGGATGGTCTTGGCTTGCGAAAAGACCCGCAAGGCCTCCGCTACAAGCGAGGGGTGCAGTTGATCGGCAATGCCTACCAGCATTGGTACGCGCCGAAGGATTTGATCGTGCTCCGGGAACCAGTTCATCGCGCCGACGCCACTTGCGGCTTGCTCCAACACCGGAACGTTGGCAGTGGCGCCGGGAAAGCGGGCAACCAAGTTGTCGATGTCTTGCCCTATCGCAACCACCGAGCCGTGGATTGCAGGCAGGCGCTCGCTCCGCTGCGCCCTGGCGATCGCCCCCAAGACAACGCGACCGCCCCGGATCGCGCGAGCGAACTGCTCATCCGGTGTTCCGATCGAAGCCAATCTGTCGAGCAAAGGCTTGAACTCGGAAGAGCCGCGCAATTGATCTGGGATTTCATCGAACGGACTGCGCCCGGGGTCCGCGAACACCATGTCGAATACGATGGCGCGCGCACCCAGCGCCGACAGCTTCTCGACGAGGTTGGCGAAGACTTCGCGGCGCCACGGCCAACTGCCGAGCTCCTGAAGAGAGCGTTCATCGATATCCACGATGCGGACCGGGTATGACGGATCCGGCGCCCTGGGCCATGTTTGCTGCAGCGTGTCGAAGCCGAGCAATCGGATGCGCGCCAGAAATCCCGGGTCTGCTTGCCTCAGCGCAATGCCGCCAATGACGACTGCGGCGACGATCAGCCAGTACGAAAGCCGCGCGCTCAACCCGCCCCCGGAACTTCCCGACGCGGCCTGCATCGGCGACCGCGGAAAGAAATGCCCGTGCCGCCACTTGGTCAGCATGGTACACGATGGATCGTTTGTGACAGCACTAGCACGGAACGGGCGGACATGGCGATCTTCTGTAGGTCCCCAGCGATCAGGCGCTGCGCGGTGGTCCTTTGCTCAGCCCTGGCTGTGAGCGCGGGTGGCACGGCCGATGCGTTCGGTGACAAGGCCGAGATCGGCACGGCTGTTGCTATCAAGCCCAGCGTCACCGCCACGCTCGACAATGACAAGCGCAACTTGAAAGAAGGCCTTCGCGTTCACCGCAGCGAATTGCTGGAAACCGGCGCGGACGCCCGTGCGGAGCTGAAACTCGACGACGAAACCAAGCTGGCGCTTGGCCCCAACGCAAGTCTTCGCCTCGATGAGTTCGTTGTCGGGCAATCCGCGACGCCGACTGCGATTGGCGTCAAACTCGTCAAGGGTACATTCCGGTTTATTACGGGCTCGCAGAAAGGCGACGCCTACAAGATCGAAACACCGTCGGCGACAATCGGCGTAAGGGGAACCGTGTTCGACATCTACGTCGATGGCAACGGCGACACATTGGTGCTGTTGCACGAGGGAAGTGTCGAGATTTGCTCCCGCAGCAGGAGCTGCCGGGAGCACGGCATCATCGGAAGGATCGTTCACGCGTCCATGACCGGGATTCTTTCCGCTCCGGTAAAGTTCACCAATAATCTTATTCCCGGGCTGGGAGTTGGAAAGGCGTTCCCCTTCGTTGGCCGCGCCTTGAAGATCGATCCCGTCAGACGCTTGAACCCCTCGGACATCATCGAGGTGCCGCGCTCAATTGAGCGCACTATTCGAAAAGTATTGCCATTCTAGACGAACGGCCCCCGCGGCCGGCGATGCCGTTCGGTTAAGGGACCGAGGGCGCCGTCAACCATCCCTTTTCCTTGCCACGGGATGGGCAGACTCTTATCGTTTCCCGTATCGAGCGCGGGCACGAAAGACACGGACCACACGACGAATGCAGACGGTCTGGCTCGAACGACCATCTGCAAAAGGGAGGACGAGCGATGTCGCAGGCCGAAGTGCGCGACGATCAAATAGCCTTTGCCAGAAAGCCAGAGACGATCGGCAAAGGCAGCGTGTCGAAGCCCATGACGGGCGATGAGTTCCTGGAGTCGCTGCGCGACGGCCGCGAGATCTACATCTACGGCGACCGCGTCAAGGACGTGACCACGCACCCGGCCTTCCGCAACACCGCGCGCATGCTGGCGCGCCTCTACAACGCGCTGCACGACCCCAAGCACAGCGCCAAGCTGCTGGTGCCGACCGACACCGGCAACGGCGGCATGACGCACGCCTATTTCAAGTGCCCCAAGACGATCGAGGAATCGGTCGCCGGGCGCGACGCGATCGCCGAGTGGGCCAAGCTCTGCTACGGCTGGCTCGGCCGCGCGCCCGACTACAAGGCGGCCTTCCTCGGCACGCTCGGCGCCAACGCCGAGTTCTATTCACCCTGGCAGGAGAACGCCAAGCGCTGGTACCGCTTCGCCCAGGAGCGCGTGCCGTTCGTCAACCATGCCATCATCCATCCCCCCGTCGACCGCAACCGCCCACCCCAGGAAGTGGGCGACGTCTACTGCCACGTGGAGAAGGAGACGGATGCGGGCATCGTCGTGTCGGGCGCCAAGGTGGTGGCGACGGGCTCCGCGCTCACCAACTACACCTTCGTTGCCCACCACGGCCTGATTCCGGTCGGCGACAAGAGCTTCGCGGCGATCTTCATGATCCCGACCGGCGCGCCGGGCGTGAAGCTGATCTGCCGTCCCTCCTACGAGATGACCTCCACCGTGATGGGCAGCCCGTTCGACTATCCGCTGTCCTCGCGCATCGACGAGAACGATGCGGTGTTCATCATGGACAAGGTGCTGGTGCCCTGGGAGAACGTGTTCTGCTACGGCGACGTTGACAAGGCCAACAACTTCTTCCCGCAGACGGGCTTCCTGCCGCGCGCGCTGCTTGCACGGCTGCACCAGGCTTGCGGTCAAGCTCGACTTCATCGCCGGCGCGCTGCTGAAGGCGGTTGAGGCGACGGGCTCGAAGGACTTCCGCGGCGTGCAGGCCAACGTCGGCGAGGTGCTGGTGTGGCGCAACCTGTTCTGGGGCCTCACGGAAGCGATGGTGCGCAACCCGAAGCCGTGGATCGGCGAGTATCTGCTGCCCGACATCGAGCCGGCCGGCGCCTACCAGATCACCTCGACCATGGCCTACACCAAGATCAAGTACATCATCGAGCAGACGGTGGCGTCGGGGCTGATCTACCTCAACAGCCACGCGCGCGACTTCAAGAACCCGGCGATCCGCCCCTATCTCGACAAGTACATGCGCGGCTCCAACGGCTACAGCGCGGTCGATCGCGTGAAGCTGCTCGAAGCTGCTGTGGGACTCGATCGGCACCGAGTTCGCCGGCCGCCACGAGCTCTACGAGATCAACTACGGCGGCTCCACCGAGGAGATCCGGCGCTACGTGCTGTTCGGCGCGCAGGCCATGGGCACCGCCGACAAGCTCAAGGGCCTCGTCGAGCAGTGCATGGCCGAGTACGATCTCGACGGCTGGAAGGTGCCCGATCTCACCAATCCGGGCGATCTCAGCTACCACGCCAATGGGCACGCAGCCCCGTCCGCCCCGGCGTCGGTTGCGCCCGTGCCCCCGGCGCAACCCGCCGCAAGGCCAGCGGGCGCCGGCTCACCGGTGCTCGGCGGCGATGGAGGCGGCTTCCGCAACCCGTTCGCCACCAAGTAGGGCGATAGCCGCATTGCGGAGTGGGCAGCTGCCCCTCACCCCGACCCTCTCCCCGCAAGCGGGGGGAGGGAGTTACCGTTTGGGCGCGCGCGCCTGCGGATTGACAAAGCCGCCGGTGGTCGGAATCGGAATGCGTTCGGCGGGAACTGAGGCTGGCTGTGTATTGTGATGCGTCTGCGGCGCCTCGACGGAGGGCGCGGGCTTGAGCGGGCGCGGGGCAACAGTGCGTGCGAACGGGTGGAAGAACCCGCTTCCGCCAGAGCCGTCCAGCTGATGTGGCATTGGTTGCTCCTCTTCGTGACCGTTCAGGCTGCGCGCGGCGACGCTGCGGGCGAACGGGTTGACAAACCCTCCCGCGGACCAGCGCTCGCGAGCGGGGAACTGCGCGCGCTCGGGGCGACGCTCCGCGGTTAGGCCCAGATAGGCCCTCTGGATGGCCGCGTCCTTTTCCAGCTCGGCAACCGATCCCGAGCGCTCGATGCGCCCGTTCTCCAGCACGTAGACGTGGTCGGCGAGCCGCAGGCTCTGGCGCACGTTCTGCTCCACCAGCACCACCGACTGCCCGCGCGCGACCGATGGCTCTGAGGATCGCGAACAGGTCCTTGACCAGCTTCGGCCCGAGCCCGAGCGAGGGCTCGTCGAGCAGCAGCAGCTTGGGCTCCGACATGAGGGCACGGGCGATCGCCAGCATCTGCTGCTCGCCGCCGCTCATGGTGCGGGCGAGCTGTTGGCGGCGCTCGGCCAGCCGCGGGAACAGGGTCAGCTGCTGGTCCAGCCGGCGCGCCTCGTCGGCCCGCGCGTGCGGCGTGTAGGCGCCCATGCGCAGGTTGTCGATCACGGTCATGTCGCCGAACAGCCGCCGGCCTTCCGGCACCAGGGCGATGCCGGCCGCCACCATGCGATGCGGCGGATCGCGCTCGATGGAGCGGCCCTCGAACAGGATGCGCCCGCCGGGCTGCGGCCGCAGCAGGCCGGCGATGGTCTTGAGCAGCGTGGTCTTGCCGGCGCCGTTGGCGCCCAGGATCACGGTGGTGCGGCCGGCCGGCATCTCCAGCGTCACGTCGTGCAGGGCCACGTGCTTGCCGTAGGCGACCGAGACGTGCTCAATCCGCAGCATCGTCGGCTCCGAGATAGGCGCGGGTGACGCCGGGGTCGGACAGCACCCGGTCGGGCGTATCCTCGGCGATGCGCTCGCCGGCGTTCATGACGAGCACGCGGTCGCACAGCGCGCGGATGGCCTCCATGACGTGCTCCACCATGACGATGGTGATGCCGTCCTTGCTGATCAGGCGGATCAGGTCCATGCCGGTCTGCAGCTCGGCGGGGTTGAGGCCCGCCAGCCACTCGTCGAGCAGCAGCAGCAGCGGCCGGCAGGCGAGCGCGCGCGCCAGCTCCAGCCGCTTCTGGTCGATGTAGGTGAGCTGTGCGGCGGGCATGCCGGCCCGTCCGCTGAGCCCCACGCGCTCGAGCAGCAGGTCCCCTTCGCGGCCCGCACGTATGGGATCGGTAGGGGCGCTGCCGAACATGGCGCCCAGCATCACGTTCTCGCGCACCGTCATGAAGGGGAGCACGCGCACCAGCTGGAAGGTGCGGGCGACGCGCGAGCGGCAGATCTGGAACGACGGCCAGCCGGCGATGTCGACGCCGTTGAAGACGATATCTCCGGCATCTGGGCGCAGCTCGCCGGTGAGCAGGTTCATCACCGTGGTCTTGCCCGAGCCGTTGGGGCCGATCAGGCCGGTGACGCCGCCGCGGCGGATGTCGAACGACAGATCGCGCACGGCGACGAGTCCGCCGAAGGCCTTGTGCAGCCCGCGGACGCTGAGCAGAGCTTGCTCGCCGTGGCCCCTCATAGCCGCCACAGCCCCGCGAAACGGGCCGCGCCCGCCCTGAAGCGCAAGGCGAAATGCGACAGCGTTGGCCCCGTCCCGCCCGGTTGCGCCAGCGTATGCAAAAAGCGCTCGATCAGTGGGGCGATGCCGCCCGGCAGGAAGTACACGATCACCACGAAGCACAGGCCGAGGGCGATGGAGAAGTGGTGCGGGAAGCTGCCGGCGAGATACTCCGACAGCAGCACCAGCGGGATTGCGCCGACAGCCGGGCCCCAGGGGCGCGTCGGCCCGCCGAGCAGCGCCGCGATCAAGACCTGGAAGGACCAGTTGTTGTTGAAGGCGATGCTGGCGTCGATATAGGGGTAGCGCAAGGCCAGCGCCGCGCCGACCAGCGCCATTGCCGACGCCGAGAGCGCAAAGCAGACGATCTTGACGCGCGTGGTGTTGATGCCGGTGTGGCGGGCCACCGTCTCGTCCTCGCCGATGGCGCGCATGGCAAAGCCCAGCCGGATCCGGCTCACGTACCAGCTGCCCACGATCGTGACGAGCGCAACCACCAGCAGCGTGCGGTAGATGCTGACGTTGGACACGTCGGTGAAGATGTAGCGCGTCACCGACTTGTTGATGTTGATCTCCCACCAGTTCAGCACTTGGTGGATCAGCTCGGTGAGGCCGAACGTGAAGACCACGAAGTACACCCCGCGCAGCCGCAAGGTGGAGAGACCCACCACAAGAGCAACCAGGAAGCCCATGGTTGCCGCGGCCGCCAGCGCCATGGCGACCGGCACATAGACGTGAGCGATGGCCAGCGCGTAGATGCCGACGCCGAAGAAGGCAGCGGTGGCAAGCGAGATGTAGCGCGTGGTTCCCGAGAAGAAGGCCCAGGCGGTCGCGAGCGCGACGTTCGCGTACAGCAACGTGAGAAGCGAGATCACGTAGTTCGACACGTAGAGCGGCAGCAGCAGCAAGACGATGGTGCCCAGCGCGATCAGCGCGGCGGTGTATCGGTTCTGTCGCAGCAGCTCAAGCACGGGTGAACAACCCCGTCGGCCGCAGCAGCAGGACCAGCATGAACAGGGCGAAATTGATGGCGATCGTCAGGCCGGGGTCAACCAGATAGCCGCCGAGCGACTCCACCACGCCCAGCAGCAGGCCGGCCGCGAGCGTGCCGGTGACGCGCCCGACGCCGGCCATGATCACCACGATCAGCGCCTTCAGGGTGTACTCGACGCCGGAGGTGGCGCTGAAGGAGATGAACATGCTGATCAGCATGCCGGAGACGGCGGCGAGCGCGCCGCCGGTCGCAAATGCGAGCGCGGTGGTCTGGCGCACATCGACGCCGACCAGACTCGCCGCGACCGGATCGATGGTGATGGCGCGCAAGGCCGCGCCGAAGCGGCTGTGGCGCAGGACCAGAAACAGTACGAGCGCCAGCGCGCAGGCCCCCAGGAACGACATTAGGCGATTCAAGGCCACCGTCGCGCCCAGCACGTTCACGGGGGTGGAGAGGAAGCTGTAGCCGCGCAGATCGCCGCTCCAGTAGACCAGCGCCCAGCCCTGGCAGATGAACAGCAGCCCGAAGGTGACGAGCACGACGTCGGCGTCGAGCGAGTCCTGGTCGGGCGCGCGCCGCACCAGCGGCATCATCATGAACTGGTAGACGAGCCAGTTCAGCGCAAAGGCGATGGGAACGCTGACGAGACAGGCTCAGCAGCGGGTTCACCTGCCACAGCATGATGGCGAAGAAGGCGGTGAAGGCACCGCCCATCAGGAACTCGCCGTAGGAAAGATTGAGAATGCGCGCGACGCCGAACTGCATGTTCAGGCCCAGCGCGATGAGCCCGTACGCTCCCCCCAGGAGCAGGCCACTCAGGAACACTTCGAACAGGATCACGCCACGTCCCGCGTACAAACAAACGGGTCAGGTCGAGTTGCTCGACCTGACCCCGCTCTCATGCGATTCTCGCTGGCTCGTCACGACCACGCGGGCTTCGGGAAGAGCATCGGCTTGGCGCCGGCCTTGTCGGCCGGGAACAGGCAGACGAGCTCGCCGTCTTGCCACTGTCCAACTGCCCAAGGATTGGCGTTGAGCTGGTTGACGTACTTGATCTCGCCCCATACCGTACTGAAGGTGCCACCGGCAATCACGTCGCGGATCTTCTTACGGTCAATTTCACCGACCGTTTCGATCGCCTGCTGCGTGATCTGGAGGGCGGAATAGACGTTGACCGCGCCGGCCTCGTAGGGCTTGTTGAACATGGCCTGGTGAGCCTTGGCGAACTCGCCCATCCCCGGCCCGCTCATATCGGCGGGGCCGTAGACGAGGATGCCGTTGACCTTGTTGCCGAATTTCCCCTTGTAGGTGGGGAAGACGCCGCCGATCGCCACGTACATGACCGCGGGGTTGAAGCCCACGATCTGCATCTGCTCGGTCAGCATGAAGGTGTCGGGCGGATAGCTGAAGGCGAGGAAGGCGTCCGGATTGGTCGCCATGGCCTCGCGGATCAGGGGCTGCAGGTCCGAAACGCCGAGCGGGTAGCTCTTGCTGAAAACGATCTCGACCCCGTCCGTCTTGGCTGCAGCCGCAAAGGCCTCGTAGTTCTCCACGCCGTATTCCACGGTCGGGTGAACGGTGGCCACGCGGCCCTTGATCTTGCCCTGCTTCTTGAGGTCGGCGATGGCTTTCGACAGCGCGCCGCTCGATGCCCTTGGTTGGGCGATGTTCCAGAATGCGTACGGCCACTTGGGTCCAAGCTCATAGGTCTTGTTGGTCGTCGCCGTCGTCATGATCACCGGATACTCGTACTTGTTGATGATCGGTGCCGAGGCGAGGTTCATGTGGCTGGCGTACGGGCTCAGCACCATGTCCACCTTGTCTTGTTGGATCAGGCGCTCGGTGAGCTTGAGCAATTCGTCCGGCTTGCCCTGGTCGTCGTAGGCGATGAGATCGATCGGCACTTTCTTGCTGAACTTCTTGAGCGAGACGCCGCCGGCATCGTTCACCCTTTTCTGCCAGAGCTTGTATGCGGAAACAGACGTCGAATCCGCGCCCGGGCCCAGCGGGCCCGACATCGTGATCGCATAGCCGAACCGCAGTTTGTCGGGCGCCGCCTGCGCCTGCGCAGGCACCCGCTGCAACGCCGTCGCGCCGGCAACGGCAACACTACCTTTGACGAATGTCCTTCTGTCCATATCGATCCTCCCTGGCGTTGTCATCGACGTACTCGGTTCGCACCGGGCCCATGCGGACCTCGGCGTCGACCCCGGCAGGCCGCGGCCGCCACGCCTCAGCCTGACCGGAACATCAGCTCAAGAACTTGCCGAGCGCCTCCACCGCTTCGCGTCTTTCGAGGTGGACCAAATGACCCGCGCCCTTGAAAACTTGGATGTCGGCGTTCGGGATGAATTTGCGCCAGGTCTCCGTCTGCTGGACGGGGATGATCTTGTCCTCGTCGCCCCACACGATCATGGTCGGCATCTTGATGCGATGCAGGTAGCGCATGAACTTCGGGATCGCCCGGCCGCTCCCAGAACAGGCGCGCCACCGTGGTGGCCTCGCGATAGCGGTCGCCCATGAAGTTTAAGTCCGGCTTCTCCGGCAGCAGCCTCTTGATGACGTCGAAGTCTGATACGAGCAGCCCCGGCACCTGCTCGCCCGGCACCGCCAGGATGTCGAGCATCGGGTTCTTCGGATCGATCATGCCGGCCGGCGCGATCAGCCCGAGCTTCTTGACGCGATGCCCGTGCTCGCTGGCGAACTTGGCAGCCAGATAGCCGCCGAGCGACAGGCCCACCAGATTGAAGCGGTCGAGGCGGAGCACATCGAACAGCTCCAGATAGTGCATGACGTAGTCGTGCATGTCGGTGTAGCTCGGATCATCGTCCGACTCGCCGAACCCGGGGTGATAGGGAACGATCACCTTGAAGCGATCGGCCCAGGCCTCCGCGAAATCGAAGCCGTCCACGAGTGCCGGCGCCATGGAAGAACACCACCGGCTCTCCCTGGCCGGCCGTGTACACGACCGTCTTCACACCGTTGATGGTGTGCGTCTCACGCGCGAACTTACTCATGGTACTGCCTCGTCGCTACTCCGCCGCGGCCCGAAGGGCCGGTTGCACGCGCGAGCGGAGCGCGCGGCATCACCTCCTCGGCGAAGATCGTCAGGTTCTTCACGGTCTTCCAGTGCGGCATGTCGGCGACATGCATGACGCAGTTGATGTGGTTGGTCTTCATCCAGTGCGACCACTCGCCGATCTTGTTGGCGACGTTGTCGGGCGAGCCGACCGCGATGAAGAACGACTTGCTGATGGCCTCGAAGTCGAAGCCGCCGTGCATCTTGTCCGCCATCGCCGCGCGCTGCTTGAGCTGGTCGACCGACAGATAGCCTGGCGGCGCCAGATACTGCGGCGTGGTGCGCGCGTAGTCCTCGAAGAAGCGCTGCAGGTGGACGATGTACTCCCGCTCGGCCTGCTCCTGCGTTTCGGCGACGTAGACGAAGGTCAGCAGCGGCAGCTGCTCCGGCCGCATGGTGTGGCCGTAGTGGGCCGCGCGCTGACGCAGCGTCTCGTTGAGCTCGCGCGAGCGCTGCTGGGTGACGAACACCGACGAGTAGCCGAAGCCGAGCTCGGCGGCGATCTCGATGGTCTCCGGGCTGCCGGTGCCGACGATGTAGCAGGGCGGATGCGGCTTCTGGTAGGGCCGCGGCCAGGGGTTGAGGAAGCGGTAGGTGTAGAAGTTGCCGTAGTGCGTGGTGGGCCCGTCCTCGGTCCACGCCTGCAGCATGATCTTGAGCGATTCCTTGAACTTCTCGCGCGCGGTCGCCGGGTTGACCGGGTTCGACCAGTACTCCATGCCGGTGCCGAGCGGCAGCGCGATCTCGAGCCGGCCCTTCGACATGACGTCGAGGATCGCGTACTCCTCGGCCAGTCGGTTCGGCAGCATGAAGTTGGGCGGCGTGCCCCACACGCAGATGCGCGCGTTCTTGGTCTGCGGCACGAGCGCGGCGGCGATCAGGTTCGGCGTCGCCATCATGCTGTAGACTGTATTGTGGTGCTCGTTGACGACGATGGCGTCGAAGCCGAGCTTGTCGGCGAGCACCATCTCGCTCAGATAGCGCTGGTAGAGCGCGTGACCTTTCTCAGGGTCGAAGTATTTGTTGGGAAAGCTGACCCAGAGCGATTTGTAGTCCTTGTGGTTCTCCGGCAGATGCACATACGGCATGAAGTGCATTGCGTTGAACCGGAGTGCGGCGGCCATCTGCGAGTTCCTCCCGAACGCTTCTTAGTGATGCCCGAGCCGCTTTCGGACGTGAACGTCCGACCGCGTCAGCATCGATGATTTTGCAACACCCGTTGCGGGTAGATTGGTCGCAATCATTGGAATCTGCAAACGGAATCTGGAAAGTCCGATATGCGAACAAGCTGTTGGTATACGCTGGCGCGCGGGGCGCGTCCCACCATTGGACAGCGAGCGTCGGCGCTGGGAGGGCGGGCCCAATATCGGCTCGTACAACTACGATCGTCACTGAAGGTGAAGCAGCCAAGCGTCCGAGCCTTCATCCCCGCCCTGACGGGCTGCGGGCTGCTTCGTGCCGCGCTGAGCGACCCGGGCGGCTTCGGCTACGACCTCGGCGAGGCCGGCATCGTTGCCGGGCGCCATTACGTGCACGCCCGACACCAGGGGTATCCCGATCAGCTGCTCGACCAGCTCGATCGTGATGCGGCGCCCTTCGCGCACGGGATCGTCGGCGCGTTCGAGCCGCTCGACGATGGCGTCGGGGATGATGGAGCCGAAAAGCTTTTCTCGAATCCAGCGCGCCGAGCGGGCCGAACGCAGCGGTACAATGCCGATGAGCAGGTAGAACTTGCTAATGCCGTTGTCGGCGAGGCACTGGGCGTAGCGCTTAACCACGTTCGCATCCATGCAGAACTGGGTCTGGGCGAACTGGGCGCCGCCGGCGATCTTTTCCTTGAGGCGCTTGGGGGTCCAGCCCGCCGGCGGGTCGATCGGTGCATCGGCCGTGCCGATGAAGAACTCGGCATTGCCGGAGACCTTCTGGCCGGACATGAGCGTGTGCTCGTCCCGGATCTCGGGCGACCACGCGGCTCAACTGTGCGGAATCGATGTCGAACACCGGCTTGGCGTCGGGCTGGTCGCCGGCGCTCGGATCGTCGCCACGGAGCAGGAGCAGGTTGCGGATGCCGAGGGCCGCCGCGCCCAGCAGATCGTTCTGCAACGCGATGCGGTTGCGGTCGCGGCAGGTGATCTGCAGGATCGGGTCGACGCCGGCCTGCTGGAGGATCGCCGCAGCCGCGAGCGAGCCCATGTGCGAGCGGGCACCGGCGCCGTCGGTGACGTTGACGGCGTCCGCCACGCCCTTGAGGGGCTGCACCTTGGCGAGGAGGTCGCGGGGATCGCAGGAGACGGGAGGAACGATCTCGGCGGTGACGACGAACTGGCCGGCGCGCAGGCGTTGCTTGAGCTGACCCATGTCGGCAGCGGGGGTGCTGGGTTCGGTATCTTGCATGGGCTCGCTGGCACCTGTCTGGTCGGGAGGTTCGCGTAGCGTACTCAAGCAAGGGCCTGCATTTCTTGTCAACGCTCGTCGAGCGCGGACGATGCTTGACTGATCATCGCTCAACGCGGGACGGACAGCGCATTGACCAAAGCAGCGGCAAAGCGTGTAGAGTCACGCCAGGAGCCGGCCCGGTGGCCGGCCGCAAGGGAGGACGCCATGCCGCTGCTCGACAACAAGGTCTGTGTCATCACCGGCGGCGCCGGCAGCCTCGGGCTGCGCCAGCGCACGGCTGTTCCTCGCGAGGGCGCCAAGGTGATGCTGGTCGACCTGCGCGAGGCCGATCTCGAGCGCGCGCGCGCCGAGCTCGGCAGCAGCCCAAGCGCCGACATCGTCGCCGCCGACGTCAGCGACGCCGCCGCCACCCGGGCCTACATCGAGCGCACGGTGGAGAGGTTCGGCAAGATCGACGTGCTGTTCAGCAATGCCGGCAACCAGGGCCCGGTGATGCCGGTGACCGAATATCCCGAGGACGCGTTCGACGCGCTGATCGCCGTGCATGTGCGCGGCGCGTTCCTCGCCTGCAAGTACGGCCTGCCGCGCATGAACGACGGCGGCAGCATCATCATCACCTCGAGTGTGGTCGGCGCCATGGGCGCGCCCGGCGTCGGTCGCCTATGTGACCGCCAAGCACGCGCAGGTCGGCCTGATGCGCACGGTCGCCAAGGAGGCGGCGCGCCGCGGCATCCGCGTCAACACGCTGCATCCGGGGCCGATCGACAACGCGTTCCAGGCGCGGATCGAGGAGAACATCGGCAAGATGGCCGGCGGCATCGACGCCACCAAGATGCTCAACGATGCGATCCCGCTGCACCGCCACGCGGCGCCGGACGAGATCGCCCGCTCGGCGCTCTATCTCGCGTCCGACCTGTCGAGCTTCGTCACCGGCTCGACGCTGATGGCGGACGGCGGCATGCGCGGGTGATCACCTTCGCGCCAGCAACGCCAACGGGTAAGCGGATGCGCACGACATGGCTGGTAGACATCGGCTGGGTGTTGGTTGCAGCGGCGCTCGCACTCTCGGCACCGCTGTCCGTGGCGGGACAGGAGCACAAAGGCACGGCCGCGACCATCTGCATAGGCGTCGGTGATGTGGTGCAGGTCTCCATTTTCGAGGCTTCAGCGGGTGGCCGCTCGGGAAACTCCGTAACGCTCCCCTCGCAGACGGTCGACATCAAGGGAACGTTCCCCGTTCCGTTTGCGGGCAACATCGATGCCGCGGGGCGGCCGCTATCGGAGATCGAGCGCGAAATCGAGGCAAGACTTGCGAGCCGGGTCATTGCGCCCGGGGTGAAAGTCGCGCTCGTCGCGCAAGAAACGACGAGCCCTTGTCGATAGGTTCTCGCAGCAGCGGCGTTGTCAGCCTTTGCCGGCGCAGTCGATGGCCTGCACCATCGCCCTTACAGCCGTAGCCTGCTCGAGGCCCGCTTCGCGTACCAAGGTGCGCCAGGTGAAAAAGCTCAAGCCCAAGTGCAGCATTGCCCGCTGCTTGGCGCCGAGCGTGGCGCCGAGCACCTCGTGATAGGCCGCTATGAACGGGCCGAAGCGCAGCTCGCTGATCTTCCTCGTCGGGGCGTGCACCTCGACGTCGCGCAGCACGTTGGCGAGCAGCTGGGCATTGCGCCCGTACCAGGCATAGATCGCCGTCGAGGCCGTGCGCAGCCGCTCGTCGCGATCCTCGACTGTGCGCCAAGGCTCGGCGGAAGGCGGAGGGTCGCGCTCCTCGGCGAGCCCGGAGCAGGCCATGAAGAGGCTCATCTCGTCGGGGAAATGGGCATAAAGCGTGTGCCGCTGCACGCCGGCGCGCTCCGCCACCATGCTGAGCGTGGTGTTGGCCGGGCCGACAGTGCTGTGCAGTTCGAGCGTGGCCTCGGCGATGCGCCGGCGCGTTTCCGCCTGGCTCAGTGCGCGCTTCTTGAGGGTGTAGGTGCGGGTCATGCGGGTTTCGTTGGACGCGTGCGCCTTGATTGTTTCATCGCCAATTTCACTGCACATATATGTGTTACAAATTGGTTCTTGTCCAGCGCGGCGTGCGCAATGCGCCCCGGCTGCGGACATAGCTGTCGCGCAGCACGGCAGATGCAGCGCAAGACACCCTTTCATCAATTTCAAGACAGAAATATTGACATGAGACATTAATCTCATTACATACATCTTGTCTAACGCACCACCAGGAGGACGTGTGATGGCGATGAGCCCGGAGCAGATGGACAAGAAGATGGACGAGCACTTCGCCTTCGAGGGACGGGATGACGTCGAAGGCGTGCTCGCGACCCTCACGGATGACGTGGAGCACGACATCGTCGGCTGGCCGTTCGGCCCCTCGCATGGTCGCGAGGGCGCGCGCAAGTTCTACGAGACCCTGTTCGTGGATCTGGCCGACAGCAAGGTGCGGTGCGTGAAGCGCCTCTACGGTCCCAACTTCATGGTCGACGAGTTCGATCTGGACGGGTAGGGCACCCGGCAAGCCCTTTGGGCTGGAGGGCCGCAATCGTCCGCTCGAGTTCCGGCTGCTGCACGTCATGGAGTTTGCCGACAGCGGCGACATCAAGCGCGAGAACGTGTGGATCGATCTCGCTTCCATCATGCAGCAGTTGCCGCAGGACTGAACGTGTCAGACACAGAGCGCAGCGGCCGTCCGAACCAGAAGACGCGCACGCGGAAAGACCTTCTGCAGGCGGCGGCCCGGCTGATGAAGCAGGGGCGCACGCCGACGCTGGAGGAGGTGGCCGAGGAGGCGCTGGTCTCGCGCGCCACGGCCTACCGCTACTTCCCGAGCATGGAGGCGCTGCTGGTGGAGGCTTCCGTGGATGTGGCGGTGCCGGAGCCTGCGGAGTTGTTCCGGGACGATGCTTCCAAGGATCCCGTGGCGCGCCTGCAGCGGGTGGAGACGGCGCTCTACGACATGATCCTCGCCAACGAGCCTCTGCTGCGCGCCATGCTGGCGCACGCCATCCAGCAGGGCATGCAGGCCGACGAGAACGGCAAGCTGCCGAGGCGGCAGAACCGGCGCACGCCGCTGATCGAGGCGGCGCTCGAGCCGGCGCGCGATCAGTTCAAGCCCAGTGCGCTCAAGGCGCTGTCGCGGGCTCTGGCGCTGATCATGGGGCCGGAGGCCACCATCGTCGTCAAAGACGTCTTGCAACTCGACGATGCGGAGGCGCGCAAGGTGAAGCGCTGGGCCATTCGCGCGCTCGTGGAGGCAGCGAAGAAGCCGCCAGCCCCGGACTGAACTGGCCGCACCAGCGGCAAAGCTGTTTTTCATTGCACTATCGTGTGCAATCATATTGACAGCGGCGCCATATTTGGATATACACGTATGTATCGCGAAAGTGCGGTGTTGCGGAAGGCCGGTCAAGCCGGCGCCGCGATGAGCCGGCTGATCCGTGTGGAGACTGAGATGAGAATGGGCAGCAGCAGCGAGATGGCCGCCGGGTCGAGCGGCAAGGTCCGCAGGGCGCGGGCGGCAAACCGGAGCCAACCGGCCGGTCGCAGGGCAGAGCGCGGCGGCGCGCAGACGGGCGCTCGTCGCCCTCGGTTTCGGGGTGGCCGCGGCGGCGGTGGCATTGACGCTGGTCGTCCCGCCAAGTGCCGCTGCGGCCGAGAGTGCCGAGATCAAACGCGGCAGATACCTCGTCGGGTTCGGCGGCTGCAACGACTGCCACACGCCGGGATACTTCTTCGGCAAGCCCGACATGGCGCGCTTCCTCGGCGGCTCGGAGGTGGGCTTCGAAATCCCCGGCCTCGGCGTGTTCCATGGCCCCAACCTCACGCCCGACCGGGAAACCGGCCTCGGCAAGTGGTCCTCGCAGGAGATCGCCAAGGCGATCACCAAGGGCGAGCGGCCCGACGGACGCATGCTGGCACCGATCATGCCGTGGCACGCATTTGCGAACCTCACGCCGCAGGACGTGAGCGCCATCGTCGCGTTCCTCAAGAGCCTGCCGGCGGTGAGCAACAAGGTTCCGGGACCGTTCGGCCCGAGCGAGAAGCCGAGCTCTTTCGTGATGAAGATTATGGCGCCCGAGCCCGCTGCAACGGTCGGCTCGGCGCCGAAGTAGTACCAGGAAATCAGCACCTGAGCATTTGCACCTTCCCGGTGGCCGCGAGGCCATGCGCGAACGCCTGCCAGCAACCAACCGAGCAATGATGGAGAAAGTCATGGAAACCAAGATCAGCGAGATCGCCCAAGGCATCTATCGTCTGTCGACCTATGTGCCGGATATCGCCCCGCCGGCCGGCTTCACCTTCAATCAGTTCCTGATCATGGGCGACGAGCCGCTGATGTTCCACACCGGCTTGCGCAAGATGTTCCCGCTCAACCGCGATGCGCTGAGCCGCATCATTTCCCCTGAGCGCCTGCGCTGGATTGCCTTCGGCCACTACGAGGCCGACGAGTGCGGCGCCATGAACGAGTGGCTGGCGGTTGCACCCAATGCCGAGGTGGCTCACGGGCAGACCGGGGTCATGGTGTCGCTCAACGATATGGCCGACCGCGCTCCGCGCGTGCTGCAGAACGGCGAGACCATCGATCTCGGCGGTGGCAAGCGGGTCCGCTACATCGACACGCCGCACACCCCGCACGGCTGGGACGCCGGCGTGATGTTCGAGGAGTCGACCGGCACCCTGCTGTGCGGCGATCTCTTCACCCAGCTCGGCGATGGCCCGGCCCTGACCCAGGGCGATGTGGTCGGCCCGGCGATCGCCGGCGAGGATCTGTTCCAGTACTCGAGCCTCAATCCGAGCATGGGCGCGACCCTCCGCGGCTTGGCAAAGTTCGCCCCGCGCACGCTCGCCCTCATGCACGGCCCGTCGTTTGCGGGCGACGGCGCGGCGGCGCTCAATGCACTGGCCGCCGACTACGACCGCCGCACGGCGAGGCACCGGTTCGCGGCCGCCGAGGCGGCATAGCAAAGCGAATAGAGATGATCATGAGCACGATTTCGAGCACTGCTGACCGGCGCACAGACGCCGGCAGCAATTCTCTGACAACAGTGGCGGCGGTCACGGCGGCGACTAAGCGCCTGTGGGTGGCCTACTTCACCTGGCGCGTCGAGCAAGGCGCGATCGCGCTCCTGCGCTCCATGAACGACCAGGAGCTGAAAGACATGGGGCTCGCCCGCGCGGAGATCGCGAGCGTCGTCCGGGGTGCCGGGGCGCGGTAGCGCGGCTGGTCCGAGGCCTTGGCCTCCGGCAACGCAAGGGTCAGCGCCAACCCAGCGCCAGCCGAGGCCGGGGCCACGTGCTTCAGGATCGCCTCGATCACATGCGCGTTGTAGTCGACGCCGAGCTGATTGGGGACGGTCAGGAGCAGCGTGTCGGCCTCGGCGATGGCCTCGTCTTGCGCCAGTTGCTTGACGAGGGCGTCGGGCTCGTCGGCGTAGCTGCGGCCGAAGATCGCCCGCCTCTCCGGCTCGATGAAGCCGAACTGGTCCTGGTCCTCCCCGCCGCCGCCGAAATACGCGCGGTCGCGGTCGTCGACCAGCGCGAAGATGCTGCGGCTGACCGAGACGCGCGGGGTGCGCGTGTGGCCGGCCGCGGTCCAGGCCGCGCGGTAGGCGCGGATCTGCTCGGCCTGCTGGATGTGGAAGGGCTTGCCGCTCTCGTCGAACTTCAAGCGTCGAGCTTTGCAGGTTCATGCCGAGCTTGGCCGCCCACTCGGCGGTGGCGTTGGTCGCCGCACCCCACCAGATGCGCTCGCGCAGGCCTTCCGAGTGCGGCTCGACGCGCAGCAGGCCGGGCGGGTTCGGGAACATGGGCCGCGGGTTGGGCTTGGCGAAGCCCTGGCCGCGCAGCACGTCGAGGAAGACCTCGGCGTGGCGCCGGGCCATGTCGGCGTCGGTCTCGCCCTCGGCCGGCTGGTAGCCGAAGTAGCGCCACCCGTCGATCACCTGCTCGGGCGACCCGCGGCTGATGCCGAGCTGCAGCCGGCCGCCGGCGATGATGTCGGCGGCACCCGCGTCCTCGGCCATGTACAGCGGGTTCTCGTAGCGCATGTCGATGACCGCCGTGCCGATCTCGATGCGCTTGGTCCTCGCGCCGACCGCCGCCAGCAGCGGGAACGGCGAGCCGAGCTGGCGGGCGAAGTGATGCACGCGGAAGTACGCCCCGTCCACGCCGAGCTGCTCGGCCGCGACGGCCAGGTCGATCGACTGCAGAAGCGCGTCGGACGCGGAGCGCGTTTTGGATTGCGGCGAGGGCGACCAGTGCCCGAACGACAGGAAGCCGATCTTCTTCATGGGTACCGATGTGAGCTGTGGGTCGACTCCGGCAGTGCAGAGCCGCTGTCATACCGGGGCTTGTCCCCGGTATCCAGCCAACCACGAGCGCTGGAGTCGGCTGTGGGTTGGATCCCGGCGACAAGCGCCAGGATGACAACGGTGGTCACCGTCTGAGTTACACTACTAATTCAGGCGGCCCTTGAGGCTGCGGATGGTGTCGTCGATCAGCGCGGCGCCGCCGGCGCCGGCCGCCTTCTCGCGCAGCACCCGCTCTGCCGCAGCGATCGCCATGTCGACGGCGGCGGCGCGCACATCGTCGACGGCCTGCGCTTCCGCGCGGGCGATCTTCTCCTCGGCCTGCCGGGTGCGCCGCTCCAGCGTCTCGGCGAGCGCCGCGCGGGTCTCCTCGGCATATGTCTGCGCCTCGCGGCGGGCCTGCTCGACGATGGCGTCGGCCTCCTGCCCGGCGTTGCGATGCTTCTTCTGGTAGTCGGCGAGCAGGCTCTGCGCCTCCTCGCGCAGGCGGCGGGCCTCGTCGAGCTCCTTGCGGATGGCGGCTGCTCGGTCGTCCAGCGCCTTGGCGATCAGCGCCGGCACCTTGTAGTAGAGGAGGACGAGAAAGAAGAGGACGAACGAGACGCCCACCCAGAATTCGGCCGACTTCAGCATCGCACCTTATTCCTTCACTCCGCCGCGCGCGGCACGAGCGCGCGCTGCACCTCGTCGCGGGGCACTTCTTTGCCGAGCAACTTGGCGACCACCGCGGCTGCTGTGTCGGCGGCGATCTCCCCGACATTGGCCATGGCCTTGGCCTTGCTCTGGGCGATCTGCGCCTCCGCTTCCGCGAGCTTCTCGGCGATGCGGGCGTCGACGGCCGCACGCTGCTTGTCGACCTCGACGGCCACTTCATCGCGCATGGTCTTGGCGATGGCGTTGCCCTTGGCGCGCGCTTCCGCCAAGGCCTGCTCGTAAGTGGCCAGCGCCTGCGCCGTCTCGGCCTTGAGCTTCTCGGCCTTTTCCAGATCGCGCTGGATGCGGTCGCGCCGCTCCTCGATCACCTCGCCGACACGGGGCAGCGCGAAGCGCTTGAGCAGCAGGTAGAGCAGGCCGAAGGTCAGCGCCAGCCAGACCAGCTGGGCCGCGAAGGTCCCAGCATCGAGCGGCGAGAACACCTTGGCGTGTCCTGCGTCCGGATGGCCGGCCTGGCCGGTGGTGACTTTTTCAGCCATAGCTCAGTATCCAGCTATCTGTCGCCTGTTATACGGCAAACAGCAGCAGGAAGGCGATCAGCAGGGCGAAGATGCCGAGCGCTTCGGTCACGGCGAAGCCGAAGATCAGGCGTCCGAACTGCCCGTCTGCGGCCGAGGGGTTGCGCAGCGCGCCCTGCAGGAACTGGCCGAACAGGTTGCCGACGCCGATGGCGGCGGCTCCCGTGCCGATGGCAGCAAGGCCGGCGCCGATCAGTTTGGCGGAGGCGGGATCCATGAGACTGTATCTCCTGTGTTGCGTAATGAGCCTGGCGCTTCGATCTAGTGCCCCGGATGCAGGGCGTCGTTGAGGTACATGCAGGTCAGCATAGTGAAGACGTAGGCCTGCAGGAATGCGACCAGAAATTCCAGCGCGGTCAGCGCGACGGCCGCGATCAGCGGCAGCGGCGCCAGCGCGGCGAACGAGCCGGCGCCGAGCAGCATCACCACGAAGCCGCCGAACACCTTGAGCGTGATGTGGCCGGCCAGCATGTTGGCGAACAGGCGCACCGAGTGGCTAACCGGGCGCGACAGGAACGAGATGATCTCGATCATCGTCACCAGCGGCAGGATGTAGATCGGCACGCCCGAGGGCACGAACAGGTTGAAGAAGTGCAGCCCGTTCTTGGCGAAGCCGATGATCAGCACGGTGAGGAAGACGATTGCCGCGAGCGCGGCGGTAATGATGATGTGGCTCGTCACCGTGAAGGCGCCGGGGATCATGCCCAGCATGTTGCAGAAGAAGATGAACATGAAGAGCGAGAACACGAAGGGGAAGTATTTCATCCCCTCCTTGCCGATGCTGTCGCGCAGCATGTTGGCGACGAACTCGTAGGAGATCTCGGCGAGCGACTGCAGCCTGGTCGGCACCAGCGAGCGCGCTTGCGTCGCCACCATCAAAAAGCCGACGGTCAGCAGGACCGCCAGCAGCATGAAGAGCGAGGAGTTGGTGAAGGAGACATCCCAGCCGCCGATGTTGATCGGCACGATGCGGTGGATGTCGAACTGGTGGATGGGATCGGGCATGCCGCCCACGTCCGGTCCCGCATTCGGAGCTGCCACGTCAGACCCCTGTCCGTCGCCTCAATCTTCCTCGTCCGGAACGCTCCGGCCGATGTTGCCACCGGTGCGCTGGGAGAAGTCCTTCTGCATGCGTTCGTAGGCGCGCAGCACGTTGACGATGCCGGCCACGAACCCCAGCAAGAAGAACAGCAAGAACAGCCACGGCCTGCTGCCCAGCACCCAGTCCAGGCCCCAGCCGATGATGCCGCCCACAACGACCGCGGCGACCAGCTCGGCTGCCATGCGCATGCCGTAGGCCATGCCGCGCCCGCGCATCTCGGCATCGAGATCGGCGTGCGCTTCCGCCTCACGCTGCGCCCTGACCTTGCCCAGCCGGGCGTCGAGGTCGGCGATCCGCCCCTCGAACCGGGCTCGCTCCTCCGGGGTCATTTCCCCCGGCTCACGGCCCTGCTTTTCAGGAGGATCAGACATGAGTCGGGCGTCCTCGGCGGCAGGCGAGAAACCAACACCCACTGGGGCCTTCGAACGCGGCCGCACCATACGGAGACCCCCCTGGGGTGTCAAGGAATGCGGGGCGCCGCCAACATGTTACATGGGTGACAAAAACGACAGTTGCTCAGCGATGCGACAATTGGACCGTTGCTTGGTCAGTACTTCTCCGTAGTGGCCGCCGCCGTGACTGCCGCCTCAGGCCGCGACGGTGAACTTCTGCGCCGTCTCGAGGTCGACCGAGACGAGCTGGCTCACGCCCTTCTCGGCCATGGTGACACCGAACAGGCGGTTCATGCGCGACATGGTCATGGGGTGGTGGGTGATGACCAGGAAGCGGGTGGCGGTGTCGGCCGACATCTTATCCAGCAGCGTGCAGAAGCGGTCGACGTTGGCGTCGTCGAGCGGCGCGTCGACCTCGTCCAGCACGCAGATCGGCGAAGGGTTGGTGAGGAACACGGCAAAGATCAGCGCCATGGCGGTGAGCGACTGCTCGCCGCCCGAGAGCAGCGACAGGGTCACCGGCTTCTTGCCGGGCGGCTTGGCGACGATCTCGAGCCCGCTTTCCAACGGGTCCTCGGCCTCGATCATCTGCAGCCTGGCCTCGCCGCCGCCGAAGAGGGTGGTGAACAGCGAACGGAAGTGGCCGTCGACGGCGTCGAAGGCGCCCTTGAGGCGGCTCTCGCCCTCGGAGTTGATGTCGGCGATGCCGGCGCGCAGCTTGGCGATCGCGGCCTCGACGTCGAGTTTCTCCTTGTTCATGCCGTCGTACTGGGCGGAGAGAGCGGTGAGGTCCTCGTCCGCCTGCAGATTGACGCCGCCGAGGCGCTCGCGGTCGGCCTTGAGGCGCAGCAATTGACCGTCCGCATCCTCGAGCGCGGGCAGCGGCGCGTCGGCGGGAAACTCGGCGAGCGCCAGGCAGCCTTCCGGCGCGCAGCCCAGCGTGTCGCGGATCTTGCGCGCCTCCTCGCTGCGGCGGGCGCGGGCCCCTTCCAGCATCGCCTCGGCGCGCGCGCGTGATTCCCGCTCGTCGGCAACGACACCCTGGGAGGCGCGCAAGGCCTGCGCCGCCTCGCGATGCGCGCTGTCGGCCTCGGCCAGCGCGTCGGCGGCAGCCTCGCGGTCGGCCTCGGCCTTGTTGAGCTCCGTCAGCAATTTCTGGCGCTGCTGCTCCACCATCTTGGGCAGGCTCGCCAGCCGCTCGATCTCAGGTCTAGCCTCGCCGATGCGCTGATCGAGCGTGGCGATCTGCTGCTTGGCGCCCGCTGACCGTGTGGTCCAGCGCTCGCACTCGGCGGTCAGCGCCGCCTGCCGCTCGGTGCGGGCGCGGTGCTCGCGCTCGAGCGTGATGAGCTCGGTCTTGGCCTCGCTCACCTCGAACCTGAGCTTGGCTGCCGACTTCTGGGCAGCGTCGAGGTCGGCCTCCAGCGGCTCGGTGTTGCCGAGCGCGGCGGCGGCCGCCTCGGTCTCGGCGAGCAGCGCACGCGCCTCGGCAAAAGCCTCCTGCCCACGTTCCTTGGCGTCGGCGACGCCGGCGAGCTTGGACTCGGTCTCGCGCGCCTGCTTCTCCATGGCGGTGAGCAGCTCGCGCGTCCCGGCGAGCTGGCTTTGACACTCGCGCCAGTGCTGGCGAAGCCGGCGCTCCCCGACTTGCGCAGCCCGCAATTGCTCCGCTGCCTGCTCGGCCTCGCCGCGGGCCTTGTCGGCGGCCTGGCGCTGCACCTCCTCCTGGCCGGCCAGGATGCCGAGACGGCTGCGCTCCTTGAGGCGGCTTGCGGCAGCCAGCGCGCCCTGGGCGGCGGCGACGAAACCGTCCCAGCGCC
Source organism: uncultured Alphaproteobacteria bacterium (assembly GCA_963832445.1). Taxonomy (GTDB): domain Bacteria; phylum Pseudomonadota; class Alphaproteobacteria; order Rhizobiales; family Hyphomicrobiaceae; genus AWTP1-13. Next base: position 97,863 of record CAWHUM010000026.1, read on the forward strand.
ACAGGTCGCCCTCGATGGAGACGAGACGCTGGCCAGGCTTCAGCACCTTTTGCAGGCGGGCGCCGTCGGTGCGGCGCACCACGCCGATCTGCTGCAGGCGCCGGGCAAGCTCGGGCGGACCGACAACCTGTGCGGCGAGCGGCTCGGTGCCCCGCGGCAACGCCGCATCGGGCGCGGCCGGCAGGTTGAGCGACCAGCGCACCGGCGCCTCGGCTGCGGTGGGTGCGTCGAGATCGTCGCCCAGCGCTGCGGCCAGCGCCAGCTCGTAGCCCGTCGCCACCTTGACGGCATCTAGAACCGGGGGGAGCGCGCTGTCGCCCGCGGGCTTCAGCAGCTTCGCCAGCGTCTCCACCTCGGTCTTGAGCTGGCCAGCGGTGAGGCTCACCTCTGCCGCCACCTCGCTCTTGGCAGTAGCCTCCGCCGCCGCAGCCTGCACGGCCGTCTCGGCGACGACGGTCTCAGCCTCGATGCCAGCGATTTCGGCCATCAGCTTCTGGCCGGCTTCGGTGGTGGCCCTGAGCTTTGAGGCGTCGGGCGCTTTGCCGATGATCTCGCGTGTCTGCGCCTCGAGCGCCGCCATCTGACGCCCGAGCTTGAGCACGCGCTCCTGCCGCTCGCGCAGCTGGGCGTCGGTCGCCTGTCGCTTGGCGCGAGCGTCGGCGACGGCAGTGGTGAGCTCGCCGAGCCGCGCCTCGGCAACGCTAAGGGTCGCGACCGAGTGATCGTAGGCGGTGAGCGCCTTCTGCTCGAAGGTTCCGGCGAGCTTGTCGGTGCTGGCGAGCAACTCCTTCTCGCCGGTGAGCCGCGCCAGCGTCTCCTCGGCCTCGGCGATCAGCGCTTCCTCGCGGGCGCGATCACGCATCAGCTGCTCGACGCGCGCCTCCAGCTCCTGCCGCCGTTCGGCGTTGCGCTGCGCCTCGCGCTCGAGATTCTCCTGCTCGACCTTGAAGCGGTGCAGAACCGCGGCCTTGGTTGCCTCCTGATCGCGCAAGGGCTGGATGCGCTCGGCGGCTTCCGCTTCGGCGCGCATCGCGGCAGCTTCGGCCGCCGTCGCCCGCGCCACCCTGGCGAGCGCCTCGGCGAGGTCCGCCTCTCCGCTTTCGACCTGGGCGTGCGCTTCGGTCCAGCGCAGATGCAGGACCACGGCGTCCAGCTTGCGGATCTCGGTTGAAAGCTCCTTGTAGCGCCGCGCCTGCCGTGCCTGCCGCTTGAGGCTTTCGATCTGCGAGTTGAGCTGGCCCAGGATATCGTTGAGCCGCGCCAGGTTGCTCTCAGCCGCCCGAAGCCGCAGTTCCGCCTCGTGCCTGCGGCTGTGCAGCCCCGCAATTCCCGCGGCATCCTCCAGGATGCGGCGGCGCTGATCGGGCTTGGCGTTGACGATCTCGGCGATCTGCCCCTGCCGCACCAGCGCGGGAGAACGCGCTCCCGTTGCCGCGTCCTCGAACAGGATGCGCACGTCGCGGGCGCGCACCTCCTTGCTGTTGATGCGATAGGCCGAGCCCGCCTCCCGCTCGATGCGGCGGGTTACGTCCAGGGTGTCGTGACCGTTGAACTCGGCCGGGGCCTTGCGGTCCGTGTTGTCGATCTGGATCGTCACTTCCGCGTTGTTGCGCGGCGGGCGGGCGGTGGTGCCGCTGAAGATGACATCGTCCATGGCGGCGGCCCGCATGCTCTTGTGCGAGGTCTCGCCCATCACCCAGCGCAAGGCTTCGAGCAGGTTGGACTTGCCGCAACCGTTGGGCCCCACCACGCCCGTGAGACCCTTCTCGATGATGAGGTCGGTCGGCTCGACGAACGACTTGAAGCCGATGAGCCGGAGCCGTTTGATATGCATCGGACTTGCTTTTCCCTCGGGACTTGCGGGAACTCGAACGCGCGCCACCCTACGCCGGCGCGACGGGACGCGAGATCAGCGCGTCGGCGGCGGCACGCCGCCTGTCGCAGCCACCTGACCGGCCAGGATGGGATCCACCATCTCGCGGATCTCCTTGATGCCGATCACGGACTTCACCAGCTTGCCTTGCACGAAGAAGTTCGGCGTGCCGATGATGCCGAGCGTGCGCCCACGCTCCTTGATCCAGTTGAGCGCGGCGATCATGGCGCGATTCTCGCGGCAGCTGTCAAACTGCGCGCGCGTCATCCCCACCTGCTGGGCCACCTTGAAAACGGGGTCGGGGCGCACCTCCTGGCTCACCCACGCCGCCTGCTGCACCATCAGCTTGTCGTAGAGTGCGAAATACTTGTCGGGCGGCGCGCAGCGCAGCGCGACCGTGGCAAGGCCCGACTGCCTGCCGATGGGGAACTCGGCGCGGAGCACGTAGCGAACCTTGCCGGTGTCGATGTATTCGCGCTTCAGGACCGGGAAAGTCTCCATTTGAAACTTGCGGCAGTGAGGGCAAGTCATCGAGGCGTACTGCACGATGGTGACCGGGGCATCCTTGCGCCCGAGCGCCATCTCGGGCAGCTCGCCCGTCTTCATGATCTCCTCGACCGACGGGTTCTGGACAACCTCGCGCCGGCCGACCTGCGAGGGCGGGGCATCGGAGAACGGGTTGAAGGCGGGGTTGTCCTGCGTCAGGGTGCCGGAAAAGCTCGTCTGCGCGTCAGGCAGCACCGGCAGCGTCGGGCCATTGCAGGCGCCAAGGGCAGCCAACAGGATCAATGCGAACGCACGACCTATTCTGCCCAATGCGTCCTCAACTCTTGCTGACCAGCGGCGCCAGGGCCTTCTCGAACTCTTCAGCCGTCGGGGTGCCTTCGAACCGCTTGCCGTTGATGAAGAACGTGGGCGTGGAGTTGACGCCGAAGGCGACGTTGCCGCGGTCGCGCACGGCAATGATGTTCTTGATCAGCTTTTCGTCCTGCCGGCATCGATCGAAGGCCTGCCGGGTGAAGCCCACTTGCTGGCCGAACTTGAAGAGCTTGGGCAGGAAGTCCTGCTTGGCGCTGGCCCATTCGTCCTGCTTGGAGAACAGCATCGAGATGAGCGGCATCGATTTGTCGTCGCCGGCGCAGCGCGCCATCATCGACGCCAGCGCCGCGCGCTCGTCGAGCGGAAACTCGCGAAACACCAGCTTGACCTTGCCGGTGTCGATGTACTTCTCCTTGAGCGCCGGCAGCACCGTGTTGTGGAAATTGGCGCAGTGGTTGCACGTCATCGAGGCGTACTCGACAATGGTGATGGGGGCGTCGGCCTGACCGATGACGAGATCGGGAAGAGCGCCGGGCTTCAACAGCTCGTCCTGGCTCACGTTGCCAGCAGCCACCCGCCGCGGCCGTCGCGGCCCGCGCTTTGCCTCGGCATCGGCTCGCGGTGGCGCGCGCAGGAGCGAGTACACGATGCTGCCGGCGACGCCGATCGTGGCTATCGCCGCGCTGCCCAACAGCAGCTTGCGCCGGTCGATCGAAGTAGCCGTTTGGGTCACGTGCAAAGCTCCCTAGCGTTGAGCGAGGCCGCAGCTGAAAACAGCACCTCGGTCCTCTTGCGGTGGCTGATACCACAAGTTTCGCGGCCAAAAATCCAAAATCGGCGTAATGTGGTCTAGCAAACCGCGCGAATTTCGCCCCCGAGCCGCGCCAATGCGTCGCGCAGGCCGGGGTGGGCGATACCGGCGACCTCTTGCGTGAGCGGCGTTGCGGCCACCTTCGGGTGGGACGGTGGTGCTGTTGCTGGCGGGGGAGGGGCCTGGATCAGGCGCAGCTCCGAGACCGCCGCGTAGCCGAAATAGGCGTTGATGCGCTCGATGATCTGGCGCGCCTGGTATTGCACCTCGAGCGCCTTGGCGCCGTCGACGCGCAGGACCAGCGTGGCGCCGGAGCGGGTGGCGGGCGGGTCGGCGGCATCGTTCTCGCCCGCCTCGGCGAGGCGCCGCCATTTGAGCCGCTCGGGCGCGGTGAACCGGGCTAGCTCGCCACCGATGATTGTGCGCCAGTCGGTGATCAACGCGACCGTGGAAAACCCGTACTTCTGAAATGCCTTGGTCGTCAGCGCCGGCAAAAAGCTCCCCACTGCCTTGGCGCCGAAATACTGCCTTCGCACGGCTGGTGCCGGGTCGCGCGGCATTTGGCGGCGCTCGTTGCGTGTGTTGGACATGAGGGGACCTTCGGCGTTCCGGCGTTCTCAAGCAGGATGGCGAGGCCTAACATGAGATAAGCGATTCGGGCGGAGGCGCCGGCTGGCCGATGGCTGTCGTGGCAAAAAAGCAACTTCAATTGCGGCTGCCCGGGCCGGAAACCGTTGCCGCCCTGCTCGCCTGGTACGGCCGCGAGCGGCGGCATCTGCCCTGGCGGGCGAAGGGCCGGCGGCGGCCGGACCCTTACCGGGTGTGGCTTTCCGAAATCATGCTGCAGCAGACCACCGTGAAGGCGGTCATTCCTTATTACGAGGGGTTTGTGGTGCGCTGGCCGACGGTGCAGGCGCTGGCCGCCGCCCCGCTCGATGACATTCTGGCCGCCTGGGCGGGGCTCGGCTACTACAGCCGCGCGCGGAATCTGCACAAATGTGCGGGCGTGGTCGTCGAGCGGCATGGCGGGCGATTTCCGGCGAGCGGGGCGGAGCTGCTCAAGCTGCCGGGGATAGGGCCTTACACGGCTGCCGCCATCGCCGCCATCGCCTTCGCCCAAGCCGTGGTGCCAGTCGACGCCAATGTCGAGCGGGTGATGGCCCGGGTGTTTGCGATCGGCGAGCCGCTGAAGGCCGCCAAGGGCCGCATCCGGCGTCTGGCGCAGACTTTCGCCTGCGGCTCGCACTCGGGCGATTGTGCGCAGGCTCTGATGGATTTGGGCGCCAGCGTCTGCAGCCCCAAGCGGCCAGCCTGCCTGATGTGCCCCATCGCCACAGACTGCGCCGCCCATGCCAAGGGGATAGAGGCGCATCTGCCGGTGCGCACCGGTGCGCCGGAGCGGCCCATGCGCGTGGGCCTCGCGTTCGTCGCCCTGCGCGAGGACGGTGCCGTGCTGCTGCGGCGCCGGCCCGAGGCTGGGCTGCTCGGCGGCATGCTGGAGGTGCCGTCCACGGAATGGGGCGACTTGCTTCCGCCGCTCAAGATGGGTCTACGCGCAGCGCCCGTGCAAGGTGAGTGGTGGGTCGTGCCAGGCACGGTTGTGCACGTGTTCACCCACTTCCGCCTGGAGCTGCAGGTCTACCGCGCGCTGGTCCCCGCGCATGCCAGCCTGACCTTGTGGTCGGATCCCGCCCGCTGCCGCTGGGTTCCCCGCCGCGACCTCGACCGGTCCGCGCTGCCGACCGTGATGCGCAAGGTGATCGCGCACGCGCTGCGCGGACAATAACTCCACGCGTGGCACTCGAGCGCGCTCGGCGCCTGGCGTGCGTGCTCTCTGCCGGTGCCGTTCCGGGCGCGCGCATGCACACGGGTACGAGGGGTTGGTCGCAAGGCCCCCGGTTGCTGCCGTCCTGCTTGGGACCCAAGCCGCGCTCCAGGGGGCGGGAAGCGGCGATCCGAAGCGGTGGAGGCCTTGCGACCGCAATCAGCCTATGCGAGCGCCGCGCGGTGGGCGACGAGGTAACTACCTAGGGTCCCGGCCATGGCCTGCGAGCGTTCGGCTGTCCTCTGAGCCAAGCCGAGCGGCACCATTGCGCTACTTGCGCCTCGGCACCTTCTTTCCCTTCTTGCGGGCTTCCGACAGCCCGATGGCTATCGCCTGCTTGCGGCTCGTCACCTTCTTGCCGCTGCCGCTCCTGAGCGTGCCGCGCTTGCGCTTGCGCATCGCCCCTCTGACGTCCTTGGATGCGGAACGTGAATAGCGAGCCATGAGCCGGCTCCTTGGCAACAAGACGTCTTCCAGGGCATCAACTCGTTCAGCGGTGTTCGAGTTCCCGGGCTGACCGCAGCTTCGGCGCCTTGCGGCGAGCCGGCCCTGCTCGGCGCAATGACAGAGACTGAACTGGCTGGCTGCCGTCTCACCTGATTTCCCTCCACCAGAGGCAGTCGCCGGATATAAAGTGCTCGATCAATGCGACGCGGCCAAGCGAGCGATTGGCAGTCGGTGCAACTGGGGAGGGGATGATGATCGTATCGCGCCGGGTATTGGTCACGGCGATGGCTGTGCTGGGCGCTCTTGCGCTGCCATCACAATTGGCCTGGTCGCAGGCCTACCCCGACCGGGCCATCAAGCTCATCGTGCCGTTCGCGGCCGGCGGCAACGCCGACATCAACGGCCGCATCGTCGGCGACATCGTGCACAAGGCGCTCGGCCAGCCCGTGGTGGTGGACAACCGCGCCGGAGCCGGTGGCGGTGTCGGCGCCGAGTTCACCGCGCGCGCGGCGCCGGACGGCTACACGCTGCTCGTCGGCTCCAACGGTCCGCTGACCGTCAACCCGTTCGTCAACGCCAACGTCACCTACGATCCCTTGAACGACTTCGCCCCCGTGGCACTGGTGAGCTATGTGCCGCACGTGGTGGTCGTGACCAACAAGCTGGGGCTGAAATCGCTGTCAGAGCTGGTCGCGCTTTCCAAGACACGGCCAGTGACGCTTGCCACCAGCGGCTTCGCCAGCGCCACGCACATGACGGTCGAGCGCTTCAAGCAGGCGACCGGCGCGCAAATCACGCACGTGCCCTACAAGAGCGGCGGCTCGCTGATGCCGGATGTCATCGCCGGCAACATCGACGGTGCCATGACGGAGCTGTCGACCGCGATGGAGCTGCACAAGGGCGGACAGGCGCGCATCATCGGCGTTGCCGGCGCCAGCCGCTCGAGGCTGGCACCCGACATCCCGACCTTCGAGGAGCAGGGCGTCAAAGGCTTCCAGGCGCGCAGCTTCATCGGCATCGTCGCGCCCGCCAAGACGCCGGCCGACATCATCGCCAAGTGGCAGGCGGCGCTCGCGGCGGGGCTCGCACCCGGCAGCGCGGCTGCCGAGAAGATCGTCGGCACGGGCTCCGAGATCGCCTCGCCCGAGCAGATGACGCCCGCCGGCTTCGCGGCCTTCATCAAGCGCGACTTCGAGGACATGCGGGCGGCCGCAAAGCTCGCGGGCATCGGCAAGAAGTGATGCGGTCGTGCGTCCATAGACCAGCAGCCATAGCCGCTGGTGCATAGGCCGTCCGCTGCTGGGGGCACAACGGAAACGTTGTGCCCGGTCGGAGCCTTGCCGTGCCTGTCCCACTTCTGACCCCGATACTTGCATTGCGCCAAAAAGAATGCGGGCTGCGGTGGCTTGCTCCCGCACGGGATCATGCCCATTCGCAATGGCTGGCCGGCAACGCTGGCGATCGCCCCAGAGCTTGCCGACCCTCATTTCTTGGAGTGGCGGCAGGGCGCTAGCGCTTGGCGATGCCGGCGCTGGCGATAATCTCGCGGTACATGGGCACTTCCTTAGCAACGCGTGCCATGTGCATTTTGCCGTCCCTGGCTTGGACCTCGAAGCCTGACTCGGCCAGTTTGTTGCGCAGCTCCGGGCGTCGCAGCACCTTGAGCCATTCCCTTTCCAGCCAGCCCACAGTCTCGGGGGGCGTTTTCGCCGGCGCCATGAGCGACGTGTAGGTCTCGAATACAAAGTCCTTGTAGCCGGCCTCCAGCATGGTCGGCACGTCCGGCAGATCGAACCAGCGTGCCGCGCCGGTGACCGCGAGACCCTTGATGGCGCCGCCCTTGATGTGCGGATGGGCGGGGGCGAGGGCGCCAGAGCTCAGCTGGACCGTGTTGCTGAGCAGGGCTCTCAGCGCTTCGCCACCACCCGTATGCGTGACGGTCGCCATCCGTGCCAGGCCCTCGCGCGCTTTTAGCACCTCGGCCTGCAGTTGCGGGGTGGTGCCGATCGGCGGCGTGGACACGTTGAACTTGTCAGGCTCTTGCTTGGCGCGTGCAACGAACTCCCTCATCGTGCCGACGCCGAGCTCGGGCTTGACGGTGAAGACGTTGGGAGAAGTGGCGAGCTCGGCGACCGCAACGAAGTCCTTGAAGGGATCATACGGCAGTGTTTCGAACAGGCTCGGATTGACCGAATAGGAGCTGGTCGCGAGCAGGACCGTGTAGCCGTCAGGCTCGGAGCGTGCCACCGCTCCCATGCCGATATTGCCACCGCCGCCGCCCCTGTTCTCGACGAAAAAGGTGGCGCCGGTCGCCTCTTGCACGGCAGCGGCCAGGATGCGGGCGATGATGTCCGATGGTCCGCCTGGCGTGTTCGCTACCACGATCCGTACCGGGCGATCCGGATAGGCGGCGAGCGCGCCGGTGACGCGCAGCACTGCGGGCGCAGCGACCCCCGCAGCGAGGATCTTGATCAGCCGGCGCCGTGTCGGATTTCGTTTGGTCTGCAACATGCCAGGTCCTCCCAGGAAATCTCGTATCATTCTTCAGGCAACGCGGAAGCGCGCGATCTGTGCCTCGTCCACCTCGACCCCGAGGCCCGGCCCATCCGGCAGTACGATCATGCCATCGCGCAGCGGCTGCGGACGTCGCACAAGATCCTCTGCGAGATATACATGCGTGAGGCTGACACCCCAAGCTACGCGGGGCAGCGCGCACGCCAGGTGAATCGCCGCCGCCGATGCGATGCTCGATTCCGCCACCTTGGCTGCAACGTTGATCTCCAGCCCGAGCCGCTCGCACAGCGCCGCCGCCTCGATTGCCGCACTGAACCCGCCGAGCTTGATCAGCTTGAGCGACACGCCACCCGCGCCACGCTGCGCGTGCGCCTCGATGTCGTGCAGCCCATGGATGCCCTCGTCGGCACCGATGGGTATCGTTGACATTCGCGCCAGTGTGCCAAGGCCGGCGAGGTCCGCGGCCGCCAGCGGCTGCTCGAGGAACAGCAACTTGGCTTCCCGCGTGGCCTCGACATAGTGCCGTGCCGCTTCGCGGGAGAAGCCGCTGTTGGCGTCCGCACACAGGGCAATCTCCGCCCCGAGCGCCGCCCGCAGCGCGTGCGTCGTGGCAATATCCTGGTCGAGCGGCTTGGTGGCCACCTTCAGCTTGAAGAAGCGAAAGCCTTCGCGCACCTTGGCAGTCGCCTCGGCCACATCCTCGTCCAGGGTGTCGCGACCGAGCAGCCACATCGGCGCGACGGCACGGCGCACGGCGCCGCCGATGAGATCGACGAGCGGCAGCCCGGCCTTGCGACCCGCCAGGTCGAGCAGCGCCATCTCGATGGCCGAATGGGCGCCGGTGTTGCCGATCAGCGCCCTGCGCAACATCGCGACCAAGGCCGGCCGATCCCACGCATCCCTGCCCACCAGCCGCGGCGCCATGTGATCGCGCACGGCTGCCACCAAGCCGCCCTGCGTGTCGCCGGTCATGGTGGGCGCGGAGGCGGCCTCACCCCAGCCCACCGCGCCGTCGGCGGCCTCGATGCGCACCACAATGTTCCTGGCGTGCGTGATGGTCTCGCCCGCCATCTTCATGGGCTGGCGCAGGGGCAACGCGACGGGTGTCGCGTCGACGCGCACGATGATCAGCGGCGGGTGCTCGCTAACGCGTCCCGCCACTGGCTGCACCTGGAGATCCTGAGGCATCAACAAGCCTTCGGGTGGCGACAGGTTCAGATGTCAGGGTCGGCTCGAGCCGACCCAGTATTGAACGTTCGAGCTTGGTCATCAAGATGATGTTAGCACGGAGCAAGGCGCGCTCCGAAGCATGCCCGCAAGGGGCATGCTTGCTCCGTGCGGGACCGACGGACGAATCGTCCGCCCTTCGGGGTAGATCAACCGTGGGAGATCGGTGCCGCGGCTCACGACCGAGCCGCACTCAAGCCTTGCCCGGCGACCAGCCGTAGAGGCGCGCGGTGTTGGCGCCCATCAGCTTGGCCTTGTCGCTGTCGGAGATGCGGCTGGTGGCGCGGAAGGCGTCGACGCCCTGCTTGAAGGTGAGGAAGTTCACCGCGCGCGTCCAATCCGTGCCCCACAGGCAGCGGTCGATGCCGAACACATCGATCATGCGGCACACCGGGTCCCAGATGTCGTCGTAGGGATAGGGCTCGCGCGACAGCGTGCAGGCGCCGCTGATCTTGATGGCGACGTTCTTGTGCTGGGCGAGCGTCAGCACCTTCGGCAGCTCGGCCCACGGCTCCGTCGGCACCGGCGGCTCGTGCGGTTGCACGAGCCCCAAGTGATCGACGATGATCTGCGTATCGGGATTGCGGCGGATCAGCTCGATGCCCTGGTCGAGCCGCCCGGCGATATGCAGGTTGGCAGGCAGTGAGAGCCGCGCCGCCGTCGCCAGCACGCGGTTGAGACCCGGATCGGCCGCGTCGGTGGCGAGACCGCTGCGCACGAGCAGCATGCGCACGCCGACAGCGCCCGGCGTGCGCTTCCAGTCCTCGATGACCTCTGCGACGGCCGGATCGGCGGGGTCTACCGGCTTGACCAGCGCAAACCGGCTGGAATGGCGCTCGTGCACCTCCAGAGCATAGCTCGCATCGTAGCGGTACATCGTGAAGGCCGAGACCAGTATCGCGCCGTCGACGCCGACAGCGTCCATCTCCGCCACCATCTGGTCGCCCGTGACCTCAGACGGACCCGCCAGCACGCCGTGCCATGGCCGGCCTGGGTGATCGCGCTCGTAGGCATGCACCTGGGCGTCGATGGTCAGCATGTTTGTGGCTCTCCCAATAACGGCAATCCCCATGGGGGCCCAAGAGCATGACGCGGCGGCGCCGCCTTTCGTCGGAGCCGCTCATGACGTGCTTTTTTCCCGGCGAGCTTGGACCGCCTCTGACCCAATCGCAAGCGAAGGTCAAGACTTGACCGCATCGCGGCCGGCGTCCAAAGCTAACCTTCCATGGTCTGCCGGCGCGCGCGGACGCGGCAGGCCGCAAGCTCATCGTAGCAAGCATGCCCTGGCGAGACCTGGTACGTCAGACAGTTCGTCCGACAGCATGAAGGGCCGGCAATGACGACCGCTGTGCGTCACGCCGCCAGCGTTCTGTTGGCGCTGGTGGTCGTGTTCTTCGGACTTGTTTTGCCGGCACGGGCCGACCGCGGCGTGCTCGAGGCCGTACGCGCGCGCGGCCAGCTCTTGTGCGGCGTCGGCGATGGACCGAAGGGCTATTCCCACCTCAACGCGCAGGGGCAGTGGTCCGGCATCAGCGTCGACTTCTGCCGCGCATTGGCGGCAGCTGTCTTCGGCAGCAAGGATGCAGTCGGCTTCCGCCCGCTGGCGCTCGAGGAAGGGTTGGCGGCGCTGCAGGCGGGCGACATCGACGTGCTCTCGCGCAAGATCGCCATGACGTCCACCTCCGATACCTCGCTCGGCGTCCGCTTCCCGGGCATTCTGGTCTACGACGGTCAGGGCTTCATGGTGCGCAAGTCGCAGAACATTGCGAGCGCGCTCGAGTTCTCGGGCGCGCGCATCTGCGTGTCGGGCGACGCCACCGACCAGCAAGGCATCGCCGACTATTTCGCCGACCTCAAGATGCCGGTCGAACTCGCCAAGTTCGAGAAGTGGTCGGACGCGGTCATGGCCTATGCCGACAGGAGCTGCATCGCGCTCTCGGCCGACCTGTCCACCTTGGCGCTCGCCCGCCAGGAGCTCGGCGACAGCAACGATCACGTCATCCTGCCGGAGATCGCGTCCAGACGCCCGATCGGCCCCGCGGTCCGCCAGGGTGACGATGAATGGTTCTCGATCGTGCGCTGGAGCATCTATGCGCTGGTGGCGGCCGAGGAGCTCGGCATTTCCGCCGCCAACGTCGACACCGCCAAGAGCGCGGGCAGCAGCGAGGTGCGCCGCTTCCTGGGCGTCGACGTCGACCTCGGCAAGCGGCTCGGTCTCTCCGCCGACTGGACGCAGAAGATCGTGCGCCAGCTCGGCAACTACGGCGACCTGTTCGAGCGCCATTTCGGGCAGCGCTCGCCGCTCAAGCTCGAACGGCGCCTCAACAACCTCGCCACCAAGGGCGGCCTGCACTACGCGCCTTCGTTTCGCTGAGCGCGCCTGCGTGGCTCGGCCGCCATTGTATGGCTAAGGTATCACCACCTCGACGAACGCCGTGTCGCCGGTCTTGACGCTGAACTGGCGCCGGTACGCGCGCCCGGCATGCTTGGCGCTAACCACGTAGCCCCCAGGTGCCAGGAAGTGCGTCGGCAGCGCGCCGGAGCTTTCCCGCACTGCTTCGCCCTGGGCGGTAGTAAGGCTCCATTGCGTGTCGGCGATGGCGTCGCCGCCCGGGCGCGTGACGAGCTTGAAGGTCACCTTGGCTGCGGCATGGGCGAGCGTCACCTCGGTCAGCTTGCCGGCTTCGACGGTCACGTCGGCGCGCGCCACCGCGTTGGCATCGCCATAGGTGCTGACGATGCTGTAGATCCCGGCATTGAGCCGCAGCACCACGCCTGCCTTGGCCGCGGTCACCACCTTGACGCGCTGCCCGTGCGTGTCGCGCTCGTCCGATTGCACTTCGAAGCTCACCGCTCTCTCGTTCGCCGGCTCACCTTTGGCGAGCAAGGGGATCACGCGCAGCCCGCCGGCGTTGAGCACGAAGCGCTCGACCGTGGCTTGCTCTGGAGCAACGACGATCTTGCGAGTGAGGTTGGCGCGGCCGAGCGCAACGTTCACCTGGTAGGTGCCGGGTTCCAGGCGCAGGATCGGATTGGCATCGCGGTGGGTGGAGAGCAGCACGTGCTTGCCGTCGGCGCCGGCCTTCTCGCGGAACACGCGCCACACGAGGCCCTGCTGGATGGGCTGACTTTCCTCCGTCAGGAAAGCGGCAAGGGACAGCTGTGCCGGCGCGCCGCCGCCTTTGGGCGCGCCCGGGGTGCGCGGAACGACGGTGGTGTTGGCGGGCGGTTGCTGGCTACCGGGGGCAGGCGTCTCGACCTGCCAGCCGGACTGGGTTTGCGCGCGGGCAGGCAGCAGCGCGGCGCTCAGCGCGAGCCCCACGACCACCCACAGCGGCGACAAGTTGCGCGCCATCCCCCTGTCCCCGTCCAACTCCGTCAGCGATTGAGAGACTCGACCCTTGCGAGGCTCGACAATCACGAGAGCAAAATCAAGGCATGCACGCTGGAACCCGCAGGGCGAGGCCGCAAAGCCTTGGGCTGCTTGCTCACGCTGGGCCAAGCGTACGCCCAAGCACGGAACGTACGACGGTAGGCTCCGCGGGCGCAATGGTGCCAAGAAAGGCCTCGTGCGTAGAATGATGTCGTAATGTTCCAGCGGACAGTCTCTGCGAGGGCTTCTTGCGTGAGCGAACGTGATTGGCTTCCTGCGCCGGTGCACGCTGCCGGGATCGAGCGCGCCCTCCGGGCGGGCCAGTCGCTGTTCCGGCAGGGCACCCGCACAGTGGGCCTATACGAAGTCGTCCGCGGAAGGGTGCGGCTGGCGCGAGTCGATCGTTCCGGCCGGGAGGTCATCCTCCACTTCGCGTCTGCCGGCGAGACCATCGCTGAAGCCTCGTTGTTCTCGCCAACCTATCACTGCGATGCGGCCGCCGTCTCCGACGCCGTCGTCCGGCTGTATCCCAAGGCCCTCATGCTGGCCGAGTTCCAGGGCAATCCGAAAGCGGCAAGAGCGTTCATGGCGATGCTCGCTCGACAGGTCATGAGCCTGCGAACCCGGCTCGAGCAGCGCAACATCCACTCCGCCCGCGAGCGCATCCGCCACTATCTCAGCGTCAATCTCGGCCACGACGGACGCAGCGTGCAGCTGCCAGGTACGCTCAAGGACCTCGCCGCCGATCTTGGCCTTACGCACGAGGCCGTCTATCGCACGCTGTCTCAGATGCAGAAGGACGGCGAAGTCGAGCGGCTCAAGGGCAAGATCCGCGTGTTGAAGTCTGTATGATCCCAATCATAGGTGTGGTGCGCTGGGGAGCGTAGCCTTTGCTCGAAGGGCGCGAGATGTCGCGAACAGAACAGAGGAGCATCCTCCATGCAAAAGCGCACCAAGCTGATCATCACGACGGGCTTGCTGGCCCTGGCAGCAAGCCTCGGCACGCTTGCATACAGCGCATCCCCGCACGAAGGCAGGGGATTTGGCCCCATGCACGGAATGCGGCACGGCCCCATGGGCATGGGCCACGGCATGATGAGTGGGGGGCCGAATTCCGCAACCACCGCAGAAATGGACGACATTCATGAATTGCTCGACAACCATGATCGCATCACACGCAAGGTAGTGAACCTGCCGGACGGCATACGGACGGTGACGGAATCGGATGACCCTCGAATGGCCCGGATTATCAAGGAGCACGTTGCGAGCATGGGAGAGCGCGTAAGTGCCGGGAAAGACCCTGGTCTGCCGATCGAAAGTCCGGCCCTGCGGGCGATCTTCAAGGACAAGGACAAGATCAAAACGACGCACGAGGCGACTGACAAAGGGATCATCGTCATCCAAACGTCGAGCGACCCCGAGACCGTCGCCGTGCTCCAGAAGCATGCCGCAGAAGTGAGCGATCTCGTGCGTGGTGGCATGCGGGCCCTGCACTCTGCCATGATGAGGAACGGCCCGATGCACCGTGGCGGTATGCACGGCGGGATGATGCGAGGCATGCACGATGGCCGCGCGGAAAGATGATTGCCGGGGAGTTGCCATGACGATGCGCGCACGTTCATGCCTCTTCGGCGCGGCCTCGTGCGCCATCGTACTTGCTGGGGTGGCGTCCGCGCAGCATGCGAAGCCTGGCGGCCCACCCGCACCAAATGTGCCGGCTCCCTTCAGCATCGAGACTTTCGGCGTATTCCGTGACTTGATTCTGCGCGGCGATTTCGGTGCCAAGGCCGTGCTGGGGGAGGTCATGTCCCGCTCCCCGTCGACCGGCGTCGGCGCCGTGTCGGGCGCGCGGGGTGAGATTACCATCGCCGATGGCAAGCTGATCGTCAGCTACGGCAAATCGGACGCGCGGCCCGCACCGCACGCAGAGACCGCGGCCCTTCTTGCAACCGGGAGAGTCAAGGAGTGGCAGACCATCGAATTGGTGTCCGATGTGGCTCCGGCAGCGCTGGAAGCGTTTCTTGCGCAAACCGCGAAGGCCCGCGGCCTCGATCCGGACAAGTCATTTCCTTTCCAGTTGCGCGGAGCCTTCGGGCCTTACGTCATGCACGTCAATGCAGCGCCGACAGGTGGCCCTTACGGGATGGGCCTGCCCATGGCGATCACGGTTGAGAGCAAAGGCGACAACATCGCCGGCAGCGTCGCCGGCCTTTACGTGTCCCTCTCTCTAGTCGGGATAGCCACCCACGGCGGCGAGCGTACGCATGCCCACTGGATATCTGCGGATGGCGCATCGACCGCCCATCTCGACGTCTGGGGAGTCAAGGCCGGAACGACCTTGCTCCTTCCAAAGCCTGAACAATCTACAACGCTCCGGTGAATTTGTTCTGATCCACCAATTCTTGCGGACGCAGAACCTACTCCGCCGCGATCTCCAGAATCTTCACCTCTCCGGCGCGCAGTTCGACCCTGCGCTCGTAGCGCTTGTCGCGGGTTTCCGCCCGCACGATGTAGCGGCCCGCCTGCAGGCTGGCGGTCGGCGCGGCCTGCCCATCCATCCACACGCCCTTGCCCGTCTCATCGAGGACCTCCCACCAGGTCTCCGCGGTGCCGGCACCGGTAAGCCGCAACCGCAGCGCGGCGACCGGCGGCTCGAGCACCAGTTGCGAGGTTTGACCCGCCTTGACCTCGACCTCGCGCGTGCTCTGCGCATTCATCAAGCCGTACCGGCCCTCGACCCGATAGCGGCCGCTCGGCAGCAGCAGCGACGGCGCAGGCAGGCTGGTGGTCACCGCCTCCTGCGCGACGCCGTCGAGGCGCACGATCGTGTAGGAGACGACCTCGGCGCCCGGCGTCGCAGGCAGGCCCGTCCTGGTGGCCAGCGCAAGCCTGCCGGCCGCCATGTTCAGTGCGAGCCGCCGCAGGTCGCCGGGGCCGATCGCCAGGCGCTCGCGCGCTTCCACCGTCCCCTGCTTGGCGACAACGTAGTACGACCCGGGTGGCACCACGAAGCTTGCCTGCTGCGCGGCCGAGCGTGCCAGCTCGCGCCGGCCCTGCGGCGCGTCGGGATCGTCCTCGACCACGCTCAGGATCGCCGTCTCCAGTGTGGCGCCGGGCTCGCGCCCCGTGGTCGAGAGCTGCAGGCGGGCGACGTTGAGCGGGATATCCACCTCCACCTGGCGCCCGGCGTTGATGGTCACGACCTGCTCGGCGCGCACGAGGCCGATCTCGACGCGGGCCACATAGCGGCCCGCCGGCAGCAGCGTGCTCGATTTCGCCGGTCTTGGACGCATGCAGGAGCGCGCCATTGCCGTCGCTGACGGTGACGACTGCGTCGGAGATGACGGTTGCGGTCTTCGCCGCCAAAGCTCGCATCCGCACGTTGCCGGCATTGAGAACCACGTCGACAGCGATCGGTCGGTTGCCGCGAACCTCCACCGTCTGCTTCGCAGCCACTATGCCCTCGCGCGCTTCCACGATGTAGCGGCCGGGCGCGACGGCACGACCGGATTGGGCGCGCGCATGTCGAACAAGGTCACATCGGGCCGCTCCTCCGCAGCGACGGTCCAGTTCAGCGGCACTGTCAGCAGCGCGGTGTTGGGGGCCGCCAGCGCGCGCAGATGCAGTGCTGCCGGGCCCGTCGCCGGGATCGGCTCGGGTGCCACGAGGGCCGCGGCGTGCCGGCAGGCGCCGATCGAGCGGCTGCGCTAGGCTCGCCGCCTGCGCTGCACCTGCCGAGCGCAGCGCCTCCTCCACGTAAGCGGAAATCTGCTCGGGGTTGAGCGCGTTGAAGTGACGCCCGCCGGTCTGTTGCGGCAGGCAGGCCATCTTGCCGAGGTCTGCGGCCTTCGTGCCGAGGCCCACGACATGGACAGTGATGCCGGTAGCCCGCAGCTCACTCGCCACCGTGCACAGGTCCGCCTGGCAGTTGTCGGCGTCGTCGTGGATGAGCACGATGCTGCGCACGCTGCCGTCCCTGGGCAGCGCCTTGGCGGCCTCCCGCAACGCCAGCGACAGTGGGCCCGTGCCACGTGGCGTCAATGGCTCCAGCGCGGGCATAAGGCGATCGACGTCGAGCGGCTCGGGCTGGCGCAACACCTCCACGTCGTTGCACTCGTTGCGGCGGTGACCGAAGCTGGCGAGCCCGACGCGCGTCTGCGGCCCGATCTTGCGCAGTCCCGCCCGCAACGCGTCGCGCGCCGTCAGATACTTGGGCTGCTTGGCGCCCTCGAGCGGCCCCCACATGGAGCGCGAGTGATCGAGGATGACGATGACGGCGGGCTCGGCCGCGGTGGCGACGCCGACGCTGGCCCAGGCCGCCGCGGCGACCAGCGCCGCGCCCAGACAGCGATAGAAGCTGCGCATCGGCCGACCTCGTTGGACGGGGTACACTAGCTCCCATTGTACTCGCGCGGAACATGGTTTAGCGAGGACCGAGATGAGAGGCGGCCCCGCACCATGCACAACGAAGCACTCGACCTCTTGCTGAACCGCCGATCGGTCAAGCCGGCGATGCTGGGCGTGCCCGGGCCGACGCCCGAGCAGCTCACGGCCATCCTCACGGCGGCGGCGCGGGTGCCGGATCACAAGAAGCTGGTGCCGTGGCGCTTCATCGTCTTCGAGGGCGAGGCGCGGACGGCTTTCGGCCGCGTGCTCGGCAAGGCCTGTCAGGCCGAGGAGAAGGAGCCTCCCTCCGAGAGCAGGCTCGAGTTCGAGCGCGCCCGGCTGCTGCGGGCCCCCACGGTCGTGGCCGTCATCTCGCGCGTGACGCCTCAGGCGGCGGCGCCGGAGTGGGAGCAGGTGCTCTCCTGCGGCGCGGCCTGCCAGAACTTGTGTCTGGCGGCCAATGCCATGGGCTTCGGCACCTGCTGGATCACCGAATGGTATGCTTACAGCGCCGCCGTACGCGACGCCCTGCATCTTGGCCCCAACGAGAAAATCGCCGGTTTCGTGTATATCGGCACGGCCAGGGAGCGTCAGACCGATCGCGAGCGGCCGGACCTTGGCACCATCACCAGCCGCTGGAACGGCTAGACCTATCGACGCGGGCAGAGAGCAGGCAGGAGATCACCGGTGTTCTACGAGACTGCAGGCGGCAAGCACGGGCTCAAGCACGATCCATTCAAGGCGCTGGTGGTGCCGCGGCCGATCGGCTGGATCTCCACCGTTTCCAAGGCCGGCATCTGCAACATCGCCCCCTACAGCTTCTTCAACGCCGTGGGCGAGCGGCCGACCTATGTGATGTTCAGCTCCGCCGGCCCCAAGGACTCGCTTCTCAACATCGAGGAGACGGGAGAGTTCGTGTGCTCGCTCGCGACCTGGGACCTGCGCTACAACATGAATATGACCGCGGCCGCGGTGCCGCGCGGGGTCGACGAATTTCCGATCGGCGATCTCACTGCCGCGGCGAGCCACCTCGTCAAGCCGCCGCGCGTCAAGGAGAGCCCCGCCGCCTTCGAGTGCGTGCACTGGCAGACCATCGAGCTGCCGCCCGCCGAGCCCGGCGGCAAGTCGACCTACTCGGTGGTGTTCGGCAAGGTGGTCGGCGTGTACGTTGACGACCGCTTCATCAAGGACGGCCTGGTCGACACCGGCGCCATGCGCCCCGTCGCGCGCCTCGGCTACATGGACTACGCGGTGGTGACGCCGGAGACCGTGTTCTCTATCAACCGCCCGACGCCGGAAGAGGCGATGGCAAAGCTCGCGCTCAAAGCCGCGGAGTGACGTCGCGAGCAGAGGCCGGCTCGCAGTCGGCTCCGCCGTGAAACCGCCCTGCTGCCGGCTATGGTGATCCCTGCCTTCCACCCGGTGCGGGAGGACGGAGAGGGAACGGTGAGCAGCTTCGAGGCTGACGACAAGATCCAGCAGATCGCCGAGGCCTACAGCCTCGACATGGTCGACTATGCCCAGCAGCATTTCGGGGTCAGGCTCGACTGGTCGGAGAGGAGCATCGAGCGGCTGGAGCGCATCGCTGCGACCCTGCACGAGCAGTATATGAAGGACCGGCCCAGCGCCGAGCAGATCGAGCCGTTCTTCAAGATGCTGGGGAGCTATATGGGCGAGGTGTTCCGCAAGAACCACGGCGCCGAGTGGGGCTGGGTCAGCTTGCAAGGCAACCGCTTTCCCGGGATGCAGCGTGCGCCGAGCACCCTATTCTGGCCGTGGGGGCGGGCCCAGAACCGTGTCGTCAACGGCGCGGAAGACAATCTGCTGCACTACTATCAGCACCTTCTTCATCCTTGAGAGGCTGGGCTCAGGCGATGGCCACAGGTACGGCCATTGCCAGTGTTCGTTGCCGCTTTTGACTTTGAGCTACGCCGTTGCCTGCACACCTATGGTGACCCGATGGTGGACAAGGGGCACTTGGCGCGCGCCGAGCACATTTTCGCTCCCGCCAACCTGGTCGGCCGTTGCGGGTCGCGAAGCGGCACATTAAGAGCGCGAGCTTGAGCGCAGCGTCCGCCGGTGCGCTCGGACGAATTGACGCGTCGTCCGCGCTCTTCAATTTTTGGCCGCATTCGGCGGCACAACCCGTTGTCACTTCCAACGAAACGGGGATTACCAAAGATGAAGCTGAAGATTCTTGCCGCGGCGGCGGTAGCCCTCGCGTTGCCTGCCGCGATGACGCCGGCTGCTGCGCGCCCCTCCTACGACAACGTCAATGGACGTTTGGCTTGGTCGAGACTCCGACGACGAGGGCACCTACAGGGGTAGTCACGGACGCCGCCACCGCGCAGCGTATACTGGCGGTAGCTCCTACTCCTATTCCGCGGTCGGGGCGCGGCCACGGGCGTGGTGCGGCTGGTGGATGCGCACTCAGCGCGGCGGCGGCCCCGAGCTGAACCTGGCCTGGAACTGGAGCCGCTGGGGCAGGCAGACGTCGCCGCAGGTCGGCGCCGTTGTGGTCTGGCGCCATCACGTGGGCGAGATCGTCGGCCGCGCGTCCAACGGCATGTGGATCGTGCGCTCGGGCAATGATGGCGGCGCCGTGCGCACGCGAGTGCGCTCCGTCGCCGGCGCGGTGTTCCGCATCTAGAGCAGATTCCGATCATACGGCATCGTATCCTGCATCGATGAGATAGTTGCGGCATTCGTGGGCGGTGAGGCGCGTGAGGGCGGCCGCGATCGCGCGCCAGAGGTCTTGGAGGGTGCGGGCGGCAGCCTTTTTCAGGATCGCCTTGAGCTTGGCGAAGGCCATCTCGATCGGGTTGAGGTCGGGCGAGTAGGGCGGCAGGTAGCGCAGCTCGGCCCCAGCCTGCTCGATGGCATTGCGGACCTTGTCCGGCTTGTGGGCGGGCAGATTGTCCATGACGACGATATCGCCTGGCAGCAACGTCGGCGCCAGCATCTGCTCGACGTAGGCCAGGAATGCAGCGCCATCCATGGCGCCGTCGAGGACCATCGGCGCGGACATGCCGGTTTGCCTCAGCGCACCGACGAACGTCGTCGTCTTCCAGTGGCCGTGTGGAATGCTGGCGATGCAGCGCGTGCCGCGACGCGAACGGCCATAGAGCCGCGCCATCTTGGTCGTGGCTCCGGTTTCGTCGATGAAGACCAGGCGGGCAGGATCGAGGTCACGCTGCGCGGCGTGCCAGACCTGCCTTGCGCTCGCCACGTCCGCCCGTTCCCGCTCGCTGGCGTGCGCGGTTTTTTTTGAACGTCTGATCGTGGCGATCGAGCAAGCGCCAGATCGTGCTCGGCGCAAACCTTTCGCCGTGCTCCCGTTCCAGATGCTCGGCGATCTCGGTCAGCGTGATGTCTACCTGCCCGGCGATCAGGGCCCGGATCTCCCCGGCATGTGCCTCGATCCGCCCCGAGCGCCTGTCGCCGCCTTGCCGGCGCGGCGCCAAGGTGCCTGCATCACGCCAGCGCCGCACCAACTTCACCGCGGTCGAGGCGGCGACCCCGAACCGGCCGGCGGCAGCCCGACAGCTCATCCCGGCAGCAACCGCGGCGATAAGGCGAGAGCGCAGGTCATTGGAAAGAGGTCTCGTCATGCGGGCTGGCCTCCTCCACCAGCCCGCAGCATGAATCACTGTTCGCGCCAAATGTGAATCCCCTCCGATTCCGTCAGATGGGAAAATGCTCTAGTGTGTTCTCCCTCTCCCCACTGAAGAGTGGGGAGAGGGGATCTACTGCCCCGCCGCCTTGGCGCGGGCGAGAATGCGCTCGGCGCGGGCCACGTGCGCCTTGTCCACCATCTGCCCGCGATAGGTGAGCGCGCCGGCATCCGGATTGTCGGCGAACAGCGCCACGATCTCTTGGCTCTGCGCCACCTCCTCCGCGCTCGGCGTGAAAGCCTCGTTCATCGCCGCCACCTGGCTCGGGTGGATTGCCATCTTGCCCGTGAAGCCGTCGCGCGCGGCTGCGCGGCACTCCTGGGCGAGGCCCTCCGCGTCGCGGAAGTTGACGAACACCGTGTCGATCGCCTGCACGCCGGCGGCGGCCGCGGTGAACAGGGTGAGATCGCGCGCCAGGCGGTAGGGCGAGGTCCAGGCGCGGCCATCGTCCTCGCGGTTGCTGCGGGCGCCCAGCACCGCCGAGAGGTCCTCCGCGCCCCAGGTCAGCCCCTCGAGCCGGGAGCTGGAGTCGATATAGGTGTGAAGCTGCAGCAGCGAGATCGGCGTCTCCGTGACCAGCGCCACGATGCGCGTCGCGCCCATCGGCGCGCCTGAGCGCTCCTCCTCGTGGTTGAGCGCAATCGAGAGCTTGTGCACGTCCTCGCCCGAGCGCGCCTTGGGCAGCAGGATGCCGTCCGGCCGTGTGCCGGCCACGCTCGAGACGTCGTCCTGCCACAGCTCGGTGTCGAGCGCGTTGATGCGCACATAGAGGCGCGGGCGGGCCTCGCGCGGTCGCGCCTCGGCGATGTACTGGGCGGCAAGCGTGCGCGCGGCGGCCTTGCGCGGCAGGCTCACCGCATCCTCGAGGTCGAGGATCAGCGCATCGGCGCCGGTGGCGAGGCCCTTGCCCAGCTTCTTCTCGTCGTCGGCTGGGATGAACAGCAGCGAGCGCATGGCCCTACTCCTTCGGCCGCTTGCGCATCATCGCTTGGCGCCGGCACTCGGCCACCAGCTCGCCCCGCTGATTGAAAGCCTTGTGAACGAACTCGACGATACCGGCGTCGGGGCGCGAGCGCGTCTCGCGCTTGGAGACCACCTCGCTCGTCACGTTGATGGTATCGCCGTGGAACACCGGCTTGGGAAATTTCACCTCCGTCATGCCGAGGTTGCCGATTGTGGTGCCGAGCGTGGTGTCGTTGACCGAGACGCCGATCATCAGCCCCAGCGTGAACAGGCTGTTGACCAGCGGCTTGCCCCACTCGGTCTTGCTCGCGAAGTCGTGGTCGATGTGCAACGGCTGTGGGTTGTGCGTGAGGCAGGAGAACAGCGTGTTGTCCATCTCCGTCACGGTGCGCCGGATCGCATGCTCGAACACACGCCCAACCTCGAAATCTTCGAGATAAAGTCCAGTCATGCCCATCTCGCCTCGAGTTGCTGATTGCGAACGACCTGCGAAGGGTGTCACCCGAATGCTTTCGGCGTGATGTTGCGACGACCATGCAAGGCGCGCACGATCTCCACCTTATCCGGCCCCGCCCTGTAGTAAATCAGATACTCGCGCCAGAGCGTCCGGCGCAGCCCCGGAGCCAGATGAGGGCAGGCCACCCCGATACCGAAACTCGCTCAGCAGCTCGATCGTGTTCTCGATCGCAGTAACGACTCGATCAGCGGCCAACGGATTGTCGCGGGCGATGTAATGCCAAATCTCCGCCAAGTCCCGCTCATACTGGGGAGACTTGACGATGGGGATCATGCTTGTGACGGGGGGCGCGCCTTGATCTTCTCCAATGCCTCGCCCTTGCGCCACGGTGTGCCCTCGCCACGATCGAGCGCTTCCAATGCCTCATCGATGAGGGGCTTGGCCCATGCATCGTCCACGGCTTCCTGCGCCCGCAAGCCCGCGACGGCGCTGGCGAGCGCTTCTTCAAGTGATTGGAAGCGGCCGGACGCAACCTGCGCCTTCAGCCAGTCTTCTTGGTCAGGTGGTAGCGGTACGTTCATGCCGATCCTCATTCGATCGGAGCTTAATGGACCCAGGCCCACAGTGCCAGCGCCACCTAGTACCGGAACTGCTCGGAGAGAATGCGCTCGTCCAGGCTGTGACCGGGGTCGAACATCAAGAACAGGTCGATGTTGTCGGCCTGCTCAACGTCCACCTGCGTCACCGAGCGCGTCTCGGCGTGATCGGCCACCGCGCTCACTGGGCGTTTGTCGGGCTCCAGCACGTCGAAGCGGATCTTGGCCTTGTTCGGCAGGAGCGCCCCGCGCCAGCGCCGCGGGCGGAACGCGCTGATGGGGGTCAAGGCCAGCAGCGGCGCATTGATCGGCAGGATCGGCCCGAATACGGAAAGGTTGTAGGCCGTGGAACCCGCTGGCGTCGCCACCAGCGCGCCGTCGCAAATGAGTTCGTCCAGCCGCACCTTGCCGTCGACCGATACCCTGAGCTTGGCCGCCTGATAGGTCTCGCGGAAAAGGTGCACCTCGTTGATGGCTAGCCCGTCGTGCACCGTGCCGCCGCGGTCGACGGCGCGCATTGCGAGCGGGTGGATGACATTCACCTCCGCGCGCGCCAGCCGCGTCTTCAGGTCGTCCTCGACGTAGTCGTTGGTGAGAAAGCCCACCGATCCGCGGTTCATACCGTAGATTGGAATACGGTCGTGCATGTGCCGGTGCAGCGTCTGCAGCATGAGGCCGTCGCCGCCCAGCGCAACGATCGCATCGGCTTTGTCGGGCGGGACATCGCCGTAAAGTCTCGTCAGCGTTTCCAGCGCACGGCGCGCCTCGGGAACTTCGCTCGCGACGAAGGCGATGTTGTCGAACTCTTGCGCTAAGCTGGGCATGGAGGCCGCTGCAACCGATTGAAGCCAAAGGAGGCTCGCTCAAGTGGGAGAAAACGACAAGCTCGTTCTGATCTATGCCACGTTTCCGTCCGCGGCCGAGGCCGAGCGGATCGGCGGCGCGCTGGTGGATCAGGGGCTGGCGGCTTGCGTCAACATCTTTCCCGGCATGACGGCCATCTATGTCTGGGAGGGCAAGCGCCAGCGCGAGACGGAGGTGGGAGCCATCATCAAGACACGTGCGCAGCTTGCCGAAAGGGCCGTCGCCGAGGCGCGCAAGCTGCACCCCTATACCAATCCGGCGCTGGTCGTGCTGCCCGTCATCGGCGGCTCGGAGGACTTCCTACGCTGGATCGGCGAACAAACGGTGCAGGCTGGGTGACAGCGCTATTCCTGTCGATATCCGGTGGATTATCGGTGGAGAAGGCGAACGGTGAATGTGGAGAGAATCGTCGCGAAAATATCATTCGCAAGCGGGCATATCCGTGGCGGAAACGTGTCCGGGTCGCACATGCATTTGATCCGATTAATAATTCGTTATATAGATTCGTGTGAGGGGGCTGCGTTTCCCGTATCTCGTCATCTTCGTGTGGGCCTCGGAGGTTTGTGCATGGCGCAAAGGACCCTTGAGGGTTCCTATCTGTGCATAACGCTCCGCGGTCCAACCGCTTCCGCCACTGACGGGTGAGTGCTGAGGGGTAACGGACGGCGACAAAGCCGCCCTGCCGCTCAAAGGGACAAGCGCTACTGGGACACGGTCCCGGCCCACGTGGCTGAGCAATTGTAAGCCTCCTCCATCCACATAGATGGGGGCGTCAATGGCTAGACATATCCTAGGGGTACTTGGCGTTATCGCGGCCGGCGTGTTGCTCGTCGTTTCCGCAGCGATGAACTACCGCTTCGGCTACAGCCTCGGCAAAACCCCAGCCGACGGCCAGATCTACGGCGCCGCGTCCGCTGCCGCCGACTGTTTCAAGGCGCTGGTGCCGTTCTTCTTCTTTGCCGCCTGGCGCAACAGGATGTGGTCGCAGGCCTTTGCCGCGGCCGTCGTGTGGGTCGTCGTCACCGGCTACTCGATGACCTCGGCGCTCGGCCATGCCGCGCTCAACCGCCTGGACATCACCGGCCAGCGCACCGTGGCGAGCCTCAACTACAAGGACATGCGCGCCGACACCAAGCGCGCCCAGGACCAGCTCGCCTGGATCCCTGCGCACCGGCCGCCCGAGACCGTCGCGGCCGAGCTCAACGTTCACAAGGCGCAGCGGCAATGGCTGCTGACGCGGGAATGCACCGAGGTCACGGGCAAGACCGCGAGGGAGTATTGCCAGCAGTTTCACAAGCTGTCTGCCGAGCTGGCGTCCGGCCGCGAGGCAGTGAAGCTGGAGGCGCGAATTTCCGATATCGGGGCCAAGCTGGCGGTGGCTGGTACCGCAACGGTGATGGCGGAGACCGATCCGCAGGCCTCGGTGATTGCCCGTGTCACTGGGCTCCAGATGGAGCAGGTGCAGACGGCGCTGGCGCTGTTCGTGGCGCTGCTGATCGAGATCGGCTCCGGGTTCGGCATGTACGTGGCATTCGCCTACTGGCGCACGCAGTCCAGTGCCGGCCTCGAGGCATGAGCCCGTGCACGTGGCCGCCGCTGCTCCTGCAGCGGTTGCCCCGGTGCCGGCGCCAGCCCAGGCGGCCATGCCGGCGCTTGCGCCCCCTGATCCAGCGAGGGTCCTCGAGGTTGACGAGGCAGACATCGCGCCACCCGAGCCGGTCGCGGCGCAGCCGCCGCCGCTACCCGTTCGCCCGGGCGCCAACGACAACCGCACGCCGGCCAAGCGTCTGCTGCCCGACAGCGATGTGCAGCGCTTCTACCGCGAGCAGGTGGTGGCGTCGGACGGAGCCAGCATCACGCTCAACGACCTCTACAACACCTACTGCACGTGGAGCGAGGAGCAGGAGAAGGAACCCCTGGCGATGCCGACCTTCAGCCGGGAGTTCAAGGCGCTCGGCGTGCGCAAGGAGAAGATGGGCGGGCGGGTCCGCTACTTCGACATCGCGGTTCGCCCTCAGCGCGAGGTCTTCGACGACGGCAAGGTGCCGGCATCGGTGTCGCGGGCGGCTTAGGATCGCCGTCCAAGAAAAGCCTTATCGAAGGGCCGCGCCAGCGGCCCTTTTGTTTTGTAGAATGGGCGGGCGCCCCGGGATGCCTCGGCGCCAAATGCGGTGGCGTGGCCGCCGGACGGTCTCCTTCAGGGAGGACACCAGATGCGTCGGGTGTTGCTCTGCGTCGGCTTGCTGGCCGGTTTTGCAGGTACGGCTGTGGGTGCGCCGGCGGCGATCCCCAAGGGCGCTTCGCAAGCGGCGAGCGCGGCCGTGCAGCCCGTGTTCTGTTTCGGCTTCCGCCGGGACTATCGCAACTTCAATCACTGCTGGCACATCAACGCCCCTCGGTTCCGCGGGGCGGCGAGATACTGTAGCCGGATTTGCGAGTAGCGCACTTCGGCAAGGGACAAGCATCCGTATGCCCACCAAGCCGCCCGCCGCCGTCGGAATGCGCCTTAGCAGAAGTGGACACGCCGGCGCTGGTCATCGATCTCGACGCCTTCGAGCGCAACCTGCGGCGCATGGCGGATTTCGTCGCCAAGGCCGGCGTCCGGCTGCGTGCCCATGCCAAGACGCACAAGTCGCCCGTGATCGCGGCCAAGCAGATCGCGCTCGGCGCCGTCGGCGTGTGCTGTCAGAAGGTGTCGGAGGCCGAGGTGTTGGTCGATGGCGGCATCGGCGACGTGCTCATCTCCAACGAGGTTGCGGGCGCGGCGAAGCTCGATCGTCTCGCGGCCCTGGCTCGTCGCGCCAAGATCGGCGTGTGCGTCGACGATCTGGAGCAACGTGGCTGAGCTGGAGGCAGCCGCCGCCAAGGCCGATGCCAGCCTCGATGTGCTGGTCGAGATCGACGTGGGGGCCGGGCGCTGCGGTGTGGCGCCGGGCGCGCCGGCCGCGCGCATCGCCGAAGCGGTGGCGGGCTCGCACCATCTGAAGTTTGCCGGCCTGCAGGCCTATCACGGCTCGGCGCAGCACGTGCGCGAGGCCGATGCTCGCCGTCGCCACATCGCCCGCGCGGTGGAGCTGGTCGAGGAGACGCTCGCAGCGCTGCGGGCGGCAGGTCTGGAGGCCCGCATCATCGGCGGCGGCGGCACGGGCACCTACGAGAACGAGGCCGCGAGCCGCCTCTACAACGAATTGCAGTGCGGCTCCTACATCTTCATGGACGCCGACTATGCGCGCAACAAACGCGATGACGGCGCGCTTCTTCGACACCTACGAGCACGCGCTTTTTGTCTATGCGACGGTGATGAGTGCCACCGCCCCGGAGCGGGCGGTGGTCGATGCCGGTCTCAAGGCGTTCTCCTTCGACAGCGGCATGCCCGTGCCGTGGAAGCTTGCCGGCGCCACTTACCACCGCCCCTCCGACGAGCACGGCATGCTCGACCTCACGCAATTGCACCGAGCGCCCACGGCGCGGCGACAAGGTGCTGCTCGTTCCCGGCCACTGCGACCCGACCGTCAACCTGCACGACTGCTACGTCGGCATCCGCGGCCTCGGCACGCAATCTGCGCACGTTGAATGCGTGTGGCCCGTCGCCGCTCGCGGTGCGGTGTTCTGAGTTCGTTCCAAAGCGCGCCTGCTCCATTGTGCGCCTGTCACCGGCACCCGATATCCCTCCACGTCCGTCACCCACAAGGAGGGACGCAAATGACCCCCGAGGAACGCCAGCTCATCACCGGTCTTTTCGATCGCATGCGCGGCTACGGCGCGCCGGAGAAGGATCGCGAAGCCGAGGCCGTGATCAACGATGCGATGCGGGCCGTCTCCGACGCGGGCTACATGCTGGTACAGTCGGTTCTCGTACAGGAGCATGCGCTGGAGGAGGCGCAAACCCGCATTCAGGAGCTCGAGCGACAGGTGCGCAGCGCTGAGAGTGCTGCGCGGCCGGCAGGTTCCGGCAGCTTCCTGGGCGGACTGCTGGGCGGCGGCCGTCCAGCCTCGCCAACCGGGACGTCCGTGCCGCCGATCGGCACGCGCCCTGCAGCTCCCGCTTACGCCGACGATGACCGTCGGCCGTGGGGGCAAAGCCCGCCCCCGCAGCAAGCGGCACCTGGGTCGCCGATGGGCGGTGGCTTCCTCCGCTCGGCTATGGCCACGGCTGCCGGTGTTGCCGGCGGCGTATTGGCGGCGAACGCTATCGGCAGTCTGCTGGGTGGCCATTCCCAAGCGCACGCGGCGACCAGCCGGCCCACTCCACCCGCCAATACCGACGCGGCGGTTCAGCAGGCGCGGCAGGACTGGGAGGACGATGCGCGCGCCGATGCGGCCGATGATGGCTCGTTCGACGGCGGCGGCGATACGGGCGGCGACATCTGACGCTTCGCCAGGCAGCTGAGATGTGCGCGGCCGGGTCTCGTTTGGGGCCCGGCCGCAACCGCTTCAGGTCTTGCCCGTGATCTTGAGCGCGAAGGCGTAGTCGAGCGCCACCTCCTTGAGCTGCTCGAACCGCCCCGACGCTCCGCCGTGGCCCGCCTTCATATTGGTCTTGAGCAGGATCAGGTTGTCGCTGGTGTTGAGGTGGCGCAGGCGCGCGACCCACTTGGCTGGCTCCCAGTAGGTGACGCGCGGGTCGGTGAGGCCTGCGTAGGCGAAAATGTGCGGGTAGGCCTTGGCCGCCACGTTGTCGTAGGGCGAATAGCTGCGGATGATCGCGAAATCCTCCTCGGACGCGATCGGGTTGCCCCACTCGGGCCACTCCGGCGGCGTCAGCGGCAGGCTCTCGTCGAGCATGGTGTTGAGCACGTCTACGAACGGCACGTCGGCGATGATGCCGAGGAACAGGTCGGGCTTCATGTTGGCCACCACGCCCATCAGCATGCCGCCGGCCGATCCGCCATTGGCGATGATGCGTCCCCGGCTGGTAAAGCCCTGCTGGGCGAGGTACTCGCCGGCGGCAATGAAGTCCGTGAACGTGTTCGTCTTCTTCCGCAGCTTGCCGTCCGTATACCAGCGGTAGCCCTTGTCCTTGCCGCCGCGGATGTGGGCGATGGCGAACACGAAGCCGCGGTCGACCAGCGACAGACGCGAGGTTGCGAACGAGGCAGGGATGGTGATGCCGTAGGCGCCATAACCGTAGAGGAACAGCGGCGCCGAGCCATCGAGCGGCGTGTCCTTCTTGTAGAGCAGCGACACCGGCACCATCTGGCCATCGGGCGCCGGCGCCATCAGGCGGCGGGTGACGTAGTCGGCGGCGTTGTGTCCGCTCGGCACCTCCTGCGTCTTGCGCAGCACGCGCGTGCGGCTCTCCATATCGTAGTCGAACACCTGCGCCGGCGTGGTCATCGACGAGTACGTGAACCGGATCGCTCGTGGTGTCGAACTCGTAGCCGGGCGACATGGACGAGCGAATAGGCCTCCTCGTCGAAGGCGATCGGATGCTCGGCACCATCGGCCAGCCGGCGGATGATGATGCGCGGAAGCCCGTCCTCGCGTTCCAGCCGCACGAGGTGGTCGGCGAAGGCGACGATGTCGAGCAGCAGGCGGCCCGGCTTGTGGGGCACCACCTCGCGCCAGTTCTCGGGCTGCGGCGCTGCCACCGGCGCCTCGCACAGGCGGAAGTCCTCGGCACCGGCCGAGTTCGTCATGATGAACAGCTTCTCGCCGTGGTGATCGACCGAGTACTCGTGTCCGTGCTGGCGCGCCGCAACCAGCCTCAGCTCGCTCTCCGGCGCATCGGCGTCGATCAGGTAGGCCTCGTTGGTCTGGTGGTCGTGGGCGTCGACGATGATGTACTTGCCGGACTGCGTCTGGCCGACGCCGACATAGAAGCCGATGTCCTTTTCCTCGTAGACGAGCGCGTCCTGCTCCACCGGCGTCCCCAGGCAATGCCGGTGGACGAACAGCGGGCGGTGGTTGTCGTCGAGGCGCACGTAGAACAGCGTGCGGCTGTCGCGGGCCCAGACGATCGAGCTGCGGGTGTCGGGGATGGCATCGGGAAGGTCCTGGCCCGTCTGAAGGTCGCGAATGCGAATGGTGAAGAGCTCAGAGCCCTTGTCGTCGACGGCGTAGGCAAGATAGCGGTGGTCCGGGCTGTGCGCGGCGGCGCCGATCTGCCAATAGGGCTTGCCGTCCGCCTCCCTGTTGCCGTCGATCAGCACCTGCTCCTTCCCGCCGCCGCGCGGACGGCGATTGAGCAGCGGGTATTGTCCGCCCGTGACAAAGCTCGTGAAATACTCGAAAGGACCGTCCGGAGAGGGAACCGAGCTGTCGTCCTCCTTGATGCGCGCCTTCATCTCGGCAAACAGGGTCTCCTGCAGCGCGCTCGTATCCTCGAGCGCTGCGTCCATGAAGGCGTTCTCGGCCTCGAGGTAGTCGCGGATGTGCGGGTCGAGCGCTGCGGGATCGCGCATCACCTCCTGCCAGTTGTCCGCGCGCAGCCAAGCATACTCGTCCACCAGCTCCACACCATGGCGGACGGAGAAGTGCGGCCGGCGCTCGGCGACGGGTGGGAGCTGGCGGGTAACGGGGCGATTGAGACCATGCATGTGAACACCCTCTTCTAATCTTGTTTTTGTCTGTGTTTTGAAAGCTTGGGCAGACGGCTCGGTTGGCGGGCCGTGGCGTTTCGTGTGGACGTCAGCTGTCGCCAGGCTTGAACTTCAGTGCCGCGCCGTTGATGCAATAGCGCAGCCCCGTCGTCTCGCTCGGACCGTCCGGGAACACATGGCCGAGGTGGCCGTCGCAACGGGCGCAGCGCACTTCCGTCCTGCGCATGAAGAACGACTTGTCGTCGTGCTCGCTGACGGCGGTGGCCGACGGCGGGC
The DNA here is from genome assembly GCA_963832445.1 of uncultured Alphaproteobacteria bacterium. Classification (GTDB taxonomy): domain Bacteria; phylum Pseudomonadota; class Alphaproteobacteria; order Rhizobiales; family Hyphomicrobiaceae; genus AWTP1-13. Next base: position 128,510 of record CAWHUM010000026.1, read on the forward strand.
TTGTCGAAGCTCGGCCAGCCAGTCCCAGACTCGAACTTGCCTTCGGAGGCAAACACCGGCTGCCCGCAGCCCGCGCACACGAACATGCCCTGGCGCTTCTCGCGATTGAGAGCGGATGAGCCGGGGCGCTCCGTGCCGTGATGGCGCAGCACGAGGTACTGCTCGGGCGTCAGCTCGGCACGCCATTCGGCGTCGCTCTTGACGATCTTGTCGGCTTCTTGGGTGGTGGAGGTCTTCGACATGAAAAGGCTTCCCGCAGGGGGCCGCATGGGTATGGGGCGGCGGCGGCCCCATTATGGCCGCAAGGGTCTAGAGACTTGGCTTCAAGTCTTCGTGTCTAAAGGTTGCATGAGCAGGCTCCTGTAAATGGTTGATGTTGCAATGCACGCGCTATGATCAGCAGCAACCAGCCCGCAGATAAGGCAAATAATCTGAGGTGGACGCGGCAAAAAGTATGACTTGTTCTTGATCGCCGGGGCAAGCAAGCTTCATCTATAAAGCAAATACTGTTGTGGCTCCCGTATGAATAGTGTAAAGGGGCGGAGTTTCAAGGTGTCAGCGGGGTGGGACGGCCTAACGGGCCAGCAACGGCGTCGGAGCCAAGTCATGGATGAAGTCGACAAGCCCGATCTTGTGGGACTGACCGCAGAAATTGTGTCCGCCTACGTCAGCAACAACGAGATCGGCCGCGAGGACTTGCCGCACATGATAGCCGACGTGCACGAGGCGCTGGCCCACGCCTCGCAGCGCACCACAGGCGGCGACCGCGAGGAGCTGAAGCCCGCCATTGCCCTCAAGAAATCGGTGACCCCGGACTACATCGTCTGCTTGGAGGACGGCAAGAAATTCAAGTCGCTGAAGCGGCACTTGCGTACCCACTACAACTTGTCGCCCGAAGAATACCGCGAGAAATGGGGGCTGCCGCACGACTATCCCATGGTGGCGCCGAACTATGCTGCGGCCAGGTCTCAGCTTGCCAAGCAGATGGGCCTCGGCACCCGCAAGGAGAAGTAGCGGGAAACGCAGCCGGCCGGCTCCTCACAACAGCGGCCTCACGCCGCCGACCTGCACGGCTTCACCTGCGATCTCCGCCAGCCGCTCTTCCTCGACCAGCTCGAAATCGGTGCCCGACCGCGGCCGCGACGGTCAGTTGGAGCGCGCAGCTCCTGCTGAGGATTGCGCGGGGCGGCCGGCGATATCGAAGAACAGCGCTTGGCTGATTACCGCTTTCACGTTCTCCGGCTGGAATGGCTTGGTGATGAGGAAGGTCGGTTCCGGGCGCGTGCCGGTGAGCAGGCGTTGCGGGAACGCGGTCACGAAGATCACGGGGAGCGAGACGGAGTTCAGGATCTCGTTGACCGCATCGAGGCCGGAGCTGCCATCGGCGAGATGGATGTCGGCAAGCACAAGACCTGGGCGCAAAGTCGTGACAGCCTCGACCGCGTGCTTCGCGGTGCGGGCGATCTTGACCACGCGATGACCGAGGTCGGTGACCAACTGCTCGAGATCGAGCGCGATCAGCGGCTCGTCCTCGACGATTACAACATCGGTCGCCATCTGCTTGGCGATCTCCCGCCCCGCCTGATCGATGAGACTGTCGAGCTCCTTGTCTTCCACGTCCATGACGAGCGCCGCCTCGGACGGCGAGAACTCCTCGACCGCCACCAGCAGGAAAGCCTGGCGGGCGTTTGCAGGCAGCGCCTCGAGATTGCGCCTGGCGGCTTCCAGCGCCGGACTGGCGGGCGGCTCGTCCGCCTGCCCGTTGAGAGGTATCGAGTTCAGAATCTTCAGAAACGTCCGATAAAGGGCCACGCGGGGCGGCAGCGACGACGAGAAGATCGTCGGGTCGGCGACAATGGCCTCCAGGGTCGAGACGACGTACGCATCGCCGCTTTGCTGGCTGCCGGTCAATGAACGGGCAAACCGCCGCAGAAACGGCAAATGGCTCGTAACCCGTTGTGCAATTGACATATTTTCCACTCCCGACGCTGCCGGCCAAGCTTGACCGCCCAGTCGACAACGCCCGGCGTAAGAGCTGGTTCCCGCAGCCGGAACCCTTTTTCCTTCTGCAGCGTTATACCATCTGTGTGCGTATGCCGATGCGACTGCAAACCTCTGGAGGGCAAGTGGAGATGGCAGCAACGGGCGGGCTGGGGGAGCCCAAGGGGAAGGAGTCGGCGAAACTGGCTGACGAAGATCAGGTGCGTCCGGCCTTGTCGCTCGAGCCCGCGTCATCCCAGCCGCGCGAGAGGCACTTGCGCATCGTGCACAGCGCCGAGACCCCGAGCTGCACGCGACCCGTGCACAGCCGGCCGATGCCGCGCCCCGTCCGGGCATCGCCCGCTGGCGCTTCGGCCAGGTGCGAAGTGGTGCTCGATCGCGCAATCCAGGGCCAGATCGGAAACATGCTCAGAGACGTGTTCGCGGATGTTGCCGGCGAGCCGGTGCCGCCGCGGTTCGTCGAGCTGCTGGAGGCTCTTGGAGCCCAGGAGAAGCAGAAGTGAAAGCTGTGTCTGCATCTATGAAGCAGGCCATGCTTGGCCTGATCCCCAATCTCCGTGCGTTCGCGGTGTCGCTATGCGGCGATATCGAGCGCGCAGACGATCTCGTGCAGGAGACGCTGCTCAAGGCTTGGAATCATATGGACAGCTTCCAGGAGGGCACCAACCTTCGCGCCTGGCTGTTCACGATCCTGCGCAACACGTATTTCTCCGAGTGCCGCCGCCGCCGCCGCGAGGTGGAAGACCGCGACGGCAGCAAGGCGGCGGATCTGTCGGTGCACCCCGAGCAGCATGGTCACTTGGACATGCGCGACTTCCGAAAGGCGCTGGACATTTTGCCTGCCGATCAGCGCGAGGCGCTGGTGCTCGTGGGCGCGGCGGGGTTCTCCTACGAAGAGGCCGCGGCCATATCTGGCTGCGCAGTCGGCACCATCAAGAGCCGTGTGAACCGTGCGCGCAACAAGCTGGCGGAGATGTTGAGGGTCGACTCGCCGCACGAGTTCGGGCCCGATGCCTCGACGGAGGCTATCGTCGCACGCACGGCCAACGGCGGCATTCGCTAGCCTCTCCCTCAGGCACCGGCGCACTCGCCCGGCGCTGCCCGTGCGCTCATGCGGACGCCGGGCTGCCTCGGCTGCGGGGGCTCGCATCCTGGTCGAAAAACAGCACCTGGCTGACGATCGCCTTCACCGCGTCTTCGCGGAACGGCTTGGGGATGAGGAAGGTCGGCTCGGGCCCCTGCCCGGTCGCCAGCCGTTCCGGAAAAGCCGTAACGAACACCACGGGTACAGCGAAGCTGCGCAGCATCTCGTTGACGGCATCGACCCCTGAGCTGCCGTCGGCCAGGCGAACGTCGGCAATCACTAGGCCAGGCTTGTGCTGTTTGGCCGCGCGCACAGCCGCGGCGTGCGTACGTGCGATCGACACCACGCGATGCCCAAGGCTTTCGAGAATGAGCTTGAGGTCGAGGGCGACGACCGGCTCGTCCTCGATGATGAGGACGTCGGTGGCGATCTGCTTGCCGATCTCGGCGCCGGCCTCTCCCAGCAGCTCGCCGACGCGCCGCTCGGATGTCTCGAGAATTCGAGCAGCATCCGCGGCACTGAAGCCTTCTACCGTGACAAGGATGAACGCCTGACGGCTTTCCGGCGTAAGCGCAGCCAGGGTTCGCGCGGCCGTATCGCCGATCAGGCCGCCGGGGCGGGGCCCGAAGTCGCGATAGCGGCGCGTGAACGTCTGCAGGAAGCACTGGTAGAGCCCGAGCCGCGGCGGCAGGTCGGGAAACACGGAAGGATCGGCAGCAATGACCTGGAGCACGCGCGCAACTGCCCCGTCCCCCGCATTTTGCGATCCGGTAAGGAGGCGCGCGAACCGCCGCAGATGCGGTACGTGAGGTGCTATGCTGTCGCCCAACGACATTGCGCTGCCTCGCCGCTCCGTGCGACCAGCCCACGACGAAGGCGCACCGGCGCGACTTGGGGCTGTCGCTTCTGCCTCGCGCGATTGGCATGCATGCGCGAGCAATGATTTGGCCCTGGCAGCTTATGCGACAGCATGGCCCCCGACTATGCCAAACTTGGTGTCTGTCTGGCGATGGTCAATCGAGAATTGACAGCTGACCGCCGGCCCAACACCGAGCGGACCAAGCCGCGCCGCTGCGCATCGCTTCCCGTGCCCCGATTGCTGTTCAGCTTCGGTCTCGCAAGGTTCACGAACCTTCAAAAGAGCTTGAGCATAGGCGCCCAAGCCCATGAACCCGAACGGGTTTGTCCCCACATGCAGTGGAACAAGGTGGCTCCCTGGTGGTTTGACCAAGGAGAGTGCAAACGAGCCACCGCAAACGTGGAGATGTGTCTTGAGCTTTTGGCATGTAGTGCGGCGTGAGGTGCTCGAGGTCGTGTGGCTGGCGTCGATGGTAGGCGGCTTGTCGGCCTTGAGCGTGGGCCTGGCGTTTGTGGCGGCGCTGACACTTGACGGGTAAGCGGCAGCGCTGTCGGCTTGGCGCCAAGCGCCCACAAACTCCCCAACCTGGGGAACACAAAGCGCGCTGGTGAGTATCGACGGTATGGGCGCGTAGCTATTCCCGGCAGTCCCTCCCCGCGCCCACTTGCGAGGACGTAAGGCACCAACGGCGAGAATCGGAGTTCAGGCCGGCGGGGTCGCGTCCCCGTCGGTTTCAGTCTGTTCATTTCGGCGACGCCGCGACATGCGCCCGCCTTTGCGCCCGGCCTCCGAGGCCAGGGCGCGATCCTGCGAGAAGCTGCGTGCGTGCGGAGCCACCCGCCGCCCGCCCTTGCGTCCCGCCTCCGAGGCTAGCGCGCGGTTCTGGGCGAAAGAGCGTTTCTCGTGAGGGACGTTTGCGCCGCCTTTGCGCGCGATTTCGCGCTGTTTGGCGGGGTCCATGCGGGCAAACCCGCGCTGGGAAGGGCCGGTGCTTTGGCCGTCGCCGTGATGCGCCATTGGCATTCCTCCTACAATCCTTGGGCTAAACCACTGAGAGGCGCAGGGGGTTCCAGCCCCGAAGCGGCAGGGCCCGTTGCTCGATCAATCCTTGGTGGCGGATGCGGCCTGCTGGGCGTGTTGCGCCAGCAGCGGGGAGACTTTGTCGTAGCGGTTGGGGCCGATGGTATCGAGCGGCACCCTGATCCTGCAGGCAAAGCCCGCAGGCGCGAACTGAATCATCGGCTCGGAGGTCGGGTTGCTGCCCATGGCGGCGATGAGGGAGAGGCCGAAGCCTTCATGTGAGGCGGGTTCGACCGGCGGGCCTCCGCGCTCGCGCCAGGAGAATTCCATGTAGGCGTCGGCGCCGTTGCCGCCGAGCGCCCACTCGGCCAGCACCTCTCCGGTAGCATTCGACAGCGCGCCGTACTTCGCCGCGTTGGTGCACAGCTCGTGCACGATCAGCGCGAAGGTCTGCACGCCGGAGGGGCCGAGCTCTACCACCGGACCCGCAATGCGCACGCGCTCGGAGAAGCCGGCGATCTCGGCACGGACGACGTCGCGCAGGTCGGCGCCGCGCCAGGATGCCTCGGTCAGCAGCTCGTGGGCGTGGCCGAGAGCCTGCAGGCGGCCGATCAGCATGTCCCGCGCCTCCGCTGTCGAGCGCCCGTCGACCAGCGTACGCGAGGTGATGGACTGGAACACGGACAGCAGGTTCTTCACGCGATGGGCCAGCTCCTGCACGAGAACGGTGAGCCGCTCCTCGGCCTGCTTGCGCTCGTGCACCTCCGCGCGCAGCCGCTCGGCGGCCCGTTCCAGCTCCGCGGTGCGGTCGGCCACCCGCTGCTCGAGCAAGGCGTGCGAACGCGTGAGCTCGGCGCGGATGCGGTAGAGCTCGACGAACACACGCACCTTGGCACGCAGGATTTCAGGAACAATCGGGGTTAGGATGTAGTCGACTGCGCCCAGCGCGTAGCCCTCGCTGGTCTGCAGGTCGTCGGCAAACGCCGTCACGAAGATGATTGGCGTATAGCGCGACTTCTTGCGCTGCCGGATCAGCGCCGCGGTCTGCAGGCCCGACATTCCGGGCATGTTGACGTCGAGCAGGATAACCGCGAACTCTCGCTCGAGCAGAAGCTGCAGCGCTTCCTCGCCCGAAGTGACGGCCACCACCTCCTCGTCGAGCTCGTCGAGGGCCACGCGATAGGTGAGATGCTTCTCGCGCAGATCGTCCACGATCAGGATGGAGGCGTGCCCGTCGGTGCTCATGACGTAGGACTTTCGAGAAACCTCTGTGGCTCAGCGGTAAAGCCAGGACCGCAGCACGGCCAAAAGGTGGTGCTGGTCGACCGGCTTCGACAGGTAGTCCCAGGCTCCGGCCTCGATGCAGCGCTCCCGATCGCCCTTCATGGCTTTGGCCGTCACGGCGACGATCGGCAGATCGCGGCAGGCGGGGATCTTGCGCGCCTCGCGCATGGTGGCGATGCCGTCCAGCTCCGGCATCATGATGTCCATCAGCACGATATCGAGCGGCTGCCGCTCGGCCATGACGCGCAGCGCGTCGCGGCCGTTGCCTGCCGAGATCACGTTCATGCCGTGCTCTTCCAGCACGCTGGTGAGCGCGAAGATGTTGCGGATGTCGTCGTCCACGATCAACGCCGTGCGCCCCTGAAGAACGGCATCGGACTGATGCAGCGCCTCGAGCAGGCGGTGCTGCGCCTCGGGCAGGCGGGTCACGCGTCGGTGCAGGAAGAAGGCGGCGAGGTCGACAAGGCGTTCCTGGGAATGCACATGCCGCACAGTCAGCGCATTGAAGCTCTTGGGCGTGCGCTGCTCTGTGTGCTGCGGGCCGTCCCAGACGATGATCGGCAGCCGGCCGAAGCTCGGGCCGGCGTCGAGGGCCTCTGCAAGGGCGCCTAGATCCAAATTGGCGCGCCCATCCACGATCAGGCAGTCCGCCCCCTGGGCGGCGATCGCCTCAGGTAGCGTGTCCGGGCTCTGCGTAAAGACGATGAGGTCGTCGCCCGCCACAGCCTGGCAGATCGATGCAAGCGAGCCGGGCTCCGTCTCGACCACAAACAGGCGCTTGACCGGCCGTCTGATGCTCGAGAGCAGGTCTTGCAGGCCGGCGTCCAGCAGCGTCTTGGACGGGATCGGCTTGGCGATGAAGCTGCGCGCACCGGCATCGAGCGCCCGCTCGCGCGCCTCCTCCGTCGACACGACGCAAATGGGAATGTGGCGGGTCGACAGGTCGTGCTTGAGGCGATCCATGACGCGCCAGCCGTCCATGTCCGGCAGCACGATATCGAGCGTGACGGCATCCGGCATGTAGTCGCGCGCCAGCGCCAGAGCGCCCGCGCCTTGCGATGTGACGAGGCCCTTGCAGCCCTGTTCCCGCACCGCTTCGAGGAGGAAGCGGGCGAAGGCCAGGTCGTTCTCGACGATCAGCAGCACGGTGTCGCCCGGCTGGATGCCGTCGCGATCGTCCTGCACCTCGTTGGCGAGCAGGGTCGGCTCGGGTTGCGTCTCGATCAGCACGTGCGGCCGCGCGTCGGGCGGGGCCGGCGGGCGGCGATCTTCGCTCGGCGTGCTGCCCGCCTCGACCTCGCCTGCGTCCGCCTGTACCGAGCGGCGCAGACCGCGCGGGTGCACATAGGCGAGCGGCAGATAGAGCGTGAAGCTCGAGCCTTTGCCGGGGCTGCTCACCAGGCGGATCTCGCCGCCCAAGAGCTTCGACAGCTCGCGGCTGATGGCCAGCCCCAGTCCGGTGCCGGCGTACTTGCGGCTGATGCTGCCGTCGGCCTGATGGAAGGCCTCGAAGATGATCTGCTGTTTGTCGCTCGAAATGCCGATGCCGGTGTCGCTGACCTTGAAGGCGACTGCCGCCGGCGCGCGGGCCAGCTCCTCGCTTTCGGCGCTCCAGCCGGCCCTGGCCGGCTCGATCGTCAGGCTCACCTCGCCGTGATGGGTGAACTTGAAGGCGTTGGACAGCAGGTTCTTCAGGATCTGCTGCAGCCGCTTGCTGTCGGTGGTGATCGATGTCGGCAGCTGCGGATCGATGCGCAACCGGAAATCCAGACTCCTGGACTCGGCGATCGGGCGGAAAGTGCGCTCGACGTAGCGGTAGAGATCGTCGAAGCGCAGCTCGCTCACGTCGACGACGACCGTGCCGGACTCGATCTTCGAGAGGTCGAGGATGTCGTTGATGAGCGAAAGCAGATCGTTGCCGGAGGAGTGGATGGTCTTGGCGAAGTCCACCTGCCGCTCGGTCAGGTTGCCGTCGCGGTTCTGGCAGAGCTGGTCGGAGAGGATCAGCAGGCTGTTGAGCGGGGTCCTCAGCTCGTGGCTCATATTGGCCAGGAACTCGGACTTGTACTTGGAGGTGCGGGCGAGCTGCATCGCCTTGTCTTCCAGCGCCTGGCGGGCCTGCTCCACTTCCTGGTTCTTGCCTTCCACCTCCTGGTTGCGCTGGGCCAACAGCCGCGCCTTGTCTTGCAGCTCCTCGTTGGTCTTTTGCAGCTCCTCTTGGCGGCTCTGCAGCTCGTTGGCCAGCGACTGCGATTGCGTCAGCAGATCCTCGGTGCGCATGTTGGCTTCGATCGTATTGATGACGATGCCGATGCTCTCCGTGAGTTGGTCGAGGAACGCGCTGTGGCTGGGGCTGAACCGCTCGACCGAGGCGAGTTCCAGCACACCTTTGGCCTCGCCTTCGAATACGACTGGCAGCACCATGATGTTGTTGGGCGTCCATGCGCTCATGCCCGTGACGACGCGGATGGCGGTGCTGGAGAGGCCTTCCAGCAGCAACTTCTGCCGGTTCATCGCCACCTGGCCGATCAGGCCCTGGCCCAACTCCACGGTCTTGCCGTGCGTGCCCTGGCCGCCCGAGGCGTAGCTGGCGAGCAGCTTGAGGCGCGGTTCGGAGGACGAGCTGTCGCGCACGTAGAACTCGGCCTGCTGGGCGCCCACCACCGGGGCCAGCTCGGAGAGGATCATCTGGCCCACGGCTACCAGGTCCTTCTGGCCCTGCAGCAGGCGGCTGAACTTGGCGAGATTGGTTTTGAGCCAGTCCTGCTCCCGGTTCTTGCTGGTGGTGTCGCGCAGGTTGCGGATCATCTCGTTGATGGTGTCTTTGAGGACCGCGACCTCGCCCTGGGCATCGACGGTGATCGAGCTCTTGAGGTCGCCCTGCGTCACGGCTACGGCCACCTCGGCGATGGCGCGCACCTGGGTGGTGAGGTTGGCCGCGAGCTGGTTGACGTTCTCGGTCAGTCCCTTCCACGTGCCGGCGGCGCCCGGAACCTTGGCCTGGCCACCGAGCCGACCCTCCACGCCCACCTCGCGCGCCACCGTGGTCACCTGCTCGGCGAAGGTGGCGAGCGTGTCGGTCATGCTGTTGATGGTGTCGGCCAGCGCCGCAATCTCGCCTTTGGCCTCGACGGTCAGCTTGTGCTTGAGGTCGCCGTTGGCCACCGCCGTCACCACGCGGGCGATGCCGCGCACCTGGTCGGTCAGGTTGCCGGCCATGGAGTTCACGCGAGTCGGTCAGATCCTTCCAGGTGCCGGCGACACCCTGCACCGCGGCCTGGCCGCCGAGCTTGCCTTCGGTGCCCACCTCGCGGGCGACGCGCGTCACCTCGCCGGCGAAGGTTCTGAGCTGATCCACCATGGTGTTGATGGTGTTCTTCAGCTCGAGGATCTCGCCCTTGACGTCGACGGCGATCTTCTTGGAGAGGTCGCCGGCCGCCACCGCCTTGGTCACGTCGGCGATGTTGCGCACCTGGGCGGTGAGGTTGCCGGCCATCGAGTTGACGCTCTCGGTCAGGTCCTTCCAGGTGCCGGCGACGCCCTGCACGTCAGCCTGGCCGCCAAGCTCGCCCTCGGTGCCGACCTCGCGGGCGACGCGCGTCACCTCGGCGGCGAACGAGCGCAGCTGGTCCACCATGGTGTTGATGGTGTTCTTCAGCTCCAGGATCTCGCCTGCCACGTCCACCGTGATCTTCTTGGAGAGGTCGCCCATGGCCACCGCCGTGGTCACCTCGGCGATGTTGCGCACCTGCGCGGTCAGGTTGCCGGCCATGGAGTTGACCGACTGCGTCAGCGTCTTCCAGGTGCCGGCGACGCCCGGCACGTCGGCCTGGCCGCCGAGCTTGCCTTCGGTGCCCACCTCGCGCGCGACGCGCGTCACCTCGGCGGCGAACGAGCGCAGCTGCTCCACCATGGTGTTGATGGTGTTCTTCAGCTCCAGGATCTCGCCCTTGACGTCGACCGTGATCTTCTTGGAGAGGTCGCCGGCGGCGACGGCCTTGGTGACGTCGGCGATGTTGCGCACCTGGTCGGTCAGGTTGCCGGCCATGGAGTTGACGCTCTCGGTCAGGTCCTTCCAGGTGCCGGCGACGCCTTTCACGTCGGCCTGGCCGCCGAGCTTGCCGTCGGTGCCGACCTCGCGAGCGACGCGTGTCACCTCGGAGGCGAAGGAGCCCAGCTGGTCCACCATGGTGTTGATGGTGTTTTTCAGCTCCAGGATCTCGCCTTTCACGTCGACGGTGATCTTGCGGGAGAGGTCGCCCTTGGCGACCGCGGTGGTCACGTCGGCGATGTTGCGCACCTGGGCGGTCAGGTTGCCGGCCATGGAGTTGACGCTGTCGGTCAGGTCCTTCCAGGTGCCGGCGACGCCCGGCACGTCGGCCTGGCCGCCGAGCTTGCCGTCGGTGCCCACCTCGCGGGCGACGCGCGTCACCTCGGACGCGAAGGCGCCGAGCTGGTCCACCATCGTGTTGATGGTGTTCTTCAGCTCGAGCAGCTCGCCCTTCACGTCCACCGTGATCTTCTTGGAGAGGTCGCCGCGGGCGACGGCCGTCGTCACGTCGGCGATGTTGCGCACCTGGCCGGTCAGGTTGCCGGCCATGGAGTTGACGCTGTCGGTCAGGTCCTTCCAGGTGCCGGCGACGCCTTGCACGTCGGCCTGGCCGCCGAGCTTGCCCTCGGTGCCGACCTCGCGGGCGACGCGGGTCACCTCGGCGGCGAACGAGCGCAGCTGATCCACCATGGTGTTGATGGTGTTCTTGAGCTCCAGCAGCTCGCCCTTGACGTCGACGGTGATCTTCTTGGAGAGGTCGCCGCGGGCGACGGCCGTCGTCACGTCGGCGATGTTGCGCACCTGGCCGGTGAGGTTGCCGGCCATGGAGTTGACGCTGTCGGTCAGGTCCTTCCAGGTGCCGGCGACGCCTTGCACGTCGGCCTGGCCGCCGAGCTTGCCCTCGGTGCCCACCTCGCGGGCGACGCGCGTCACCTCGCCGGCAAAGGTCCGGAGCTGATCCACCATGGTGTTGATGGTGCGGGCGGTGCGCAGGAACTCGCCTTCGAGCGGCCGGCCATCGACCTCCAGCGCCATGCTCTTGGAGAGGTCGCCCTGGGCCACGGCGCCGATCACGCGCGCCACCTCGCTCGAGGGATGAACCAGGTCCTCGATCAGGGAGTTGATGGAGTCGACGGAGTCGCGCCAGAAGCCGGTCACGTCGCCTATGTCGGCGCGCTGCTTGAGCTTGCCCTCCTTGCCGACCACGCGGCTCAAGCCGCACCAGCTCCTGCTGCTTGCGCTCGTTGAGCTCCACCACGGCGTTGAAAGCGTCGGCGATCTTGCCGCCCAGCCCCGGCCAATCGAGCGGCAGGCGAGTGGATGCATCGCCCTTCTTGACGGCGAGCAGGGCGCTGAGGACGGCCACGCACTGACCGCTGTTCAGAGGCGGTTCAGCAACGGCAGTCCCGTTCCCGCTAGGCCCGTTGGACGACCTGCGGCCGACGGGTTCGAGTTGTTCGGCGACCCGATTGAAAGTCCTAGCGACTTGGCCTGCCGTACCCGCCCAGTCCTCCGGCAGCCGGACACGGCTGTCGCCCGATTTCAGGGCCTCGAGAGCATGCAGGACGGCACGCAGCTCGTCGCGGTTGTCCGCCAGCATCGTTGCCACGTGTCCCCCAATTGGTCTGGATTGCGCCAGTGGGGCTAACGCGCGACGGCGGATTTCGGTTCCCCCCAAAAAAAGCGACACAGAAATCAAGCTGCTGACACAGCGGCAGGCTGCTCGAATGAGCTACGGAAGGGCCGCTGGAGGGAACGCGAGAACTGGCGCCGCGTTGGCGAATTGCTAGCCCATGGCCAAGCGTTCTCGGCACCCCCCAAGGCGGAGCGGCTGTGCGGACGGCCGCAAGGTGTCTTTTCTTGGGTCGTTAACCACAAAGGGCTAGATTTCCTTCAGGGACGGCTGCCACGGCCTGGCATAGGATGTTGCTGCGTCTCGTTGAGCGTAATCAGGAACCGACGCCATGGCACCCAGGCCTAATTGGAAGGGCTATCTCAAGCTTTCGCTCGTCTCCTGTCCGGTGGCGCTCTATCCGGCCACCACGACGTCCGAGCGCGTCTCCTTCCGCACCCTCAATCGCGCCACCGGCAACCGCGTGCGGCGCCAGTTCGTCGACGAGCAGACCGGCGAGGCGGTCGAGAGCGAGGACCAGATCAAGGGCTACGAGGTCGCCAAGGGCGAGTACATCCAGATCGAGGATGACGAGCTGAAAGCGGTGCAGCTCGAGAGCAACCACACCATCGACATCGAGCGCTTCGTGCCGCGCGCCAAGCGTCGACGAGCTCTATCTCGACACGCCCTACTACCTGGCGCCCACCGATCGCGTCGGCGAGGAAGCCTTCGCCGTCATCCGCGATGCCATGCGCGCCGAGAAGATGGTCGGCCTGGCGCGCGTCGTGCTGTTCCGCCGCGAGCGCATCGTCATGCTGGAGCCGCGCGACAAGGGCATCGTCGCCACCAGCCTGCACTACGCCAACGAGGTGCACGCCGCGTCCGGCTACTTCGACGAGATCCCCGACATCGAGCTGCCCAAGCAGATGCTCGAGCTTGCCACGCACATCATCGACGAAGATGACCGGCAAGTTCGAGCCCGAGGAGTTCGAGGACCGCTACGAGAATGCGCTGATCGAGCTGATCCGCTCCAAGCAGAAGGGCATGCCGGTCAAGCCGCAGCCGACCCACCGCCAGACCAACGTCATCAACCTGATGGATGCGCTGCAAGCGCAGCGTCGAGGGCGTCAAGGGCGAGGCGGAGCGGGCTCCGGCCAAGAAGCAGCCAACCGAGAAGCAGCCGGCCGGCAAGGCCCGTGCAACGCGCGCCAAGGGCAAGGCGCGCAAGGCCGGGTAGCGTCGGGCGCGCATGCCGAGCTCGACCGCCCTTCGCCAGTACCACCAGAAGCGCAACTTCACGCGCACCAAGGAGCCGCGCGGCTCCCTCAAGCGCAAGACCGGCGACCTGTTCGTGGTGCAGAAGCATGCGGCGCGCCGGCTGCACTACGATTTCCGCCTGGAGCTCGATGGCGTGCTCAAAAGCTGGGCCGTCACCCGGGGCCCCAGCCTGTCGCCGACCGACAAGCGCCTCGCGGTGCGCATCGAGGACCACCCGCTCGACTATGCCGAGTTCGAGGGCCGCATCCCCGCGGGCGAGTACGGCGCCGGCAGCGTCATCGTGTGGGACCGCGGCCGCTGGTCGACCGAGGGCGACCCGCACCAGCAGCTCGCCAAGGGGCACCTCATCGTCGATCTCGACGGCAGCAAGCTCAAGGGGCGCTGGCACCTCGTGCACATGCGTGGCCGCGACCAGCGCGGCAAGGAGAACTGGCTGCTGATCAAGGCGGAGGACGAGTACGCCAGGGCCGATGGCGGCGCCGACCTGCTGGAGGAGAAGCCGCGCTCGATCAAGACCGGCCGCACCATCGAGGACGTCGCCGAGAGCAAGGTCAAGATCAAGCCAAAGCGCCGCGTCCAAGAAGGCGTCCGGCGGCGACGCACAGCGCAGCAACAGCGGACCCGCCGCCGCAGAAGGCCAAATCAGCGAAGCGCGCGCCAGATCAAAGGCGCGCAGTCCGGGCGCCTTGCCGGGCTTCATCGATCCGCAGCTCGCCTCCTCAGCCGCCAAGCCGCCGGCCGGCGAGAGCTGGGTGCACGAGGTCAAGTTCGACGGCTATCGCCTCATCGCCCGCATCGACCGCGGCAAGGCCAAGCTGAAAACCCGCAGCGGCCTCGACTGGACCGACAAGTTCCCCTCGCTCAAGAAGGCGCTGGAGGCGCTGCCCGTCGTCACCGCCATGCTCGACGGCGAGGTGGTGGTGGAGACCGAGAAGGGCACGCCGAGCTTCGCCGAGCTGCAGGCGGACCTCAGCGAGAACCGCAGCGACCGCTTCCGCTACTACCTGTTCGACCTGATGCATCTCGACGGCACCGATCTCACGCGCGCGCCGCTCATCGAGCGCAAGCGCGCGCTGGCGGAGCTGCTCGAGGGCCAGGGCGGCATTCTCACCTACAGCCGAGCATTTCACCGAGCGCGGCGACGTCGTGTTCGACCACGCTTGCCGGCTGGGGCTGGAAGGCATCGTCTCCAAGCTGAAGACCGCGCCCTATCGCTCGGGCCGCTCCAAGTCCTGGCTCAAGACCAAGTGCGTCGACAGCCACGAGTTCGTCATTCTCGGCTACGTGCCCTCCACCACGCAGCGCAAGGTGGTGGGCGCGCTCGCGCTCGGCCAGCATGTGAACGGCAAGCTCGTCTACGCTGGCCGCGTCGGCTCGGGCTTCTCCACCAAGGTGGCAGAGGATCTCTGGCGCAGGCTCGAGGACATCCGCGCCGACAAGCCCGCCGTCGATGTCGTACCCGTCGAGAGCCGCCGCAACGTGCGCTGGGTCAGGCCAAAGCTGGTGGCGGAGGTGGAGATCCGCGGCTGGACCGCCGACCACATCGCCCGCCACGCCGTGTTCAAGGGACTGAGGCAAGACAAGGAGGCTGCCGATGTCGTGCGTGAAGCACCGGCCGCTCCGGCGATGAAGGTTCAGAAGGCCAAGAAGCCGGCGGCGCTGCCGGTGAAGCTCACCCATCCCGACCGCGTGTCTGTGGCCCGACGCCGGCGTCACCAAGCAGGGCCTTGCCGATTTCTATGCCGAGCTGTGGCCGTGGATCGCGCCCTATGTCGTGCAACCGCCCGCTGGCTCTGGTGCGGTGTCCCGGCGGCGTCGAGGAGACCTGCTTCTTCCAGAAGCACGCCTGGGCGGGCGTCAGCGACAGCGTCATCCGCAGCAAGGATCCGGAGGACGGCGAGGAGCTGCTTGCCATCAAGGACGTCGAGGGCTTGCTATCGCTGGTGCAGGCCTCGGTGCTCGAGATCCACGTGTGGGGCTCCACGCTCGACGACATCGAGAAGCCGGACGGCATCACCTTCGATCTCGATCCCGACGCGGCGGTGGCCTGGCCCGACGTGGTGAGCGCCGCCTTCGAGGTGCGCGATCGTCTGGACAAGTTGGGGCTTGCGAGCTTTCTGAAGACCACCGGCGGCAAGGGGCTGCACGTCTACGCGCCGCTCAAGCCGCATGCGGACTGGGCGACGACGAAAGAGTTCGCGCATAGGCTGGCCGTGGCCATGGCCAAGGACAGCCCGCGCAAGTATCTGGCGATGGCGTCGAAGAAGGCGCGCAGCGGGCGCATCTTCGTCGACTACCTGCGCAACGGCCGCGGCGCCACGGCGGTTGCGGCCTATTCGACGCGCGCCCGCGCCGGGGCCACCGTGTCGACCCCGCTTGCCTGGGAGGAGCTGGGCCCCGACGTGCGGTCCGACCGGTTCACGGTCGGCAATATCCTGCATCGCCTCTCGCGCGGGGAAGACCCGTGGGCGGGCCTGCGCAAGGCCGCCCGGCGGTTGCCGGCGAAGCGGCCTTAGGCTCGGTGCAAAGGCCTGGAGGGTCGGGCGTATTTACATTGTTCCCTATTTGTTCTAATATGACGGGCCCTGATCCAGCAGGCCGACAGTCATGTTGCGCATCGTTTCAGTGTGGCTGCCCCGGTGGTCGGTCTTGCGCTTCCTGGCGGCGCAGGCGTCCCCCTCTCCCCGCTTGCGGGGAGAGGGCCGGGGTGAGGGGCAGCGGCATGCTCCGACGTTGGAATATGTGGCTGCCCCTCACCCTAACCCTCTCCCCGCTGAAGAGCGGGGAGAGGGGATGCGCACGATCGCCCTCCGGCGGCCGTTCGTGCTCACGCGCGAAGCCGCAGGAGGCCCGCGCGTAGCCGCCCTGAACGCGCCGGCGGAGGCCCTGGGCCTCGCCATTGGCGATCCCGTGGCCGACGCCCGCGCCAAGGCCGGAGAGGGCCTGCAGGTGCGCTCCGTCCGATCCCGCGGCCGACAAGGCCGCCCTGCGGCGCCTGGCGCTGTGGGCGACGCGCTATACGCCCTCCGTCGCGCCCTGGGGCGAGGATAGCGGCGCGGACGGCCTCTTTCTCGACGTGACGGGCTCGGCGCATCTCTTCGGCGGCGAGGCGGGGCTGCTCGCCGATCTTGCGCAGCGGCTGAAACATTTCGGCCTGCCGGCGCGGCTCGCCGTCGCCGATACGGCCGGGGCGGCGTGGGCGCTGTCGCATTTCCATTCCTCTGCCGCCGTCGTGCTGCCGTCCGGGCGAGAGGCCGAGGCGCTCGCTCGCTTGCCGGTCGCGGCGCTGCGCCTTTCCGCCGATACGCTGACCGCGTTGCGCCGGCTCGGCTTCAAGCGCGTCGGCGCGCGTGATGGACAAGCCGCGCGCGCCCTTTGCCGCGCGTTTCTCCGCCGAGCTGCTGCACCGCATCGATCAGGCGCTCGGTCGCGCGCCCGAGCCGCTGGCCTATCTCGTGCCGCCGCCGGCCTATCACGCCCGGCGTCAGCTGCTCGAGCCCATCGCCACGCAGGAGGCCATCGTCGAGGTCGCCAGGCTTCTCATGGAGGACCTTGTCCCCGCGCTCGAGCGCGACGGTAAGGGCGCGCGCACGCTGCGGCTTTCGCTCTATCGCGTCGACGGCGAGGTGACGACCCTCGACATCGGCTTCACGATGCCGACGCGCAGCCCCGCCCATGTCGCGCGCCTGATCGCCCTCAAGCTCGAGCGATTGATCGAGGACATCGATGCCGGCTTCGGCTTCGAGGCGCTGAGCCTCGCCGCCACCGTTGCCGAGCGCCTGCAGCCGCGGCAGACCGAGCTATCCTCTGGAGGCGACAGCGCCGAAAGGGCGGAGCACTGCGCGGCACTCATCGACAAGCTCAAGCAGCGGCTGGGGCCACGCAGCGTGCGGCGGCTGCAGGCGGTAGAGAGCCATCTCCCGGAGCGAGCCGAGAGACCTTGCGCTGCCACGGCCGTGGACGTCGCCTGGCCCGCGCCTGACGCCGCGCGGCTGCGCCCGATCCTGCTGCTGCCCCAGGTCGAGCCGGCCGAGGTGACGGCGCTCCTGCCCGATTGGCCGCCCCGGCGCTTGCGCTGGCGCGGCATGATCCACGACGTCGCCCGTCTTCAGGGGCCGGAGCGCATCGCCGGGGAATGGTGGCGCAAGGGCGAGCCGACGCGCGACTACTACCTCGCCGAGGACGCAACCGGCCGCCGCTTCTGGCTCTACCGCGAGGGCATCTACGGCCGCGAGACAGACGAGGCCCCGCGCTGGTTCGTGCACGGGCTGTTCGCGTGAGCACGAACCGCGCAGATCAGTTCGAGCGGCAAAAGCTAGCCGCTGATCTTTTCCCGCGCGGCTTGCGCGAGAAAGGCCGAGCGCGTGAGCCCTCTGGCGGTTGCTGCGTCGTCGATCTGATCGACCAGCGCTTTGTCGAGCGAGATGTTGATCCGCACAGTTCGTCCGGCATCGGCGAGCAGTGGAACGGCGAACAACACCGCGCCTGCTTCGACGGAAGCCACGACATCCTCGTCGGTGAGCACGTCGTCTATCCCGCGCGCCTGCGGCACATGCCGGCCTGCGCTCTCGATGGCTTCTACATGTTGGCGCAGAGCGGCAGCAGCATTCGCAACTGCCTCGTCCATCGTCTCGCCGGCCGAGAAGCATCCTTCGACGTCGGGAAACCAGACACCGAACGCGCTGTCCTCATCCTTTTCGATGACGGCTACGTAGTGCATCGAGCCGACACTCCTTGTCGCGATGTAGGTTGGGTCAAGCGGAGCGCAGACCCAACACGGCAACCTTGGGAAATCGTTTGTGTTGGGTCATCGCTTCGCTCGACCCAACCTACGAATGGCGCGCCGCGTAAGTATCGTAAGCATACACGGGGTCAAGTCCCATGACCCGATACGCGGAGCTCGCCGTCACCACCAATTTCTCCTTCCTGCGCGGGGCCTCGCATCCGCAGGAGATGGTGGCGACGGCCGGCGCGCTCGGGCTTGCCGCCATCGGCATCGCCGACCGCAACAGCTTCGCCGGCGTCGTGCGCGCCTTCGATGCGTGGAAGCGCGACAAGGCGGTCAAGCTGCTGGTCGGCACGCGTCTCGTGACGGTCGACGGCTTCGAGGTCATCGCCTATCCGACCGACCGGGCGGCCTACGGGCGGCTCTGCCGCCTGCTGACCAAAGGCAATGTCAAAGTCAAAAAAGGCCAGAAGGGCGAATGCCATCTCACCTTCGCGGATATCCTCGCCGCCAGCGACGGGCAGATGCTCA
The DNA here is from genome assembly GCA_963832445.1 of uncultured Alphaproteobacteria bacterium. Classification (GTDB taxonomy): domain Bacteria; phylum Pseudomonadota; class Alphaproteobacteria; order Rhizobiales; family Hyphomicrobiaceae; genus AWTP1-13. The sequence goes on from CAWHUM010000026.1 coordinate 146,956, forward strand.
TCGTGCTGCCGCCGGAGGACATCTCGCCAGCCTTCGCCGAGCGTCTCGGGTCGCTCGCCCGCGCGGCGCCGGAGCGCTGCTTCCTCGCCGGCATCCACCTGCATCGCGGCGACGAGCCCCGCCGCCTCGGGCTGCTCGACGAGCTTGGCCGCCGCATGGGCGCGCCGCTCGTCGCCGTCAACGACGTGCTCTATCACGCGCCGGAGCGCCGGCCGCTCGCCGACGTGCTCACCTGCATCCGCGAGAAATGCACGATCGCACGAAGCGGGCCTGCGACTTGCGGTCAATGCCGAGCGGCATCTCAAGCCGCCCGAGGAGATGGCGCAGCTGTTCGCCGCCTTTCCCGAGGCGATCGCGCGCACGGTGGAGATCGCCGATGCCTGCCGCTTCTCGCTCGACGAGCTCAAGTACGAGTATCCCGACGAGCCGGTGCCGCCGGGCAAGACGGCGCAGCAGCATCTCGCAGACCTGGCCTGGGAAGGCGCGCGCAAGCGCTATCCGAAAGACCTGTATCCGGAAGGCATTCCCGACGGAGGTGCAGAAGCGGCTCGGCGAGGAGCTGGCGATCATCGCCAAGCTCGACTACGCGCGCTACTTCCTCACCGTGCACGACGTGGTCGCCTACGCGCGCAACCTGGAGAAGCCGATCCTCTGCCAGGGGCGCGGCTCGGCGGCCAACAGCGCGGTCTGCTATTGCCTCGGCATCACCGAGGTGAACCCGAACGAGAGCAAGCTGCTGTTCGCCCGCTTCATCTCGGAGAACCGCAACGAGCCGCCCGACATCGACGTCGATTTCGAGCACGAGCGGCGCGAGGAGGTGATCCAGTACATCTACAAGCGTTACGGCCGCGAGCGCGCCGCGATCTGCGCCACCGTCATTCATTACCGCTCGCGCCGGGCGATCCGCGAGGTCGGCAAGGCGATGGGGCTGACGGAGGACATGACCGCCGCGCTCGCCAAGACCGTGTGGGGCAGCCACGACGACGGCCTGCCGGACAAGCACATCCGGCAAGCCGGGCTCGATCCCGCCAATCCGGCGATCCGCCAGGCGGTCGGCGCTCGCCCGCCAGCTCCTCGGCTTCCCGCGCCACCTCTCCCAGCATGTCGGCGGCTTCGTCCTCACCCGCGAGCGGCTCGACGAGACGGTGCCGATCGGCAATGCCGCCATGGACGAGCGCACCTTCATCGAGTGGGACAAGGACGACATCGACACGCTGGGCCTGATGAAGGTCGACGTGCTGGCGCTCGGCATGCTGAGCTGCCTCAAGCGCGGCCTCGATCTTCTGAAAATCCACTACGACAAGGACTACACGCTGGCGACGCCTGCCGAAGGAGGATCCTGCGGTCTACGACATGCTCTGCGCGCGCCGATTCCGTCGGCGTGTTCCAGGTCGAGAGCCGCGCGCAGATGTCGATGCTGCCGCGGCTCAAGCCGCAGAAGTTCTACGATCTCGTCATCGAGGTGGCGATCGTGCGGCCGGGCCCGATCCAGGGCGACATGGTGCACCCCTATCTGCGCCGGCGCGACGGGCATCGACCCGGAGCACTACCCCTCGCCCGATCCCGCGCACGGCCCCGCCGACGAGCTGCAGGAACGTTCTGGAGCGGACCAAGGGCGTGCCGCTGTTCCAGGAGCAGGCGATGCAGATCGCCATCGAGGCCGCCAAGTTCACGCCCGACGAGGCGGACGGTCTGCGGCGCGCCATGGCCACCTTCCGCCACAACGGCACCGTGCATCTCTTCCGGGACAAGTTCATCACCGGCATGACCAGCCGCGGCTACGCCCAGAATTTCGCCGAGCGCTGCTTCAAGCAGATCGAGGGCTTCGGCGAGTACGGCTTCCCGGAGAGCCATGCGGCGAGCTTCGCGCTGCTCGTCTACGCCTCGTCCTGGATCAAGTGCCACTATCCGGACGTGTTCTGCGCCGCCATCCTCAACAGCCAGCCGATGGGCTTCTACCAGCCGGCCCAGCTCGTGCGCGATGCGCGCCAGCACGGCGTCGAGGTGCGCGAGGCCGACGTCAATTTCAGCGCCTGGGACTGCACGCTGGAGCCAGCGTCCAAGGCGAACCCCTTCCGCTTCGCCGTGCGGCTCGGCTTCCGCCAGATCCAGGGGCTGAACGAGGACGAACTCGAGCGGCTCATCGCGGCGCGCGGCAACGGCTATGCCAGCATCGAGCGGCTGGCGGCGGTTGCCGGCATCTCACGCTTCACGATGGAGCGCCTCGCCGAGGCCGATGCCTTCCGCTCGCTCGGCCTCGACCGGCGCGCGGCGCTGTGGGCGGCGCGCCGGCATCGACACGATCGGGGATAGGCAAGGCGAGCTGGCAAGACGCCGCTCGCCGATCAGCCGGCTCCCGCTGCTCACTCCGCACATGAGCGACGACCTGTTCCCGGAGCCTGAGATCGCGCTGCCCTCCATGCCGCTCAGCGAGCACGTGGTGGAGGACTACGTGGCGACCGGCCTGTCGCTCGAAGGCGCATCCGGTGCGCTTCTTCCGCGAGCGATCTCACGCGCGCGCGGCATCATGCGCAACGTCGACCACCGCAGCGAAGCGCTGCCGCAGGACATGACGGTCACGGTTGCGGGCCTGGTGCTGATGCGGCAGATGCCGGGCGCCAAGGGCGTGGTGTTCGTGACCTGGAGGACGAGACCGACATCGCCAACATCATCGTCTGGCCCAAGGTGTTCGCCAGGCACCGGCGCACGGTGATGACCTCGCGCTTCCTTGCCGTGCGCGGGCGCCTGCAGCGCGCCGGCCTCGTGGTGCACGTGCTGGCGCAAAGCTTCATCGATCTCACCCCGCAGCTTGCGCGCCTCGCCGACGGCGATCTGTTGGCGCACCCAGACGGCGTGCCGCCCGACTTATCCAATCAGCTGGCCCTCAAGAGCCGCGACTTTCATTGAGTACTGCATAGCGCGATCGGAAATACTCGCGCACTACTCACCGTGCTGGAAGAAACCCGCGGCCAATCCGATTCGAAATCAGTTCGGATTGAGATGGTGCCCGTTCACACGCCCGTTCATGCAATTGTAGCAGCAGCTTTGGCAGCCCTGCTTGCCATCGCGGCCGACGCCCCAGAAGGTGTTGGAATTGCTCGTCGGCCAGGCGCCGTAGCAAATGTACTCGCCGTCCTGGCAGCGCAGGGTCGGCTGGATCATCTGGCCCGGCTTCACGTACCAGACGCGATTGACGCCGGGCCACAGCGCATCCCGGGTGCGCGAATAAAACTGCAGCTCAACCTCAAAGGAGGCGCGGTTCTCGATCGGCCAGGTCATGTCGCCAGCCGTGGCAACCGGTAAGGCTGCAAGAATGGCAACGGCCAACGTGGTCAGTGCCACAAGCTTCTTCATCGCGGTATTCCCCCACCAGCAATCTACGCCAAGTGCAATCAAATGAGCTGCCCAAGCAGCCAAAAGTTATCTTAAAGCCGAGACGCGAAAGTGAGCAAGATGGGGCCCGCCTGCGGCGCCGTGGTCCCGCGGCGAGCAGCAGATGGGGGTGGCTACTGGCTCATGTACCAGCCGCCATTGGGCGAGACGACTTGGCCGGTCATGAACTTTGCCTCGTCGCTGGCGAGATAGACGGCCGCCCAGGCGATGTCGTCGGGCTCGCCGAAGCGCCTCAGCGGGGTGGCCGCGGCGATGTGCTGGCGCAAGGGGCCGAGCGGGGCCGTCATGTCCGTGTCGATCCAGCCCGGCGCGATGGCATTGACGCGGATGCCGCGCGGCGCGACCTCGTGCGCCAGCGACCGGGTGAGGCCGAGAATGGCGGCCTTGGCCGTCGAATAGGGCACGTTGCCGGGCTTGCCGTAGGTGCCCATGACGCTCGAAATGTTCACGATCGAGCCAGCCATCTGCGGGTTCATCATCTTCAGCGCCTCGCGACAGCAGAAGAAAGTGCCGTCGACGTGCACGCCCAGCATACGGCGCCAGTGCGCGTCGGTGGTGTTGGTGGCGGCGTCGATGAAGCTCGTGACCGGCCCGCCAGCAGCGATCTCCTGGGCAAGCTTGATACGCTGGGCCGCCAGCTCTTGGGCGTCGTTGCGGCCTTCGAGCCCGCTGATGCCGGCATTGTTGACGAGGATATCGAGCCGCGAAACGAGCTTGCCGACCTCCGCGAACATCGCCCGCACCGAGGCCGAATCCGACACGTCGGCGGCAAGTCCGAAGCCGCCGAGCGGCTCGGCGGTAGCTCGCGCCGCCTCCAGGCTCAAGTCGTTGACGATGACCCGGGCGCCCTCCCCGGCGAAGCGCCGGGCGATGGCCGCGCCGAGCCCTCGGGCGGCGCCGGTGATGAGTGCGGTCTTTCCCTGCAGTCGGTTCATGTCAGATGTTCCCCGTTACGGAATGCCTGCCGCGCGGCCGCGGCGCTTGCAACCTGCGGGCGAGACGATAGCTTTCGGGGCGGAACCCGTGAAGGCGACTTTGTCCACCGTCAGAAGTGAGCCCGCGGCGGTTAGGGAGGGAGACAGCCATTGGGCCAGGTCGACGACAAGGTGGCCATCGTAACGGGCGGCGCGTGCGGCATTGGGGCGGCGTGTGCGCGCACGCTGGCGCGCGAGGGCGCAAAGGTCGCCGTGACCGACGTGGACGATGCCGCCGGTGAGACGGTTGTTGCCGACATTCGCGGCGCCGGAGGCCATGCCGTCTACTTGCATCAAGACGTGACGGAAGAAGTCGCGCTGGCCTCAGGTGATTGCCGAGGTCGAGAAGGGCTTCGGCCGGGTCGACATTATGGTTGCCAACGCGGGCATCGCCATCAGGGTGCCGATCGTGGACATGGCGCTCGCCGACTGGCGCCGTCAGCAGGCGGTGAACCTGGAAGGCGTGTTCCTGTCGGTCAAGCACGCAGTGCCGGCCATGCGGCGCGCCGGGGGCGGCTCGATCATCATCATGTCGTCGCTGGCCGGCTTGCGCGGGGCCGCTGGGCTCGGCGGGTACTGCGCCACCAAGGGTGGGGTGCGGCTGTTCGCTAAGGCGGCGGCCATCGAGCATGCGGAGGACAACATCCGCGTCAATTCGGTCCACCCGGGCATCATCGACACGACATCTGGCGCAAGATGACGGCGGGCGCGGTCGCCGGCGAGCGCCGCAATGCACCGACCGACGTGCATGCGCTGTCGCGCGCGGTTGTGCCGCTGTCGCGTGTGGGCGAGGCGCAGGACATCGCCGACGGCGTGCTCTTTCTTGCATCGCCGGCCTCGGGCTACATGACGGGGGCGGAACTGGTGATCGACGGTGGCATATTCGGTGGCGGGATGCGCCAGCGGCCCGATGGGCAATCCTAGCGAGGGAAGGAACCAAGCAGCATGAGCGCGAAAGCGAACGGCAGCCGCCAGCGTGAGACCGAGAGCGGCCTCGACGCGATCATCGTCGGGGCGGGCTTTGCCGGCATGTACATGCTGCACAAGCTGCGTGGCTTGGGGCTCGCGGCGCGGGTGCTGGAGGCAGGCAGCGGTGTCGGCGGCACCTGGTACTGGAACCGCTATCCGGGCGCGCGCTGCGACGTGGAGAGTGTGCAGTACTCCTACCAGTTCGACGACGCTCTCCAGCAGGAGTGGGAGTGGACCGAGCGCTACGCGGCGCAGCCGGAGATCCTGAACTACGCCAACCACGTGGCCGACCGCTTCGAGCTGCGCCGCGACATTCAATTCAACACGCGCGTCACCACTGCCACCTTCGAGGAGGCAACTGCGCGCTGGCTGGTCGAGACAGACGCGGGCGAGCGCTTTTCGGCCCGGTTCTGCATCATGGCCACCGGCTGCCTTTCCTCCCCCAACCTACCCGAGTTCAAGGGCCTCGATACCTACAAGGGCGAGCGCTACCACACGGGCTACTGGCCGCACGAGCCGGTCGACTTCACGGGCAAGCGGGTGGCCATGATCGGCACCGGCTCCTCGGCCGTGCAGTCGATCCCCATCATCGCCAGCCAGGCCAGGCAGCTGACCGTCTTCCAGCGCACCCCCAACTACTCGGTGCCTGCCCACAACAAGCCGCTCGATCCCGAGTATGTCAAAACCGTCAAGGCCGACTATCCGGCGCTGCGCGCGCGCGCCAAGCGCACCATGACCGGCATCGATTTCGACTACAGCGACAAGGCGGGGCTCGAGACGCCGCCCGAGGAGCGCACGCGCGAGTTCGAGCGGCGCTGGCAGCACGGCGGGTTGTGGTTCCTCGGCGCCTACAAGGACTTGATGGTCGAGCAGGCCGCCAACGACACCGCGGCCGAGTTCGTGCGGGGCAAGATTCGCGACCGGGTTCGCGACCCGCAGGTCGCGGAGCTGCTGGCGCCCAAGAACACCATCGGCTGCAAGCGCATGTGCGTCGACATCGGTTATTTCGAGACGTTCAACAGGGGGAACGTCGAGCTGATCGACATTAGCGATGAGCCGATCGAGGCCATCACCGCGAAGGGCGTGCGGGCCAAAGGCCGCGAGCACGAGGTGGACGCCATCGTGTTCGCCACCGGCTTCGACGCCATGACCGGCGCCCTCAACAGGATCGACATCCGCGGCCGTGGCGGTCTGCCGCTCAAGCAGAAATGGAAAGAGGGGCCGCGCGCCTACTTGGGGCTGGCGATGGCGGGCTTCCCCAACCTCTTCACTATCACGGGGCCGGGCAGCCCCTCGGTGCTCACCAATATGCTCCCGACCATCGAGCAGCACGTGGAGTGGATCGCCGGCGCCATCGAGCATATGCGCGATCGCCAGCTCGCCCGCATCGAGCCGGTGCCGGCGGCGGAGGACGAGTGGGTGGCGCACGGCACTGAGCTCGCCGGCCGCACCCTGCGCTATACGTGCGGCTCCTGGTATCTGGGGGTCAACATCCCGGGCAAGCCGCGCGTATTCATGCCCTACATCGGCGGGTTCCCACGGTACGTCGAGCGCTGCAACGAGATTGCGGCCAACGGCTACGAGGGGTTCGCACTGAGCTAGCAGCGCTCCATCTCCCTCTCCCCGTTCGCGGGGAGAGGGGATTACACTAATTGCCGCAACCGCCCACTGGGTTGCCGCAGGTAAAGCCGCCCTTGCGACACTGATCCAAGGCGGCCGCCGGCGACTCGCCGGTGCCGTACCGCACGCTCGTCTTCGTGTTGCCGATGGCGACGTAGCCGCAGCCGGTAAACGTACTGCCGATGATCTTGCAGCCCTGACCGCCCTGATTGCGGCACGAGTCGAGGGCGACGTTGATGGCGTCGTTCTCGGAAGCCTGGTTCCAGGAGGCGCCGGAGGCAACGCGCGCAGTCCCGTTCTTGTCGCGCCAAAGTGCTGCGGCGATCGCCCCCCACCGCTGCTCCACGAAATCCCGGCCCTCGGCCAAGGTCGACCGGGGAAAAGCGCTGACAAGCACGGCCAGCCCTACCAGTGCGAGAAGCCTTGTCATTTCCCTCCCCCAACACATGCCCCACCCCGATCACTTGCAGCGCCGAAGCTAGCTCCTTGCGCAGTTGCTTATCAAGAACTGCGTCGGTTCGAGGCAATCGTGACGGGCAACGCATGCCTTGAAGGCAGTCTCGAACGGTGTGATCCTTACCCCATGGCCGGCACGGCATCCATTGTCATCAAGCGCTACCGCGATCGCCTGTATGATCCTGGCGCGGGCCGCTATGTCAGCCTGGAAGATTTGCGCACCTGGGCGGCAGCGGGCATTGCTTTTGTCGTCCGCGATGCGCTGAGCGGCGAGGACCTGACCCTAGCGTTCCTCTCGAGCGCCAAGACGCGCCACTGACCACGGGCGAACGCCCGGCACGCGCCTGATCGATTGCAAACCCAAAAGTTCCATGCGAGCTTTTGCCGGTCATTTTCACGCATCGGTCCTGTGGGGCGGTCATGGCCATTCTGCGCGCTGCTGCTGTCGTATTCGGCATGGTCGTGTTCGCCCATCAGGGATGGGCGCAAGACCTGCGCGTGGGGCTCTCCGCCGAGCCCTCGGCCATGGATCCCCACTACCACAACCTGGCGCCCAACAACTCGATCCTGAGCCACGTGTTCGAGCGCCTGATCGAGCCGGACGAGCAGCAGCGCCTCAAGCCGGGGTTGGCCGAAAGCTGGAAAGTGCTCGACGATGCCACCTGGGAGTTCAAGCTGCGCAAGGGCGTGACTTGGCATGACGGCTCGCCGTTCACGGCCGATGATGTGGTGTTCACCTTCGAGCGGGCGCCGAAGGTGCCCAACAGCCCCTCGAGTTTCGCCGCCGCGGTCAAGGACAAGAAGGTCAAGAAGATCGACGACCACACCGTCCACGTCTCGGCGTCGTCTATCTCACCCACGCTGCCCAACGATCTGTCGAGCCTGTTGATCGTCTCCAAGAAGCACGGCGAGGGCGCCACCACTGCCGACTACAACTCCGGCAAGGCGGCGATCGGCACCGGTCCCTACAAGCTCGTCAAGTTCACGCCGGGCGACCGCATCGAGTTCGTCCGCAACGATGCCTACTGGGGCGGCAAGCAGAAGTGGGCGAAGCTTAGCTTCAGGCCGATCCCGGCTGGGCCAGCGCGCGTCGCAGCCCTGCTGGCCGGCGATGTCGACCTGATCGAGGATACGCCCACGGCCGATATCGAGCGCCTGAAGAAGGAGCCCAAGGTCGAGATCAGCCAGATCGCTTCCAACCGGCTGATCTACTTCTTCATCGATCACGCCAGGGAGGTTACGCCGTTCGCCAAGGCCAAGGACGGCAGCGAGATCAAGAACCCGTTCAAGGACAAGCGCGTGCGCGAGGCCATGAACAAGGCGATCAACCGCCCGGCAATCGTATCGCGCGTGATGGAGGGGGTGGCGGTGCCTGCCGGCCAGCTCCTGCCCGACGGCTATTTCGGCGTTTCCTCCAAGCTCAAGCCCGTCGCCTACGATTCCGACGGCGCCAAGAAGCTGCTGACGGCGGCGGGCTTCCCGAACGGCTTCAAGCTCACCTTGCACACGCCCAACGGGCGCTACACCAACGACGTCAAGATCGCCGAGGCCGTGGCGCAAATGCTGACGCGCGCCGGCATCGAGACCTCGCTGGAAGCGCTGCCGCCCGCCGTGTTCTTCACCCGCGCGTCTCAGGGCGGCCCCGACAAGTCGCCGGAGTTCAGCTTCATCCTGGTCGGGTGGGCGACGCCCACGGGAGAGAACTCGGGCTCGCTGGTGCCGCTCCTCAACAGCTTCGACCGGTCCAAGGGCACCGGAACGGCCAACCGTGGCCGCTATTCCAACGCGGAAGTGGATCGACTGTCGGCCGAGGCGCTCAAGACCAACGACGATGCCAAGCGCGCCGCGCTGCTGGCGAAGGCGACCGAGATCGCCATTGCGGACGTGGGGCTCATTCCCTCCCACTACCAGGTCAACACCTGGTCGGTGCGCAAGGGCCTCAAATACAAGGCACGCTCGGATGAATACACGCTCGCCACGCACGTGTCGGGGAAGTGACGTCGGCCAAAGGGGTGCGTCTCGCAAAGAGGGCCGGCACGCATGACGGCCTACATCCTGCGACGGCTGCTGCAGAGCCTGGCGCTGATCGCCGTCATGTCGGTGATCGTCTTCTTCGGCGTCAACATCGTCGGCGATCCCGTGTGGCTGCTGGTCAATCCGCAGATGGACCAGAAGGACATCGAGGAGGCGGTCAGGGCGCTGGGGCTCGACCGGCCGGTGTGGGAGCAATACCTCTACTTCGTGAGCGGCGCGCTGCGCGGCGATCTCGGGCGATCGTTCATCTTCGGTGAGCCGGCCCTGCGTGTGATCATCGATCGCATGCCGGCAACCTTGGAGCTGGCGCTGGCGGCATTGATCATTGCGGTGGCGGCCGGCATTCCCCTCGGGCTCTATGCCGGCCTGAAGCCTGAGAGCTTTGCGTCGCGGGCGATCATGGCTGGCTCGATCGTCGGCTTCAGCCTGCCGACGTTCTGGGTCGGCCTCATGCTCATCATGGTGTTCGCGGTGATGTTGGGCTGGCTGCCCTCGACCGGGCGCGGCGAGACGGCCACCTATTTCGGCATCACCTCGAGCCTGTTCACGCTCGACGGCCTGAGTCACATCCTGCTGCCAGCGTTCAACCTGGCGCTGCTCAAGATGTCGCTGGTGATCCGCCTGACCCGCGCCGGCGCGCGTGAGGCGCTGCAGCAGGACTACATCAAGTTCGCCCGCGCCAAGGGTCTCTCGCGGCGCCGCATCGTCGGCGTGCACCTGCTGAAGAACATCCTGATCCCGGTCGTCACCGTGGTCGGCCTCGAGTTCGGCAACCTGGTGGCGTTCTCCGTCGTCACCGAGACCATCTTCGCCTGGCCCGGCATGGGCAAGCTGCTGATCAATGCCATCCAGAGCCTCGACCGGCCGGTGATCGTGGCGCACCTGATCATCATCGTCTTGATGTTCGTGCTGATCAATTTCGTGGTGGACGTGCTCTACACGGTGCTCGACCCGCGCGTGCGCATCGGAGCCAGGTCCGCATGAGCATCGTCGACACCCCCACCGGCGCGGACACCGCTATCGAGCCGAACGGCGCCCCGACAGAGGCCGCCGCCACGCCAGAGACGCCGCTGCGCAGGCTGATTGCCGACTATTTCGAGAGCCGCATCGCCACCGTGGCGTTCGCCATGGTCATCGTGATCGTCGCCCTGGCGCTGCTGGCGCCGTTCATCGCGCCGCAGAACCCCTATAACCTCGCCGAGGTCGACGTGCTCGACAGCCGGCTTCCGCCCGGCACCCCAGGCATGGCCGGGTACACCTATTGGCTTGGTACCGACGGGGCCGGCCGCGATCTCGTCAGCGCCATGCTCTACGGCCTGCGCATATCGCTGGCCGTTGGCGTGGTGTCGTGCCTGATCGCCACCGTGATAGGCGCCGCGGTAGGCCTCATCGCTGCATACGCGGGGGGCCGGGTCGAGAACCTGCTGATGCGCCTGGTCGATTTGCAGCTGTCCTTCCCGGCCATCCTCATCGCGCTGATGCTGATCGCCATCCTCGGCAAGGGCGTCGACAAGATCATCATCGCTCTCGTCACGGTGCAGTGGGCCTATTATGCCCGGACCGTGCGCGGCACGGCGCTTGCCGAGATGCACAAGGAATACGTGGAGGCTGCGCGTTGCCTGGGCTTCAGCCATGCGCGCATCGTTTTCAAGCATATCCTGCCCAACTGCCTGCCTCCGCTCATAGTGGTAGCGACGGTGCAGGCGGCGCATGCCATCGCGCTTGAGGCGACGCTGTCGTTCCTGGGCGTCGGCCTGCCGCGCACCGAGCCCTCGCTGGGCCTGCTGATCTCCAACGGCTTCGAGTACATGCTCTCGGGCAAATACTGGATCAGCTTCTTCCCCGGCGCCGTGCTGCTCGTCACCATCATGGCCATCAATCTCGTCGGCGATCAGCTGCGCGACGTGCTCAACCCCAGGCTCAGGCGATGAGCAGCGCAGCCGGGGCGCAAGCTGCGGCGACACGCTCCGCGGTCTTGAACGTGGTCGATCTCAAGACCCATTTCTTCACCAAGGCCGGCGTGGTGCGCGCCGTCGATGGTGTGAGCTTCTCGCTGGCGCCGGGCGAGGTGCTGGGCCTCGTCGGCGAGTTCGGCTGCGGCAAGTCGGTGACCGGCTACTCGATCCTGGGGCTCGTCGATCCGCCGGGCCGCATCGTCTCCGGCACGATCGAGTTCGCCGGCCGCGACCTGGCGCGGCTATCGGAGGCGCAGTTGCGCGATCTGCGCGGCAGCCGCATCGCCATGATCTTCCAGGACCCGATGATGACGCTCAACCCGGTGCTGCGCGTCGACACCCAGATGATCGAGGCCATCCAGGCCCACCGCAACGTCGGCCGTGCCGAGGCGCGCGCCCTTTCGCGCGATGCCCTGGCCCAGGTCGGCATCGCCGCGCCCGAGCGGCGGCTCAAGTCCTACCCGCACGAGCTCTCGGGCGGCATGCGCCAGCGCGTCGCCATCGCCATCGCCTTCCTCAACAAGCCGGAGCTGGTGATCGCCGACGAGCCCACCACCGCGCTCGACGTGACGATCCAGGCGCAGATCCTGCACGAGGCGCAGGAGCTGTGCCGCAAGACCGGCACGGCCATGATCTGGATCAGCCACGACTTGGCGGTGGTCAGCTCGCTCGCCGACCGCGTGGCGGTGATGTACGCCGGCACAATCGTCGAGCAGGGCCGCGCCAGCGACGTCATCCGCGCCCCGCTTCACCCTTACACCAAGGGGCTGCTTGGCTCGGTGCCGTCCGCCAACGCACGCGGCGCCCGGCTCACCCAGATCAGCGGCATGACGCCCTCGCTCATCAACTTGCCGGCGGGCTGCCGCTTCCGCGCCCGCTGCCCGCGCGCGGGCGAGGAGTGCCTGACCGAGCCGGCGATCACCGAGCCCAGCGCCGGCCGCCAGGTGCGCTGCTGGCGCCCGCATCTTGAAGGGCCGGCGCCGTGAGCTCCGGTAGCGCAGCCTCCGGCAACCGGGTGTCCGTCGCCGAGGCGCCGATCATCGAGGCGCCCATCGTTGAAGCTCGGGGCCTGACGAAGCGCTTCGCCGAGACGGTGCACGCCGTCGACAACGTGAACCTGAGCATCGCCAAGGGCGAGGTGGTGGGCCTGGTCGGCGAGTCGGGCTGCGGGAAGTCGACGTTAGGGCGTCTGATCGCCGGGCTGCTGGCGCCCAGCGCCGGCACAACGCGGTTCAAGGGCCGCGACCGCGACACGCTGGCGGGCGCGGAGGCGAAGGCTGCGCGTCTCGCCGTGCAGATGATCTTCCAGAACCCCTATGCGTCGCTCAACCCGCGCATGCGCGTCGAGGCGATCGTCGGCGAGGCGCCGCTGGTGCATGGCTTGGTCGAGCGGGCGGGGCTGGACGCCTATGTCTGCGACGTGCTGACCCGCGTCGGCCTCGATCCCGACCTCAGGCGCCGTTTCCCGCACCAGTTCTCCGGCGGCCAGCGCAGCCGCATCTCGATTGCCCGCGCGCTGGCCGTGAACCCCGAGTTCCTCGTCTGCGACGAGGCCATCGCCGCGCTCGACGTGTCGATCCAGGCGCAGATCATCAACCTGTTCCTCGACCTGCGCCGGGCCTACGACCTCACCTATCTCTTCATCAGCCACGACCTGGGCGTCGTGCACCATATCTCCGACCGCATCGTCATCATGTATCTGGGCCGCTTGGTGGAGATCGCGCCCACGCCCGAGCTGTTCGCTCAGCCCAACCACCCCTACACGCAGGCGCTGCTGGCGGAGGTGCCGCGCATCTCGGTGGAGAAGCGCACCTTCCAGCCCATCAAGGGCGAGATGCCTTCCCCGCTCGATCCGCCGCCGGGCTGCCACTTCCACCCGCGCTGTCCGCATGCCATGCCGCGCTGCCGCAGCGAGGCGCCGATCCTCAGGGAGATTGCGCCCGGCCGCACGTCCGCCTGTCACCTGAACGATGCGTGATCATGCGTCTGCGCTTTCGCGCAAAAAGAACCCCGCGCCTGGGGCACGGGGTCAGTCCTCGCTGGAGTACGTGCAGCCGTTTACTGCGGCGTAGTAGGCGGGTTGGGCTTCTGCGATGGGGCCGCAGGCGGCGTGGCCGGCGGCACCGGCTTGGCCGGAGCCTCGGTGCGCGGCGCGTTCTCGGTGAAGCGCGGCGCGGGCCGCTCGGTCGAGGGCGGCAGCATCGCGTAGATCAAGCCGACGATGGCAAGCAGCGCCACCACGGCGATGATCCAGCCCGTCGAGTCGCTGCGCACCATCTCGGGCGGAACGGGGTGTTCCATGCGGCGCGGGTCGTTGGGGTCGTAAGCCATGATTCCTCTCAGACCTCTCTTGTTGGTTGCTGAGGGGCTAACTCGGCTTCAGTGACGATGGTTCCCAGATTGTGAAGGAGCGGCAAAGTTGCCGCGCATCGCCAGCAGCTTGCTGCGGCATTCGCGGAGCAGGCGCAGCCGCGCATCGGCGTCGTTGACGGACGCGTCCGCGGCTTGCAGCGCTGCGATGTGCTTGCGCTGCTCGGCGAGCCGCCGGTCGAGGCTGCCGATCAGCCGGTCCAGCTCGAACCGGAACATCTCTTCGCTGCCATGGGTGAGCATGAGCTTGGCCGTGCGTGCGGGCTCTGGCTCACGTGAAACGCGGCGATAGCGCAGCGGTTCCACCTCGAAGTCGTCGCGGATCAGTATTAGGTCAAGGGTGGAGAGCGCGTCGTCTGCGCCGAGGTCGTCGAGGCGCCGCCGCACCACTCCCCCGGACAATTACGCGCAGGATCTCCAACATGTCTCACGGCCATTGGGCCCGTTGCTAGATACGCTGGAGATGTGGTCGCAGCTCGACGTCCTTAAGTGACGTTGTCCGGTGGCTGCCGTGCGCGCGGTTTTCAGTTGCCACGATGCGCAAATCAGAATACGGAGCGCTCCCCCAAACTCAAGGAACCAAGACGATGTCCTTCTGGCAGAGCCGCGCGAAGCAGGCCGACGATCGGATCGAGGAGCTGAAGAGCCACATCAGCTGGCTGGAATTGATGGGCTTCACGACGCGAACAAAGCAGAGAGACGGACCCTGGGTAGACGAGACGGACGAGCACATGGGCCGGGAGCGTAGGGCGCTCCGGACGTGGCAGACGATCCGCGCCCGCATCTTCCGCGACCACGGCGTCTAGTCCAAGTTTCCAGCAAGGTCAGTCGTCGCCGAAGAGGCAGCGCGGTCGCAGGCCCCGCTTCTCGGCGAACCTCTTCAGGTCCGCCACCGGGATACGGCTGTCCGCCTTCACATGAGGGGGCGGCAGCGTGTTGAGCTCGCCGTTCTCCATCGCGAAGCCGAGCTGGTGCCACCACACGACTGCCCTCCTCGGCAGCGGCGACTGCGGCTCCACGTCTTCTAGGAGGCAGGCGGCCTGAAACAGGTGGACGGTGGTAGCGAACCTCCAGCCGTGGTGGGCCGGGTAGTACGCCTCGGGGCTGATCGCCCTGTATAGGGCGCTGAGATTCCAGAGGTAGATCGCCGTCAGGAACGCTGCGACGCCCACGAGGACGACGGCCCAGGTCGGCATGCTCCCGTAGAGCGACAGCGCGACGGAGCCGGCCGCGCCGAGCATCCCGAGCAGCACGGGCGGGCCGGTGAAGAGCCATACGAGGAGTGCTCTCACACCCTCCCTCGTCACCACAGTCCTGGTACTCTCGTCGCCCATGGCGCCCAGGGTAGCAGCGACGACGGCGCAGGCGACCCGCCGCTCGTTATCCACAGCTGGCTTGTCCCTCGCACTTGCGCTGCGGGTTGAGCCAGGGCAGTCGGGCGGACCGTGTGAACCGGGCGATTCGGAGGATTGGCGTGCTGTCGGACGAGGACATCATGGGGTTACCGGATCACCCCGATGAGGCGTTCGTCGAGGTGGAGCGCATCGCCAGCAGTCGTCTGGAGCAGGTGCTGTACGACTATAGGGAGCGCGGCGTCGAGAAGAACGGGTGGGATGACGAGATCGACTACATGAGTGACGTGATCGCTGGGGCTCGGCACTACGGAATTGAGGGCGTCAAGGACTGGTCGATCCCTGGCACCCGTGAGGAGTTCTGGGAGGCGTACCGGAGCTTCAGGGTGACCGTATCGTCGCTGACGAAGCAGCTGCGCTTCAGCAACATCCAGCGGCTCAAGCAGATCGCCATCGCGTTCGATCCCGCCACCAAGGTCAAGCTTCGGCACCTGCTCGACCAGATGCGCGAGGCGGTGGACAAGGAGAAGAACCTGTCGCCGCGCAAGAAGGACGCGCTCTTCTCGAAGATCGCTGCCCTCTCGAAGGAGATAGACAGCGACTGGACGAGGTCCGAGAGCTACGGCGCCCTGGCAATCGAGCTGGCTGCCGACGGCGACGAGGCGGTGGGCGAGCTGAAGAACGTGAGAAGGTGGCTCGACGCCATAGGGGCCGTGTTCGGGAAGGCTCGCCGCGAGCAGGAGGCGAGGGCCCGGCTCCCGGCTCCGCGCGATCCAAAGCGCATCGAGCCTCCCGCAAGCATTTCTAGGTCCAAGCCGAAGCCGTCGCAGTTCGACAAGAAGATCGACGACGAGATACCGTTCTAGCCGAGCCGCTCAAGGTGGCGGCACTAAGTACCTTGACTAGAAATGGTACCGCCTCCCCGGATCGAACGGGGGACCTCTAGATCCACAATCTAGCGCTCTAACCAGCTGAGCTAAGGCGGCCCGCAGCGTCTCGAAATACGGCCGGCGGCGCGGGTCGAAGCGTTGGGTTACGCGCTTGCCGCGCTAACCCAACCTACGTGGCCCTCCGGCGGCGCCAACATAGTCGCGGAGCGCGGCAAAGCCAAGGGCCGGAAACCGGCGCCTCCCTCATGCGTTCCCGGAAGCCGAGCCCGGCTCTCGAGCCGAGGCGAGGCTATCCGGGATCTTCACCCGTTTATGGGAAAGACCCCGGCTCTGCGCGCCCTGGACTTGATTGACATCAAGTCCGTGCGCTCCGGCCGGGGACGCACCTAGTGGCGTAGGGTGGATTAGGCGACAGCCGTAATCCACCGGTGCACGGTGGATCGGCGGATTACGCCCGGAAGTGCCGGGCTAATCCGCCCTACCCGCGTCGCTATCCCCGCCTGCCTGAACCGGGTGCACAATACGAGCGTCGCTGCCTGCGACGGGACGCGAAGTGCACTCCGTCCTTCACGTGGCAGCGACCGGCGCCTGGAAGGAGAGCCCGCGGAGGGTTGGAGATCCAGGAGGCCCGCTGTGACCGTTGCCGTCGAAGCGCCAGCAATGGCCGCGGAGTGCGGCGACCGCCGAGAGGCACATGGCCGGCAAGCTGCTCGCAAGAGCAGACCACCGGCTGCAGCTTGCAGCGTTGCCCAAAATCGCCGCAACGCGGGTGCCGCAAGGCAACCCAGGGGACCCCACCAGGTCCCGGAGGGCCCACTAGAAGGGCCCTCGAGCAGGCCCGGCCGGGTCTGCTGGGGCCGGAGGTCAACCGGCCCCCGGGTCGCCGAGAGGCGCCCGCGTACCCGTCGCACCTTGCGGGGTTCCCCGCAGGGCTGAAGGCGCGTGCAACAATCCGGCCAAGGAAAACCTATGCACCAGGAACCCGAACCGCCAGCATTCCACGAGATCGAAGACCCCGAACAGCGGCTAGCAGCCTTCCTCAAGTGCGCGGCCGACTATTACGCCGCGCAGCAAACGGCAAATCCCCAGCCCGATCCCCCGCCGGAGCCCTGGATCGACAAGTGGGTCGACAAACCTGGCACGCTGATCGCGGCGGAGAAGGACGTCTTTCGGTGGGAGATGGCCGAGAAGCTGCAGCGCGCACTGTGCGGCGACATTGCCCGCTGCGAGAACCACCGCTGCCGCCGCAGCCGGCGCTGCACCAGACTCGAGGAGATGGCATCGGACATGGCGGCCTCGCGAGCCAATCTCGCCGCCGAGCAGGCCAAGTGGCACCCGCCACCGGCTCCGGCCGAGCCGCCGCGCGGGCGCAGAGCGCGAAGCCCCGGCTGGCTCCCCACCCGCCCTAGAACATAGCCGGATGCACGCGGTCGGGCGGGTTGTGGCCGTCGAGGAAGGTCTTGACGTTGATGATCACCTTCTCGCCCATGTCGATGCGGCCCTCGATGGTGGCCGAGCCCATGTGCGGCAGCGCCACCACCCGGTCGCTGGCGAGCAGCTTGGGGTTGACGGCCGGCTCGTGCTCGAACACGTCGAGGCCTGCGCCGGCGATGGCGCCGGCCTCCACCAGCCGGGCCAGCTCGTTCTCGTCGATCACCTCGCCGCGCGCGGTGTTGACCACGTAGGCGGTGGGCTTCAGCAGCTTCAGCCGCCGCGCGGAGAGCAGGTGATAGGTGGCCGGCGTGTGCGGGCAGTTGACGGAGATGATGTCCATGCGCGCCAGCATCTGGTCGAGGCTGTCCCAGTAGGTGGCCTCCAGCTCCTGCTCGATCTCCTCCGACACCCGCCGGCGGTTGTGATAGTGGACCTGCAGCCCGAACGGCTTGGCGCGGCGCGCCACCGCCTGGCCGATGCGCCCCATGCCGATGATGCCGAGCCGCTTGCCGAAGATGCGGTGGCCGAGCATCCAGGTGGGCGACCAGCCGCCCCAGGCGCGCTTGGTGTCCTTGAGCAGCGCCGTGCCCTCCGCCAGCCGCCGCGGGACGGCCAGTATCAGCGCCATGGTCATGTCGGCAGTGTCTTCCGTCAGGACGCCGGGCGTGTTGGTCACGATGATGCCGCGGTTGCGCGCGGTATCGAGGTCGATGTTGTCCACACCGTTGCCGAAATTGGCGATCAGCTTGAGCTGCGGCCCGGCCTGCGAGATGAGGGCGCGGTCGATGCGATCTGTGACAGTGGGCACCAGCACGTGCGCTGCCTTCACCGCCTCGGTCAGCTCGGCCTGGGTCATGGGCCGGTCCTCGACGTTGAGGCGGGCATCGAACAGCTCGCGCATGCGGGTTTCCACCGCGTCGGGAAGCTTGCGCGTGACGATCACCAGGGGCTTCTTGGCGGATGTCGGCATGGCGGCACGAACTCGTCGGATCTCGCTAAAGGGGCGCGCGCACGCCGCGCGATAGGGTGAGCCCTGTCTAACAGATACCGCGACGATGACAAACCGATGCTTAACGGGAACGCAACCGTCGCCCTCGAGCCTGCGCGCAGCTCACCGGGCCGCTTGATCCGCCAGCCAATTCATGGCTGTTGGCCAGCATGACCATGGCGTCCCCATTTGTCCGGCATCCCCGGCGGCTGGCCAATCCGATGGTGCGCTGTGCCATCGGCGCGCTGCTCGGGGTGGTGGCCGTACCCTATGTGCAGGCGCAAGGTACGGGGGATGCGCCTGCATCCTTGGCCTATGGCGGCAACCTGAAGCAGCGCACCTACGCCAGCATAAAGGCCGACAGCGTATCCCTGCGCCAGGGACCGAGCATCGACCATCCCACAGTCTGGCTGCTGCAGCAGCTCGGGCTGCCGGTCGAGGTGCTCGAGGAGCAGGGGGCGTGGCGCAGGGTGCGCGATGCCAACAACGCCACCGGCTGGGTGCACATGAGCCTGCTCAGCCGCCGCCGCACGGCGCTGATCCTCCCCTGGGAGCTCAAGGACGGGCAGGCGCAAATCCCGTCGGCAACTTTGCGCGAGGATGACCGGGAGAGTGCCCGCCCTATCGTGCAGGTCGAGGCCGGCGTGCTGGCGAATATCTTGGGCTGCGAAGGTGGCTGGTGCCGGGTGGCGGTCGGGAAGTACCGCGGCTATATCGAGCAGACCAAGCTCTGGGGCACCTACCCCAACGAGGAGATCAAATAAATGGCCGGGCCGCTACTTGGCCACCAGCCGCACCACCACGTCGATGTGGGATACGCGCAAGTTCTCCGGCGGCTCGGGCAGTCCGTCGACGCGGATGCTGTCGCCCGGGATGTCCATCAGCTTGCCGTCGCTCTCGATGAAATAGTGGTTGTGGTTGGACGTGTTGGTGTCGAAGTAGGCGCGCTGTCCGCCGATGGCGATCTCGCGCAGCAGGCCCGCCCGCTTGAACTGGTGCAGCGTGTTGTAGACGGTGGCCAGGGACACCCGTTCGCCCGCCCGCACGGCCTCCTCGTGCAGCATCTCCGCGGTCACATGACGATCGCCGGCGCCGAATAGCAGCGTGGCGAGCGCGATGCGCTGCCGCGTCGGCCTGAGGCCCGCGCGGCGCAGCAGTTTACCGGGGTCTAGGTTCATCGAAGTAGGCACCCAAGTCTTCCCTTTGCGCGGCAAATTCTAGAACGCGGGCTCTTCCCGCACCGCAAGGCAAATCGTCTCACAGCCTTCCAACTTGCTGGCAACACAAGTATATCCGGGCCCGGCAGGCCTCGCAACGCCAACCAAGTCCGTGTCCTGGCCCCTTTGCCTGGCGCAAAACTCACGCGGAACCAGGCTTTTGGGTAATGGGCGACTATGATAGGAAACCCGACACGGAAACCGAGCCGGAACTTGATGTGCGGCACACACCAGCGGGATGGGATCTAGAGGGTTATGGCGGACCGCCCAACTAGCTACGAGTATGAGGACCTGTTGACCTGCGGGCGGGGGCAGCTGTTCGGGCCCGGGAATGCCCAGCTGCCGCTGCCGCCGCTGCTCATGTTCGAGCGCATTTCCAGCATTTCCGATAGCGGCGGGGCCCATGGCAAAGGGCAGATCGTGGCGGAGCTGAAGGTGGCGTCCAATCCGGCGCTCGAATGGATATGGGCCTGCCATTTCAAGGGCAACCCTGTGATGGCGGGCTGCCTGCCCCTCGATGCCCTGTGGCAGATGACCGGCTTCTTCCTGGGTTGGCTCGGCGCGTCGGGCAGGGGCATGGCGTTGGGCGTAGGCGAGGTCAAATTCACCGGCATGATCACGCCCACCACCAAGGTGGTCGAGTATGTCGTCGATCTGAAGCGCGTGGTCCTGCGCAAGCTGAAGGTCGCGTTCGCCGACGGCGTGGTCAAGGCCGACGGCAAGGTGATCTATAGCGCCGCGGATCTGCGGGTCGGTCTAGTCGAGGTGGGCGAGGAGCTGGCGCCCGGCTAGCGGGGCGGTTGGGGCGGTGATGGCGCAGCACGCGGCGTGCCGCCTGCGGTGTAGCGCTGCGGGGCGCCACGGCGATTGCCAGGAGAGGTTCGCGGATGAGACGCGTGGTCGTAACGGGCATGGGGGTCGTGTCCTCGATCGGGAACAACACCCAGGAGGTGCTGGCCTCGCTGCGCGAAGCCAAGTCCGGCATCGTCCGCGCCGACCGATACGCCGAGCTCGGTTTTCGCTGCCAGGTGCACGGGGCGGTGAACCTCGAATGGGAGCCGATGATCCCGCGCAAGCCTCGGCGATTCATGGAGGCCGGCATCGGCTGGAACTACATCGCCATGGACCAGGCCATCCGCGACGCAGGGCTGGAGCAGGGCGACGTCGTCAACGAGCGCACCGGCATCATCATGGGCTCGGGCGGTCCCTCCACGCGCGCGATCGTGCGCGCGGCCGACGTCACCCGCCAGAAGGATCCGCGCAAGGTGGGCCCCTTCGAGGTGCCGAAGGGCATGTGTTCGGGTCCGTCGGCGGCACTTGCTACCGCCTACCAGATCAAGGGCGTCAACTATTCCATCTCCTCGGCCTGCGCCACCTCGGCCCACTGCATCGGCAACGGGGCGGAGCTGATCCAATGGGGCAAGCAGGACGTGATCTTCGCGGGCGGCTGCGAGGAGCTCGACTGGACGCTCTCGGTGCTGTTCGACTCCATGGGCGCCATGTCGACGAAATATAACGCTACCCCCGCCAAGGCGAGCCGCGCCTACGACAAGCACCGCGACGGCTTTGTGATTGCCGGTGGCGCGGGCACGGTGGTGCTCGAGGAGCTGGAGCATGCCAAGGCGCGCGGCGCCAAGACTTACGCCGAGGTGGTGGGCTACGGCGCCACGTCCGACGGCTACGACATGGTTGCCCCTTCCGGCGAGGGCGCGGTGCGGTGCATGCGCATGGCCCTGAAGGGCAATGACGGCAAAGGCGTAGGCAAGATCGGCTACATCAACCCGCACGGAACCGCGACGCCGGTCGGCGACAAGGTCGAGGTCGACGCCATCCGCGAGGTGTTCGGCAGGGACATTCCGCCGATCTCCTCGACGAAGTCGCTCACCGGCCATTCTTTGGGCGCAGCGGGCGTGCAGGAGGCGATCTACTCCCTACTCATGATGAACAACGGCTTTATTTGCGAGAGTGCCAACATCGACGAGCTCGATCCGGACTTTGCCGACGTGCCGATCCTCACGAGCCGGCGGGACAACGCCGATCTGGACTGCGTCATGTCCAACAGTTTCGGCTTCGGGGGCACCAACGCGACTTTGATACTGCGGCACCACGAGGCCTGAAGCGGGGATCAAGCGGCCTGAAGTCCGTCGAGAGTTGGGAATCGATGGAGCAGGCCGGACAAGAATCGCTGAAGCTTTCCACAGCGGAGGAAGGCCAAGGCCACCGGGCACGCGTTGCCCTAGACGAGCAAGTGGACAACGGCCATGACAGATAAGGACATTGCCCAGCCGGGTGCGCTTATGGCAGGCAAGCGCGGCCTCATAATGGGGGTTGCCAACGAACGGTCGATTGCCTGGGGCATCGCGCGCGTGCTGGCTGGCCAGGGCGCCAAGCTGGCCTTCACCTACCAGGGCGAGGCCTTCGGCCGGCGCGCCATACCGCTCGCCAAATCGGTGAACTCGGAGATCATCGTCAGCTGCGACGTCAGCGACCTCGCCAGCGTCGACGCCACCTTCGCCGAGATCAAGAAGACCTGGGGCGGCCTCGATTTCGTGGTGCATGCACTGGCTTTCTCCGACCGCCGCGAGCTGCAGGGGCGCTATTCGGAGACGACGCGGGAGAACTTCACCAACACCATGGTGATCTCCTGCTTCTCCTTCACCGAGGTGGCAAAGCGTGCAGCGGCCCTGATGCCCAAGGGCGGCGCCATGCTGACGCTCACCTACGGCGGCTCGCAGCGCGTCGTTCCCTCCTACAACGTGATGGGGGTCGCCAAGGCGGCGCTCGAAGCCAGTGTTC
The DNA here is from genome assembly GCA_963832445.1 of uncultured Alphaproteobacteria bacterium. Lineage (GTDB taxonomy): Bacteria > Pseudomonadota > Alphaproteobacteria > Rhizobiales > Hyphomicrobiaceae > AWTP1-13. The sequence goes on from CAWHUM010000026.1 coordinate 169,404, forward strand.
GCTATCTCGCAGCCGATTTTGGACCGCAGGGCATCCGCGTCAACGCGCTGTCGGCGGGCCCGATGCGTACGCTGGCCGGCGCCGGCATCTCGGACGCGCGCACCATCTTCAACTTCCAGGGCGAACATTCTCCGCTGAAGCGCACGCCGACGCTGGATGAGGTCGGCGGCGCCGGCCTCTATCTCCTCTCCGACCTGTCCGGTGCCGTGACCGGCGAGGTGCACTACGTCGACTGCGGCTACAACGCGGTCTCCATGCCGAGTTTGGAAGCACTGAAGACGCAGGAGCAGGAAGCGGCCACCGCCGCCGGCCGGCCTGCGCCCCAGGCCGCCGAGTAGCGGTCACTCACGCGTGTGTAGCCTTGCCTTCTTTTGGGACTAGTCATATACCTAGTCAGATGCGAAGTTCCGGAAGAACGCCAAGGGCTGCAACTTGGCAGGTGCAGGACGCCAAGGCTCGCTTCAGCGAGCTGTTGGAGTGCGCGCTGGCCGAGGGCCCCCAAATTGTGACCAAGCGGGGCCATGAGGCGGCTGTGCTGCTGTCGGCAAAGGAGTGGCGGGAGCTGCAGGCCCGTGCGCGGCCATCGCTGAAGGAGCTGTTGCTGAGCCCTGAAGCCACGACTGACGAATTGGCGCCCGCGCGCCGCAAGATCAAGATGCGTCCGCCGGTCGAGTTCGACTGAGGCGTGGCTTTGTATCTACTCGATACCAACGTGATTTCGGAACTGCGCCGGTCGCGACCGCATGGCGCCGTCCTCCGCTGGCTCGATCCCATTGCTTCGGCCGACCTCTTCTTGTCGGCGGTGAGCATCGGCGAAATTCAGACCGGCATCGAAATCACGCGCAACCGCGATGCGGCGAAGGCGGCCGAGGTCGAGCGTTGGCTCGAAGAGGTCGTACAAACATTCCAGGTTGTGGCGCTCGATGCTGCCGCATTTCGCATTTGGGCCAGGTTGATGCACAGAAAAACCGACGACCATGCACTCGACGCGATGATCGCCGCTACCGCGATCGCGCGAAGCCTGACCGTCGTCACTCGCAACGTGCGGGATTTCAAGGCATTTCCTGTCACCGTGGTGAACCCATTTGCCGCTGTCTAGACGCCGCCGCAGAAGAGAGCTAGTGGCAGAGCCATGATCGGCGTGTTCGATTCAGGCCACGGCGGCCTTACCGTCTTCCGCTCCCTTGTCGAGCGCTTCCCACGCGCTTGCTTCGTCTATCTCGGCGACCACGCCAACGTCCCTTACGGCGATCGCGCCTCGGATGAGATCGTCGCGCTTACGCGCAAGGGCGTCGACGCGCTGTTCCATCGCGGTTGCCGGCTGGTCCTGCTCGGGTGCAACACCGCCACCTGCGTTGCTGCCCGCACCCTGCAGAAGGATTGGCTCGCGGTCAGCGGCTGGCAGGGCCGCAATATCCTCGGCATCGTCGCCCCGACGGTGGAGGCCGCCACGCAGACGCCGTGGGCCGTCACGACCCCGCAATACCCACAGAAATACAACACCGACGTGGTTGCCGTGTTCGGCACGACCCGAACTATCGCCTCGCACGCCTACCCCGAAGAGATCCGCAAGCGCTGCCCGCAGGTGACCGTCGTGCAGCAGACCTGCCCGGAGCTTGCCGGCGCCATCGAGCATGGCGCGCCGGACAGCGACCTCGATCGGCTGGTGGAGCGCAGTGTGACGGCGCTGCTGGCGCAGACGGTGGGCGTGCCGCCGCATCGCGCAATCCTGGGCTGCACGCACTATCCCCTGGTCGAGCACTTGTTCCGGCGGCATCTGCCGCCGTTCACGCGGCTGCTGACGCAACCCCGGGTAGTTGCCGACAGCCTGGAAGACTATCTGCAGCGCCACCCGCGCTATCTCGATGGCGCGCAGGACGCGACGCCCACGCTGCTGACCACGGGCGATCCAGACCGCGTCAACACCGTCGCGCGCATCTTCTGGCCCGGCGTGCCGGCCTTCGGCCACCTGCCGGTGTGAGCACCACTTAGCGCTGGCTGCGCGCCGGCACCTCCATCAACTCCGCCACCTTGCGACGCTGCTCGGCGACATTGCCGCTCTTGATGGCGTGCTCCACGCAATGCGCCACGTGATCGCGCAACACCTCCTCCTCGACGCGCGCAAGGGCCGCCCGCACCGCCGCGATCTGCGTCGCCACGTCGATGCAATAGCGGTCCTCGGCCACCATGCGCGCCAGTCCGCGCACCTGGCCTTCGATGCGGCTCAGGCGTTTGCGGCAGGATGTCTTGGTCGTTTGCTGCATGCTTGACACATACCCCCTGGGTATACGGGTCAATACCCCTACAGGGTATACGGGATGTCATGAGTCACAACGACCACCGAGACGCGTCTGCTGCGCCTGCCCACGCACACGGAGCCGAGGCAGCCACAGCACGCGATCCCGTTTGCGGGATGACGGTGCAGATCGCCGGGGCCAAGCACACCCACCTGCACGCCGGGTCAATGCACTACTTCTGCAACCCGCGCTGCAAGGAGAAATTCATCGCCGATCCCGCGCGTTACCTCGATCCAACCGCTGCTGCGGGGGCAGAAGCCCCAAACGCCCGATCGGTGCCTGCCGGCACGCTCTACACGTGCCCCATGCATCCCCAGGTGGTGCAGGTGGGCCCGGGCACATGCCCGATATGCGGCATGGCGCTGGAGCCGAGGGGCATCCCGCCAGCGGAATCCGGCCCGAACCCCGAACTGGTCGATTTCAATCGCCGCCTGGCCGTCGGCGCCGCGCTCGCCATTCCATTGCTCGTCCTCGCCATGGGGCCGGACCTCGGCCTGCCGCTGCACCGGTGGCTGTCGCCGCCCCAGGCCGCTGCCTGGTTGGAGCTGGCGCTGGCGACGCCCGTGGTCGCGTGGTGCGGCTGGCCGTTCTTCGAGCGCGGCTGGGCTTCGATCGTCAACCGCAGCCCCAACATGTGGACGCTGATCTCCATTGGGCGTGCTTGTCGCCTATGCCTACAGCGTCGTTGCCGTGCTCGCGCCCGGCATCTTTCCCCATGACCTCCACATGCACGGCGGCACGGTGGGCCGTTACTTCGAGGAAGCCGCCACCATCGTTGTGCTCGTGCTCGTCGGCCAGGTGCTGGAGCTGAGAGCACGCGAGCGCACCGGTAGTGCCATCCGCGCGCATCGCCTGTCCGTGCGCGCTGGGCCTGGCCACGCCGATCTCGATCATGGTCGCGACGGGACGCGGTGCGCGCGAGGGCGTGCTCGTCCGCAACGCCGAAGCGCTGGAGCGCTTGGCCGCGATCGATACGCTGATCGTCGACAAGACCGGCACGCTGACCGAGGGCAAGCCCACGCTCACCGACGTCGCCGCGCTCGGCGGCCTCGACGAGACAGCGCTGCTGCAGCTCGCCGCCAGCCTCGAGAAGGCGAGCGAGCATCCTCTGGCCGAGCCCATCGTCAAGGCTGCCGAATCGCGCGGACTGCGGCTGCTGGCGGTGGAAGGCTTCGAGGCCGTCACCGGTCAGGGCATCACCGGCCGCGTCGACGGCAAGGCCGTTGCCCTCGGCACAGCACGCCTGATGCAGCGGCTTGGCATCGCTGCAGGCGATATCGAGCAGCAGCTCGACGCGCTGCGACGCGAGGGCAGAATCGCCCTGCTGGCCGCCGTCGACGGCAAGCTCGCCGGATGGTTGGCGCTGGCCGACCGCATCAAGCCGTCGGCCCGCAATGCGCTCACAGCGTTGCAGCGTCGCGGCATCGACGTCGTGATGGCGACGGGCGACAGCCGCACCACAGCGCAAGCAGTGGCGCGCGAGCTTGGCATCACAACCGTGCACGCCGAGGTCTTGCCCGAGGACAAGGCGCGCATTGCGGTCCGTATCAAAGGCGAGGGCCGCAAAGTGGCCATGGCCGGCGACGGCATCAACGATGCGCCGGCCCTGGCGGCAGCCGATGTCGGCATTGCCATGGGCACCGGGGCCGATGTCGCGCTCGAAAGCGCCGGCATAACGCTGCTCAAGGGCGACCTTTCAGGCATCGTGCGCGCGCGTCGTCTGGCGGAGGCCACGGTCGCCTGGCAGAACCTGGCGTTCGCGTTCGGCTACAACGCGCTCGGTATCCCGATCGCGGCGGGTGTCCTGTATCCCGTGACCGGGATGCTGCTTTCACCGATGATCGCGGCGGCGGCCATGAGCCTGTCGTCGGTCTCGGTGGTCGCCAATGCGCTGCGCCTCGGCGCAACCCGGCTTTCCGGCGACTAGATAGAGCTACACCTTGGGCGGGCCGTCGGCGAACGGGGCGAGGGCCGCGGCGATGAAGGCATGCGTGGGGGCCGCTACGCCGCTCTCTTTCGCCAGCCGCGCCACGGCGCCGGAGAGCCCGCGCACCTCGATCGGCTTGCCGCCCAGCAGGTCGTGGCACATGGAGGCCATCATGCCGTCCGGCAGCGCTTCGATCTGCTTTATGGTCTTGGCGGCATCCACGGGCTCGATCCCCGTTTTCAGTGCCACCCCGACCGCGACCGTCTCCTCCACCGCCGCTTTCAGCAGGGCGTAGGACTCCGGCGTGTTGCGGATGGGCCCGAGCGGTCCACGCGTCAACGCGGTCATGCCGGCGACCGGCGCCAGCATGGCGAACTTGAGCCACAGGGTGCGGGAGATATTTTCTGATAGGCGCGCGTCGATGCCGGCCGCCACGCCGGCGGCGTGAAACGCGTTTACGCGGGCGCTCGGCCTGCCGTCGCGCTCGCCGAACTCGAGCAGCGCGAACTTGCTGATCTGCTTGATGACGCCGGGCTCGGGGATGTTGGAGGCGATGCGGGCCGCGCCCTCTACGACGTTGCCGGCACCTACGATCTTGCCGATCCGCTCCGCGCTCTCGACGCCGTTCTGGAAAGTGAAAATCGCGGCACCCTTGGCCACTAGCGGACGCAAGCTTTCCGCCGCGCTCTCGGTGTCGCGCATCTTGACCGCGAAGATGATGGCGTCCGCGGCAGGGATCTCCGCCGCATTGGCCACTGCCTTGACGGGGTTGAGATGCAGGTTGCCGAGGTCGCTGTCGAGGCGCAGGCCGTTGGCTTGCATCGCGGCGAAATGCGCGCCCCGCGCGACGAATGTCACGTCGTTGCCGGCGGCCGCCAGGCGCGCGCCGAAGTAACCGCCGACGCCGCCCGGTCCCATCACGGTGATCTTCATGGGGCTGGGCTCACGGGGTGATGACGACGCGGCCGACCACCCGGCCTTCGCGCAGGTCGTCGAGCGAGCGGCTGGTTTGCTCCAGCGGACGCTTCTCGACCGGGATCGGCGCGATTTTGCCGGCCTTGACCAGGTCGATCATCTCGCGCGCCTCCGCCGTCGAGCCGACGTAGCTGCCCATGATGGTCAGCGCCCTGAGCGGGAACATCGGCACCGGCAGGGTGAAGCTGCCGCCGATCAGGCCGACGACAATGGCTGCACCGCCCTTGGCTACCGTGGCTTGGGCAAAGGCCAGCGACTTGTCCGAGCCGGCAAAATCGACAGCGGCGCCGACGCCGCCACCCGAGGCCTTGCCGATAGCTTTTCGCGCGCCTGCATCGGCCGGATCGAAGGCCTCTTTGGCGCCCAGCTTCAAGGCTGCCTCGCGCTTGGCGCCATCGATGTCGGCCACGAAAATCGGCTTGGCGGTCAGCGCGCGCGCGAACTGCAGTCCCATCATGCCGACGCCGCCGAGGCCCACGATCAGCAAAGGCCCGGCGCGCAGATAGGGTACGGCCTTCTTGATGGCACTGTAGCCGGTGAGCCCTGAGCACATCAGCGGGCCGGCAATTTCCGCCGCAACCCCCTCGACATCCAGCAGATAGCGCGGATGCGGCACCAGCACGTGCGTGGCATAGCCGCCGTCGACCGTGACGCCCAGCGCGCGAGGGGCATTGCACATATGCTCGTCGCCCCGCGCGCAGAGCCCGCACTGGCCGCAGCCGATCCAGGGATAGGCGGCATAGCGCGCACCCGTCTTCACGCCCTGCGCCTCGGGGCCCATCGCCTCCACCGTGCCGGCAATCTCGTGGCCGAAGGTGAAGGGCAGCGGCCGATTGCCGCGCACATCGAGCTTCTGCCCGCCGCCCAGGTCGAAATAGCCGTCCTGCAGGTGAATGTCGGAGTGGCATACGCCGCAATGGGAGACGCGCAGCAGCACCTCGGTGCCCTGAGGTGTGGGTGTCGGTGCCTCGGTCGTCTGCAGCGGCTTGCCGTAGTCCATCAGCGATTGGCGCAGCATCTGGTGGTCCTTTGATCGAGGGAACCGCAAGCTTAGCAGATATTGCGCTGTCGTTAACACGGCGATGGTGCGCTTGCTGTGAAACCCAGGTCAGCGCGATGCGTTACGCACGCAAGAGGCTTGCAAGGATCATGAGTCAATATCGGATCGTAAAGAAGATCGGCGCCAGGCTGCGCGAAGAAACCAAGGACGTGGTGGAGGCGGCGCTGCCCGAGCGCTTGCAGGAGGTGGTCGACCGCATCGCCGCGCGCGACAGAGCGCGCGAGCCGGACCACGGGCGGTGCCCACCGTCGAGATCAGACTGCCCTCGGTGACGATCGAGAAGCGGTAGCAGGCGGCCGCCGCCCAACGAACGGATACGGCACCGCGCGCAGTGCCGCCACGCTGCCGCTGCAACTTATCCGCGCCGCCGCTCACGCGGGCCGCGATCGCCGCGGTCACGCCGTGGCGGCCGGCTCTCGAGCTGCTCTTCCGGCTCGCCTTCCGCGCGCGGGATCTCCTTCCCGGTCGCCTGATCGACGATCTTCATGGAGAGGCGCACCTTGCCGCGGTCGTCGAAGCCCAGGAGCTTGACGAAAACCTCCTGGCCTTCCTTCACCACGTCCTCGACGCGTTCGGGCCGGCCTTGCGTGAGCTGGGAGATATGCACCAGCCCGTCCTGCTTTCCGAAGAAGTTCACGAAGGCGCCGAACTCCATGATCTTGACCACCTTGCCCTTGTAGATGGTGCCGACCTCGGGCTCGGAGGTGATGGCCCTGATGCGCGACAGCGCCGCTTCGATGGCCTCGCGCTTGGCGGCCGCGATCTGCACGGTGCCGTCGTCCTCGATGTCGACCTTGGCCCCGCTTTGGGCCACGATCTCGCGGATCACCGAGCCGCCCGAGCCGATTACCTCGCGGATCTTGTCGACCGGTATCTTGATGGTCTCGATGCGTGGCGCGTACTCGCCGAGCTCGGTGCGCGCACCGCTGATCGCCTTGCTCATCTCGCCGAGGATATGCATGCGGCCTGCGCATGCCTGATCGAGCGCCACGCGCATGATCTCTTCGGTGATGCCGGTGATCTTGATGTCCATCTGCAGCGAGGTCACGCCCTTCTCGGTGCCGGCCACCTTGAAGTCCATGTCGCCCAGGTGGTCCTCGTCGCCGAGGATGTCGGAGAGCACGGCGAAGCCGTTGCCCTCCTTGATCAGGCCCATGGCGATGCCGGCAACAGGCCGCTTTAGGGGGACACCGGCATCCATCAGCGCCAGCGAGGCGCCGCAAACCGTGGCCATGGACGAGGAGCCGTTGGATTCGGTGATCTCGGAGACCACGCGCACGGTATAGGGGAATTCCTCAGGCGTCGGCATCAGCGGATGCACCGCACGCCAGGCGAGCTTGCCGTGGCCGATCTCGCGGCGGCCGGGCGAGCCCATGCGGCCCGTCTCGCCCACAGAGAAAGGCGGGAAGTTGTAGTGCAGCATGAAGCGCTCTTTGCGCGTGCCTTCCAGCGCGTCGACGAACTGCTCGTCATCGCCGGTGCCGAGCGTGGCCACGACGATGGCCTGCGTCTCGCCGCGCGTGAAGAGCGAGGAGCCGTGCGTGCGCGGCAGCACGTGCACTTCGGAGGTGATGGGCCGCACGGTGGTGAGATCGCGGCCGTCGATGCGGCGCTGGGTCTTGACGATGTCGCCGCGGACCACGTGGGCTTCAAGGTCCTTGATTACGGACGCCAGCAGCACGCCCTCGTTGGCATCGGCGTCGGACGGCAGCAGCTCCTTAGTCACCTTGGCTTTTGCCGCCTCGATCAGCTCGTGACGCTTCTGCTTCTCCGGAGTGGCGAAGGCCTTGCGCAGGTCCTCTTCGGCGAGCGCCCTCACCTTTTCCGTGTATTTGCTCTTGTCGGGGGGCTGGAAATTCCACGGCTCCTTGGCCGCCTTCTCCGCCAGCTTGATGATGGCGCCGATCACTGGCTGGAAGCCGCGGTGGCCGAACATGACGGCCTCCAGCATCTTCTGCTCGGGAAGCTCCTTGGCCTCCGACTCCACCATCATGACGGCATCGTTGGTGCCGGCCACGACCAGGTCGAGCTCGCTGAGCCCCATCTCGTCGATCATGGGGTTGAGCACGAAGTTGCCCTCGATCACGCCGACGCGGGCCGCGCCGATGGGACCGAGGAACGGCACGCCGGACAGCGTCAGGGCGGCCGAGGCGGCGACCAAGGAGACGATGTCGGGATCGTTCTCCATGTCATGGGAGAGCACGGTGACGATCACCTGCGTCTCGTACTTGAAGCCATCGACGAACAGCGGCCGGATCGGCCGGTCGATCAGGCGCGAGGTGAGCGTCTCCTTCTCGGAGGGGCGCCCCTCGCGCTTGAAAAAGCCGCCGGGGATCTTGCCGGCGGCATAGGTCTTCTCTTGATAGTTGACTGTGAGGGGAAAGAAGTCGATGCCCGGTCGGATGCTCTTCTCGGCGACAACGGTCGCCAGCACGCTAGTCTCTCCGTATTGGGCGAAGACGGCAGCATCGGCTTGGCGGGCGACGCGCCCCGTCTCCAGAGTGAGCTTGCGTCCCGCCCATTCGATTTCTACACGATGTTTGTCGAACATTAGGTGTCTCGTATCTCGTTTCTCGTTGAACAGCGTCGATCGCCGCACCTCCGCCATGGAAGCCGGCCCACATTGCCATCTCTCGAGGTGACGTGAGCGGCTCCCGCGCCGGGCGGTCGTACCGCTAGCGGCGAATTCCCAGACGCTCGATGATCTTCTGGTAGCGCGCCTCGTCGTTGGCTTTGACGTGATCGAGGAGGCGGCGGCGCAAGCTGACCATCTTGAGTAGGCCGCGCCGCGAATGATTGTCCTTCTTGTGGAGCTTGAAGTGTTCGGTCAGTCCATTGATGCGCTCTGTGAGCAGCGCCACTTGGACCTCGGGCGATCCGGTGTCGCCCTTCTTGGTTGCATAATCCTTGACGATTTTCTGCTTACGCTCTGCGCTCAGCGACATCGGGAACCTTTCTCAAGTGTTGGGAGAGGGGTGCGGCCACGGCCGGGATGTCGTCCAGCGCAGGTCGCCAAAAGCCTCGGCCGCATAGCCCAAAAGGGGCATCGTCCGAGTGAGGGCCTTATACACGAATTCGTGCTGTTTGCGAGGGAAAAACTGGCCGGCCAGAGCATTGATTCGTCAAAGCTATCCACCCTCGCTAAAATTGAACACGCGGCTTGGACGCAGCTCGCCCTTCTCGATGCAGCCGACGGCAATCAGGTGCCCCTTGCAGGTTGCATAGGTGGGGCCGGCCCGTGGCACGGCATCGCGGCCGCGCACTAGCACGGACTGGCCGCGTAGCAGGCGTGAGGCGTCGTTCTGGCCAACATTGAGGACGGCAAGGCCGGCGAGTGCCGCTTCGACCGGCAAGAGCAGCCGCTGTGCAGCGTCTTCGCCTGCGTTGGCGGCCTCCTGCAGTGTCGCCATCGCGACGGCGTCCGCCTCGGCGAACGGGCCCACGCGCGTGCGGCGCAAGGCGACGACGTGGCCGAGGCAACCGAGCACCCGGCCCATGTCGCGCGCAAGGGCGCGCACGTACGTACCCTTGCCGCAGCGGGCCTCGAACACGGCAGTATCGCGATCCGGCGTGTGGAGCAGCGTGAGCTCGTCGATGCGAACGAGGCGCGGCTCGAGCTCGACCGTCTCGCCGGCACGCGCCAGATCGTAGGCGCGCTCGCCGTCGATCTTGATGGCGGAGAATGCCGGTGGCGTCTGCAGGAGCTCGCCGACGAAGCGCGCCAGCAGCGGCTCGATTGCGCCTCGGTCCGGGCGTGCCTCGCTGGTCGCGACTATACGGCCCTCCGCGTCGTCGGTGTCGGTCTCCGCCCCCCAGCGCACCGTGAATTGGTAGCCCTTCTCGCCCTCGACCGCGTAGGGTACCGTCTTGGTCGCCTCTCCCAGCGCGATGGGGAGGACGCCGGTCGCCAACGGATCGAGTGTTCCCGCATGCCCGGCCTTGCGCGCGTCGAAGGCACGGCGCACGGCCCCGACCGCCTGCGTCGAGGTCATTCCGGCGGGCTTGTCGAGTACCAGCCAGCCGTGGACGGCCTTACCTCTCTTGCGGCGTGCCATGGGCAACCCGTGTCGTGCGAATGTCAGCAATGCAGCGCAGCCCGCAAGCCTCAGTCCTTCTTGAGGTCCCGAGCTACCTTGGGAGACCGAAGCAGCTGCTCGATGCGGTCGGCTTCCTCGAACGTTTCGTCCGCCATGAAGCGGATATCCGGCGCGAACTTGAGGTTCACCTCGTGGGCGATCTCGCCGCGGATGTATTTCTTGTGGCGATCGAGCGCGGCCAGGACTTCCTTCACGTCTTTGCCGCCCAGCGGCATGACATAGATCGTGGCAAGCCGCAGGTCCGGCGACAGCCGCACCTCGGGAATGGTCACCACGTGCGAACTCAGGACGGGGTCGAAGATTTCTCCTCGCGCGAGCATCTCGGCCAGCGCATGGCGAATGAGCTCGCCGACGCGCAACTGGCGTTGGGAAGGCCCGGTGTGCTTTTCGGAACGGCGATGGACCATGGTCTGCAGATTGCAATTGCAGGCAGGGCCGGGCCGCCAAGCCCGACCCGACTCAAGGGCGACGATTAGAGTGAGCGCGCGATCGACTCGACGTTGAAGCACTCGATGACATCGCCCTCGCGGATGTCCTGGTAGTTGGCGAAGGCCATGCCGCACTCCTGGCCGGCTGGCACCTCTCTCACTTCGTCCTTGAAGCGCTTCAGCGTCGAAAGCGTGCCTTCGTGGATCACCACGTTGTCGCGGATGAGACGCACCTTGGCGCCGCGCTCGACCCTGCCCTCGGTAACACGGCAGCCCGCCACCTTGCCCACCTTGGAGATGTTGAACACCTCGAGGATGCGGGCGTTGCCGAGGAATACCTCGCGCAGCGTCGGTGCGAGCAGGCCCGACATCGCCGCTTTCACGTCGTCTACGAGATCGTAGATGATGTTGTAGTAGCGGATCTCGACACCCGACTGGTCCGCCAAGGCCTTGGCCTGCACGTTGGCGCGCACGCTGAACCCGACCACCACCGCCCCGGACGTATTCGCCAGCGCGATGTCGGATTCCGTGATGCCTCCGACACCCGAATGGATGATGCGCGCCTCCACCTCGTCGGTGCCGAGCTTCCTCAGCGCGCCCACGATGGCTTCCACCGAGCCCTGCACGTCGCCCTTGATGACGAGCGGGAATTCCTTGCGGCCAGCCTCCTTGAGCTGGGTCATCATCTGCTCGAGCGTGCGGGCCGTGCCGGCAGAGCCCAGCGTCTGGCGGCGCTTTCTCGAGCGGTAGTCGGTGATCTCGCGCGCGCGGGCCTCGTTCTCAACCACCGCGAACGGATCGCCCGCCTCGGGCGCGGAGTCGAAGCCCAGGATCTCGACCGGCACCGACGGTCCTGCCTCGGTCACGGGCTCGCCGCGATCGTCGATCAGCGCGCGCACGCGGCCCCACGCCGAGCCCGCGACGATGATGTCGCCCACGTGCAGCGTGCCGCGCTGCACCAGCACGGTGCCGACCGGGCCGCGGCCCCGCTCCAGCTTGGCCTCGATGATGACGCCCTCGGCCGAGCGGTTCGGATTGGCCTTGAGCTCCAACAGCTCGGCCTGCAGGTGAATGGCCTCCAGCAGCTTGTCGATGCCCGTCCTCTTGAGCGCCGATACCTCGACCTCCAGCGTCTCGCCCGACATGCTCTCGACGATGATCTCGTGCTGCAGCAAGTCGGTCCGCACGCGCTTGGGGTCAGCGCCCGGTTTGTCCATCTTGTTGATGGCAACGATGATCTGCACGCCAGCGGCCTTGGCGTGGTTGATGGCCTCCACCGTCTGCGGCATCACGCCGTCGTCTGCGGCAACCACCAGCACCACCAGGTCGGTGACCTTGGCGCCGCGAGCGCGCATGGCAGTGAACGCCTCGTGGCCCGGCGTATCGATGAAGGTGACCTTCTCGCCGTTGGGCGTCGTCACCTGATACGCACCGATATGCTGCGTGATTCCGCCTGCCTCGCCGGCCACAACGTTGGTCTGGCGAATGGCGTCGAGCAGCGACGTCTTGCCGTGGTCGACGTGGCCCATGATGGTAACCACGGGCGCCCGCGCCTCCTGGTCCTCGTCGACGTCTGCAGTGCCGGTGAAGCCCTCCTCGACGTCGGCCTCCGACACGCGCTTTGGCGTGTGGCCGAACTCGCGCACGATCAGCTCGGCGGTGTCGGCGTCGATCACGTCGTTGATCTTGTGCATCGCGCCCTGACCCATCAACAACTTGATGACGTCGACGGAGCGCTCGGTCATGCGGTTGGCGAGCTCCTGGATGGTGATGACCTCGGGAATGATCACCTCGCGCATGACCTTGTCACGGGGCTGCTGGATGCCCGCCTGCTTGAGACGCTCGCGCTCGCGCTTGCGGCGTAGGGAGGCCAGCGAGCGCTGACGCTGCGCTTCGTCGAACGCGTTGTTGATGGTCAGCTTGCCGCGCTCGCGGGCTTCGCCGACGCGCGCCGGGCTCTTGACCGGCTTGGCGCCTTTCTTTTTGCCGCGGCCCTCGTCGTCGCCGTCGCCCGGTTCGATATCGAGCTTGCGCTTGCTGACAGGCTCGGTGCGCCGCACCTCGGTCTTTGGCTTGTCGGCGGAGGGAACGACGATCGTGGGGCCTCGCGGCGGCGGCGATTTCTTGGCGACTACCGGCTCGGGCGCGGCCGGCACATCCAGTGCTACAGCAACCTCCGCCACCTTTTCTGCTACTTCGGTTGGAGGAGGTGGTGGCGGTTGGGGTTGTGCGACATCCTCCTGCACGCGCGCTTCCAGCCGCGCAGTCTCGCGCGCCTCGGTCTCGGCCCTGACCCTGGCGACCTCCAATGCGCGGCGACGCGCATCCATCTCGTCGGTGGACAGTCCGCCGACCTGGGTCGCAGCCTCATCGGTCAGCGCAGGTGTCGAGACGCCCGCGTCCTCTGCGGCATCGCCGGGACTGGAGATCGTGCGCTTCTTCTTCTTCTCGACCACCACCGACTTCGACCGCCCGTGGCTGAAGCTTTGGCGCACGTGGCCGGCGTCGACCGTCCGCTTCAAGCTCAGAGGCTTGCGCGGGGCAACCGACAAGGTCTTGTCCGTGGTCTCTTTGGTCTCGCTCATGCACTTCCTATGTCTGCTCCGAGTGCGGCGCTAGGCGGCGCTCGAGGCCTGCCCATCCGACCGGTAGCGTCTAAGACGCTTGGCCTCTTGGAGAATCCGCTGGCTCGCGCCGCCCTGGCACGCTGCAGCATGTACCACATTTGCGCGGCCAATGGCCAAATCCAATTCAGGCCCGGTCAGCACGTTCAACGTTGCTGCATCTGCTGCCTCTGGCCCGACTAAGGCTTTGAATTTGCGGTCGAGCTTGGCTGTCCCGTCCTGTGCTGCATCTGCAGCGTGAATCAGGATAGCCACCCGCTGGCTATCGATAAGGTCGTGCACCTTGGCGAAACCGGCGACCAGCAGACCTGCCTTGTTGGCGATGCTGACGGCCTCGCGAAGCCGCTTAACCATCAGTTTCTCCACAAGACCCGGCAGGTCGTCGGGTATGGACACGGCCTTCTTCAGGCTGCGGGCGAACACGTTTTGTCGGGCTGCCGTGGCCACCGCGCTACGTGTCGCGTCCACCCATACGCCGCGACCAGGCAAGCGCCGCGCGAGATCCGGGGCGATGGTGTCTTCAGGACCGAGGACGAAGCGGATGAGATCGTCGGGCGATTTTTGCGTACGCGAGACGGCGCAGAGACGCAACGGGCTATCGCCCGCCTCGTCCCGATCGATCGCCGTCGCCTTCGCGCCCATCACGCCTCTGTCCGCTCCAAGCCATGGCCCTAGGCCTTGGCCTCGGCAGGCGCCGCTGCCTGTGCGGCCTTGGCCGCTTCGGCGGCCGCCACTGCAGCAGCCTGCTCGGCCCGCATCTTCTCAAGGTCCTCCTGGGTCACCCACTTGGCCGCGATGCGCGCCGCCATGATCATGTCCTCGGCCTCCTGGCGGCCGACCTCGAAGCCGTCCAGCGCGCCCTTGTGGCGAATGGGCTCGGTGTCCCGATCCTTGCTGCGCTCCGTCCATCCGACGAGGTCGTCGGGGATGGCACCAGCAAGGTCTTCCACAGTCTTGATGTCGTTCTCGCCGAAGGCCACCAGCATGGCGGTGTTCACGCCGGGGATCGTGGCAAGCTCGTCAGCAACGCCCAGCTCTTTGCGCTTGGCGTCGCGCTCGGCCTCCTGCTTCTCGAGGTATTCGCGAGCTCGCGTCTGAATCTCCTTGGCGGTGTCCTCGTCGAAGCCTTCGATATGGGCGATCTCGCCTGCATCGACATAGGCCACCTCAGCGACCGTCTCGAAGCCTTCGGTCGCCAGCAGCTGGGCGATCACCTCGTCGACGTCCAGCGCCTCCATGAAGAGCTGCGAGCGCTCGGCGAACTCCTTCTGGCGGCGCTCGGACTCCTCCTGCTCGGTCAGGATGTCGATGTCCCAGCCGGTGAGCTGTGAGGCGAGCCGTACGTTCTGCCCGCGCCGGCCGATGGCGAGGGAGAGCTGGCTCTCCGGCACCACAACCTCGATGCGGTTGGAGTCTTCGTCGAGCACCACCTTGGTCACCTCGGCGGGTGCCAGCGCATTGACGATGAAGGTTGCGGCATCCGGGTTCCACTGGATGATGTCGACCTTCTCGCCCTGCAGCTCGCCCACCACCGCCTGCACGCGCGCACCGCGCATGCCGACGCAGGCGCCCACGGGATCGATCGAAGAATCCTTGGAGATAACGGCAATCTTGGCCCTCGATCCGGGATCCCGCGCCACCGACTTGATCTGCACGATGCCGTCGTAGATCTCGGGCACCTCCTGGCGGAACAGGAGCGACATGAACTCGGGGCGGGCGCGGGAGAGGAAGATTTGCGGGCCCCGCTGCTCGCGGCGCACATCGTAGATGTAGGCGCGGATGCGGTCGCCGAGGCGCACGTTCTCGCGCGGAATCATCTCGTCGCGTCGGATGATGCCCTCCGCGCGGCCGAGATCGACGATGACGTTGCCGTACTCCACCCGCTTGACGGTGCCGTTGGCGATCTCGCCGACCCTGTTCTTGTATTCGTTGTGGTGACGCTCGCGCTCGGCCTCGCGCACCTTCTGCACGATGACCTGCTTGGCGTTCTGCGCCGCCACCCGGCCGAAATCGAGCGGCGGAAGCGTCTCGGCGATGAGATCGCCGATTTTGGCTTCCGGGTTGCGGCGCATGGCGTCGGCCAGCGTCACCTGGGTTGCGTCGTTCTCGACCTGCTCGACGACCTGCAACACCCGGGTGAGCTTCGTCTCGCCCGACTTGGGGTCGATCTCGCAGCGGATGTCGTTCTCGGCGCCATAGCGCGATTTGGCGGCCTTCTGGATTGCGTCTTCCATCGCCTCGATGACGATCTTGCGATCAATCGACTTCTCACGCGCCACTGCATCGGCAATCTGCAACAGCTCCAGCCGATTTGCGCTTACTCCAGCCTGTGCCATGCGTCGGCACCCTCCATTTCCATACTAGTGTCCTGATCGCGAAATTCGTCGCAACGCGCGGCGAACTCTGAACGAATTTCGCGATCTGAAGGACACTAGCAGAAGTCATAATACTAGTGTGATTCAGATCGAGAAATCCGCTCTCCAACCCAACCCGGCGCGATGATGCGGATTTCTCGATCATCACACTAGTCCGCAGCATCGCCTGCTGCGGTATCTGCACTTGCCTTCTTCGCCCGCCGAAGCGTCTCGCGAATAAGCTCATCCGTCAGCACCAGCCGCGCCTCGGCAATGACGCCAATAGGCAGGCCTATCTCGGGACCGCCCTGGTCGGGCGGCACCTCGAGACGTACTTCGTTTCCCTCGAGCCCTTTGATGACGCCGCGGAACCGCTTGCGGCCCGCGACCAGCTCCTTGGTCTCAATCTTAGCCTCGTGACCCGCCCAGGTTTCGAAGTCCGATGTCCTTGCCAGGGGGCGGTCGATGCCTGGCGAGGAGATCTCTAGCGTATAGCGGCCTTGGATGGGGTCGTGGGCATCCAACAGTGGCGACAAATTGCGCGAGACAACCTCGCAATCGTCCACCGTCATGGTGCCGTCCGGCCGCTCGGCCATGATCTGCACCGTGGTGCCGTCGCGACCGGAGACCGCGACGCGCACCAGGCGAAAGCCCATATCGTTCAGCGCCGGTTCGATCAATGCCGCAACTTGGGCAGCCACGCCCGTCTCACCAATGAAGCGCGGTTCCGCGATCGCGCCGCCCACCGTCGTCAGTCCTGTCAGTAAGCCGCCACACTTTCGGGATGCCCAAGAAGACCGTTCCCCAAAACAAAAAGAGCGGACCCGAAGGGCCCACTCTCAGAGTTGAGATGATCATGAGCGCCTTGATATTAGGCGGAGCCTGGTCCGTTTGCAAGCACGAAGTGGAGAAAGTGTCGCAGGTTCAACCTAGACCGAAATCCTTTGAAATCTAAAGAAATAGCATCTCCGGCCAGCCCGTGCGGCCTTGGCCTCGTAACGCGTCTGCGGCCAGTCGGCGGGTCGGAGCCGCCAGTCCTCCGCCCCTTGCGCCAGCCATCGGAAACTGCCGTCCACGATGACCGCATGTAGTATCGCGCAGGCATATTCGCCAATGTCCGTGGCGACGCGCAGCTCGCCGCCAGGACGCAGGATGCGGGCGAGTTCGCCGGCTGTTTCCGTTGAAAGAAGGCGCCGCTTTTGGTGCCGCTTCTTGGGCCAGGGATCGGGGAACAACACGAATACACGACTAACGCCGGCCTCAGGTAGCATGCGCAACATCGGCCGTGCGTCGTCTGCGTGCACTCTGATGTTGTTCTGCCGGTCGCGGTCGATGGCGCTCAGGAGCTTCACGACGCCATCCTCGAACGGCTCGCAGCCGATGAAGCCGATCTCCGGGTTGCGTGCCGCCTGCCATAGCAAGTGCTCGCCGCCGCCGAAGCCAATCTCGAGCCAGACCTCGTGCACGGGAGGCGTGAACAGCGCGGCTGGGTCATGCAGCGCAGTCGCGTCGCGCGGCAGTGCAACCCTGGGCAGGGCCTCCTGCCACAATGCCTTCTGGCGGGCGCTCAGTGCGCGCCCGCGCCGGCGTCCATAGGACCTCAGTTCCCGCGTCGACCCGTCTTGCGTCATATGTTGCACGAGGATCGAATAGCGCCGATCACGGGCAGGCGCGCCGCTACGTGATCCGCTGCCCGGTCTTCTGCCAGTCCGCCACGAACTGCTGCAGCCCTTTGTCGGTCAGCGGATGCGCCACCAGCGCCCGCAGCACGGCCGGCGGCACGGTGGCCACGTCGGCGCCGATGAGGGCTGCACTCTTCACGTGCCCCACATTGCGGATGGAGGCGGCGAGGATCTGTGTCTTGAGGTCGGGGTAGTTGTCGTAGATCGCGCGAATCTCGCGGATCACGTCCATGCCGTCGGCGCCGGCATCGTCGAGGCGGCCGATGAACGGCGAGATGAAGGTGGCTCCGGCCTTCGCCGCCAGCAGCGCCTGGTTGGCTGAGAAGCACAGCGTCACGTTGACCATCGTGCCCTCGCCGGTGAGCGTCCGGCAGGCCTTGAGGCCGTCCCAGGTCATCGGCACTTTGACGGCAACGTTGCCGGCGATGCGTGCCAGCACCCGGCCCTCCCGCAGCATGCCCTCGGCGTCGGTGGCGGCCACCTCGGCGCTCACGGGTCCCGGCACGAGCCGGCAAATCTCCGCGATCAGCCCTTTGAAGTCGCGCTTGGCGCCCGCCACCAGGGTCGGATTGGTGGTGACGCCGTCGACGAGGCCGGTAGTGGCCAATTCCTCGATCTCGGCCAGATTGGCGCTATCAACGAAGAATTTCATGCGATCAGTCTCCTGAGCCTGGCCCCCATGTCGCACAGCGGGTGGCAAAGTTCAAACCCGGCCGGGCGCTCGCCAGCCCTCAAACCTATGCGGCACGGCCGCCTAGATCCGCCCCGCCTCGACGGCATGGCAGGCAGCGGCGCGGCCCGCGCGCTCAACCAGGGCCGGCACGTCGGTGAAGCAAGGCGCGAACGCGTGCGGACAGCGCGGGTGGAAGGCGCAGCCCAAAGGCGGCGCGATCGGGTTCGGGATCTCGCCCTGCACGGCCCTACGGGCCCGCCCGGTCATGGCAAGGTCGGGCAGCGCGTCGATCAGCATGCGCGTGTAGGGATGGCGCGGTTGCTCGAACAACTCCGCTACGGACGCAAGCTCGACGATGCGGCCAAGGTACATGACGCCGATGCGCGCCGCCATGTGCCGCACCACCGCCAGATTGTGGCTGATGAACAGGTAGGAAAGCTCCAGCTGGTCCTGCAGATCGCGCATCAGATTCAGGATTTGCGCCTGCACGGATACATCGAGCGCGCTGGTCGGCTCGTCGCAGACCAGGAACTCCGGATTGGACGAAAGCGCGCGGGCAATGCAGATGCGCTGGCGCTGGCCGCCGGAGAATTCGTGCGGATACTTGGCACCGTCGGCGGGGTCGAGACCGACCAGGCGCAGCAGCTCGCCAACCCGGTGCTCGATCTCGCTCTTGTCTTTGGCGAGGCGGAAGGCCTTGATGGGATCGGCGATGATGCGTTGCACGCGCCAGCGCGGGTTGAGGCTGGCAAAAGGGTCCTGAAAGATCATCTGCAGCCGGCGGCGCAGCCGCTGGCGCTCGTCGCGATGCGCCGGCGCCCACATGTCGATCTTGTCGATGGTGACGCTGCCGGCCGTGGGCTCGAGCAGCCCCACCGTCATACGCGCCACCGTGGATTTGCCGGAGCCGGACTCGCCGACCAGGGCCAAGGTCTCGCGCCGGCCGATGCTGAACGACACGCCGCTGACCGCCTTCAGATAGGCGCGCGCCTCGCCGGCGATGATGCGGTTGAGCCAGGGGCTCGACACGTCGAACACGCGCGTCAGGTCGCGCGCCTCGACCAGCGGCCGGTGCGCTGCCATCATGCGTGCACCCCGGCATTGTTCGCGAACAGCCAGCAGGCCGCCTCGGATGTTCCGGCTACCATGCGCTCGGGTCGCTCGCGGCGGCAGCGGTCGAAGGCTTCCCTGCACCGTGGGTGAAAGGCGCAGCCGTCGGGAATGGCGGCGAGGCGGGGCATGCTGCCCGGTATCTGCACGAGACGGTCTGCGCGCGTTGCAACTGTCGGGATCGCGCCCATCAAGCCGCGGGTGTAGGGGTGGCGTGGGCTCCGAACCACGTCGCCCACCGGACCAATCTCGGCGATGCGCCCCGCGTACATGACGGCGACTCGGTCGGCGGTTTCCGCGATCACGCCCATGTCGTGGGTGATGAGCATCACGGCCGTGCCCCGCTCGCGGCAGAGCCTCTTGATGAGCGCGATGATCTGCGCCTGGATCGACACGTCGAGCGCCGTCGTCGGCTCGTCGGCAATCAAGAGGTCGGGCTCCGCGCACAGCGCCAGCGCCAACACCACCCGCTGGCGCATGCCGCCGGAGAATTCGTGCGGATAGCTGTCGATGCGTTGGCGGGCACCCTGGATGCCGGCTTCCTGCAAGAGCGCGATCGCCCGTTGGCGCGCCTCTTGCTCGGTGACGTTCGCGTGGGCGCGGATCGTCTCGACGATCTGCTCGCCGATGCGGTAGAGCGGATTGAGGCTGGTGAGCGGGTCCTGGAACACCATGCCGATGCGCCGGCCCCTGATCCTGCGCATCGCCTCGGCGGCAAGATCATCGATGCGCTGCCCGTTCAAGCGCACCTCGCCGCCAACGATGCCCCCCGGCGGCTCGATCAGGCCAACGATGGCAGCGCCGGTGAGCGATTTGCCGGCGCCCAACTCGCCCACCACGCCCAGCACCTCACCCGGCGCGATATCGAAGGACACGCCATCGACGGCTACCAGCGCGCCGCGCCTTGTAGTGAACGCGACGCGCAGGTCCTGCACCGAGAGGACTGGGTCGGCCATAGCCGCCCCGCCTACTTGGCCGCGACGAACTTGATGTAGACGGTGTTCTCGGGCCCCACAGGGATTTCGAGATCGCGCTTCATGGCGTAGGCCAGCATCTGGTGGTGCAGCGCAATGTAGTTCGTCTCGTCCGCTAGGGTCTGCCACAGCTTGGCAATCGCGGCATTGCGTTTGGTCCCATCGACTTCGCTGGTCAGACCCTTGATGGCCGTATTGGCGTCGTTGTTGTTGTAGCGCGTGGCATTCCAGCTGCCTTCGCTGCCGGAGCGGCCATGGTAGAGGAACGAGAAGATGTAGTGCGAGTCGAACGTCGGCACGCCCCAGCCCAGCAGATAGAAGTCGGTCTCCGGCGGGTTCTTCTGGATGAGGGTGAAGTGCGGGCCCTTGGGCTGTGCGACGAGGTTCACCTTGACGCCGATCTTGGCGAGCATGGCGGCGCCCGCCTGGCAGGTGCCTTCGTCATTGACATAGCGATCGTTCGGGCAGTGCAGTGTGACCTGGAAGCCGTCGGGATAGCCCGCCTCTTTGAGCAATGCCGTCGCCTTTGCCAGATCGACCTTGGGCAGAGCATCGAGCTCCTTGCTGTACCCGTTGACGAAGGGGGGTGCGATCACGCCGGCCGGCACCGACTGGCCACGCATGACAGCGCGTTTGATGGCATCGCGATCGATGGCCATGTTGATCGCTTGGCGCACCCGCTTGTCGGCAAACGGGTTCTTGCCCTTGACGTTGGAGCTCTGCAGCTCAGGGTCGCCGACGTTCATGCCGAAGAATATGGTGCGGTTCTCCGGGCCCAGGTTCAACTTGATGTTCGGAGTTTTCTCCAGCCGGTCGATATCCTGCACCGGCACGTCCTGTACGAAATCGACCTCGCCCGACAGCAGGGCCGCGACGCGCGTCGCATCGGATTTGATCACCACATACGTGATATCACTGATGTCGAGCGGCACCTCGCCCCTGCCCCAGTACGCGTCGTTGCGCTTGAGAACCGTGCGCACGTCCTGCTCGCGCGAGACCACGGCGTAAGGCCCCGTGCCATTTGCGTTGCGGACGGCGAAGTTGTCCTTCTTGGCTTTGTAGTCCTGCACCGTGACGGTGTTGTTCGCCTCCGACCACTCCTTGTCCATTATGAACAGGTTGGTGAGATAATTCGGCAGGAGCGGGTTCGGTCCCTTGGTCTTGATGTGCACCGTGTAGTCGTCGACGCGGCTGACGCTCTCAACCGAGGTCAGCAGACCCTTCATGTCTGAGGTGGGCTGCCGGGCGCGGTCCAGCGAGAACACGACGTCATCGGCGTTGAAGGGGCTGCCGTTGTGGAATTTGACGCCCTGGCGCAACTTGAACTCCCACACGGTCGGATCGGACGTGATCCTCCAAGACAGTGCCAATGCCGGCAACACCTTGGCCGTCGCATCACGGATGAGCAGCGGCTCATAGATCTGGTGCGACATGTTGTGGGTGGGGTTCTCGTTCTGGGCGTGCGGATCGAGCGTCAGTGAATCACCTGTGCGTGCCCATGTCAGGCTGCGCGCGTCGGCAACGGTGGAGACCAGCGCGAAAGCGATCAGTGCTGTTGCGGCCTTGAACGTGCGTGTCGAACCCATTTGCGCCTCCGTAACGGTGCAGCGGATAGCCTACTACCTAAGCTTAGGATTGAGTGCGTCGCGGAGCCAGTCCCCAAGCAAGTTTACGGCGAGGGCAAGCAGGGCGAGCGTGAGCCCGGGGAAGGCCACCATCCACCATGAGCCAGAGAACAGGTACTTGTTGCCGACCTGGATCATGGTGCCGAGCGAGGGCTCGGTTGGCGGCAACCCGACGCCGAGGAACGAAAGGGTTGCCTCGGTAATGATCGCAAGCGCCAGATTTATTGTGGCGATCACCAGCACGGAGCTCAGGACATTCGGCAGAATGTGCTGGAACATTATTGCTATCGGGCTCAAGCCGATTAGTCGTGCCGCCTCGACGTACTCTTTGTTGCGCTCCACCAAAGTGACGCCCCGCACCGTGCGCGCATACTGTACCCAGAAGGCGAGCCCGATCGACGTTACCAGGATCCAGAATTTGCCGCCCTCCAAACGGTAGTTCTTGAAGACGGCCAGCGCGACGCCGTCGATGAGCAGCGCGATCAGAATGGCCGGAAAGGTGAGCTGGACATCGGCAACGCGCATGACGAAGCTGTCGATGCGACCACCGGCATATCCGGCCCACAGTCCAAGGGTGACGCCCACGCAGATCGCCAACAACACTGCGGCGATGCCGATGAGCAGCGACGAGCGTGTCCCATAGAGCATGGTCGAGAGAATGTCGCGGCCCTGATCATCGGTGCCGAGCAGGAAGCGCCCGTCGCCTTGCGGGTGCCAGGCTGGCGGCAGGTCCGCGTTCAACAGATCGAGCGATTTCAGGTCGTAGGGATTGTGAGGAGCGATCAGCGGGGCAAGGAAAGCAGCACCGACCAGTAACGCCGTCAGCAGCGCCGCCGCCACCACCAGTCTGGAGCGAGAGAAACTGTAGAAGATATCGCTGTCGAGGATCGCTGCCATGCGACTACGCAGCTGGGACGCTGCCGATGTCGACGCGCGGGCATTGGCCTTGGCGGCGCGCATGTTGTCGGCGGGATCGGGAACATCGGGCGCCATCGGTTCACAGCCCGCGACCTTGAATGCGGATGCGCGGGTCGATCCATACGTAGGCGAGGTCGACGACGAAATTGATGAGGACGAACACGAAGGCCACCAGCAGCAGATAGGCGGCCATCACAGGGATGTCGGCGTGCTGCACGGCTTGGATGAACATCAGTCCCATGCCCGGCCACTGGAACACCGTCTCGGTGATGATGGCGAAGGCGACGATGCCGCCGAGCTGCAGGCCGATGATGGTGATGACCGGCACCAGGGTGTTCTTCAACGCATGCCCGAAGTTGATGGCGCGCTCGGGCAGACCTCGGGCGCGGGCGAACTTGATATAGTCGGTGCGCAGCACCTCCATCATCTCGGCCCTGACCAGGCGCGTGACGAGCGTCATCTGGAACAGGCCGAGCGTTACCGACGGCAGGACCAGCGCCTTGAGGCCCGATGCGGTCAGCAGCCCCGTCCGCCAGAAGCCCACTGCGACGGTGTCGCCGCGTCCGAACGACGGCAGCACGTTGAGCCACACAGAGAAGACGTAGATGAGGAGGATGCCGATTAGAAACGTCGGTAGTGAAATGCCGATGAGGGAAACGGTGAGAAACACCTTCGACAGCCAGCTGTCGCGGTGGATGCCGGTGTAGACGCCCATCGGAATGCCGAGTGCGACTGCAAACAGCGCGGCCATGAAGGCCAACTCGACGGTTGCCGGCAGTCGCTCGGAGATCAAGCGGGTCACCGGTTGCTTGACCTGATAGGAAATGCCGAAATCGAAGCGCACGGCATTGCCCACGAAGCGCGCGAACTGCACGAGCGCCGGATCATTGAGGCCCAGCTCGCGGCGCAGCGTCTCGCGATCCTCAAGGGTGGCATCCTGGCCGACCATCTGATGCACGGGATCGCCGACATAGCGAAACAGCACGAACGCGATCAGGGCCACGGCGAGCATGACCACTAGCCCTTCGAGGAGTTGCCGAATGGCGAATGCGAGCATCAGCTAGACCAGCGAACGGCGTAGCGGCAACTCGCGCCGCTTTCTGCATCCTCGCCCATCCCGGAGCAAAGAGCTACTGCTTCCGCACCCACGCGAAGCGGACGTGACCGTCCGCGCGCTGGGGGGTCTCTATGGTCCGCGCCACGCCCCAAGCCAGCTTCTGCTGATGCAAGGGGATGATGCCCGCTTCCTCGTGCAGGATGCGGAAAGTCTTGAGAATAAGACGATCGCGCTTGACCTTGTCTGCCTCGACCAGGATCTGGTGCGCCAGCCGGTCGATCTCCCGATTGCAGTAGCCGCCGAAATTGAACGTGCCGCCGTTGCCGTCGCTGTCGCGGCAGGTCACCAGATTGGTGAGGATGGTGTAGCTGTCGAGCGAGCCGGGGGTCCAGCCCAGCAGGTTGAACGAGGAATCGTACTTCCGCGTCGGTCCGACCTTCTCGAAATACTGCGCCTTGGGCAGTACGTTCAGGCTCACCTTCACCTCGATGCGTGCCAGCATGGCGGCGACGGCCTGGCAAATCTCTTCGTCGTTGACGTAGCGGTCGTTGGGGCAATCCATGACCAGGTCGAAGCCCGATGGGTAACCGGCTTCGGTCATCAGCTGCCTCGCTCTGGCGACGTCGTGGGGCCAGCGCTTGAGCTCGCCGGCGCCCTCGAGCAGGAGCGGTGAGATCATGAGCGCGGTGGGCGCGGACATGCCCCGCATTACCTTGGCCTTGATAGCGTCGATATCGATCGCCTGGTAGAAGGCCCGGCGGACCCGTGCGTCCTTCAGCGGGTTCTTGCCCTTGACGTTGGAATGGAGGAGTTCCTCGCGCATCGAGTCCAGGTTGAGGAAGATCGTGCGCAGCTCAGGCGCGGTGAGCACCGTGGTGCTGGGGTTCTCGCTGACGCGGGCGATGTCCTGCACCGGCAAGGGATCGATCAGGTCGACCTCGCCTGCAAGCAGAGCTGCAACGCGGGTCGCATCCGAATGGATGGTCTGCAGAATAACCGCGCCCAGGTTGTGCCGCGCTTTGCCCCACCAGTTCGGATTGGGCCGGAACGTCGTAGCCACTCCCGGCTCGTGGCTCACCACCATGAAGGGACCGGTGCCGTTGGCCATGAGCGCGAACGGGCTCAGCGCGCGCGCCGTGGCGGGCTGCACCTTGGTCGCGCCGTTGGCCTCCGACCAGGTTTTGGACATGATCAGCCATGTTTCCCATTCGTAGTGCAAAATAGGGTTGGGCGTCGCCAGGACGAAGTCGACGGTGTAGTCGTCCACCTTCTCGACCTTGGCGTCGGCGGGGATGCGGGTCTTGAGCTGGGAGCCCGGCGAGCGGGAGCGCTCGACCGAGAAGACGACGTCGTCGGCAGTGAACGGCGAGCCGTCGTGGAATTTGACGCCGCGGCGCAAGTAGAAGCGCCAGCGGGTTGGGTTGAGCATCTCCCAGCGCTCGGCAAGGCCGGGGATGATGTTGAGGTCCTTGTCGCGCCGGATCAGCCCTTCCATCACGTTGGCGAGCGTGCCCAGCGTGAACAACTCGTTGAGCGTGTAGGGGTCGAGCGAGTTGAGGCCGCTCTGGCTGCCGAACTTGAGGGTTTTGCGCTCACCGCCGGACGGGGTGAGAGCGACGTTGCCGGCCAGGCCCGTTGCACCTGCGACCAGCAGGCAGGTCAGGGCGATGGCAAGGGCTTGTCGAGTGGTCATCTTGGGGGCCAAAGCGCGGCGGAAGAGGCCGCCTGCAGGCTATGCAGGAATTGGTGAACAAAAGACTTCCGCGCCACTCCGCGGGCTAGGGTTGACCTTGGACCGGCGGCAGCCTTAGTGCATGCTGGCATAAGGGAAATTCCTGCAATTGGGCCACATCGATGGGCGAATCCGCAACAGGAGCCAAGAACCTCATCAAGGGTGCCACCGGCGATTGGGAGGTGGTCATCGGTCTCGAGGTGCACGCGCAGGTTGCCTCGAAGGCCAAGCTGTTTTCGGGGGCCTCGACCGAATTCGGCGGCGAGCCCAACAGCCACGTCTCGCTGGTGGACGCGGCCATGCCCGGCATGCTGCCGGTGATCAACGAGGAGTGCATCGCCCAGGCCGTGCGCTCGGGGCTGGGCCTGAGTGCGCAGATCAACCTCGTGTCGGTGTTCGACCGCAAGAACTACTTCTATCCGGACCTGCCCCAGGGCTACCAAATCAGCCAGTACAAGCAGCCGATCGTCGGCGAGGGCGAGGTGGAAGTTGACGTCGACGGCGAGAGCGTCAGGGTTGGCATCGAGCGGCTGCATCTGGAGCAGGACGCCGGCAAATCGATCCACGATCAGCACGCCGAATACTCCTACGTCGACCTCAATCGCTCGGGCGTGGCGCTGATGGAGATCGTATCCAAGCCCGACCTGCGCTCGGCCAAGCAGGCGCAGGCCTACGTCTCCAAGCTGCGCACGATCCTGCGCTATCTCGGCACCTGCGACGGCGACATGGAGAAGGGCAACCTGCGCGCCGACGTCAACGTGTCGGTGCGCCGGGCGGGCGAGACGAAGTTCGGCACCCGCTGCGAAATAAAGAATGTCAATTCGATCCGCTTCATCGGCCAGGCGGCCGACTACGAGGCGCGCCGGCAAATCGACCTCATCGAGGACGGTGGCACCGTCGAGCAGGAGACGCGCCTGTTCGATTCCGCCAAGGGCGAGACGCGTTCCATGCGCTCCAAGGAGGAGGCGCACGACTACCGCTACTTCCCCGATCCCGACCTCCTGCCCTTGGAGCTGACTCGGGACTATGTCGAAGGGCTGAAGAAGGGTCTGCCCGAGCTGCCCGACGCCAAGCGCTCGCGCTTCGTGAAAGAGTATGCCCTGTCCGCCTACGATGCCGGCGTGCTGACGGCCGAGCGCGAGTCGGCCGACTTCTTTGAGGCGGTGGCCAAGGGGCGCGATGGGAAGATCGCCGCCAACTGGGTCATCAACGAGCTGTTCGGCCGCCTCAACAAGGAAGGCCTGGGAATAGAGCACTCGCCCATCTCGGCGGTCCAACTTGGCGGCATCATCGACCTCATCGCCTCTGGTGCCATCTCCGGCAAGATCGCCAAGGACGTGTTCGAGATCGTGTGGAGCGCGGGCGGCGACCCGGCGGAGCTCGTGGAGAAGCGCGGGATGAAGCAGGTGACTGACACCGGCGCGATCGAGAAGGCTGTCGATGCAATCATCGCCGCCAACCCGGACAAGGTCGCCGACGCCAAGGCCAATCCGAAGGTAATCGGCTGGTTCGTCGGCCAGGTGATGAAAGCGACCGGCGGCAAGGCCAACCCGCAGGCCGTCAACGAGATCCTGAAGAAGAAGCTGGGGCTCGCGTGAGAACCAGCGCGACCGGGCTTTATCCCTTCGTGCCCTCGGGAGCGGACTTCAAGCTGGCGCTTGCCTTTTTCGCCGAGCTCGGCTTCGACAAGGCGTGGGAGCACGACGGCCTTGCCGGCCTGCGCCACGGCGGCGCCTATTTCATCCTCCAGAGCATCGACGTGCCGGAATGGCAGAAGAACCAGATGCTCACCATCGAGGTGGAGGACCTCGACGCTTACTGGGCCGAGCTCGAGCCCAAGGGGCTGCCGGCCAGATTCGCCGGCGTCCGATTGAAGCCACCTACCGATTTCCCGTGGGGCCGGGAGATCCACATCGTCGATCCGGGCGGCGTCTGTTGGCACGTGCGGCAGGCGGCGAGGCCCGCCGCCTGATTACGGCCGCGCGCCAGTGTGCTAATGTGCGGCCATGAACATCGCTCTTCCCCGTCGGCTGACCGTCGATCAATTCCTGGCCTGGGCCGTGCGCCAGCCCGAGGGGAAATTCGAGCTGGTCGATGGCGTGGTCATCATGCAGCAGGCGCAGAAGTGGGGCCACTCCAAGGTCAAGCTCGAAGTGGCCCTTGTTCTTCGGGAGGCCATCAAGAAGGCGAGCGCGCCTTGCTATGTCGCCTCCGATGGCCCGACGGTGCGCATCGCCAAGGACAAGGCATTCGTTCCTGATGCGCTGGTGGCGCCGCTGCCCGAGCCCCGATGGGAAAGCCTGGAGGTTACCGATCCCGTCATCGTCGTCGAGGTGTTGTCGCCCTCGACGGCGCGCATGGACGAGAAGACCAAGCTCGAAGGCTACTTCAGGGTGCCAAGCGTGCGGCACTACCTGATCGTCGACCCGGACAACCGCACGATTGTCCACCACAAGCGCGGGCGCGGCGGAGCCATCAGGTCGCGTGTCGTCCGCAAGGGCGCGTTCCGCTTGAATCCTCCGGGCATCGAGATCGCCCTTACCGACGTCTTCGGGCCCGCCCGCGCATGATGGACCTCACCTCGCTCCTAGTCTTCACCGGCGCGCTGTTCGTCGCCGCCGCCTCGCCGGGCCCCGGGATCGCGGCCATCGTCGCGCGGGTGCTCGGGCGCGGCATGAACGGCGCCATTGCCTTCACAGCGGGCGTTGCACTGGGCGACGTGGTGTGGCTGACGTTCGCGATCCTCGGCCTCGCCGTGGTGGCGCAGACCTTCCAGGGCGTGTTCCTCGCGATCAAGTACGCGGGCGCCGCCTACCTGCTCTATCTGGCCTGGAAGCTGTGGACCGCCCCTGTCGCCGCCCGCGACGTGGCGCCCGACACTTCGGACGTGAAGCGTGCGCGCCTGTTCTTCGCGGGGCTCGCCGTGACGCTCGGCAACCCCAAGGTGATGGTGTTCTACCTGGCGCTGCTGCCCAACATCATCGACCTCAAGACCGTGACCGTATGGGGCTGGCTGGAGCTGTCGCTGGTCGTGCTTGGCGTGCTGGCGGTCGTGTTCGGCAGCTACGTGGTGCTCGCCGCGCGCACGCGCCGCCTGTTCACCAGCCGGCGCGCCATGCGCATGGTGAACCGCGGCACCGGCGTCGTGATGGCCTCGGCCGCGGCCGCGATCGCGGCGAAGTAGCTAGGCGGAAGCCTGCGCCTTGGCCTTGGCGGCGCGCGCCTTGCCGGCCATCTTCTTCAAGCGGCGCCGGGCGCCCAAGGTGTTGCCCATGATGCGCGTCGCTTTCTTGCGCGGCGCCGCCCTGCGCGCCTTCTTCTTCTGCTTCTCGATATTGCGCTCGGAACGGACGGTCATGTCGAACCCCTAGGGCAGTGCCTAATGCTGGGCGCCGATCTAGGAGCTTTCCAACTCTTGCACAAGCCGAAAAGAGCGCCGGCAGAGGCGAAGCGGGCTAGCGTGCGTGCTCGATCGGCCAGACGCGCAACGGCATGCCGCCCTTGGGTCGAAGCGTCACGCGGCTCAAGGGCTCGGGCGCATGCCGGCCATCCCACTCGAAATCCGCGCGCCGCACCAGGGTGGCAAGAATGGCGACCGCCTCCATCATTGCGAACGACGCACCGATGCAGGTACGGGCGCCAAACCCGAACGGCATGTATTGCGTTCGCGCGTACTTGGCCTTGCGCTCGGGCATGAACCTCTCGGGATCGAAGCGGCCGGGGTCGTCCCACAGCTTGGTGTGGCGATGCAGACCGTAGATGGGAATCATAATCAATGCGCCACGGGGAAGGCTCTTGCCCCCGAGCTCCGTGGCGGCGGCGGTCTGCCGCGTCATGACGGGTGCGGGGGGATAGAGGCGCATCGCCTCTTCCAGGACGGCGCGCGTTACAACCAGGCGATCGATGTGGGCTGCGCCGATTGGTGCCTCGGCGGCGACGTCGCGCACCTCGCGCCGGATGCGCTGCTGCCACTCGGGCGCACGGGCGATCAGATAAAGTGTCCAGGTGAGCGCCTTGGCCGTCGTCTCATGACCGGCGGCGAGGAAGGTGACGAGATTGTCGACCAGCTGCTTGTCGGACATCGGCGCGCCGGTGTCCGGATCGCGGGCGGTGGCGAGCCTCGCCAAAAGATCATCGCCACTAATGCCCCGCGCGCGCCGCCGCGCCAGGATCGCCGCGACCGCATCCCGCAGATGTCTTCCGGCACGGCGCCGACGAAACTTTCCCGGATACCAGACCCATGACGGAAACCGCAGCATGGCGGCGGCAATGTCCCAGGAGATTGTCGAGAGCGCCTTGTCGGAGGCTTGGAGAATGGCCGCCGCTTCGGCGTCGGCGCTGCCGGCGAACATGGTTGCCGAGATGACGCGGAATGTGGTCTCGGTCATGTCGCGATCGACGGCCTGGATGGACCCGGCCGGTGCGTCGCGCCAACGCTGCAACTGGTGCTCGGCGGCGGCGCTCATGGCCGGCACGAGGTTGGCGAGATCTGCCGGGCGAAACAGCGGCGCGGCAGTGCGCCGCTGCCAGCGCCAGCTCGGCCCCTGCGAGGTGAGGATGCCGTCTCCCAGCGTGTTCTCGAACACCTGCTTCTCGAGCGGCGTCTTAGGAAACAGCTCGGCCCGGCTCAGCAGCACCTCTTCGATGAGCGCCGGGTCCGTCACCCACGCGACGACGCTGCGCCCGTTGTCGTGCACGACGATGCCGTCCTGGTAAACGGCGCGCGGCAAGCTGGAGAGTGGATTGCGGACGAAGCGGAGCAGGAAGCGACGCAGCGGCAGCGGCTGCGAAGCGGGCTCCACCGTGGGCGGGTACAAACGCTGTTCTGTTCTTTCGGGTGCCAGCATAGCCGTTCATACGGCCGGTCGACGCCAACAGTTCACACCCGAACGTAGCGCCGGTACCGCATCAGGTGAAGTATTCAAACCACCACTTCATGCCAAACGCGCCCGGCGAGAGCAGCACGAACGCCCATAGGAACGCCGATACCCAATTGGCAATTTGGAATTGCAACTGCGGCATTTGTGCGATGCCCGCCGCGATCGGCACGCTGGCGCGCAACGGCCCCGTGAAACGGGCAAGCACGATGGCCCAGGCCCCCCACTTGCGAAAGAACACACGCCCGTTCTCGATCAGGTTCGGATACTTGTTGAGGGGCCACATCTGTTGGATGCGCTCGTGATAGTGGTAGCCGAGCCAATACGAGAGCCAATCTCCGAGCGCGGCTCCCGTGGCTGCTGCCGTCACGATGATCCAGAAGTTGAGGCTGTTGGTGCCGCCGATGATGGCACCAATTCCGACCAGAATCGCCCAGAACGGCAGGATGAGAGAGACGAAAGCGAGGCTTTCGCCGAAAGCCAGGATGAACACGACGAGAACCGCCCAATTCTGGTGCTGGGCAACAAATTCCTTCACCAGATTGGTGTATTGCGCGAATTCCATGCCATTGCTCCTGGCGACAAATCGAGCGGAGCAAGGCCCGACCGCGCCTGCGTTGTCAATGAGAACACGAGGCGCAAACTCTGGTTCTACGGAGTGAGTGGCAGCGAATTGCGCCACGCTGAATGCTGAGCGCTAGGCCCGGCAGCGGCGCTTCTTCATCTCTGCGGCAAGCTCCTTGTTCACCTCCGCCGCAAACAGCGAAGCCCGTGAAATCTGTGCGGGCGAAAGACCTTGGCTGCCCTTGAGCGCCTTGGGCGCCCCCTCCGCCTCCTTGCGGCCATGGGCCAGCTGCTCGCACGTCAAGTCCGATTTCGCGGTGCGGAACGCAAAGAGCCGCACGCCTGACGCATGCGCTTGCGGCGTGGCGGTCTCCTTGACCCAGCCGCGCTCCTTGTCGGCCAGCAGTGCGTTGAGGGTCGTCTGCCGCCGCTCCACGCATTCGGGGCTGTCGTCGATGCACGACAATCCTGCCCTGTTGTCCTCCGGGCCGAACAGGCCCGTGCACGCCGAGACCATCATCGCGATGCCGGCGAACGGGGCTATCATCTTTGGTATCGGCCGGGCAGCGCGCATGGTTTCCTCTTGAGGTTCGCTCGGTGAGCCCATAGAAGGCAGAAAAGGCGCTGAGATGCGCCTGGGACGAAAGGTAGCCGGCAGTTGGTCTTCCGGCTCACTTGGGTCGAACACTCGCCTCTTGTAAGCACGTCTGTATGGAGGAGTCACCATGGTACACGCCATCCGCATTCATCAGACCGGGGGCCCAGAAGTTCTGAAGTGGGAGAGCGTGGACGTGCCGGCGCCGGGTCCCGGACAGGTGCGCCTGAAGCAGCACGGGGTCGGTGTCAACTACATCGACGTCTATCAGCGATCGGGCCTCTACAAGATGCCCCTGCCGTTCGTCGCGGGATCCGAGGGGGCAGGCGAGGTAGTGGCGGTCGGCCCCGGCGTGACGGAGTTCAAGGTCGGCGACCGCGGTGCCTACGCAGGTGCGCTCGGGGGATACGCCGAAGAGCGGGTGATGCCTGCCGATCGTCTCGTGAAGCTGCCCGCGAGCATCGACTACAAGACAGGCGCGGCAATGATGCTGCAGGGCATGACAGTGCGCTATCTGCTGCGCCAGACCTACAAGGTCGGTCCGGGCACCACCATGCTGCTGCACGCGGCTGCCGGCGGCATCGGCCTCATCGCGGCCCAATGGGCGCGGCATCTGGGTGCCACTATCATCGGCACGGTGAGCTCGGCCGACAAGGCGGCTCTCGCCAAGGCGGCGGGCTGCACGCACGTCATCAACTACAAGACAGAAGACTTCGTGAAACGCACGAGGGAGCTGACCAACGGCCAAGGCGTCGAT
This sequence comes from uncultured Alphaproteobacteria bacterium, assembly GCA_963832445.1. Classification (GTDB taxonomy): domain Bacteria; phylum Pseudomonadota; class Alphaproteobacteria; order Rhizobiales; family Hyphomicrobiaceae; genus AWTP1-13. The sequence continues at coordinate 201,730 of CAWHUM010000026.1, forward strand.
GTGGTCTACGATGCGGTCGGCAAAGACACCTATCCCGGCTCGCTCGACTGCTTGAAGCCTCTCGGGCTGTGGGTGAGCTTCGGCAATGCCTCGGGCGCCATCACCAACTTCGACTTGCTGGGTCTCTCCGCCAAGGGCTCGCTGTTTGCCACCAGGCCGACCCTCAACACCTATGTCGCAAAGCGCGAGGATCTGCTCGCCAACGCCAACGAGCTGTTCGACGTCGTGACCAAGGGGATCGTCAAGATCAACGTCAATCACACCTATCCGTTGAAAGACGCGGCGCAGGCGCATCGCGATCTGGAGGCCCGCAAGACGACTGGCTCCATCGTGCTGCTGCCCTGAGCCGCATGCACGGCAAGCCTCCCGGCAACGCGGGCCAGAGTTGCCGGGAGCCGGCTTGATCACCGCCAGCGGCGACGCCACGTTGTCGCGAACGCCAACTTCCTCGAGCTTGCAGGAACCGTCCCCATGTCGCAGAAGCCGATCGAGGTCTACTACTGGCCCACGCCCAACGGGCACAAGATCACCATCATGCTGGAGGAGTGCGGGCTCCCCTACGAGATCAAGCCCGTCAACATCGGCAAGGGCGAGCAGTTCAAGCCGGAATTTCTTGCGATCTCGCCCAACAATCGCATGCCGGCGATCATCGATCCCGACGGGCCCGGCGGCAAGCCGATCTCGGTCTTCGAGTCGGGCGCCATTCTCCAGTATCTCGGCCGCAAGACCGGAAAGTTCTATCCCACGGACGAGCGCCAGCGCGTGCAAGTCGAGGAGTGGCTCTATTGGCAGATGGCAAACCTCGGTCCCAACGCCGGCAACGCCCATCACTTCCGCAATTACGCGCAGGAGAAGATCGAGTACGGCATCAACCGCTTCACCAACGAGGTGAACCGGCTCTACGGCGTGCTCAACATCCGCCTCAAGGATCGCGAGTATCTCGCCGGCGAATACTCGATCGCCGACATGGCGAGCTACCCCTGGGTGCGCCCCTACAAGAACCAGGGCCAGGACATCGCCGAGTTTCCCCACCTCGAAAGGTGGTTCCAGCGCATGCGCGACCGCCCCGCTGTCGCCAGGGCGGTAAAGGTGGGCGAGGACCTGCGCGCGGCGGCCTACAATCTTGCCACCGACAAGGAAGCGCAGAAGATCCTATTCGGCCAGCGGGCGCGCACGGCCTGAGCTGGGCGACCCACGCGAGGGCGTGCCGGGGGCAAGGTTGCTCTCGCGTGGCCGATGCCATTCGCCTTGCTTGGTTAGCCATCGGTGCACCAGCTTCTAAAGTTTGCCTAAGGGGCATTCCATAGCGGTCGGAATGCACCAACCTGGCATGCGCCGAGGCGGGTTGTTTACCTTGTGGCGCCTGGCGCACGCACCCAGTTTGCTTCGATATTTACGAGATTTAATCCGACGCTTGACATGTTGAGCGGCAACGGGCGTCGCGCCAGTGCCGGCTTGCGAGCCGCGAGGTGCAGGAGCTGCTCGACAAGTCTTCGAGCCAACGAGGACGCGACGCTAACAGACGAAGGGTCGGTGTCATGGCACGATTTGAAGTGAGCCACGTCGAGACGGCGGAAGTAGCGCCCGCGGGCGGCATGCCGGATGCGCTGTTCGAGCTCGGGATGACGCACTCGGTGGGGCGCGAGGGCGCTATCGATCTCGTGGCCGCGCACAAGTGGTTCAATCTCTCCGCATTGCGCGGCAACGAAGAAGCCAAGCGCTATCGCATGGAGATCGCGCGCGAGATGAGCAAGGCCGAGATCGCCGAGGCTCAGCGCCAGGCGCGCGAGTGGCTGAGCTGTCACTAGAGCCGGCCGCGGACGGCCACCCTATTCGCCACAGCGCGTGAACAGCGAGGCGATGCATCGCCACGTTTTCTTGGTGGCGTCGCCTACGCTCTGGTTGAAGGCCTTTGCCTGCTCCGCGGTTTTCTGGTTTGCCCGCCTTGCCATTTCTTCCACCGTCTCGGGTGGCTGGCTCGGATCCTTGGCTGTTGGCTGTGCCGGTGGTGTCTTCGCCTGCTCCTGTCCTGGGCCTGGATCGTTGTAGGCAGCCCACTGGATGCGCTTGACCTGCCCGTTGCAGTCGAAAACCGTGCCACCCTTCACGCCGCACGTGGCATGTTGGCCCTCTTTGGCCATCGCGGTGATGCAGAGCATCTGCAGCGGCTGGCTGCCGCCTGGCCTCGCTCCCTCGATGATGCAGCGATAGAGACCGGGCGGCTCAGTGCAGGACACGCAGTACTCCTGCGCTACCAATCGGTCGGCCGACATGCACAGAGCTGCACCAAGCGCAAAGCCGGCCAGCAGGCGGGAAGCTGCTACGAGACGCAAGACGTCTCCTTTCTCCTTGCTTTCAGGCATGCGCACAAAATGCGGCTATTCCTGGATCGCCGGCTACGCTCAAGGTGTGCCGTTGCGCCCATGCGCTCTGTAGGCGGCGCGTTGTGAGAGCGTCTCGTAGTAGGCCGATACGGCCTTGCATTCGGGCCTCTGGAAGGGGATGGAGAACCAGCGGTTGACGACCATGCCGACCGGGATGTCACCGACCGTGAAGTCCTTACCCATCACATACGGACCGGTGGCCGACAGATGGGTTTCGAGCACCTGCATCTGTCCACTCCACTCTTTGATGCCGGCTTCCACCCTGTCGGCAAAAGCCGGGTTCTTGACGATGAGGGCGTGGAACACGGGCCGCATGCCGTTGGCGAACTCGGTTGCGGCCCAATCCATCCAGGACTCGATGGTGGCGCGCGTCCTGAGGTCCCTGGGGTAGAGGTCGGTGCGCTCGTGCTTGGAAGCGAGATAGCGCACGATCGTGTGGCTCTCCCGCAACCGGAAATCACCATCGTCGATCACGGGGACGACGCCGACAGGATTGATCTTGCGGAACTCGGGATCCTCTGTGGGCCTGAAGCCGCGTCCCCAATCCTCGCGCTCGTACTCGAGCCCGAGTTCGCCGAGCATCCAAAGAACCTTGCGCACGTTGATGGAGTTGGCGCGGCCGTAGACCTTGAGCATGGATCCTCCCCGGATAGGCGTGCTTCATCCTAGCCCTTGATCGGCCATGCGTGCCAGTTTTCGCTATTTCAAAAGTGCACTTCTCGGTGAATCACTCTGCCCCGCGGTGACATTGCCTGCGCGAGAAAGGCACAATGCTGGGCGTCTTGCCGAGTCCGCGGCAGATCGTGCTGCGGCGGCTGGCACGTACGGTGGCTGCGGCTCAGCCTAAGGTTGCCATGTCAGGTCATACGATAATCCGACAAATGTGTGGCGTCAGCGCCACCTCGCCGCAAGCTTGATCTTGGCCGTTGATGCGGCGCTGGAAATGTAGCGGCGTCCTGCCGAGATCTTGTGCCAACGTTGCAGCGTGCGCATGCAGTTTGCGGCGGTCTCGAACAATTTGGTGCGTGCAGATCGTCAGCGAGCGCAACAAAATAGTGGAAACCAACGCGTCGACTGCGCGTGCCGCTATCACAGGGATTGGCACGCGAGCGGAATCCCTACTATGGTGCACAGGGCATCTCGATTGGGACGAGGCACTAGAGGGGAGCCTACCGGGAGCCAGCCCATGCAGAAGCTTCACAAGGATCAGCCGCGACTGAGTGTCCTCGGAAAGGTGCTGGGGGTACTCGAGGCAGTGACCGAACATCCCCAAGGTGTCGGGCTGCCGGATCTCGCCGCGAAGCTCGGTCTCTCCCGCCAAACGGTTCATCGCGTCCTCTGTCAGCTGGAGAACACCGGCTTGCTGATGCGCGATCCCGTACGCGAGCGTTTCTCCATGGGGCCTCGCCTCGCGCGTCTGTCGCTTACGGCGCTTGCTTCCAACAACGGGTGGGCGCCGATCAGAGCGACCTTGCAGGAGGTCGTCGACGAGGTCGGCGAGACGTGCAACATCGGGGTGCTCGACGGCCTGGACTACGTGTATGTCGAGCGCATCCAATGCCAATGGCCGCTGCGGCTTCACATAGAGGTAGGCAACCGCTCGCCGGCGCATTGCCTTTCCGGTGGAAAGATATTGCTGGCGCACCTCGAGCCACGAGCTTGTGCGCGCCTCATCAGAAGCCGCAAGCTCGTTGCGAGAACGCCGCGATCGATCACGAATGCGGCTGATCTGGAGGCGGAATTCGAGCGCATTCGTGCCCAGGGCTACTCCCTGAGCAACGAGGAGAATTTCGAGGGTATCGTGGCTGTCGCGGTGCCCGTCAAGAACGCGCAGGGTCAGGTGCTTGCGGCGCTGACCATGCATGGTCCTCTGCCACGCCTCAGTGTCGAGGGCTGCGAGGCGCACGTCCCGCGCCTGCGTCAGGCGGCGCAGCGCGTCGCGCGGGGGTGGGGGCTCACCTGATCACGTGCTAGCGCGCCGGCGCTCAGCGGCTCTGTGACCATCTTTCTGCCCATTGACACCGCTAGATGGTGCCGAAGTTCGCCGCGACCTAGCGGGCTCGGGGTGTTGACTTCATTAGTCGACATCGCAACGATATCCTGCGGGTCGGGGGCACACGGGAGTTGGTTGGAGGATTTCTTCATGCGTTTTCGTGCCTTGGCTCTTGCCATTCCGGCGATCGTCGTCTTTGCCAGTCCTGCAGCCGCGCAACTGGGCTTTGGCTTTCCTTCTTGCGTCGCATCGGTGACTTCCCAGTCGGGAGTGCCTCTCAGTCGGCTCGTCCCTCCCGAGGCCAAGGGGCCGCTTGCGCGACAGGTGCGCGGCGTAGTCGCCCGTGCCATCACCTGGCGCGCGGGGCAGGCCATCAAGGTCTGCTTCAAGTCTGGCACCCGCGGGGCGCATGAGCGCGTGATGCGCGTCGCCCGCGAATGGATGCAGTACGCCAACGTCGTGTTCGATTTCGAGGAGGGCGGAATGCCCCGCCGCTGCCGAGGCGACGGGTCCGAGGACATCAAGATCGACTTCATCGACAACAAGGGATGGTGGTCTGCCTACGGCACGGTCAGCAGACAGCGCGATCCATCGATGAACCTGCAGTTTCTTGGTGTCGACACGCCGCGCTACACCAACGGGCAACCCGCGCCGGAGAGCGAATTGCGCAGGATCATCCTGCACGAGTTCGGTCACGCGCTCGGCATGATGCACGAGCACCAAAGTCCGGTTTCGGATTGCGACAGCGAGATCAACTGGGAAGCCGCCTACCTGATGGGCGCCAAGATGGGCTGGGACAGGGAGATGGTGCACGCACAGATGCGCCAGCTCACCAAGGTCGAGGAGTTCAATCTGACGGCGGTCGATCGCAAGTCCATCATGCACTACAGCCTGGCGCCCGAGCTCTTCAGGCTCGGCCGCAACAGCCGCTGCTGGGTGCAGGAGAACAACGAGCTGTCGGACCAGGACAGGCAGTTCATCGCCAGCACTTATCCAAAAGGCGGCGCGCCTGTGGTCACGTCGAGCGCGCCGAGTACGCCGCCTGCCGGTGCCGTGCCGACGCGCGGCGCAAAGCCGCCAGCAGCCATCCTCAACGACAAGGAGGCGCTGGTTAAGCAGTACGAGGAATTGCTGAAGCAGGCGGGCGTCGCCGCCGACAAGGTCGCGCAGATGAGCCGGGAGTTCCGCAAGAACGTGTTCGGCCAGTAATTGGCCCGGCAATTGGCACTGCCCCGCGCGATTGAGCTGCGCTGGGCGCCCCTGAGTTCACCGCCTGTCCCCAACATATCCACACCCCCCTTGCCGCGCGAGGCAAGGGGGCGTTTGATGAGGTCTGTAGCGTTGCGTTTGCGTTGCGGTTCGCGTTGGTCAACCAGCGGAGTTCGCGATGTTGCATCGCCAGAGATTGATCCCTCTTCCGGTCCGTTGTCTCTTCAACAACCTCGATGCGGCGCTGCGTGCGTGCGAGGAGTTGCTATCGGCCTCCAACCCTCACGATCTGCTTCGGCTGGAGCTCACCGCTATCGCGCACGTGCTGCAGGCACGCGAGCACATGCGCGAGTTGCAGTCGACGGATGGAACCGTCACGAGCCAGGTTGCGCTGTTCCTCACTGTCACCGATTGCCTGGAGGAAAAGGCGTCGGGAAACGGACAGACGGTGGGCCTCGAGGCAGCGGCCGTTCGCCTGATTGCCGGGCAGATCCCCGTGGCCACGCTGATGGCGCTGGCAGCGGCAATGCGCGACGTGCTGGAGCTTTGCTTCGCTTCCTTCGACGAGGATGCCGCCGCTGACGCGCAGCGACCGGTGCCGATCTCCGAGATGCAGGTGTGGGCGACCGGACCGGAAGCCGGCTAGCTCGTCGGGCCAAGCATTCCTCCTATCTATGCGCTGAGCGTCGAGGTGCCGCGGGTTGTCGGCAGGTCCCTGCCGTGCTCTCTATCGCGCAGGAGGAAGAACGCCATGGCCATGATCACACCCAATGCCAGGAACCACGCAGGGCTCGCCGCGCTGGCCTCGCGCTATGTCGACATCGACGCCCTGTCGTGGACGCCCACGCGCTTCAAGGGCGTGGATATGAAAGTGCTGATGGAGGACGGTGAAACCGGGTTGATGACCGCGCTCGTGCGCTTTGCGCCTGGCGCAGTTCTTCCCGACCACGAGCACGTGGAACTCGAGCAGACTTACGTGCTCGAGGGCTCGTTGGAAGACCACGAGGGCGTGGTGACGGCTGGCAACTACGTCTGGCGCCCCGCCGGCAGCCGTCACGATGCACGAGCCCCGAACGGCTGCGTGGCGCTGTCGTTCTTCCTGAAGCCGAACAAGTTCTTCGACACGGCGGCGAACTGAGGGCCAAGGGATGGAGCGCGCCCGTCGCGGCTAGCTAGCCCATGGCCGCCTACTCAATGGCACCAAGACATGTCCGCTGTTCGCGACGATCGGACGAGCGCCACGAGGGTGTTCGAAGGCAACATTTGATCCGTTGCGGAAGTGGCGGCTTTTCACGTAGGCAAACCAAGCTCGCTCAATCCGTCTCCCAGCCGGTCGAGATGGTCCCGCCTGAACGGAATTGCCTCCATCACTTGGCTCACAGTCAGATCTGGACAGTAGCGTCGGAGGGATTCGATCGATTCAAGTGCCTTTAGGCGTTCCCCGAGCCGTGCGTACGAGACGGATAGGGTTCGATTGGCCCATAGCGTCGCAGGCTCTTCGACTAGTGCCCTGCGCATCCAAGCCGCCGCTGCCGCGTATCGGCCTGCACCGAAGTGAGCGCTACCGATGCCGACAAACTCGTTGGCGTTCGAAGCCGATGAGGGCGCCAGCGAAATCGCCCGCCGAAAGTGTTTGATCGCGACTTCGCAGTTTCCCATATACGAATTCAGCCAGCCACTTCGCCCCCAAGCCCAAGCTGACATGGGGTCCAATTGGAGAGCGCGTGCCAGCAAGGCTTCAGCAGCATCGAAGTGGCCCGCCATCGTGTAGACAGCGCATCGGGCCGTGAGCACGAGTGGATCGTCGCCACCGAGGATGCTTGCCCGCTGGGCGAGCCGAAGAGCGCGCGCCTTCTCCTCGTTGGGCTTGCTCGACGCGTTGTGCATCACCAGTTGGCCATGGCACCAGGCAGCGAGGCCGCTCGCCACACCATAGTCGGGATCAATATCCATCGCGCGATGCAACAGGTCGAGTGCGCGCTTGGTGGCCTCCGGTCGCGAGGCAAATACGAACGGCAGCGCGCGCATCGCCAAGCCGTACGCGTCAAGATCTTGCGGATGGGCGCGCCACGCCCTGTCGATCTCGGAAGCACGGATATTGGGAAGGATGGCGCGAACAATGCCCTCTATGACCCGATCCTGCAGCCGCAGAAGCTCATCGTACCCACCATCGTAGCTGTCACCCCAAACGTGATGTCCGGTCGCGCTGACAACAATGCGAACATTGAGGCGTAAACGTTGGCCGGTACCAGTTAGCCTGCCGATCAAGAAATAGCCCGCGCCAAGTTCGCGCGCAGCACGTTGAGGATCGCGCAAGGGGACGCCCGTGTTCCTCGATAGGAGCACGGAAAGGGATTGCACCGAGGATAGAGCGGCTGCAATTCCCTCGGCCACGCTCTCGGCGAACCAGCACAGCTCCCGCAAAGAGGTTTGGCAGGGCAAGACTACGATCGAGGGCCGCTCACGCGAAGGGGGCCGCAGAAAAGACTTACCGGTGCCGCCGGAATCCACTTCGCCCGATTGAGACAATGCGTCGGCGCGCACTCGTCGAAGCGTGGCTGACGGAGATTCCCCGAAAGCTCGTTGGTAGTGGATGGCGAATCTTCCAAGGTGCGTGAACCCATATTGCGTCGCGACCTTTGTAACTGACGCGCCACTTGCGCCGCGGAGCAAAGTCTCGCGCACAGTGACTAGGCGGAGCCGGAGCAGATAGTTGAGCGGTGAGAGGCCGAGGAACGCACGAAAGTGCTTGGTCAGCGTGCGCTCGGCCACACCGGAAACGCCAACAAGCCTGGCCATCGTGATCTTGCGACCACGGTTCTTCCGCATGTAGTCGACGGCTCGCTTGATGTCGCGCGGTACCGGGTGCCCGCGGCGACCATCGTGGTCTGGCATTTCCATGTTGGCGCAGAGCTACCTACGGCGTTCCCGACCATCCTAGCGAAACGGGCGGTTTTCGGACAGTTGGGCTGAAAGCGGATATCGCCACTGATAGGCGCCGCGCCATGGTACTCCGGGTCGCACAGGAGAAGGCTGCGATGTCTTTTCGAACAAACATGGCTGCGGCTTGTGGTCTTGGGCTAACCCTCGGACTCAGCGTGGCCGGCGCGGCACAGGACCTACCAGCTGACGTCAAGGCTCTGACGCCGAGCCAGCTCACTTACAGCGAGAGTCCACGCGCGCCAGGCGTTCTCACCGCTCCGCTCTTCGGTGTGCCCAGCAAGGCCGAGTACTACGTGTTTCGTGCCAAATACCCACCCAACACAGTCAACCAACCCCATCATCATCCGGGCGACGAGGAGCTCACCGTAATCGCAGGCACCCTCTACATTGGTCATGGCCCCACGATGGATCGCGACAAGGCCACCGCATACCCGCCAGGCAGCTACATCAGGGAACCGGCCGGCACACCTCACTTCCTGTTCACGAAGGATGAGATCGTCGAAGTGGAGGTTCGTGGCATGGGTCCGCGGCAAAACATCTACGTGAAATGACCACCCAAAGTCCGAAGCAGGCAGCGTCTGGGTGCGCGACCTAGCCCATGGCCGCGATCAGGCGCTCGCGCGTGATGGGCAGATCGCGCACGCGCACGCCGAGCGCATCGAAGACCGCGTTGGCGATGGCACCCGCAACCGGCCCGTGCGCGGCTTCGCCTGCACCCATCGCCTTCTCCTCGGGCCGCGCGATGATCTCGACCTCGACGGCCGGCACCTCCGAGAAGCGCAGAATGGGATAGGTCTCCCAGGTGTCGCTGGTGACGCGCTGCCGGTCGAAGCGCACGGCCTCCTTCAGCACCCAGCTGGTGGCCTGGATGGCGCCGCCTTCCATCTGGTTGGCGACGCCGTCGGGATTGACGACCTCGCCTACATCCACCGCCAGCACCAGCCGGCGTACGCGGATGTCGGCATCGCCCTCCACCTCGGCGACGGCCGCGCAGTAGGCGCCGAAGTTCTTGTAGCGCGCAAAGGCGATGCCATGGCCGGCGCCCTCGCGCTTCTTCCATTGGCTCCAACCGGCGCGTTTCGCTGCGGCTTCGAGGACGGCGCGGGCGCGCGGGTCCTTGAGGTGGCGCAGGCGGAAGGCCAGCGGGTCCTCGCCGCGCTCGGCCGCCAGCTCGTCCATGAACGACTCGATGGCGAACACGTTGGCGAAGGCGCCGAGCGTGCGGAGCGCGGAAGTGCGGACCGGCATGACGAGCAGGCGGTGGCTGGTGATGCGCAAGGCCGGGAAGTCGTAGATGGGCGTGGCGTTGCGCTCCTGCCCGCCGCCGCCCGCGAGCGGCGGGTTGGTGGCCACGGGGCGCGGAGACGGCTTGGCAAGTTGCCAGGCGGCCTGCAACGTCGGCTTGCCGGCCCGCCCCGGGCGCGTCACGTGCCCATTGCCCCACACGTCGTGGCGCCAGGCGAGGATGTTGCCGTCTGCGTCGAGGTCGGCTTCGAGATCGATGGCTTGCGCGGCGCCGAACGGCGACCAGGCCAGCTCGTCCTCGCGCGACCATTGCAGCCGCACCGCACGCCCCTCGGCGCCGCGCGCCAGCAGGGCCGCGTCCAATGCGACGTCGTCGGCGCCGTTCTGGCCATAGCAGCCGGCACCCTCGGCATGCTCCACGACGATCCGCTCGGGGGGCAGGGAGAAGACGAGGGCAAGGTCCGCGCGCAGATTGTAGACGCCCTGGCTGTGGGTCCACACGTGCAGGCCCTTATCCGACCATTGCGCAATCGCGCACGACGGCGCCATCGAGGCATGCGCGATGAACGGTCGCGAGTATTCGCGGCGCAGCGTGCGCGCCTTGTTGCCGACCGCGACCGCATCACGCGTGTTGATCGTGGTTGTTTCGACCGGCTGACTTTTCATCCAGGCGCGCAGGTCGGCTTCATCCGGCAGCGTATCTGTCTGCTGCCAGTTAGCGCCGGCGGCGAGCCGCCGCAAAGCCGCCAGCGCTGCCTCCTCGCTCTGCGCGACCACACCGGCGAAGCTGCCGTCCCGCACAACGGCGGCGACGCCCGGCATTGCGCGTGCGGCGGCATCGTCGAGCGCGGTCAGCGTGGCGACGGGCGAGGGCGGGCGCAGCACGCGCGCGTGCAACATGCCGGGCAGCGCCAGGTCGTGGATGAAGCGCGGGCGGCCGAACACCTTGTCGGGGATGTCGAGGCGGGCGGCCGGCGTGCCCGCCACCGCGCGGGCGGTCGCCGGCTTGGGTGCGACGCGGGCGGTCGCATCGCGCTCGAGCAGCCCGCCGTCCGCCAGCTCCCAATAGCTGGTGCTGAGATTGCCGGGACCGACGATGGTCCCATCGCGGACCTGCAGATTGCTTGCGGCCACGCCCAAACGCTGGGCCGCGGCATCGAGGTAGACGGCGCGCGCCTCGGCGCATGCATAGCGCAGCGCCGAGCCCGAATGCTCGATCGACAGGCTGCCCGACGTCACGCCCTCGTTGGGGCTCGTCGCAGTGCTCGCCGCGACCATGCGCACCCGGCCAAGGTCGACGTCCAGCTCGTCGGCGACGATCTGAGCGACGGCCGTCAGGATGCCCTGGCCGATCTCGACTTTGCCGGAATATACCTCGACGATGCCGTCGGCGCGCAAGCGCAGCCACTGCGACAGACGCTTGTTGCTCTGCAGGCTGCCGGGCAACGCCTGACCGCCGGTGTCGAGGATGTGGTAGCCGAGGCCGGGAGCGGAACTCATGGGGTGGCGGCCTCCTTGGCGGCGCGCAGCACGGCACGCACGATGCGGTTGTGGGCTCCGCAGCGACAGAGGTTGCGGTCGAGTGCGCTTCTCACCTCCGTTTCGGTGGGATTGGGATTGCGCCGCAGGAGCGCGGCTGCGGAGATCAGAACGCCGGAGATGCAATAGCCGCACTGCATGGCCTGCTCGGCGATGAATGCGCGCTGCAGGGGGTGCGGGCGCTCCGCCGTGCCGAGGCCCTCCACGGTGGTGACATCCTTGCCGGCGGCGGCCCACAGCGGCGTGTCGCAGGAGGCCACCGCCTGACCGTCGATGAGAACGTTGCAGGCGCCGCACTGGTTGGCCCCGCAGCCGAAATGCGTGGCGGTCAGACCCAAGCTGCCGCGCAGCACGCCGAGCAGGGGCGTTGCCGGGTCGGCCGCGATGGCGTGGTCGACCCCGTTTACCCTGAGCCGCATCGCCTCGGCCATGGCGCCTCTCACTGGACCTTGATGCCAGCGGTCTGAATGACCTTGGCCCACTTCTCGATGTCGCCGCGCATATACGTGTCGAACTCGGACGGCGACATGACGATCGGCACGGCGCCTTGCTTGGCCCAGGCCTCCTTTACGTCCGGCCGCGCCAGCACCTTGTTGATCTCGGCGTTGAGCTTGGCGACGATCGGCTGCGGCGTGCCCGTCGGCGCCATGATGCCGAGCCAGATGGTGGCCTCATAGCCGGGCACCCCCGCCTCGGCGACGGTCGGCACGTCGGGCATGAGGCTCGACCGCGTCTTGCCTGTGGTGCCGAGCGCGCGCAGCTGGCCGCCCACTACCGTGGGCGCGGTGGTGGTGATGGCATCGATCATCATCTGCACGTGGCCGCCGAGCACGGCCGTGCGGGCATCGCCGCTGGCCTTGTGCGGCACATGCACGATGTCGGTGCCGCTCATGGCTTTGAACAGCTCGCCGGCCATGTGATAGGGCGTGCCGGCGCCCGAGGAGGCATAGTTCAGAGCGCCTGGCTTCGATTTCAGCAGCGCCAGGAACTCCTTCAGGTTGTTGGCCGGCACGGATGGGTGCACCACCATGATCAGGTCTGAGTAGTTGACCGGCGCCACCGCCACGAAGTCGCGCATCAGCACGAACGGGCGGTTCGGCCGCAGTGTCTCGTTGACGGTGTGGGTGTTGGACATCATCAGCAGCGTGTAGCCATCGGGCTCCGCCTTGGCGACCTCTTGGGTGCCCGTGATCGATCCCGCGCCGGGGCGGGCCTCGACCACGAACGGCTGCTTAAGGGCCTCCTGCAGGTGCTGGCCGACGACCCGGGCGTAGATGTCGGCGGGGCCGCCCGCGCCGAACGGCACGATGATCTTGACGGGCCGGGCCGGGTAATCCTGCGCCGAGGCGGGGCTCAGCAGGGCTAACGCGGCAACGAAAGCAAGCCAAATCCTGTACATCTGCATCATCGCCTTCCTCCCGGTCGCAATTGTTGTTGATTGGCGGCAAGCCGCGTGGCGCACTGGTATACCAAATTGCCGAGAATGCTCCAGCCTGCGCGTAGCGCGGGACGCCGCCTAGTAGCGGGCACGCCACGAGAGCCGAGCCCGGCCGGCAGTCACTGCCCGCCGGGCACCGCGTATTTGAGGGCTGCGGTGGATACTGCGCCGCCGACGATGCACGGGAGGCCCACCTCTACGTGCCCCAAGGCGCCAGCCACGATGCAGCCGAGCGCCAGCGCCGTCTGGCCGGCCTGGCCCCACCATTGGGTGTTGCGGGCCGACGCCGGGCCTTTGACCTTGAGCTGGTCGATCGATGCCACCGCATCCCGGCGCACGCGGCCGAACTCGAAGGTTTCCGCCGCGTCGATCACCTCGCGCAGGACGGCACGCGTTTCCTTGGTTTCGTGCCCCATGGACGCCTTGAGCATGTCGAGCAGGTGCTTGTCGCGCGAAGCATTGGTGGCGAGCGTGAGCTTGGTCATGCTGCCCACTGTCAGCCGGTCGACGTTGTTGGCATCCTTCGACCATTCCAGAATGGACACCATGCGCAAGACCGGCTCGTAGGAGCCGGTCGCGAAGTATTGGCCCCACAGCATATCGAGCGGACCTGCACCCTCGTCGAGCCGCATCTGCCGCAGGGTTGGCTGCTTGCCGCTGATGAACCTGTCGATCAGCACCTTGCGGGCGGGCATGCGCTCGGAGAACTTCGCCAGCAACTCCTTCCATTGCGGATGGCCGGAGTGGGCGATGGCGCGCACGATCGCCACCTGGTCCTCGGGCGGCATGGGAAACATTTTGCCGATCAGCACTTCCGCGCGGTCAGGGTTCGTCTCGATCACGCCAGCCATGAAGCCGACGTAGACGCCCGCCGTTTCCATGTCTCGGAATGTGCCGAGCGCGCTGACGGCCTTGACCATGGCCGGAACCTTGTCGGGGGCGGGATGCGTGCGATACCCGTTGATCCAGCGCAGAATGTGCTCCGCGGAAGCGAACTCTTCCTTCTTCTTGGGGGGGGCGGCAAAGGCAGGCGGCGCGGCCAGCAGGGCCACGGCAAACAACAGGGCGATCGCGGAACGCATACCTTCCCCCGAGTTCCCACAGCCGCGCCAATCTCCGTGGGCACACCAAAGTGCCGGAGTGGCGGATTTGTGGCGGCAGCCGTGGTCTTGAGGGCGAGACGGAATGCGGCGGGGTCGAGACAAGCCGGCTAGCCGGGGTCTTTCACCACCGAGATATCGGGCGCGTCCTCGTTCTTCATGCCCTGCACGTGGTAGCCGGCGTCCACATGGTGCACCTCGCCGGTGACGCCGCGCGCGAAGTCCGAGAGCAGGTAAGCCCCGGCCATGCCCACCTCCTCGATGGTGACGGTGCGCCTGAGCGCGGAGTTGTACTCGTTCCAGCGCAGAATGTAGCGGAAGTCGGAGATGCCGGAGGCGGCCAGCGTCTTGATGGGGCCCGCCGAGATGGCGTTGACGCGGATGCCGTCCTTGCCGAGGTCGGCGGCCAGATAGCGCACGCTGGCCTCGAGCGCCGCCTTGGCCACGCCCATGACGTTGTAGTGGGGCATGACCTTCTCGGCGCCGTAGTAAGTGAGGGTGAGCAGCGAAGCGCCCGGCTGCATCAGCTTCTCCGCCCGCTTGGCCAGCGCGGTGAAGGAGTAGCAGGAAATCAGCATCGTCTGGGTGAAGTTCTTCTCGGTGGTGTCGAGGTAGCGGCCGTCGAGCTCGGCCTTGTCGGAGAAGGCGATGGCATGCACGAGGAAATCGAGCGCGCCCCACTGGCGCCGCAACTCGGCGAACACCGCATCCATCGACGCCGCGTCGGTGACATCGCAGGGTAGCACCAGCCGCGACCCGATCTCCTGGGCCAGCGGCTCCACGCGCTTTTTCAGCGCATCGCCCTGATAGGTGAACGCCAGCTGTGCCCCTTGAGCGGCGGTTGCCTTGGCGATGCCCCATGCCAGCGAGCGATTGTTGGCAACGCCCATAATCAGGCCGCGCTTGCCCTGCATCAAGGTGCCCGACGGGACTGCCACGCCGGCCGCTGATCCTGTCATTCCCTCGCCTCTTGGTGAGCTTTGGGGCTCGGGCCGCATCCTACACCAACGGCCTTGCCGGTCCAACCGGGCTCAGGCCGGCGCGATCTTGCTCAACAGCTCAGCCAATTGCCGAGCTTCCGCCTGGCTGAGACGCGAGCCGAAGTGCTCGTCGATGGCAGCCGCATATACCGGCCACATGGCCCGGCGCAAAGCACGCCCCTTGGCCGTGATGACCACAACGTTGTTGCGGCCGTCCACCTGGCACTGATGCCGCTCGACCAGGCCCTCGCCCTGCAGCTTGTCGACGAGGCGGCATACGTTGTATTGCGCCATTTGCGTGCGGTTCTGTACGCCGGACTGGCGGATCATGCCTTTCGGTGCGCGCTCGACCTCGTGCAGCACATGATACCAGTCGAGCGGGGGGAAGCCCGCGTTCTTCAGGTGCTCCCCGACCTTGTCGGCCAGCGCCTTCTCGGTGCGGACGAGATTCGACCAGGCGTCGGTGACGGCCGGTGACAGTTTAGTGACCATGGCGAGTCGCACCGTAGCAGAATAACGCTTGCCGTAGCATGCGTCCTGACATATGCAATTGCATTATATGCAGATGCATATCAATGGCGCGTTGCGCATGTCAGGAGGAACCTCATGAAGCTCTACTACTCGCCCGGCGCCTGTTCGCTCTCGCCGCATATTGTGCTCCAGGAGGCGGGCCTGCCGTTCGAGAAGGTCAAGGCCGACACCAAGACCAAGGTGCTGCCCGACGGCACCGACTACAAGACCATCAACCCGTTGGGCTACGTGCCCCTGCTGGAGCTCGATGACGGCACCCGCCTCACCGAGGGCCCGGCCATCGTCCAATACATCGCCGATCGCGTGCCCGACAAGCGGTTGGCTCCGCCCAACGGCACGCTGGAACGTACCAGATTGCAGATGTGGCTCAACTTCGTGACCAGCGAGCTGCACAAAGGCTTCTCGCCGCTGTTCAATGCGGCAATGCCTGAGGAGGCCAAGAAGTACTTCCGCGAGCGGCTCGGCACGCGCTTTGCCCATCTCGACAAGCACCTGGCCGGCAACGACTACCTGATGGGCAAGGACTTCTCGGTTGCCGACGCCTACGCTTTCGTGGTGTCCAATTGGGCGAGCCGGGTCGACGTCGATCTCTCGCCCTATGCCAATGTGCTGGCGTGGCGCAAGCGCGTCGGCGCAAGGCCGGCTGTGCAGTCTGCCATGAAGGCCGAAGGGCTGATCAAGTAGGATCGGCCACAAGCATCGCCTGACCCCGGGCATCCATGTGCTTGCCCGGGGCGCGCCCTGGCGCGTAGGCCGTTACGCGTTGAGCAGCAGCGCGACGCCGAGAACGATCAGCGCTATGCCCACCGCCTCGCGCGAGGCGAGCTTCTGCTTGAAGAGATTGCGGGAGAGCACCTGCGCCATCGGGATCTCGATCAGCGCGAGCGTGCGCACTTTGGCCGCCGTCTCGAGCGCGAAGGCCAGGAACCACATCTGCGAAGCGAAGGCACCTGTAAAGCCCGCCAGCATCGAGGGGCGCCACAGGCGGAAAATGGCGTAGAGCGTGTTGCGGTCGAACACGTAGAGGTAGGCCGAAAGCACGATGGTCTGGATGGTGAGGCCCAGCGCCAGCGTGGTGGTGGCGCCCAGCACGAAGCTCGGCGTGTCGAGTGCGCGGATGCCGCCGCGGTAGCCGATGGCTGCAATGGCGAACATGGCGCCCGAGCCGATGCCGAGCAGAGCCGGCTTCCAGGTGAAGGCCTCGCCGCCGGTGCTGCGCGGCCACGACACCAGCAGCACGCCGATGGTGGCGACGAGGATCGCCGCCGCGAGGCTGAGCGTGACGCGGTCGCCCAGGAACAGCAGGCCGAAGAGCGCAACCTGCATGGCCTCGGTCTTGGCGTAGGCGGTGATGACGACGAATGAGCGGTCGCGCATGGCCGCCAGCAGCAGCGCGGTGGCGCCGATCTGCGCGAGCGCCGCGGTGACGGTCCAGGCCAGCATCGCCCGATTGAATTCCGGCAGCGGCAGGCCGGTGGCGGCAAGCACGATCAGGAGAAAAAGAATGCCGAAGGGCAGACCGAACAGGAAGCGCACGTGCGTGGCGCCGACAGTGCCCAGCGACACCGTCAGCTCTTTCTGCTGAGCGTTGCGCAAGACCTGGCCAGCAGAGGCGATGACCGTGAACACGGCCCATAGCCACGGCATCGGCATTTGGATTGCGCCCCGTTCGCTCTTCTCAGCGGCCCCTGCTTCCCCATAGCAGGTTGTTCAGGAGCGGGGCAAAGGCGAGGAGCGCGCAAGGCGAGCCGACCCGCTCGCCGTAGCAACCGGGCAAGGATCGACCGCGCTAGATCAAGGAGTTAGGCGCTGAGCCTGCCTGGGCGAATACAAAGCGTGCTGTCAGCGCGCCGCAGAGCGATCGACGAGCCAGCCCAGCATCACGATGGCGATGCCGGTCAGGAAGCATGGCCACAGCGAGTTGAAAGCCTGCTCGAAGGTCCACTCCGGGCGGACGAACACGCGATAGGCACCGCCGCCGATCACGAGCATTCCGCCCACGATCACAAGCAGCGCGGCGACAAGGTCTAGCGATGCCTTGCCGGCAAGCGTCAACGCTCTAATGAGTTCCGACATCTCTACCCCCCGGTACGCCCACACTAGTCTCCGGTGGGCGGCATTGTTGGCGCAGGTTGTGAAAATTGCTAGGGCGGATGCGTGACAGTTCTGCAAAGCAATAGCTCGAACGGCAGCGACTGAGGAGTGAAGGGCGGCGCCGCTGCGATCGGGCGACCGCCCTGCAACGCGTCAAGCCTACGGCGCCAAAGGCGATTCGGCGATCGGGTCGGAAACGAAATACACGGGATAGGTGGCCAAGGCCGTTCCCCGGTGGCTGCGCACAACATTTGTGACGAAAGCCACCTTGCGGAACCGTTCCTGCAGCAAGGGCGGCGATGCTCGCCGCTCGAGCTCGACATAGAGCGCGGGGCATTTGAGCAGGGCGGGGGAGACGGGCGGGAGATGCTGATAGCGGACCCGTTCGTTGAGCTGCACGACAGGGGCCTTGCCTGCGAGCTCGTAGGCCAGCTGGCCGGTGGTCGCATAGTTCGATGTTGCCACCCAGCAGGCGCCCTTGGAAGCCCGAAGCCGCTCGATTTCACCCGCAAGCTCGCGCCATCCGCGCACTTGTGCGCTCGGGTCCTTGGAACCTGGAAACTGCAGAAGCGGCGTGACGGCATGGAGGTAAAGGAAAGCCGACATCGCGAAGCCGACCGCGAGTGCACTCTTGCCGAGCCATCCGAAAGTTGCGCCATTCGAGCGCGGGCCCTCGATTTGGGTGAGCGCTATCGCGGCGCAGATCGCGAACGAGGCATAGAGCGGCGCCAGCCAGTTGGGCTGCACGCGGTCGTGCAGCGCGTGCACCACGAAATACGTGAGCAAAGGCAGGATGCTCGCGGCGAGCATGACATTGGACTGATCTTTGTCGAGCGCGGCCGTGCGCACGACGCGTACGAGGCCCACGAGCCCGAGAGCGGCTATGATAGGGCTTGCGAGCCCGAAGTAGGCACCGACGAGCTCGCCGAAGTAGACAGCCGTGAGCTGCTGGCCGGCCCCTACGCGGCCGAACTGCTTGGCAAACGAAACCCATCCGTGCTGAGCGTTCCAGAGCACGACCGGCAGCGCAACGACGGCGGCTATAGCTCCGCCGACCCAAAGCTGCCAGGCGCGGAACCAGGCCCGGTTGGTGGGAACGAACAAGAGCCACAGCAGAACGCCGGCGCCGACGAACAGGTTGGAATATTTCGACAGCAGTCCGAGGCCGGCAAAGACACCGACCGCCAGCCACCAGTTGGCATTGCGCGAGACGTGGCACTCGGCGAGCGCCCAGGCCGTCAGGCCCCAGAAGAGGACGGAGGGCGTGTCGGGCGTGACGATGATGCCGCCCACCGCCAGCAGTGGCATCGCCAAGCCGATCCAGACTGCGCGCTGCGCAATGGCGGGGCCGAACAACAATCTGGTCGTGCGCCAAAGGATGAACGGGCCGAGCAAGGAGGTGAGAACCGCGCCGAGACGCACGCCGAGAGGATTGTCCCCGACCAGCCAGCGTCCGGCGGCGATCATCCACGCCACCATCGGGGCGTGATCGAGGTAGCCCATGGCCGGCGCCAGGGACCACAGCCGGTAGTAGGCTTCGTCGTCGGTGAGGCCGGCGGTGCCGGCCACTACGAGACGCACCAAGACCAATGCGAGAACCACCGCGACGATGACGCGGCCCGGGCCTCCGGTCTTGCTCTCGAGCCCGTTCGAGCGGCTCGATCCAATTCCGGTTCCGCGCGCGAGGGCGCCGGGAGCGGAGTTCATAGCGGTGCGGAAAACGCGGTTGGAATCAGCGGTTGCGACCGGCCGATTGGAGAATCGTCGGCGGCATGCTGCTCAGCGGCCCTGCGGTCGAGTGTCGCTGCCGATGCAACACACCAAGGGCCCATTTCCCGTGCTCTCCGCCGGTTGCCGGTGCAGAAATGCCGCAATCGCTCGATGCGGCCGACAAGCGTCGCTATAGTAGAGTCGCTATACTAGACATGAGCAACAGACCGACATCAAGCGCCGCTTCAGCCAGGCAAGAACCTTGGGAGCCCGGGATGTCTGGTCCCGCCGCAACGCGCAGGGTGGAGAGGCCAGCCATAACCGCGTCAGGTGCAGAACGGCCCGATCGGCCTCCCCTCGGGCAAGTGTTGTGGCGTCGCACCAAGCGGGTCATGCAGGCGTGCCGGCAAGCAGTCGTGGATAGGACACCGCTGTGGCTGCGGCGCGCGGTGGGGCCCACGGCCAAGCGCCTGGACGCGCTCTTTGTCGATCACGGCATCTTCCGCCTGTTCTATCTCAACAAGTACCGGCTGGGGGACAAGGCGTGGCGCGCGGCGCAGCCCGCACCCCACCACATCCGCAGTCTGGCGCGGCAAGGCGTGCACACCATCATCAACCTGCGCGGCGAGCGGCCCTGCGGCAGCTATTGGCTGGAAGAGGCGGAGTGCGAGCGCCTCGGCATCAGGCTCATCAATTTTCAGGTTCGCTCGCGACAGGCGCCAACCGCCGAGCAAATCAGGGCGGCCAAGGAGCTGTTCGACGGCATCGAGTACCCGATGCTGCTGCACTGCAAGTCGGGTGCCGACCGAGCCGGGCTGATGAGCGTGCTCTACCTCCATCTCAAGGAAGGGGTGCCGCTGGAGGAGGCCAAGCAGCAGCTGTCGCTGCGCTACGGGCATTTTCGCCAGGCCGACACCGGCGTGCTCGACCGCGTCTTCGACAGCTACCTCGAGTACAACGCCCGCCAGCCCATCGCGTTCTTGGACTGGGTGGACACGGTGTACGATCCCGTCGAGCTGAAGCGCTCGTTCCGCTCCGCGGGCTGGGCGCGCCGCCTGGTCGATCAGGTGCTCAGGCGCGAGTAGCGGCCGCGGCGCTATCTATCGTGTCGGGCGCGGCTGCAGGCAGCCGCATCAGCGGTTGCCCCATGCGTACAATTTCGCCCTCCGTGATGTTGTCGGTCAGTGAGAAGCCGTCGGGGGCGAAGACGATGATGGTGGAGCCGTGCTCGAACCAGCCCATCTCCGCGCCCTTGGCAAAGGGCGCATTGCAATAGATGGGCGTGCTGCCGAGGTCGCGCACGTGCGCCACCGTGTCGAGGAAATTGAGGCGGATGCTCGCCACCAGGATGGCGGCGACGGGGACCAGGGCGATCCTGTGGCCGGTGGCGGCGAGCCTGGTCTCGAGGATCGCGCGCTCGTTCTTGCAGAACAGTTTGGCGACGCGTTTCAGCGCGATCGGATTGACGTTCCAGGTGTCGCCCGAGATATAGGTCACGCGCTCGACGCGGCAGTCGTGCGGGGCGTGGAAGCGATGGTACATGCTGGAGGTCAGGCGCAGGGTCACGTACCGCCCATTGCGGTAGGCGGCGACGAGCCCGGCGTCGTGCAGAAGCTCTTCGAGTGCGTAGGGCGCCCCCTTGATCTGGAACAGCTCGGTGCCGGCGATGGCGCCGCACGCGCCGACGATGGCATCGCCCGGGCTGACGAGCACGGTCGGATCGCGATCGATCGGGCGGGCCCCGTCCTTGAGCTGCCGCGTGAAGCAGGCGTGCATGCTCTTGAAGCGCGAGTGCCTGGCCTCGCTCAAATCCAGGTCGGCGAACAGGCGCCATACCCCAATCGAGAGCGAGCGGATAACGGGGTTCTCGATTTTGCTGAACCAGCCGATGAAGCGGGTCGCCAGCCGCCGGGGGATGCGGTTGGTGAGCAGGAAGTTGACGTCTTCCTGCTGGAACAGCTTTCCTATCAGTGATCTAACTGTCATGAAGCGGCAAACTTGTACCGTTAGCTGTTGAGTCGATGGATTCGCCGTTCACACTGGCACTTTATGCGCTGGGCGCAGCCGCCCTTGCAGCAGCCGCGCTCAAGGTCAAGGCGCGCCTCGAGCTGTCTCGGGCCAAGCACAAATCGATGGCCGGACACGCACGCTGGGGACGCCGGATCGCCTCGCTCATCCCCTTCTACGAATACGGCGAGGACCAGTTCTTCAAGTCGGACAACGCGCCGGATGCGGTGGCAGCGCGCCGTCGCACCGGCTTCGACCGGCTGGCTGAGCTCTATCGCAAGCGCTTTCCCAAGACCGTTCAGCTCACGGCTGAGATCAGGAATGGGCTCTCCGACCTCCAGTTCACCAGCGCGTATCGCGTGCCTTTCCAGTACAGCCGCATCGTGCGCCAGAACCTGGGCTCCGGCACTTTCCTGCAATCTTCGTCGGGCGTGACCGTCACCGATCTCGACGGTAATACGTTCTATGACCTGACCGGCTCCTACGGCGTCAACCTGTTCGGCTACGACTTCTACAAGGACACCATGGCGAAGGGCCAGGAGCGCGCCCGCGAGCTGGGGCCCGTGCTCGGGGCCTTCCACCCGGTGCTCGCCTACAATGTGAGGCGGCTCAAGGAAATCTCTGGCCTCGACGAAGTCTCGTTCCACATGTCGGGCACCGAAGCGGTGATGCAGGCCGTGCGGCTCGCCCGCTACCACACCCGGCGCAACAAGATCGTGCGCTTCTGCGGCGCCTACCACGGCTGGTGGGGCGACGTGCAGCCGGGGATCGGCAATCCGGTCACGGAGCGGGAGACCTACACGCTGGCGGACATGTCGGACGCGACGCTGCGCGTGCTGCGCAGGCGGCGCAACATCGCCTGCGTGCTGGTCAACCCGCTGCAGGCCTTGCATCCCAACGCCAATGCTCCGTCCGATACCTCTCTGGTCGACAGCAGCCGCAGCGCGCATTTCGACAAGGCCGCCTACGCCAAGTGGCTGCGGCAGGTGCGCGAGGTGTGCACCGAGCGCAACATCGTGCTGATCTTCGACGAGGTGTTCGTCGGCTTCCGCCTCGCGCCCGGCGGGGCGCAGGAATACTTCGGCGTCAAGGCCGACATGGTCACCTACGGCAAAACGGTCGGCGGCGGCTTCCCGATCGGCGTCGTCTGCGGTCGGCACGACTTGATGAAGCGCTTCCGCGACGACCGGCCGGCCGACATCTGCTTTGCCCGCGGCACCTTCAACTCGCACCCCTACGTGATGGGCGCGATGTACGAGTTCCTGCAGCGCATGGAAACACCCGAGGTCCGGGCCCTCTATCAGGACCTGGACGCAACCTGGGACCGGCGGGCGCAAGAACTCAACCGGCGCTTGCAGCGAAGCGCAGGTGCCGGTGCAGGTGGCCAATCTGTCGTCGATCTGGACCGTGACCTACACCGAGCCCTCGCGCTACAACTGGATGCTGCAGTACTACCTGCGCGCGGAAGGGCTGGCGCTCAGCTGGATCGGCACCGGGCGCTTCATCTTCAGCCTCAACTACACCGAGGCCGATTTCCAGGCCGTGGCCGAGCGCTTTCTGGCGGCGGCCAAGGCCATGCATGCGGATGGCTGGTGGTGGAGCGACGCTTCGCTCACGAACAAGGCGATCAAGCGCCAGATCCTGCGCGAGATGATCGCCGCCAGATTTGCGTCGCGCCGGCGTGCCGATGCTGCGGTCCCTACGCCCGACCAGCAGCCTAGCCTTGTCCATGCTGCTGCGCATGAGTCATCGGGTCGATGAACTCACCGCGCAGGAGATAGAACGGCGCCTTGTAGTAGAGCTTGATGTCGTGGAACGGGTCGGTGACGATCTTGGTCGCCCACACCAGGCCGGTCTGCACATCCTTGATGAAGAACAGGTGCACGGTGCGGAAGATGAGGCCGCCGATGCCGATCGTGATCCACATCAGGGCGACGTGATGGATGAAGGTGGGCATGTCGGTGTGCGGCTCGAAGATGCCGAACAGGCCGGGGTTGAAATAGAGCACCAGGGGTGACAGGGCCCAGATCCCCATCAGCACCACCTTGCGCCGCAGATTGTAGCCGACCTTCACCTCTTCCTTGAATTCGTGGGTCGCCTGGTTGACCTCGTCGTAGTCACGCGGCTCGAAGAAGAAATGCCCAGCCTGGCGGCTGGTCATGCCAACGAGCCAAGCCAGCAGCACGGCAGCGACCGGGTTCGAGAACACCAGGACATAGGCGCACACGAAGCTGATGGCGCTGACAAGGTGTAGAGCCTGGTTGATGCGGCTGTGGTGGTAGAAGCGATGGTCGTCCCACCGCTGAACCCTCAGAGCTTCGAAGAACCCGTCCATTGCAGTGTGCCCCTTGTTTGTTTGAAGCGGCGCCAACTTTCGTCTTGTCTAGCCGGAGGCGCGGGCGCCCGGACGCTCCAGCCCTGCAGTTGCGGCCTTGCCGAAACGGATCAGCGAGAAATGCCCGAGCGGCGGCACCGGGCGGCGTTCGATAAGGCGCATGCCTTGGGCGCGCTCGAGCCAGCGCGCAAATCGGTCCCAGGGAAAGTCGGAGCGCCAGCCGAGGCGCTGCGTCACGGGCATGAGCAAGTGCTCGAAGGTCTTGCGCGGCCCCTGTTCCGCGCCGATCCGGTTGATGAGAACGATCTCGCCGCCGGGCTTCAGCACACGGGCGAACTCGTCGAGGGCGACCTCGGGATGGGGGACCGTATTGACGACGTATTGCGCCACCACCACGTCGAAGGACGCGTCCGGGAATGCCAGGTTCTCGGCGTCCATGACCTCGAGGCGCTCGACATGATGCAGCCGCTGCTCGGCCACCCGCTTGCGGGCCTTGGCGAGCATTTTCTCGGACAGGTCGACACCGACGACGCGGGTGGTGGGCGCGTACAGCGGCAGGCACATGCCGGTTCCGACGCCGACGTCGAGGACGCGACCGCCGACCCGATTGGTGGCCGCCACCGCCACATTGCGCGCGCGCTCGAACAGCGTGCCGAATACGAGGTCATAGACGGGGGCCCATCTGCCATACGTCCTGGTTACCGTTTCGGCACTTATTTGCGCTGTCATCCGTTGTCCTCGCTTCCCCGCGAACGCACTTTTGCGTCTGGCCGGCCGCGCCGGCACACTGTTTCAGCCCACTACGCTACCTTGATCGCGACGCCGCCGCGTTGCCAACCGGCGACTGCCGTCCGCCCGTCCGCCCACCAACGGTAAAGCGTTTGCCGGAGGTGCCAGCCTGGGTCCCGCGCGCGTGAGCCAGCGGCTCGACGAACACCTTGTCGGCGTGTTCGAGGAACTGCCGGGCGCTGCGATCCCAAGTGTTGTTGAGCGCGAAGGCACGGCACGCCTCGCGCGACAGACGAAGCGCGCCCAGACACGCCTCTCGCAAATCTTCGCTCAGCACGCCGATCGGATGGTCGCCAATGACGTCCTTCGGCCCCATGACTGGATAGGCGGCAATCGGCACGCCCGAGGCAAGAGCCTCGAGCTGCACAATGCCGAAGGTGTCCGTCTTGCTCGGGAAGACGAAGACGTCGGCGGCCGCCAGGTGGGCAGCGAGCAAGGCGCCCTCCACTTTTCCCAGAAACCTAGCGTCGGGAAAACGGGAGCGCAACTCGGCCTCCTGCGGCCCGTGACCGATCACCACCTTGGTGCCCGGCAAATCGAGCGACAGGAAAGCCTCCAGATTCTTCTCGACGGCGATGCGCCCGACGCTGATGAAGATCGGCCGCGGCAGGTCGAGATCGATCGCGCGCTCCGGCTTGAAGAGATCGGTATCAACGCCGCGCGTCCAAAGGCCGAGATTGTCGAAGCCGCGGCTCGACAACTCGCCCATCAGCGAATGCGTGGACACCATCGTCACTTTGGCGGCGCCGTGGAACCGGCGCAGGATCGCGTACGTCCAGCTCTCCGGGATTGGAAAGCGCGCTCTGATATATTCGGGAAAGCGGGTGGTGTAGCTGGTCGTAAAAGGCAGCCTGCGCCTGATGCAATAGCGCCTGGCCAGCTGCCCGATCGGCCCCTCGGTGGCGATATGAATGGCGTTGGGCGCCGCTTGCTCGATGCGACGCGCAATGCCGCCGGGGTTGGGCAGCGCCAAGCGCAAGCCGGGGTAGGTCGGCACCGGGAGAGATGCAAAGCCTTCCGGTGTCAGGAAATCGACGACGACGCCGTGCCGGCGCAGGCTCTTTGCCAGCGACATCAGCGTACGCACAACCCCGTTGACCTGCGGATGCCAAGCATCGGTTGCGATGAGCACGCGCATCAGGCGATCCAGGGGTGTTGTTGTGTCAATCGCCCGCTCGCGAGACAAAGCGAATACCCACCACACCGCGCCGCCGCGGCGCGTTCGCTATCACTAGGTCCCGGCGTTTTTTTTGCCGCCGCCATGCGACACAGATACGGTGCAGCTGTATCAGTTGTGTGACAATAACCGGGTGCGACCAATTGCGCGAGATGTAATCCACAACGCGTGCTGGCCGCTCATTTTTTTTCTTCGTCGGCGACGGCGGGAATGGCGTTGGGCACGCTGCCGTCGCACTGCGCGCCGCGGCCTTGCAGAGAGAATCGCCGGCCGAGGAAGAGCTGCAGCTCGCCAATGGGGACGCCCGCTTGGCGCACCGTCACCGGTGCCAGCGGCTCGATCGCATCGAAACAGGCGGCATACCTCGCTTCAACTTGCGCCTTGGTGAGCTGCTCGCCCACGATCAAGGCGTCTTGGCCGGCACTCGCGGCGTTGCGATAGATCACGGCATAGCCGCGCGCGTCGCTGCACGGACAGCGCACCGGCATCGCTCCTTCGAGCGCAACGTCGATGCGGGCGGCTTCGTGCCAGCGGGTGGCAAGGACGAACGTGTTGGGGCGCGCGAGCAGACCGCGGCGCGACAGATCCGACTTGAGCTCGGACCAGGACACCGTCTCGATCAGCGGGTAGGTCGGCGGGTTCGCCCAGGCCACCGGCGGCCAGGGCAGTCGCGCCAGCGCCAGCACCGCAACGAGGATCACGATCAGCGACGCGGCGGTGGACGTGAGCCAGATGCGCGCGCGCTTTCGCGATTGCTGCGGAATGCCTGCGAGGTCGCGCCCGAGGAGCGCGAAGCCGAACAGGTAGCCGGGCGCGGCCCAGTGATAGAGCACGCGATTGCCCGAGACTGCGACGAGCGTGAAGGCGAGTATCGGTCCGATCGCCAGACACACCGCCAGCCATGCGCGCTCGTCGTTCGGGCCTTGGATGGCGGCGCGCACGAGGCTGATCGCCAGCGGCACCCACAGCCACGGCAAGAAGTAGAGCGCCTGGCCGGCCAGGACTCGGAGCGGGCCCAACAGATCGAGGCGGGTCATGCGGGCGCGCCCGCCCTGAAAGGCGAACGAGACCCAATCGTGCTCAATGTTCCAGACGATGACGGGGAGGAACATCACGGCGGCGATGGCGACGCCCAGGTAGGGCCAGGGCGAGAGCATCCAGTGCCGCTTGGATGGAGTCGTCAGCAGGAACAGCGCCGTGCCGGCGAACAGGAACACCCCGTGCAGCTTGGACAGGCAGGCAAGGCCGCCACAGGCTCCCGCCGCCAGCCACCACAGCGGTGATGGCGAGCCTGGCGCGTAGAGGACGCGGGCCAGGCAGTAGGCGCCGGCCATCGTTGCTGCGATGAGCGGGCCGTCGGGCAGCACGAAGCTTCCCGTGGTCCAGGCCAGCACCGGCGCCAGGTTGAGCGTCAGCGCGGCGAACAGCCCGGCGCGGCTGTCGAAGAGCCGCCGTGTGAAGGCAAACATCAGCCAGGTGGTGAGCGCGAACAGCAAGACGAAAGGCAGGCGCACTGCGAGCGCCAATTCACTACCGAACAGCCAGCGCGCTCCGCCCGCCAGCCACCAGGCCAGCGGCGGATGATCGAACGTGGAGAGGGCGAACGTGCGCGCGGTCGCCACCGTGTAGCGCTCGTCGATGCCGAGGCCCAATGTGCCGGCGAACACGAGCCGTCCCACAAGGGCTGCGGCGATCAGGAGGAGCACATATTGCTCATCGGTGAGCGCCCCCCTGGCGTTGGTGAAGGGGCTCAGCGCCGCCACAGCACCTGGCTCGACATCATGTAGTTCCAGACCGCGCCGATCAACGAGCCCAGCAGGCCCGCGAACCACCACACCGGCTGATTGGAGTAGAGCCACGTGGCCACGCCGACGTTGCTGAGCGCGCCGGCGCCGCAGATCACATAGAAGACGAGGAGGCCCCGCAACGCCGCGGCACCCCTCAGCCGCAGGTCGCGATAGGTGGTGACGTTGTTGAGGAAGAAGTTGCTGGTCATGGCGATCAGCGTCGCCGCCACCTGCGCCTCGGTGAAGGGCAGGCCCGCCAGCAGCCCAGTTCTGAGTGCCGCAAGGTGAACGAACACGCCGATCAGGCCGACGAACATGAAGCTGACGAACCGGAGAGGGACGTAGCCCCGCGCGGCCTTGGAGACCAGCAGCCCCAGGAAGTCGAAGACGTTCTGCAGGTCGAGCTTGGAGCTGCCGGCGGTGCGGGTGCCGAAGGTGTAGGGCAGCTCGACGATGCGCAGGGCGCCGTGCGCGGTCATCAAGATGTCGAACAGGATCTTGAAGCCTTCGGAGGCGAGCTGCGGCGCCAGGCCCTGGAATGCCTCCTGCCGGATCATGAAGAAGCCGCTCATGGGATCGACCACGTCGGCCGCCATCACGCGCTGCGCCAACAGCGTCGACACCCTGCTGGCAAGCCGACGGCGGGTCGCGAAGTCGCCGACGGAGCCGCCCGCAACGAAGCGGCTGCCGATAGCAAGGTCGGCGGAACCGCTGCTAAGGGCCGCGAGCATGCGCGGCAGCACGGTGGCGTCGTGCTGCAGGTCGGCGTCCATGACAGCCAGGTAGGGCGCGTTGCTAGCGAGCATGCCCTCGATGCAGGCCCCGGCGAGCCCGCGGCGGCCGTAGCGCAGGAGGCCGCGCACGCGGGGATCGCGCCGTCCCATCTCGCGCACCGCCTCGGCGGTACCGTCGGGCGAATGGTCGTCGACGAAAATCGCTTCCCATGCGATGCCGGGCAAAGCGCGATCGAGCTCTTCGACCAGCCGCGCGACATTCTCCCGCTCGTTGAAGGTGGGGATGACGATCGCAAGATCGGCCGGCAGACCAACGGAACGTGAGCGCGCAGCAGCGTCGTCGGCAACTTGGGAAGTCAAGCACGCCTCTGCTTCGGTCGGCTTTGCGCATGGCCACAGTGGCTACGCCACGCGAAGGTATGGTGACAACGTTGCGCATAGTCAACCAGCCCCCTGTGCACACCCGCCGTACCGTCATTGGCGCGTTACATCAGGCAGGTATCGCATAGGCACCACGTGCACACGGAGGCGATGGATGAGCGGACATCCACAAGACCTCGGCGAGTTGCGCTCAAGGCTCAATGAGGTCAACGCCGAGTACCGGGCCTTGGCGCGCGACAGCCGAGACATGAGCCGGCTGGCGCGGATGGCGGAGCTGCGCAAGGCGCGGCTGGACCTCATGACGCGCATTCTGAACGCAGAAGGCAGCGGGCGGCTTGCCGGCTGATTCGCCTGGGCTCGGGGGAGCGCGGCTTCCGGGACCGCAAGCGCGATCAAGTGTGATGATCGAGAAGTCCGCTACATCGCTTTGGGCCAGGTTCGAGAGCGGACTTCTC
Organism: uncultured Alphaproteobacteria bacterium; assembly: GCA_963832445.1. GTDB lineage: Bacteria > Pseudomonadota > Alphaproteobacteria > Rhizobiales > Hyphomicrobiaceae > AWTP1-13. Next base: position 230,561 of record CAWHUM010000026.1, read on the forward strand.
GATCTGAATCACACTAGCATCATGATTTTGCTAGTGTCCTTCAGATCGCGAAATTCGTACCGAGCCCGCTGCACCATGAGACGAATTTCGCGATCAGGACACTAGGCGCAGGCGGCGCGGAGACGGTGTGGGAAACCCGGTGCCGCACCGCAACGGCCGCAGGCTGGCGCCTGTGCTATCAGGAGCCATGCGCACTACGGCAATTCGCATCATCGGCATCGATCCCGGCTTGCGCCGGACGGGATGGGGCATCGTCGAATCCGACGGCGTTCGGCTCGCCTATGTGGCGAGCGGGCTCGTCACCTCGGATGATGAGGGCGAGCTCGCCTATCGTCTGCGCGAGCTGTACGAGGGCCTGACCTCGGTGATCGCCAGCTTCAAGCCGCTGGAGGCAGCGATCGAGGAGACGTTCGTCAACAAGGATGCGCGCTCTACCCTGAAGCTCGGCCAGGCGCGCGGCATGGCGCTGCTGGCCCCGGCTCAGCGGGGTCTGCGCATTGCCGAGTATCCGCCCAACGTCGTCAAGAAGACGGTGGTGGGGGCGGGGCACGCCGAGAAGCGCCAGATCGCGGCCATGGTGGGTTTCCTGCTGCCCAAGGCGAAATTCGAGAGCGCGGACGAGGCCGATGCGCTGGCCATCGCCATCTGCCACGCCAGCCATCGCTCGAGCCCGCAGGCCATCGCGGCGCGGCAGGCATTGTTGGCCGCGTCCGTCGGCAACTAGGCGCAGGCGCTCGGTGACTGCTGCGCTTGCGCGGTGCCGCACGTCAGCAAGGCCACGGCAAGCACAGTCCAGCAAAGGTCCTGAGTACTAGGCTTTGGCCCTGCCGCGGGTCGCGTGCTTACGGTGTTAAGGCCACACCGCAACGCTGAATCGCCCGCCGCCAGCTTGTGTCCGCATCGAGCTTTTGATAGCGGAGCGGGGCAAGGCCGAGCTTTGTCGGAGCACAGGTTTGTCGATGAGAGTCCTTGTTGCCCTTGCCGTCGCTCTTTCATTGGTCGGTTGCGCTTCGCCTCAGGAAGTGGCGCTAGCGGATGACCGAAAATGCCAGGCGGACGGCCTCAAGCCGGAAACCAGCGAATACAGCAGGTGCCGCGCGGCTTTGGCCGATGCGCGCCAGCAGCAAAATGTCCTGCAGGCCATGAAAGACCAGCAGCAGGGAATGCAGCGGGACGCGCAGCAGATGATGCGGATGCCCCGCTGATTGCTCTTGTGTGACTGGGGTGGGCGGCCGCTGTGCTATCAGACGGCATGCGCACAAACGCGATTCGCCAAGTGGGCGTCGGCCCGCGCCGGGCTGGATGGGGCATCGCTGCAATCGTCAGCTTGCGGCTGGCCCCATGATCGGTAAGCTCAAAGGCATCGTCGATGCGGTGGGCGAGAGCCATGCCATCGTCGACGTCAACGGCGTCGGCTACGAGGTGCAGGCCTCGGCCCGCACCTTGCGGGCGCTCAAAGCCGGCGAGGCGGTGAGCCTCGCCATCGAAACCCACGTGCGCGAGGACGCCATCCGCCTCTACGGCTTCACGAGCGAGGTGGAGCGCGCCTGGTTCCGCACCCTGCAGACCATCCAGGGCGTCGGCGCGAAAGTGGCCCTGGCCGTGCTCGGCACGCTGTCCCCCCAGGACCTCGCCCACGCCATTGCGCTGCAGAACTGGGCCGCCGTCGAGCAGTCGCCGGGGGTGGGCAAGAAGCTCGCGCAGCGCATCGTCGCCGAGCTCAAGGACAAGGCCCCTGCGCTGTCGGCCGCCGGCCTGGCGGTGCCGGCGGGCGCGGCTGCTGGAGCCGCGGGACGGGCGCCTCCCCGCGACGATACCGCCGCGGAAGCCATCTCTGCGCTGACCAATCTGGGCTATCAGCCCGCGCAGGCGAGCCAGGCGGTGGCCGCGGCCATCGCCGAGCTGGGCGAAGGAGCCGATACGCCCAAGCTCATTCGCCGCGGGCTCAAGGAGCTGGCGCGGTAGCATCGGAATCGCGAAATTCGCCCAACTGCGCGACTGTGCGGCGAACCAGATCGCGAGGGGCCTATTTTCGGGCAAGCCGTTGCCGATGCCGGTGTTTTCGAGCAACAAGAACGGCAAGGCCATGCGCGGGCAGCTGGCCCACTTTGAGCTTTCGACCCGGCGTTTCTCAGGGCTTGCCCCGCTAGTATTCGCCGAGCGGATGCCTCAGAGGCGTTCCCGCACGCGTGTGGGCGTCTCGCCCTTCAACTCCCCTCCCCTCCGCGAGACGCCCTTTTCTTGAACGTCGAGGGGGCGTGGCAGGGATGGCCGCGTGCGGACCGATGTGTCAGAGGGGGGACCTCGGAGATTTGCCTGGCTGGTTGTGGCCGCATGCGGTGCGACACGCATTTTCTTGAGAAGTCATTGATCTAGGTCAAACGAGAGCTGTGCAGCAGTCTGAGTAGCTCAGCGTGCCACGCAACGATTTGGGGGTTTGTCCCTATATCGTCCGTTTAGCCCAAATGGCATCTCGTCCGGGTCCGAGCACGAGGTGAGGGGGGACTTCAATCTGCTGTTATCTGCGTCTCAGCGTTCCCGCGGGGTCTCTATCGGCGCCGCTACATCCGCACCGCGTGAGATTTGCGCTCGACTTGCGAAAGGCCTCGCCTGTCTGCAACGCGGGGCTGCGTTCAACCGTTTGAGCATCTCCGCGCGCCTGATCTTGCTCGTGCTCGGTTTGGCGCTGCCGCTCAACCTGGTCATAGTCGGCGTGATCTTGGGGCTGGTCAACCGGGCCAACGAGGTACAGCGCACAAGCCTTCTCTATGCCGCCCGGTCGATCGCGGCCGGCGTCGATGCCGAGCTCGGCAAGTACGTGGCACTGGCGGAAGCATTGTCTCGCTCACCGGCGCTGCTCGACAACAATCTCGACGCGTTCGAAGCCGAGGCACGCCGAGCGATCCCGGCCGGGGCAGATGTCTGGGTACTGGTCTCTGACGTAGATGGCCAAATGCTCATGAACACTTTCCTCCAGCCGGGGCAGCCCCTTCCACGTCGCAATCCGCAGGCGATCGCCACGCAGCAACGCACATTCTCATCGCGTTCGATAGCGATAACCGACCTCTTCAGAAGTCCGCTCACGCAGAACTGGATTGCTACGATCGACGTTCCCATCTTCAAGGGCGGCCAGCCTTTTCGCGGGCTGGCTATCATCATGAGGCAGCGAGAATTCCTGCGCCTCCTCAATGCACAGGACATCCCGCGGAACTGGCTTGCCGGCATCATCGATGGCGAAGGCCGGTTCATTGCCCGCGTTCCAAGCGCCGAGGTTGGCCAATTCGCCTCTCAAGGGTGGCGCGCCACCAAAGATCGGCCGGGCTTGTTCGAGTTCCCCTCCATAGAGGGGGATCCACTCATACAGGCCAATGCCCAGTCATCGATCAGCAACTGGAAGGTCGGCGTTGCGGTCAAGAAAGCGGAGAAGCGGAAGGCGGCTTGGGACACGGTGCGCTGGGCTGTCTTGCTGGGCGCTGGCCTTTCTGCTGCGAGCCTCCTGCTCGCCTGGAGCCTGGCCCGACAGATCACTCGGCCGATCGATCAGCTGCGCCAGGCGTTTGCCGACGTGTCCGAGGAACCTGGCAAGCCGATTGAGAGGGGACCACCCGAGTTACTGCACCTGCAGGACACCCTCCACCGCGCGACCATCGAGCGGACAAACTCGAACCGGGCGCTCATGGCAGCCCTCTCCAAGCTCGAGCACGAGATGGCCCTGCGTGAGGAGGCACAGGCAGCACTGGCGCAATCGCAGCGCCTGGAAGCAATCGGCCAGCTTGCCGGCGGCATGGCGCACGACTTCAACAATGTGCTGGCGGCCATTTCCTCCTACTTGGATGCGGTCACGCTTCGCAGTACCGACGAGAAGATCCGCAATGTGATTCAAGACGCGATGGATGCAATCCAGATGGGTGCCAGCCTCACCCGCAGGCTGCTCATCCTTTCGCACCGGCAAGGGGTCGGGCTCGAGCGACTGGATCTCAATGATCGCGTCACGGGGACAGTTGAGCTGCTGAGGCGAACGCTCGGCGAGCAGGTGACCGTCTCTTTGAGGTTGTCGCCCGACCCGTGCCAGACCATAGCCAATCCCGGCGATGTCGATAATGCCATCCTCAACCTTGCGATCAACGCGCGGGATGCGATGTCAAATGGCGGCAGGCTTACGATCGAGACCCGCCACGTCACACTTGATGCAGACGGCGCGGGCCGCATCGCGAATGCCCGGCCCGGCGACTACGTGATGCTCACCGTCAGCGACACGGGACATGGCATGAGCCCGGAGGTACTCAAGCATGCGATGGAGCCGTTGTTTACGACCAAGGAGCCCGGCAAGGGCACGGGGCTAGGCCTCGCTACGATCCATAGCACAGTGCGGGAGTCAGGCGGCTTCGTCGCGATTGACAGCAGTCTGGGGAAGGGCACGGTCGTCCATCTGTATTTCCCCAAGGTCGAACCCGGGCCGATTGTGAGCCGTGCGACACCGTCTACCAAGGAGGTTCCCTTGGGGGATGGCGAGCTCATTCTGGTCGTCGAGGACAACGTCAAAGTGCGGAAGGCGACCGCGAGCCGGCTTGAGTCTCTCGGCTATGCTGTTGTCGAAGCGAAGACAGGGCCAGAGGCGATCACGTTGCTCGAGTCCGGAGAGCCCATCGCCCTCGTGCTCAGCGACATCGTCATGCCTGGCGGCATGACAGGCTACGATGTGGCGGAGCGGGTTCGCTCGATGAAACCCGACCTCAAGGTGTTGCTGACCTCCGGATACAGCGATATGCAGCTCGCGGCGAGCGAGGCTGTGCGAAAGATCAAGGTGCTCGGCAAGCCCTATACGCGGGAACAGCTCGCCCACGCACTGCGAGAGGCGCTCGACGGTTGACGGCGTCCGGATAGCCTAGCCAACCTACGGCGCTGCGTACGAGAGCAGGGATTGAGAGCTCGCGTTACCAATAGCCTCCACAGAGGAAGTTCGCGCATGCCATTCCGTGATCTTGTTCTCCTTCTCCGTGATCTTGTTCATAGGGTCCCCCGCCAGGGCCGGCGACTGCGGCTCTTCAAGCTTGCGCTCGTTTGCTCTTGCCTGGTCAGCGCATCACTTGCCGACGCGCAAGAACCAGGGAACGCGGGGCGCGGACTTGCCTACGCGCAGCGGCAATGCTCCGGCTGTCATGCCGTGCAAGCAGGACAGCCTTCGCCACGACCGCCCATTGCCACATTCAAACAGATCGCCAACACTCCTGGTATGAACAGGATGGCACTCATAGTTTGGTTTCAAAGCCCGCATCCGAACATGCCGAACCTGATCCTCGAGCCCGGCGACCGGGACGACGTCATCGCCTACATTGTCAGTCTGCGGGACGCGAAGTGAGCGCCAGCGAAGTCGCCCGCTCGCGACGAGGCGATCGAGTAGAAACCATTTGTTACGGCGCATGAGTCCGGACCTGGCACGCTTGCCCCGTGCGGGGCTGACCGGCGAATTGTTGGGTCTCGACGGTCGCAAAGGCTGTTGGCAACCGGCGCAGCCGGTCGTCTATGAGACCGCGGCTAGCGCGACGTAGCGGACTTCTCGATCAAAGCACTGGAAACGGCCACCGGACCGCCGTAAATCGGGACTACGCGGCCCGCCTTCCTGGCGCCCCCGCGCACCCACGCAGGCAATGCAAATCTACCTTCCCATCGCCGAGCTGTCGCTCAATGTGCTGCTTCTGCTGGGCATGGGGTTCGCCATCGGCTTCCTGTCGGGAATGTTCGGGGTGGGCGGTGGCTTCATCCTGACGCCGCTCCTGATCTTCCTCGGCGTGCCGCCGGCGGTGGCGGTGGGCACCAGCGCCAGCCAGGTGGTGGCGGCTTCCGTGTCGGGCGCGGTTGGGCACTGGCGGCGCAACAACATCGACGTGCAGATGGGGTGGCTGCTGATCGGCGGCGGTTTCGTCGGCGCCGTGATCGGCGTGCGAGTGCTCGGGTGGCTGAAGGCCAGCGGCCAGCTCGATCTGTCGGTGACGCTCATGTACGTGGTGCTGCTGGGCGTGGTGGGCGGCCTGATGCTGATCGAGAGCGTGCAAACCCTGCGCGCGCCGGCCATCAAGGCCTCGGCCGGCCGGCGCCGCGGCGGCGGGCATACCTGGGTCGAGGGCCTGCCGCTGAAGATGCGCTTTCGCCATTCGCGGATTTACGCCAGCACCATCCCCTTCGTGGTGGTCGGCGCCTTCATCGGCCTCTTGACGGGCGTCATGGGGGTGGGCGGCGGCTTCCTGCTGGTGCCGGCGATGATCTATCTGTTGCGCATCCCGACCCGCATCGTGATCGGCACCTCCACCTTCCAGATCGTGTGCGTGACGGCGTTCGCCACCGTGCTGCAGGCGGCCCTCAACCACACCGTCGACCTGCTGCTGTCGCTGCCGCTGATGGCGGGCAGCGTGGTCGGCGCGCAGTTCGGGGTCGGCTACTCGGAGCGCTTCAAGGCAGAGCAGCTGCGCGCGCTGCTGGCGCTGATCGTGCTGGCGGTGGCCGTGCGCATGGCGCTGGGGCTGGTGGTGCGGCCCTCCGACCTCTACAGCATCGAGCTGCCCGGGTAGGGCTGCGCGTCGCGTGGCGCGACGCGGCGCTGCGCACGTGCCGCGTATGTGCAACCGGGGCCGCGCATGGGACTCGCTATTCGCCGTCGCCGGCGCGCTGCAGTGGCCGCGCCCGGCTCGCGGCCAGCTCCAGGCGGTAGACGCGCAGAAGCTCCGCGTGGCGCGCCAGGTCGTAGGTCCAGTGCCCGGCGATGCCGCGCCGCCGCTCCGCGCGCAGGGCACGGGCCAGCCTGGCAAGGATCCGCGCACGCCCGTGCGGGCTCTGGTCCTCCACCTCGTGCGGCCACAGCGGCAGGATGCGCGGCAGCTCCGCGCGGCGGTCGTAGGGCCTCTGCCTGCGGCGCGGCGCGCAGTGCGCGTGGGGCCGCTCGGGCCGGTTGCGGGGTGGCAGCTGCCGGTTGCTGGTCATTTGCATCGTGCGGGCCGGGGCCGCTCCAGGTGAACCGGCCGAGCATGACACGCCGCCGCAGAGCGGGGATTGCGCGGGCGGCGGCCCGCTCCCAGGCGCCGATGCTCCGCTATCCCCGCAGTTCACCAGTTCCCTACAATGGGCCTGGCGAACGGCACCGCGTTCTGTATCATCCGCCAGCTGCCGTTCATGACGTCTACGCCGTTGCTACGGATTGGATGACCATGTTGGGCAGCTCTCTCGTCGATTTTCCTCCGCAGTCCTTGCCGCACCCCCGGCCGCCGTGCCGGCGCGCCGCACCCCTTCTGACAGATCAGCATCTGCGCCTTCTCCTCGAGCAGACGGTGGCGCCCGCCTTTCCGGTGGCGTCGATCGCGCTGTGGGCAGAGACGCGGGGCAGCCCGGAAGCGGCGCTCGCCCGGCAAGCCGCCATGTACCTGGCGCACGTCGGCTGCGGCTTGACCTTCACCGAGATCGGCCGGCTGTTCCGCCGCGATCGCACCACGGTGGCGCACGCCTGCGGCCGCATCGAGGATAGGCGCGAGAGCGTGCCCTTCGATCGCGCGCTCGAACTGCTCGAGGGCGTCGTGCGCCTCATGGCGTCGCGGCCGGCATAATCAGCGGCAGGGCTTGTCGATGTCGAGGGCCAACCGCGCCGCCCGCGCGCTCGTGATCGCCGAGGCCAAGGCGGCGCTCGCCCGGCTCGCCGGCGAGGGCGCCTACCTCGCCGCGGATCGCGCACCCGGCAGCCCGGCGGACGCGTGCGCCATCCATGCGCCACAGGACGGCACTGGCGGCAGCGCCGAGCCCGTCGGCCACGTCTCGCGCCCGGCCATCGCTTACTGCCTGCGCAAGGGCTGGCTCGAGTGGGACGAGCCAGGCCGCTGCCTGCGACTCGGCAAGGCCGGTAAGTGCGCGCTGGCAGCCGAGCAGGGCCGGGCGCGCCGCGCCGGGCGCAAGCCCGCGCCAACGGCGGTGCCGCGCCTGCCCGCCGAGACGCCGCTCGCCCTGCTGCGGCGCCGCCGCCACAAGGACGGCCGGCCGCTCGTCAGCGATACCCAATTCGGTGCCGCCGAGATGCTGGCGGCCGATTTCTGGCACGGGCAGCTCGCGCCGAGGGTCACCGCCAACTGGTCGGCGATGGTGCCGGCGCACCGGGTCCGCCGCGCCACGCCGGGCACGGGCGCGGAGATGCGCGATGCCATGCTGGCCGCGCGCCAGCGCTTCCACCGCGCGCTCGACGCTGTGGGGCCGGAGCTCGCGGGCGTCCTCGTCGATGTGTGCTGCCGCGACATGGGCCTCGAAGCGGCAGGCCGCGCATCGGGCTGGCCGCAGCGCGCGGCCAAGGTGGTGCTCGACCTCGCCCTGACGCGGCTTGCCCGCCACTACGGCCTGATCGCGCCGGAGCGCCCGGCCGCGGGCCGCATGCGCCACTGGGGCGACGACGATTTCAGGCCGACCATCGATCAGTGGCGCTAGAGCGATATCACGCTGCGCGACCTCTTGGACAAGTATCCAAGGTGAACTCGATAGCAATACATGGTTGCCGCAATGTTTTCCACCTGCGTTTTGGGCATCCTCCGCGCATCGGTCGCGTCGCCGATCGAATGGAGGTCGACATGAAGATCGTCGTCATAGGAGGCAGCGGTCTCATCGGCACCAAAATTGTGAACCGGCTCCGTCAGAGCGGCCATGAGGTCGTGGCGGCCTCGCCCAATTCGGGCGTCAACACCATCACCGGTGAGGGGCTTGCCGAAGCGCTTGCGGGCGCACAAGTCGTCGTCGACGTGGCGAACTCGCCATCGTTCGAGGACAAGGCCGTCATGGAGTTCTTCCAGACGTCCGGCCGCAATCTGCTGGCCGCGGAAGCGGCCGCGGGTGTCGGACATCACCTCGCACTGTCTGTCGTCGGCGCCGACCGCCTTCCCGACAGCGGTTACTTGCGCGCCAAGGTGGCCCAGGAAAGTCTGATCAAGGCCTCCAAGACTCCCTACACGATCCTGCGCTCGACGCAGTTCTTCGAGTTTGTCGGCGCCATCATCAAATCCGGCACCGTCGGCGACGTGATCCGCCTGTCGCCCGCTCTCTTCCAACCCATTGCTTCGGATGACGTCGCTGCCGCGCTTGCCGATCTCACCGTCGGACGGCCGCTCAACGCCACCGTCGAGGTGGCAGGCCCCGAGCGGTGCCCGCTCGACAAGTGCGCCAGACAGTTCCTCGCCGCAAACCAAGACAAGCGTGGCGTGATTGCAGACGTGCACGCACGCTACTTCGGCGCCGAGCTGAACGATCAATCCCTTACACCCGGCGAGAACCCGCGCATCGGCGCAATTCGTTTCGACGACTGGCTCAAGCAGTCTTTGGCGAAGCGATGAGTCCCCCGCGCGCGGCAAAGCCATCCCTTTCTTCACCCCAGCAAAGGACCCAAAACCATGAGCACGATCACTACCAAAGACGGCACGCAGATCTACTACAAGGATTGGGGCAAGGGCCCGGTCGTCACCTTCTCGCACGGCTGGCCGCTCAGCTCAGATGCCTGGGACGGCCAGATGCTGTTCCTGGCGCAGCAAGGCTTCCGTGTGGTCGCGCACGACCGGCGTGGCCATGGCCGCTCGAGCCAGGCCTCGTCCGGCAACGACATGAACGGCTACGCCGACGATCTGGCGGCCGTAATCGAGGCGCTCGATCTCACACGAGTGACGGCGGTGGGCCACTCCACCGGCGGCGGCGAGGTCGCGCGCTACATCGGACGCCACGGCACGAAGCGGGTCGCCAAAGCGGTCCTGATCGCCGCCGTGCCACCCCTCGTGCTGAAGACGGAGGCCAATCCGGAGGGCCTGCCGATGGAGCTGTTCGACGGCCTGCGCGCCGGGCTCTTCAAGGACCGCTCGCAATTCTACAAGGACCTTGCGCCGATGTTCTATGGCGCCAACAGGCCGGGCGCCAAGGTCTCGCAGGGAACGCTGGATCAGTTCTGGCTCTGGAGCATGCAGTCCGGGCTCAAGAACGCGTACGAGAGTATCAAAGCGTTCTCCGAGACCGACTTCACCGAGGACCTCAAGAAGTTCGACGTGCCGACCCTGGTTCTGCACGGCGAGGACGACCAGGTCGTTCCCGTCAAGAACTCGGCCGTGAAGTCGGCGCGGCTGATCAAGGGCGCCAAGGAGAAATATTATCCGGGCGCACCGCACGGCATCACCGCCACCCATCAGGATCAGATCAACGCCGATCTGCTCGCCTTCATCAAGGCGTAACGGCTGGGCATGCAGGCCCCACTTGGGCCTGCATGCCTCGCCTGTGCTCCAGCCTCGGAATGGCTCACCGGACTGGTGATCGCCGAAGCTCAGCGTACGGTTGCGCTGCAACTCGTCCGACATCTGAACCCGGGGTGCGGCTCGAGTGGCTCGGCACGCCGTCGACATTGTTGCAGCGCACGGGGAAGGTGAATGACGCCGCTTCTGGAAGTAGGAGCGGTTCACATAGCCGGTTCTTGTAAGCCGTGTGCCGAAGTCAGCGGTGAGCCGAGCGGCGGTTACGTTGACTACGTATTTATCAAGAGCCCTCGCGCGTGCAGCCTTATGTTCCCGTTGCGGGCTGGCGCGAGGTAGCGTGACATGCGTGAAAACAAGCAAGAGTCAAAAGGCAAGCAGCTGGCCGCCGCTCGCCACCGGTCTGTCGATGCGGGACAGGACGAGCACCTCAAGCGCAAGGACTACGAGAGCGAGCTGCGCAGGCTGCACGTGAAGCTGGTCGAGCTTCAGGAATGGGTCAGGCACGAGGGCAAGAAGGTCTGCATCGTTTTCGAGGGGCGGGACGGCGCCGGCAAGGGTGGCGCAATCAAGGCCATCACCGCCAGGGTCAGCCCCCGCATCTTCCGCGTGGTCGCCCTTCCCGCACCGACCGACCGGGAAAAGACGCAGATGTACATCCAGCGGTATCTGCCGCACCTGCCGTCCGGCGGCGAGATCGTGATCTTCGACCGCAGCTGGTACAATCGCGCCGGCGTCGAGCGCGTCATGGGGTTCTGCACAGAGGACGAAGCCAAGCGCTTTCTCGGCGTGGTGCCTCAGGTGGAGAAGGCCATGGTCGACTCGGGGATCGTTCTCATCAAGTACTGGCTCGAGGTGAGCCCCGAAGAGCAGGAACGGCGGCTCAAGGCGCGGATCGACGACGGCCGCAAGATCTGGAAGCTCACCAAGATGGATTTGAAGTCATTCACACGCTGGGACGACTACACCCGCGCGCGCGATGAGATGTTCATGGCGACCGATACCGCATGGGCACCGTGGTTCGTCGTTCGCTCGGACGACAAGAGGCGGGCACGGCTGAACATCATCGAGCATCTGCTCGCAAATATTCCCTACGAGCGCGTGCCGCGTGCGAGAGTGAAGCTGCCTGTGCGCCGTATAGCAGAGCGCGATCGAACGCCTCGGCTCTCGCTGAAGATGATTGCCGAGGTGCACTAAGAGCCCAGCGTCGGGTTGAACCATGACCGCAGATGACAACCAAGACCCGGCTCGGAAGATACTCGGCACCACGACCATCGACCTGGCGATCCGCCTCAGCTTCATCGGCCTCCTCGGTTACTTGTCGTTTCGGGTAATCGCTCCATTCCTGACCATCGGCATGTGGAGCGCCATACTCGCGGTCGCCCTCTACCCTCTGTTCTATTGGCTGGCACGACGGCTGAACCCGCACCTGGCCGCGGCGCTTGTCACGTTGTTGTGCTTGATGATCGTCATAGGTCCCGTGACCTGGCTCGGCCTCGGCATGATCGCCGGCATCGGCTCCTTGGTGGCCTCGTTGGACACGCCGCAACTGGTAATTCCTCTCCCCCCGATTCGGTGAAGCGCTGGCCGCTCGCCGGCGCTCGGCTGCATGAGCTGTGGAGCCTCGCAGCCACGAACATGAAGGTTGCCCTGGCCGAGGTGGCACCGACGCTCAGGCCGGTCGGCACCATGCTGCTCGGCTTGGCCCAGAGCGCGTTTTTCGCCCTGCTCGAGCTCCTTGCGGCGATCGTGATTGCGGGGTTCTTGTTCACCCGCGGACCGCAATTGGCCGACGCGCTGGGCGCGATCTTGGGCCGCGCACTCAGTCACCGCGGCAAGGAACTGGTGCAACTCGCGGGAGCAACTATACGCAACGTATCGCGCGGCGTCGTTGGCATCGCTCTGTTGCAGGCCATTCTCGCCGGGGCAGGCTTTCTTGCCGCGGGGGTTCCCGCTGCCGGCGTGCTCGCCTTCCTCGCCCTGCTGCTCGGCATCATACAGATCGGACCAGGGGTCCTGTTCGTGCCGGTCGTCATCTGGAGCTGGATAGCGATGGACACGACGCACGCCCTGATCTTCACCGCCTACATGGTTCCGGTCGGCTTCGTGGACAACATCCTCAAGCCGTTTCTGATGGCGCGTGGGCTGACCACGCCGATGCCGGTGATCATGGTCGGCGTCATCGGCGGCATGATGGCTTACGGGATTGTCGGGCTGTTCTTCGGCCCCATCGTCCTGTCGGTCGCCTGGGCCATAGCGGTGGCGTGGGTGCACGGAGGCGAGGCCGCTGCGGAGGACCACAATTCCCACTGATTCCCCTTCGTTTTCAGACAGCTGCGGGCACAGGTCGAATTGCTCAACGGTGCGCCCCGCGACTCGTCCGACGGCTGAGCTGATCACGCTCGGAGCCGAGAATCGCTTCAGCCTGTGTCCGCACCGCACTTGCCCTTAAGGATCCGTTAACCTTTACAATCCCATATGGTGAACGTTTGGTTACCTGGAAATTGCCACTTTCCACAGGTAACCAACAGACTGTCCCGCCATGTGACGCGTTAGACGGGGGTCTAGGGCATGAAGTTTGGCAGGCTACCGGGCGTCCGCCTGTGCGGAACGCTCTTTTTACTGGTTGTCGCTGCCTCTCTTGCGGCGCCTGCCCCCGTGTTTGCTCAGGGGCTGCTCGATCTGCAGTGGTTGACCGGCAAGAGTGCGACCAAGGACCCTGGTGAGAAAACCACCCGCACCCGCTTCATCATCGGGCTGGAGCAGGCGGTCGAATTCGAGGTGGCGGCGCTCGAAAATCCAAACCGCGTGTTCGTCGACCTGCCCGAGGTCAAAGTCGTGCTGCCCGATCCTCTGGGCGACACGCCGGCGGGCCTGATCAAGGGCTTCCGGCACGGCATGTCGGCGCCGGGCAAGTCGCGCGTCGTCATCGACGTCACCGGGCCGGTGGTGGTCGAGAAGTACAGCATCGAGAAGCCCGCCGACGGCAAGTCCGCCCGCATTGTGATCGACTTGGTTTCCGCGGACGAGGCCACGGTGACGGAGGAGGCGCGTGCCACCATACGCGCCGGCGCGCTGGGGCTTGGAGCGGGCGGCAACCTGCAGCCGCCGACGCCGAAGCCGGCCCAATCGCCGCAAGCGCGCGCGGCCAACGCCTTCAAGCCCGTGATCGTCATCGATCCCGGACACGGCGGCGAGGACGGCGGCGCCAGGAAATTCGGTACGCTGGAAAAGGATGTCGTGCTGTCGTTCAGCCTCAAGCTGCGCGAGAAGCTCAATGAGACGGGCCGCTACAAGGTCCTCATGACGCGCGAGAAAGACGTTTTCATCCCGCTCGAGGAGCGGCGCGAGTTCGCCGAGCGCAACCAGGCGGCCCTCTTCATTGCTATCCATGCCGACTACGCGGCTCGCGCGACGGCGCGCGGCGCCACCATCTATTCGTTGCGCCCGCAGCTCTCCGAATCGCTGCGCCGCGGCGCCAAGGGCCTCAAGGAGAGCGTGCTCTCCAGCCAGGAGACCGCCCAGATCAAGAAGGTCGGCGGCGACGTCAACGCGGTGCGCGACATGCTGGCCGATCTCGCCCAACTCGATGTGGAGCGCAAGGGCGAGCGCACCAACGTTCTGGTCCAGTCGGTGCTGAGTTTCATGGGCTCCACCACCAACATGATGGAGAACCCCGACCGCAAGGCCGCCTTCGTCGTGCTGAAGACCACCAGCGTGCCCTCGATCCTGCTCGAGCTCGGCTATATGACTAGCGTGGAGGACGCCCAGCAGCTCAAGTCCGACCGGTGGCGCGACAGCGTCTCGGGCTCGCTGGTTACGGCCATCGACAACTATTTCGCCAACCACGTCGCTCGCCTGCCGATGTAGGCAGCGCCTCGCGCAAACGCGCCCCGGCCGCGGCGTGCGTCAACCGAACACGTCGAGCAACGCGCCGTCACGGATCACCTCGCGGCCGTCGATGGCAATGGTCGTGCGCATGACGGGAATGTCGAAGTGCCCGGCCGTGTAGCGGCCGGCGAACTCGTTGGCGCCGGTGGAGAACAGGAAATTGCCGGCCACGGCTCTGAGCTCCGTGCCGTTGGTGTCGGCGCGATCGTACATGGCGAGCGCCTCGTAGCGCGCGCGGCGGTTGAGGCCGAAGCCGACGTGGCTCACCGCGTAGGCCTCGCGGTCGCCCCAGGCGGCGAGATAGCCCTTCATCATCTCCGCATCCGTGCCCTCGCCCTCGATGCGCGTGACGTAGTCGGCCTCGAGCGTGAGGCGCACCGGGGCTTCGAGGTAGCGCTTGAAGGTCAGGTTGATGTCGCCGCGGTCGAGCACGAGAGAGCCGTTGACCGAGCCAGCCTTGCAGAAGCTCACGACGATGCCGCCCGGCCAGTGCGCCAAGGTGCCGGGCTTGTCGGTCCAGCCCCAGATGCCGACGGTGGAAGCGCCGGCCATGGCGATGTTGAGGTCGGTGCCGGCGGCCGAGCGCACGCTCATGCGGGTGGCGCCGCGCAGCATCTTGGCCGCTGCGCGGACACTTTTCTCGAGCGCGCCGTCGGGCGCCATGCGTTCCAGCGCCTCGGGATGCTCGTTGGAGATCACCATGATGCGCGCGCCTGCCTTGAGGATGGCCGGCGTCTCGGGCGCGTGCATCAGCCCCTCGATGGTGCAGTCGACCACGAAGCCGGCCTGGCCGAGCGCCGCCACTACCGGCGCCAGCTTGCCGATCGCCTCGCTGGCGCCGGTGGAGCGCACCGGAACGGGGTGCTTATTGCGCGGGGTCGGCACAACAACGTGGAACGGCCTGGCACCCAGCCGCAGCAGGGCCAGCTCGGCCAGATGCACGTTCAGCGTCCGCGACTGCGTCTCCGACAGGATCGCCGCCGTGTCGCCCCTCCTCACGGCGCAGCGTTCGAACACCTCGCAGAACGCGTCGATCCATTTGCCTTCGATGCGGTCAGCGAACATGGGCGGCCCCTCTCGCGCGCGGGTTGGCGTTGGATGATAGGTATGGCATGGGCCCGCAGCAACAGCGGCCGGGTCTTGCCGGGAGGCCAATCGCTCAGTCGGTATAGCCAGCCAGGCTGGCGGCGACATCGATCATCGGCTGTTGGCTCACTGTCACGAAGCCACTGGCCGGCCTGTCGAGGTCCTGGATCAGAAGGATCATGGCGGCAATGAGTATCCCCATTACATAAACCCCGGGCCGCCAGCGCCGCGCCTCCAGGGCGCCCGCGTAACCCGTAAAGGCGATTGCCACCACGGCTGTCGCGTACAGCGCGAGCAAAGCAATGTTGGGCACTCGGGTACGCGCCGCAGTCAACCGCTTCTCATGATTATCGATCAATTCGTTGAGGGACTGAATGAAGAGTCCCGTGGGCACCATCTCCGTGTTCTTGACGGCTGCTGCCTTCGCCTGCTGCCAAAGCGCTTCCTGAACGGCATTCGACCGAGCAATTGCGGTTTGCAGTTCCAGCGGTGACGGCACACGCCGCGTAACGTCCAACCGCACCTTGGTGTACTCGCGCAGCAGGGCCAGGCTCTCCGTGTTGTGCGGCGATGGGAGAAGGCGGGCACGCAGCGCGGTTGTGCCGATGGCATTCGCCTCGTTCAGGACGGCCTCCCGTCGTGCGTCGAAGCGCGTCAGCGCCATGGCGAATGTGAAACTGATCATCAGCGCCAGGAGGCCAAGCATGGAGGCTTCCAGTGTCGTGATGTTCTGGCTGCCGCGATCACCCGCACGCAGGCCGAGCCAATGCCCCAACTCGCCGGCTACCAGGATCAGCACAATGCTGCCCACAAAGATCAGCGGCAGGGGGTAGTCGGCGAGTTCAAACATGGGGAGGACTGGGCACCGCGCGTTCTGCAGATCCGAAAAACTATTGGATACGGCTGGCGGGCATTGCCGGCGACCCGGCGCGAGGTCCTTGCCCTCGAGTCAGCACCTACACTGGGTTAACAAGCTTGGCAGCAGTTTCTCCGTCTTGAGATTAATGGCGGGCTCGACCGGACCTGCGCCACGGCGGCGTCTAGGGCGGTCCACACGGAAACGGCGGCGTCTAGCGCGGTGCACACGGGAAGGCAGCCGGCATCGCGCGGTGCCGGCCGCCCCAGCTGCCGTCTAATCAGATGGTCCGGCAGCTACTTGGCTTTGGCTTCGGGGAGGGCCCGCACCTCCTCGCCCGCAAGGCGCAACTTGACGCGGTCGGACAGTCGCTCGAAATCGTCGCCGCTGATGGTCACGGTTTTGTCGCCGATGCCGAGCCAGCGGCCGACGGCGACCTGGATCGACTGCACTTTCCCGTCGGGCCCTCTATTCACCTCGACGACCTGGCCGAGGTTCTTGTCGTCGGCGCTGTAGACGGGCACGCCCCTGAGCGTCGCCAGGCCCTGCACCGCCTGCCGCAAGCCGGTGAGAACGGCCTGGCACGACTGCGAGAGCGTGCCGCTCTTCTGCACCAGGCACTGCCCGATCCTGTCCGCATCGCCGCATTGCGTCTCGATGTCGTTCCAGCATGCTTCGGAGATGCGCTCGACGCGGTTGACGGCGCGTTCGAGCTGGCGCGAGGCGCGATAGAGCGCGAACTGGCATCTGCGGCTCAACTGGTCCTCGTGAGCCTGCATGCACAGCAGCACGCGGCCCTCGCCGCGCGTGACGTTGCCGCAGAAATTGCTGACGTCGGCGGCGCACGCGCCCTCGACCATTTCGACCGCACCGGCGATGCGCTCCCTGAGCTGGGATTGCGCCAACGCCGTTGCGACTGGCCACGCCAACGCCAGGCACGCAGCCGAAAGCATCACAGTCCTCGAGCTGTTCCTCATGGCAGGTCTCCTTTCGCTACCCGCCGCATCGATACAGCGCGCATGAGGGTCGCGAAATCGGGACATCGCCCTAGGCCGGTGTTGGATAGCGTGTAGGTTGGGTCGAGCGAAGCGCTGACCCAACACTTCCGGCACGGCGCATTGGCCGATCGCGATGCCGAGCTGAGAAGCGCCCAACGTAGCGCCAGCCTTACGAGGATCGGTCAATGGAGCCGCATCGTGGAAGCAGCGTGCAGTGGGTGTTGGGTCGTCGCTGCCGCTCGACCCAACCTACCCGTCACCCCTCCTCCGGAAACCCGGCCAGCAGGCGCGCGCGTAGCGCATTGAAGCCGGCGTTGAGTGCCAGGCCCAGGAGCGAGATGGCGATCAGCGGTACGAACATGTCGACCGTGTGGAAGCTGCGCGAGGCGTAGATGAGGAGGTGGCCGAGGCCGTTGGTGGAGGTGATCATCTCCGCCAGGAACACGACGATGCAGGAGATGACGAGGCCGATGCGGCAGCCGGTCAGCACCGAGGGCAGCGCCGCCGGCAGCACCACCGTCAGCAAGGCTTTTCGCGCCGAGGTGCCCGCCGCGCGCGCCGACCACACCAGCTTGGGCTCAACCGCGCTGGTGCCTTGGTAGGTGGCGAGCAGGATCGGGAAAACCGCATCGGCCGCCACCAGCGCCACCTTGGACGCGTGCTCGAAGCCCAGGATGAGAATGAACGCCGGGTAGAGCGCGATCTTGGGCACCGGCGCCAGCACGCGCACGATCGGCCGCACCAGCGCCTCTATCGCCCGGTTGCCGGTCGCCGCCACGCCGAGCGTCACGCCGATCACAACGGCAATAGAGAAGCCGGCGAACAGGCGAAACAGGGTGATCGCCGCGTGCTCGAGAAAGGTGGGGTCTCTCAGCTGCTCGGCGAGCCTTGCGAACACGGCGCCAGGCGGCGGCAGCAGGGAGGGCGGCGCCATGCCGGCGCTGGTCAGGCCCTGCCACAGCGCCAGGATCAGCGCGATCGGCAGGATGCCGAGCAGGGCCTCGGCGATGGCGTTGCGCCTCATGACGTCCCCACCGCGATCTGGTGCACCGGCTCGGCCCAGGCAAGCAGCCACGCGCGCAGCCGCTCGAAGGCCACGTCGAGCACGAAACCCAACAGGCCGATGATGACGATCGTCGCGTAGACCGTGTCGTAGAGGGCCATGTCGAGCGAGTTGAACAGGATGTTGCCGACGCCTGCCTGCCGCGCGATCATCTCGCTCGTCACCATGGTGATGAGCGCCAGCACCAGCCCCGTGCGCAGGCCGACGAAGACTTCGGGCAGCGAGGCCGGCAGCACCACGCGCGCCAGCCGCTGCGGCCGGCGTCATGCCCATCGCCGCGGCCGACCACAGCATCTTCTCCTCCACGGCGCGGGCGCCCTGATAGCTGTGGTAGATGACCGGCAGGCTGACGCCCAAAAAGATCACCAGCGTCTTGGAGGCATCGCCGATGCCGAGCCACAGCATGATGACCGGCATCAGGGCGGCCTTGGGCACGGGATAGATCGTCATCAGCAGAGGATTGAGGGCGGCGGCGACCAGGCGGCTGCGGCCCATCAGCAGCCCCGTGGGGATCGCGAACAGCAGCGCCGAGCCCGAAGCCTATGAGCATCCGCCGCAGCGAATCGAAGATGTGAAACAGCGCCTCCCGGTCGCCCAGGATGGCCGGCAGCTGGCGCAGCGCCTCGTGCGCCGGCGGCAGGCCGCTGATGTGGAACGTGCGCGAGGCGAGCTCCCATAGCGCCAGCAGGCCGACACACGCGAGCAGGGGCGGCAACCCGGGCACGGAGGACCAGCGCGCGCTCATGTTTCTTGGGGCCCCTGCTCCGGGGTGTCCATCAGCCGCTCGATGTCGACCACCAGGGTCTGGTAGCGGCGGTCGACCAGCAGCTCGGCCCGCCGGCGCGGCCGCGGCAGATCGATGTCGATCGTCTCCTTGATGCGGCCCGGCGAGCGCGTCAGCACCACCACCCGGTCCGACAGGAACACCGCCTCCTCCACGCTGTGGGTGACGAACAGCACGGTCTTGCGGTCGCGCTCCCAGATCTCCAAGCAGCTCGTTCTGCAGGCCGGTGCGGGTGTGCGCGTCGAGCGCGCCGAACGGCTCGTCCATCAGCAGGATACTGGGGCCGTAGGCCAAGCGTGCGGGCGATCGCCACGCGCTGCTTCATGCCGCCGGACAGCTCCTTGGGATAGAAATTCTCATAGCCCTTGAGATGCACCAGCGCGATCAGCGCGCGCGCCTTGGCCTCGGCCTCCGCCCTCGCCATGCCGCGCTCGAGCGGCCCGTACATGACGTTGCCGAGCACCGTCTTCCAGGGAAACAGCGCGAACTCCTGGAACACCGGCCCGCGGTCGGGGCCAGGGCCCGGTGACGGCCTTCGCCGTCGACCGCGCACGCTGCCCTCGGTCGGCTGCACGAAGCCGCCGACGATGTAGAGCAGCGTGGACTTGCCGCACCCGGACGGCCCGAGGATCGAGACGAACTCGCCGTCGGCGATGGTGAGCGAGATGTCGGCGAGAGCGAGATGGCTGGTGCCGCGCTGGGTATCGAACGTCTTGCTCAGCCGCTCGATGGCGATCATGGGGCTTCCCTCTCCCCGCTCGGGCAGGGTTGCGGCGGGGAGGCAGCGACTAGCTACCGCATGTGCGGCCGCCCCTCCGCCCCTCGCACCTTCGACGGGGAGAGGAGCGAGCGAGCGCTCATTCGATCGGCGCGACCACGCTGGCGTGGCGGAAGCGGGCGACGTCGAGCTTCTCCTTGATCATGCCGGACTCCGCGTAGATGTCGAACATCGCCTGGATGCCGGCGAAGTTGGGCGCCGCACCGGGCTCGCGCGCGAAGTCGTTGGGCTTCAAGAGGTAGGTCTCGAGCACCGGGATCGGCGCCTTGATCACCTCGTTCACCACTTTCAGCGTCTCCGCGCGGTTGGCGAGCGCCTTCTTCATGCCGGCGGTGAGGTCGCGCACGTAGAGCTTCACCAGCTCCGGGTTCTTGTCGACGAAGTCCTTCCGGCACACCTCGAGGATGTGCACGATGTTCTGCTGCTGGTCGGAGAGCGCGAACAGCTTGCGCAGGCCGCCCGTGGCCTCCGCCTGGGCGGCGAACGGCTGGTTGAGCACGCCGACGTCGACGCGCCCCGTGCGGATGGCATCCTCGGAGCCCGGGAAGCCGGTCTCGACCAGGCGGATGTCCTTGGCCGGGTCGAGGCCGTTCTTCTTGAGCAGCAGGAACATGGGGCCCAGGATGCCGGAGCCGAACACGTTGGTGCCGACGCTCTTGCCCTTCATGTCGGCGATGGTCTTGATGGGGCTAGTCGTCCTTCACCGCCCAGTAGACCGAGAAGCTGCCCGGCCGCTCGCCGACGTGCTGGGCGATGATGTAGGCCTGCAGGCCGCCCTGGATGGCGCCGTTGGCGAGCGACAAGCGGCGCCTGCGTCGAGCAGTCGAGCGAGCCCGCCACCATGGCCTGAACCATGGGCGCGGTGCCCTGGAACTGCACGAACTCGATCTTGTAGGCCTTGCCGAGCGCTGGCGAACTGCTCCGATGCGGCGCATCAGCCAGTACTTGGCCTCCTCGGCGGGGATGGTCCAGCCGACGCGGATCACCTCCTGCGCCACCGCGGCCCCACCCAACAGCGTGCAGCCGGCCACGGCCAAGCCCAGCGCCAACTTCCTCGACATACGCCTGCGCAATTTCATGGCATTGCCCTTGTTTGTCCCGTCACGGACGGTTCATCGTTGGAAAACACTAGCAAAGTCCGGGCCGGGCGTCCTGCCGCAGTCCGCCGCGGCGTTAGGCAGCCCCCTGCGCGCTTCGGCCCTCGGCCGTGTCCAATGTGTGGCAAAGACTGGCCACCGTCCGGCAGGCGGACGGGCTAAGCTGACCGAGGTCTGCCGCCGGATGCACAACGCAAGCGTTGTGCTCCCAGAGAGGCTGTCCTTCAGGTTGCGCCGTGGGTGCGGGGAATTGGGCGACTGCCGCGCTCAGGGAGGAGTGCCCTGGTCTTCCTGGTGAGCATGTTGAGCAGGAATCCTGGTGCAATGCGCGATCCCGTCAGCAGTACCTTTGCAAGTCCGACAGGCACTTCCTCCCGACCCGCATCAAGGCCAGCCATGGCAGCTGACACGAACGCGTCAAGCTTCATTGCCGGTGGAGGTTTGACGGACAAAGTGCGGTCGAGCGCGGTTTCGACCGCTGGGGGGATGATTTCGATGACCTTCACGCCCGTTCCGCGCAGCTGGGTGCGCAGCGAGACCGTGAACGAATGAGTGGCGGCCTTTGTTGCCGAGTAGATTGGCGCGAATACGAGCGGCACAAAGCCGAGCCCCGATCCAATGTGAACAAGCCGCGCCGTGGACTGCTGCTTGAGCAGCGGCAGGAAAGCGTTTGTCACGTAAATCAGCCCTTTGAGATTGACATCGATCTCCTCAGCGATCTCCTCGGGACGGTATGCTTCCGCTCGACCAAAGTCGATCAATCGGCGAATGCCGGCGTTGTTGATCACCACGTTCAAGCCGGGATGCCTCTCCGACACGCGCTCCACGCATGCCGCGACGTCGGCCGCGTTCGAGACTTCGAGATCCTCGATTTCCATGCCTGGATGTCGGGCCGCGACAGCTTCCAGTTTTTCCCTCGTGCGTCCGGCGATGATCACACGAGCGCCGCGTGCATGAAAGGCCTCCGCCAGCCCCATGCCGATGCCGGAACCGCCCCCAGTTACAAACACAACGTCGCGAGCCATGGTTGATCCGTTTGCTGCAGCAAGATGCTGTTGCGCTATTCATCATCGCGACGAACCAAGAGGGCTTTGATCGAGGTCAAGCGTGCGGAACGACCGCGGTCGCCTCGATCTCGACCTTGGCGCGGTCCTCCACCAGCGCCACCACCTGCACGAGCGTCATGGCGGGGAAGTGCCGGCCGAGCACGCGGCGGTAGGCGGCACCCACCTCCTTCAGGCGGCTGACATACTCGCCCTTGTCGGTGACGTACCAGGTGAGGCGCACGATGTGCTTGGGCGTCGCGCCGGCCTCGGCCAGCACCTCGACGATGTTCTTGAGCGCCTGCTCGACCTGGGCGACGAAATCGTCAGTTGTGAACTGCTGGTCCGGCCCCCAGCCGACCTGGCCTGCGACGAATACCTGGCGGCCCTCGGCGGCGATGCCGTTGGCAAAGCCTTTGGCCGGGGCCCAGTGTTTGGGATGCAGCGGCTGCATGGGAGCGCTCGCGTCAATTGTGGTTGTGGCCCCGACATAAGAATTGCTGCTATGCACTCTGTCCATCGAAACCGGAAAAGGGCGCCCATGCCCATGTTCAAGGCCGCGATCGCGTGCCCGCCACGGTGCCGCACACCATGATCGTCCTCGAGGGCATCGGCAACGCGCCGCCCGAGGCGCGCCGGGCGTCGCTGGCGATCGGCAACTTCGACGGCGTCCACCGCGGCCACCGGGCGCTGCTCGAGGCGGCGAAGAGCGCGGCGGCGGCAAGCGGCGGCAAAGCCGGCGTGATCCTGTTCGAGCCCAATCCGCGCGAGTTCTTCCAGCCCGACAAGCCGCATTTCCGCCTGACCCCGCTGCCGCGCAAGCTGGAGCTCATCGAGGCGTCCGGCCTCGATCTCGCAGTGGTGCTGCGCTTCGATCGGGCGCTGGCTGAGCTTTCGGCCGACGCCTTCATCGACGAGGTGCTGGTTCAGGGCCTCAGCGTCGCGCACGTGGTGATCGGCTATGACTTCCGCTTCGGCAAGGGCCGCACCGGCGATCCCGAGATGCTGCGCAGCGCCGGGGCGGCGCGCGGCTTCGGCGTGACGGTGGTGGCGCAGGTCGCGGGCGGCGGCGAGGTTTTCTCGTCGAGCGCCATTCGCGCCGAGCTGGCCCAGGGGGACGTCAAGGGCGCAGCCGAGATGCTGGGGCACTATTGGCGCGTCACCGGCACGGTCATCGGCGGGGCCAAACGCGGCACGATCCTTGGGTTTCCGACGGCCAACATCGCCTTGGCGCCCAACACGGCGCTGGCCCACGGCATCTATGCGGTGCGCGTCACCGCCGACGGCAAGACCCATTCCGGCGCCGCCTATCTCGGCACGCGTCCGACCTTCGACGACGGTGCGCCGCTGCTGGAGGTGTTCCTGTTCGATTTCCACGGCGACCTCTATGGCCGCGAGATCGCAGTCGATTTCATCGACCACATTCGCGCCGACCGCCGCTTCGACAGCGCGGAGGCGCTGAAGGCGCAGATGCAGCGCGATTGCGACCGCGCGCGCGCCATTCTCGAACGCGCGCCGAGCCAGCCGGTCGACCGGTCCTGACCCCGGTGCCCATGGCGAATGCACCCGTCGTCATGGGTCCAGGAAGCTTGGTGGGGCCACGGGCGCGCTCTGCACCGGGGTTGGGTACTGCCGGGGTCCCCTTGCAACCTCGGCTAGCAATCCCTGTCAGGTGCTTGTTGCAGTTTTATCACAAGCAAATAAACGTTACGTGTTGTCCCAGGTTTTCACATGGTCGCTGCGACTGGAGCGCGGCTAGGTTGCTTGTCGGGGTTCTGTGTTTTGCGTCGGAGAAGCCTGTGGACGAGAATTGGGATCGAGTGCTCGGCAGCGTCGGAGTTGTTGCCACGATGATCACGGTGCTGGGCCTGCTCTGGCTGACCTGACCATAAGGCTAGGGCACTGCCGGATTCTTCCCGCTACCGCTCTCGACCGTTACTCCCGGCATTCCAACGAGTAAACACGGCATTCCAACGAGAAGTGAAGCCACCGGCGCGCGCCGGCATTCGCCGCAAAGGCTGAGTAGACCGCGGGCACGTTGAATCGGGCATGCGGTTGCTCTGGACGTGCGCCGCGGCTACAACACGGCCCATGTCGCGATTCACGGCCAAGCCGATGCGAATTACGGGCCCGGTCGCCCTGGCCTGAGGCCGAAGGCGCCCGGGGCTTCGCCCGTGCCTCGAGTGCACCGCATCAGCTAGTCACAAGACGGCATCCCCATGACCTTGACCCAACCTGCCTCGCGCGATTGGAGCGCGACCCTGTTTCTGCCCAAGACCGGCTTCCCGATGAAGGCCGGGCTGCCGCAGCTCGAGCCCAGGCTGCTCGACCGCTGGGCCAAGCTCGGCATGTACAAGCGCCTGCGCCAGAAGGCCAAGGGCCGACCCAAGTTCGTCCTGCACGACGGGCCGCCCTACGCCAACGGCAACATCCACATCGGCACGGCGCTCAACAAGATCCTGAAGGACATGGTGACGCGCAGCCAGCAGATGCTGGGCTTCGATAGCAACTACGTGCCGGGCTGGGACTGCCACGGCCTGCCGATCGAGTGGAAGATCGAGGAGCAATACCGCGCCAAGGGCCAGGACAAGGACGCGGTGCCGGTCGTGGAGTTCCGCAAGCAGTGCCGCGAGTTCGCCGAGCACTGGATCGGCGTGCAGCGCGAGGAGTTCAAGCGGCTGGGCGTCGAGGGCGACTGGCAGCACTACTACTCCACCATGGCCTACAAGGCCGAGGGCACGATCGCGGCTGAGCTGATGAAGTTCGCCATGAACGGCGGGCTCTACCGCGGCTCCAAGCCGGTGATGTGGAGCGTAGTGGAGAAGACGGCGCTGGCGGAGGCCGAGGTCGAGTACCACGACTACACGAGCGATACAGTGTGGGTGAAGTTTCCTGTCGCACCTCACAAGTATGCCCCGCCATTTGTCGGCGCTGAGAGTCCCGGCACGCCCGTCCCCGACTGGGTCAACGTCAGAAACAAATACAAAGACGCTTCGATCGTTATCTGGACCACCACGCCGTGGACCATCCCTGGTAACCGCGCCATCAGCTATTCGAACAAGATTGCATACGGTCTATATCGCGTGACAGAGGCACCTGAAGGAAATTGGGCGCGTACAGGCGACCAGCTTGTCTTGGCTGACAAACTGGCCGAGCGCGTGATGAAGGCCGCGAAGGTGGTAGCCTATGAGGCCATCGGGCCAGTAACGTCACAAGAGTTAGCATCCATCGTCTGCGATCATCCGCTGGCGGCATTCGATCGGGGTTACAAATTTCACGTCCCGCTCCTCGAAGGCGACCACGTCACCGACGAGGACGGCACCGGGTTCGTGCACACCGCACCCGGCCACGGCCGCGAGGACTTCGAGGTCTGGACGGCGAACACCGCCAGGCTGCGCGAGCGCGGCATCGACCCGACCATCCCCTTCACCGTCGACGCCGACGGGTGCTTCACCAAGGAGGCGCCGGGCTTCGAAGGCAAACGCGTCATCGACGACAAGGGCAACAAGGGCGACGCCAACGACGCCGTCATCACTGCGTTGAAAGACGCCGGCATGCTGATCGCGCGCGGCCGCCTCAAGCACCAGTATCCGCACTCGTGGCGCTCCAAGAGGCCCGTCATCTTCCGCAATACGCCGCAATGGTTCATCGCCATGGACCAGGCCCTGAGGATGCCGGGCCAGGGCGGCAATCAAACCCTGCGCGAAGCGGCGCTCAAGGCCATTGCCGAGACCGAGTTCGTGCCGCTGTCGGGCCAAAACCGCCTGCGCGGCATGATCGAGGCGCGCCCGGACTGGGTGATCTCGCGCCAGCGCGCCTGGGGCGTGCCCATCACCGTGTTCCAGCACAAGGAAACCGGCGAGGTGATCCCCTCGGCCAAGTTCTCCCAGTCCGGGGAGCTGATGGCGCGCATCCGCGCCGCGATCACCGAGAAGGGCGCCGATGCCTGGTTCGAAAAGGGCGCGCGGGAGCGCTTCCTCGCCGGCCTCGTCGACAACCCGGCCGATTGGGAGCAGGCGACCGACATTCTCGACGTGTGGTTCGATTCCGGCTCCACCCACACCTTCACCCTGGAGGACCCCGAGGCCTTCCCGCAGCTCGCCGGCATCCGCCGCCAGCGCGACGGCGGCCGCGACCGCGTCATGTACCTGGAAGGCTCCGACCAGCACCGCGGCTGGTTCCAGTCCTCGCTGCTCGAGAGCTGCGGCACGCGCGGGCGCGCGCCCTTCGACATGGTGCTCACGCACGGCTTCATCCTCGACGAGAAAGGCGAGGAGAAGATGTCGAAGTCCAAGGGCAACACACTCTCCCCGCAGGACCTGATGAAGACCTCGGGCGCCGACATCCTGCGCCTGTGGGTGGCGTCTGCCGACTACACGGGCGACATCCGCTTCGGACCAACGGTGCTGCAGGGCACCGCCGAGTCCTATCGCAAGCTCAGGAACACCTTGCGCTGGATGCTCGGCACGCTCGCCCACCACGAGGGCCGGCAGAAGGTGGCGGTCGCTACCATGCCGGAGCTCGAGCAGTTCATGCTGCATCGCCTTGTCGAGCTCGACGAGGTCGTGCGCAAGGCCTATGCGGAGTACGACTACAAGCGCGTGGTGGCGGTGCTGTCGCATTTCATGAACACCGACCTCTCCGCCTTCTACTTCGACATCCGCAAGGACGCGCTCTACTGCGAGCCCTATTCCAGCGCCAAGCGCAAGGCGGCGCTGGAGACCATCGAGCAGATTTTCCGCTGCACCACCCTGTGGCTGGCGCCGCTCCTGTGCTTCACCGCCGAGGAGGCATGGCTGGCGCGCTATCCCTCCGAGGACGGCTCCGTGCACCTGGAGACCTTCCCGGAGGTGCCCAAGTCCTGGCGCAACGACGCGCTTGCCGCGGACTGGGAGGCGATCAAGCGCGTGCGGCGCGTGGTGACGGGCGCACTCGAGATCGAGCGCGCCAGCAAGAAGATCGGCTCGTCGCTGGAGGCGGCGCCGCAGGTCTATGTCAAGGACGACGAGCTGCTCTCCGCGCTGGAGGGCGTCGATTTCGCCGAGGTGTGCATCACCTCGGGGATCGAGGTGATCGACGGCGAGGCACCGGACGGCGCCTTTACGCTCGCCGACGTCGCCGATGTGGGCGTGGTGCCGAGGAAAGCCACCGGCACCAAATGTGCGCGCTCCTGGCGCTTCACGGACGATGTCGGCAGCGACCCGGACTATCCGGAACTCTCCGCCCGCGACGCAGCCGCCGTGCGCGAGTTCGATGCGCGTGCGGGGGCCCCGCGTTGACCGCCGGCCGCCTTTGCACTACACGTGTGCTGCATGAACAAGATGAGCAAGAGCGAGGTCTACAGCTGGCGTCTTGCTCGAGACCTCAAGATGCAGCTCGAGGCCGCCGCCAGGGATGAAAAGACCAGTGTCGGCGCTGTTCTCGAGCGCGTGGTTCGGGAGTGGCTGAAGAGCCGGGCGAGCCTCGACGAGGATGAGGCCGAGCAGCAGCGCCGGCTGCGCGAGCGGGTTCTGAAGGCGGCAGGCACGATTTCCGTCGATCTGGGCGGCTCGGCAACGAACGAGCGCGTGCGGGAAGTCATGGGCGAGTACCTGATGAAAAAGTATCGTGCGAGCCAGCGGCGTGCCCCCAAGCGAGCTCGTTGATACCGGTGCTCTGCTTGCCGCGGTCAACAGACGGGATCGCTGGCATGAAGCCTGCCTTGCCGCCCTGCGAGTTGCTAACCTGCCGCTCGTGACAACCACCGCAGTGTTGACCGAAACATTTTATTTCGCCTCCAAGGGTAGAGGTCTAGTAGAGCGCACATGGGATTTCGTTCGCGCCGGCGGAATTACCATCGCACCGATCTCGGATGCAGACCTGCCAGCCCTTGAGTCCCTCATGGCCCGCTACGCCGACCGGCCCATGGATTTCGCCGATGCCACGCTCGTGCATGTGGCCGAGCGGGAGGGCCTCAAGACCATCCTCACCATCGACCGCGACGATTTCGAAACCTATCACATTGGACGCAACGCCAAGTTCCGGATATTACCCGCGCGCTGATCTGACACCCCGCGAAAGTCCCGCGGCTCCGGCCGGAAAGGCGATGGAGGCAATGCAAGGAAAACCCTGGCTATGGGGGCCTCTGTCGCCGTTGGGGATCGGGCTCGCCGCCCTGACCCTGGCCGTCGACCAGGCGCACAAATGGTGGATGCTGCTCGTCTACCGCATCGAGGATCGGGGCCGGGTCGCGGTCACCCCCTTCCTCGATCTCGTGTACGTCAAGAACCTCGGCATCAGCTATGGCCTGTTCCTGCAGGAAAGCCGCTGGGGGCAATGGCTCTTGACCGGCTTTGCCGTTGTGGCGGTGCTCGCCATGGCCGTCTGGCTCGCCCGCTGGGTCGTCGACAGGGTCGTCGCCGTCAGCCTCGGGCTCATCATGGGGGGGGCCATCAGCAACGCCGTCGACCGCCTGGTGCTGGGGGGAGTAGCCGACTTCTTCTCGCTGCATGCCTTCGGTTTTTACTGGTACGTATTCAATATTGCAGATGCAGCCATTGTTGCCGGGGTCTGCGGGCTCCTGTATGACTCGTTGGTCCCGAGTTCGCAATCGCGCCTCAAAGTCGCCGTAAGCCCTTGGCGAGACACTGACTTGGGGGACAGATGGAGATGCCGTTGCTCTATCGCCTAAGGCTGATCTCGACCGCTGCGGCGGTCGCGTCCGGGCTCGCCTTGGGCGGCTGCAGCAACATTGACGGTGTCGAGCTCAACGGCAAGCTGTTTGACATGATGGGCATCAGCTCTGCCTCTGATACGCGCTCGCGCGATCCCAAGATGGCGGACAGACCGCCGCTGGTGGTGCCGCCCAGCGTCGCGCGGCTGCCCGAGCCCGGATCGGGCAAAGGGACGTCGGAGGATTTGGCGGCGCTAAACGATCCAGAGCTGCGCAAGCAGGCAGCGGCGAAGGAGCGCGAGCGGCTCCATCTTGCCTATTGCCGCGGCGACCTGCAGTGGCGGGAAAAGGCGCTCGATCCCAACGCCATCAACAAGAGCCCTTACGGTCCTTGTCCGAACATAGTCAACAACATCACGGGCAAGTCCAAATAGCCAGCCACGTGCCGGTGCTGGTGGGCTTTGGAGGCGCAGACAGCGTCTCCCTTCCGTAACTCTTTGCCTCGACTTCTGCGGATCAACCGGCCTGTAGCGACATTAAGGGGTTGTCATTTGACTTGGGGCTCAGCAAGACCGGATACAGCCACGTTCGGGCCCGCTGCTCGGCGAGCCCTGTGGCAACCGGGGGCTTGCCTTGGCAAGGCGCCAGTTTCGCCCTCAGGATGCATCGACCGATGTGGACACCAGGCAAGCGTCTTCTCCTCCTCCCGCTCGCGCTCATGCTGATCGCCCAGTACTCCACCTACGCCCGGGCCAATCCGGCCACCCGCGTGAGCCAGTTCACATTGGCGAACGGCCTCGAGCTCGTCGTCGTGCCCGACACCCGCGCTCCTGTGGTCACGCAGATGCTCTACATTCGTGCGGGCTCTGCCGACGAGCCGCCGGGCGTGTCGGGCATCGCGCACTTCCTCGAGCACCTGATGTTCAAGTCGACGGAGAAGCTTGCCAGCGGCGAGTTCTCGGCGGTCGTCTCCCGCCTCGGCGGCCAGCACAACGCCTTCACCAACTACGACTACACCGCCTACTACGAGCGAGTAGCCAAGGACCGGCTGAAGGCGATCATGGCCATGGAAGCCGACCGCATGGCCAACCTGCGGCTCGGCGAGCGCGAGGTGGATAGCGAGCGGCAGGTGATCATCGAGGAGCGGCGGCTACGGATCGAAAACGTGCCCGCGAGCCTGTTGTCGGAGCAGATGTCGGCGGCGCTCTATCAGAACCATCCCTACCGCATCCCCATCATCGGCTGGATGCACGAGATGGCAAAGCTCTCGCGCGAGGACGCGCTCGCCTTCTACAAGCGCTTCTACGCGCCCAACAACGCCATCGTCGTCATCACCGGCGACGTCAACGCCGCCGAGGTCAAGGCGCTGGCGGACGCGACCTACGGCGCCTTGCCGGCAAACCCGCAGGTCGGGTCCAGGGCGCGGCCGCAGGAGCCCGTGCAGATCGCCCCCCGGCGCGTCGAGTTCAAAGACCCGCGCGCGGGCAATGCGTCGGTGCGACGCTACTATCTGGCGCCCTCCATCACCAAGGCGGCGCCGGGCGAGGCGGAAGCGCTCTACCTCCTCATGAAGATCGCCGGCCTGGGTGGCACCAGCCGCCTCTACCAGAAGCTGGTGGTGGAGGAGAAGGTCGCTTCCACCGCTGGCGGCTGGTACAGCGGCATGCAGCTCGACAGCGGCACGATCGGCCTCTACGGCGTGGCTGCCGAGGGCGTCTCCCTCGATAAGGTCGAGCAGGCGATCGACCGGGTCGTCCACGACCTGCGCGAGAACGGCGTCACCGAGGGCGAGATCGAGCGCGCCAAGAAGCAGTTCATCGCCGAGTTCGTTTTCGAATCCGACAGCCAGGAAACACTGGCGAGGCGCTATGGCAGCGGCCTGGCACTCGGCATGACGATCGACCAGATCAACAGCTGGCCGGACGAGATCGCCAAAGTCACGACCGCCCAGGTGAAGCAGGCCGCGACCAAGTATCTCGACATTCGCCGCTCGGTAACTGGAACGCTGATTCCCGGCAACTCTGGTCCGGAGAGCACGTCCCCGGCTCCGACCCCGGCGGCCAAGCGAAGCTGAGGCGGGTGGTAGCATGTCGAGGTTGATCGAAGATCGCGCGTGGGCTGGCCGTCTGGCGAAGGTCACGTGGCTGGTCCTGGTGTTTGCGGCTGCCGCCCTCACGCTAACCCCCAGCAAAGCGAGTGCGATGAAGATTCAAGAGGTGAAGAGCCCCGGCGGCATCACGGCGTGGCTGGTCGAGGAGCACAGCGTGCCCTTGATCGCCGTGCGCTTCGCCTTCGAGGGTGGCAGCTCGCAAGATCCCGTGGGCAAGGAGGGGCTGGCGAACTTCCTGTCCGGAATGCTGGATGAAGGGGCCGGCAGCCTCAACTCCAAGCAATTCCAGGAGCGCATGGAAGAGATCGCCATGCGCATGTCCTTCGAGGACGGTCGCGACGCCTTTTACGGCAGCTTCGAGACGCTGACGCAGAACCGCGATCGCGCGGTCGAGCTGCTGACTTTGGCCATCACCAAGCCGCGGTTCGACGCGGAGGCGGTCGACCGCATGCGCGCCCAGTATCTGGCTGGCCTTGTTGCCGCCGCCCGCGATCCCACGCGCGTTTCCGCCGAGCAGTGGATGGCGCTCGCGTTTGCGGGTCATCCCTACGGGCGCCCGCCCAATGGCACGCCGCAGTCGGTGGCCGGGATCACACGTGATGATCTGGTCGCGTTTCGCGGTCGCACGTTTGCCAAGGACACGCTGCGCGTGGTGGCGGTCGGCGATATCGACGCTGCCACCCTCGGCACCATGCTCGACACCATCTTCGGCGCCTTGCCTGCCAAGGCCAAGCTGACGCCGGTCGCCAAGACCGAGCCCAAGGCCGCGCAGCGGATGAAGGTGATCGACATGAACGTCCCGCAGTCGGTTGCGCGTTTCGGGCTGCCGGCGTTCGCGCGCAAGGACAAGGACTTCATGGCGTCGTTCATTCTCAATACGATCTTCGGCGGCGGCTTCACCTCGCGGCTCTACAACGAGGTGCGCGAGAAGCGCGGTCTCGCCTACGGCGTCGATTCTTCGATCATACCGCTCAAGAATGCGTCGGTGTTCATCGGCAACGTCGCCACCAAGAACGAGGAGATCGGCCAGTCGCTGGAGGTGATCCGCAGCGAGTTGAGGCGCATTGCCACGGATGGCGTGACGCAGGAGGAGCTCAACGACGCCAAGTCCTACCTCACCGGCTCTTTCGCGCTGCGCTTCGACACCAACGCCAACATCGCCAACCAGTTGCTGTGGATGATGGTCGAAGGGCTCGGCACCAGCTACGTCGACACGCGCAACGCGCAGATCGATGCCGTGACGCTGGACGACATCAAGCGCGTGGCCAAGCGCCTGTTCGATGGCCAGGAGCCGATCGTCACGGTGGTGGGCAAGCCCAAGGGCGTGGTGCCGACGGCGCAGCAGGGCGGCTAGTGTGATGATCGAGAAGTCCGCCACATCGCGTGACGCCAGGGTCGGTAGCGGACTTCTCGATCTGAATCACACTAGCATCATGATTTTGCTAGTGTCCTTCAGATCGCGAAATTCGTACCGAGTTCGCGGCATAGTGAGACGAATTTCGCGATCAGGACACTAGGCGCGCAGGCGATGCGCCGCGCCGGCCAGCGTGGTGACAGAGCGCCAAATTCGCGCTAGGCCTCGCGTTATGACGCCACAGCAAGCTTCGCACGCACCGATCTACCGGCAGTCGATCGCGGGGTGCCGCGATTCCGCCATTGGCCAGCACGGCCTTTCGCAGGCTGATCTCGACCGCTGGCTGCAGCGCCTGACGCCGGCGCTTGCGCGCCTGCAGGACGACTACCGCAGCCGGCGCCTGCCGCACCTTCGCATTCCCGAGGATACCGCCGACATCGAGGCGGCAGAGGCGGCCTTCGCCAGACTGTGCCAGGGCGCGCGCGCGGTGATCTTCTTCGGCACCGGGGGCTCGAGCCTCGGCGGACAGGCGCTGGCTCAGCTCGGCGGCTGGCACATCCCGGGCACCGCCGACGAGGCGCAGAAGAAGCGCCCGCGCACCCGCTTCTACGACAATCTCGACGGCGGCGACGCTTGCCTCTGCGCTCGGCTCCTTCGACGACCTTGCCGGTGCGCGCTTCGTCGTCATCTCCAAGTCCGGCGGCACGCCCGAGACGCTGGTGCAAGCGCTGGCGGCGTTGGCGGCAGTGAAGGCGGCCGGGCTCGAAAAGCGCTTGCCCGATATGTTCCTGGGCATCAGCGAGCCCAAAGCCCAGGGCAAGGCCAACGGCCTGCGCACGCTGTTCGAGGCGCACGGCATTCCCCTGCTGGACCATCATCCGGGGATCGGCGGGCGGTTTTCGGCACTCACCAACGTCGGCCTGCTCGCGGCGATCGCGCGCGGGCTCGATGCGCGCGCGGTGCGGGCGGGCGCAAGGGAGGTGGTGGATGCGCTGATGGCGGCCAAGCATCCGGGCGACTTCGAGCCAGCATTGGGAGCGGCCGTGGCAATTGCGCTTGCCACCGAGCGCGGCATTCGCGCCCAGGTGATGATGCCCTATTCCGATCGGCTGGGGCGCTTCTCGGCCTGGTTCGCGCAGCTGTGGGCGGAAAGCCTCGGCAAGGACGGCAAGGGCACGGCGCCCATCGCCTGCCTCGGCCCGGTCGATCAGCACAGCCAGCTGCAGCTCTTCATGGACGGCCCGCACGAGCACCTGATCACATTGGTGCGGGTGCCGACCGCAGGCACCGGCCCGCGCATCGACGCAAGCCTGGCGCGCGCGGCGGGGGTGGACTACCTGGCCGGCAAGACGGCGGGCGACCTGGTGGCGGCCCAGGCCGAGGCCCTGCCTGAGGCGCTCGCCAAGGCCGGCCGGCCGGTGCGCACCTTCGACCTCGCCAGCCTTGACGAGCGGGCGCTCGGGGCGCTGATGATGCACATGATGCTGGAGACGATTCTGGCCGCTCATTTGCTGGGCGTGGACCCGTTCGATCAGCCGGCCGTGGAGCTGGCCAAGGTCATCACCCGCGAGCGCGTGGCGGCGCTGCCTGAGGTGTGAGGGGCAGCGCGACGGGTCGTGAATGGGGTCAGACCTCAGGCCCCGCAGGCGCAACTGGGACCAACCTCGCGTAGGGTCTGACCGCAAGGCACTCATGCCCATCCGCCAGCTCAGCCCCTCGACCGTCAACCGCATCGCCGCGGGCGAGGTGATCGAGCGTCCGGCGAGCGTGGTGAAGGAGCTCGTCGAGAACGCGCTCGATGCGCGGGCCACCGACATCGAGGTCGTGACCGCGGCGGGCGGGCTGTCGCTGATCCGCGTCACCGACGACGGCGTCGGGCATGAGCGCGGCCGACCTGGCGCTGGCCGTGGAGCGGCACGCCACCTCCAAGCTCGCCGACGAGGACCTGTTCAACATCGCCACGCTCGGCTTTCGCGGCGAGGCGCTGCCGTCGATCGGCTCGATCGCGCATCTGGCCATCGCATCGCGCCCCGCCGAGGCGGCGTCGGCCAGCGAGATCGTGGTCGACCGCGGCGCGAAGGAGCCGGTGCGGCCGGCGGCGCTCAACCCCGGCACGCGCGTGGAGGTGCGCGAGCTGTTCTCGGCCACCCCGGCGCGGCTCAAGTTCCTGAAGAGCGAGCGGGCGGAGAACATGGCCATCTCGGAGGTGGTGAAGCGGCTCGCCATGGCCAACCCGACCGTCGCCTTCACGCTCACCACCGGCGAGCGCACCGGCCTCAAGCTGCCGGCCCAGCCGCTGGGACCGGATGGGCATCTGGCGCGGCTCGGCCGCATCATGGGCCGCGAGTTCCTCGACGATGCGCTTGCCCGTCGACGTCGAGCGCGAGGGCGTGCGGGTGACGGGCTTCGCCGGTCTGCCGACGCTGAACCGGCCCGATCCGGGGGCGCAGTTCCTGTTCGTCAACGGCCGCCCGGTGAAGGACAAGCTGCTGGTCGGCGCCGTGCGCGCCGCCTACGGCGACCTGCTGCCCAAGGGCCGCTATCCGCTGCTCGCCCTGTTCGTGGACCTTTCCCCGCGCGAGGTCGACGTCAACGTGCATCCGAGCAAGGCCGAGGTGCGCTTTCGCGAAGCCGGCGCCGTGCGCAGCTTGGTGGCTGGCGCGCTCCGGGCGGCGCTCGAGGCGGCAGGGCATCGCGCCACCGTCGCGGGCGGCCTCGGTACGCTCGACGCGCTGGCGCGGTCGGTGGCGCCGCGCAACGAGGTTGGGGGCGCGTCCGGCAAGTTTGAGCCGCGCGGGTCGTATGCGCCGTCCTATCGCCCCGCACCGGCACGGGGCTTTGCCGAGGATTGGCAGGCGCCGCTGGAGGGATTGGCGGCGCTGAGCGCCAACAGCGCGGCGGGAGCCGAGCCCGCACCGGCGGAGCTGCTCGATCGGCCGCTGGGGGCGGCCCGCGCACAGCTGCACGAGACCTATATCGTCGCTCAGACGCGCCACTCGGTCGTCATCGTCGATCAGCACGCCGCGCACGAGCGCCTGGTCTACGAGCGCATCAAGGCGGCACTGGCCGATGGCGGCGTGGCGC
Organism: uncultured Alphaproteobacteria bacterium; assembly: GCA_963832445.1. Lineage (GTDB taxonomy): Bacteria > Pseudomonadota > Alphaproteobacteria > Rhizobiales > Hyphomicrobiaceae > AWTP1-13. Next base: position 265,601 of record CAWHUM010000026.1, read on the forward strand.
GCCAGACCCTGCTGATCCCCGAGGTGGTGGAGCTCGACGCTGACGAGGTGGCGGCGCTCGTCGAAAGTGCGCAGGGCTATGCGGCGCTGGGGCTCACGATCGAGGCGTTCGGGGCGGGCGCGGTGCTGGTGCGCGAGGTGCCGGCGCTGCTGGGCGACACCGACGTCAAGGGCCTCGTTCGCGACCTCGCGCGCGAGGCGTCAAGCGATGGCGAGGGCGGCGGCAGCCTGCTCGAGGCGCGGCTGGCGGCGGTGTGCTCCACCATGGCCTGCCACGGCTCGGTGCGCGCCGGGCGGCGGCTGACCGGCGAGGAGATGAACGCGCTGCTCAGGCAAATGGAGGCGACGCCTGGCTCGGGCCAGTGCAACCACGGCCGCCCCACCTATGTGGAGCTGAAGCTCACCGACATCGAGCGCCTGTTCGGGCGGCGGTGAGGTGTAGTGTTGAGGGCACTGATGAGTTCTGCTAACCGAGGCCGAGGGCGCGCCCGAGGACTGCTGCAGCCTCGATAACCCGGCTGGTCATTGCGCCAGCAACTATGCCTTCCGTTAGATTCCGCAGGGATTTGCCCGCTTCAGCCAGAATCTGCCGTGAGGGCGAAGCTTTGGCTAGTTGAGCCTTGATCGTGGCTAGATCAGATCGAATTTCCGCAGCCACATTCCGCGGCAACTCGGCAGTGTCTAGCGCTTCTTCGAGCTTGGCGGCGGCTGAGGCGATTTTCGAAATGTCTATCGAGTGAACGACTACTTGCGTCGACTCGGTTGTGGCTTGTTGAATTGCGCCGCCATGCATGTTTTCCACGTGGATGTGGCTGGTCGCTAGTGGCACAGGTGCTGACTTTTCGGCGGCTTCACAATATTTCGCAAGAAGGCTCTTGGCTCTCCTCTCCACGTCGGCCCGGCTACTTCCCTCCCAACGACCGAAATCGTGGGGTTCCGGAAACGTGTGGCCGTCGCCTCGCAGTATTCGGTCCTTGTCAACAGCCGCCTTCCGAATTCTTCCGGCAAAACCACTAATGAGCGTCTCAGCCTCAATGATCGACGCTCTTCTCGTCTCTACCGTGTACCTGTGCAGTTCGTCCTCTAGTGCATCGAAAAGAGACGACACTTTCTTGCGCAGATAGAACTGAATAGTGTCCCAATAGACCTTGTGCGCACTGCCGCCAAAAGCGATCCCTCCGTACACAATGGGCTTCCCACGAAAACTCTCGATCTCAACGGGACGGTCTCGGCCGATGTGGTGCCACTTGAAGAACCATTCATTGACCATCCGCAGGTGTTCCTCGTCCAGCGACAGTTGCAGACGAGAACCAATAGGAGTCATGCGTGTCTCTTTCCTCGATTTTTGTTTCCAGGACGAACCAATAGCTCGAATTGCTACCGTGGTGCCGGGAGCGCTATGTCACTGTGACGGCGCCTTCACTTGGCCGAATCGAAGGATGGCGCACTGTTAGCACCCGACCCAATGATGGAGTTGACAGCGCGGATAGATCTTTGTGGAAAAGCCTCCGACTGAATCTGCGCAAGCTGTGTGCGCGGCGATGTCTTGCATCACCCCCATCGGCAGCAACCGCGTCACCTCTGCCCGTAGAGTATCGGGAACACCGCAGCGGCCGACGGTGTAGGGTGCAATAAGGCGAAGCCGCATTGCACCGATTGACGGGTGCATCGGTGCAATACGGCTGACGCCTATTGCACCCTACGCACATTAACCACGCGCGAAATTTCGTGGCGCCATGCTTATCCCCGCCCCCTCGGGCGCGTGCAAGGATTGCGCCTGTCGCTGCTTGCGACGGGGCGCTCGGATCCAGCACCCAGCGTGGCAGCGATCGGCGCCTGGAAGGGTGGCCCTCGTGTTGGAGGGCTCGAGATCCAGGAGGCCCGCTGTGACCGTTGCCGTCGAAGCGCCAGCAATGGCTGCCGAGTGCGGCGACCGCCGAAAGGCACATGGCCGGCAGGCTGCTCGGCAACGAGCGAGCCAGCCGGCTGCAGCTTGCAGCGGTGCCCAAAATCGCCGTCACGCGGGTGCCGCAAGGCAGCCCAGGGGACCCCTCAAAAGGTCCCGGAGGGCTCCCAGGAGAGCCCTCGAGCAGGCCCGGCCGGGTCTGCTGGGGCCGGAGGACAACCGGCCCCCGGGTCGCCGATGCGGCGCCCGCATACCCGTCGCACCTTGCGCGCCCGGTGGGCCGCGCGGGAGAAACGGCGCGTGCGCAACAATCGCGTTGCGGGATGACAGGTGTGCCGCCGCTCACCCCCGCCGCACGGCGTAAAGCATCAGGAAGATGCCGGCGATGACGGCGGCCATGGCGGTGAGCAGCAACGCGTCGACCGGGAACAGCGGGATCAAGCCGACGGCGCCCGCGGCGAGCTGCACGATCAGCGCCGCCAGCGGCGAGAAGGCGGCGGCAGCGGCGAAGTTCTCGCTCGTGATCTTCACCACGCAGGAGAAGCTCAGCACCCACATGGCGGTGAGGATGACGCTGCCGACCAGCGCGCCGAGCAGGATCGTCGGCACGTGCAGCATCTCATCCGCCGTCGGCACCAGCGTGGTCGGCGGCAATGTGCCCATGGCGATGAGCGCGGCAGCGGTGCCGGTCAGCGCCAGGCCGGTGATGGACGTCACCAGCACAACGAGGCCCGTGATGCGCAGCTTTTCCATCACCGTCCGCGCGCGGCGGTTCCAGGGGTGGAACTCGGCCGAGAAGGTGCGCAGGTTGAACGCCAGCGCGCAGCCGGCGGCCGCCACCAGCACGTCGCCAAGGCGGGCGGGGGTGACAGATACAATGACGGGCACCATGCCGAGGCACATGACGGCGGCGCCGAGCCATGTGAGCGGCCGCGGCCGGCGCGCGAAAAATGTCCAGCCAACCAGCAGGGATACCGGAACGGTGAGGCGCACAAGCAGGCTGCCGTCGGCCGGCGGTACGTGCTGCAGGAGCAGGTAGTAGAAGACCTCCATGGCGATGGTGCCGATGCCGATCAGCCAGCTCTGCGGCGCGAGCACGATGGCGAGCGCCTCGGGCCCCGGGCCTGTGATCGCCAGCAGCGCGGCAGCCGAGACCACCATGGCGTAGAGCACGAAGGCGATGGGGTGTGCGCCGAGCTGGTGGCCGACCACGTAGGCCACGCTCAACAGGCCGATGACAAACACGAAAACGCCGGCCTCGATCCAGCCGGAGACCGGGTAGTGCCGCGCTTCGGCTCGGATTGGGACCATGGGGCTTTGACTTGCTGTTCGCGGGCTCAGACGGGATGGCCGGTATAGCGGGCAAACAGCACCTGCGTATCGCCCCACCTGCGGCGGTCCAGCTCTGCAAATTGCGAGGGTAGCGCCAGCGGCTCGCCCTTGCGCTCCTCGACGACGGCGACGGCGTCGGCCGCGAGCCAGCCGCCCGCTGCCGCGCTTGCCAGCGCCCGCTGGGCGAGGCCCTTGCCGTAGGGCGGATCGAGGAAGACGAGGCCGAAGGCGGCCTGGCTGCCGGCCGGGCCCAGGTTCGTCGCATCGCGGCGGAAAATCTTGGTGACGCCCGTCAGCGCCAGTGCCTCGACGTTGCGGCGGATCAGCGCGCGCGCCTCGGCGCCCTCCTCCACGAACAGGCAGTAGGCAGCGCCGCGGGAGAGCGCTTCCAGCCCCAGCGCGCCGGTGCCGGCAAACAGATCGAGCACCCGCGTGCCCTCGATGGCAAGGTCGGGGACGCCGTGCTCAAGGATGTTGAACACCGACTCGCGCACCTTGTCTGAGGTCGGGCGCGTAGCCGCATCGTCCGGCGCCGCCAGGGGACGGCCGCGAAACTGTCCGCCGACGATCCTCATGGGGTGCGTGTCCCCTCTCCCCGCAAGCGGGGAGAGGGAGCAGTTGCGACGATCCTCATGGCGCTGCCCGCTAGATCGCCCGGTAACCGCCGTCCACCATGACAATGGAGCCGGTGACATAGGCCGAAAGGTCGGAGGCGAGGAAGACGGCGGGGCCGACGATGTCCTCCGGCTTGCCGGGGCGGCCGAGCGGCGTGTGTTCGACGAAGACCCTCACGAGCTCGGGATTGTTGGCGCGCACGTGCGCATTGAGCGGCGTCTCGATCAGGCCGGGACCAATGGCATTGACGCGCACGCCGTCCTTGCCGAGCTCGGCCGCCAGCGCGCGGGTGAAGCCGAGCACGCCATGCTTGGAGGTGGTGTAGGCCGCAGAATTGGGCGTGCGCACGTGCACGAAGGACTGGATCGAGCCGATGTTGACGATGCGGCCTTTGGTGGCGCGGAGCTGGTCGATGAAGGCATGGGTGACGTTGAACACGCCGTTGAGGTTGACCGATATGATGTCCTGCCAGTCCTTGATCACGGCTGCCTTGTCACCGGCGAAGGCGTTGCGGCGGTTGATGCCGGCGTTGTTCACCAGGATCGAGACGGGGCCGACGTCTGCCGCGATCTGGGCGGCCAGCTTGCGGCAGGCGTCGGACTGGGTGACATCGAGCTGGAAGCTCCAGGACTGGCCACCAGAGCGTTGGATGGCGCCGGATGTCGCAGCCGCGCCTTCGGCATTGCTATCGAGGATGGCAACCCTGGCGCCTTCCTTGGCGTAGCGCAGCGCGATGGCCTGGCCGATGCCCGATGCCGCCCCGGTGACGGCGGCGATATGCCCTTCGAGGAGCCCGCTCATGTTGCCTCCCTACAGTTGTGTTGTTTGCAGGCGAGGCTAGCCCTTGAGGCGGACCGGTACAAGGCGCGCCGATGTAGATGCCAATGTAGGTTGGGTCGAGCGGAGCGATGACCCAACACGACTCATGCCTCGGCTCTTCTTTTGTTGGGTCTGCGCTGCACTTGACCAACCTACAGCACGGGCCTGGCCCCTTCACTCATGCCCAGCCCTTTGGCTTCCAGGCCGCCTTGTGCTTGGGCTTCGCCTCCGCTTCGTCGGAGTCGAATTCGGCAATCCCAAGCTCGCTCACGGCGCGCGGCCCCAGCTGCTCGATCAGCACCCGCCGCTTGACGGGCTCGACGTTGCCGGGTTGCAGGTCGAGCAGCTGGAACGGCCCGAAGGAGATGCGGATCAGCCGGTTCACCGTGAGACCTAGCCTCTCCAGGATCTTGCGCACCTCGCGATTCTTGCCCTCGCGCAGACCGAGCGTGAGCCACACGTTTGAGCCCTGCGGCTTGTCGAGCGCGGCCTCGATTCCGCCGTAGCGGACGCCCTCGATCTCGACGCCCTCTTTCAGCTTATCGAGCGCTTCCTGGGTGACGGCACCGTGCGCGCGCACGCGGTAGCGGCGCATCCAGCCGGTGGCGGGCAGCTCCAGGTGGCGGGCCAGCGCGCCGTCGTTGGTGAGAAGCAGCAGCCCTTCCGTGTTGAAGTCGAGGCGGCCAATGGAGATCACGCGCGGCAGGTGCTCGGGCAGCTTGTCGAATACCGTCGGCCGACCCTGGGGATCGGCGTGCGTGGTGACGAGGCCCTTGGGCTTGTGGTAGCGCCACAGGCGCGGCGGCTCGGGGCTGGGGAGGGGGTTGCCGTCGACCAGGATGCGGTCCGCGGGGGAGACGTCGCGCGCCGGGCTCGTCAGCGTCTCGCCGTTGACGCTGACGCGCCCTTCCGCGATCCAGCGCTCGGCCTCGCGGCGCGAGCACAGCCCCGCCCGCGCCAGCGCCTTGGCGATGCGCATGGGCTCTGAGGCGGCAGGGACGGCGTCGCGGCGTTGACCGCGCGGGCCTTTGTTGGGCATGGATTGCACGAACTCGTTCATCAAAACGGCCTGGGAGCCGCCTATATGACACCGCGCCCGCCGCAGGGCCATATGCTGACCGCCTTGGCCGAGGCCGAGGCAGCGGCTCAGCGCGGCGAGGTGCCGGTCGGTGCCGTGCTGGTCGATGCACAAGGCCAAGTGCTGGCTCGCGCGGGCAATCGCACGCGCGAGCTTGCCGACCCGACGGCACACGCCGAGATGCTGGCGATCCGCGCGGCCTGCGCCGCGCTGGGATCGGAGCGGCTGACGGGCTGCGACCTCTACGTCACGCTCGAGCCCTGCCCGATGTGCGCGGCTGCCATCTCGTTCGCGCGCATCCGCCGGCTCTACTTCGGGGCGACCGATCCCAAGGGCGGCGGTGTGGAGCACGGTGCGCGCATTTTCAGCCAGCCGACGTGCCACCACGCGCCTGAGGTCTACGGCGGGATCGTGGAGATGCGCGCGTCTGCGCTGCTGCGGGCGTTTTTCGCTGCGCGCCGTTGAGGCCGCGCTTGCGCGCCCTGCCGCTGCCGTTGCGGGGCCCCCTGGCCTGCGCTTTGCCATTCGGCTGGCGCAGCTCCTGCGCGGGGCGGATCGGCACGATGCCGTGGCGCTTGTAGAGCTTGCCGAGCTCCTCCCAGTCGCGCACCACTACGTCGTAGAGCCAGCCGTAGCTCCGCAGCCGCTGGGCCCTGGCGAGCGCCATCGTCCGCTCGCGGCCGATGAACTCGGACGTGGCCGCCAGCTCCAGCCAGTTGACTACCAGGTGCTCGTAGGTGGCGTCGTAGCCGCGTGCGCCGCCGTTGGCGACGTCGATGGGCGCTTGCGGGTAGCGTCGCACCAGCTCGTCCATGAACGGGGCGACCATGTCGCGCTCGGGCGTGCCGAGATACCACAGGTACCAGTGCATCTGCTCGTGCAGGTAGGTCGAGAGCAGCAAATCCTCGGATGTGGCGAAACGGTTGCCGAGCGTCAGCACCGGGCGGGCGAAGGTTTCCCCGCCCGGCACGATGCACACGATATTGGTGTACTCGTAGCGGGAGAGGTCGTGCCGGCGCCTGAGCGCAGCGAGCAGATTGCGCATGCGCTCGGCCTCGCGCTTGGCGTGGTCGAGATCGACGTGGATCTGGAACCGGCCCGAATCTGCTCGTGTATCTGCCCGTGCCACCCGGAGGCTCCCGTTTGCGGCCTGCAACATGAGCAATGCGCTCGGCCAGCGATAGGGTCGGGCTCAACCGCGCTGTGGATTTTTCAGGCGTGGGCTGCAAGCCGCTGCGAAAGCCGCCGTTTCAGCTCATCCTTGGCACCTTGTGACGCCTCGAGGATTTCCGCGATTCGGAAGAAGTCGAAGGCGGCATAGCCGCCGACCGCGGGACGAATCAGTATGTCGGGTGCCACCGATTTCAGTTTCTCGCGCGTGATGGAGTGGAACAGCAGCTGGGCAGCGCCTGTCATGGCCTCGAACGGGCCAGGCACCTTGACGCCGGGCCGGCGCTGCGGATCGCCGGTGACGTCCACCGCAATCGTGATGTCGGCACGGTGCATGACGACGTCGAAAGGAATCGGATTGACATAGCCGCCGTCGATCAGCACGCGGCCCTGGAGCACCACCGGCCGTGCCCACGCCGGCAGCGCGCAGCTCGCGGCGAGCGCCGGGATCACGGGGCCGTGGTCGATGACGACCTGCTCGATGGCATAGAAATCGGCGGCGATCGCCACGAACGGAATCTTGAGCGCCTCGAAATCGCAATGCAGGACGTCGGGCAGCAGCATCTCGAACAAGGTGACGTTGTCGATGACGCGCGGCGAGCGGGGGCTCCAGAGCGTCGACAGTCCCCCGCGCAGCTTGCCGGCGAAGCTCTTCAAAAAAGCGGTGGGGCTGGTGCACAGACGCTCGAAGTCCCGCCTGATCTCGGCCGCCGAAAGGCCAGCCGCATAGAGCGCGCCGACGATCGAGCCCATGGAGGTGCCGGCGATCGCCACTGGCTTGACGCCGAGCTCGTCGAGGGCTTCCAGCATGACGATGTGGGCGAGCCCGCGCGCCGAGCCGCCGCCCAGCGCCAGCGCCACGCGCGGGCCGACCCCGCGGAACGTGTCGGCCGCGGGCTCCTCGGTCATGCTGGGTGTTTCCGCGTGGTGAGGCGCTTGAGGCCCGGAAGGCGCTTCTTGCGTCGGGTGGGGCTGTCGGGCGCAATGGCGGCCGGCGCCACCTCCGCCGTGTGACTTGTGAGCACGCGCTCGAGCTGGCGCTTGAGCTGCTCCTTGGCTCCGCCGGCAGCGCCCAGCACCTGCTCGAAGCGATGAAACTCGAGCGCGTGAAACTCGTCGACCTCCACATCGACGTAGATGTCGGGCTGCTGGGCTTTGAGCTTCTCGCGCACGATCGAGCGCTGCAGGATCTGCGAGGAGGCCATCAGGGCGGCCACGGCGGTGGGCTGCAAGCGCTTGCCCGGACCCAGGGAGGCGCCGCTGACGTCGATGGCGACGGTGATGTCGGCGCTGCCGTTCAGCACGTCGAACGGGAGCGGATTGACGAGGCCGCCATCCATCAGCACGCGGCCCTCGCGTGTGACCGGCGTGAACAGCGCAGGCAGCGCCATGCTGGCGGCAATCGCGCTCCTGAGGTCGCCCTGGTCGATCACGACCTGCTCCTGGGCGTAGAAGTCGGTCGCCACCACCCTGAGCGGGATGGCGAGATGGGCAAAGTCGCGTGCGACCTTGGAGGGCAGCATGAGGTCGAGCAGCACGGTGGGCTCGAGCAGCGAGGATCTCAGCGGCAACACGTTCAAGAGCTTGAATACCGGCTCGGAACGGGCCGTCAGCAGGTAGCGGGCAAGCCCCAGGCGCTGGCCCAGCACCTCCTCGGTGTGGGCCTTGATGAGGCGGGCGGAGAGGCCCGAGGCATAGGCAGCGCCGAACAGGGCGCCGATCGACGTGCCGGCGATGATGCGGGGCTTGAGCCCCATCTCGTCGAACACCTCGAGCATCAGGATGTGGGCGATCCCGCGCGCGCCGCCGCCGCCGAGCGCCAGCGCTATGCTGGGATGCTTGGCCGGCAGCGTCGTCTTGGCGCGGTGAGTCATCTGGGCGCTACCTCTTGCGAGGTGAGGAACGGCAAGAGCGCGGCCAGCGTGTCTCGCGGATTCTCCTCGGCGAGGAAGTGCCCCGAGGTCACCGAGGCCCCGCTGACATTGCTGCACCAGGGGCGCCAGGTGTCGAGCGGGCCGCCGGCCAGATAGTCGCTGGCGTAGAGCACCAGCGTCGGGCAGGCGATCTTCCGCCCCGCCGCCTTGTCGGCGTCATCGAGCTTGCGGTCGACGGTGGCGCCGGCGCGATAATCCTCGCAGATGGCGTGCACGCTGGCCGGGCTCTGCATCAGCGCACGGTAATGCGCCAGGGCCTCGGGAGAGAACGGCGTCAGGTCGCGCGTCTTGGCCCAGCTCGCAAGCGTGTGCTCGAGGTAGTAGTCGGGATCGTTGCCGATCAGCGTCTCGGGGAGCGGGTGCGGTTGAGCAAGGAACGTCCAGTGGTAGGCCCTGAGGGCCCAGCCTGCGTTGGCGCGCTGCCACACCTCGCCGGTCGGGATGATGTCTATGGGCACGAGCGCGGCCACAGCCTCGGGGTGATCAAGCGCCAGCCGGTAGGCGACGCGGCCGCCGCGGTCATGGCCTGCCAGCATGAAGCGCGGATGGCCTAGCGCGCGCATCAGCGCCAGGCAATCCTCGGCCATGGCGCGCTTGGAGTAGATCGTATGCTCGGCATCGCCTGGCGGCGCCGAGCTTGCGCCATAGCCCCGCAGGTCGGCGATGACGAGCGTGCAATGCCGCGCCAGCTCGGGTGCAACCTTGTGCCAGCACACGTGTGTCTCGGGATACCCGTGCAGCAGGAGCAGCGGCGGCCCGGAACCGCCGACGCGGGCATATATCTCGACGCCGGGTGCAGTCTTGACGCGCCGCTCGGCGAGGCTGGGAAACAGGTCGGGCAGGGCGCTCATGACCTTTCCCGCTCCCGCTGCAGCGCCCGCCAACCGATGTCGGAGCGGCAGAAGCCGTCCGGCCAGTCGATCTTGGCCACCGCTCGGTAGGCACGGCCCTGCGCCTCGGCGACGGTCTTGCCGCGCGCGGCAACGTTGAGCACGCGCCCGCCAGCAGCAAGCAGGCGATCACCCTCTTGCACCGTGCCTGCGTGGAAGATTTCCACGCCTTCCACAGCGCCGGCCGCATCGAGGCCGCGGATCTCGCTGCCCTTGGCATAGTCGCCGGGATAGCCCTTGGCGGCCATCACGACGGCGAGCGCGGTGTCGTCGTGCCAGCGCAGATCGAAGGTCTTGAGCACGCCGTCGGCGGTGGCGAGGAGGGCGGCCAGCAGGTCCGACTTCAGGCGCAGCATCAGCACCTGGCATTCGGGATCGCCGAAACGCACGTTGTACTCGATGAGCTTCGGGCCGGCCTCGGTGACCATCAGCCCGGCGAACAGCACGCCTTTGAACGGGGTGCCGCGTGCCGCCATGCCCTTCACCGTCGGCCAGATGATCTCCTCCATCGTGCGGCGGGTGATGTCTGCCGTCATCACGGGCGCAGGTGAATAGGCGCCCATGCCGCCCGTATTGGGGCCCTGCTCGCCATCGAAGGCGCGCTTGTGGTCCTGTGCGGCAACGAGAGGAAGTGCGTGGGCGCCATCGATCAGCGCAAAGAAGCTCGCCTCCTCGCCGACGAGGCACTCCTCGATCACCACCTCGGCGCCCGCCGCGCCGAACGCCCCGGAAAAGCACTGCTCGATCGCCGCGGTGGCGGCCTCGCGCGTCTCGGCCACCGTCACGCCCTTGCCGGCGGCGAGCCCGTCGGCCTTGACGACGATCGGCACGGGCTGCCGGGCGAGATGGGCAAGGGCGGCCTGCTTATCCTTGAAGCGGGCATAGGCCGCCGTGGGAATACCGAACTCGGTGCAGAAGTCCTTGGTGAAACCCTTGGAGCCTTCGAGCTGCGCGGCAGCCTTGGAGGGCCCGAACACCTTGATTCGCGCCGCCGCCAGGTCGTCGGCGAGGCCCGCCACCAGCGGCGCTTCGGGTCCGATCACCACCAGGCCAATATCCCTGGCACGGCAGAAATCGACGACGGCGGCGTGGTCGCCCACGTCCAGCGCGACGCATTCCGCGACTTGCGCAATCCCCGCATTCCCCGGAGCGCAGTAGAGTGTGGACAACTGCGGGCTGGCTGAAAGGGCCCAGGCCAGCGCGTGCTCGCGGCCGCCGGAACCGATCAGCAGGACGTTCATGGGCAAGCCCCGCGAAAACCTTGGAAAGACCCAGCAATTGACCGCATCGCGCCGCGCCCTCATGTATCATCGAATGAGAGCCGAACAAAGCCAGGGGTGATCGTGAACGAGCCTGCCGCCAGCGCCGCCCGACAAGGCGCAAATCTGGGCGCCAATCTGCCGGAGTTCTCGGTATCGGAGCTGAGCTTCGCCATCAAGCGCACGCTCGAGGGCGCGTACGGCTATGTGCGCCTGAGGGGCGAGATTTCGGGCTTCCGCGGCGCGCATTCCTCCGGCCACTGCTATTTCTCGCTCAAGGACGAGAAGGCCCGCATCGAGGCCGTGATCTGGCGCACCACGGTACAGGGGCTGCGCGTGAAGCCGGCGGAGGGGCTGGAGGTGATCGCCACGGGACGCGTCACCACCTATCCCGGCTCGTCCCGCTACCAGATCGTCATCGATGCGCTGGAGCCGGCGGGAATAGGCGCATTGATGGCGCTGCTCGAGGAGCGCAAGAAACAACTTGCAGCCGAGGGCCTGTTCGACGCCGCCAAGAAACGGAAGCTGCCGTTCCTGCCGCGCGTGATCGGCGTGATCACCTCGCCGACGGGCGCCGTCATCCGCGACATGCTGGCGGGCTTTGCCGAGCGGTTCCCGGCCCGCGTGCTGCTGTGGCCCGTGCGCGTGCAGGGCGAGACGTGCGCGGCCGAGGTGGCGGCCGCGATCAGGGGCTTCAACGCGATCGAGCCCAGCGGACCGGTGCCCAGGCCCGACGTGCTGATTGTCGCGCGAGGCGGCGGCAGCCTGGAGGACCTTTGGGGCTTCAACGACGAGATGGTGGTGCGCGCAGCGGCCGCGAGCGCCATCCCGCTGATCGCCGCGGTCGGTCACGAGACCGATTGGACGCTGATCGATCTGGTTGCCGACGCGCGGGCGCCGACGCCCACCAAGGCTGCGGAATGGGCGGTGCCCAAGCACGGCGAGCTGGTGGAGCAGACGAAGAAGCTCGAGTTGCGCCTTACCGTTGCCGCCCGCCGCGTGCTGGAAGGCATGCGCGCGCATTGGCGCGCGGCGGCACGCGGGCTGCCGCGCCGGCAGGCGCTGACCGAGTTGCCGCGCCAGCGCTTCGATGACATTGAGCGTCGACTCGGCAAGGCCTTGCTGGCCAACGCGCGCACGCACGAGCGGCGTTTCGTCGGTGCCGCCTCAAAGCTGGCGCCCACCTTGCTGCATCGCCGCATGGAGCGCGCACGGGACCGTCTGGAAGCGTTGGGCCGGCGCGCGGACGCCTCACTGCAGCGGATCACGGGGCCGCGGCGCACGCGGCTGGAGCGGACCGCTGGCCGTCTCAGTCTGCAATCGGTGCGCCAGCAGGTGATGCGATCCAGGGAACGCGCCGAAATTTTGGGCACCAGGTTGCGGCAATCTGTGCTCCACGCGGTGGGAAAGCATCGGCGCCATCTCGATGCTTCCGCCAAGCTTCTCGCCTCGCTCGGCTACCACGGGGTTCTGCAGCGCGGATTTGCCCTGGTGCGCGACAGCCAAGGCCGCAGCGTGCGCTCGGCGGCACAGGTGGTCGCAGGCCAGCACCTCGACATCGAGCTGGCCGACGGACAGGTCGGAGCGCAGGTGACAGGCGAGGCCAGGAAACCCGATAAGCCCAAAGCGGCGCCCGCGGTGACGCCCGCGCCCCGGCGGTTGGCTCGGCAAGGCGGCAGCCAGGGGTCGCTGTTCTGAAGGCGCGTGCATCCTATTCTATGACATCCGGAGGCTGCCTCGGTTCAGCGAGTTGAGGTATGGTGTGGCGCCTCGCGGGATATGCGATACCAAGAACGTTGAGGTCGAAAGGGCATGAATCGGTTCGAACGGCTGTTGGGCCTCAAGGGAGAGGCCAAGCTGCGCTATCTCGACGGCGAGTTCCAGGTGCTGACGCCGGGCGATTTCGTGCGTTGCGCTGTCACCGGCGAGCCGATCGCGCTCCCCGACCTCAGATATTGGAGCGTGGAACGCCAGGAGGCCTACGCCAGCGCCGAGATTTCGTTCGAGCGAAATCGCGCCTCACGGGCGCGGACCAAGCCGTAGCGCGCCGGGGCCAGCAGGCTAGCTACGCCTGCTCCGCCCCTTCAAAGCGCTATCGACCAGGGCGTTGAGGCGCTCGGCGTCGGGCTCGGCAAAGTGCAGCTTGATCGGCAGGGGGTGCGTGGCGGCCGCAAGCGCCGCAAGGGCGCCCGTTTGCGCACTCCCAATGCGGGCCAGGTCCTTTTCGGTGCTGACCAGTAGCGCTTGGTGCTTGCGCGCCAGCAGCAACAGATGTTCGGCATCGGCCGGCGCAAGGGTTTGGTGGTCGCGGAAGATCACAGTCTCGGTCAGCTCCGCGCCCAGTGTTTCGAGCAAGCGAAAGAAGCGTTGCGGAGCGCCGATGCCGGCCCAGGCCACTACCGGCTGCTTGAGCCAGTTCGCATCGCCCGCTGCGACCGTGGTTGCGCGCAAGACGGGGCCATCGAACCGCTGCCTCAAGGATTGCGCCAAGGCGTCACCTGCTCCAGCCGGTGCCGCATTGACGACGATAGCGTCGGCGAGGCCGAGCTGAAACGCGAGGCTTGCACGCAGGGGCCCCGCCGGCATCACCCGGCCGTTGCCGAGACCGCGTGCCCCGTCGACGACGGCGATGGTCAGGTCCTTGGCGAGTTGCGGGTTTTGCATGCCGTCGTCCATTACGATGGCCGTTGCGGCCTCGGCCTCCGTCTCTACTGCACGGGCGCCCGCGCTTCTGTCACGCGCCACCAGCGTCGGGGCGGCACGCGCCAGCAGCAGCGCCTCGTCGCCGACGTCGCTGGCGGTGTCGCTGCCGCCGACCCAATGCGGGCCGGCGTGGCGGCCGCCATAGCCGCGGGTCAGCACCACGGGCCGCTGGCCGGCGCGCTCGATGAGGGCGCACAGATGCACCACCAGCGGTGTCTTGCCCGTTCCGCCGGCGGTGAAATTGCCGACGCAGATCACTGGCAGCCGAGAGCGGTAGGGGTCGGCCCGGGCGTGGCGTTGCGCGGCAGCCCAGCCGTAGATCGCCGCCAGCGGCTGAAGCAAAGTCGCCATCCGGCTGGGGCCCTCGCAATACCACCAGGCGGGCTCGTCAAGAGGCACGCGCAAATCCGTCCTCGGCCGGCAGGTAGGCCAACAACGCCTCCACCGTGCGCGGCAATGCCCCCGAAAGCGATGTCAGTGCGGCGTTTGCCCGTGTGCACACGCGGTTCAACTCGTTGCGGTCGGCAAGCAGCTGGCCTGCGGCGCTGGCAAGCTCCGGCGCTGAGCGCACGACGATGGCGGCGCGGTTGGCGATCAGCGCGCGGTAGGCGTCCGCGAAGTTCTGCCAGTTGGGACCCGTGATGACGGCCGCCCCCTGACGCACCGCCTCGATCGGGTTCTGCCCGCCCCGGTCGACCAGGGATCCGCCGATGAAGGCCACGGGAGCGAGCTTGTAGAGCATGCCGAGCTCGCCGATGGTGTCGGCGATGTAGACATCGCTCGTGCGCTCGGGCAGCGCGCCGAGGGAGCGGCGCGCCACCTTGAGCCCCTGGCGCTGCAGCATCTCCGCGATCGAGGCGCCGCGCTCGGGATGGCGCGGGGCGATGATGGTGCACAAATCGGGCAGGCTCTGCCGCAGCTGGCGGTGCGCTTCCGCGATGATGAGGTCCTCGCCTTCATGCGTGCTCGCGGCGACCAGAAGCGCGCGACCATCGAGGGCGGATTTCAGGCGCTGCAGCTCGATGGCGTTCACCGGCGGCGCCGGCGTGTCGATCTTGAGATTGCCGACGGCGGTTGCGCCAGCGGCACCCAGCGCCTTGAACCGGCGGGTGAGCGGATCGTTCTGCGTCAGCACCAGAGAGAAGCGGCCGAACAGGGGCCGGGCCATGCCGAGCCTGCGCCGCCAGCGCCGGAACGACCGCTTGGTCATGCGTGCATTGATGAGAGCCAGCGGAATATTGCGCGCCGAACTCTCAAGGATGAGGTTCGGCCAGATCTCGGACTCGGTGAAGACGGCGAGATCCGGCCGCCAGTGATCGAGAAAGCCCCGCACATACTCCGGAGCGTCGAGCGGCACGTACTGATGAATCGCGCGCGGGCCCAGGCGCTCGGCGGCCAGCTTCGCCGACGTCACGGTCCCGGTGGTGAGCAGGAAGGACAATGCCGGCCGGCGCTCGGCCAAAGCATTTATCAAGGGCAGAATGGCGTTGGTCTCGCCGACGCTGGCGGCATGCAGCCAGACCAGTCGACCCTGGGGTCTCGGGATGCTCGGCCGGCCCAGCCGTTCATCGCGCCGTGCCGGCTCCTCCTTGCCTCGTCGCTCGCGCAGCTTGAGGAGGAGCGGTGCCACCGGCCGGGCAAGGGAAGTGAGGTTGCGGTATGCCTTGAGAGAAAAGCCGGGCTCCGCAACGCTCGCCGCGCCGTCCGCCGGCGTTGCGCGCGATGGATCGGAGTTCGCGCGCGCATAGGCCTGCGCGGTTGCGGCGTTGAGCGACTCCTCGACCGCCTGCCGGTAGACCTCGAGGTCGGCGACGTCGGCCGTGCGGGGAACGAAAATGGGCTCGCCGATGGCAAAGCCCAGGTCCGACCAGGGTAGGTTCAACGTCATCCGGCTCCACGTGTTGAAGGCGAGGTAGCGCGAGGTCGCAATCGCCATCGGCACGATCGGTCGCCCGGATTGCCGCGCCACCATCACCACGCCGAGGCCGCAGCGGCGCGCCTCGCTGCCCGGCACGTCGGCCGTCATGGCCACCGAGCGGCCTTCGCGCAGACACTGCACTGCTGCCATGTAGGCGTGCGAGCCGCCCCGGTCCTTGCCGCGCGATGCGGCTCCGGCGCCGCGGATGAGCTGCATACCGAAATGGCGCAGAGTGACCCCCATCAGCTCGGCGTCGCGATGCCGCGCCAGCATGACGTCGGCCTCGAAGCCCGGGCGCCTGACCAGCGGCATCAGCATGAACTGGCCGTGCCACACGGCGACGATGCACGGGTGGCGGTGCGAATGCGCGTCGAACCGCTCCGTCATTTGCTCGGTCTGCCGCGAGGAGCTGCCGACGAAGCGGATGTAGCGGGCCAGCAGCGAGCCGACCGCACTATAGATGAGCCTTGGCTTGTTCTCCGCGTTCGCCACTTCGGCGTACCTACCGGATCGAGTTGACGGCAAAGGATGATTGGGAACGGCCACCTCTATAGCCGATCCCGAGCATAGATCGAAATCCTTGATTCGCCTCCGCTCCGGTGCGGCCAAAGGCTGCGGCGTACACCGGCAAATCCTTCGCCAGAACGGCGGAATCAGGCGGCTTCGATCGGTTGGGCGCGCTGCTCGGACGCCTGATCCAGGTCGAGCAGGATTTGCGAGGCGCACAGCCTCGCGTAGTCCCCATCCCGCGCCAGCAGTTCCGCGTGCGTGCCGGTCTCCACCATGCGTCCATCCTTCATGACGCATATTACGTCCGCCCGCTGCACGGTCGACAGGCGGTGGGCGATCACCAGCGTGGTGCGGTTGCGGGTGAAGCGGGCAAGCGCATCGTGCACAAAACGCTCGGACTCGGTGTCGAGCGCGCTGGTTGCCTCGTCCAACAGCAGAATCGGTGCGTCTTTGAGGATTGCGCGCGCCAGGGCCAGGCGTTGACGCTGTCCGCCGGACAGCTTCAATCCGCCCTCGCCGATGACCGTATCGTAGCCCTGGGGCTGTGCCATGATGAAATCGTGGGAGCCTGAAGCTTTGGCCGCGGCCACGATGCTGGCCTCGCCGGCTGCAAGATTGCCGAGGCCGATGTTGGCGCGGATGGTGTCGTCGAACAGCGTCACCTCTTGGCTGACGATGGCCATGGCGTCGCGCAGGCTCGCCAGCGTGACATCGCGCACGTCTTGGCCGTCGATGGCGATACGCCCGCTCTGCACGTCGAATAGCCGCGCCACCAGATTTATGACGGTTGATTTGCCGGCACCCGAGCGTCCCACCAGCGCCACCGTCTTGCCGCCGGGCGCCGTCAGCGAGAAGTTCCTCACCGCCGGCGCGGCGGTAGCAGAGCCGTAGGCAAAGCTCACGTTGTCGAAGACGATGGTGCCGCTCTCGATCTCGAGCGGTTTGGCACCTGGGCGGTCGACGATATTCGGCCGCTCGTCCAGCAACTCATAGATGCGGTCGGCCGCACCCAGCCCCTCGGCCGTGGCGGTGGTCACTGTGCCTATCGAGCGTATCGATTGCGCGCCGAGCAGCAGCGCAGCCACGAAGCCCAGGAAGTCGCCGACCGTCGCGCCGCCGCTGGCGATGCGCCAATAGGCAAAGGCAATCACGCCGGCAACTGCCACGCCGGCCAGCGCCTCCAACGAGGGGGCCACGCGCGCGCGGGTGCGAACCGCTTTCATCCTGAGGCGGAACACCTCCTCGAAATTCTCGCTCAGGCGGCGTGTCGCATAGTCTTCGAGGCGGAAGGCCTTGATCAGTCGCGCACCAGCGAGCTTCTCGCTGAGGCGTGAGGTGACGCTGCCGAGCTCGGTCTGCGTCCGGTGCGACACGGAACGCAGACGGCGGCCGACGCTGAACATGGGAAGGAGTGCCAGCGGCGACAGCGCCAGCACGATCAATGTCATTTTCCAGTCGAGATAGAGCATGGCGACGAACACGGCAATCAGCGAGAAAACGTCCCGGATGAAGGCGACGAGCGCGATCTGCGCGGCCTGCTGGATGAAGCCGAGGTCGTTGGTGAACCTGGAAACCAGCTGCCCTGTCGTCTCGCGCGTGATGCGCGCATAGTCGGCGGCGATCAGGTGGGCAAACGCCTTCTGCTGGATGTCGGTGACGATGCGCAGCACGATGCGCATGGTTGTGACCTGGTGCAGGTACAAGAACAGGCTGCGCAAGGCCGTGACGGCAACGATGGCGACGAGCACCAGGGGCAGGATGCCGCTTTCCGGCTTCATCAGCGAGTCGAATGAGTGCTTGATGATGAGCGGATAGCCGCCGGTGCTGGCGGCCAGGCCGGCGGTGAAAAGCAGCGCTAGCGCGACCTGTGCCCGTGCAGGCCAGATCCAGTCCTGGATGAAGCGCCACAGCACGCTGCACGCCCGCTTGTCGAGGGTCGGCTTGGCCTTGCGGCTGCCTAACGATTTCGCGGCGTCGGCCAATGCTGCTCCTTGGGCCGGAACTCGAGATTCGCAGCGCCTACCTAACAGCTTGGGCCAACGGGCGCTACTCGACCGGAGGCGTCCCGCTCTTGTTGCGCCAATGTGTCATGAACCGGTCGGCCCCGTAAGCTCGGGGTCCAGCAGCCGATGCATGTGCACGATGAAGTAGCGCATGTGCGCGTTGTCTACCGTGCGCTGGGCGGCCGCTTTCCAGGCTTTGTAGGCTTCGGCGTAGTTGGGGTAGATGCCGACAATGTGGAGGGCCTCGGTGTTGACGAACTCGGTGCCGTGCAGCGATTTGAGCTCGCCGCCGAACACCAGGTGGAGCAGCTGCTTTGCCGGGCGCGGGCTGTCACCTGCAGTCATGCTCTTCTCCTCCTCCGTCGCAAGCCCCGATAGTTTAGCAAGGTGCCCCGCATCTTGCACGGTGACAGACTGCAAACTCTTTGCTCACAGTGACCCGACCAGTGCACCGAGCGCCATGTCGGCGACCAGCCCGCCAAACAGCAGCCAGCCAACCAGCTGATTCGACTTGAAACGCTCGAGGCAATTGTTGGCATCGCTCGTGTCTAGCGTCGCTACCTGCCAGGCAAGTTGCGCGGCGGCCAGCATCAATGCGAGCACGAGGGCAATGTGGGCGCCGGCCAACAGTCCGGCTGCGCCCCACAGCAGCACCGCGCCGGCATAGAAGAAAACGAGCCAGCCTCGGGTCGCCGCCCCGAACCTGAGCGCGGTCGACTTCAGGCCGACGAGCGCATCGTCCTCCTTGTCCTGGTGGGCGTAGATGGTGTCGTAGCCGATGGTCCACAGCACCGACCCGACGTACAGGGCAAGCGCTGCCCACGACAGCGAGCCCGTGACCGCCGCCCAGCCAACCAGTGCGCCCCACTTGAAGGTGAGCCCAAGTACCAGCTGCGGCCAATAGGTGAACCGCTTGGCGAACGGGTAGATCGCGATCAGCAGCAGGGAGCTGGCGCCAAGCAGAATCGTGAAGGTGTTGAACTGGATCAGCACGATGAAGCCGGCGGCACAGAGGGCCGCCAGAAACAAGTAGGCCTGGGCCAGGCTCACCTGGCCCGAGGGAATAGGTCTGGCGGCAGTACGCGCGACGCGCGCGTCGTAGTCGCGGTCGACGATGTCGTTATAGGTGCATCCCGCCCCGCGCATGATGAAGGCGCCGAGCCAGAACAACAGGAGGTACCAGAGATCGGGGTAGGGGCGGTCAATCGACACCTCGGCCAGGGCCTGGCTCCACCAAGTGGGGAACAGCAGCAGCCAGGCGCCGATCGGCCGATCGAAACGTGCAAGCCGCAGGTACGGCTTCCACGCCTGCGGCGCGCGGGCGTCGACCCAGTTGCCGGAGGGAGCATCTGGAACTTGGCCGGGGTGCGTCATGGGAAAGCAGACCCCCGTGGGTGGAGCGCTGCCGATCAGTCGTCGCGCTGCGGCAGCACCAGGTGGAGATGCCATAGCGCCAAGCCAAATACCACAACGGCGCCCGCCTGATGCGCCAGCCCCAGTGACAACGGCACGTGCGCGAGCAAGGTCCAGATGCCGAGCGCTGCCTGGCCTGCGGTGGCGCCCGCCAGGGCCAGCGCAGACGCACGCATCAGGCGGTCGCCAGTGCGCATCACCAGCAACCACGCATGCAAGAGCACGCAGGCGAGGAGCGCATACGCCAGCATGCGGTGGTTGAACTGTACGGTGGTGGCGTTCTCGAACAGGTTCGCCCACCAGGGCGACATGGCCCCAAGGCCGTCGGGCACGAATCGGCCATCCATCAGCGGCCAGGTGTTGTAGCCCGCTCCTGCCTTCAGGCCCGCCACGAAGGCTCCGGCCACCATCTGCAGGAATGTGAGCCCCACGACCAGCGCCGCAGTTATCCGCTGGGCCGGGCGCAAGCCTCCGGCATCAAGTCGTCGCGCGCCGAGCGACAGCGCCGTCCACAGCAAGCCCGCGAAAATCAGAAGAGCGAGCGAGAGGTGCAGCGCGAGCCGGTATTGGCTGACGTCGGTGCGGTCGGCGAGCCCGGACCGCACCATGTACCAGCCGATGGCGCCCTGCACTCCGCCGAGGGCGAGCAGGCCAATAAGCCTCGGCAGCAGGGCGCGCGAGATCCGGCCCGTCGCCAGGAAGAGCAGGAATGGCACGAAAAAGATCACCCCGACCAGGCGCGCGAGAAAGCGATGCGTCCACTCCCACCAGAAGATGCGCTTGAAGGCCTCCAGGCTCATGCCCCGATTGATGTGCTGGTACTGGGGGATCTGCCTGTATTTCTCAAACGCCTCGTGCCACGCCGCGTCGGAGAGCGGCGGCACTATCCCCATGATCGGCTGCCACTCGGTGATGGAGAGCCCCGAGCCCGTGAGGCGGGTGGCCCCGCCAACGCTCACGAGGGCAAACACGAGGGCAGCCACGGCAAAAAGCCACACGCGGACGGGGTCTGTGCGACGCGCGGCATGAGTACCGGAAGGTTGGACGACGACCTGTTGGAGCGTCATGGACCCAGTCTCGCGCGTTTGGCTCGACGCCGCTTGCGGCGCATGGTCGCCCGCGACCCCCTGGCCTTATTCGTAGCCCTCGGCGATCGAGGCCGCGATCTCGGCTTGGATCTCGGCGCTATCCAGCACGCCGCTAGGATTGCCGGCGCTCGGCAGGACGCGGCGGAAGTGGACCCATGACCGGCGGGCGATCTCCTCCAGCCGAGCGATCTCGGCGAGCGGGTCGGGGTGGTCGTCGGTGCGCAAGTCGAGCAGCGAGTAATCCTCCAGGTCATGCACGACGAGCGCGGCCGACTGGCGCCCGCGCGCGTCGCCACCGGCGGCCTCGCCAGCCTGCATGGCGGCGATCAACCGGCGTGCAAACGGCAACTCGCCGCTGGCCTCATAGGCCGCCGCAACGGCCTGGAGCACGTCGCTGCCAACCAGCGTGTTGCCCGCGACGGAGAAGCTCGGCTTGCAGAGATGACCGCACCAGGTGGTGCAAGCGCTGCCGGTATGGGCAGCAAGCTGCCCGTGCCGATCCATCACGTGCACCTGGCGCAGATTGCGTCCCTCGTCGGCGGCTGTCAGCAGACGCACGGCATCTGCGGCCGAGGCACCCGCCGCCAGCAGCGCCAGTCCGCGCGGGCCATAGTAGGGGTTGAAGAGCGCCTGGCTGACGACGGCGCCGACGCCCGTCCTGATAAACATGTTGCGCGCGCCGACTGCCAGAAACTTGCTCGCCACGGCGGCGCCGATGCGCCCGGTTTCCTCGTCGCGAGCGATGATGGAGAAGGTCATCGTCGGCCTCCTGTGTTCCATCCCCAGTCGGCCGGAACATTGGGCCGTGCCGCCTGGTCAGGCAAGATGCGTTTGCAGGTAGATGGCGGATAGGGGGCAAGAGAATGCGACGCCATCCAGCTAGCTGCCGCCCCACCCGAGTCCGGCGTGGAGAGACAAGCGGCGAGCAACCTGCTAGTTTGAAGTCATGACCAAGCTCATGGAAAGAGCCCTCGAAGTGGTGCGTGATTGGACAGCCGAGCGGCAGGACGATGCCGCCGAGCTACTGTTGGCGCTCGACAGGCTTGGCGCCGATCCCTACCCCCCATCGCCGGATGACCTCGCTGCCGTTGACGAGGCATTGGCGCAGCTTGGGCGCGGCGAGCGAGCAACTGATGCCGAGGTCGAGGCGGCGTTCGCACGCTTCCGCTCGTGAGGGTTACATATAGTCCTAGTCCCCGCGCCGTTTCTGATCTGATCAACATCGCCAGCTATTTGAGCAGTCGCAGCCCGACTGGCGCACGTGCCCTCGAGCAGCGCATTCGGCGCACAGTGACGTTGCTCGCGGAGTTTCCCGGCGCTGGCCGGGCGCTCGAGCAAAGACCGCAGGTGCGTGTTATGCCACTTGGCAGGTATCCCTATCTCACTTTCTACAGTGTTTCAGGCGACGTGGTTCTGCATGTCCGGCATGGAGCAAGGAAGCCTGTCGATCCCACGAGCCTCTAGCGACCGCTCCGCAACCTAACGACCCGCGGCGTAACCCTGCATGCCGCGCGGGTTCGCCGCCGCCTTGCGGCGCGGGCCTTCCTGGGCTGCCGCCGTCAGGCGTCCCTCAGACCAGTCGGGGCCGACTTCCACCTTGTGCCCGCGCTTCTGCAACTCGGCGACGGTCGCGGGTGGCAGGCGCCCCTCCGCCACGACCACGCCGGGGCGAGCCGTGCGCGGCCAGAACGAGAGAGGGAAATGCTCGATGTGCCAGGCCGGCGCGTCGATCGCCTCTTGCAGGTTCATCTTCGGCGCCGAGCCTCGCAGACTGGCGTGGCGCAGGAACAGCTGGCAGCTCCACTGGTCCTGCTGGTCGCCGCCGGGCGTGCCCCAGCTCATGTACGGCTTGCCGTCCCTGAGTGCCATGCCGACCGACAAGGTCGAGCGCGGGCGCTTTCCTGGCGCCAGCGACGCCGGCAGCCCCTCCTCCAGCCAGAACATCTGCCCGCGCGTGCCGAGCGGCCAGCCGAGCTCTGGGATCACCGGCGAGGACTGCAGCCAGCCGCCCGAAGGTGTGGCAGTGAACATGTTGCCGGCCTTGTCGATGATGTCGATGTGCACGGTATCGCCCTGCACGCGCCCCTTGGCATCGACCCGCTCATCTGCCCCATGACCGGTGTCGATGGGCGAAAAGGTCGGCTCCCCGGCGCCGGCGCCGAGTGCGCGCGCGCCCTTGACGATGACGCGGCCGCCGTAGCCCTCGATCCTGCCAGGGCGCTGCTCCAGCGACGCGGTGTCGCCGACGAGCTTGCGCCGCTCGGCGTTGTAGGCCTCCGACAGCAGCGTCTGCATCGGCACGTCGACGAACTTGGGATCGCCATAGAAGGCTTCGCGGTCGGCATAGGCGAGCTTGGCGCACTCGATCCAGATGTGGACGAACTCGGGGTCGGTCGGCGCCATGCGGTCGAGGCCGAAACCCTTGAGCAGCGCCAGCATCTGCAGCAGCACGGGACCCTGCGTCCAGGCGTGCGGCTTCAACACGCGATAGCTGCCGTAATCGAAGTGCACCGGCTCTTCCACCGTGGGCAGCCACGTCGCCATGTCCTGCGCGGTGAGCACGCCCCGGTGGCGCCGTCCGCTGACGTCCATCACCTCGTTGGTGCGGCAGAAGCGGTCGATGGCCTCGGCCACGAAGCCCTGGCTCCAGGCGCGCCGCGCCCGCTCGATCTCGGCCTCACGCCCGCCGCCGCCGGACTCTGCCTCCTTCAGGATACGCCTGTAGGTCTCGGCGTGGCGCGTGTTCGTGAACAGCGTGCCGGGCGCCGGCACCTTGCCGTTGGGCAAATAGACCGCCGCCGAGGTCGGCCAGTGCTCGCGATAGAGGTCCGCCACCGTGGCGATGGTGGCGCACGCGCGCTCAACGAGAGGGTGCCCGTTCTCGGCGTAGCCGATCGCCGGCTCCAGCACGTCGCGCAGCCTGAGCGTGCCGTAGTCGCGCAGCACCATCATGAAGGTCTCGAACGTGCCCGGAATGCAGGCCGGCAGCAGGCCGGTGCCCGGCACGATGTCGAGGCCGAGATGGCCGCGGTAGTGGGCGATGGTGGCGCCGGCCGGTGCCGGCCCCTGCCCGCAGATGACCTTGGGAGACGTGCTGCCGGCCTTGCAGATCATCACCGGCACGTCGCCGCCGGGTCCGCACAAATGCGGCTCCACCACCTGCAGGGTGAAAGCCGTCGCTACGCCTGCGTCGAAGGCATTGCCGCCGCGCTCGAGGATGCCCATCCCCACGGCCGTGCCGATCCAGTGCGTGGAGGCCACCACGCCGAAGGTGCCGTCGATCTCGGGCCGGGTGGTGAATGGACCCGAATTGATGTTGGACATGGGTGTGCTGCTCGCGGCTGCTGGGCTTGTCGTTCCATGGGCCCACTGGGGCGAAGGGCAGACTACACGGCACGCCGTTGCCGCGCCAACGCCACCACCGCCAGGATCTCGAACAGCATTTGTGCCGCTGCCTGGGCGGTGTTGGTGGTCGCGTCGTACTGCGGCGCCACCTCGACCACGTCGCCGCCGACGATGTCGAGGCCGGCACAACTGCGCACCAATTCCATTGCCTCCCGCGTGCTCAAGCCCCCGGCCTCGGGCGTGCCGGTACCGGGCGCAAAGGCCGGATCGAGGCTGTCGACGTCGAAGGAAATGTAGGCCGGGCCAGCCCCGACCACCTGCCGGATTTTCTTGACGGTCTTGGCGACCCCCAGCTCGGCAAACTCCTCCGCGTGCAGCACGGTCATGCCGCTGGCGTAGGAGAACTCCCACAGGTACTCCGCGCCGCCGCGGACGCCGATCTGGATGGTCCGCTCCGGGTCCAGCACGCCCGCCAGCACAGCCTGCCGGAACGGTCCGCCGTGGTGGAACTTGGCCCCCTCGAAGGGCCCGCCCGTGTCGCAGTGCGCGTCGATATGCACCAGCCCCACCGGCCTATTGGCGCCCAGGGCCTTCAAAATGGGATAGGTGACGGAGTGATCGCCTCCGACGGCGACCGGGGCGACACCGGCAGCTGCAATCTTGGTAAAGAATGCTTCAATGTCCTCGACGCTGTCTGCAAGGCTATAGCGGCTGCGAAACGGTATGTCGCCGACATCGGCTGCCTTCACCGCCGACAGCGGGAGGAAGCGATGCACATGATGGTAGGGGCCGATGCGCTCCACCGCCCGCACCGCCCTTGGCCCGAAGCGTGCGCCCGGCCGGTTGGTGACGCCCAGGTCCATGGGCACACCGACCAGGGCCACATCGAGGCCCCCGAAGTCCGGCTGGTCGGGGGCATTTTGGCGGAGTGGGGCGCCAAGGAACGTCGATACGCCCTCGTAGGGCTTCGGGCGCCGGTTGGTTCCCGCGAAGATCGTCTCGACCGCCCGTTTGAACTCCGGGTGGTAGGAGGCGCTCGGGGAGCCGGCGGAATATCTCGCGCGCAGCGTGTCGAGCTTCTTGCGGTTCATCCCGGGTTCTCCTTGCCAAGCGTTGCCGAACAGTAAGCGACTGCTCTCCGCCAATACATGTTCAAGAATTGTTATCCACGAATGCGTGTGATGCGCACACATTTTTCGTCTGCCTGCAGAAGAAAGAAGGGATTATTAGGCTCACCGCTTTATTTCTTTCTCCCAGTCTCGGGAGAAGTGTGTGATGCGTGGCGTTGTTCACGAAATTCGTGCTGCTCTGAGGGAGCGCGGCTCGGGCGCCGGGGACGCAGGGCAACCTGGCGCACGGCGCATGGCCGAGGCACCCGGCGTGCGTACTGGCCAGGTCAATCAGCCCCGGTCACCGCGCAAGATGGTGAGGGTGCTCGGGGCCATCATCGCCCTTACCGCCGTCGTCTCTGCCCCGCTCGGCTACTGCATCATCGGCTACCTTAAGGAGGCCGAAGCGCTCTCCTACAAGGCCGAGCTGACCGCGAAGCAGGCTGCGCACTACATCGACATGCCCAAGAATGCGCCGTGGCTCGCCGACAGCGGTCAGCTTCCGCCGATCGGCGAGATCCGGACGCCCACCGCAGCACCCATGCTGCAACGGATTTTGGATGCCAACGGGGAGGCCGTCATCGAGAAGGGCGCGACGCTCGCGTGGCCGACGTTTGCCCGCAGTGCGCCGATCTTCGCCGATGGCAAGCCTGTCGGCAGCGCCGAGGTGTCTGCCAGTCTGCGTCCCTTGTTCGCCGAGGTATCGCTCATTGCGCTGTGCTCGTTGCTTCTCGGTCTCGCAGCCTACTGGGCGTTTGCCGTACTGCCGCTCAGGGTGGTCGACCGCTCGTTCCGCGAGCTCGAGCTTGCCAACGCCCTTCTCAAGGAGCGCGAAGCGACGTTGAAGTCGCAGAACCTTGTCTTCGATGCGGCTCTCGAAAACATGTTCCAGGGCCTGGCGATGTTCGACGCCCAAGAGCGGATCGTCATCGCCAACGATCGCTTCGCCGAGATGTACGGTCTCACGCCCGATCAGGTGAAGCCCGGCACCACGCTGCATCGAGTGGCCGAGCTTCGCGTCGGCAACGGTTCCTACGTCGGCCTCACACCCGAGGATGTGGTGAGGACGATGCGCGAGCGCGTGGCACGAGGACGAGAAAGCCACCTGACCAGCAGGCTTGGCAATGGCCGCATCATCAGCGTGTCGCTCCGGCCGACCGGCGACGGCGGGTGGGTCAGCACGCACCAGGACATTACAGATCGCGAGAACCTCACAGCGCAGCTGGCCAGGCAGAACGAACTGCTGCAACAGCGCGAGGAGGAGCTGAAGGCGCAGAACACACGCTTCGACGCCGCCACACGCTACATGTCGCAAGGCTTGTGTCTGTTCGATGCCGACCAGCGCGTGTTGATCTCCAACGACCGCTACGCCGACCTCTATGGCCTCACTCCCGAGGAGATCAAGCCAGGTACCACGCTGCGCCAAATCCTGGAGGCGCGCGCCGAGAAGGGCCTCTACAAGAACATGGACGCCAAGGCGTTCGTGAGCACAGGGGTCGCCAGCTTCAGCAAGGAAGTCTCCGAGATCGTGCGCCTTGCCGACGGGCGCTGCATCTCCGTGTTGCGCCGGCCCATGCCCGATGGCGGATTGGTCAGCACGCACGAGGATGTCACCGAAAGGGAAAAGCTGAGCGCGCGCCTTGAAAGGCAGAACGAGCTGCTGCGGCAGCGCGAAGAGGAGCTGCAAGCCTGGAACCTGCGGCTCGACGCGGCGCTCGAGAACATGGCGCAAGGTCTGTGCCTGTATGACTCCCAGCAGCAGGTGGTGATCGCCAATCGGCGCTTCGCAGAGATCTATGGCCTAAGCCAGGACCAGGTGAAGCCCGGCGCCACGCTGCGCCAAATCCTGGAGGCCAGAATCGGCAAAGGCCTTTATGCGGGGGCAAGCCCGGAGGAGTACATCAAGGAGCGGCTCGCCGCCCTCGGAGAGGCCTCGACCAAGATCCAACGCTTGAGCGACGGACGCGACATCGCCATCTGCCACACGCCGATGCGCGACGGTGGCTGGGTGACCACCCACGAGGATGTCACCGAGCGCGAAAGCCTCAAGTGGCGCCTCAAGCAGCAGAACGACCAGCTGGATGCGGCCTTGAACAACATGACGCATGGGCTGGTCATGTTCGACGCCGACCAGCGGTTGGTGGTCTGCAACCAGCGCTACATCGAGATGTACCGGCTGACACCCGAGCAGAGCAAGCCCGGTACAACCATGCGCGAGATCTTGCAGCATCGCCTGGCCAACGGATGCCACAACAAGACCGACCCGGCGCATTTCGTGGATGATCTGGCGAGGGAATTCAACAAGAGGTCGAGCGACATTCACGAGCTGATCGACGGGCGCATCATCCATGTGCGGCGACAGGAGGCGGCGAGCGGCGGCTGGGTGATCACGCACGAGGACATCACCGAGCGCCAGAAACTGCACGCAAAGCTCGAGCAGAACAACAAGCTGCTGAGCGAGCGCACGTCGAGATTGCAGACGATCATCGACAACTTTCCGGGCGGATTGTCCTTCCTCGATCGCGACCTGCGCATCGTGTTCTGCAACGAAAAGGCCAAGCAGCTGCTGGACCTTCCCGACTCGCTGTTTGCCAACGGTCCTCCCTCGATCGAGGACCTGTTCCGCTACAACGCGCAGCGCGGCGAGTACGGTCCCGGCGAGGTCGAAGAGCACGTCGCCAACCGCATGGCCATCGTCAGGTCGTCGCCGCAGGGGCAAGAGCACGAGCGCGTGCGTCCGGACGGCACAGTGCTGGACGTCCGCAGTGCACCGCTCGATAGCGGCGGCTTCATTGCCACTTATATGGATATCACTGAGCGGCGCCGCTCGGAGGCCAAGATCGCGCACATGGCGCTGCACGATGCCTTGACCGGCCTCGCCAACCGCGTGCTGCTCAACGAGCAGCTCGAGCAGGCGCTCTCGCGGGTCAGGCGCGGCGAGATGGTTGCCGTGCACCTGCTCGACCTCGACCATTTCAAGAACGTCAACGATACCCTGGGGCACCCGGCTGGCGACAAGCTGCTCAAGGATGCCGCGTGTCGCTTGCGCGCTCTGGTGCGTGACACGGACACGATCGCCCGCATGGGCGGCGACGAGTTTGCGATCCTGCAAGTTGCGATAGGCCAGCCGGCGGATGCCACGGCGCTGGCGCAACGCGTCATCCAGTCGGTGGGCGCTCCTTACGAGATCGACGGGCGCCAGGTGCTGATCGGCACCAGCGTCGGCATTGCCATCGGTCCTGCGGATGGGCTGACGTCCGATCAATTGATGCGCAATGCCGACCTTGCGCTCTATCGCGCCAAGGGCGACGGGCGCGGCACCTACCGCTTCTTCGAGGCCGAGATGGACGCGCAGATGCAGCAGCGGCGCGTCATGGAGCTGGACCTGCGCAAGGCCCTGACGGCCGGGCAATTCGAGCTGCACTATCAGCCCGTCGTCAATCTGGAGAACAACAAGATCAGCGGTTTCGAGGCCCTCGTGCGCTGGCAGCATCCCGAGAAGGGGATGATCGCGCCTGGCCAGTTCATAGGCCTGGCGGAGGAGATCGGCTTCATCGTGCCGCTCGGCGAATGGGTGATCAGGGAGGCCTGTGCCACTGCCGCCAAATGGCCGGGGCACATGCGCATCTCGGTCAACCTTTCACCGGCCCAGTTCAAGAATTCCGGCCTGGTGCAGATCGTGGTCGGGGCGCTGGCGGCCTCCGGGCTCGCCGCGGACCGGCTGGAGCTCGAGATCACCGAGACGGCATTGCTGGAGGACAGCGAAGCCACGTTCGCCACGCTCTACCGCCTGCGCGAGCTCGGCGTGCGCATCGCCATGGACGACTTCGGCACCGGCTATTCGTCGCTTGCCTATCTGCAGAGCTTCCCCTTCGATCGCATCAAGATCGACCGGTCGTTCATACGGGACATCGCCGACAGCATCGGCTCGGTCAACATCGTGCGGGCGGTGGCGGCGCTGGCGAAGGGACTCGGCATGGAAACGACGGCCGAGGGCGTGGAGACGAGCGAGCAGCTCGATTCCGTGCGCTCTGAGGGCTGCACCGAGATGCAGGGCTTCCTGTTCAGCCGGCCGCGACCCGCCGACGAGCTCGAGCAGCTGTTCTTCAGCAGCCAGGACCGCGAAGGCGGCGCTGGCGCGGCAAGCGCCGCTTAAGGCGGGCGCCGGCCGCCGCGCTTGCGTCAGCCGACCAGGTGCTCCACCGTGTCGTAGGCCTGGGTGTCGGGGGCAGCCTTCAACAGGCCTGCGAGCGCACCCCAAAGGGCCTGAATTTTGGCGACGGAGGAGTCTGCGTCCGCCTTGCTTGCATAGATGGCGGTGACCGCACCTTGTCCGTCGGCGCGCCAGGCCACGTAGATGTCGACTACACCCGGCAGGGCCTTGGCCGCAGGCTGCATCTCCTTGAGCTTCGCCGGCAGCTCGCCGAGCCGCGAAGGATCCACCTCGAACGACGTTACGCGTGCGTACATGGCCGTTTCCCCTTGTTGCATCGAGTGCGCGACGACGCTGGCACGGCCTGGGGGCGGAATAACGGCACGCCCACGGATGGTGCTCGATCGGGTCGTAGTCTCTTGACCGCTGCCGACGGCTCTGGCCTCAATGCTTCGAAAGATGTGGTCAGGGGGCGACCATGCACTGCACGTCTGTGATGCGCACCAAAGCCGACGATGCCAGCATGCCAACCGCCTCGCGGATTGCGAGGACAAGTGCTGCGGCGCGCCGCGCGTGACGGACAACCCGCACCGGATCGTTGTGGTCGGCGGCGGCGCCGGCGGGCTCGAGCTGGTAACCCGGCTCGGCGACAGGCTGGGCAAGCGCGGCAAGGCCCACGTCACGCTGATCGACCGGCGTCGCACGCACCTGTGGAAGCCGCTGCTGCACGAGATCGCCGCCGGCAGCATGGACTTGGGCACGCACGAGCTCGATTACCTGGCACAGGCCTATTGGCACGGCTTCACCTTTCGCTTGGGTGCGCTGATCGGCATCGACCGCGGACGGCGCATGGTGCGTGTGGCGCCCTACATCGACAGCGAGGGCCGCGAGGTGACGCCGGCGCGCGAGTTCGGATACGACACGCTGGTGATCGCCATCGGCAGCCTCACCAACGACTTCGGCACCCGGGGCGTGAAAGCGCACGCGATCGCGCTGGAAACGGCCGACGAGGCCAAGCGCTTCCACGGCCGCCTGATCAACGCCTGCATCCGCGCCCATTCGCAGACCGAGCCGCTGCGCCCCGAGCAGCTGCAGGTGGCGATCATCGGTGCTGGTGCGACAGGGACCGAGCTGGCGGCCGAGCTGCACAAGACAACGCGCCAGCTCGTTGCCTTCGGCCTCGACCGCATCGACCCCGACAAGGACATCAAGATCCACCTGATCGAGGCGGCCCCGCGCATCCTGCCCGCGCTTCCCGAGCGGCTTTCGGAAGCTGCCGCCAAGCTGCTCGAGGGGCTGAACGTGCGCATCCACACCCGCGCGCGTGTCATGGAAGTCACGGCGAACGGCGTCTCGCTTGAGAGCGGCCTGTCGATACCCGCAGAGCTCGTCGTGTGGGCCGCTGGCATCAAGGCGCCGGACCTGCTCAAGGATATCGCCGGCTTGGAAACCAACCCGATCAATCAGCTGGTGGTGCGACAGACGCTGCAGACCACGCGCGATGATGCCATCTTCGCCTTTGGCGACTGCTCCGCGTGTCCCTGGCCGGGGCATCCGGGCACGGTGCCGCCGCGTGGGCAGGCGGCGCACCAGCAGGCCTCGCACCTGGCGAGAGAGCTGCCACGGCGCATTGCCGGCATGTCGGTCAGGGAGTGGCGCTATCGCGACTTCGGCTCGCTGGTGTCGCTTGGCGAATACTCCACGGTCGGCAATTTGATGGGCAAGCTCATTGGCGGCAACCTGTTCATCGAGGGCCTGTTCGCCGGGATTATGTACAAGTCGCTCTACAAGATGCACCAGCTGGCGCTGCACGGGCCGACCAAAGTCGCGCTCGATACCGTCGCGCGACTCATCTCACGCCGCACCGAGCCGGTGGTGAAGCTGCATTGAGAATCAGCTTTCGGCGATGGCGGGTCGATAGACGGCAGTTCAACATCTAGACCGTCGACGAGCCCATCGCCAAGGAGTGGGGTGGAGACCAACCGCGGCGTTGCGTGGCGCCTGCGCGAGGCGGGCGCAAGTGCCGAGCTGTTCGGCAGGATCGCGGCGCAGGTGCCGCAGCTGCTGGAGCGCGCCGAGGGCACCGCGCTGGCTTTGGCCGACATGGCCCGCGGCGGCTTTCGCCTCGACGATGAGACGGTGGAGCGCCTTGCCGCCGCGCAGGCCTGGCACAACCGCTGGGGCCGCTGGGCGCTGTGGGGCGGCGCCCAGGCGCTGGCGGCAACGGCGCTGTGGCAGACCACGCAGGGATAGGCGGTCGCTCACGTCGAGCGTGTGAGCTGCTTCTCGTAGCGCCACACTTCCAGCGGGAACGGGCCGCTCGACGTTTCCGTGGGATTGACGATCGCGCCGGCAAGGCGCCAGCCGCCCTTCTCGTAGAAGCGCGCGGCGCGCACGTTGCCGACCGCGCACGCGAGCCACGCCGTCTCAACGCCACGCTCCGCAAGCCGTGTCTCCGCGTCGGCGATGAGCGCCGCGGCGGCGCCAGAGCCGCGTGCCTCGGGCGACACGAACAGCTGATACAGCTCGTCACCCTTGAGGACGCAGAAGCCGACGGGGGCGCCGAGCGGGCCGGCAACATAGATGTCCGGGAGTGCGGCCTGCAGCCGCTCGCGAAAGCTTTCGAGCGTGCGCAGCCGGGCCAGCTCCGGCGGCATCATCGGCGCATGGAACTCGTGCCAGACCTCGTGCCACAACCGCGCTAGACGATGGATCTCAGCGGGATCGGCGGATCTCACCTGCATCAATCAATCGCCCTGGAACGCGGGCTTCTGCTTGGCCACGAACGCCTCGTAGGCGCGCGCGTAGTCCTTGGTCTGCATACAGATGGCCTGCGCCTGCGCCTCGGCCTCGATGGCCTCGTCCACGCCCATGCTCCATTCCTGGTGGATGCAGCGCTTGGTGATGGCGTGCGCGAAGGTGGGTCCATCGGCCAGCGCCTTGGCCATGGCCTGCGCTTCGCCGAGCGCGGCATCGGGCTCGCAGAGCCTGTTGAAGAAGCCACACCGCTCCGCCTCGGTGCCGTCCATGGCCCGTCCCGTATAGAGCAACTCGGCCGCGCGCCCAGCGCCGATGATGCGGGGCAGCATGTTGCAGGCGCCCATGTCGGCGCCGGCGAGCCCGACGCGCACGAACAGGAACGCGGTCTTGGCTCGCGCCGTGCCGAGGCGCAGGTCGGACGCCATGGCCAGGATAGCGCCGGCACCGGCGCAGATGCCGTCGATTGCCGCCACGATCGGCTGCGGGCAGGCGCGCATCGCTTTCACCAGGTCACCGGTCATGCGGGTGAAGGCCAGGAGCCCCGCCATGTCGCCCTTCCTCTGCATCTCCACCAGCGGGCCGATGATCTCGTGCACGTCGCCGCCCGAGCAGAAGTTGCCGCCGGCGCCCGTGATCACCACGCTCTTGACGGCTTCGGCGTAGACGAGGTCGCGGAAGGTGTCGCGCAGCTCGGCGTAGGATTCCAAGGTCAGCGGGTTCTTGCGCTCGGGCCGGTTGAGCGTGACCGTGGCGACCTTGCCGTCGAGCTGCCATTGGAAGTGCCGCGGCCGGAAGGAGGCAAAGTCGATGCCGGAGGGGCGGAAGCGCTGCGTGGTGTCGGGTGACTTTCCGGGGCCTGCAGTCATGGACATGTCATCTCCTTGCGCCGGCAATCGCTGCTCTCAAAGGGAGCAGCCGCCAATGTAGTCTGGCCGCCAGCTCACACAGAACCGAAACTGAGGAACGGTGCAGGTACGGCAAAGCTCTTGGTGCTACAACCTTGGAACCGTGTAGAAGGCCGAGTTTTGGCCATTATTCTCATTAGGTTGTTATCTTGCGGGTGCGGCAAGTTCCCGATCGCAAGAGGGCGGCGATCGGGTTGTTTTGCGTTGGGAGCCCTCTCGTGACCAAGTTTCTTGCCGTTTCCAATCGCCGCGGCGGTGTTGGTAAGACCACCCTCACCATGATGCTGGCGTACGGTCTTTCCGTTGCACGGCGCCAGAAAGTCCTGCTCATCGATCTCGACGCGCAGGCTTCCACATCGATCATCATGATGGGCCATCAGCGCTGGCGGGCGGCGCGTGAGGAAAAGCGCACGACTTCCAGCCTGCTCAGCGAAATGGTCACCGATGCACCGATCAGCTGCGAAGACTACATATCGAAAGGCATCGGCGATGTAACGCTTGCCGATGGCAAGGCACCCGTCCTCGACATCGTACCGAGCGCCCACGACCTGGACGACAAGGAGGCGCTCCTGCTGATCGCGCAGCAGGCCGGCTTCCACAAGATCAGCGATGTGTTCGACAACATGCAGGATCGGATGGGCAAGATCATCCGCTCTGCCGAAGGCAGCTACGACCAGGTCATCATCGATTGCGCCCCCGGGCTGTCTCAGCTGGTATGGGGTGCCCTGCGTGTGGCCGACGTCGTGCTTGTCCCCTTCATTCCCGACAGAACGGCTGAGGACAACGTCGGCTGGCTGGCGCAGCGGCTCAGGCAGATCGGCACGCCAAGGGTCTTCACGGTGCCCAATCGGGTATCGGGCCAAGACAGCCGCGCTCAAGGCATAGTGGCAGCCGTGAGCGGCAGGTATCCCTCGCTCGGCATTCACATTCCGGCAACCCAGCCGCTGGCTACCGCGCTCGACTACCGAGATGCGCCGGGCACCTTTGCCTCCAAGTTCGGCTCTGCGGCCCAGCACGTCAATCAGCTTGCCGACTGCGTGCTCGATGTCATCAACAAGCCGGTCGCGGTGGCAGCGGAATGAGTGGCACTCCCTTGCATGAGACTCTGCGGCGGTTGTTCGATGTCGTCGCGAGCGAGGTCGGGCAGAACCCTGCGTTCGCACAAAAATTGGCGCAGGCCATCGGTCAGGATCTCTCCACTCTCCCCAATCGAGCGAGGCCGCCCTTGCGCCGCAGAGCGCTCGCTGCCGCGGAGCTCCACGCGGTCAACATCCTGAGACTGCATGGCGAGGGCGCCTTGCGGGGCAAGCTGGAGCAGCTCAAGGCCGTGGAAGACCTGAAATCGGTGGCCCGGGCGTCCGGCTTGGTGCTGTCGGGAAGCGCGGCCAGAGCGCGGCCCTCACGCACCGCCTTGATCGACGGAATAATCGATGCAGCCAAGCACTACGACGAGCAACGGCAGGCCGCGACCGCGTGAGCGGGCTGGGTGGGGCTCACATCATCACGTCTCGGGCCACCGTTTTTCGAAATCCCACACATGCTCGAAGCCGACCAGGCGGCAGAATTTGTCGAATGAGTAGAGCTCGTTCTGGATCGTGGCGCTCGAGCCCTTCTTGGCCAGCACGCCGTAAACGCGCTCGAGGGCTTTGGCGGTGGCAAGAAAGCCGGTGGCGGGGAAGATCGCCATCTTGTAGCCGAGCTCTTGCAGCCGCTCGCGGGACAGTATCGGCGTGCGCCCGCCGTCCGCCATGTTGGCGAGCAGCGGCACATCGAAATGCCGGCCGATGCGGGCCATCTCCTCCTCGCTCTCGGGGCTTTCGATGAACAGGATGTCGGCGCCCGCCTTGGCGTAAGCTTCGCCGCGGCGCAGCGCCTCGTCGAGACCGTGGGTGGTGCGGGCATCGGTGCGCGCCACCACCAGAAAATCCGGCGAAGCGCGGCTTGCCACCGCGACCTTGATCTTGCGCACCATGTCCTCGAGGGGGATCACACGGCGGCCGGGGGTGTGGCCGCAGCGCTTGGGAAATACCTGGTCCTCGAGCTGGAGCGCTGCTGCGCCGGCTGCCTCGTAGCCCCGGACCGTTCGCTCGACGTTGAGCAAGCCGCCGAAACCCGTATCGGCGTCGCAGACCACAGGTGTCGTCGTCCCCAGGCAGATTTGCGCAACGCGCTCCACCATCTCGGTGAAGCTGACAAGCCCAGCGTCGGGCAGCCCAAGCGACGCCGAGACGCCGTATCCCGTCATGTAGAGGACGTCGAAGCCCAGGCGATCGGCGATTCTTGCCGAGATCATGTCGTAGACGCCCGGCGCAGTGACGAGCCCCGGCCGCGAGAGCACCTGCTTCAGTATCTTTCGTGATTGCATCGGTCACCCATCGACATCGTGGCCTTCGCGCTCGCACAATCGCGTTACATCGGCCAAATCCGGTCCTGCACTCGGGATTTTTACCACCATTCCGAGCGAAAGGTTTGAAATCGGCGCCGATATGGAAGATGCTGCTCTTGTCCAATACGCACCGGGTCCGCCGGTGAACGAAAAAAAGCACGTGGGAGGACTGCAAATGCCATCTTTGGGTTGGAAATCCATTCTTGCGCTCGCGGCCGGACTCCTGGCGGTTCCCGCAGCGATACAAATCGCCAGCGCGGATACCCCAAAACGGGGTGGGATACTCAAGTTCGTCGTGCCCGACGAGCCACCGAGCTTCGATGGGCACCGCGAAACCACCTTCGCCCTGATCCACCCGATTGCACCCTTCTACAGCACGCTGATCCGGGTGGAGCCGGAGAACCCGAACTCGGGCAAGTACGTGTGCGACGTTTGCACCGAGATGCCTCAGCCCACCGACGACGGCAAGACCTACACGTTCAAGATCCGCAAGGACGTGAAATTCCACGACGGCACGGCTCTGACCGCCGCGGACGTGCTCGCGACCTTCCAGCGCATCATCTTCCCGCCCAAGGGGGTGTCTAGCGCCCGTAACGCCCAATTCAGCATGGTCGAGAGCGTGACCAGCCCGGACGCCGATACCGTGGTGTTCAAGCTCAAGCACCCGTCCGGGGCGTTCATCCCGGCGCTCGCCACACCCTACAACTTCGTCTACGCAAAGGCCAAGCTGGACGCGGACCAGCACTGGTATGAGAAGAACGTGCTCGGCTCCGGCCCCTTCATCTTCGAGGAACGGCAGGCTGGCGCCTTCGTCAAGGGCAAGCGCAACCCCAACTACTATCACAAGGGCAAGCCCTACATCGACGGCTTCGAGGCGATCTTCGCCAAGACGCAGACGCTGCGCGTGCAGGCGATCCGCGGCGACCAGGCCGCTGTCGAGTTCCGGGGCTTCCCGCCCAAGAGCCGTGACGATCTTGTTGCCGCGCTCGGCAAGGACATCACGGTCCAGGAGAGCGACTGGAACTGCGTGCTGAACCTCACCTCCAACCAAGCGCAGAAGCCCTTCGACGACGTGCGCGTGCGCAAGGCGGTCTCGCTGGCGCTGGACCGCTGGAGCGGGTCGAAGGACATATCAAAGATCGCGATCGTCAAGGCGGTTGGCGGCATAGTCTTCCCCAGCCATCCGCTGGCGGCGACGAAGGCCGAGCTGGAGCAGATTGTCGGCTTCTGGCCCGATATCGACAAGTCGCGCGCGGAGGCCAAGAAGCTGCTGAAGGAAGCTGGGCAGGAGAACCTCAAGTTCACGCTGCTCAACCGCGGTGTCGACCAGCCATATACTATTCTAGGCACGTGGATGATCGACCAATGGAAGCAGGTCGGCATCACCGTCGATCAGAAAGTGGAAGCGACGGGTCCGTTCTACGCATCCCTGCGTGAGGGCAAATTCCAGGTGGCGCTGGAGTTCAACTGCCAGTCGGTCGTCAACCCGCTGGTCGACGTCTCCACGTTCCGGCCCGACTCCGAGTCCAACTACGCCAATTTCAAGGACGACGAGCTGATCAAGCTGCACGACGCCATGAACCAGACGGGCGACGTGGCCGAGCAGAGGAAGCTGATGCGGGCCTACGAAAAGCGCGTGCTGAACGACCTGGCCTCCACCGCCATTACGCTGTGGTGGTACCGCATCATCCCGCATCGAACCTACTTCAAAGGCTGGACCATCACGCCGAGCCACTACCTGAACCAGGACCTGTCGCAGGTCTGGCTCGACAAGTAGGCCGGCGCTCGCAAGTTCGCTCAATGGTTCGGCCCGGTGTGCGCTTCTTGGCACCGGGCCGACCCGCAACAGCCCCGGCGTGAAGCATGTTTGCGTATGTCGTCAAGCGCGTGCTGCTGATGATCCCGACGCTGTTCGGGGCAGCAGTTCTGGTTTTCGTGCTGATGCGCCTGATCCCAGGCGACATCTGCGTGCTGCGGCTCGCCAGCGGCGGCGGCAGCATCGATCCGTCCGTGCTGCGCAATTGCCGCGCCGAGATCGGGACCGATCAACCCGTCATTTGGCAGTTCTGGATGTTCGTGAAGGGGTTGGCGTTCCTGGATTTCGGCAACTCGATGTGGACGGGGCGACCGATCATCGATGAGATCGGCCTGCGCTTCCAGCTGTCGCTGCAGGTGGCGATCATGGCCACCTTCACGGCCATTGTGATCGCCATTCCGCTCGGCACGATCTCGGCCGTGAAGCAGAACACCTGGATCGACCATGTCGTGCGGGCGTTCTCCATCGCCGGCGTCGCCATGCCGTCTTTCTGGCTCGGCATTCTTATCATTCTCGGCATCCTGATCACCTCGAAGTCGTGGTTCGGCGTATCTTGGATGCCGCCCATCACCTATGTGCCGCTCTGGGTCGATCCAATTCATAACCTGAGCATGCTGATCTGGCCGGCGCTTGCTACCGGCTATCGTTATTCGGCCGTTGCGACCCGCATGACCCGCTCGGCCATGCTCGAGGTGCTACGCGAGGATTACGTGCGCACGGCGCGCGCCAAGGGCGTCTACCAGAGGCTGGTGGTGCGCCGCCACGCGTTGCGCAATGCCCTGCTGCCCGTCGTCACCATCATCGGCATCGAGTTCGCCTTCCTGATGGGCGGCCTAGTGGTCACTGAGCAAGTGTTCAATCTCAACGGCCTCGGCAAGCTGTTCGTCGAGTCGGTCTCCAACTACGACTACAACATGACCCAGGCCCTTGTGATGCTGGTGGTCGGGATCTTCGCCCTCACCAATCTGGCGATCGACATCCTGTATGGCTGGCTCGATCCGCGCATCCGCTACAACCGCTAGGAAGAGAGATTATGGCCACTATCTCCCATCCTGCTGCCCTTGATCAGGGACCGTCCAGGCCATCGTGGTGGGCGGTGGCTTGGCAGTTCTGCCGGCAAAACCCTCTCGGTACCGCGGGCGGCGTGGTCGTCATCGTGATGATCCTGATGGCGGCCTTTGCTGAAGTGGTCACCTTCTACGACCCGACGCGCAACAATTTCGGTGCCATGCTGGAGCCGCCGAGCAGGGACTATTGGCTTGGCACCGACCAGTTCGGCCGCGACCTCTATGCCCGCATCGTCTACGGCGCGCGCACCGCGCTGCTGGTGGGATTCGTCTCGGCGTTCGTGGGAGGGACGGTGGGACTGATCCTGGGCGTGGCGAGCGCGCATTTTGGCGGTCGCTTCGATATGATCCTGCAGAGCATCATGGATGTGCTGATGGCTTTCCCGCTGATCATCCTGGCGCTCGCCATGGTGTCGATCTTCGGCACCGGCACCATCAACGTCATTATCGCCATCACCATACCGTTCATCCCGCGCTGTGCCCGCGTGGTGCGCTCGAGCGCGTTGGCGGTCCGCGAGATGCCCTATATCGACGCGGCCCGTGCTGCAGGCTTCGGGCACGCCCGCATCGTGCTGCGGCACATGGTGCCCAACGTGTTCGCGCCGTACCTCGTGGTGATGACGGCGGCCGTGGGCCAGGCTATCCTGCTCGAGTCGTCGCTGTCGTTCCTGGGGCTTGGCGTGCAGGAGCCGGTCGCCGCCTGGGGGCTGATGCTCAGGGGCGGCGCGCAGGAATATGCCGAGAGCGCGCCCTGGGTGGCGATTTTCCCCGGCATCGCCATCTCGCTTGCGGTGTTCGGCTTCAACCTGTTCGGCGACTCGCTGCGCGACTGGCTCGACCCGAAGATGAAGGTTTGAGCCAGCGCTGCGCTAGGCCTGCTGTTTGCGCAGGTCCTTGACGCGGACGGCCTTGCCCTGGGAGCGCGGGATCTCCCCCGGCGGCTTGATATCGACGGTGCAGGTCACTCCGACCAGCGACTTGATGTGGTGGGCGATCTCGCCCGCCTTGCGGGGACGGTCGGCCTCGGCCAGTGCCTCGCCCGGGGCAACCTCGACCTCCACCGTCATGGCGTCGAGCGCCCCATCGCGCGTCAGCACGATCTGATAGTGCGGGGCAATGCCCGGCAGACCGACCAGCACGGCTTCAACCTGCGATGGGTATACGTTGACGCCGCGGATGATGAGCATGTCGTCGTTGCGCCCCGTCACCCGCATGATGCGCACGTGCGTGCGCCCGCAGGCACATGGGCTGCTGTCGAGGCGGGTGATGTCGCGCGTGCGATAGCGCACCATCGGCAGCGCCTCCTTGGTGAGCGTGGTGATGACGAGCTCGCCCGCCTTGCCGTGGGGCAGGGGTTGCAGCGTCTCCTGGTCGATCACCTCGAACAGGAAATGGTCCTCCCAGCCGTGCAGGCCCAACTGGGCGACGTGGCATTCGCTGGCGACGCCGGGCCCCATGATCTCCGACAAGCCGTAGATGTCGATGGCCTTGATGCCGAGCCGGGCTTCAAGGTCGCGGCGCATGGCATCGCTCCAGGGCTCGGCGCCGAAGATGCCGAGGCGCACAGGGGCCTGGCGCAGGTCGATGCCCATGCCGGCCGCCACCTCGGCGATGTTGAGGGCGTAGGACGGCGTTGCGCACAGCACGTCGGCCTTGAAGTCCGTGAGCAGGGCCACCTGCCGCTCGGTGCCGCCGCCCGACAACGGCACGACGGTGCAGCCCAGCCGCTCGGCGCCGTAGTGGGCGCCCAGCCCGCCGGTGAACAGCCCGTAGCCATAGGCGTTGTGGACGATGTCTCCCGGGACGGTGCCGCCGCAGGCGAACGAGCGCGCCATCAGGTCGGACCAGCGATCGAGGTCGCCCTTGGTGTAGCCGACGACGGTGGGCTTGCCGGTGGTGCCCGAGGAGGCATGCACGCGCAGCAGCTCAGCGCGCGGCACGGCGAACATGCCGAAGGGGTAGTTGTCGCGCAGGTCGGTCTTGGCAGTGAAGGGAAAGCGCGCGATATCGGCGAGCGTTTGCAGGTCGCCGGGCTTTACTCCCGCAGCATCGAACTTGCGCCGGTAGTGTGGCACGCTCGCATAGACGCGCTGCAGCGTGTCGTTCAGCCTGCGCGTCTGCAAGTGCGCCATTGCCTCGCGCGGCATCGTCTCGGCGGCGGGATCGAACATGAACACCTTGGAGTCGCGGACTATTGACGCGCTCATGCTGCGATCTCCCCGCTCACGCGGCGGCACGCCTCGCCGCCTTGGCCTTCAAGCGCTCGTGGGTCTTTTTCACGTCGACGACGAAGCGCGTATGGGTGCCCGTGCTGATCGGCTCGAGCTCGTCCTTGGCCGCGACGTCGAAGGTTACCTTGCGTCCCTCAACCGCAGCGACGGTGACCGTGATCTCGACCTGCATGCCGAGCAGCGTCGGGGCGAGGTGGGTGAGCGAAATCGCCATGCCGACCGAATCCTCGCCTGCGTCCGCATGCTCGAGCAACAGGTCGCGGCAGGTGTGCTCTACATCGCGCACGAGGATCGGCGTGGCATACACCCGGCCTTCCTCTCCCATGAAACCGATGGTTCTGTCCGCGTCGACAGTCAGGTGCTTGACGAGGGACAGTCCGGGTCGAAGGCTCGGCTTCATCGACATCCTCCCAGCCGCATGTTCGTGGGGCGAGTGTATGTGTCGGACGAACGGCCTGGCAAATATCAAAAGTGGCAGTCAGAGGCCCATCGGGCGTGGCGTACCCTCCGCGGCCCGGCGGTTGAGAAGCGCGGGCATGGCCGCGAACGCTAGCAGAAGGGCCGCATAGATGAGGCCTTGTGGCGTGGCGAAGTGCGCAAGCTGCTCGGACGCGGAAAGTCCGCGCAGGCCGATGCCGACGGCGAAATCCGCGATCTGCTGTAGGAGCAGAGCGCCGAGGCCCATGAGCATAAGCGAGGCGAGATCCTTGTCCATTCGCGTGCGGCGCGGCGACCAGCGGGCGGCAACGATCATGGCGGCAACAAGCAACGGCGCCTCGCAAGCGGTTGCAAGAAC
This sequence comes from uncultured Alphaproteobacteria bacterium, assembly GCA_963832445.1. GTDB lineage: Bacteria > Pseudomonadota > Alphaproteobacteria > Rhizobiales > Hyphomicrobiaceae > AWTP1-13. The sequence goes on from CAWHUM010000026.1 coordinate 306,806, forward strand.
CGGTCCCAAGCGCGGCTCCAGCCACAGCACGCGGATCGGTCCCAGGATGAAGCCCACGCCAAAAACGATGGCGAAATAGAGCAGAGCTGCCGCAGCGATCCGCATGCGGCTAGCCCATCACCTGGGCGACGGGTCGCCGCAAGGATTTGGGTAATTCCGGCCCTTCACCAAAACGCACCACCAAATCCGGCCTGCGGCCGCCGATGCCAAGGAGAGACGCGAACTGCTGGCGCAGCGCCGGCACCTCGACCGGTTGATTGATGAAGGCATATTTCAGTCCGAGCGCGGTGGCCTGCAGGGCGAAGCGCTGGCATGTGCGTCCCGCCTCGACCCAGTGGAGCTTATCGTCGCGCTCCGACACGAATACGGCGATGCCTGCCGAGCTTTGGATGTGGGCACTATACTTGTCGTTCTCACCCCGCTCGGTGAACACAAATGGCAATAGCAGGCGCGCGAGCCAGGCCGGCAGAGAGGGGTTGCCGGACGAGCGCGCGAACAGCCCGTCCATGGATTGCACCGCATCCCGCTCGCTGAAGCGCATCCAGCTCTTGAGCTCGTCCATGAAGACCTTGTCGCGCATCTGCGCCGTGTTGCCCTCGACCACGTAGTCGACGACGTTGGATATCTTGGAGCGATCGGTGATCATGATCACAGAGACACCCTCGCCTGTACCCGCCCGCTCCAGGAGGCGCAGGTTTTCGTTGGCCACAGGTTTCCCGTCGAAGGCCGCGCGCGTGCTCTGGCGACGAGGGATTGCATCCAGCAGCGGCGATGGCGCCGGCGGAGCTGGGTCGAGCGCAACAGTTATTGCATCCGCAACGAAGGCCGGCGTCGCCTTAAGGCCGATTGCCGCTGCGGCGTGGACCAGGTTCTCGACGGCGCATCCCAGACTGGCGAACAGATGGTGGTCGTCGGGATCGACGGCGGGGCATCTGCGGGCAAAGTCCGGGGCGATGCGAATGTGGCGCTCAGCGATCGAGAAGGTCCACGGCTGCGTGTTGTGGCTGTTGGCGGCGAGCGTCGCGTAGCGGACAAGCTCTTGCACGCCGCCCTCGGTTCGCAAGGGCGCCCACGTCGAGGCGACCGCCTGCTCATAGGACATGCCCGCGCTCGCAAGAGATGTCTTGGGCATCGCCGTGGTCCCGGCCAAGCTGGCGCTGCCCGCAAGAAAGTGTCGCCTGTCGATCATCTTGCTCGCACTCGAATGCGCGGATGCGCGCCAGACTGTAACAGAGCAAGGGGCTTCCTCTTGATGGGCGTCAAGATGGTCCGGCGCCGGCGATCCGCCTCGCGGGCTCAGCCGTTTGCGGCCTTGGCCGCGTCGGGCGCAATGGCGACGGCGACAACCTCGCCGTCGACGACCTTGAGGGCCAATTCTCCGCGCTTGAGGCGTTGCGCCTCCGCGCCGAACAGCTGATAGCGCCAACCCTTGAGGGCCGGCACGTCGGGGTTGTCCTCGACAACCAGGCGCTCCAGGTCGTCGGCATCCGCGATCAGCCGGGGCGCCACCTTGTTGCGCGCGGCGCACGCTTTGAGCAGCACGCGCAACAGCTCGACCGTGGCACTCTTGTCCGCCGGCACGCCGGTGCCCTCGCGCAACTGCGGCACCGTTTTCGGGTCGCGCGCCAGTCCTTGCTTGACCGCCTCCACGATCTCCTTGGCGCGGGCCGAGCGCCCGAAACCCTCGCTCAAGGAGCGCAGCTGCGAAAGTTGCGCCACGTCGGTCGGAGCGTGGCTGGCGATGTCGTAGAGCGCCTCGTCACGCAGGATGCGGTTGCGCGGCACGTCCTGCGTCTGCGCGGCCCTGTCGCGCCAGGCCGCCAGCTCGATCAGGACCGCCAGCCCTTTGCGGTTCTTGACCCTGAGCTTGAGCCGGCGCCAAGCTTCCTCGGGTGGCGCCTCGTAGGTGCGAGCATCCAGCAGCTCCGCCATTTCCTCATCGAGCCAGCGGCTTCTGCCGCTCGACTTGAGCTCGGCGTCGAGGCGCTTGTAGACGTCGCGCAAATGCGTAACGTCGCCCAGGGCGTAGGCGAGCTGCCTTTCGGTCAAGGGCCTGCGCGCCCAGTCGGTGAAGCGTGAAGACTTGTCGAGGTCGCGGCCGGTGACCTGCTTGACCAGGCTGACGTAGCTCACTGATTCGCCGAAGCCGCACACCATGGCCGCCACCTGCGTATCGAAGATCGGGTGCGGAATAAGACGCGCCTGCGTCCACACGATCTCCAAGTCCTGGCGGGCCGCGTGGAAGACCTTGACCACGCGATCATTGGCCATCAGCTGGTAGAACGGCGCCAGGTCGATGCCGCGCTCGAGCGGGTCGACGATCGCTTCCTCGCCGGGCCCAGCGAGCTGGATCAGGCAGAGCTTCGGCCAGAACGTCTGCTCGCGTATGAACTCGGTGTCGACGGTGACGAATTCGTGCTGGCTGAGGCGATCGCAGAATTGGCTTAATGCTTGGGTCGTGGTGATGAGGCGCATGGGCGCGCGGGTTATAACTGCATCGCCCGGGCGGCACAATCGGTCCGAAGCGACACGGTGAAGATGTCCCAGCATACGTGGCAACTTGGACCGGCCAGCGGCGAAATGCTCAATCCGAAGCGATCCTGCTTTAGCGCGTCAGCACGATGAAATCGGTGGTGGCCCCCGTTTCGCGGCTCATGGCCTCGTCGGAGACGATGAGGGACGCACCCGCCCATAGCCTGTCGGCAATGAATGCCCGCGTCTCCGGCTCCAGCTCGAACCGTTCGAGCACGGCGGCAGCGGCGGGCGCGGGGATGGCGGGGGCAGGTGGTGGAGCGGCCAGGCTTGCCGGCGCGCCGCCCCTGACGTTGTGGCGTGGTTCAGCCGGGCGTGACGGAGGCAGCGAGACCGAAAGCCAGCGCAGGGTCTTGCCGTTGTCTTCCCCAGCCCTGACGAAATAGACGTGGGTGCCTAACGGAGTCTCGGGGTCCTTGAAGGTCGCGGGCGCCTCGTGGACGGGCGCCCAGGCTTGGCGGATGTAGACCCGGCCTGTCTTCTTGCTCACAAGAACAGTGATCGGCTCGGTGTTGCGCTCCGTGGCCTTGAGGGCGGCAACAGCCCGGGCGCTGGCATGCTCGGCCTGCCAGGCGGTCTTGGCGACGGCTATCGCCTCGGGCGTGCTCTCGGCTTCCAGCGCGCGTGCCTCGGCGACTGCTTTCTCGGCGTCGGCAAGCTTGCGCTCGGCCTCGGCGAGGGCGTTCTTGGCACGCTCCGTCGCATCGGGCGCATCCCGCAGGACTTTGCTTGCGGCGTCGCGCTTGGCGAGGGCGGCGGCCAATGCGATCTCCGCCTGCCGCAACGCGCCGATGCTCCGGCTGGCTTCTGCGGCCTTGCGTGCCGAGGCCTCCACTGCGGACTTGGCGGCTTTGGTCTTGGCCGCCGCATCGGCGATCGCAGCGAGCCTGGCGGCCTTGGCGCGCTCCAGCGGGCTCAAAAGCTTGGCGGGCGGCGAGATGCTGTCGTCCGGACTTGCCGCAAGCCCCACGCCGACCAAGGCTGGGCCGGGGTTCTCCACTCCCGCCGGCCCTGCGTTGTACGATCGCGGGGATCCTGCCCCTTCGCGAGTAGCGGCGACCATGGCAGGAGCGGGCAGAAGAGGGTGCTCGACGTCGTGAACGGACGCGTCCTCCGGCACCACCACCACGCGAGCGCCGACCCTGGTCAGGCCCCACAGCTCGACGGCAAATTGGTTCGGCAGGCGGATGCAGCCGTGTGAGGCCGGATAGCCCGGCACAACGCCCGCGTGCAACGCGATGCCCGACCAGGTGATGCGCTGCATGTAGGGCATCGGCGCGGCGGAGTAGATGTTGGACCGGTGGAAGCGGTTCTTCTGCACGATGGAGAACACGCCGCTCGGTGTCGGGTGGCTGGCCGTGCCAGTGGAAACCTGGCTCTGGGCAGTGAGGCCGGCTGAGCCGTAGACCCAGATGCGCTGCCTCGCCAACGACACGACGGCCAGGATGGGGCCGGGCGGCGGTACCTTTGCTGCGGCCTTGACGGCGGGTCGCTCCCGGCTCGGGCGCGCTTCGGCTTCGGCAGCTGGCAACGGGAGAGCCAGCGCTGCCGCGGCCAGCACGGCCAACAGGTGGGGCCCCCTGGCGCTTGGGGTTGTCACTGGTGATGTGGAAGCTGCTGTCACCGCCAATCCTCGCAACGCGCATCCTGTCGCCACAGTATGGCAGCGACAGCAACGCATCTGCCGATTGCTCGTGGCAAAGTAAAGGCCCGGGCCTGGAGGCTCGCCGAATGCCAGTCGGGTGTGGCGGCAAGAGTTAACCCTCGAGCTGCCAGCTGCCGTCGCCGAGGCGGCAGGCGACACCCTCGACCCGCCCGCTGCGGAAGCCGGTGGTCAACACCAGGACTATGTGCCGGCACACGCGGCCTGAGTGATCCTTGAACGAGGCTGTCGGGCTGATCACGCCGCTGAGGCGGCCGTTGCCGCGGTGCCAAACGTAGCTGGCGCCGTCGCCCACCTCGCTGAGGGTCACGCGGATGGCGTCCAGCGCCGCGATCTCGTCGCTGTCGTCGAGGTCTTGCGAGTGGTCGGCAAACCGGGGCCGCTGGGGCGGCGCCTTTTCAGGGGGGGAGCAGGTGCAAGGGGCGGGTTCGGCGGGCCTTTGCTGCTGCGCCGCCAGCGGATCGAGAAATGCCAGACACGCGGCGATCGACGCAGAGGCCACCAAGCAGACAGAAACGAGACGCATGCGCTACCTGCACAACCGACACGAGGCCAACCCACGTCTGTTGAGTGTGCGCAAGCGGGGTTAAGGTGGGGTGAAGAGGCGTGTCGCGACGGCGCAAAAGGGATCGAACATGGCCGACGAGAAAAAGGCGGACTACTACACGGGGCCCCAGGCCGGTGACTTCGCTGCAGCCGCCGAGCCGTTCGCCCTGTTCGAACCGTGGTTTGCCGAGGCAACCGCGCACGAGCCCAACGACCCCAATGCGTTCGCGCTGGCGACGGTGGACGCTTCCGGCCTGCCCAATGTCCGCATGGTGCTGCTCAAGGGGCTCGACCCGCCGGACCACCCCGATCGCGGCTTTGTCTTCTACACCAACTTCGAGAGCGCCAAGGGCACCGAGTTGCTGGCCTCGAAGAAGGCCGCCCTCGATTTCCACTGGAAGAGCCTGCGCCGGCAGGTGCGCATCCGCGGGCTCGTCTCGGTGGTGAGCGATGCCGAGGCCGACGCCTATTTCGCTACGCGTCCACGCGGCTCGCGGCTCGGCGCCTGGGCCTCGCAGCAATCGCGGCCGCTGGAGAGCCGGTTCGCGCTGGAGAAGGCGGTGGCGACGGTGACGGCGCGCTATCCGCTGGGCGAGATTCCACGGCCGCCCTATTGGTCCGGCTTCCGCGTGACGCCGGTCGAGATGGAGTTCTGGCACGATCGTCCATTCCGCCTGCACGAGCGGGTGCAGTTCCGGCGCAGCGCTGTTACCGAGGCTTGGAAGAAGCAGCGGCTGTACCCCTAGTCGCAGCAACCTTGTGCGGCGCGCTGTTGCTTTCACAATGTCGAAGAGCGGGAGCGGGGATAGGGGCCGCGAAGGGGTTGGCGCATGGCGGCTCCGAGGGACCTCACGTGGACCGGGGGGCGGTGCGGGGATAGCTTGGGTCCGCTCGAACCGCAAAGATGGCCAATCGCACCAGATTGTGAGGATGCCATGGGTTTCCTGACCGACGACGAGCTCAACGAGCTGATCCCGGCGGAGCTGCCGCCGCACACCACGCCGATCCCGACGCAGATCATCTCCAGCGACGAATACCTCCCCGCCCCGCAAAGCGCACAGCAGAAGGAGGTGGAGGCGCGCCTGTTGGCCATGGGCGACGAGCTGGGCTCCAAGCAGGGCCTCGACCGGCGCCAGTTCTTCCAGACGGCGGCCGGCATGGCGGCGGCGTTCGTGGCCATGAACGATACGTTCGGCGCGGTTTTCGATGTGACGCGGGCCGAGGCCGCAACGCCCGTCCAGGCGCAGGAGCGGACCGACGCGCTGCGCGACCAGTTCATCATGGACATGCACACGCATTTCCTGCGCGACGACACGCGGCTGCAGACCTTCGTGCGCGCGCGAGAGGCGGTGGGCCAGCTCGGCTGGAACCCGGCGCTGATCGACAAGCCGCAGACCATCGACGACCTGAAGTGGAACAATTACTTCAAGGAGATCTTCCTCGACAGCGACACCAAGATCGCGCTGATCTCGAGCGCGCCTTCGGATATCCCCCAGGACTGGTTCCTGACCAACGAGATGGCGATTGCCGCGCGCGAGCGGGTGAACAAAGAGGCGGGCTCCAAGCGCATGTATGCGCACGCCATCTTCACGCCGAGCCAGCCGGGCTGGCTCGAGAACCTGGAGCACGCGCTGTCGATGCGGCCCGATTCCATCAAGGGCTACACGATCGGCGACAACACCAACAAGCACATCAGCAAGTACCCCTGGCGCATGGACGACGAGGCCGTCACCTATCGCGCCTACGAGCTGTGCGTGAAGCACGGCATCAAGAACGTGTGCGTGCACAAGGGGCTGTTCCCGACCTCGGTCGAGCAGCAGTTCCCGCATCTCCTCGCCTATTGCGATGTGCGCGACGTCGGCAAGGCGGCCAAGGACTGGCCGCAGCTCAACTTCGTCGTCTACCAACTCGGCTTATCGCCACGCCGGCGGCGGCGGCGCGACTGGCGGCTGGGCGGAGTTCGAGCAGACTGGGCGCGTGTCGTGGGTGAGCGATCTCGCCGAGATCCCCGAGAAGTTCGGCGTCACCAACGTCTACGGCGACGTCGGTCAGCTGTTCGCGCAGAGCGTGATCGCCGAACCCAAGCTCGGCGCGGCGTTGATGGGCACCCTCATCAAGGGCCTCGGCGCCGACCACGTGTGCTGGGGCACGGACGCCATCTGGACCGGGTCGCCGCAATGGCAGATCGAGGCGCTGCGGCGGCTCGAGATCCCCGAGGACATGCAGAAGAAGTACGGCTTCAAGCCGTTGGGGCCCGCGACAGGGCCGGTGAAGACAGCGATCTTCTCTGGCAACAACATGCAGCTCTATGGGCTGCAGAAGCGCACCGACTTGGGGGACCGCTTTGCGGAGATGAAGCAGCAGTACATCCAGAACGGCGCGGCGCGCAGCAACCTGCGCTACGGCTACGCCCGCCGGCCCGAGGGCTGGGTGGGCTGACTGAGAACCTCCTGCGGCATTGCCAGGTGTGGCGTTTGGGCATCGCCCGGCCCGCGTCGGGGGCTCGCGCCGTTTCCCGCCCAAGTCGTTCGATGTTACGAACAAGGAGGAGTGCTCAGTCCGCATTCGCTCGAGTCGTGCGTGCCATGTGCCAGGTGAAGCGACGCCGTGTCGGCGTGTCCGTGCTCAGGCCGATGGTGGGCCTGCTGGCCATGGCCGCCCTCGCCGGACCGCTGGCCGCGCAGCGTGGTCAGGATGGAGGCGGTAACTCTGGGCGGCCGCCCGCGACAGATGTGCCGCTGATGGCGGTCGTCGCGCTCAGCAGCCAGCGAGTCACAATCTATTCGGCCCGCGGCAAGATGCTCGAGGCGCCCGTGTCCTCCGGCAAGAGCGGATACGACACGCCGGCCGGCATCTATAGCGTCATCGAGAAGCATCGCGACCACTACTCCAACCTCTACGACGATGCGGCGATGCCGTTCATGCAGCGCCTCACCTGGTCGGGCATCGCGCTGCACTCAGGCGCCTTGCCGGGATACCCGGCCTCGCACGGCTGCATCCGCCTGCCGCACGATTTCGCCGGGCAGCTGTTCGACGCGAGCAAGATGGGCATGCGGGTGGTGGTCGTACGCGACGACATGAGCCCGGTCGAGTTCAGCCATCCGGCGCTGTTCAAGCCTGCTGCCCCCGCGCGCCAGTCGATGGCCGCCATCAAGGCCGCAGCTGCCGAAGCGGCGGCGAAGAAGGCGCAAGACGCGAGGCGCAGGGCGAACAGGGCCAGCCGGGAAGCCGAGGACTACGAGGAAAGGCTGATCATCGCTCAGGAGGAGAAGGGATCGGCTGAAGCGCAGATCAACGAGGGCGAGCAGTTGATCAAAATGGAAGGCGCATCGTTCGCGCAGAAGCTGAAGAGCATTCTGACCAAGGCGCGCGATCGGCTGGTGCGCGCGCAAACGGAGATCGATGCCATCTTTGCCCAGGGCAAGGCCAAGATCGATGCGGCAGTGGCGGCGCGCAAGGAGGCCAAGGCCGCGCTGGCGGCCAGCATCGAGGCCCAGAACGAGGCGAAGGCCTTGGAGGGCGAGCCGGTGTCTGTATTCATCAGCCGCAAGACGCAGCGCCTCTATGTCCGCAAGGCCTTCGAGCCGCTGTTCGAGAGCGAGGTGACGATCAGCAATCCCAATGCGCCGATCGGCACCACGCTGTTCACCGCGCTCGGCTACACGAGCGACGACAGCGGTCTGCGCTGGATCGCATTGGTCATGTATCCCAAAGAGGCCCGCGGCGGCCGCGGCCCGGGGCCCGCCAAGACGAGTGTGGAAGCCGCGAAAGCGGCACTCGACCGCATCGCCATTCCGCCCGACGCGCTCGACCGCATCAACGAGCTGACCTCGCCGGCCTCCTCGCTGATCATCTCGGATGAGCCCATGAGCCGGGAGACCGCCAAGGGCACGGACTTCGTGGTGCTGATGAGCGGCGAGCCGCAGGGCGGCATCAGGCGCCGGCCGCGCAATCCGGACATCGCGCGCGGCTACGACGGGCCCTATTCGGGGGGCGGCAAACCCGGTTTCTTCTCATGGTGGTGACCGGGCTTGCCGAGCGCGCCTCGTGCGGCGTGGCTGGGCCGTGCACTGTTGCGAGCTGCCGAGCGGGCTGAACAGCCGACGGTCTTGCGAGGATCGATATCCCTTCGAAGCAGCTACCGGCTGGCGCAGGCTTGATTCAGGTCAAGGCGCAAAGCCTGCTCGTGCGCCATTTCTTCGCATCCGAATATGCTCGACGACAGCGCGACAAGCGAACTGTTGCCCAATTCCTCGAAGACATTGTCCGGATTAGCCAATGCGGCGCTCGCGGGATCCGACTGATGCAATGGTGGTTTGATCGCCGCGGAGACGCCGAAACTCCAAGCATGACGTCATCCCCGCAAAGTTGGTGGCAGAGCCCGATGCAGGCGATGCGTCAGGTTCCATCAAGAGCGCTCGCTGTCGTGGCCGTTTTGGCGGTGCTTGCGTTTGGGTCTGTGGTGGTGGCTGCGTCTCGGCCCTGAGGTCGCCGCCGTGCAGGTGACGCGCGGCACGGCCGTCGAGATCGTCTATGCGACGGGCGCGGTCGAGCCGGTGCGCTGGGCCAAGGTGACGAGCCTGGTCCGCAACCGCATCCTCGATGTGTGCTACTGCGAGGGCAAGACCGTTGCCAAAGGCGACGTCCTTGCGCGTCTCGACGACAAGGAACCGCGCGCGCAGCTCGAGGAGCTGAGAGCCCGCGAGGAATTCGCCAAGCGCGAGATGGAGCGCGTGACGCAACTGCTCGGGCGGGGAGCGGCCACGATCCAGACGCACGAGAAAATGGGCATGGACCTGCGCCAGGTGCAGGCGCTGATCTCAGTGCAGATGGAGAAGCTCGCCTACTACACGATCACGGCGCCGATGGATGGGCTCGTTCTGCGCCGGGACGGCGAGGTGGGCGAGATCGCCGAGGCCGGGCAGGTCCTCTTTCGCGTTGGCGTGCCGAAGCCGCTGCAGATCGTGGCCGAGGTCAACGAGGTGGACATCCCGCGCGTGGCCGTCGGCCAGACCGTATTGCTGCGTACCGATGCCTTCGCGAGCCAGCGCCTCGAGGGCCGCGTGCGTGAGATAACGCCCATGGGCGATGCCATCACCAAGACCTACCGCATCCGCATCGGCTTGCCGGACGACACGCCGCTGATCGCCGGCATGAGCGTGGAGGCCAACGTCATAACGCGCGAGAAGGCCGACGTCCTGCTCGTTCCTTCCGACGCGGTGCAGGACGCGTCCGTGTTCGTGATCGATGGCAACCGCCTGAGGCGGCGACAGGTCGTGATCGGCATTCGCGGCACGCGCGCCGTGGAAGTGCTCTCGGGCCTGCAGGAAGGCGAGAAAGTGGCCTCGCCGGCGCCAACGGGCGGAGCCGATGGGCAACGGGTCCGCCTGATCGCTCCGGCGAAATAAGATGCAATGAAACTCGTCTTCTATATCGCTCTGACGCACGTGCGCTTCCGGTTGCGGCAGACGCTGGTGGCAGTGGCCGGCGTTGCCACCGGTGTCGGCTTCTCGATCATGATGGCGGCCCTGATGGAGGGGTCGCAGAACGACTTCATGCGCCAGCTGATCGACGCGCTGCCGCACATCACCGTCTACGACGACCTGCGGCGTGCCCCGGTGCAGCCGGCGGAAACGTTCTTCGCCGCCGCCGAAATCCACGGGCTCACGCCGGAGATACGCCGGCGCGGCATCAAGAACCCGATGGCCATCATGGCTACTCTGGAAGGCTGGGTGCCCGGCGCGGTCGCGCCGTCGGTGAAGACCCAGGCGCTCATTCGCTATGCCGGGCGCGACGTCGGCGCCAGCATTTTGGGGATCGATCCCGTTCGTGAGCCCAAGGTCTCTGCGCTTGCCAAGCAAATGCGCCAGGGGACGCTCGCCTCGCTCTACCGCGCCACCAACGCCATCATCCTCGGCGACCGTCTGGCCGAGAAGATCGGGGCGCGGCTCGGTGCCAATCTGAGCGTGCAGGCGACCGAAGGCGTGCGCATCAACGCCCAGGTCGTGGGCCTGTTCCGGTCCGGCATACGCGCAATCGACGAGGGCACGGCCTATGTGCTGGTCAAGACCGGGCAGATTCTGGCGAACCAGACGGGCCTCGTGAACGAGCTGCGCGTGCGCGTGGGCGACCCGATGGCGGCCGCGGCTGTCGCGCAGCGCATCGAGCGCGAAGTCGGCTACAAGTCGGTGGCGTGGCAGGAGGCCAACGAGGATCTGCTCAGCGCCTTCATCATCCGCAACGTCATCATGTACACGGTGGTCGGCGCCATCCTGCTGGTGGCGAGCTTCGGCACCTACAACATCATCTCGACCATCACGCACGAGAAAACCCGCGACATTGCCATCATGAAGTCGCTCGGCATCCGCGAAGCGACCGTGCGCAGGATCTTCGTGCTGGAAGCCCTGGTGATCGGCCTCATCGGTGCCTTTGCCGGCTGGGTCCTCGGCTATGCCCTCTCGGGCGCCCTCGGATCAGTCGAGATCCGCAACCCGATGATCGATACGACCCGCCTGCCGGTCGTCTACTCCTTGCTGCACTACGTCGTCGCGGCGGGCGTGGCGCTGGCCGCCTCCCTGGTCGCCGGCTACTTCCCGTCGCGCAAGGCGTCGCGGGTCCACCCAGTCGACATCATCCGGGGCGCGACGTGAGCGCGCCGCAGACAGCTGCCGAGCCGGCGCCGGCTCTGATCGTCGCGACCAGCGTGACGCGCATTCTGCCCGGCATCGTGCCGACGACGCTGGTGCACGGCATCGACCTGGCCATCGGCAGCAACGAGTTCGTGGCGATCACAGGCCCTTCGGGCTCGGGCAAGTCGTCGCTGCTCTATCTCCTGGGGCTGCTCGACCTGCCCACCGCCGGCGAGGTGCGCATCCGCGGCCGTGCTACGGCGCACATGGACGAGCCGGAGCGCGCTCTGACGCGGCTCTCCACGCTGGGCTTCGTGTTCCAATTCCACTTCCTGCTGCCCGAATTCTCGGCGTTGGAGAACGTCATGCTGCCGATGCGGGCCATGGGTGCGCTCTCCGAGGACGACATGCGCGCGCGGGCGCGCAGGCTCCTTGGCTCGCTCGGCCTCGCCGATCACGCGCTGAAGCGGCCCGACCAGCTCTCGGGCGGCCAGCGCCAGCGCGTGGCGGTGGCCCGCGCGCTCGCCAACGATCCGCCGCTGATTCTGGCCGACGAGCCCACCGGCTCGCTCGATTCAGCCTCCAGCGAGCAGGTGTTCCAGATCCTGCGTGACCTCGTCGACAAGGATGGCAAGACCGTGGTCGCCGTCACGCACGATTTGGGGCTCGCCGCCCGCATGGACCGACAGATCCACCTCGCCGACGGCGCCATTGCCTCGGACGAGCAGCAGAGCCACTAGCCCTTTGCCGGAAGGCGTCGATCAGCGGGCGCAATATCTCTGGGATTGCCGGGGGCGGGCCACGGACATTTGGCCTCGACATTGATGGACGGTAGATGTCTGCTGGCGTTCGATCCTGGGCGAGGCAATCCTGGACGACGATCCTGGGCGAGACAGAGAACATCATGCGCACGTATCGCATCGCCGCCATCCCGGGCGACGGCATCGGCTCCGAGGTGATTGCTGCCGGGGTGGAGGCGCTCACCGCCTGCGCCAGGCGCGATGGCGGCTTCGCCTTCGCCTTCGATCATTTCGACTGGGGTAGCGACCGCTACAAGAAGACCGGCGCCTTCATGCCGGCGAACGGCCTCGACCTGATCAAGGGCCACGACGCCATCCTGTTCGGCTCGGCAGGCGCCCCGGACGTGCCCGACCACATAACCTTGTGGGGCTTGCGACTCGCCATCTGCCAGCCGTTCGACCAGTACGCCAACGTGCGGCCGACGCGCATTCTGCCCGGCATCACCAGCCCGCTCAGAGCCGTGTCGGGGCCGGAGCTCGACTGGGTGATCGTGCGGGAGAACTCGGAAGGCGAATATGCGGGCGTCGGCGGCCGCGTGCATCGCGGGCTGCCCGAGGAGGTGGCGACCGACGTGTCGATGTTCACCCGCGCCGGCGTGGCCCGCATCATGCGCTTCGCCTTCGCGCTGGCGTGCTCGCGCCCTCGGAAGCTCTTGACGGTGGTGACCAAGTCCAACGCCCAGCGCCACGGCATGGTGCTGTGGGACGAGATCGCGGCGCAAGTTGCGGGCGAGTTCCCCGACGTGACGTCGGACAAGATGCTGGTCGATGCCATGACCATGCGCATGGTGCTCAAGCCCCAGAGCATCGATACGATCGTCGCGACCAACCTGCACGCCGACATCCTATCCGACCTGGCGGCGGCGCTGGCGGGATCGCTCGGGATCGCGCCGACCGCGAACCTCAATCCGGAGCGCGCGTTCCCCTCCATGTTCGAGCCGATCCACGGTTCGGCGTTCGACATTGTGGGCAAGGGAATCGCCAACCCCATCGGCACGTTCTGGTCCGGCGTGATGATGCTGGAGCACCTGGGCGAGCCCAATGCGGCGGCGCGGCTGATGCGGGCTATAGAGCGCGTCACGGCGGACCAGGCGATGCACACACCCGACCTCGGCGGCGAGGCCACGACGGTGCAAGTGACGGCGGCGGTGCTGGAGGCGCTGGCGGGGGACAATCGCTAGCCTCCGTCGCGCGATTTGTTTCCTCGCCAAGGCGAGGCTAGACTGCGCGTCCCGCCTGTTGCCTTTCCCCACACCGAACAAGGTTTCCGCCCCCGTGCCGCATCTTTTCGACCCGCTTGCCGTAGGCCCGATCGAGCTTCCCAATCGCATCGCCGTGGCGCCCATGTGCCAGTATTCCGCCGAGGACGGCACGGCCACCGATTGGCATCTGCAGCATCTCATGCAGCTTGCCATCAGCCGGGCCGGACTGGTGATGATGGAGGCGACCGCCGTCGAGCCGGCGGGGCGCATTACGCGTCGCTGCCTCGGCCTCTACTCCGACGCCAACGAAGCCGCCATCGCGCGGGTTCTTTCGGCAGCGCGCCGGATCGCCGCGCCGGGCACACGCTTCGGCATCCAGCTGGCGCATGCCGGGCGCAAGGCCGCCTGCCACACTCCGTGGGAAGGCGGCAAACCGCTGACTGAGGCCGAGGGTGGCTGGGAGACTTTCGCGCCCTCCGCCATGCCCTTCGCCGAGGGAGGGCCCGCGCCGACGGCGCTCGACGAGGCGGGGCTCGCACGCATTAAGGCTGCCTTCTGCCAGGCTGCGCAGCGGGCCGTTCGACTGGGCTTGGAGGTGATCGAGCTGCACGCAGCCCACGGCTACCTGCTGCACGAGTTCGTATCCCCGCTCTCCAACAAGCGCACCGACGCCTACGGCGGCTCGCTGGAAAATCGCATGCGCTTCCCGCTGGAGGTCGCCCGGGCGGTGCGCGAGACAACCCCGGCGAACGTTGCTCTGGGGGCACGCATCACCGGCACCGACTGGGCCGACGGCGGGCTCACTGCCGACGATGCGGTGAAGTTTGCGGCGGCACTGAAGGGGGCCGGCTACCACTATGTCTGCGTGTCGGGTGGCGGTGCGGTGCCTCAAATGAAGATACCGCTGGGCCCGGGCTACCAGGTGCCGATGGCCGCGCAGGTGCGCGCGCAAGCCGGCATCGTCACCCGCGCGGTAGGCCTGATCGTGGAGCCGGCGCAGGCCGAGGCGATCGTTGCCTCCGGCCAGGCCGACTTCGTCGCGCTCGCCCGCGCGTTCCTCGACGACCCGCGCTGGGTGTGGCACGCGGCGGAGGGGCTCGGTGCCACTATCCTCTTCCCGCCGCAGTACGCGCGCGTGGCCCGGGCGCAGTGGCCGGGTGCTGCCATGGCGCGGCCGGGCGTGCAGGCATCGGTCTAGCTCGAATTCCCGCACGGGATCCCCCGCGCGAGAACCATGCGGACGCCGCGGCGTACCGGCCGCGTTGTGTCGGCGATCCCATGCGACTAGGCTGCGCGGCACGCGCACCGTCCACCAGGCCGAAGCTCGGGGGCATACCATGCCGCACACCACCGCAAACCCCACGGCACATCCGGCTGTACAACCTGGCGCTCCCGCGCGCGCCATCTTCGATGTGACACTGCCCCCGCGCGGCCGCATCGCCCGGGAAATCGCGCGCGGCCAGACGGTGCGCATCACCGACCTTCAGGGGAGCCAGGTGGGCGATCTCATCGCCTTCAACCGCCACGACCTCGCCGAGAAGTTCTGGATCTCCAACACCATCCGCCTCAACGGCACGGTCTATGTCACCACCGGCCGCAAGCTCTACTCCGAGCTCTCCAACGCGATGTTTACCATCACCGCCGACACCTGCGGCCGCCACGACCTGCTCGCCGGCTCCTGCAATGCCGAGATCGACAAGGTTCGCTACGGCGTCGACCGCCACTATGGCTGCGTGGAAAACTTTCTTGCCGTCCTCGAGCCGTATAAGGTCACCCGCCAGGACATCCCGATGTCGCTCAACCTGTTCATGAATTGCCCCGTCGAGGCCAGCGGGGCCTGGAGCATCGCCACCCCCGTGTCCAAGGCCGGCGACTACGTCGACCTGCGCGCCGAGATGGACTGCCTCGTCGCGCTCTCCAACTGCCCGCAGGACCTCAACCCGTGCAACGGCGGGGAGCTGAAGCCCCTGCAGTTCACCGTCTTCGAGCCCTGACACCCAGCCATGCCCGCCACGCCCGATGACGAAAAGAAAACCCTGATCCTCACCGGCGCCTCGCGCGGCATCGGCCACGCTACGGTCAAGCGCTTCGCATCGGCCGGCTGGCGCGTCATCACCTGCTCGCGCCACGGCTTCCCCGAGAACTGTCCGTGGGAGATGGGCCCGGAGGACCACATCCAGGTCGACCTCGCCGATCCGGCCGACACGGAGCGCGCCATCGGCGAAATGCGCGAGCGCCTCAAGGCCCAGGACGGCCGCCTCAATGCGCTGGTCAGCAACGCCGCCATCTCGCCCAAGGGCCAGGGCGGCGCGCGGCTCGGCGCCATCGACACGCCGCTGGAGGATTGGCAGCACGTGTTCCAGGTCAACTTCTTCGCGCCCATCATGCTGGCGCGCGGGCTGATCGCGGAGCTGGAGAAAGCCAAAGGCGCGGTGGTGAACGTCACCTCCATCGCCGGCGGCCGCGTACATCCCTTCGCAGGCGCCGCCTACGCCACCTCGAAGGCGGCACTTGCCAGCCTCACCCGCGAGATGGCGGCCGATTTCGGCCGGCGTGGCATCCGCGTCAACGCCATCTCGCCCGGCGAGATCGACACGGCGATCCTCTCGCCCGGCACCGACAAGATCGTGGCGGAGCAGATCCCGCTCGGCCGCCTGGGCGAGCCCGAGGAGGTGGCGAAAGCCATCTATTTCCTCTGCACCGACCAGTCGAGCTACATCAACGGCGCCGAGCTGCACATCAACGGCGGCCAGCACGTTTAGGGTGTCATCCCGGAAGCTCGCGGTGAGCAAATCCCCTCCGGTCGTTACTGGGAGGGGTTAGGCCTGCCCTCGGACGTGTTGGGAGGGTGAGGGCTGGTCACGACCACGGCCTGCATCCCGACAACCGCCCGCGGCCTGCCTGCGACACCTACCTGCGCGAGCCCGGCTTTCAACCCCTGGATAGGCGGCCTAGAGCCTTTCAGCTTTAGGCGGAATCTGGGGATTCCCAAATCAGTGAGGTTCTGATTCAAGATGCCTGCTGGAGGTGGGAGGCCAGCAGGGATGGCGAAGCCGTACTCGAACGACCTGAGGCAACGCGTGGCCAGAGCTATCGCCTCGGGTGAAACCTGCCGGGCCATTGCCGAGCACTATGAGATCGCGCCCTCGACCGTGGTGAAATGGTCGAAGCGGTTGCGCGAGACGGGGAGTGCGGCGCCTGCCAAGTTCGGCGGGCATCGCACGTGCACTCTGGAGCCGCACCGCGACTTCGTTCTGGCGCAGATCGAAGAGGTGCCGCATCTGACGTTGCACAGGCTCAAGGACATGCTGGCGGCGCGGGGCGTGGCGGTGTCTCACGACACGGTGTGGCGCTTCCTGCGGCGCGAGGGCCGGTCCTTCAAAAAAAACCGCATTCGCCAGTGAGCAGCAGCGCGCCGACGTCGCCTGCCGTCGCCGACGCTGGCGGGGGGCGATCGGCCATCTCGATCCGGAGCGCCTCGTCTTCATCGACGAGACCTGGATCAAGACCAACATGGCACCGATCCGCGGCTGGGGTATCCAAGGCGAGAGGCTGAAAGGCTTCGCTCCCGACGGCCGCTGGCGCACGCTCACATTCCTTGCCGCCCTCAGAGCCAATGCGCTGACGGCGCCATGCGTTGTCGACGGCCCGATCAATGGCGTCATCTTCCGCGCCTATGTCGAGCAGTTCCTGGTGCCGGAGCTGCGCCCGGGCGACATCGTCGTCCTCGACAACCTCGGCAGCCATCGCGCGCAGGCCATACGCGATGCAATCATCGGGGCGGGCGCCAGGCTTGCGTTCCTGCCGCCCTACTCGCCAGACCTCAACCCGATCGAGCAAACCTTCGCCAAGGTGAAGCATTGGCTGCGCCTGGCGCAGGCGCGCTCAATCGAGGCCATCCACGACCAGGTCGCCAGTCTCGTCGGCGCCATCAGCCCAACCGAATGCGGCAACTACTTCCGAAATGCCGGATATGCTTCCAGCTAAGTCTGAACGGCTCTAGGTACTTGCCGCTCGCGGAACTGGGGTAACCCCTGATCGACGCATTTCCTTCCCGCGGGAATGTGTACGCGCAATCGGGTGAGCCATTGAGAGCAACAGGGGGACATCACCTCGACAATCAGCAACGCGCTCCGCTCATTGGCGCGCGCGCCCTGTTGCGTTTGCTACTTGGCACCGCCGCGGTCTCTGTCACCTATTTCTTGGCGGCTCGCCTCAGCCTCGCTTTGGTCACACCGTCCGATGGCGTGGCCGTCTTCTGGCCCGCCGCCGGCGTCGCGTGCGGCCTCGTCATCGCGCTCGGCCCCTCTTGGCGATTGCCGGTTGCCCTCGGCGTGATGGGTGCAACCGTAGCGGCGAACCTGCTGGGGGACAGGAATCTTGCCGCGGCCGTGGTTTTCGCCCTGTGCAACGCTGGGGAAGCTTTGCTCATAGCGTGGCTGGTCAAAGCCCACTCAGGCCAGAATTTCACATTGGGCAGTCTGCGCAGCATGTTGGGCTTTCTTGCTGCAACGGCAGTCGGCACGGCGGCATCGGGTGTCGGTGGGACCACAGGATTTGTTCTATTTCACAACTCGGGCTCGCCCCTGTCATCCATCTGGTTCAACTGGTTCGCGTCGGACGCCCTCGGCGTCGTTATTGTCGCGCCTCTGCTCATCGGCCTGACTGCTACGCTGCGCAGCGTCCCCGAGAGGCGACAATTGATCGAGGGGCTGTTGGCACTTGTGGCGATAGCCCTGGTGAGCGCCCTTGGATTCTTTTCGTCGACCGACCACTGGTTCACTATTCTGCCGCTCAGTTTACTGTTTCCTTGTGCATATTGGGTGACCGCGCGCTGCGCGCCGGTGTTCGCCGCGTCCGCGGCATTCATCCTCGCTGCCGCGGTCGTGTGGACAATCACGTTTGGCATAGGCCGCTTGGGCGACCCAACGGTACCCCTCGCCGACCGTGCGCTCGCTGCACGAGCAGCATTGTTCGCCATGTCGTCGGCCCTGCTAATTCTTTCAGCTCTGTTTCAGGAGTGGCGACGCAGCGAGGCGGCCCTCAAAGAAAGCAAGGACCGCCTTCAGGAAAGCAATGACCGGCTTCAACTCGCTCTGTCGGCGGCCAAGCTCGGAGTGTTCAGCATCGACCTTTCCACCGGCCGCCTGGAATGCGATACGCGAGCTTCCTTCCTGCATGGACACGATGCGGCCCCCGAGACCGTGCGCGAAGGAAGAAGCTTCGTTCATCGTGATGATCTGCCCCAGATCGACCGTACGTTTGCGGCAGCGCCGGGCGCCAATGGCGTCTGGAGTACCGAATACCGAGTGGTCTATCCGCCGGGCCACCAGCTCGAGGGCGAGGTCGGTTGGGTGGCATTGGACGGCTCAATTGTGCGCGGGGAGCAAGGACAGCCGGCGCGCATGCTTGGCGTTGTCCGCGACACCACGAGGGGCAAGCTTGCCGAGGAAACGTTGCGCAATCAGGAGAAGGCGTTCCGAAGGCTGCTCGAGGCCTTGCCCGCCGCCATCCACACGACCGATACAGCCGGCCGCATAACGTTTTGCAACAAGGCGGCCGTCGACTTGTGGGGCGTCAACCCGGAGCTGGGCAAAGACAAGTGCTCCGATCTTGGTCGCCTGTATTACCCGGATGGCACCTTGATGCCACCGGACCTGTGCCCGACCAAACTTTGCCTGACCGAGCGCCGAGCCGTCGAAGCGCGAGAGGCACTGTTCGAACGCCCCGACGGCAAGCGCATTGCCATCGTCCCCTATCCCGTGCCCTTGACCGACGAGGACGGCGAAGTTGTCGGCGTCGTGAGCATGAAGATCGACATCTCGGAGCGCAAGCGGGCGGAGGCGGCGTTGGCTGAACGCAACGCGCAGTTCGCCCTTGCCAGCAAAGTCGCCTTGGTCGGATGTCACACTTACGACTGCCTCTCGGGGACCACGTCGCTGTCGCCGGGCTGTGCCGCCACCTATGGTCTTTCCGAATGCATCGTTGAGTTGTCGCGCGAAGAAAGCCGGGCGCTCATACATCCGGACGATCTAGCGCGGCTGGAGGTAGAATTTCGCCAAGCGTACGGCCTGCAGCAGAGCGAAGTCGTTTCGGAGTTCAGAATTCTCCGAGCGGACAATGGCGAGGCTCGGTGGATCGAGACCCGCAACATCGTTGCATACGACGATACCGGGCGACCTTTGCGAATGACGGGTGTCAGCATCGATGTCACCGAACGGAGGAAATCAGAAGATCACAGGACCCTTCTGATTGCCGAGCTCGATCATCGCGTCAAGAACGTGCTGGCCTTCGTCACGGCGATTGCGCAGCACGCCGATGCAAGCAGCAGGTCGAGGGGCGAATTCATCGGGGCGCTCAACGGCCGCATTCAGGCATTGGCCAACGCTCACATTCTCTTGAGCAAGCGTCGTTGGCAGGGTGTGGACTTAGCCGAACTCGTTTGCGCGGAGCTTGCACCTTGCGAGAGGAACGGCAACACGCTGGTGGAAGGTCCCTCGCTCACCGTGGCTGCAGAAGCCGCTCAGACGATGGCGATGGTTTTTCATGAGCTCGCCACCAATGCAGCCAAGTATGGCGCGCTTTCCAACCATTGCGGCCAGGTCTCGGTGCGCTGGCACTGGCAGTCGAATGGAAGCGGGTATCGTGGATTGGCCCTCGAGTGGCGGGAGACGGGCGGACCGCCGGTTGGTGCTCCTGGACCATCGGGACACGGCATGAGCGTGATCCGGGACCTCATCCCCTACGAGCTCGGCGGCACTGTCGACTGCGTGCTTGCTCCGGGCGGGGTCCGCTGCAAACTGGAAATACCTCCCCGCTGGCTGAGCATCAACCCGCCTAGTGCGGGTGTCGAGGCTGGCCATCCAATCGTCAGCTCTTGCTGCAACGTCGGCCGCGGTGAACCGCCAAACTGCGCGACCTAGATCGCCGCCCCCTCGCTCAGCGGCAGATCAGCACCGGCGTCTTGCTGTGGGTCAGCACCTTCACGGCCACGCTGCCGAGTAGCACCCGCTTGACCCCGCGGTAGCCGTGCGAGGCCATGACGATCAGATCGCAGCCCTTGCTCTGTGCCGTCTCGACGATCACCTCCGCCGGCTCCTCGTGCGTCACGCGCCGCGTGTCGCAGGCGAGGCCCAATGACTTTGCTGCCGCCGCTGCCGCCGACAGGGTGCGCTTGGCGCTCTCGGCGGTGGCCTTCTCGTGCGCATCGACGAGGCTTGCAGCGGGTATCGTCCCGTAGCCCGGCATAGGAAACGGAGCCGTCACGGTCAGCACCGTGACCTGGGCATTGAGCGCGCGGGCCAGCTCCAGGCCTTGCGCCTGAGCCTTGTCGGCAAGCTCGGAGCCGTCGGTGGCGATGAGGATGTGTTTGTACATGGGTGCTCTCCTGTGGCTGCGGCGGGTACCGCACAATCCGCACGCGTTGCGCTGATGCCGTGTAGCAGGCATGCCCCGCTTCCGCGCCTCCAGCACATCGCTTTGTCTCTGGCTTCGGCCAGCTCCTTCGCGCTAGAAAGCTAGCCGCTAGGGATCGCCAGACCTTGATCCAGAGCAAACTCCGCAGCGCGCCTTCAGTGCTGCGGTCCCAGCGGCGTTCTGCTATTTCCCGCCTCTTTCGATAACGCAAGTCGGCGGCGCCCTGCTGGGGACACGCCTGTGCCGACTTTTCCTGCCGGAGGTAATCGCCATGAGAATAGGCAATGTCCACGTGATGGGCTCGCTGCGGCTTGCCGCCCTTGCGGCGCTTGCCTGCATCGCCACAGCCGCGCTGGCAGCCACGCCGTTCGATGCCTTTCTCGGGTCGTGGTCGGGTACCGGTCAGGTGCGCTACGACGATGGGCGCTCCGAGAGCATGCGCTGCCGGGCCTACTACACGGGGGGCGGCCAGAGCCTCCACCTGGCGATTCGCTGCAACAGCGCAGGCAGCGATATCGAGATACGCGGTCGGCTGACCGAATCTGGCGGCAACGTCGCGGGCACCTGGGAGGAGCGTACCTTCAAAGCCGCGGGCGAGGTGAAGGGGCATATCGGCGGCAGCCGCTTGACGCTGACAGTCACCGGCGGGGGCTTCTCCGGATCGATGTCGGTCACTCTCGGCGGCTCCAGGCAGACGGTCGCCATCTCGACGCAGGGCATACCGATGCGCAGCGTCAGTGTGGTTCTCGCCAAAGGCTAGGGCAGGTTCGCTGTTGATCGAGCCGCCTCGATCGAATGTCGGCGCGGCGGAAGCAATTGCAAGCCGCCAATGCCGGGTGGGCAAAAGACGACGATCCGGCCGGACGCTACGAGCAAATTATGAAGGCCGGGGACTGTTCGAAATCTCAAACTGACCCACCACTACCCTGCGGCTGCACGGGTGACGCCGATCGAGGACGCCTGATTGGAATGCGAACCCATCAGGCGTTACGCGCACATTGGCGCTCCAGAACGAATCATGATCAGGCTGTGCCGCCAAGCGCCATGCGGACGCCCGCCATGTCTGATACTGCCCATCTGAAGACCCTCAATGTCGAGCAACGCCGTGCCGTCGAGCACGGTGTCGTCGCGACCGGCGCCAACATCGCGGGACCGCTGCTGGTGATCGCCGGGGCCGGGTCGGGCAAGACCAATACCCTGGCGCACCGTGTGGCTCATCTGATCGTCAAAGGCGCAGACCCCGGCCGCATCCTGCTGCTCACCTTCTCACGGCGTGCTGCCGCCGAGATGGAGCGCCGGGCCGAGCGCATCATCGCTGCAGCGCTCGGTCCGAGCCGAGTTGGAAGGCAAATTGGGTGGTCCGGCACCTTCCACGCCGTCGGCGCGCGGCTGTTACGCACCCACGCCCGCGCCATTGGGCTGGACCCTTCCTTCACTATCCACGACCGCGAGGACGCGGCCGACCAGATGAACCTGGTGCGGCACGAAAAGGGATTGTCGGAAAAAGACAAGCGCTTCCCACTCAAAGCCACCTGCCTCGCCATTTATTCGCGTGCCGTGAACGCGGCGGAACCGCTGGAGACCGTGCTGCTGAAGCGGTTCCCCTGGTGCGCCGAATGGAAAGATGCGCTGCGCGAGCTCTTCGACGGCTACGTCGAAGCCAAGCAGCGCCAGCAGGTGCTCGACTACGACGACTTGCTCCTCTACTGGGCCGAGCTGATGAATGTTCCCGAGCTCGCGAGCGAGGTGCGCCAACATTTCGATCACGTGCTGGTCGATGAATACCAGGACACCAACGCCCTGCAGGCGGCCATTCTGCTGGGTCTCAAGCCGGACGGTCATGGCCTGACCGTGGTCGGCGACGATGCCCAGGCCATCTATGGCTTCCGCGCCGCGAATGTGCGCAACATGCTCGACTTCCCGGCTCAGTTCAGTCCGCCAGCGACCGTGGTGACTCTGGAAGAGAACTACCGCTCGACCCAGCCGATCCTCGCCGCCTCCAATGCCGTCATCGGTCTGGCGCGCGAGCGCTTCGCCAAGAAGCTGCGGTCGCGCCGCAGCGGCGATGCCAAGCCGGCGCTGGTGACAGTTGCCGACGATGTCGGCCAGGTCGACTTCGTCGTCGAAAGCGTACTGCGCAATCGTGAAGACGGCACGCCGCTGAGAGAGCAAGCAGTATTGTTCCGCACCGCGCACCATAGCGCCATGCTGGAAATCGAGCTCGCCCGCCGCAACGTTCCTTTCGTGAAGTTCGGCGGCCTCAAGTTCGTTGAGGCAGCGCACGTCAAGGACGTCCTGGCCGTGCTGCGTTGGGCCGAGAATCCGAGCGATCGCGTCACCGGCTTCCGCGTCGCACAGATGCTCGACGGCATCGGCCCCACCACCGCCGGCAAGATTCTCGATCGCATCGCCGGCGGCTCGGCGAGCGATGCACTCTCAACCTTCTCGCCGCCCGCCAAAGCGGCCTCGGCCTGGCGCAACCTGGTTGCGCTGATGATGCAGCTTTACGACAAAACCGCCGACTGGCCGGAGCAATTCGACCTTGTCAGGCAGTGGTACCTGCCGCATCTCGAGCAGCGGTATCCGGATGCGGTGGTACGAGCCGCCGACCTCGACCAACTGCAGCGCATTGCGGCGGGCTACCCGTCGCGGACACGCTTTCTCACTGACCTGGCGCTGGACCCGCCGAGTGCAACTTCCGACGAAGCCGGCGCACCGCTGCTGGACGAGGACTATCTGATCCTCTCCACCATCCACTCCGCCAAGGGCCAGGAGTGGAAGGCGGTATTCGTTCTAAACGTCGTCGATGGCTGTATTCCCTCGGACATGTCGACCGGCAGTGTCGAGGACATCGAGGAGGAGCGGCGCTTGCTGTACGTGGCGATGACGCGGGCCAAGGATCAGCTGTCCTTGATCGTGCCGCATCGCTTCTACGTGCACGGCCAGGCCCGCGGCGGCGACAAGCATCTCTATGCGTCGCGTACGCGCTTCATCCCGGCCGCCATCTTGGGAGATTTCGAAGTGTGTGTTTGGCCCGCGGCTGTGCGCGCCACCACGGCGACAAGCCGGAATTCGGGTGTGACCGTCGACCTCGCCGCCAGAATGCGAGGCAGGTGGCGCAGCACGGGAAAGTAGGTCCTGGTCGATGCTGGATGGATTACGTGATGGCGCGACGCAGCCGCTTGCCGCCGGCCACTCGTTCGCTGCGGTATCACGCAGGACGACGGACCAGGAAGCCCTCGCCGTGCTCCAGGAAAGCGCCAATGAGCCGGGCGGTCCTTTGCGGCTGGTCGAACTCGGGCACGTGCGCGGCACCGTAGACAAAGCTCAGGTGAGAGTTCGTGACCCCTGCCTTCAGCCGGCGCGCAGTATCGATCGGCACCACCTCGTCGGCCGTGCCGAACAGGATGAGTGTGCGCGCCTTGATCCGGGCAAGCGCGTCCTCAAGGGCCGTATCGAGCGAGATGCCACCCGCATAGCCATCCCGCACCCGCTGATTTTCGGCCAGCACCTCCGCTGAGCGGGTCTCCTTCGGTGCGCGGTCGGGCACGGCGTAGAGCTTGCGCAATCGCTCGGCGGGATCGGCGGGAAGGCCACCAGTTCCCTCGGTCCTCAGCCCTGCAGGCGCCTCCAGCACGAGTTGCTCCACGAGATCGGGATGGCGCACGGCCAGCCACAGCGCGATCCAGCCGCCGAAGGATTCACTCACCACATCGCAGGGGCCGCCAATGACCGTGCGCACGAACTTCGCCATCAGGTCGGCGAGATCAACCGTGGTTGAAACCGAGCCGTGCGTTGGCGTCCCGTTGAACCCCGGCACGGTCGGCATGTAGATCGTGTGCCGACGCGCCAGATGGTCGGTCACGGCCGTGATGCGGGGTCCGCCGGAGGAATGCAGGTGCAGGATCGGCCGCCCTTCGCCGCCGTGGATGTAGTGCAGCGGCCCGCTGTCGAGCCCGACCTGCAGCTCCTTGAACCGGGTCTCGCTCATGTCACAGCCCCCTTGCCTCGGGCAGCACCTGGTCGCGGAACAGCTCCATGCCCCGCCGTACGACGGCATCGGGGATGTTGCCGATCTTCATGTTGATGTTGAAGTGGCCGTTGCCGAGCGCGTCGCGGATGCGCCACATCTGCTTCAGCACGCTCTGCGGGCTGCCGCACAGCACCGAGCCCGCGTCGATCATTTCGTCGAGAGAACGCTCTTTCAGGGTCGCCAGCCGGTTGACGAAGCGCTCGCCGTGCTCCTGGCCGAAGAAGCGCGACTTCTGGATAACCAGGCGCTGGGCGTCGCGGATGGAATGCATGAGCACGCGGTGGAAGTAGCGCAGACCCTCGTTCAGGTATTCGCGCGCTTCCTCGTCGCTGTCGGCGATGCAAGTGTTGTAGCCGAGCAGGATGTGCGCCGGTGTCGGCTCGAAC
Source organism: uncultured Alphaproteobacteria bacterium (assembly GCA_963832445.1). Classification (GTDB taxonomy): domain Bacteria; phylum Pseudomonadota; class Alphaproteobacteria; order Rhizobiales; family Hyphomicrobiaceae; genus AWTP1-13. Next base: position 332,013 of record CAWHUM010000026.1, read on the forward strand.
CCGATGCCGCGGGCGGTGTTGCGATAGACATCGATGCAGCGCCGCGCGATGCCGAGATCGGCAATCAAGGTCATGCCCATCATCGCCCGGTGCCGGGCGGCGAACTCGGCCGACTCCTCGTTGCTCGCCGACATCAGGATCGGCGGATGCGGCTGCTGTAACGGCCTCGGCCAAATGGACACGGAAGGATATTGGTAGAACTCGCCCTCCCATCCGAACGGCTCGGGCTCGGTCCACGCTTTGACGATCAGCGCGGCCGCTTCGCGCAACCGCTCGCGCAATTCATCGGGCACAATGTTGTAGGCAATGTACTCGTGAGGCACGCCCCGGATCATGCCGGCGATCAGTCGCCCGCCGCTCATCACGTCGAGCATGGCATATTCCTCGGCAACCCGGATCGGGTTCAGCAGCGGGATGAGGTTGCCCAGCATCGCCAGACGGATCGTACGCGTGCGCTGGGCCAGCGCCGCGCCGATCAGGTTGCAGTTGGCCATTAACCCATATGGGCTGAAATGGTGCTCGTTGCAGCCGACCCAGTCGAAGCCGCATTGCTCTGCGAACGCCATGGTGTCGATGTAGTCGTCGTAGAGCTGCTTGCCGCGCTCAGGCACGAACGCGCGATTGCTGACGGGCCATTGCGACGGCGCCTCGTCGAGGTCTGTCCACGGCATCAAGTGAAAGAAGGAAAACTTCATCGGGTCGCTGCTCGGCTGAGAAGTGAGGCTGGTTCGGCAATCGGTGGCGGGCTATGGCCGAGGAGGGGGGCGCCGGACCCACCCCCCTGACGATGGCCGTCTCAAACTCCAACCGGCGCATGGATAGCTCCCAGGCGCGCTGTGAAGCACTGTGTTGTCCGCCCCAGCGCATGTCAACGACGCAGTGTCGCCAGGCGCGCGCCGGCACTTGGCCGGCGAGACGCCCTTGAATGGGGCAGCGCCCACGATCTAGGCTCCCATGAAGTGTGGGTCGGCTGGGCGGCTGCTCACCCCAGAACGAACGTCGCCATGGACGGTCGCTGGACCGTCAACTACCGTTGACCGGAACTTCCTGCGCAAGAGAGCAGGAGCATTGTCCGGGTGGGAGGATCGGTATGTTCCGGGTCAAGAGCCCCCAGGACCTTGGGGCAGCCGTCGTCTTCGTGGCGATTGGTCTCGCCGGCGCCTACTTCGGAAAAGATCTGAGCTTTGGCACAGCCGGTCGCATGGGGCCTGGCTATTTTCCCATCATTCTCAGCTGGATCATCGTTGCTGTCGGGCTCGTTCTCGGCGTCACGGCAGTGACAGTCGAGGGGCCGCGTATCGAGCCTGTCCAACTTCGCCCAATCGCGGTGATCATCGCTGCAATCTTGGCTTTCGGTTTCTTGATCGGCGCCGCCGGGTTGGCGATAGCAGCGGTGCTCCTCACCGTCCTGGCGGCCTATGCGCGCCGCGATGCGAAATTGGGCGAAGCGGTGTTGCTCGGCATCGGCCTCGCGGCCTTCACTGTCGCCGTGTTCGTTTACGGATTGTCGCAGCCGTTGCCTGCCTGGTGGGGCCGGTAGGATGGAGTTCGACTTTCTCCAGAACCTGGCAACCGGCTTCAGCGCCGCAGCCTCGTTCAAGAACATCGGCTTTGCCCTGATCGGATGCTTGCTCGGTACCTTGATCGGGGTGCTGCCCGGCATCGGACCGATCCCCGCCATCGCCATGCTGTTGCCGATCACTTTCGGCCTTGATCCATTGTCCTCGCTGGTCATGCTGGCCGGCATCTACTACGGCGCGCAGTACGGCGGCTCGACCACATCGATCCTGGTGAACATACCGGGCGAGGCCGCCTCGATCGTCACCTGCATCGACGGTCATCAGATGGCCAAGCAGGGACGCGCCGGGGCCGCGCTGGCGGTTGCCGCGCTCGGTTCATTTTTCGCTGGCTGTGTCGGCACGGTCTTCATCGCGGCGTTCGGGCCGCCGCTGGCAGCCATCGCCCAGCAATTCAATTCGCCGGACTATTTTTCGCTCATGGTGCTCGGCCTCGTCACAGCCGTGATCCTGGCGCACGGCTCGGTGATCAAAGCCGTCGGCATGGTCCTTGTCGGCCTCCTCCTCGGCCTCGTCGGCACGGACGTGAACACCGGACTCACGCGCTACACGTTCGGCGTCTCGGATCTGTGGGACGGCATCGATTTCTTGCCGCTGGTCATCGGCCTGTTCGGCATCGTCGAGATCATCCGCAATCTTGAGCAGCCGTCACTACCGCGACCCTATGTCAACGCGAAGCTGAGCGAGCTGTGGCCGAGCAAGGAAGACTTCCGTCAATCGTGGCGGCCGGTGCTGCGCGGCACTGGTCTGGGCTCGGTCCTAGGCATATTGCCCGGCGGCGGCGCCGTGCTGGCCTCGTTTGCGAGCTATACCCTGGAAAAAAAGGTCGCCAAGGATCCGAGCCGCTTTGGCAAAGGCGCCATTGAGGGCGTAGCGGGACCGGAATCGGCCAACAATGCCGCCGCTCAGACCTCCTTCATTCCCCTGCTCACGCTCGGATTGCCGTCGAACGCCATCATGGCCCTCATGATGGGCGCAATGATCATCCAGGGAATCCAGCCCGGCTCCGCGGTCATGACCAAGCGCCCCGATCTGTTTTGGGGCATGGTCGCGAGCATGTGGATTGGCAATCTGATGCTGCTCGTGATCAATCTTCCGTTGGTCGGAGTGTGGGTTCGGCTGTTGTCCCTGCCCTATCGCCTGCTCTATCCGGCGATCCTGCTGTTTTGCGTTATCGGCATCTACAGCACCAACACGAACTTCGCGCAGTTGGTGCTTTGTGCTGTTTTCGCGGTGTTCGGCTACGTCCTATTGCGATTTGGCTGCGAGCCCGCGCCCCTGGTCCTGGGTTTCATTCTGGGCCCGCTCATGGAGGAGAACCTCCGCCGGTCTTTGGTAATCTCTCGCGGCGACCCAATGGTTTTCCTTGAACGTCCAATCTCGGCGATCCTGCTCGCCGCAACCGTTGTCGTCGTGGTCGCGCTCATCATATTGCCGCAGTTCCGCAGGACCCGTAACGAGGCATTCCAGGAATGAGGGTGGCAGCATCGGTTTATCCGAAACAGGATGGCGCTGCGGAGCGGATAGGCGCATCAATCTCAAGCATCGACAAAGAATGCGAAGGAGGAAGCATTATGAAGCCCAAATCGCGATGGTCCCTGCGACCCAGCGTAATGGCCCTTGCCCTGGTTGGCGGGGTTGGAGCGATGGCGGGAGATGCTCAAGCGCAGGATTATCCGAGCCAGGACATCCGATTTATCTGCGCCTTTCCTGCCGGAAGCGGCGCCGACGTTCTGGTGCGATATTTTGCCGACAAGCTGCGTCCGATCGTCAATCGCACCGTAATCGTGGAGAACAAGGCCGGCGCGGGCGGAAACATCGCGACCGAATACGTGGCAAGGTCCAAGCCCGATGGGCATACCATCTTCGTCCACGCGGGCACTGCCGTGGCGGCGAACCAGAGCCTGTTCAAGAAGCCGCCGGTCGACGTTGCCAAGGCGATACGCGTCGCCGCCACCATCAACCGGCAACCCTTCATGCTGGTCGTCGACGCCAAGAGCCCATACAAGACCGTTGCCGACCTGACGGCTGCCATGAAGCAGAAAGGCGCCAAGGCCACCTACGCGACCGCCGCGCCCAACGGCAGGATCATGGGGGAGATCTATCGGAACGTCACGGGCATCGAGGCGGTCGAGGTGCTCTACAAGAGTGCCCCGGATTCCCTGAACGAGCTGTTGAGCGGCAAGCTCGACTACGGCATGCACGATCCGGTCTTCTCGCTGGCACAACAACGCGAGGGCCGGCTGCGCATCCTGGCGGTCAGTACGGGAAAGCGGCTCGAGGCGAGTCCGGACCTGCCGACGATGGCCGAGCTTGGGATTGCGATGGACCTGACGGGCTGGTGGGCGGCGATGGTGCCGGCTGGCACACCCAAGCCCGTAATCGACACGATACACCAGTGGTTCGTTAAAATGGTCTCGTCGGAGGAAACGAAGGCGTTCCTCAACAGCTTCGGGGGTGACCCTTACATCAATACCCCGGAGCGAGCCCAGGAGATGTTCGAGACCGCCATCAGGGAGTGGGGCGAATACGTGCGCATGGCCAAGATCGAGCCGGCCGGCTGAGACGAATTGGGTAAGGCGGGGTCCCGCACAAGCTAACAGAGCCGGAGCGTCTGGAGAGGCGTTGGCCGGCATGGGAGGACTAGATGCAACTCACTCGAACAAGGTCATCATATTTTTTGGTCGCGGCATTCGCATTGATCGCCTGCTTCGGCGGTGTGCGGGGCGTCCATGCGCAGGACTATCCGAGCCAGGACATCCGCCTGATTTGCGGGTTCCCGCCGGGCAGCGGCGCCGACGTTTTCGTGCGCTACTTTGCCGAGAAGCTGCGCCCGCTGGCCGGACGCACCGTCGTCGTCGAGAACAAGGTCGGGGCGGCGAGCAATATCGCCACCGAACATGTCGCGCGCTCGAAGCCCGACGGGTACACGCTCTATCCGTTTGCGGGCACGACGGTCGCGGCGAGCATGCATCTGTTCAAGAATCCGCCGGTTGACGTCGGCAAGGCGCTGCGGGTGGCGGCCACCACCAGCAATCTTGCCTTCATGCTTCTGGTGGACGCCAAGAGCACCTACAAGACCGTGGCCGAACTGACGGCAGCAATGAAACAGAAGGGGAGTGCCGCCAACTATGCGGTCGCGGCCAATCCCGGGCGGATCATGGGCTCGATCTACAAGGACAAGGCGGGTCTGGCCGCCACCGAGGTGCAGTACCGGAGCGCTCCGGACTCATTGAACGAAATGACGAGCGGCAAGATCGACTATGGCTTGCACGACGCGGTCTTCGCGCTGGCGCAGCACCGGGCTGGGCGTCTGCGCATTCTGGCGGTCAGCAGCGGGAAACGGATGGAATCTCTCCCTGATATCCCCACGATGACGGAGTCGGGCATCCCGATGAGCCTCGATCTGTGGTGGGGCGTGATGGTGCCGGCCGCCACGCCCGACCCGATCGTCAACAAGATCAATCAGTGGTTCGCCCAGATCATCGGAGCGGACGAGACCAAGAAGTTCCTCAACGACGCCGGTGCAGATCCGATGATCCGCACGCCGGAGCAGGCGCAAAAGATGTTCGAAATTGCCATCAAGGAGTGGGGCGAATACGTCCGCTTTGCCAAGATCGAGCCCCAGTGAGGTCTGCGCCGCCGCCTGCGGCACTCATACCCGAGACACGCTTGGGTAGCCACCCTGCCGGGCGGAGCGCGGCGGCTCGCGTGTCTTTCGGGTGGTCACGTACATTGACCGCGCCCAAGATTTTCGCGTACCGGAGAAAGTGATCCAAGCTGATATCGATCTGCTGCAAGTATGTTGCTCGATAAAGTCCGGCGTTTCGGGCATGCCACCGGCTGGTATGCCTGCCGGTTAACGACGTCCTGAAGCGTCCATGCTCCACAGCCTCGCCGCGGCTGCTTGTGATGTCGCTTTTTTGCTAGTATCGCGCTGCTCGAAGGCGCTCCGACATGAAATTTCTGGTAGTCGACGATCATGCACTCATCCGCGAGGCGATGCGCGGCGTGCTCAAGGAACTCAGAGGCGATGCAACCGTCCTGGAGGCCGCCAGCGCCAGCCAGGCGACGGACGTGATCCAGCAGCATCCCGACCTCGCGCTCATCCTGCTCGATCTCAAGCTGCCAGACCGCGATGGCATTGAAATGCTGGCAGAGCTGCGCGAGCACCACCCGGCGATCTCCGTCGTCATGTTGTCGGCCTTCAACGACCGCGACAATGTCATCAGGGCGCTCGACAACGGCGCGCTCGGCTTCATACCCAAGACCGACTCGCGCGAGGTTCTGCTCGGTGCGCTGCGGCTCATCCTTGCGGGCGGCACATACATTCCTCCCGACGTCTTGGCCCGGGGGCCGGCCGTGGCCGCCGCACCGGACAACCGCCGCCGCAGAAGCGTCCGTCACCGGCCGAGCTCGGCCTGACAGAGAGGCAGGTCGAAGTGCTGGCGCTGATGATGCAGGGCAAGAGCAACAAGCTCATCTGCCGCGCGCTCGACCTCGCCGAGCCGACCGTGAAGAACCATGTGTCGGCAATTCTCAAGGCACTGGAAGTCACGAATCGCACCGAGGCGGTGCTGGCCGTTGCCGCGCTGGGCTGGGAGCTGCGTCCGCCGGCGCGTTGATCATCCCACCGGCTCCGCCGAGCCGCCCTTGCGGCCTTCAATCCTTGAGCAGGCGGGACATGATGGCGCGCAGTGCCATGGGGTTGACGGGCTTGTGCAGGAGATGATGCGTGCTGGCGTGGGTCTCGCGCAAACGCTGCTGCGAGATGTCGCCGCTGACCAGGAAGGCCGGGATCGGGCCGCCGAACGCATTGCGAAGCGCATCGATGGCGTCGATGCCGGTTCGCCCGTCCTGCAGGTGAAAATCGGAAATGATCAGATCCGGCGCCTTTCCATCGAGTTTGTTCAGTGCCTCGCGATCGGACTGAGCGGTGACGACGCGACAGCCCCAGCTCCTGAGCAACCCCCCCGTTCCTTCGAGCGCCAACGCGTCGTCGTCGATCACCAAGATCAGCTTGCCGCGCAGCCGGTCGGGCGCTGCAGCCGCGGAAGCGGCGACAGCTACGGTCGAGCCAGCGCGCGCCGCCACCCGCGGTACCGAGATCGAGAAGCGAGAGCCTTTGCCGAGCGTTGAGGCTAGGCTAATGGGATGTTCCAGCACGGCGCTCAGGCGATCCACGATGGCGAGGCCTAGCCCCAGCCCGACCTTGCTGCTCCGCTCCGGCGCCGTGACCTGGTAGAACTCGCCGAAGATGCTGCGCTGCTGATCCGGCGCAATGCCTATGCCGGTGTCGCACACATCGATGCGCAACTCGCGCCCAGACGCGCCGGCAGCCGACTACGATCCCGCCGGCCGACGTGTAGCGCACGGCGTTGGAAACAAGGTTGATCAGGATTTGCTCGAGCAGGATGGGATCGCTGCGGATCCATGCGCTGCTTGCCACCGTGCGCAGGCGCAGACCCTTGTCGCGCGCAGCCTGGGTGAACGTGGCGGCAATGCGACTCAAGACTCTGCTGACCGGAAACTCGGAGATGCTGGTGGTCATCGCACCGGCATCGAGTTTGGAGATGTCGAGCAGTGCGTTGAACAGCTCGTTCATATTGGCGACTGCGGTGTCGATGCGCACCGCGAGGCGGTCGCGTTCGACCTGGTCCTTCTCGGAGCGCAACTGCGCAGCGAACAGGTTCAGCGCGTGCAGCGGCTGGCGCAGGTCGTGGCTCGCCGCCGCAAGGAAGCGCGACTTGGACAGGTTGGCCGCCTGCAGCTGCTCGGTGCGCTCCTCCACCTTGCGCTCGAGCGTCGCGTAGGAGGTCTGCAGCTTGCGCCGCCATGTCGTTCAACTGCTCTCCCAGCGCTTCGAGCTCGTCTCCCGACTTGATCGCGATGCGATGATCGAGCTGGCCGGCGCCGATGCGCGCCGCCCCGGCGGCCAGGGCGCGGACGGGAACCACCATCAGGCGCGCAAGCAGGAGCGCCGCCAGCAGCGCCAGCACGAGCCCCGCCAGCAGGACGACAACGGTGCGCACGATTGCTGTGTAGAGCGGCGCGTTGGCCTCGTGCTCGGGAAGCTCCACCAGCACGAGCCAGTTGAGCGGTGCCGCTGTCGCGTACGCGGCCAGCACGCGTTCGCCGCGTAAATCCCGCGCAATCTGCGCCTCCTCGAGGTCGGGTGCTTGCGCCTGCGCGCGGGCCGACCTGACCTGCGCCAAGCTGCGAGAAGTCGGTATTGCGCAGCACGAGGCTGATCTCGGGATGGGCGATGAGCCGGCCCTGCGCATCGACGACGTAGGCGCGGCCATTCTGGCCGACCCGGATCTGATTGACGACATCCCAGATGAGGGTGAGGTTGACCTCGGCAACGCTGACGCCCGCATCCCGGCGCGGGCCTGCCATGGCAAGCGTCATGAATGGCTCGGTGCCGCGGCGGAAATAGACCGGCCCATAGTAGACCTTGTTGGCGACCGCTGCCTTGAACTTCTCCTCCGACGAGAAGTCGGTGTTGCTGCCGACCTCGTCCATGGCCTGCCGCGAGATGCGCAATTGCTCGCGGCCCCCGGGATCGAGCAGGGCCAGCTCCGCAATCGCCGGGACCTGGCGCAGCAGCCTGCGCCCGTCGAGCGCGCGTTGCTCGATGGCCGCCGTCTCCCACGACAAATGGGTCGTCCAGCCGAGCTGACCCTCTATCTCCTGGATGAACTGGGTGATCTTGGAGGCGGCGGAGATGGCCTGCTCCTTCTGGATGCGGAACAGCGCCACCCGGTGATCACGGACCGAGAACCAGATATCGACAAGCCCGTTGATGATGAGTGAAGAACTCGTGACAACGACAAACAGAACGACATATTTCCAAAATAGCGTCCGCCTCACCACCAGCAGACTACGCAGTGGGGTGATGTCTGGCGCGAACCTCTTGAGCCAATCGATCACCGGGTCACCTCGCGCCTCATCGCCCCACCTGCGGGCTTGCCAGCACCCAAGTGCGGGTCAAGGCAATGGCGCTCCTTGCCGCGCTCACGTAGAATGCCCCTCGCACGGCGCGCTGTAGGTTCCGACCTTGTGCGCAACGGACCTTTCACGGACCTATTATGGAGTGCGCCATGAACCGGCGCCAGATTGTCTCCTTGCTCGGTGCGGCGGCCCTGATGGGGCCCGCCGCCGCCATGGCACAAACTTCGCCCGGCCGGCCGAGACGCGTCGGCCTCATGGTGGCAACCGGCGAGAACGACGCCGAGGGCAAGCTGCGGGTCGAGGCGTTCAACCGCTCGCTCGGCGAGGCAGGGTGGGCTGACGGGCGCGATCTCGTCATCGATGTCGTGTGGTATCGCGGCAGCTTCCCGGTGGCCCAGAATCTGGCCAAGGACCTCGTCAATCGCGGGGCCGAGGTGCTCGTCGTGAACGGCACACCGGGTATGGACGCCGTGCTGGCACTGGGTGCAAGCGCTTCGAGCCTCCCCATCGTCTTCGTCGTCGTCAGCAATCCAGTCGGCGCAGGCTACGTCCCGAATTTGTCGCGACCAGGCGCCAACATCACCGGCTTCAGCACATTCGAGCCGGACATAGCAGGCAAGTGGCTCCAGCTCCTCAGGGAGGTGACGCCTGGCATGCAAAACGTGAGCATGCTGCTCGACCAGAAATTCATCGGCTTCAACTCCCTGTGGGAGGCCATTCGGGATATTGCGCCCACGCTTGGCATCACCCCCCACGCCGCGTATGCCAGCTCACTGGGCGATATCGAGCGTGCAATCGAGACTATTTCCCGGCAGCCATTGCCTGGCCTCGTCGTCAGTCCAAGCCCGATAAATACCGTTAACCGCCAACGCCTGATCCAGATTGCCAACGACAGCGGGATACCCGCGATCTATCCGTTCCGCTTCTACGTGCGGGAGGGGGCGCTGATCGCATATGGGTTCAATGCTGCCGATCAGTTCAGGCGCGCCGCCGTCTATGTCGCCCGCATCCTGAAGGGCGAGAAGGCTGGCGACCTGCCGGTGCAGGCACCCAGCCTGTTCGAGCTTGGCATCAATCTGAAGACCGCAAAGGCCATGGGGCTCACAATGCCTCAGTCGCTCCTCATCGCTGCCGACGAGATTGTCGAGTAGCCGACAGGCGGGCTTCTCCGCCTCGCCCAAGAAGTGCGCAACGATTGAGCGCTGCAACACCGCTCGCGCGCTGCAACGCCCTCGCAATGAGCAAACAGTACCAAAGTACTGGTTCGAATAGCGCGTGCCGCGGCTTCGGTTCGGCATCGCCTCGCGCCGCTAATTTCAGGTCATTTGGGAGCAATTTGCCGCTTCGACGCTGACAGCCCGGCAGTACGTCAGGTGGATTTTCCGAAGCGTCACCCTGTGAAACATAAGAGCTTGCCGCACCGCCAAGCGAGGGCGGTGGCGCCGAGAGAAGCAATCGTGCCGAACTCGGGCCTTTAAGCTGACACCTCGCGGCCGATCATCAGTGACGGCACAAAAGATGGAGACGATCATGAGCACGATTTCGAGCGCGCCGGCCATCACGGTTGGCTGGCCTTCCAGGGCCAAGAGCCTCGCCGCCACCCTGAAGCGCTGGTGGGTGGCCTACATGATGTGGCGCATCGAGCAGGCGGCGGCTGCCCGTCTCTTTTCGATGAGCGATCGCGAGCTCAAGGACATCGGGCTGAACCGTTCAGGCATCGCCGGCGCCTTGCGGGAGTCGGGCCGCGACCGGGTCTTCAGCCGCTACTACTGAGTCAGCCAGAAAGCACATTGCAATGACCGCCAATATTGCATACCAGCCGCGGCCGGCGTGCCGCGATCGAGTGATAGCCTTGCATTGCTCGGGTGGCGGCGCCAGCCAGTGGTGCCGCCTTTCCGAGACGCTGGGCGGCCGCTACGAGGTGCTGGCGCCTGAGCACTACGGCTCCGAAGCTACCGGGCCGTGGACTGGCGAGCACCCTTTCGCGCTCGCAGACGAGAGCGCTCGCGCCATTGCGCTCATCGACAAGCGGGATGAAAAGGTCCACCTCGTCGGCCATTCCTACGGCGGCGGCGTCGCGCTCAATGTAGCTCTGGCCCGGCCGGACCGCATCGCCAGCATGGCGCTCTACGAGCCTTCCGCGTTTCATCTGCTGCGGCAGATGGGCGAGCACGGCGCGGCGGCCTTCGCGGAGATCGCCGGCGTCGCCAGGCTCATGTGCCAGGGCGTTGTCACCGGCGACTATCGCGGAGCGGTTGCAGCCTTCGTCGACTACTGGAATGGGCCGGGCGCATGGAACGCCTTGCGCCCGCAGGTGCAGAACGCGCTGATCCGCTGGGCGCCCAAGGGCCCGCTCGACTTTCGCGCATTGATCGAAGAGCCGACCCCGGCGGATGCCTACCGCGAGCTGACGTTTCCCGTGCTGATCCTGCGCGGCGAGCACGCACCGGCACCGACGCAGCTGATTGCCGAGGGCCTGTCGGCCCTGCTGCCCGCCAGCCGGCTCGTTACAATTGACGGAGCCGGCCACATGGGCCCGCTGACGCACGCGCCGGAGGTCTCGGCGCTGATCGCGCGGCACATCACCGAGGCCGTGACTAGTGGGTCGCGTCGCCGGCGCTGGAAAGTGGTCGAAGCGTCCGGTGCAGCATCGCGGCCTGCGGAGATCGTGCTGTGATGCACCTGATGGGCAGATATCCCGTGCATCTTATCGATGTCGTGCGCCTGGCCGACGGCACGCGCGTCACGCTCCGTCCGATCCTGCCGCAGGATGCAGAGTTGCAGCGCGCGTTCTTTCGCTCGCTCTCTGCCCGGTCCCGCTACTGCCGTTTCATGACCAGGCTCGAGGAGTTGCCCGAGACACTCGCCGAGCGCTTCGCGTGCATCGACTACCGCAGTCATCTCGCCTTGGTGGCCGAGGTGTTCGAGGGCAGGCGCGGGATCATGGTCGGCGAGGCGAGATATGTCGTCGACGAGCGTGACCGCACCACCTGCGAGTTCGCCATCGCCGTCGCCGACGCCTGGCAAGGCTTCGGCATCGCCCGCACCCTCCTCGAGCTGCTCGAGCGCGAGGCGGCCGCTTCCGGCTACCGGCGCATGGTCGCCGATGCTCTGGCCTCGAACGAGACGATGCTGGGGCTTGCCCAGCGTGCGCGCTACGCCGTCAGCATCGATCCCGAGGACAGAACGTTGGCGCGACTGGAGAAGCGTCTGTCGCCGCCGCCCGCGATCGCGGCCTAGACCCATACCCGCACAAGACGATCAAACCACTGACCAAACAGGAGAGAAGCCGTGACGGTAAAGAGCAACAATCCCGAGACCATGGTTCTGCATGCAGGCCCGCGCAGCGACGCTGCGACAGGCGCCGTCGCGGTGCCGATCTACCAGACCACGTCCTACCAGTTCCGCAGACACGGAGCACGCGGCCAACCTGTTCGCGCTCAAGGACTTCGGCAACATCTACTCGCGCATCATGAACCCGACCAACGATGCGCTGGAGCAGAAGATTGCCGCGCTGGAAGGCGGCGTGGCGGCGCTGGCGGTCAGCTCCGGCCAGGCGGCCTCGGCGCTGGCGATCCAGAACCTGTGCCGGCCGGGCGACAACATCGTGAGCTCCACCGACCTCTACGGCGGCACCTGGAACCTGTTCGCCAACACGCTGCCGTCCATGGGCATCGCGGTGCGCTTCGTCGATCCGGCGGACCCGGAGGCGTTCCGCCGGGCCACCGACGACCGCACCCGCGCCTACTACGCCGAGACGCTGCCCAACCCCAAGCTCACCGTGTTCCCGATCGGCGAGGTGGCGGCGATCGGGCGCGAGCTCGGCGTGCCGCTGATCATGGACAACACGGCCGCGCCCATCATCTGCCGGCCGTTCGACCACGGCGCCGCCATCGTCGTGCACTCGACGACCAAGTACATCGGCGGGCACGGCACCTCGATCGGCGGCATGATCGTCGACGGCGGCAATTTCGACTGGGCCGCAGCACGCCAAGCGCTTCCCCACGCTGAACGAGCCCGATCCCAGCTACCACGGCGCGGTGTGGACCGAGGCGGTGAAGCCGCTGGGGCCGATCGCCTACATCATCCGCGCCCGGGTCGTGCTGCTGCGCGACATCGGCGCCTGCATGAGCCCGTTCAACGCCTTCCAGTTCATCCAGGGGCTGGAGACGCTGCCGCTCCGGATGCGCGAGCATTGCCGCAACGCCGGCGAGGTCGCGCTCTATCTGCAGCGCCATCCCGCGGTGACCCGCGTCATCTACGCCGGCCTGCACGAGGACGCCGAGCAGCGCCGCCGCGCCAACACCTATCTCAAGGGCGGGTTCGGCGGCCTGGTCGGCTTCGAGCTGAAGGGCGGCCGCGAGGCAGGCGCGCGCTTCATCGACGCGCTCAAGATGTTCTATCACGTGGCCAACATCGGCGATGCGCGCTCCCTGGCCATCCATCCGGCCAGCACCACGCATTCGCAGCTGAGCCCCGCCGATCAACTGGCCAGCGGCGTGACGCCCGGCTATGTGCGCCTCTCGGTCGGCATCGAGCACATCGACGACATCATCGCCGATCTCGATCAGGCGTTGGCTGCCGCCAACACGGTCATCGCCGCCGCGGCATGAGGGCGGCGACAGGCTGGCGGCAGCGCGGCCCACAGGCACGAAGCAGGACGGCATCAGTCCGCAGCTGAGAATGGCCGGCCCGCTGTGCCCACGGGTGCGACGGAAAGCAGGCGGAGGAATAGCGGTCGCGCGCCAAATCTGACATTCCGCACCGTAAGTTCCGCATTCGCGATCCATGCGCTACTGTATGGGTCGTTCATCCGGCGCGAGGGGGTGCCGGTCGCATTCGTCGCTTGGGGCCGGCACTCCATGTCGCGCGTAAGGGATCAGAAGGGATTCTGGGCTGGGATCCTGTTCGTTGCCTTCGGCTGCGCGGGGCTTTGGTTCGGCCGCAACTACGCGATCGGCACCTTGTCCCGGATGGGGCCGGGCTTCTTCCCCATGGCGATGAGCATCGCCTTGATCGGCATCGGCGCATTCATCCTTGCGCGCTCCCTCGTCGTTTCGGGCGAACCGGTCGAACGGATTGCCTTTCTGCCGCAGCTTCTGATTCTCGCCGCCATTGTCGTATTCGGCCTCCTGATCGAGCGTGTGGGCCTCGCCGCATCCGTGATCGCCGTCGCGGTGATCTCGGGCATCGCGGCGCAGGGATTGCGTTGGTTCGAGCTCGCCGCGCTCGCACTCGCCATGAGCGCGCTCTCGGTCGTCCTGTTCGTCAATCTGCTCGGCCAGCCGATTCAGGTTTGGGTCCGCTGAGATGGATGTTCTCGGCCATCTCGCCACCGGGTTCGGCGCGGCCGTGACGCCGGTCAATCTCGGTTTCTGTTTCATCGGCGTCATGCTCGGCACTGCGATCGGCGTGCTGCCGGGCATCGGGCCGATCGCCACGATTGCCGTGCTCCTGCCGATCACCTACGGCGCGCCGCCGCTGGGCGCGCTGGTCATGCTGGCTGGCATCTACTACGGCGCCCAGTACGGCGGCTCGACCACAGCGATCCTTGTGAATCTGCCGGGAGAATCGTCCTCGGTGGTCACTTGCCTCGACGGCTATCAGATGGCAAAGCGCGGTCGCGCCGGCGCGGCGCTGAGCATCGCCGCTGTGGGCTCGTTCGTCGCGGGCTGCGTCGGCACTCTCGTGCTTGCAGCCTTTGCCCCGCCGCTGGCCGCAATCGGCGACCGCTTCGTATCACCGGAATACTGTTCCCTCATGCTGTTCGGCCTCGTCGCGGCGATCGTGCTGGCGCACGGATCCGTCGCCAAGGCCGTGGGCATGGTGTTCCTCGGGCTGCTGTTCGGCATTGTTGGGACCGACGTGCAGAGCGGGGTGCTCCGCTACACCTTCGGCATCGGTATCCTCTATGACGGCGTCGATTTCATACCGGTCGCCATGGGCCTGTTCGGCATTTCTGAAATCATGCGCAATCTCGACCGCTCCGCGGTCGAGCGGAACGTGCGCCATGCCGTCGGCAGCCTGTGGCCAAACCGCGAGGAGTTCCAGAAAGCCTGGCCCGCCGTGTTGCGTGGCACGGGACTGGGGGCCGCGCTGGGCATTTTGCCCGGCGGTGGAGCCGTGCTGAGCTCGTTTGCGGCCTATGTGCTGGAAAAGCGCATATCGAGGACGCCGGAGCGCTTCGGCCAGGGAGCGGTCGAAGGCGTCGCCGGGCCGGAGGCCGCCAACAATGCCGCAGCCCAGACCTCCTTCGTTCCGCTTCTCACTCTCGGCATACCCTCCAACCCGGTCATGGCCCTGATGATGGGCGCCATGGTCATTCAGGGCATCGCCCCCGGCACTGCCGTCATCACCGAGCGCCCGTCGCTGTTCTGGGGCATGGTCGCGAGCATGTGGATCGGCAATCTGATGCTGATCATCATCAATTTGCCCCTGATCGGCCTCTGGGTGAGGATGCTGAACGTGCCCTACCGCATCCTGTTTCCCTGCATCCTCGTGCTGTGCTGCGTCGGCGCCTACAGCGCGCAGATGACGCCGACCATTCTCATGCTGACGGCCGCCTTCGCGCTGCTCGGATACATCTTCCTGAAGCTCGGCTGTGAAGGCGCACCGTTCATCCTCGGCTTCGTGTTGGGACCGCTGATGGAAGAGAACCTGCGCCGGTCGATGGTCATTTCCGGCGGCGATCCGTCCATCTTCGTCACCCGTCCGATCTCGCTCGGCCTGATCCTGGCCGCGATCGGGCTCGTGGTCCTCATGGTGGTGCCGCGCTTCCGCAAGACACGCGCCACGGCCTTTCAGGAGGATTGAGCGTCATCAAGAGAAACGCCGCGCCGTTGCTGGCGGCGCGGCCCTTATCACAAAGGGCCCTGGGCGCTGGTCAGCCCTGCGGCTCGATCCTCGCTTCGGTGGTGACTTTCTTCCACAAATCCCGATCGCCCTTGACGACCTCGACCGCCTCGGCGACCGAGTTGGTCAGAAGAGGCGTGGCGGCGTTGGCTAGCAGGAACGCCTTGGTTTCCTCCGTCTTGGCGATGTCGCGGAGCAAGGCCCCCACCTTCTGGACGATTTCGTTCGGCGTGCCCTTGGGGAACCAGGTCGCCCATTTCGGCGTGAACACATAGGGGAGGCCCGCTTCAGTCATGGTCGGCACGTCGGGCGCCGACGGCAGGCGCTGCGTGGTGGTGACACCTAGAAGTTTCATGCGGCCCTGCTTCGCCTGCGCAATCGCGAACGTGGCATCCGCGAACAGAAAGTCGATCTGATTCGACACCATCTCGCGTGCGGCATCGACCGTGCCCTTGTAGCTCACGCGCTCGGCCTTGGTACCGGTCTCGAGCAGGAACTTCTCCGAAGCCACCAATGTGACGCCGGTGGCCGTACCGTATTTCATCTTGCCGTTGGCCACCTTGAGGTTGGCGACCAGCTCCTTCAAGGTGGCGGCCTTGCTCTCCGGCCCGACCGTGAGGACGAACACGCTCTGAGCAAGCGTCGCCACCGGCTGAAGGTCCATGGCGTCATAGCCCGGCTCCTTCATCAGGAAGGTGTTGCCGACCACTGCGGCGGTGCCGTGGATCAGCAGCGTATAGCCGTCGGGCTTGGCCATGAGCGCCGCGTCCGTGGCGATCTTGCCGTTGGCGCCGACGCGGTTCTCGACCACGAACTTCTGGCCGGTCACCGTTTCCAGCTGCGCCGCGTAGTAGCGCACGAGAGTGTCGCCGCCGCCGCCCGCAGGGTAGCCGGCGATCACCCGCACCGGGCGGTCGGGATAGTTCTGGGCAGACGCGGCCTGGACCGCGAGCAAGCCAATCGCGGCGAGCGTCGCGAAGCGCGTGAAGATGTGCAATGCTCTCATGAGGTTTCCTCTTCCCTGCGTGTTCGCGTTGGAACGCCGTGTTCTTGTTAGACCGATCCTATTCCGTCCCGGCCCCGCTGCGAAGCCGGCAAGGCTCTTGGGCGGTTCGGGGAACGAACGGTCAAGGCGCGGCGCCTTTGACGATCAGGACATCGAGCGCCAGTGCGCCCTCGCCCTCCGGGTAGGCGACAAGCGGATTGATCTCCAGCTCGACAATATCAGCCGACCTTTCCAGGAGCGAGCCGACGGTTCGGGCAATGTTTGCCACGGCGGCTATGTCGACCGGCGCCGCGCCGCGGGCCCCGCGCAGGAGCGCCGCGCCCTTCAGCCGGCCCAGCGCTTCGAGGATGGCGCCCTTGCCGGCGCCCGCGGGCAGCAGTTGAACGTCCTTGAGCGTCTCGACCCAGATGCCGCCGAGGCCGAGCATCAGGACTGCGCCCCACTGCGGGTCACGCCGGGCGCCGACGACGAGCTCGAGGCTCTTGCGCGCCATTGTCTCGACCAGAACCCCCTCGAGCGCCAAGCCGGGTTTCGTGCGGCGCACGTTGTCGTTCAGCATCTCCCAGGCAGCTCGCAGCCCTGCCGCGTCGCCCACGTTCAGGACTACGCCGCCGGCGTCGCTCTTGTGCACCAGGGCGGCAGCCTGCGCTTTGAGGGCGACCGGGTAGCCGACACGCGCGGCAATTTCCTCCGCCGCGACCAAATTCTTGGCAAGTCCTCCCTCGGGCACCGGCACGCCCACACCGGCCAGCAGCTCCTTGGCTCGGAACTCGACAACCGGCCCGGCGGGCAGATGACGCAAGTCGAGCGGCTTGCCCGCGCCATGCGCCGAGCGCTCATGTGCGGGCGAACGGGCCACCGCGTCGACCGCCGCTATCGCGCGCACCGCCCGCTCAGTGGAGCGGAACAGGGCGGCGCCCTCCTTGCGCACCATCGCCATGAACGTCGCATCGAGCGGCATCGGATCGCCGAGCATCACGAAGGCAACCGGCTTGTGCGATGCGCGGATGACGGGAAGGAGCTGCTCTCCTTTCTCCACCTGCTGCGCCGGCCGCCCAGTGAATAGCGAGAAGATTGCAGAGTTGACGCCGGGATCGTCGATCAGGAGCCGCGCTGCCTGGTTCATGATCTCAGGCCTCGCGAAGGCGGCGGTGGCCAGATCGAGCGGATTGTCCACTGTGACGAACGGCGGAAAGATTTCTCGCAGCCCGGCTGTGGTTGCAGGCGACCATTCGGCAAGCTCGAGCCCAGCATCGTGCGCGAAGTCGAAGGCGAGGCCGCGCACGGCGCCGGAATTGGTCATGAATGCGGCCCTGCCCGGCGGAGGGACAGGCCGCGTGGCGAGCAGCATCGCAACGTCGACCAGGGCATCGAGCCCATCCACCACCGCTACGCCCGCGTGGCCCAGGATCGTGCGCGCGACGGCGAGATCGCCGGCAATGGCACCGGTGTGCGACTGCGCCGCGGCCTGCGCGCGCTCGGTGCGTCCGGGCTGCATGAGCACGATGCGCTTGTTCAGCTCCCGTGCGCGGGCGGCGAGCCGCAGGAGCTTCTGCGGTTGGCGGACCTGCTCGACGAACAGCGTGACCACTCCGGTCGCCGGGTCCTCCAGCACCTGCTCGAGGAAATCCTCGATGCCGAGCACCGCCTCGTTCCCCGTGCTGAGGAGAAACGTGACCTTGAGCCCGCAGGCGATGAGCGAGTCGCGGATCGAATTTGCGATCGCTCCGCTTTGAGCAATAACGGCGACGCCCGTGGTGCCCGCCGCTGGCATCGGCTGGTACTCACCGAAGGTGAGCGGGATTGCGTCCACATAGTTGATGAAGCCGAGATTGTTCGGCCCGTTCACTACGACGCCGTTCTCTCTCGCGAGGGCGGCAAGCTTCTCCTGCAGCGCTCGCCCGTCCGGGCCCGCCTCGGCGAAGCCCGATGCAAAGACGATAGCGCCGTTCACCTTGCGGCGACCGCAGGCGACGATGGAGTCGAGCACTGCCTCCTGCGGCACGATGAGGACGATCGCGTCGACGCCCAGCGGCAGGTCGTCGATCGACTTGACGCATGGACGTCCGTTGATCTCACTCCTGGTGCGGCTGACGAGATGGAGGTTTCCGGCAAAGCCCGCCCGCTCGAGATTGCCGAGCACGTTGCCGCCGATCGAGCGTGGGTCGCCCGAGGCGCCGACGATGGCGACTGAGCGCGGCTTCAACAGGCGCGCGATCGCCGCCGGATCGACGTCAGTCACGGGCCATCACTCGCCGCGCTTCATGGATTTGAGGCCGGGCCGGTAGCTCTTGTCGTCGAGGAATTGCTTGAGGCCCTGCCGGCGCCCCTGCTCCGGGTCGATCAGGATGCCCTGCTCGTTCTTGGCGCTCAGATAGTCGAGCGCCACGTCCCAGGGCATGCTCTCGACGTTCCTGAAGGCGACCTTCGCCTGGTATAGGACCGTCGGGTTCTTCTCGAGCAGGACCTTCGCCAGCTCGCGCGTACGATCACGCAGCTGCGCGCGTGGCACGGATTCGTTGACCAGGCCTATTGCGGCAGCCTTTGTCCCGTTGAAAGGAATGCCGGTCATGATGGCATAGAGCGCGGCGCGCCTGCCCATGAGCTGCCCCAGCACCTTCGTCACGTTGCCGCCCGGCAGGATGCCCCAGTTGATCTCGGAGATGCCGAACGTCGCCTCGTCGGCGGCGATCGCCAGGTCGCAGGAGGCCATGGGCGTGATGGCGCCGCCGAAGCACCAGCCGTTCACCATGGCAATGGTCGGCTTCACGAAGTTCATGAGTTTCTGGCCTTGCCACGCGAAGGCGGCGCGCCGCGCGCGCGTCTGCACGATGCGCGGGGCATCGTCGGTCTCGCGGAAGTACTCCTTGAGGTCCATGCCGGCGGAGAAGGATTCGCCCGAGCCCGTGAGCACGAGCACGCGGCAGCGATCGTCGACCTCCAGCGCATCGAGGACCTCGTTCATTTCCCGGTTCATGATCGGGTTCATGGCGTTGCGCTTGTCGGGCCGGTTCATCGAGACCCAGGCAATGCCGTCCTCGAACTCGACCAGGACGGCATTTCCCCAGGGCTCTGCGGGCTTCGTCCTGCTGCTACCCGTGTCAGTCATCGTTGCTTCACTCCCTGATGAATAGGGAATAGCGAATGGGAGTTGGGAATAGGCTGGAGCCGGTGGGCGTCTCGCTTGCCTCCATTCCCTACTCCCTATTCCCTGCTCCCTTCGCGCGCACGCTGTCCCACCAGGGGCAGACGCCGGGCACGAGCTCGTAGTTGCCTTCCATCACCTGCACCGGCCGCCGTTCCCCCTGCTCGGCATTCTCGAGGCGCAGCGCGCAAGGCCTCTGCCCGCTTTTCGGGCGACAGCCAGCTTCGTTCGTGGCCCCAGAGGCTCGGACCAATGGTGCGCTCCGTGGCCTGCCAAGTGTCGGGGTCGATCGCCTTGCCGCCCCAGCCGTATTCCACCATGAAGCCCGACGGCGTGTGCGTGTAGAAGGACGTCATGTAGTCGCCGGCGTGGCGCCCAAGCGTGACCGCCAGCCGCCCCTCCTCCGCGAGCGCTAGGTCGAGGCCCTGCCCCACGTCGTCGAAGCTGTAGAGCTCCACGTTCATATGGTGGGTCGCCGTCTTCCCTGTCTGAATGAAGGCAAGGCTGTGATGGCGCGCATTGACATGAAGGAAACGCGCCGGGAACGGGCGGTCGTAGTAGTCGCTCAATCGGAAGCCCAGAACCTGGCGATAGAAGTCGACCACCTCATCGATGCGCTCGGCGGTCATCACGATATGGCCGAGCCCCAAGGCCCCGGTGCGGAAGCCCGAGATGTTGCGCCCGGGCTTGAAGGGATCACTCGCGATCTCGGACCCATGGAAAATCTCCACGCGCGAGCCGAGTGGATCGGTGAGCACGATCAGCTCCGCGACGCGGCGCTCGTCGGCAAGGGCCCGCGAACCACGTACAACCTCAATGCCCGCCTGCTCGATATTGGCGGCGAGCCTGTCGAGGGCGGCCGCGTCCGCTACTTCCCAACCGAAGAACTTGACGCCTTGGCCGCCATCCGCATCGACGATCACGCGCTGCTTGTGGTCGTCCATGCGGAAGGCGACACTGCCGCTCGTCCTGTCGACGAGCTGGAAGCCCAGATGCTCTGGTGCCGTAGGTGCGCCAGTCGCCAAGGTCCTTGGCGCTGAAACCGACATAGCCCAAAGCCTGCGGACGCATGAGGCTGTACTTCCCTGGGTTCCTCGATGATCAAATCGATGATCTATCAACTATCTTAGCTCCGCGCAGCAAGATTGGCCAACACGTCCGAGCCCAGGGGAAGTTGCCCACTGCCCGAAGAACCTATGCCACGCGCATAACAGCGGACCGGGTTGCTGCCTGGACAGGTACCAGCAGCGCTAATAACAATCTGCGCGCACGGAGACCGTCGATGAGCGAGCGCTTAACCCCGCCCTTCCGCGCCGACCAGGTCGGCAGCCTGATACGGCCCGAGCCATTGGTCGAGGCGCGCCAGGCCGCCGAAGCGAAGAAGCTCGCCGCCGGCGAGCTGCGCCGCATCCAGGAGGGCGCGATCCGCGAGGTGGTGCGCCTGCAGGAGGAGATCGGGCTCAAGTCGATCACCGACGGCGAGTTCAATCGCGTGTCCTGGCAGCGCGACTTCCTCCTCAAGCTCGACAACGTGACCCTGGTGCCGTCCAAGATCGCCGTGCGCTTTCACACGGCGGAAGGCACGACGGACCGGGCGCCACCCTCGCTCGAGGTCACCGGCAAGCTCGGGCGACCGCACGGCATTTTCGTCGACGATTTCAAGTTCCTGAAGACGGTCACTAAGCAGACGCCGAAGGTGACAGTGCCCTCGCCTACGGTGTTGCACTTCCGCGGCGGACGGAAGGCGGTCGATGCCAAGGCCTATCCGGACATCTCAGAGTTCTACAGCGACTTGGCGAGCGTCTATCGCGCGGAAATGAACGATCTCGCCGCCGCCGGCTGCCGCTATTTGCAGATCGACGAGGTCAATCTCGCCTATCTGTGCGACCCCAACCTGCGCAAGGAGGTGGCAGGCTTCGGCGAGGACCCGGACGCATTGCCCGCGACCTACGCCAAGCTCCTGAACGACACGATCGCCGGGCGGCCCAAGGACATGGTCGTCGCCATGCATCTGTGCCGCGGTAATTTCGCCGGTGCCTGGGTCGCGGAAGGGGGCTATGAGCCGATCGCCGAGCTTCTCTTCAACCAGATCGGCGTGGACGCCTATTTTCTCGAGTATGACAGCCCGCGCGCCGGCGGCTTCGAGCCGCTGCGCTTCCTACCCAAGGGCAAGATCGCCGTGCTCGGGCTCGTGACCACCAAGAGCCCAGCGCTGGAGGCCAAGGACGACCTCAAGCGCCGTATCGACGAGGCAAGCCGGTTCGTGCCGATCGAGCAGTTGGCACTCAGCCCGCAGTGCGGCTTCTCCAGCGGCATCGGCGGCCAGACCATGACCCAAGACGACGAGATCAGGAAGCTGCGTCTGGTCGTCGAGACCGCGCGTGAGGTGTGGGGCTCGGCGTAATCCTGCCTACCGATTGACATGGGTCGGGCGAGCGGAGAAAACTTTGCTCCCGGAAACGGAAGACAAATAGCGGCGGCATTCGTGCAACCGCCCGTCCGGCACGCCGACCGGCACATCAGGGGATCCGCCGATGATCATCGACTGCCACGGCCATTACACGACGGCGCCCAAGGAATTGCAGATATTCCGCGACCGCCAGCTCGCCGGCCTGACGGATTCGGCGCGCCGCCCCGCGGACAAGGACCTCGGCATCGGCGACGATCAGATCCGGGAGAGCCTGGAGGGCGCGCAGCTCAAGTTCCAGCGCGCGCGCGGCACCGACATCACCATCTTCTCGCCGCGCGCGGCCGGCATGGCGCACCACTTCGGCGACGAGGCGACCGCCGCGCAATGGGCCCGCATCTGCAATGGCCTGATCCACCGGGCGGTGCAGCTCTTCCCTGAGAACTTCGTTGGCGTTTGCCAGTTGCCGCAGGTGACGGGCGTCTCGCCGAGGAACTGCATCGCCGAGCTCGAGCGCTGCGTGAAGGAGCTGGGCTTCATCGGCTGCAACCTGAACCCGGACCCATCCGGCGGCTGGTGGAAGGATCCGCCCATGACGGATCGCTACTGGTATCCGATCTACGAGAAGATGGTCGAGCTGGACGTGCCGGCCATGGTGCACGTGAGCTCCACCTGCAATCCCGCCTTTCACGCGACCGGCGCCCACTACATCAACGGCGACACGACCGCCTTCATGCAGTTCCTGACGTCGGACCTTTTCAAGGACTTCCCGACGCTCAAGTTCATCATTCCGCACGGCGGCGGCGCGGTGCCCTACCACTGGGGACGCTATCGCGGGCTCGCGCTCGACATGAAGCGTCCGCCGCTCGAGGAGCACCTGCTCAAGAACGTGTTCTTCGACACCTGTGTCTATCACCTGCCCGGCATCGAGCTGCTCACCAAGGTCGTGCCGATCGAAAACATCCTGTTCGCCTCGGAGATGGTTGGTGCAGTCAAGGGCATCGACCCGAACACCGGGCATCATTTCGACGACACCAAGCGCTACATCGACCAGCTCAAGCTGAGCGACGCCGACCGCGCGCGCATTTTCGAAGGCAACGCACGCAGGGTGTTCGGCCGGCTCGATGGCGCACTGAAAAAACAGCGCAAGGCCGCGGCCTGATCGCGCCGGGAGGATAGTATGAGCGAGCTGCCGCGCCTCAACGGCATCATCCGCGCGCTGGAGCAGGGACAGGCTACCTTCACGTGCTTCTCTCCGGCGGAGGTCGATTCCGCCCTCGCCATGAGCGTCTCGAAATACGATGGCGTCGTGTTCGAGATGGAGCACAACCCCTGGGACGCCCGTGCGCTGAGGGAATCGCTGCAGTTCATGCTGAACCGCGCGCCAGATCGCGCAGTCGGGCTCGCTCGCACCGGCGGTGACGCCGATGGTGCGCATTCCGCCGAACGGCGTCGAGAAGGCCCAATGGCACGCCAAGCAGGCGCTCGATCTCGGCTGCTACGGCATCGTCTGGCCGCATATCAGCTACGGTGGATGAGGCCTACAACGCTGTCGCGGCCTGCCGCTATCCGCGTCTGAAATCCGCCGAGCGCTACGAGCCGGCCGGCATCCGCGGCGATGGGCCGACCGCCGCCGTACGCTATTGGGGCCTGACGCAGCCGGAATATTATGCCCGCGCCGACGTGTGGCCGCTCGATCCGAAGGGCGAGGTCCTGGTGGTACTGCAGATCGAGGATACCAAGGGCGTCGAGAACCTCGACGACATGCTGAAGAAGGTGCCGGGCATCGGCGCAATCCTGATCGGCGAAGGCGACCTGTCACAGGAGTTGGGCGTGCCGCGCCAGTACGAGCATCCCAAGGTGCTGGAGGCCATGGCGCACGTCGTCAAGACCTGCCAGGCCAACAACGTGGTCGTCGGTCACCCGCACGTGGAGGCCGGCAATGCCGAGCGCATCCTCAAGGAGGGCTACCGCTTCCTGATGTGTGCGCCCGTGCGTAGCTACGGCCATCTCGACAAGGCGCGCGCGCTCGCCGGCCGCAAGTAGAAAGTGCGCCATGACAAGCAGGTCGGCATGACAGGCGCGTTCCCAGCCACAGGTCTGGTCCGGCTCAAGACCAATCTCGCCGACTATCCAGTCGTGCGTGCCCTGAAGGCGGGCGAGGTTCGCTCCGATCTCGTGGAGTTCGACTTCTGCGGGCCGAAGACTGCGAACCAAGGCTTCACGCCGATGATCAACGAGGGCGCCTACGACGCAGGCGAGCTCGCCATCGGCAGCTTTCTCCAGGCCAAGGCCTATGGCCGACCGCTTGTCATGCTGCCGGCCGTGGTCATGGCGCGCTTCCAGCACAACTTCATCGTCTACAATTCATCGCGCGGCGAGCTTGGCCCCAAGGACATGGAAGGCCGCCGCATCGCCGTGCGCGCCTACACACAGACGACCGGCATCTGGGTGCGCGGCATCCTCAAGCACGAGTACGGCGTAGATCTCTCCCGCATCCGCTGGGTCTGCACCGACGACGCGCACGTTGCGGAATACCGCGATCCGCCGATCGTCGAGCGCCCCGGTCCCGGCGCCAAGAAGCTCGACCAGATGCTGCTCGACGGCGACGTTGATGCCCTGATCCCGGCAACGGACCTCACCAAGGACCACGCACGCATCCGCCACCTGTTCGCCAATCCGAATGAGCAGGCCAAGGTCTGGGCAGCAAAATACGGCACCGTCCCGGTGAACCACTATTTCGTGGTCGCCAAGGCCCTGGCGGACGCGCGGCCCGACGTGGTGCGGGAAATCTATCGACTGCTCGTGGAAAGCAAGAAGGCGATGCCGCCTGGCGCCGACGGCATCGACTTTCATCCCATGGGCGTCGAGGCCAACCGCCGGGCGCTGGAGCTGATGGTGCAGTACTCCGTCGAGCAGCAGATCATTCCCGCGCGCCTTCACGGTCGAGGAATGCTTCGACGGTGCGGCATCCGCGCTTGGCCCGACATAGCAATACATGAAAGCGATCCGCATTCACGCCCACGGCGGTCCCGAGGTCATGCGCTGGGCGGACGTTGGGCTGTCGCCGCCGGCAGCGGGCGAGGCGCGCATCCGCCATACCGCCATCAGCGTCAACTTCTCCGACATCAATCTGCGCCGCGGCGGCTTCTATACGGCCGAACCGGTGCCGATGCCCATCATCCTCGGCAACGAGGCGGCTGGCGTGGTGGAGAGCGTCGGCCCCGGCGTCAGCAACGTCAAGCCCGGCGACCGCATTGCCTATGTCGGCGTCAACGCCGCCTTCTATCAGCACACCGGCGCCTACACTGAGCAGCGCAACATGCCGGCGGCGCGCCTGATCCCGTTGCCCGACGGCATTTCAGACGCCCAAGCGGCGGCGATGATGGTCAAGGGTCTGACCGCGTCGCTCATCGTTCACCGCGTCTACCGCCCTAAGCCCGGGGACGTGGTGCTCATTCATGCGGCGGCGAGCGGCGTCGGCATCATCCTGGCGCAATGGGCCAAGCACCTGGGCGCGACGGTAATCGGCACGGTGGGCTCGAAGGAGAAGGCGGAAATCGCCGCTGCGCACGGCTGCGACCACACCATTCTCTACCGCGAAACGGATTTCGTGCAGGCCGTTAAGAAGATCGCGCCCATGGGCGTGCACGCGGTGCTCGACGGCGTAGGCAAGGACACCTTCACGCCCTCGCTCGACTGCATCCTGCCCTTCGGCATCCTCGTCAACTACGGCAACGCATCCGGGCACGTGCCGCCGCTCGACATCCTCGACCTCAGCAAGAAAGGCGCGCTCTCGGTGTCGCGGCCGGGACTCAGCCATTACCTCAAGGACATCGACGAATTCCGCGCGGCGGCGAATGAGCTGTTCGCCCTTGTGCAGGACGGCACGATCGGGATCGAGATCAGCCGCACCTACCCGCTCAAGGATGCCGCCGACGCCCATCGTGACGTGGAAAGCCGCAAGTTTGCGGGCTCGATCGTCCTGATCCCCTAACTGGCCGTTGCGAGCACCTGATCACATCAACAAGCGGGCACGCTGGGACCCGCGATGCGGGAGACGCCCGGGCGGCAAGAAACGACACTGGCCCCCGTTTACGGGCCCGCGACGACGCTCGGGTTGCTCGGACCGAACGGATGAGTACACATTGAGTGTCTCGAAACCTGCACGCACACAGGATTGCGCCCGATGAGTGACACTGCCACCGCGAAACCGGAGGACGTGGGCTTCTCCTCCAGACGAATCGAGCGCGTCGAGAGCTGGATGCGCCAACAGGTTTCGGTTGGGCGGCTTGCCGGCATCGAAGTCATGATCAACCGGCGGGGACGCACCGCATTCCACCGCTGCCACGGCAAGCGCGACCTTGCGCGCAATGCCGACGCTACGCCCGACACCATCTATCGCGTCTACTCGATGACCAAGCCGCTAACCTCGGTGGCGATCATGATGCTCTACGAGGAGGGCCGGTTTCAGCTCGATGACCCGATCACTCGGTACTTGCCGGCCTTCTCCGGCCAACGCGTGTTCACCGGCGGCGGCTATGGCGCAGTGATGACGGAACCCGCCACGCGCGACATCACGTTTCGCGATCTGCTCACCCACACGTCCGGCCTCACCTACGGTTTCATGCAGGCAACGCCGGTCGACGCCACCTATCGCGAACAGAAGATCGAGATGCCGGGCGCAGAGGCGCCGCTGAGCGAGGTCATTGCGCGGCTGGCCAAGGTGCCGCTCATCGCCCAGCCCGGCGCCGAATGGAACTATTCCATCTCGACCGACGTGCTCGGCCATCTGGTCGCCGTCATATCAGGCCGGCCGTTCGACGAGTTTCTGCGCGAGCGGGTCCTTCGTCCCCTTGACATGGTGGATACCGATTTCTTCGTGCCATCAGCCAAGGTCGATCGCTTCGCCGCCAGCTACGGCAAAGGACCCGACGGCCGACTGCGGTTGCTCGAGGATTCCGAGACGAGCCCCTTCTTGCAGCCGCCCCAAGCGCCTTCGGGCGGCGGCGGCTTGGTGGGCACCGCACGCGACTACATGCGGTTTTGCCAGATGCTGCTCGGGCGTGGCGTGTGCGGATCGACGCAACTGCTCGCACGCAAGACCATCGAACTGATGACGATGAACCACCTCGACGGCGACATGGCGGCGATGGGACAGCCCCGTTTCGCGGAATCGAACTACCATGGCATCGGCTTCGGCCTCGGTTTCTCAGTCATGCTCGATCTGGCCAAGGCGCAGATCGCCGGCTCGCCTGGCGAGTGTGCTTGGGGGGGCATGGCCTCGACCGCCTTCTGGATCGATCCCCTGGAGGACCTGGCGGTCGTGATGATGACGCAGCTGACGCCCTCCTCCACCTACCCCATCCGTCGGGAGTTGCGTGTCATGGTCTACCAATCGATTGCCGATTGACCCGCCAACGCCGCCAAGGGCGAAGCTTCCGCAGCAGAGCGCCCCAGCACATCGAGCTTGGCGATCGCCGTACCTGCTGCTTCAGGCGCCTCCAGTTGCGTCCAATCGTCTTGGTGGCGTTGCTCTTCAGCCGGTATGGGCATCGGCAATTCTCTTAGCTTGGTCGATCGCCTTGCCGCATAGCGCCCGCACCCGCACGACGTCGTCCGGCGAAGGAGTGCCGACCAGCGGATCAACCAGGCAGAAGCCGATCTGCGCAAACACCTTCAGCCAGGAGAGATCCCAGGACCGTTCGAATTCCGCGCGGTCGAACCCGCCCGCCAGTGCATCCTCCAGGCGCTGCACGTAGTAGAGCTTCAGGGGCTCTCGGTCTTCCGGCGTACGTCCATCGTTGGGGGGATAGCACCAGAAATGCAGGAACCAATACCAGGCAAGGTCCGCTGCCGCCGGCGCCTTGCAGGCGAAATCCCAATCGAACAACGACACGCCGGAGGGCAGAACCGCGATGTTGGCCCGGCGAAGGTCGCCGTGGATGATCGTCTGCGGCAGTCTGGAAAGAGGCGCGAGCCAGCGGTCGCGATGCTCGCACAGGTCGAGATAGAACTGTCCGTCGGACGATCCCAGCACGTCGAGCAGGACAGGCACGAAGGTCCGGAACAGGAAGACCTTTTCGAGCACCTCCGCCACCCAGGCGGGCCGCCCCGCACGTCCGCCGACTGCAGCGCAGGGATCGGTGAACATGGCGGTGTGCTGGTCGAGCGTCAGGACCGGCAGCTCGCCAAGCTCCGCCCTGCCGCTCCCAGTAGCGAGCGTGCAGGCGCGCGAGGCCGTCGAGCAGCAGGCGAAAGGACACCTTCGTCGAAGGTGCCGCGGGGTGCAACGCCATGCGAGACGTCGTCCATCAGCATCCAGCACTCGCCGCGCTGGCGATGGAAAGCGACATCGATGGTTGGGCACGAGAGCGGCTCCGGCAACTCCCGCGTCACGCCGCAGCTCCAAAGGGCGGGTTCATTGAACGCGGAGCCAAAGAGCTCGACCCGCCAGGGCTCCGGCATGAACTTCTTCAGGACGAAAGCGCCGGCGTCGCTGCGCAGCGAGAAGACATTGGCGGAAATCCTGCCGCCGCCGAGGCGGTCGACCTCGAGCCGGGCGACGTGTCGCGGGCGGCCGGCGCGAGCAAGCGCCGCCGACAGATAGTGGGCATCGGCCTCTCCATCGATGGCCGGCAGTCCTGCCGTGTCGGGCGCGGGGTGCATCGATGCAGTCACGGCTAGCCCCTTTTTCGTGCTCGTCGAACGGCAGGATACACCTGTCCGTTCGATGCAGTTGCTGCTCTCGTCAGGCTTCGGAAGATGCCGATTGCGAGCGGCCAAGGCGAGTGTCACAGTTGCCAAAATGGGTGCATTCGTGCCACGAGGTGCCGCCATGAAGCCTGCGCGGGGCCCCTATCGGGTGAGCCTCCTGGCTATCCCCGAGGTTATGACGTTCACGCTGAACGGCGCTCTATGACGTCCTCAATTCGTTCGGCCTGCTGAGCACGCACGACTACGCTTTGCCCCGGGAGGCACCGTTCCGGGTCGAGATCGTGGCGATGACGCGCGGCCTCGTCCCGACGGCGAGCGGGTTGCCGGTGCAGGCGCATGCCGCGATCGGCGAGGTCGGCTCGACCGATATCGTCATCATCCCCTCCGTCATGGTTCAGGGCGGGGAATGGGTGAAGGGCCGATATCCCGAGGCCGTGCAATGGCTGAGCAGGATGCACGACAACGGCGCCACCCTCTGCTCGGCATGCTCCGGCTTGTTGCTGCTGGCCGAAACCGAACCTTCTGTCCGGCAGGGAGGCCACCATGCACTGGGCCTACGAGCAGACCTTCCGGCGAAACTTTCCCGACGTGCAGCTGCGCCTCGAAGAGATGCTGGTGACGGCCGGCGAGAGGCGGGAGCTGGTCATGTCGGGCGCCTCCATGGCCTGGCACGACCTCGTGCTCTACCTGATCGACCGGTATGTCGGCACGGCCCTCGGCGCAATCGATCGCGCGCTTCTTCGCGATGCGCTGGCACGACGACGGTCAATCTCCCTACATCGGGTTTGCGCCGATCAACTGCGCACGGAGATGCAGCGGTGGCGGATGCGCAGGTCTGGCTCGACCGTCACTTCCCGGTGGCGAACCCGGTCGAAGAGATGGTCAAGCGCTCGGGAATTCCCGAGCGCACCTTCAAGCGTCGCTTCACGGTGGCGACAGGCCTTGCCGCTCTCGACTATGTGCAGCGCCTGCGCATCGAGTACGCCAAGCGCCGGCTCGAGCAGTCCGATATGCCAATCGATCAAATCAGCTGGGGCGTCGGATACGAGGATCCCGCCTTCTTCCGCAGACTTTTCCGGCGCGTCACCGGCGTTTCCCCTGCCATCTACCGGCGCAGGTACCGCGTGCCGGGCGCCGCGCAAGCCGCAGCCCCCGCGGGGACAGGGACGGCCCAACCAAATTCAAACCGCCAGTAGCCTTGCCGCGCCCCATCGCGGCTCGGCTGATCCGCGATCACCTCACCCACGTAAGCGGAATTTCCACAGGCTCGATGCCGCCATTTTTTCTATCGCGCAAGCTCGATGCCGCCGAGGACCTGCTGGGCCCGCGCAAACTGGAGCCGCGAGCCAAGTCCGAGTGAGACGAGCGGTTATCTGTAGTCGTCGCCGCCGCTTCATGGTGCATCGGATTGGACCGCGCGTTGGAGCACGTTAGGGCAGATGATCAGTACATCGCGAGAAATGCCCCTCCGGCTGCACTCAAGAGCACAACCAGCCATGGCGGTACCTGCCACATGAAGAGAAGCAGAAAGCCGATTGCGGCGAGGGCGAAGTCGCCGGGGCCAGTGATGCCCGCAGTCCAGACCGGGTTGTAAAGCGCCGCGAGCAAGAGGCCGACCACCACCGCATTGACGCCCTTCAGGGCCGCCTGGGCGATGGGCTGGCCTCGCAGCGTATCCCAGAACGGCAGCGCCCCGATTCCGAGCAGGAATGAGGGCAGGAAGATGCCGACTAGGCAGATGCCCGCGCCCACCCAGCCATTGGGTTGCGGTCCCATGACGGCCCCGAGGTAGGCGGCGAAGGTGAAGAGCGGGCCCGGCACAGCCTGGGCGGCGCCGTACCCGGCGAGAAAGGCATCGTTCGTGACCCAACCGGGCGGCACCACCTCGGCCTGCAGCAGCGGAAGCACGACATGGCCGCCGCCGAATACCAGCGATCCGGCGCGGTAGAAAGAGTCGAGAAGCCTCAGGCTTTGATCGGGCACGGACGCCGTCAGCAGAGGCAGGCCGACAAGCAGGGCGAAAAAGACGAGCAGCAGTATGGCCCCGGTTGTCCGGCTGACCCGCAGCGGCAGCGCGACATGGTCCTGCGGGGCCGCCGTGCGAAACAGCGCCACGCCGGCAATGGCGCCCAGCAAGATTGCGCCGATCTGCGCCCAGGCCAAGGGCACCATCGACACGATGACCGCTGCCGCGACTGCCAGGGTCGCCCTCTCGCGGTCAGGCGCCAGGGTGCGCATCATGCCCAGCACCGCCTGCGCCACCACTGCCACCGCCACCACCTTGAGGCCATGCAGCCAGCCGCTGCCGAGCGCATCCCCCAGCGCTCGCACGCCGTAGGCAAACAGTACGAGCGCCAGTGCCGACGGTAGAGTGAACCCCAGCCATGCCGCCAAGGCGCCGCCGTAGCCCGCGCGCAGGAGGCCGATGGCGATTCCGACCTTGCTGCTAGCAGGCCCAGGCAGGAACTGCGAGAGCGCGACCAGGTCGGCATAGGACTTGTCGTCAATCCAGCGCCGGCGCTCGACGAACTCCGTGCGAAAGTAGCCCAGATGGGCGATGGGCCCGCCAAATGATGTCAGGCCGAGGCGGAGGAAAACAAGAAATACTCCGCCTGCGCTCGAAGCTTCCGTTAGGCGTGTCTGATCGTCCCCGATTTGCATTCGCTCCGGTGCCCCGCAGGTCGCCTATTCAATTCGCGCAACAGCCCACTCGGCGTTTCCGTCCCAATTTTGCAGCACCGCGTGATCGGCTCCTATATCGGCTTTATGCAAGAGAGGCCCGGCCCCCCTCGAATTCATATGCGGTTCGGCGCACATTCACGCAGCTGAATGTGGATGGGTGCTATGACCGCATTCGTTGCTCGTCTGTTCGCCATCGGCGCGAACCTTGTGGAGACGCTACGTACCTCGGCGTTCTTGCGCACCCTGCAAATCGGGATGTTTGCCTCGTACCATCCCGAGCAGCACTACATGCGGGGTCCCGGGCCCAAATGGCACGAGAGGCATCAAGGTCCCTCGCTGACATAGTACGGGCCCACATCTGTACCGGCGCTGCGTGTCATTCGTCATGGGTCCAACATCAGGGGTCCAACATGCGCGACATCTTGAGAGGTCTCAATGACTGTAGCCCCTCCGAGGTGCGTACGCTCGGCGCAGCCGCCAAAACACAGTGCCGCAGATAGCCGCTATCGACCCGAGTACAACAAAGTACCCGTAACGCCATTTCAGCTCCGGCATGTGTTCGAAGTGCATCCCATAGATCCCCGCAATGGCGGTGGGCACAGCGAGTATCGCGGCCCACGCGGCCAACCGGCGTGTGATTGCAGTCTGTTGGGCCTGCCCCACCATCAGGCTCGCCTCGAAAGCGAACGCCAGAACCTCGCGAAGGGCGTCGACTTCCTCTTTGACGCGACTCACGTGATCGCTCACATCGCGGAAAAGTGGTTGCATTTCCGGATCAACCGGCTTGACCTCAGCGTGCTCCAGCCGTCGGCAGACTTCGACTAGGGGCGCCACGGCATTGCGAAGTTGAAGCAATTCCCGGCGCAAACTGTAAAGGCGGTGGACCTCGACGGTAGGGAGCGGCGCTGCAAAAACCCGGTCCTCAATCGACTCGACTTCACGCTGTATCGTCGTGACAACCGGCATGTAGTTGTCGACGATGAAGTCGAGGATGGCGTAGAGGATGTAGTCCTCGCCGTGCGAGAGCGTCGTCGGACAGGCCTCGGACCGTTTGCGAACTGGCGTATACGATGTGGATGCCCCGTGCCGGACCGAGACCACGTAGCCCCGCCCGACAAACAAATGGGTCTCGCCGAAGGCAACCTTTTCCTCGATGATCTGTGCGGTGCGCGCGACGATGAAGAGGGCATCGCCATACTGCTCGAGTTTGGGATGTTGATGCGCCTTACAGGCATCTTCGATGGCTAGGTAGTGGAGCCCGAGCTGCGCTTCGATGCGCGTCAGCAAATCGTGGCTCGGCTCGAACAGGCCAATCCAGACGACATGGCCGGGCTTCTTCGCCCATTCCGCAGCTTCGTCGATTGTGATGTCAGCAACGCGCCGTCCACCAGCGTACACACTGGCAGCCACAACACCGGGCTCCGCTGCCGAGCCACCGCGCACCTGTCGTTCAACGAGCGCGTCCATAGCCTTTCTCCGCCATAGGCTCTCAAATCCTTAGCACACTTGGCTGTGCCGCCGGAGCACCCATAGTGCCCTCTCGGCTAATGAACTAACATTGGCCCTGGAGCCGCCGCCACTCGGGGCGGGCCACCGTGGGACATCGGGCCACCCTGCCGACGCCGGCTCTCCTCAGCACGAGTCACGCAATGGTCGTCTTGGAAATCGTGGTCGTTGTAGCGCTCTTCGTGCTGAACGGCTTGTTTGCGATGGCGGAGCTTGCCATCGTATCTTCGCGCCGCGCGCATTTGGAGCGATTGATTAAGGAGGGGAGACCGGGCGCGCAGATTGCCCTTGAGCTCGCCGACGATCCAGCGCGCATGCTGGCCGCTGTTCAAATTGGCTTTACCACCACTGCCACGCTTGCGGGAATATTCAGCGGCGCCACGCTCGCGGAAAGGTTGGGGGAGGCATTGCTGGTCGTGCCTGTCTTGGCAGACTACAGCAAGCCGCTTTCAATTGTCATCGTGACGGTGGGCGTGACCTACGCTGCGCTCATCATCGGCGAGCTGGCCCCCAAACATATCGCCTTGAACGATCCGGAAGCGATCGCTATTCGCGTGGCCCGGATGCTGGCGTTTGTCGCCAAGGCAGCGGCGCCAGTCATCTGGCTGCTGAATGGGTCGACCGCGCTACTTCTTCGCCTGTTGCGCGTGCGTCCGCGCTTGCAGCGCGCGTTGACCGAAGAAGACATTCACTATCTCGTGGCGGAAGGGGCCAGATTGGGGGTGATCCATACCGTCGAACGCGACATGATCGAGGGTGTTCTCGACCTCGCCGACAGCCCAGTGCGGACCATCATGACCCCGCGGCCGCGCGTACAATGGGTGGACCTCAACAATCCCGAGGAGCAAATCCTTGGCCAAGTCCGTTCTTGCCCACATGCCCAGCTTCTGGTTTGCCGTGGGTCGATCGATGATGTAGTTGGCATGGTGCGCAAGCAGGACCTGATCGATCAGGTGCTGGATGGACGATCTGCGGACGTGGAGCAGGCCACGCGCGCGCCCCTTACCGTCCACGAATCGACCACTGTTCTGCGCACGCTTGATCTGTTCCGAAAGACACCGGTCCACACCGCCATCGTGGTCGATGAATTCGGGGCCATCCAGGGCATCGTCACCCGGACCGACTTGCTGGAAACAGTTGCTGGCGACTTGCCCAAGATCGATGTCCCGCAACGGCCTAAGGTCACGCGGCGGGAGGATGGCTCATACCTCATCGATGCGTCTGTCTCCTTCAATGACGTAATGCAACTTATCGAGGTGAAGGAGGGGGCTCCCTCCGGTGACTACGTCACGCTGGCCGGGTTCATCCTGGCGCAGCTGCAGGTTCTTCCAAAACCCGGAGATCATTTTGTGTGGGCAGGATGGCGCTTCGAGGTGGTCGATATGGACGGCCGTCGCATCGACATGATACTCGCGCAGCCTCAGCCCGAGGCGTAGCTCAGCAGGGCGTCGATCAATATTCCCGCTTTGAGGAACCCAGCGCCAACCGAAGATGCGGAATGAGGGGTCCGCGACCGCAGAAGCGTGCGGACCTTGGGGTGGCGCTACCCTCGCTCCCCAACAATCTATCAACTTCCATCGCCGACGCTGCGCTTACGTAGTACTCTGTGCAAACTTTCGCCGACCAGAGGGGCCAATGGAAACGAAAGCGCCAGACGACAAGCCCACCACGCGCGACGTGTGGATGCGCGGCCTGTTCATGCTCCTATTCATGATCGGCTTCGCGATCGGCCAGTGGCTGTTGAACCTCCTTACCGTCGTGCAATTCGTGTGGCTCCTAGTCGCCCGTGAACCCAATCAGTTCCTTGCCGGCTTTGGCAACTCGCTTTCCATCTGGCTTGCCGAAGTCGGCCGCTTCCTCACCTGCGCGACGGACGACAAGCCGTTTCCGTGGCGACCCCCTCCCGAAGCCAGCGCACCACCGCCTCGAGTGACCTCATCCGGCAGCTGACGACCTTACATAGCCGATCGTATCGCCGCAGTGCAGGAGCCACGCTATGAAGCAGCCAGGTCTCGACAAGCGCCACCGCGACAAGGGCGGCGAAATCAGCCGTAAGAAGAGCAACACGCTCGTGCGCACGCTTCGCAAGGAGTACGGCGAGGACTTCGCCAAGGGCTATCGCGCAGATGCGACGCTCGGAACCGTGCTCAAGAAGGAGAAGGCCAACTCCCTCCACGACCTGTTGAAGCGCAAGCGCTGAGCACGGACGAGCTTTGTCTCTGCCCATTCATCGCAATCCCCGATAGCAATGGGAAAGCGCGCTGCCCCGCGGGCCCCCATCAGCGCCGTTGTATTTCACCGCACACGAAGGGCGGCCCTCGTCTCAGCCCTATTTATTTCGCACTTATGAGATCGCTGGCCCGTCCCTCTCGATTTTTTATGCCCAAATCGTGATGTTCCGCGTCGGACGCCGACGCACGAGAGGAGTTGAAGATGTTCCCCTTCGTAGCATCGCAAGCGATCGCTCTGAGCCAGGTGAAGAAGAAAAGCAACGCACCGGCTGACAACCGTGTGCCCCAACGCACCCGCAAGGGCCTCTTCTCAAGCGTGGTCGATGCGCTGGTCCAATCTCGCGAGCGGCGAGCAGAAATCGAGATTGAACACTACCGTCGCCTAAGGGAAGCGACCCCCAAGAAATGAGCGCAACAGCGACGATGCCGATCCCGCTGTGTCTTGATCCGGCGCGCGGGGAGCATTCGCCCCTGCCGCACTTTCTGGTCGGCAGAGACCGCCGCGGGCAGTGGGTGGTCCGCGACCAAAATGCGCGCTGCGGGGGCTTGTTCAGCAGTCGCGCCGAGGCCTTGCGCTTCGCGTTCCGCGAGAGGGGCGAGGGTCCTGGCGCAGTCGTGCTCGTGCCCGACGTCCTCGAAGTCTTTGCCAGCGCCGATCAATCACGTGGGCCCTTGGCAGCGGCCCGCATGAGGTGGGCGCTGTAGATCGGCGATTTCCGTTGGAGTTTGATCCATGACCCGTCTGTGTGCACAAGGCGACATTCTGATCGAGCGTGTCATCGATGCGCCGGTCTCAGGT
This sequence comes from uncultured Alphaproteobacteria bacterium, assembly GCA_963832445.1. Lineage (GTDB taxonomy): Bacteria > Pseudomonadota > Alphaproteobacteria > Rhizobiales > Hyphomicrobiaceae > AWTP1-13. Next base: position 367,889 of record CAWHUM010000026.1, read on the forward strand.
CGGGTACTTCAGGCCGTCGATGGCGGATCGGCAATCGTGGCTGAAGGCGAGGCGACCGGACACCATCACCGGCTCCTGGGCTCGGTCACTGTGTATCGCGACGACGCCCTCGCACGGGATATTCCGTCTGGTCTCTACGTAGCGCATGTGCAGGTGAGCGGGGCAGCCGCGCGCCTCGTGCACGAAGAGCACGCACCGATCCTGCTTGAGAGAGGGACCTACCGCGTGCGCCGGCAACGCCAGCTGGAGCCCACCGACATTGGCTTCCATGAGCGCTTCAGCGCCCTCGAGGACTAGCCTAATGCGCGCCATAGCTGCGTTCGATAACCTGAAGGACTACCTCAATCGGTGGGCCGCAGCACGCATGTCTTGCGAGCAAGCCGATCGACCAGTCGCAGAAGAGGGTATCCGCGCTGCGTACGTGGCCGCTGGTCTTGGGCCGCCAGCCCGGATCATATGGTGCGGCGGACCCGTCGATATCGCCAAACGATTGGCTGCCGCATCGCTGGATGACGAACCGATTGGGGTGAACGTCAAGGCGGAAATCTTCGATCGCATGCGGGATAGGGTCGGCACGCTGGCCGAGATCTTTTGGAAGGAGGTCTTGATCGCGGCCCTCGAATCTGACCCTGAAGACACGATCAGGGTTGCAGTCGGCGAGCACGACAAGTGCAAGGATGTGAGCAGAGCCGTCCATCGCGCCGTGCTGAGAACCGCTGATGCACATCTGCTCCGGCTCTCGCTGCGCGCCAGGCATGCAGCCTTGAGATTGCGCGGCCTGCCGCGCCTGCTGCCCAGATCGAGCTTCGAGGAGATCGCTGTCGGTCCGGACCAGCTCGCTTCGCTCGGTGTCTATGAGTATCTCCACGATATCCTGTCCTGGCGCAAGCTCACGCAGCCCATGCAAGGCATCTGGAAGGTTGCCAAGAGCGCCGGCTGGATCGTTCCGCATGCGCGGGTCTGCTGGGTCTGCGAGCGTCCAAACCATCTGCGAACGGACACCAGACCCAGACTGCACTGCCCGGACGGCCCTGCTCTGCAATACCCCGATGGCTGGTCCTTCTATGCGTGGAAGGGTGTCGAGGTGCCCGCATGGATGATCGAGCATCCCGAAAAGATCACCCCGGACACAATCGCCGGCACGATGGAGCCGGTCCTGCGCAACTGCATGATCGAGATCATGACGCCTGAGCGCTTCGTCAGGAGCGGCGGGGCCGCGCGTGTTTCGGAGGACGACACGGGCATCCTGTGGCGCAAGCGTTGGAGCTACCGCGGCGTGACCATTGGCTCGTGGACGGCCGTTGAGGTCGTGAACGGCACTGCTGAAGCCGACGGCTCGCGCAGACGTTACTTCCTGCGGGTTCCGTCGCGCATCAACACAGCCCGCGAAGCCGTCGCCTGGACTTACGGACTGACCCCGGAGCGGTATGCCGAGCTGGCACTTAGGACGTGACGGCCGCGTGCTCGCAGCCCTCTGAACCTACTCGTCAAAGGCTGCAGCGAGCACAATGACGAAGGTCACGTACGCGGACACCCCAAACGCAAAGGCAACGATCTCCCACATAGGGCGCTCACAAGATGCCGTCTGTGAAGCCTGCCGCGCCATAGGCTTCTGTCGCTGAGACTCACGGTTGGTTGTTACCGGACCAGTGCAGAGCGCCCACCTTCAGGCTCTTCCGCTGTCAAATGGTCCTCGATGCATGTCACGAGCGAAGCAAGGGCAGCGCCCAAGGTGGCGCCCATCAGCAGGGGCAGCACGACCCGAAGTGTAGATAGTGGCTCCGACGGGTACGGCCAGGGCCAGAGCAGTTCGAGGTCTAACATTCGGTGGTCTCTTCAATGGTCTGGAGCGTGCTCGCCATCTGCGAGGGCACAAAGCTTGCGCCATGTGGCCATAAGAAAGCAATGCGGAGCCGCGGGGCGCCGCATAAGCAAGAAATAAAAAAAACGCGCTGCCGTATGTATGTCGCCGAAGTACCAGTCGGAGACTATTTGCGATACTCTTGCGCCGCCCGCCGCGTTGCTATAGTGGGCCCGGATCGTCGCGGCGCAACCAATCCCCAACGCGACGTGCTTGGAGGTCACGTCATGAAGAGGGAGGGGCGACCCTAAATGCTTTACGTCTCCCGCTGGAAGACGATTGGCGTCGTGCTCGCATGCGCTGCGGCCCTGCTCTTCTCGTTGCCGAACTTCTTCTCCAGGTCAACCGTGCAGCGTTGGCCGGCGTGGCTGCCGAAAATGCAGCTGCCTCTCGGCCTCGATTTGAGCGGTGGCGCGCACTTGCTGCTCGCGCTGGAGACGGCTGAAGTCCGCAAGGATTGGCTCGAGAGCGTGCGCGACGATGCACGTCGACGGCTCCGCGAAGCCAAGATTGGGGTGGCGGGCCTGGGGATCGCCGACAACGCCGTGCAGCTGCGGCTTGCCAAGCCGGAAGACGGCGAAGCGGCACTGAAGGCCCTGCAAAGCCTGCTTCAGCGCTCGGACAATGTGCTGCTCGGCACCACGGCAACCGATTTGTCGGCGGCGCGAAGCGACGGCTTGATCACCATCACTCCGACCGAGGCGGGCATGCGGCATCGCCTCGCCAGCGCGGTCAGCGCCTCCATAGAAACTGTGCGGCGTCGGGTTGATCAGCTCGGCACAGCCGAGGCATCCGTCGTTCGTCAAGGGCGAGACCGGGTTCTTGTGCAGTTCCCTGGCATCCAGGATACGACGCAGCTCAAGGAGCTGATCGGCAAGACCGCCCGGCTCACATTTCACGAGGTTCTCTCTGGCGCATCGGGCCCAGAAGCAAGCAAGGCGCGCACGCCGCCCGGATACAAGGTTTATCCAGCTACCGACAAGCAGGATGGGCCGCAGGTCCTGCGTGAGACGCCCGTGGTGCGGGGTGACGAGCTGGTCGATGCACAACCCTCCTTCGACTCGCGAACCAACGAGCCTATCATCTCGTTTCGCTTCAACAATGCCGGAGCGCGCAAGTTCGGCAAGTTCACCCAGGACAACGTCGGCAAACCCTTCGCCATCGTGCTCGACGACAAGGTCATTTCCGCGCCGGTAATCCGCGAGCCGATCCTAGGCGGCTCGGGACAGATCAGCGGCAGCTTCACAGTCGAGAGCGCCAACCAACTCGCCATACAGCTTAGATCCGGTGCACTGCCCGCAAAGCTTACCGTCGTCGAGGAACGCACTGTCGGCCCATCGCTTGGCGCAGACTCGATTGACGCCGGCAAATGGGCCATCATCATAGGCTTCTTGGGCGTCGGACTGTTCATGACAGCGGGCTATGGCCTGTTCGGTGTTTTCGCCATCATTGCCCTGGTGGTGAACCTCGCCTTCATCATCGCTGCGATGTCGCTGCTGCAGGCGACGCTGTCATTGCCGGGGATAGCCGGCATAGTGCTCACCATGGGCATGTCGGTTGACGCCAACGTGTTGATCAACGAGCGCATCCGCGACGAGCTGCGCGCAGGCAGGACACCCATTGCCGCTCTCGATATGGGATTCTCGCGCGCCTACGGCACCATCTTCGATACCAACATGACGGGCCTGCTGGCCGCAGTGATCCTTGTCTGGTTCGGCTCCGGTCCAGTGCGCGGGTTCGGGGTGACGCTGGCCATCGGCATTATCGCCTCGGCGTTCACGGCGACAACGGTTACGCGATATCTCGTCGCCGGTTGGCTGCGGTGGACCAATCCCAAAGCGATCCCCATCTGAGGACCCACTAGATGCAATGGCGTTGGTTCAAGCCCATAGAGTTTATCCCGCACGGGACGAAATTCTCCTTCGTTTCGCACTATAGGCTGGCGCTCGCGGAAACGGCCATTCTCGCCGTGCTGACTGTCGTTCTGTTGTCGACCCTCGGCCTCAACTTCGGCGTCGACTTCCGCGGCGGTACCATGATCGAGATCAGGACGACGGAAGGGCCGGCTGACGTTGGCGCGATGCGCGCGAAGGTCGGCGCACTCAACCTGGGCGGCCTGCAAATTCAACAGTTTGGCGCCCCGAACGAGGTCTTGATCCGCATTGAAGAGCAGCCCGGCGGAGACAAGGCGCAGCAAGAAGCGGTCGGGAAGGTGCAACGCGCCCTCGGCGACAAGATCGAGCTCCGGCGGGTCGAGGTGGTGGGCGCAACCGTCTCCGCCGAGCTCATAACATCGGCCATCACGGCGCTGACGCTCGCCACCCTCGGCATCTTTGCCTATCTCTGGTTCCGCTTCGAGTGGCAGTTCTCGGTCAGTGCCATCACCGCACTCCTGCACGATATGGCGATGGTGTTGTGTCTGTTCTCGGTCCTGCAGCTCGAGGTCGATCTCACCATCGTCGCAGCGTTGCTGACGCTGATCGGCTATGCCGTAAACGACACGGTGGTGACGTTCGACCGCGTGCGCGAGAACCTGCGCAAGTACAAGCGCATGCCGCTCGACCAGTTGATCGATCTGTCAGTCAACGAGACATTGTCGCGAACTGCCATGACCGCCGGCGCAGTGCTCATCACTCTCGTTGCGCTGTTCGTTTTCGCCGGGCCTGTCATCCACGGGTTCACCCTGGCGATGCTGTTTGGTGGAGTTGTCAGCTCCTACACTTCGATGTTCGTGGCGGCACCGCTGCTTTATGTCATCGGCGTCAAGAGGGAGTGGGGGGCTGACGTCGCCGCCCAGCGCAAGGGGTCTGTCCGGCGGCCGGCCTGAAGTCCGTAGCCCTCTATCCGCTGTCGCCGCTTATTTCCTGCTTATGTCAAAGCCCTGCACTTGCTCTGGATTCTTTATGCAGCAAAGAGGATTCTCTGGGGGTGACGAACGCAATCGCCAAATGAGCCCTGGAGCCATGAGTAGTCGAAACAGCGACGCCTATCGGCAGAGCCGGCGCGAATTCCCCCGACTGAGCCAATCTTCCTCAGACCGAACTGCGCGCGCCTACGACCACGTCGGCGACGGGTACGGGCTCTATGCAGACGGCGAGGGGTCCGACGACCCATCGACTGCAGAGGTCCGCTCTGCGCACGCAGATAGCATCGTCTGGGACACGATCTGCGCCACCATGGATCAATTGCGCGCGGACGGGGTGTCGCACCTGCGCGTTCTCGATGCCGGCTGCGGCCCTGGAACCTGGCTGCAGCGGATTGTCACTCGTGCGCATAGTCAAGGGCTCGGCGTTGAGGCCGTGGGGTTCGATATCTCAAGCGGCCAGCTCGATATCGCGCGAGAGCGCGCCCAGGGGTTGTCGACGCGCCTTGCCGACGCTCCCGGGCTGAAGCTCGAGTTCCTGAAGCACAGCCTCGCTGATCCCCTGCCGTGGGAAAGGGCGCAATTCCATATCGTGTTGTGCAACTTTGCCGTTTTGAATCATCTGCCCAGAGCGACTGTGCCGGCCGCCGTCGCGGAGTTGTGCCGCGTCGCCAGCCACCGCGTCATCGCAACGCCGCGCGCGCTGGCGAGTCCGCCCACGGCCTGCATTGTCGGCACTGAAGACGTCCGCGAACTCAGCGAGGATTGCGGCCGCGGCCAGCTTGCCCTGGTGCTCAAGGATGGCACCAGCCACGTGCTCACATTCAACTTCTATGGAGCCGAGACGCTGCGTGCTCTCTTCGAGCCCCATGCAACAATCGTGGACCTGCGCGCCGTTGATCTGTTTCTCAGTCGATTTGCCCCGAATGCCAATTGGACGGGCAACCTCGTCAACCGGCTGGCCGGACGCCAAGAGGTCGTGCGCCGGCTGAAAGAGCTCGAAGAGCCTCTGTGCCGTTTGCCCGGTTGGATCGACCATGGCACGCACGTGCTCATTGTCGCACGGCCCAATCATGACCCTTCAGGTGGCAGGTGAGAGGTCAATTGGAAGGTGGCGTCGGGCTCAACCATTGCAAGCGGGGTGGGTGCGGGATGTCGGATCTGGCTCACAGCACGCGTGCTTGGCGCCTTTACGCCCCGGCGAAAGTACCCCGACTTCTGTCGTACCAACGCGATGTCGTGCAGGGAGAATTCGTGCCAGGAAGCTGCTCGCTTGAAGGTAGAGAGTGGAGCGCATCTGCTACTTCGCCATCCGCCCCTTGACCTCGTGTAGCAGGCCGCCGGTCTCGGCCAGCTCCTGCAGCAGCCTGGAAGGTCTCCAGCGGGCGCCGTAGCGCTGGTGCCAGATGGCGATCTGGTTGTAGACCTCGCGCGCACCGATGCCATCTGCCCAGAGCATCAGGCCGCCGCGATAGCGCGGGAAGCCGAAGCCGTTGAGCCACATCACGTCGATATCGCTGGCGCGCAGCGCCTTGCCTTCCTCCAGGATCTTGCAGGCCTCGTTGACCGAGGAGAACAGCAGGCGCCGCAGGACTTCCTCGTCGGTGAAGGTGCGCTGCTCGAAGCCCTTCTCGCTGGCCACCTCCTTGATGATGGCGTGCGTCTCGGGGTCGACGATCGGCGTGCGATCGCCCTTCTCGTAGCGATACCAACCCTTGCCCGTCTTCTGTCCAAGGCGGCCCATCTCCACCAGTCGATCGGTGATCGGCAGGCCGCGGTAGCTCGGGTTCTCAGCCGCACGGCGCTTGCGGGTGTCGTAGCTGATGTCGAGCCCGGACATGTCGTTGACGGCGAACGGGCCCACGGGGTACCCGAACTCGACCATCACCTTGTCGACTTGCTCGGGCAGCGCGCCCTCCTCGATCATCAAGCCCTGCTCGAGGTTGAAGGGTATGCGCGTGCGGTTGGCGACGAAGCCGTCGCAGTTGCCAGCGTAGGCGCTGATCTTGCCGATGGCACGGCCGAGCTTCATGGCTGCAGCGAGTGTCACCGGCGACGTGTTGGCGCCGTCGACCACCTCGAAGGTCTTCATGACGTTGGCGGGGACGAAGAAATGCGTGCCCGCCACGGCGTCGGGCCGCTTGGTGACGCTTGCAATCTCGTCGATGTCGAGCGCTGAGGTGTTGGTGAAGAGCAGGGCGCCGGGCTTCATGACCTCGTCGAGTTTGGCAAACACCTCCTTCTTCACGGGCATACGCTCGAACGCGGCCTCGATGACAGCGTCGCAATCGGCGATCCCCTCGTAGGTGTCGACGGGCTCGATGCGGGCCAGGCGCTCGTCCATCTCGGCTTGCTTCAGGCTGCCGCGTTTGACGCTGGCGGCATAGTTGTCGCGGATGCGCTGCATGCCCCTAGCCAGAATGTCCGGCGATACGTCGAGCAGCTTCACGGGGAAGCCGAAGTCGGCAAAGCTCATGGCGATGCCGCCGCCCATGGTGCCGGCACCGACGACGGCCGCCGTCTTGACCTCGGGCAATGCGAGGTCCTTGGGCTGGCCGGGGAGCTTGGCAACCTCGCGCTCGGCGAAGAACGCATAGCGCAGCGCCTTGGCCTCGTCGGCATTCTCCAGCTCGGCGAACAGGCGGCGCTCGGTCCTGAGGCCCTCATCGAACGGCTGGCTCACGGCCGCCTCGACGCAGGCGATGCAATGATACGGCGCCTTCTGGTTGCGGGCCTTGCGCGCGATCGACTTGCGCATGGCCTCGAACATGCCGGGATCGGTCATGGCTTCCACCAGCTTGTCGGTCTTGTCGCGCACGCGGGGCAACGGCCGGCTGTCGGCTATGCGCTGGGCAAAGGCTACGGCCTCTGCGCGCAGGTCATTGCCGGGGACGATCTCGTCGATGATGCCGAGCGCCTTGGCCTCAGGCGCCGGCACGTGGCGGCCGGTGACGATCATGTCCATTGCCGCTTTCGGTCCGATGAGGCGCGGCAGGCGCTGCGTGCCGCCGCCGCCCGGCAGGATGCCGATCAGCACCTCGGGCAGGCCGACCTTGGCGCTGGGCACGGCGATCCGATAGTGGCAGGCGAGCGCGTGCTCGAGACCGCCCCCCAGCGCGTAGCCGTGAATGGCAGCCACGACCGCTTTGGTGCCGGCGTCCATCACCTCGTAAGCAGGCCGTTTCGGCATCGGTCGCGGCTTGCCGAACTGGCGGATGTCGGCGCCGGCGATAAAGCTGCGCCCCGCCCCGATCATGACCATGGCCTTGACGGCCGGGTCCGCCTCGCCCTTCTCGAGGGCTTCGACGATGCCGTCGCGAACGCCGGGCCCCAACGCGTTGACCGGCGGATTGTCGATGGTGATGACGCCGATCCCGTCCTGCACTTCAAACCGCACGAGCGGCTTGTCCCTGCCGCGTCCGCCATGGCATTTCCTCCTGCTCTTTACCGTCCGAGGGCCCGTGAGGGTTGCTTGCCGCCGACACTGTCGACTTTTTGCTCTCCCAGCAAGCCGACCCAAACATGGGAGGCTCGTGGGCGGCGCGTTGCGGCAGCCCGACCGCGGCTAGGAAAAGGCGGCATCATTCGTTGCGCATTGACGCGAGCCCGACGCTGGTTGAACGTGCGGTGCCACCCGAGGGAAGCGTGAGCCGCAATGCCGATCGACAAGCGTGCCGCTACTGCAGCCGAGGCTCTCGCCGATGTGGCGGACGGCGCGACGGTCTTCATATCGGGCTTCGGCGGCGCCGGCTTTCCCAACGTGCTGATCCGGGCCCTGCGCGATCGCGGCCCGAGAGGCCTGACGCTGGTCGTGAACTCGGCCACGCACCGCTATTCCTATACGCACGAGCTGATCGAGGCCGGCCTGGTGCGCAAGGTCATATGCACCGCCGCCCGAGGCCACAGCAAGGAACCCTCGCCCTTCGAGCGGCTGTGGACGGACGGCAAGATCGAGCTCGAATGCGTGCCGCAGGGCACGTTTGCCGAGCGCATCCGTGCCGGCGGCGCCGGCATCCCGGCTTTCTATACACCTGTCGGCTTCGGCACGGAGCTGACGCGCGGCAAGGAGGTGCGCACGTTCGAGGGTCGCGAGTACGTTCTGGAGCAGGCCATCAAGGGCAATCTCGCGCTGGTGCGGGCCGATGAGGCCGACCGCTACGGCAACTTGGCCTTTCGCTATGCGCAGATGAACTTCGGGCCCGTGATGGCAACTGCCGCTGCCCTGGCCGTGGCGGAGGTGCGCGCGGTGCTGGATGAGCCGATGCCGCACGCCCGGGTGCATCTGCCGGGTGTCTATGTCGACCGTGTCGTCGCGGTGGGAGTGTGACCCATGCAGCCGTTGAACCGACTGCAGACCGCCTGGCGCGCCGCCCAGGACATCGGCGACGGCATGCTGGTCAATCTGGGCTTGGGCATGCCGGTGCACGTGGCCGACTACCTGCGCCCCGAGGTCGATGTCTTCATCCAGTCGGAGAACGGGGTGATCGGCGCCGGTCCGCTGGCGCCCAAGGATCGCATCGATACGGACCTGGTGGACGCCGGCAGCCGTCGCATCACGTTGCGGCCCGGCGCCTCGATCGTGGATTCGTCCTGGTCGTTCGCCATGATCCGAGGCGGCCACATCGACGTGACCATCCTGGGCGCGTTCGAGGTGGCGGCCAATGGCGACCTCGCCAACTGGGACATTGCGTATTCCTAACAAGGGGCCGCTGGTCGGCGGCGCCATGGACCTGGCGGCGTGCGCGCGCTCGGTGTGGGTGATCATGGAGCATGTAACGCGCAAGGGCACACCGCGATTGCTCGAGGGGTGCACGCTGCCGCTCACCGCCGTGCGCTGCGTCACGCGCGTGTATACCGATCTTGCCGTGGTCGACATCACGCCGGCAGGCTTTGTGGTGCGCGAGATGCTGGAGGGCATGAGCGAGGCGGGCCTGCGCGAGCGCACCGGCGCTCCGCTCACCTTCGCTTCGGACTGCCGGCCACTCAAAGCCCCGCCGATCGCGCTACCCGACTGAGGACCCAACATGGACTTTATCGAAGTCAACGGCACGGCGCTGCGCTACGACCTCGCCGGCAGCGGCGCCTCCGCGCTGGTGCTGATCCACGAGATGGGCGGCACGCTGGAGAGCTGGGATTTCGTTCTGCCCATGCTGTCAGCCAAGCGGCGCGTGCTGCGCTACGACACCCGCGGCGCCGGGCTGTCGCAGAAGGTGCGCGGCACGCTCACTATCGACACCATGGTGGACGACCTGATGGCGCTCATGGACGCGCTCGGCATTGCGGGCAAGGTCGCACTCGCCGGCGTCGCCGTGGGCGGCGCCATTGCGCTGAGCTCTGCCTTGCGCTTTCCCAAGCGTGTGGCTGCCGTGGTCGCAAGCAGTCCCGCCATCGGCATCGCCCCCGATCGCCGCGCGGCCGTGCTGGCCCGGGTTGAGCGCATGGAGCGCGAGGGGCTGCACGCGGTGTCGGATTCGCTCGACAGCTCATACCCGACGGAGCTGCGGCGCGATGCTGCGCGCTTCGCTGCGTTCCGCGCACGCTGGCTCGGCAACGATCCGGCGAGCTTTGGCGCCATCTACCGCATGCTCGCGGCCATGGAGCTGCAACCCGAGCTGTCGCGCATCGCCTGTCCGGCGCTGGTGATTGCCGGCGCCCTCGATGGCACGCGTCCGCCGGCGCTCGTGGAGCCAGTGGCGCGCGCGATACCGGGCGCGCGCTACGCCGTGCTGGAGACCGGACACTACGCGGCAGTGCAAACCCCTAAGCTTTACGCCGACACGGTCGGCGCGTTCCTGGATGCAGCCGGCGCGTAGGCGCGCCTCTACAGCGTTGCCCGGGTGCCCAGGATCACGGTCGCCTGCGAGGACAGGACGCCGCCATTGCCGTGCGCCAGCGCGACCTCGCAGTCCTTGACCTGGCGCGCGCCGCACTCGCCGCGCAGCTGCCGCACCGCCTCGATCAGCAGGAACAGCCCGTACATGCCCGGATGGCAGTAGGAGAGGCCGCCGCCGTTGGTGTTGACGGCGAGGCTGCCCTTGGGGGCGATGCGCCCGCCGCTGACGAATGGGCCGCCCTCGCCCTTCTTGCAGAAGCCGAGGTCCTCCAGGAACAGAATGGTGTTGATGGTGAAGGCATCGTAGAGCTCGACCGCGTCCACGTCGGCGGGCCCGAGCCTGGCCATGGCGTAGGCCGCCTTTCCGGCCGCCAGTGCGCCCGTCACCGTCAGGTCCGGCATGCTGGAGATGCTGGAGTGGGTGACCGACTGGCCGCAGCCGAGCACATAGGCCGGCGGCTTCTTCAGCGTGCGCGCGCGTTCGGCCGACGTGACGACGATGGCGCCGCCGCCATCGGTGACGAGGCAGCAATCGCGCACCGTGAGGGGATGGCTCACCATGCGCGAGGACAGCACGCCCTCGATGGTCAGCGGCTTCTTCTCCCACGCGGCCGGATTGAGCAGCGCCCACTCGCGTGCGGCTACCGCCACAGCGGCCATCTGCTCGCGCGTGGTGCCGAACTCGTGCATGTGGCGCGAGGCGGCGAGCGCGTAGGCGCTGGACGGCATGAACGGTTTGAACGGCGACTCGTAGGGGTTGATCTCCCGCACCGACGCCTGCTTGCGTCCGACACTGCGCTGCGTGCTGCCGTAGGCGATGACGGCGACGTTGCACAGGCCCAGCGCGATCGCGCCCATGGCATGGGCCACGTGATACTCGAACGATGATCCGCCGACGATGGTGGAGCCAAGAAATGGCGGGTTGATGCCGAGATACTCGGCCAGCGCCAGCACCGACAGCCGGCTCTGAGCAGTGGCCGAGAACAGGCCGTCGACATCCTTCAGGCTGAGGCCGCAATCATCGAGCGCGCGCTTGGTGCCCTGCGCCATCAGGTCGATGACGGAAAGTCCATCTGCAACCTGGCCGAGATCGGATTCCGCAACGCCGACGATGGCCGCGCTGCCCCGTTTGAGTCCTTCCATCACGCGCCCTCCGCCGGAACGAAGACCGGGTAGGGTGCGTCCTCGCCGCCGGGCTTGTGCACGCGGAAGCGCACCCGCTGCCCGATCTTCACCTGCTCGGGCGCAATGTCCTCCACCCGGCTCATCAGGCGGAACCCCTCGTCGCAATCGACCAGCGCCACGTTGAAGGGCTTGCCCTCGGCGGGATACACCACGGTGGTGGCGTGCACGGTGCCGAGCCCCTTGCTGATGCGCCATTCCAACCGGGAACCGCCGGTGAACGGACACAGCACGCGCGGATAGAACACGGCTTTCCCGGCGTCGGGACTGAACTGATAGGCCAGCTCGCCGCGCTCGAGGTGATCGACGTAGGTCTTGAGTGGAGAGTCGTGATTGCCCGCCATGGCGTGGTGATGATCCCCGAGCTTACCAGTGCTGGCTCCTTCTTAGCCCCGGGCCGCAGACGCGATCAACTGCGGTTTGTTTTTCCCGCGTTCCGGTGACTACAATCGCGCCAATCGAGGATCGAGCTTGAGCGAGTGCCATGAGGACCGGGTCGATGAAGCTGCTTTGGTCGTCCCGCTCACCGTTCGTGCGCAAGGTGATGGTGGCGGCGCACGAGGTCGGCGTGGCCGATCGGATTGCGACTGAGCGTGTGGTGGTGGCCGCCAACAAGCCGAACGCGGACGTCATGGCGCTGAACCCGCTCAACAAGATCCCGACGCTGGTGTTCGACGACGGCGCCGTGCTCTACGACTCACGCGTCATCTGCGAATATCTCGATACCCTGCACGGCGGGCCCAGGCTCTTTCCGTCCGACAGGGCTGCGCGCTGGTCGGCGCTGCGGCGCCAGGCCTTGGGGGATGGGCTAATGGAGGTCATCGTCCTGCGGCTGGGGGAGCAGAATCGGCCCAAAGGAGCACAAAGCGAGAGCCATCTGGCGTCGTACCTGCTGAAGATCGCATCGGCGCTCGACTGGGTCGAGACGCAGGGGATCGGTCCGGCAGAGACGCCCGACATTGGCCAGATCGCTGTCGGTTGCGCTCTGGGCCATCTCGATTTCCGCTTTGCCGCGGACGATTGGCGGGCCGGGCGTTCCAAGCTGGCGGCGTGGTACGCCGACTTCGCCCGCCGCCCTTCGATGCGCGCGACCGAATACGCTGACGTCTATTGAAGCCAACTGGCCCGCGAGAGGACAAGCACATGGTCAATGCCCCGCAGCAGCAGATCCCCGGCGTCTACCATCGCCGCGTCGGCGACGTCGTCGTCACCGCCATCAGCGATGGCTTCCTCGACGGGACGCTGGAAGTGCTGCGCAACATCAGCCAGGACGAGGCCCGCCAGATCCTGACGGACTCCTTCCGGCCAGCGCGCCGCACCCCTGTCAACGCCTTTCTCGTGTACTCCGCGGGCCGTCTCGCCTTAATCGAGACAGGTTCAGGCAACTACCTGCAGCCCACTGCCGGCAAGGTCTTGGCCAATATCAAGGCGGCAGGTGTCGATCCCGGCGATGTCGAGGCGGTGCTGCTCACGCACATGCACCCTGACCATTCCGCGGGGCTGACCGACACGAGCACGGGCAAGCGTAACTATCCCAACGCCGAGCTTGTGATGCACGAGAGGGAACCCGAGCATTGGTTCGACGACGCCAAGATGGCTAAGGGGACAGATCGCGAGAAGAAGCTGTACTTCCAGGCCGGCCGCGAGCAAGTTCTGCCTTACAAGGATCGCTGGCGCCTCTTCAAGGACGGCGAAGTGTTTCCCGGCATCACCGCCATCCCGCGCCCCGGCCACACGCCGGGTCACACCACATTCATGATCAGCTCCGGCAAGGAGCAGCTCCTGATCTGGGGCGACACCGTGCACGTGCCCGAGGTCCAGACCGCACGGCCGGAGGTGTGCATGGACTTCGATACCGACAAGGACGCGGCAGCCGCTTCGCGTCGCAAGGTGTTCGATATGGTTGCCACCGACCGCCTGCTCGTCACGGGCATGCACCTGCACTTCCCAGGCTTTGCCCATCTGGTGCGCAACGGCAGCGGTTATCGCCTGATTCCGGCTGCATGGGAGCAGGCCTTGTGAGCAGGCCGGCTACTTGATCTTGATGCCTGTGGCGGCGATCACCTTGCCCCAGCGCTCGATCTCGCTCTTCACATAAGCCGAGAACTCTTCGGAGGAATTGCCAACGGCGATGGCGCCCTGCGCCGCGAGCTTTTCCTTCACGTCAGCGGAGTGAAGCGCTTCGACGGCCGCGGAACGGAGTTTGGCGACGACGGCTGGCGGCGTGGCGATCGGGGCTACAAGGCCGTACCAGTTGTCGGCCTCGACCTGGGGCATGCCGAGTTCCGCCGTTGTCGCCACCGAAGGCAGGCTGGCAATGCGCGCGCGGCTGCCGATCGCGAGGGCACGCAACTTTCCAGACTGAATGCTGCCGAGCAGCACCGGGACGTCCGCAAACATCATTTGAACGTGACCTCCGAGCAGATCGTTCACGGCGGGCGCCGCGCCGGTGTAGGGCACATGCACCAGGTCGATCTGCGCTGTGATCTTGAGCAACTCCATGGCCATATGCGGCATCCCGCCCAGGCCGGTGGAGGCAAACACGAGCTTGCCGGGTTGCGCTTTTGCCAGGGCAATGAGCTCGGCCAGTGTCTTGGCCGGGACGTTCTCGTTGACCACGAGAATTTCCGGCACCGACACTATCTGTGTGATGAGCGCCAAGTCCTTCAGCGGATGAAAGGGCATATTCTCGCGCAGGCTTACGTTCATCGCCAACCCGCTCGAAGGTGCAATGGCGATGGTGTAGCCGTCTGGCTCTCCCTTGGCCACGGAAGCGATGCCGGTGAGGCCACCGGCACCCGCACGGTTTTCGATGACCATGGTCTGCCCAAGTACGGTCGCCATCTTTTCGGTTAGAATGCGGCTGATGGTGTCGGCGGGACCGCCGGCAGGAAAAGGCACGATGAACTTGACCGGACGGGTAGGAAACTCCTCCGCGACTAGCGTACCCGGCCAAGCAAACAAGCCGATTAGGCACAAAGCGCGCATGAGTATGAACATGGCGACGTACTCCCTAGTTGAGGCATTGCCCGCACCCCGCACTCCTCGATGACGCACTGTAGCGTGAACGCGAAGTGAGCCTGGATTGCCGAACGCGCCGTTTGGATGCTGCCAAACAGCGGGACGCCGTCCGGAAATCGCCAATACAATCATGGCGCTCCCTAGGGGAGGCGAACCCCCCTTCTCAGATTGAAAATTTGGTGTCGGTTTAGCGCCAACAACGTCCATTCTGACACTTCGCGCTCTGTTCACGCCACCAAAGGAGAAAGCGCTATGCGACTGAAAATGTATGGCGCGGCCCTCACCGCGTTGCTGGCCACCGCCAGTGTCATCCCAGAGGCCGCCGCTCGCGACGGCGACTGGATCCAGCTCGGCTGCCGCCAAGTGTCGTTCCAAGGGCGTGACCATGACAGTATTCGGGTCGGCCGCCGGGAAGGCCGGTTTCGGGCGATCAGATTGGCCGCTCACGGGAATGACATTGAGGTGCTGCGCCTCGAAGTCGTCTACGCCAACGGCCCTCCTGACGAACTCGACGTGCAGCGTGTGATCCGCAGGGGGGACCGCACGGATGCCCTCGATCTCAGGGGCAGAGACCGCGCTATTCGCCATATCGACGTGGTCTACCGGCAGCGGGACGATGATCGCGGCCGGGCGACCGTCTGCGCGGAAGGCCTTGTCGGGTAGGCGGATGTACCACATGGGGCTCCCTCGCGCGAGGGAGTCGCTGTGCGGCAACCACCGAACGGAGGCCATCAGTCGGCTGGCGCACGCGGGCTTGATCTCACCACGTGGAAAGCGCTTGAAAACCACGCAACAAGAGTGAGCCTCGTTTCTCCTTCACCCCGGCCCCACGGTTGGACGCGAGACACGCTCCGGCGCCCAGCATGTTTTGCACGCCTCGCAACTTCCCCTGCAGGCGTGCCCGCGTGGAAGCTAGGGCCTTCGCCGGGTGCTGGCTGGCGCAGTGCCGATGGAGGCCACTGCAACTGAATGATCAGGGAGTACCGGGCCGGTTGGATTCAAATGGCGCTCCCTAGGGGAGTCGAACCCCTCTTTTCAGATTGAAAATTGCCATCTCTCTTCGGCCGCGCAATGGGTTAGGCAATTCTAAGGCGTCAAGCTCACCTTGGCGGCATCAATGCCTTATGTGAGAAGTGCCAAACGGCGCCGGCGTTTGACCGTACTTGCCCATTAGGCCCTCAAGCGTCGCGGCCTCCGTGATGGCATCGTGCGGGATTAGCGCGTAGCGCCAGGGCTTGCGGCCGGTCCTTGGCGACCATGTTGGCAGCGCCGATCCAGACGCGAGCGGCGGCGGCCTTGGCCCTGACGACCGTGTCGGCCAGCTCGTTGGCTGCCTTCACCTCACAAATCATCATCTCGGTGTCGGTCTCGACGAGGAAGTCTGGCTCGTAGCTCGCCGACTTCTGGCCGAGCGCGTAGGTGATCTGGAACACACCGGTGCCGGGCTTGAGCCAGACCTTCACCGAGGCCTCGCGCTTGTCGATCAGCACCGCGAAGTGGCGCTCATCGTCGGAGTGGAAGCGCTGCGTGTCCCAGCCGCATTTGGAGAAGCCGTTGAACAGGTACTTGCGCGTATCACCGCGAGGGGTGACCGGCTGCTGGACGTCGCGGAGTGGCAGGCTTCGGTCCTTGGCGTAGGGATACTCCCGGATCGTGACGAAGCCACGCGTGATCGTGGGCTCGTAGGTGGTCGGTGTTTCCCAGTAATGGCCCTCCTCCATCATCTGCTCGAAGATGAAGTCGGCCAGCAGGCTGCCTTGCTCGCGCAGCAGCACGGCCTCGATCTCGGCCTCGTTCAGGTAGGTCCGCAGATGCACGATCATCTGGCCGGCCAGCTTGAAAAGCAGTTCGGCGTTCTGGTCGTAGTCGACGGCGTCGTGCTCGATCAGCCGCCGGACGAGGTAGTTCTCAAGCTTCGCTTCCTTGGCGCCGACCGTGTCGACTTTGATGGTCTCACGCACTCCCGTGCGCAGATCCTCGATGATGACCTCGCCCGCCACCGGGCGCACGCCGATGCGATCGAAGCCGGTCAGGTCGAAGTCGTTGAAGCCGAACGTCACGTCCTTGCGCGAGGGCAGCACGACGATCTCGGGGATCTCGATCGAGTGCTTCACGAGGTTGGTGATGTAGGCTTCGACGACGCGCGTGACGTCCACCTTCGGAGCAAGCTCCAGCGTGCCCTGCGTCGGTTGCATGATCGACGCCACGCGCTCGGCAACGCTGGTCTTGGCCTGCTGGCCTCCGACGTCCTTGAAGCCTCCGGGCATCGTCCGCGCCATCTCTTCAACGACGCGGCGAGTGACCTCTAGCGCCTGCTGCTCCTGCTCGCCGAAGCCACCCGGCTGCGCGGCCAGCTCAGCTTCCGCCTTGGCTTGATAGGTCGGCTTGGCGGTGACGATCTCCTCGCCCTTGGCCGGGATGTCGCCGCCGGCACCGATGCGGATCTCTCGCATGGTGATCGCGCCCGGCTCCCTCGCCCGCTTGATGATCTCGTCGAAGTGGTCGTGCGCGATGATGGTTAGGCGGTCGACAGCCTCATCGCCGGTGCGCTCACCGTAGGGCAGGCGCAGGCCGCGGCCGAGCGTCTGCTCGGTCAGGATCGAGGCCGCGAACGCACGCAGTGGCACGATCGTGTAGAGATTCTTCACGTCCCAGCCCTCGTTGAGCTGGTTGACGTGGACCACGATCTCGGTGGACTTGTCCGTCTCCAGCGCCACGAGCTGCCGCTCGACCTTCTCGCGGTCGGCCGCGCCTTGCCCCGAGTGGACCTCGATCACCTTGCCCTTGTATGCACCGTTGAAAAACGTGTCGGCCTCGATCCGGGCGCGTAGATCCTTCGCGTGCTGGATGCTCTCGGCCACGACCAGCATGAAGGGATGGACCGGATCGCGCCCGGAGCGGCGGGCGTAAAGGTCGAGCCGCGTCTTGGTGAACTCGTGGCAGATGACGCCATCCTCGAGCTTCAGCCGCTCCAGTGAGTCGTCGTCGTGCTGGGCGCGGTTGAAGTTGGCCTGGGTCGCTACGGCGGGCTCCTTGACGAAGCCGTCCGCCATCGCGTCGCCGAGACCGTAGCGATAGATGACGTTCTTGAAGTCGCCGCGCCGCGGGTCCTTCGGCGTTGCCGTCAACTCGAGCCCGAAGATCGGCTTTAGCTCGTCAACGGCGCGGACGCCGGCATCAGCGCGGTAGCGGTGCGCCTCGTCCATAAGCACCACGAGGTCAGGCAAGCGTGAAAGGTAGTCGGCGTAGCTCTCTCCCAGCGTCTCGCGAAGCTGCCGGAACTTGGAGATGCGCTGGCCCTGGACCTTCTGATTGATTTTCGAGACGTTGAAGATGTTGATGATGCAGTCCGCGGCGAACAACTCGCCCTGGCGGCGCAGGCCACGGCCGTCCTGGTAGGTGTCGCCGGTCACGATCTGCGGCACGTTGCGGGCGAACTCGGCCACGCCCTTGAAGACGAATTTCGGCGAGCCCTCCGAGAAGTCCTTGATCAGCTTCTCGTAGATGGTGAGGTTGGGCGCCAGCACGAAGAAGTTCTTCGAGCGACCGGTGAGGTAGAGATACACAATGAATGCGCCCATCAGCCTAGTCTTGCCGACGCCGGTCGCCAGGGCGAAGCAGAGCGAGGGGAAGGCGCGCTCGAAGTCGGTCACTTCCGGGTAGGCCGCGCGCACCGTGGTGAGTGCGGCGGGGAGGTCGATGCTCTTCGCCAGCGTCACCTTGTCGAGCACGTCGGCGAGATGCCGCAACGACTCCTTCTGGGGGTGCCGGAGGGAGAGGCGCGCGTTGATCTGGTTACGGACGCTCTCGCTCACAGCAACCGTCCCTGTCTGTGATCGGCGGCGCGGCGGGGCTTCGTCTTAGCAGCGGACTTGGCCTTGGGTACTGGCTTTCTCTTGGCAGCCTTCGGTGCGGCCTTGGCGGTGACGTCATTCTTGAGCTTAGTCGGACGGACTCGCTTGGCAGCGGCCTTCGGGGGGTGCGCCGACTCGGCTGCAGGCGTAGTCGCCGGTATCGGACGGGTCGTTGCACCAGCCAGCTCCGGAGCTTGTGGTCTCGCAGGCTTCGGCGCGCGCGTGGTGCCGTCCATCTTGAGCGGAGCCCTGCGGGGGGGCGCGGCTTGCACCTCAGCTTCTGGCTCGGCTGCGCGACGCGGGCGACCGCGGCGACGCGGGGCTGGCTCGCCGCCGTAGCTTGTCCACGTCGTCTTGTATCTTGCGCTTGCGCGTGAAGCGCTCGGCCACCAGTGTGTCCTTCTGCCGGTCGAGGCGGGAAGCCTCCCGCTGCAGCCCGAGCTTGGCATCAAGGGCCAGCGCGGGGTTGCGCGACTGCTCGCGCAGCTCCTTCACGCGGTCCTCCAGCTCGGCGATCTCATTGTCGAGCACCTTCTCCATATCGGCCGCATAGCGGTTCAGCTTCTGGCTCGTCTCATCGAACCAGTGTGCCGTCTGCTGCAGGGCCTCGGCCACGGCGGCGTCGAGCCGGGCCTTGGCTACCGTCTCCAGTGCCGTGTCGGGCACCGCCGTGGCCTCGCGCGCACTGGCAGGAACGAAGAACAGCCGCTGCGCCGTCTCCGCCTCGATCGCCCGGCAGTCGTCGGTGATGGCGGCCAGCACGAGCCGCTGCATCTCCTTGTCCGCGACCCGGAACGTCACCTTGGCTGCGTTGAGCCAGCCCTTGGTGCCGATGTGCTGGGCCACGTCGCCGAGCACGCCATGGATGCGCTGGTCGTACCGGAAGGTTACCTCCGCGACCGGCAGCGCGCGTTGGCGGGCGCGGGTCACCAAGTCCTGCGCGAGGTTGCCATCGGCTAGCCGGAAGAACTGCCAGCCGGACTGCTCGGCCTGCGGCCACTCTGTCGTCCACGTTTTCCCTTCGTAGTCGAACCGGCGCAACTCGCCGTCGTGGAATTGGGCTTCCGGCAGCTCGGCGCGCACCAGCGTTAGCAGCGCCCGCTCGAACTCGGACAGCACGCCCCTGATCTCGCCGTCGCGGTCCTTGAGCCGCTGGACGACGGACGTGTCGAGATTGTCGATCACCGTCTGCCGGGCTGCCTGCATGTCGGCCTTGATACTGGTCTCAAGCTCCGCCTGCAGCTTGTCGAAGGCTTCGTCGACCTCGGAGGCCGTGCGGCACTTCTGGACGATCTGCAGCACCCGGGCCTCAAAGTCGATGCCGTCGCCGATGACGCCGAGCACCTGATCGGAGGCGCCGAACACGCCCTGGAATAGGTGGAACTTGGTGTTCAACAGTTCGTGGACCCGTTCCTCCGCCCGGTTCTTGAGGTTCAGGAAGTTGACGACGGTGACGTCGATCTTCTGGCCGTAGCGATGGCAGCGACCGATGCGCTGCTCGATGCGCTGCGGGTTCCACGGCAAGTCGAAGTTGATGACGACTGAGCAGAACTGCAGGTTGATGCCCTCGGCGCCGGACTCGGTGGCGATCAGGATCGTCTTCTGGTCCTTGAAGGCTTCGACGATGGCGGCCTTCATGTCGGCCGTCTTGGAGCCGGAGATTGCGTCCGTGCCGGCATGGCGGCGGCGCCAGTCCTCGTAGATGGCCCGGCTCTCGGCGTCGTTGTTGGCGCCGTTCATAATCGCGATCTGGCCACGGAAGCCGTTGGCGTCGAGCAGGTCGCGGATGTACCGCTGCGTGCGCACGGACTCGGTGAAGATCACGGCCTTGCGCGCACCGCCCTTGGCGACGATCTGGTCGAGGATCGTAGGCAGCGTGCGGATCAGCTTCTCGCCCTTGGCGTTGGCCCCGATCGAGCGGGCCAAGTCCCGCAGCCCGGTCAGTTCGACGATCTCGGCCTGCAGCTTGATCGGATCGACTGGAGCCTCCTCCTCTTCGTCGTCTTCCGCGTCCTCGTTCCACTCGTCCTCGGTCTCGATGTCAGCGACGTCGGCCAGGGATGCGCGGTGGCGCCGTTTGAGGGTGGCGATCGAGGAGTCCAGCGTCTGCGCGATGGCGTGGGTCGAGGAGCCCAGGATCTTCTGGTAGCCCATCAGCACGAGCGGGTTGTTGCGGTCCCCGAACAGGACCGTGTCCTCGCGCTTCAGGAAGGCCGACACGCCGAGGTAGAGGTTGTGCTCCTTGTCGGTCGGCTCGAAGCTCTCCACCAACAGGTTGCGGTTGGTGTAGTTGATGTGCCCGGCCTCGAGCACGGTCTTGCGCAGGGTCCGGCGCAGCACCGGACGCAGCCGCTCCTTCAGCATCAGCAGGCCGGCGCCGCCGGCCGCGCGGCCCGTGTAGTTGGCCTTGAAGGTGAACTCGTCCCCGAACACGTGCTCGTCCACGATGGACACGAGCCCGTACAGCTCCAGCAGCGTATTCTGCAGTGGCGTCGCCGTCAGCAAGATCTTGAACGGGCCGGCCAGCGCGCGCTTGAGGTTCTTGGCTCGGGCCGAGCCGGTCTTCTTGTGGACGTTGCGCAGGCGATGGGCTTCGTCGAACACCACGAGGTCCCAGGCCACGCTGCCTATGGCGTCGATCTGGTTGTCCGCGAACTCGTAGGAGACGATCACGACTGAGGTGCCGCGCTCGAAGGGCTTGGCCTCGCCAGCCTTGCGGAGGTCGCGGTAGCTCCTGGCCTCCAGGATGAGACTTGGGATCGAGAACTTTGACTGCAGCTCCTGCGACCACTGCTTGCGCAGCGATGCCGGCACGATCAGCAGGATCTTGCGCCGGCGCTCGGCCCAACGCTGGGCAATGACGAGGCCTGCCTCGATCGTCTTGCCCAGGCCCACCTCGTCAGCCAGGATCGCGCCCTTGGCCAGCGGCGATTGCAGGGCGAACAGGACCGCGTCCACCTGATGCGGTTTCATCTCGACCCGGGCGGTGGACAGCGAGCGCGCCAGTGCACCCTCGCCGAAGCCTACAAGGGTCACGAGGTGGGCCAGGAACTGGCTGTGGTACGGAGTGAACCCCTGTGGAAACCCTTTCGATTCGAACATACCTGAGGGGATAGCGCGTGCACCCGATGACCACAATCCACGGATGATATCTGCTCACAACCGTGGCATCTAGATATCGATGGTTCTGCCCGTTACTCGCAAGGCGATCGCTGTCGGGCCCCTGCAGAAAACTGATCTATCAGCTCGAGCCCCATGAGCCATCTGGCAATGGTCATGGGGTGACTGCCCGAGCGGGACGGCGGCGCTCACTCTCCAACTTCAGCTCCCAGCCCATGAGCGAGTCCCACACACCCTTCCCTCAAAAGGACGTCCCAGCAGCACTTTCTAAGTGTCCCAATAGAATACCATTTGCATTTTAGGACACGCCCTCTAGGATCTCTAAAATCTTATTGGGACACATTCTCATGCTCATCGGGTACGCGCGCACATCCACAGTTGACCAAGTGGCTGGGCTTGAAGCCCAGGAACGTGACCTCCGGGGCGCCGGCGCGGAACGGCTCTTCTCGGAGCAAATTAGCTCTGTGGCGAAAAGAGCCAAGCTGGAGGAAGCCCTCCAGTTCGTTCGCGAGGGCGACACGCTGCTTGTCACCAAACTCGACCGGCTTGCCCGTTCGGTGCGCGACCTTCTTGAGATCGTCGAGCGGGTAAGCGGCAAGGGCGTCAGCTTGAAAATCCTGGGCATGCACCTCG
Source organism: uncultured Alphaproteobacteria bacterium (assembly GCA_963832445.1). Lineage (GTDB taxonomy): Bacteria > Pseudomonadota > Alphaproteobacteria > Rhizobiales > Hyphomicrobiaceae > AWTP1-13. Next base: position 390,256 of record CAWHUM010000026.1, read on the forward strand.
ATACCGAGAGTGCCACCGGGCGCCTGATGCTGCAGGTGCTTGGGGCCGTCGCCGAGTTCGAACGAGGTCTCATGCTCGAACGGCAGCGAGAGGGCATCGCCAAGGCTAAGGCTGCCGGGAAGTACCGAGGGCGCAAGCCGACCGTGCGGGCAAGGAAGGCTGAGATCGAAGGACTCCTTCGAAGTGGTGTGGGCGCGGCCGAGGCCAGCCGTCGCCTGGGCATATCGCGCTCGAGCGTCTACCGCATCGCTGATCGCCTCAAGACTTGTGCGTGAGGAACCAACGTCGATGCCGGCAATCGTCACAGCGTCGTGGTTCACCAAGCTGCCGGACACCTATGCGCGGATTGGCATCAGCAGAGGCACACCTCGTGGCCAGCGAGGCTATCGCATGTGCCGTGCGCTGGCGCCCGGAGCTTGGTTCGCGTCCGTAGACCAGGACGAGTATCGCGCTCGGTACGATGCCCTTCTCCAGTTACTCGACCCGAGGAAGGTGATTGCCGACCTCGAAGAATTAGCCGAGGGGCGCACCATCGCACTCTTATGTTTCGAGCGGCCACCGCCGGATCCACATTGGTGCCATCGCGGCCTTGTCTCGGGTTGGTTTGGCGACACGCTTGACCTCGCCGTCCCTGAGTTTGGCTACGAAGATGGTGGAACGGGGTGGCTGCACCCGAAGTTGCCGCCAAGCATGCGGATTGCCCGCTAGCTCGGAACGCCCAGGAGACCGCCGGTTACGTCAATTACGCCATCGCCAACATGGATCGCTGGGGGACCGGCCAGCCCACCAGGCTCTCTAGCAACCAACCCCTAGTACACCTTCAGTTTCTTCAATTAGTGGGCGGCCGCTCCGCTTCACCACCAAGAAAGTTCTGCCGCCACTTCCGCTATGAACGTGAAAGCTGACGTCGGATGCATGCGGTCAAGAAGGCAGCTTGTGACCCTGGGTGTGTGAAAAGATGAGCGTAGCTATGGTTCCCCTGATGATTCTGCGGGGGTGATCATGAAGCGGTTTGTCGAGGGGGCGGATCGGAGCCAGTCGACACTTCTGCCGGAGTGTCTTGTCGATTGGATCGACGAGGACAATCCGGTTCGCGTGATCGATGCGTTCGTGGATGCGCTCGGTCTCGCTGACCTCGGTTTCGATGGTGTCGAGCCTGCAGCGACCGGCAGACCCGCCTTTCACCCCTCGGTTCTCTTGAAGCTCTACATCTACGGCTATCTCAACCGCGTGCAGTCGAGCCGTCGGCTCGAGCGTGAAGCCGGGCGCAATCTGGAGCTGCTGTGGCTGTTGGGGCGCCTCGTGCCTGATCACAAGACAATCGCTGACTTCCGCAAGGACAACGGCGCTGCGCTGCGCCAGGTGTGTGCGCGCTTCGTCGAGCTGTGCCGCCGGATGGGCCTCCTCACGACGGCAAGCGTGGCCATCGATGGCAGCAAGTTCAAAGCGGTCAACAACCGCGACAAGAACTTCACGAAGGGCAAGGTGGAGCGTCGGCGCGCACAGTTGGAGCAAAGCGTTGCCCGCTATCTTGCCCAGCTCGACACGATCGACCGACAGGAGCCGACGGAGTCCCTTGCTGCCAAGACGAAGCATCTCAAGGAGAAGCTGGTAAAGCTCAAGGGCGAGATGGACAAGCTGTCCGCGTACGAGCGGCAGATGCTGGCCTCACCCGATCAGCAGATCTCCCTGACCGATCGAGACAGCCGCTCGATGGCCACCAGCGGCCGCGGCTCGGGCGTCGTCGGCTACAACGTGCAGGTCGCGGTCGAGACAGAGAACCATCTCATTGTCACACACGAGGTGACGACGTCCGGATCGGATCGCTCGCAACTGGCGCGCGTTGGGAAAGCCGCAAAGGCGGTCATGCGGACGGACGCGCTGGAAGCTGTTGCCGATCGTGGTTACTTCAACAGCCCGGAGATCCTGGAGTGCCACGAGGCTGGCATCACGGTGACGCTGCCGAAGCCGATGACATCGGGCGCGAAGGCGGCGGGGCGGTTCGGCAAGCAGGACTTTGTCTACCTGCCCGACGAGGAGGTCTATCGCTGTCCGGCTGGCGAGCGCCTGAAGTACAGGTACTCCAACGAGGAGGATGGCAAAGAGCTGCGGCGCTACTGGACGACGGCGTGTCCGAAATGTCCGCTCAAGTCTCACTGCACGACCGGGCCCGAGCGACGCATCACGCGCTGGGAGTACGAGCAGGTGCTCGAAGCTGTGCAGCAGCGGCTCGATGCCAATCCGAATGCCATGCGCCAGCGGCGCGAGACGGTCGAGCATCCATTCGGGACCATCAAGGCTCGGATGGGCGCAACCCACTTCCTGATGAAGACGCTACCGCGCGTCGCCGCCGAAATGGCCCTGCACGTGCTGAGCTACAATCTGACCCGCGTGATGAACATCGTCGGCATCAAGCCGTTGATGGCCGCCATAAGGGCGTGAGGATGCCCTTGGCTTGCGGCGACAGGTTGCTATCGAACTATCGAGCACCCCTGCGGCCGCGTTTTTACACGACCAAGACCCACAGCTGCCGTCAGGCCGCCCTCGTCACCTTCTGAGCAGGATCGTCGACTGAGGCACTGAAATAACCAATTCGACATATCACCCTGACGATTGCTCACTTTACTGGAAGCGACGCATGGCCTGATCTGCTGACGGGGATAAATCGAGGCGGAGAAGGCCGGCTCGCAGTCCTGGTCACACCGGCCGCCACCTCAAAAGGGCAGACGGCGGTAGCAGCAGTCCGCGCTCGCCTCACACTGCCCCACTGCGGCAGCCTGTGGCGGATGTTGATCCAAGAAGGCGAGCCCAGCGTAGTGTGCAGTGCGAGCCGCCCGGCCTGAGGTCAGGGCGCGATACTCGCAGTCTGAGGACTGCACCCGGCCTTGGGGTCAGGGTCTTTTATGCTACCGCTGCGTCAAGGCGTGACGCGATGGGGGCCTTTTCCCCCCGAGCTTCCTGTATGAGCCCAAACAACTGCCTGGAGAGCGTGGGACCGGTCAGCTGAGCAAGGGAATATCCCTCCGCCTTCAGCCGCTCTCTGATCTCGCTGACGGAACTGCAAAGACCGGACCGTGCCAGTTGGAACGCGCGCTCGAGAACAGTAATGCCCTGCGCCATAGCCCCACGCTTCCAGGCGCGAGCTGCGGCCCGCGCTCTCGCCTTTATGTCCGGCACGGAAACGGCACCCTGCCGGAATGTGCTGGGAATGGAGTGGCAGGGTGCCAATCCGGGGCGGGTGCGGGCCGCCCACGGATCAACAACTAGAACGCTGCAGTGGCGTCCTGGTTCCAAGGTGGGAGCGTTGGCAGCTCCCGTGTTGCCAGAAGACAAGAGCAGTTGAACGGCCGGCTGTTATCCACAGCCAGAATAGTGATGGATCAGACTGCACACGTTGCACGTTGTCCTCATGCCCGGCTGACACCCCGGCAGGGCCTGGGGCATCTGGCAGACACCTGTGTCCGCGTCTATCCCCCCCTGCTGGGTGCCCCTGCGGCCGGTAGTGCTCCGTATCGCGCGCAACCTGTGGCCGTCGTGCTTCGATGTTGGGGCTGAGAAGGTGGTCGTGCGCTATACGTTTGCGGGCCTGACCGGTCAGCCCTGGTCGTAGCGACCCGTGCCGCGCAGCCGGTCGAAGCGGGCGCCGGTGAGTAGACCACGGCAGAAGTCAGAGGCGTTGGGGCCAACTCTTGATTGGCGCAAGGATGGTTGCGCGCGTACTTCAAACGTTGGGATTGCTCGCCCTTGTCGCCTCGGCGTGCGAGCTAGGCTTGTGGCTGACGACGGGGTGGGCGATGCCCGAGACTGGCCCCTACGCGATGGCGGGCCAGCTCGGCACTGAAGCCGGCCGCTGGATATTCATCTTCTTGGTCGCGGCGGCGACCGCCCTCACCGTGGCCTTGATCACGCGCGAGCAGTATTACCGCCCATACCCAGGGCTAGCTTCGGGCTCACTCGTCGCCTTGATCGTCACTGCCCTGCTGTGGGCAGTCAGGCAAGGGAACCCATGAGCGAAATGCAAAGCCCAGCGCGCCGGCTGGGCTGTAAGGCTGTTGTAAGCGGCAGCCTGTATGCATGTGACTGTTCACCTACGCGTGCCAATCCAGCCAGGCGGACCCACTTAGAGCGTCCGCTCAGTTAGCGGCGCAGGAGCTATGGCGGGGCAGTCACTTTCGCGATCGATAGGGTACCTCCGACCGCCGAACTGGGGGGCCGGACAGGCCCTGATCAGGTACCGGTTGATCGGATTTTCGATGAGGAACTGCGTTTTGCCGTCGTATATCGTCACCGACCAGAACGCATTGGCGGGCGGCAGTTGCCCCGCAGGGTACGTGAAGCATGTAGCGGTTCTTGCTCGTGTCAGGCCTGTTCCGTTCGTTGTCGGCGCTGTCGATTTGTCCGCTCGTGGGAGGTGATCGACCCTCGAAAAGCACGGCATCACGCCCCGACCGAGTGCTGCAGGGCCTTGGCCGCATCGCCTTCGTTGTCAGAAACGCGGTGACTCTCTTGCCTTCTCCCCTCTTTGGGGAGCAGGGGGCCGGGGGTTCGGCGTAGTGCTGGGCTGTGGATGCCCAAGCAGCGCTCCGATCAGCGGCAGCGACGCCCCCCCTGACGCAAGGATCGACGCGAATGAGTGCCGCAGATCGTGGAACCGCGCGCCAGCAAGGCCGGCCGCCTTGCAGATGCAGCGCCACGCTTCTTGCAGCTCGCGCCGATGCCCGGCCGCGCCACGGCCTGGGAACACAAACACCGCATCCGCAGGCGAGCGTGCGCGGATCCCGGCCAGCAGCTCCCGGGCCGGTGCAGGTAGCGGGGCTCCGTGAAGCAGCTTTTGCTTGGTGGTGCTGGCCGGTTTCGTCCACGCGCCTGACGCCATGTCGAGATCAGCCCAGCGCATCGAAAGCGCCTCAAGACGTCGGGACCCGGTCAGCAGCAGCAACCGAATGGCGTCCGCGGCGTCGCGGTCAGGGTGCGCTGAGAGTGCTGCCGTGAGGCAGTCCAGCTCAGCGGCGGTGAAATATCGGGTCCGCCGCACTTCCTGGTTGAACTCCACACCGCGGCAAGGGTTGTCTATGCGCCAGCGCCAACGGATCGCGAGCGTCATCATCTTGGATAGGACGGCGACGCAACGGTTCGCGCGGTAGGGCGCGTGCCGCGTGACTTTCTGGTGCAAGGCATCGACGTCGCCGAAGCTGACGGCCGCGACTTTGAGGGTACCCAACTCAGGCCGGATGTACATGCAGATGATGCTGCGATAGTCGACCTGTGTGGTCGGCCGTTTCTTGACCACGTGCTCGGCTAGGAAGCGATCACACAGGGCATCGACGGTCGGTGCGTCTCGATCAGCCGCGATTGCACCAAGCAGATCATCACCCTTGCCGGCGCGGCGCTTGAGTTCGCGGGCCTCGTCCCGTGCAGCGCTCGTCTTCCAGTTCGGGAAGGCGCCTATCGTGATCCGGCGCTGGCGGACAGCGCTCGAGCCACTGCGCGGCCGGTAGGTCAGCACAAAGGCGCGGGCCCCGGCCTTGGTCACGCGGACACCAAAGCCCTTGACATCGGTGTCATAGTGCACTCGGTTGCCGGCCGCCGATTTCGGCAGGGCCTTGACGATAGCGTCAGTCAATCGGACGGCCACGCTGCGACTCCCGTGTCCAGGACGGCAAGCTCGCGGCGCTTGCGGTGAATAGCATCACGCGCTCCTCTGCGTTGCCGGAAGTGCCGACCATCCGCCAAGCCGGTTTCAACGATGCAGAGTATCCGATGTGGTTGGGACTTTTCCTGCCCGCCAAGACGCCGCGCGAGATCGTCGACAAGCTGCACCGCGAGACGGGCCTTGCTGAGCGGTTGGGTCTTCATGTTGTACACCATGAGCTGGTCGCGCGGGACATCGCAGGCCGTGCTGGTGACCGCGAAAGCGAGGTGCTGCGCTTTCTCGAGGGTGGAGCCAAGCTCCTCGATCGCTGGCGCGTCGATACAGCGCGCGTGTCCCGCTATACGGCCGAACAAATTCTCGATCTTGCCGTCAAAGGCAACGTGATGATCAGGGGGTGGGGCGCAACCTATCTGCTTCGCAATGTGCCGCATGTCGTCTGTGTCCGAATCTGTGCGCCGATGCCGGATCGCGAGCGCGTCCTCATGCAGCGGCTGGGCATTGATGATCGGGCCACCGCGCGCCGCGAGATTGAGCGCAACGACGCCGCTCACAACGGCACGATGCAGCGCCTATTCGGCATCGACTGGACTGAGCCGGCGCTTTACTCGTTGGTGCTCAATACGGCTCGCATTAAGGTCGAGGACTGCGTGGAGCACATAGTCAGAGTTGCGCAATCGCCAGCATTCCAGGAGACTTCCGCGTCGCAGATGGCGCTCAACGATCAGTTGATTCTATCGAAGGTGCACTCGGCACTCGACCGGCGGTTCGGCAGCTCGACGTCTGCACTGGGAATAGAGGCGGAGGTGGCGGCCGGAAAGGTCGTGCTCAAGGGTGCGCTGAGCGACCAGCATATGATCGCCGAGACCGTACGCCTAATGCACACCATCCCTGGCGTGCAGGGTGTCGAAAGCCGCATCAGCCACGTGGCCTTTGTCCGCGACGACGGTTAAGCACATCGTCGAGTTACAAGGCAAACAATCTAACTTCGCAACAGGATGGCTTCGGGTGACCAGCACGCGTGCCACCCCGCTCATTGCGACGGTACAAGCGCCACCGTAACCGGACGGAACCGCTGCATTGCCGCGAACGGGCGATTGATGCCACTAACGGAAGTCATTTCACCTCTGCGGCGAGCTTCAAAAACTCTAAAAACTAGGTCCGGCGGCACTCTAAATCGCGTCGCACTTGCCACCGTCCGGGCGGTTGGGATGAGACCGACCTTTATCTGAACTCCGTCCCATATTTGCGGGCCATCTCGTTGATCTGCTCCCGAGTCAGCCGCTTTTGCGGTGCGCCGGGCGGAGTGCAGGTCTCGCGGAAGAAACCCTCTAAGCCGGCAGGTGTCACAACCCACAGCAGGAGGAGTTCTTGATCGGGGTTGGCAAAGCCATGCCAAGCGTTCCTGGGAATGAAGATGGTTGCGCCCTTTTCAAACGGGTGATGCACGTCATTGAGCGTGAAAGTCCCGCTGCCTTCCAGAACGTAGAAGATTTCATCCATCTGGAAGTGTCGATGGACGGGAATGCCCGTGCCAGCGAGTACCTGCTGCGTTCCCATCGCCAGTTTGCCGCAGCCCGTCAAGGGGTCGACCTTGAAGAACATGTTACCGGCATCACGGAAATGAATCAGATGCTCGCCCCCCGTGGCGGCAAGTACATAGCCCGCGGGCGTGGTTGGATCGTTCATTGGCATCTCCAGCGATGGTCACAAGTGGACTACATTGGGCATCGCAGTTCTACGGGCCTCGCCCTGAATGAAAGCATGCTTGCAGTGTGATCATGCCGGCATCCGCGCCTCGTAGGAAGGTCGTTTGCTCTGCGTAGTTGCCGTCTCGCCGATTTCCTGCGCAAACGTACTTGCCTGAGCCACGATCGATTTGGGGAACGCTGTCATGAGGAAAGCTGAGACCAACCGTAAGAAGCTCAAAGATATTCTGGAGTCGGGGAAGACGCTGGTCGTTCCCGGCGCATACGACCCGATGAGCGCAATGCTGGTTGAACGTGCAGGTTTCCAGGCCGTCTACATCGGCAGCTACGCAACTGCGGCGGCAGGCTTCGGCATGCCGGACGTCGGGTTGGTGACGATGGACGAGATGGCGGCGTACGCGAAGGCAATCACCGATGCCGTCGATATCCCGGTTATTGCCGATGCTGAAAACGGCTGGAACAATGCCGCGAATATCTGGCGTACCATCCGCTCCTTTGAGCAAGCGGGCGTTTGTGGAGTTCATATTGAAGATCACGAGTTTGGAAAGCACACGACCGTCCCGCAAATTCTTGCATCGTCAGAAAGCATGGTGAAGAAGATCCGCGCCGCGCTCGACGCGCGCCAGGATAAGAACTTCCTGATCATCGCTCGCACTGATGCGGTACTGGCGTTCAACGACGTCGAGGAGGCGGTCAGGCGTATGAATGCCTTCACTGATGCCGGGGCCGATATGGTCATGCCGGCGGGATTGGACCCGACGGTGCTGGCGGGCCTGCGATCGCGCATCAAGGGCAAGATCGTGCTCACGGACAGGGCCGGTCGAACGGTGGCCGACGAAGAAGTGGCCGGTGCCGATGCTGTTCTTTACTACGGCCTTTCGCTTTACGCGGCGTATCAGGGCGTGAAAACCGCGCTCGATACATTCAAGCGAACACGCAATGCCGATGAAATGCGTGGCTGTAGATCAGAATTCGAGAGCTTCATCGGCTATCCAGGATTCAGCGAACGCGCCAAGAAGTATGGCCTAGCTTGATCGATCATGGGCTTTCCGGTCATCGGCGCCCAATGCCCGGTCGGCCCCAAATCTAGCTTGCCGTTGATGGTCAGTTGCGGGTCACGTTGCCCCGGTCGCCGACGCGTCTTGCCACTCCCGAACAGCCCCACCAAACAGACGACTTCATGCAACGTGACCCGCCCAGCCGCATCGAGGATGTCAGCCCGCGGGGCCCGTGGCGGCGCGGGAGACCGGCCTGATGTGCGCAAACATGCTGCGGCCGTTCCAGGTCGGGAAAGCTCTTACCAGCGACGGAGGGCCCTCAAGTTGGATGCGGCCCCCGCCCATGGCTTGGCCCCAGGTGAGATGGCCAGCGTGCCACTTGACGAAGGCTTCGGCGTCCGCCGTGATGTAGAGGTCCTCATCGAAGCCCGGATTCGTCTTGCAGATCTCGGTATCTCCGAGCTCGATGAGTAGCCAATAGCGCTCACGGCGCGGCCGGCCGGTGAAGTCGAAACGGATGACGACGCGACGATCCGGGAGCCGGTCTCGGCGAAGCGCGTTGCACATCGACCACAGCGCCACAAAGGGGTCGAGGTTCTCGGGGGCGATCTCGAGCCAACGCGCACCCCACTCGCCGAGCGACTGGCAGACCGTGAAGAGGTCGTGGCCCGCAGAGGTGAGCTTATAGTGATGCCCACGCCCGTCGGTCTTGGGTGCCGACTCGACGATGCCGAGGCGTTCGAGCTGCTTGAGCCGCTGCGCGAGCAGCGTACGGCAGAGTCCGGGCGCGCCCTCTAGGATCTCACTGAAGTTTCCGCAGCCAAGGTACAGGTTGCGGATGATCAGCGGTGTCCAGCGCTCGGCGAAAATCTCGGCGCCCCGAGCGATGGGGCAATATTGGCCATACGTCCTCACAGCGGCAAATGTTGCGCATTCGTCTTCGGCTGTGAAGTCTAGATTCTGGACTATGCAGGCGCTGTCCGCTGTGGCCGGATGTGGCCTCTCGACTGAGGAGGCTACGATGACGACACCGACGCTCGCGGAAGTCGGCCACGGGAGGAAAAAGCCAACCGTCGTAGAGATCGACGGGTTCCGAGGCCAGCTCATCAGTGCCGACCACGCCGACTACAACATCGCCCGTGCAGTCTGGAACGGTGCCATTGACCGGCGCCCGCACCTAATCGCCCGATGCGTCGGGACTGCCGACGTGGTCAGGGCGGTGCGTTTCGCCGGCGACCAGGATCTGGAGATCGCCATACGGGGCGGAGGCCACAACGTGGCGGGCACCGCAGTTTGCGACGGCGGGATTGTCATTGACCTTTCGGCAATGCGGGCCGTGCGGGTCGATGCCGCCGACCGCAGGGCCTGGGTGCAGGGTGGTGCGCTGTGGGGCGACGTCGACCACGAGACGCAGGCGCACGGTCTGGCCACCACCGGTGGAATCGTGAGCCACACCGGCGTCGCCGGGCTCACCCTCGGCGGTGGTATCGGCTGGCTGATGCGCAAGCACGGCCTCACGGTCGACAACCTCCTCGCCGTCGATGTCGTGACCGCCGACGGCAAGCTGCTGCGGGCGTCCAAGGATGAGCATCCCGACCTGTTCTGGGCGCTGCGAGGCGGCGGCGGCAACTTCGGGGTGGTCACCTCGTTCGAGTTCCGCCTTCACTTGGTCGGACCCACCGTCTTGGCCGGGCCGATCCTCTGGGATGCGAGCGACGCCGGGGAGGTCCTCCGCTTCTACCGCGACTTCGTCCGCGACGCCCCCGACGAGCTCGGCACCGTCGTGAGGTTCGGTACCGTGCCGCCGCTACCGGTCATCCCCGAGCATCTGCACTGGCGCCCGGTGATGATGATCGGGACCTGCTACGCCGGGCGGATCGAGGACGGTGAGCAGGTGCTCCGCCCGCTCCGCGCATGCCGGACTCCTCTCCTCGATCTGGTCGGCGCTGTGCCGTACGTGGGATTCCAGAGCGCGCTCGATTCAACCGTCGTCCATGGTTGGAACTACTACTGGAAGTCCACCCACCTTCCAGAGCTGAGCGACGACCTCATCGACGTCATCGTCGAGCATGCGTTCTCCTGCTCGTCGCCACGTTCGTATGTGGCGATGTTCCACCTGAAGGGGGTGGTGAGCCGAGTGGCCGAGGGCGGAACAGCATTCGGAAACCGGCAGGCGTCGCACGCAATCACCCTCGACGCTGTGTGGCGGCCCGGCGAGGACTTCGGCGATCGCGACACTGCCTGGACGAAGAGGTTCTTCGCCGCCCTCGGCCGCTTCCGCGAGGGCGTGTACGTCAACTTCCTCGGCGGCGACGAAGACCCCGGCCGGGTCCGCGAGGCGTACGGCGACTCCGTCTACGACCGGCTGGTCGACGTGAAGACCTCGTACGATCCCGACAATGTCTTCCGCCACAATCAGAACATCCGCCCGAGGGCCACTGCAGCTCGCAGCCACGCGAACCGCCAGTCGCCTCATTGAAGCTTACGAAAGCCGGCCGGACCACATATCAATTCTCGCGTGGCACGATCTGGGATTTGCTGCGTTGCAATGGTTGTGCCCAGTGCAGGACCGGAATGGGTCAAAATGCAGACTC
>CAWHUM010000027.1:0-123643 GCA_963832445.1 uncultured Alphaproteobacteria bacterium
CCTGCTCGGGGCCTGCGAACGGCCGCTTGGCATAGACGAACCATTTGCTCCGGTGCAGAGGTCTGAGCCAGGACTTGAATGCGGCCTTGTCGGCGAGTTGGGCGTGGCTGCCGAAGAACTGCAGGTGGCCGGCATCATGCGGCAGCCTCGAGCATCTCCAGCATGCGGCGGCGGAACAGGCGCGACAGCACCTTCACAGGCAGGAGATAGTTCGGCCGGCTGCTGATCCAACACGTGCCGTCGCGGGAGATGCCGCCACCCGGCACGATCATGTGCACGTGCGGATGATGCGTCATGGCCGAGCCCCAGGTGTGGAGCACGCTGGTGAAGCCGATCCTGACGCCCAAGCGCTTGGGATCGGCGGCGATCGTCAGCATCGTCTCGGCCGAGGCCTTGAGCAGGAGATCGTAGATGACGGCCTTGTTGGTGTAGGCGATGGCCGCGATCCGCGCCGGCAACGTGAACACGACATGGAAGTAGGGCACCTCCAGCAACTCGGCCTTGCGCGCCTCCATCCATGCCAGCGCTTGGCTGCCTTGGCACTTCGGACAGTGCCGGTTGCGGCAGCTGTTGTAGGCAATGGCGGTGTGCCCGCAGGCGTCGTTCTCACAGCGCGCAACATGCCCGCCCAGCGCCGCCGTGCGGCAGCCCTCGATCGCACTCATCACCTTCATCTGCGCACAACTGACGTGGCCCCGATTGGCACGACGCCAAGCAGGGCCGTGATCGCGGAAGATCTCCGCGACCTCCAGGGCCGGACGGACCACGATTGCCGCCGGCTACTTCGGCGGCTCGTCCTTCCTGGGCACCAACGGTGTCAGCAGGTCGAGCGGGCTCGTCACCTCGCGCAGGACTTTGCTCGCCACGTGCGCGTAGCGCGCGGTTGAGTCGATCTTGGCGTGACCCAACAGAACCTGGATGACGCGAATGTCGACGCCCTGCTCGAGCAGGTGTGTGGCGAAGCTGTGCCTGAGCGTGTGCGGCGACACCCGCTTCTTGATCTCGACGGCGTTGGCGGTATCGCACACCACCCGGTAGATCTGGCGCGTTGAGATCGGCAGCAGCGGATCGCGGCCCGGAAACAGCCACGTCGTCGGCTTCTCAACGCACCACCAGTCCCGTAGCAGCTGCAGCAGCTTGGGCGAGAGCATCCCGTGCCGGTCCTTCTTGCCCTTGCCCTGGTTGACCCGCAGCAGCATGCGCTGGCTGCCGATGTCGCCCACCTTCAGGTTGGCGACCTCCGAGACGCGCAGGCCGGCACCGTAGGCCACGCCGAGCAGCGCCGCGACCATGCCGTTCATGGTCGGCGGCTGCACGCCGGCGAAACTCTGCTGCACCTGGTAGCGCCGCAGGTCCTCCGCTGCCGCTTGGTCGGGCGAGCGGCCGAGGAACACTGTGAAGTTCTTAACCTGGCGGATGTAGTTGCTTTGCGTCTTCTCGTTGAACCTGCGGACGGCCATGTCCTCGATCGTGCGCTGCCGCAGTCGGCTGATGGGCTTCTCGCTCATCGGGGTGCTCCTGGTCTTTGAGGTGGAGGTTGGACAACCCCTTGATCCTCAAGACCGGGCACTTCCCATCCGTTACCGCGGCTCTCCTCGCACACCCACCATCATGGTCACCGCGTGCCGCAGGCTAGCGCGGAGCGCTTTCGTTCACTGGCACTTTTCTGCCGTTCGCGGACCGAATTCGATAGGTCGGTTGTCAAGGACAAAGCTGACGTGGCATGCCCGCAGTTGGCGGCCTCGCGGGCAATCTCGATGCGCCGCTTTGCGGTGAGCGACCCACGTACCCAACTGGATATGGCGTCAACTCTTTGCCGATGGCTCCTCCGGCCGCAGGCTCTCCAGGCCACGCAAAAGCGCTTCCTCGGTCATCGTGTCGACAATCGCGTCGATGGTCGGATCGTCACGGCCAAGTGTGGGGCGCGCCTCGCGCGGGAGCACGGGTGCGGCGACTGCCTCCGGCTCATCGATCTCGACCTGCTTTTGGATGGTATGAATGATTCTCTCGCGCAAGTCGCCCGGCGAGATGGTCTTCTCAGCGATTTCGCGCAGCGCAACGACGGCGTCCTTGTCGTTCTCTCGCTCGATTGTGATGGCAGAGCCGGTGGTGGTGAGTGCGCGCGCTCGGTGTGCAGCCATGAGTACAAGCTCGAACCTATTCGGAATCTTGTCGACGCAGTCTTCGACTGTGACACGTGCCATGCGACATCTCCGTGTTAAGGCAACTTGAGCTGTCGCCTTTGCAATCGTCTCCCAGCTCGATGCTCGACAGCATTCAGATGCGACTTCAGCATGCGCAAAAAACTACCACACCACGCCATTTCCCGCACGCTCACGATCGATGGCACGAAATATCGGTTGGATGGGATCAATTCACCGGAACTCGACGCAATGCTTGCAGGATCAGCAACCGGCACCTTCAGCAACGGGGATGCCGAAGGGACCGGCGGCTCATCGGCGGAGGACGCCAGTCCAAACGCGGACACTGGTACAACGACCACATCCTCCGACGTCGCACCAAGCGTCCATGCGTCAATAGACGACGCTCGGAATCACGATGATCGCGCCGAGGAACAGGAAGACGAGGCCGGCGGCCAGCAAGAGGATGGCTCCAGTCCAGTCGTTCAAGGCACACCTCCTGAACCTGAACAGGCAGCAACACCCGAGGAAATGGTGACGACACCAGTAAACGACAACTCCCCCGCCGAGGAACTCCCCGCCAACCGGCACCGAATAGGCCGCTTAACCGCGCGCCCCGCGCGCCTCGCCCCCATCCAAAATCTGTGCTCCGGACGGCGACCCGTGCGGCCTGCATTTGCGGTTTCGTGCCTTATGAAAATTGTTGAGCGATCATCTGCGCTTCATTCGTTCTTCTGCTATGGTATCGCCGCACGGCGGGGTACTTGGGCCGTTGCTATGCCAGTTGTGGTCGCGTTTGTAAGTCAGAAGGGCGGGGTCGGAAAATCCACGCTCGCCCGGGCGCTGGTCACGTTCGCCGCGCAAGTCAACCTGACAGCAAAACTCGCCGACCTCGATGTCCTGCAGCGGACAGCGATCGCATGGGAGCAATCCCGGCTGAGGCACAATGTAACGCCGCTGGTGAGAGTAGAGGCGTTTGCCAACGCGACGCAGGCGCTCCAGCTCGCGACCCGCCAGGACCTACTGATTCTCGACACGCCCGGTCAAATAGCCGATGACACAGCCGAGGTTGCGCGTCGGTCGCATTTCATAGTCCAACCAACAAGCCCAAGCGCGGACGACTTGCCTTTGTCGTTGCTCGTTTTCCAAGTGTTGGAGGGAATGGGAATCCCGCGCGATAATCTCGCCTTCGCACTCTGCCGGGTTCTCTCTCGTGACGAGGAGAAATTTGCCCGGTCGTACCTTGCCAACGCCGGGTATCGCGTTCTCGAGGGCGCCATCTTCGAGCACCTCAAGTACCGAGAGGCCATGAAGATGGGGCGGTCCATTGGCGAGACGGGGAAAAAGTCGCTCGACGCTCGCGTTGATGCACTGATCGGCGATTTGTTAGATCAGGCAACACTGAGAGCAGAACAGTCCGGCCGGCGCGTCGCCTAGCGAGCCCCCAGGACGTAGCGTCGCAACTGCTAGAACTCCCCTAATCCAGCAACCCGGCAAGCGTGGCCACGATCTGACCGGGCGGTGCCGGCTTAGAAATGACAGGGACGTCCGGCCATTCGCTTTCAACGACCATGCGCGGATATCCAGTATGCACGACGAAGGGAATGCCTAGGTGCCGCAGGCGTTGGCATACCACCGCGCCATTACCGTCGCCCAGATGGAGATCGATAACAGCGGCAGAGAGATTGGGATGCTCAGTCGTGTAAAGGCCGGTTTCAACATGGCTGGCGGAGACGACCCTGGCCCCTGCCGTGCGCAGAGCATGGTCCACTTCGAGCGCAATGACCGGCTCATCTTCAACGAGCAGCACCAGGCGCCCGGCCAGGGGACGATTCGGACACGACGAGAATCCCGTTTCCATCTGCCAGTACGCTAAGCTGCCAACATGGCAACGCGGTGTTACCTTAAGCGGCACAACGTCGTTTTATTCTTGGGCCGCTAGTAGTTGCGCCCCTTGTCCCGGAACTTTCATCAAAATTACCACGTTGGAGGGTTGGAGCTGGCGGGGCACGGAGTTGTGTGCCATGTCTAACGAAGCGTGCGCCATCTTACATGGAAAGCAAATTCTCGTTGTCGAGGATAACATTGCCGCCGCGGTCGAGTATCGTTTTGAACTCCGGGCGGTCGGCGCAGTAGACAGCTTGCAGCCCTCCGTGAGGCGAGCGCTTGGCTACCTTGCAGACCACGACGTGGATGCCGCAATCCTCGATTGCCACTTGCCCGACGGCAATTGCGGACCAGTACTGGAACAGCTGACGAGTCGCCACATTCCATTCATCGTAGTGTCGGGCGACACATTCGGCATGCGGGACATTCCCACCAGCGCACCGGTCCTCTCCAAGCCGGTGCAAATTGCAGACGTGTGCGGAAAGCTGGCCGACGCGCTGTCTGCTCGCGCAGCGTCCGACTATGCCGCCTTGGAGTAAGTGGAGCCGCCGTTCGTTTTGCCGAGTAGGGTGGAGGCGTGATGTCCAGCGTTCAATCGGGAAGCGAAAACGTCGAACCGGCTTGGGTCGGCGAAGTGATCCGCTTCTGGTTCGAGGAATTGACGGAGGTCGACTGGTTCAAGAAAAACGACAACGTAGACGCGCAAATCCGCGATCGCTTCCTAACACTCTACGAGTGGCTCGTCGCCCAGGATAGCAGTCAAGGCGAGATCAGCGCGCGCTTGACGCTCGCCACCGTGATCGTCCTCGACCAGTTTTCACGCAACTTGTTCAGGGGCAGCCCGCGCGCATTCGCTGCCGATCCGATCGCACGGCGACTTTCCCGGGTCGCGGTGGAGCGGGGTCTCGACACGGGCATGACGAAGCACGAACGGCTTTTCCTCTACCTTCCCTTCGGGCACAGCGAGGACGTCGTCGATCAGGAGCTTTCGGTCAATCTGATTGGAGCCCAAGGCGACAAGGAGTTGACGCGCTACGCGATAGCGCACAAGGCGATCATCAATCGCTTCGGCCGCTTTCCGCACCGCAACGCCATACTTGACCGCCAGTCAACAGAGGAAGAGATCGCGTTTCTGAAAGAGCCGATGAGTTCATTTTAGCAGCCTTCGAGAGTCGCGTTTTGACCCAGTACAAGACTCTGCTTGGGGGGCATCGTTAGGTGACCGCCAGCCACCCTCACTCGCCAGGCTTCACGAACTCCTTGAAGTAAGCGTTCTGCCGCATTTCATCAGCGGTCTCGGCGCAGTTGTGCGGTGCATCTTTCGCAATCCACTCCCGCCCAGCCCTAAACATCAGCTTCAACTGGACGTGGCAGGCGTCGCTCAGAAAGTCGACATCCGCAACATAGAGCGCATGCATGGCGTTGACGAATCTTGCGGCGCTCATCGGTTGCAGTTGTGGGCATATGCCCGTGGCCACATAGTGCCTCGACAGCTCTTGCGCGTGCGCAATCGAGCGGAAGCAGCGCGTCCCCGCGGGGACGCCGGTGAGATCGTTCAGTTCTCGCTGCTTTGGGGTCTGGGCCAGCGCATAACCTGTCATCAACGAGACTGCAGCCAGCCACAACAACCGCATCGAAGCGCTCCGAACGAATGCAGCCGGGCAGTTCATAGCCCTCATCAGGTGGTCAAGGCTTGCGTCTGGCAAACCCGTCTAACAAGTCATTCGAGCCGACCTCGCGAGAGGCGATGCCGGACATATGGTCAAGCGCCAGATGGATTGCCTTCATGTCGTATTTGCCACAACCAGGCAACGCCCGCGGCAGCCTGCCGTCGGCGACCCACGTGCGGAAGGTTGCGAGCTCCAGACCTATGTTGGCGGCTGCTTGCCCTTCGGTGACAAGCCGTGGTGTCGACAGTGAGGGGCGCGAGGGCTCCGCAACGGCGTCGATCACGACGTCAGGCGTGACGCCATCGCGATTGTGATTGCTCTCATCGGACCGCTCAAGAACGGGCGCGATGGAAAAACTCCGCACACTGGATTCTTTCGCCCCAAAAAACGAGCGGCGCATCAGTGCTGGATGCGGATCGGCGGACGGCGGAGCTGTTCCGCCAGCCACCAGCGAGGCATCCGTGGCGAGTGATGCGGCTGACCTGCGCATCTTGGTTGACGCGCTGCCAAGAGCAGTCACTAATCCGGTCGCGAAGGCCTGCATAGCCTTCCGCATCTTGAGGCAGATCGCACACGTTTCGTCATCCGCGTTCGCGGATGATCCTGACGGATGCTGGTCTACTAGACGGCCCGCGACTTTGCGAGCGTCATGGTCGCTGTAGGCGATCCACGATTGCATTCCCGTATGCCAGACCTGATCGGTAGGCCGCAACCCGCCTGCCTCTTCAAATCTAGCGAAATCGTCGTTGGTGAAGGGCCCGGCGCGCTGGCCGTCGCGCGAAATGTACCAAACAGCATTGTCAGGAGCTGACACAAACCCCTCCCGGATGTTGCACCCCGCGCTGCTGCTGGAAAGAAAGGTAGTGGACAGCAGGACCCTTGCCAAGCCTGCAACATGGCAGATGTGCCTCAACCCCTCCGCCAGTACGTGTGCTCGAAAACGTCCACGCGCAGCGCCGCAAGCGATGTTTCTGTCGCTTCCAAACCGTCCGCGAATGTCTCCTGTTGGCACCTCTCGGACCTACCGAGATGCTTCTTCGAGGTCCGCCCAGAAAGTGGCACGGACCGCCCGTTCACCGTACTGCGACAGTCCTTCAGCTTTCAGGGGCAGAGCTGCCGTGTCGCAGATATGCTCCGGATGCGTGCTGTCGACCCGAAGCGGTCCAAGGTGGCGCAGACGGCGCGGTTTCCCCTACGCACCTGTTGTCGAATTGGTCAAACAACGTTCAAACGGTGCATAGCCTTCATCATCACTCGTTGCCGCGCGCGCACGCACTGATTGATCAGCCCATTCAAGAATGAGGCCCCGGGGCCACCCCAACCATTTGTCGTTAATCAAAATTGGTCTTGGAAATGCGCCGCGCTTCACGAGCCCATAAAATGTCGAACGCGTAAGGTCCAGCATACGCACTGCGTCTACTGGTCCAACGAGCTGCCTTTCGTCGCGATAGACAACCCGCAGTGGTCCGCGCCCAGCTACCCTTTGGGGACTGACGAGCTCTTCCAGTAGGGCCTGCGCGTCATCATCGTCACTCTGCCCTGAACCACGAACCAGGGCTATCATATCTTCGTCGTCCGTCGACAATTCGCGCAGCAGCCAGCGCAACAACTGTCGAGGTGATTTCAACATTGCGTCGCGGTCCTGCGGATGTATCGAAGTTACTCGAAACCTACGACGCGATCGCTTACGCCGCCCTTTCCAGAAACACTCAATTGCCGACTTGTCTAGGCGCGAGCTCTTCAGACCTCGACTAGGCGGGGGCGAATAGATGCCTAATGATTTCGATAAATTTTGCGTCTTCACGTAAAGCTAAAGCAATGCTTGCTGTCTATGTTTCCGCCCGCAGCGATCATGCAGGGGACCCTCATGCAACACCACACGCCCACCCTTGAAACGCGCCAATTCGGACGCCGTCACACGAGGTTGCACGCAATCATCGAGGCCCGCGGCCGTTCTTCAATTCGCTGCATGGCGCGAAATCTCTCTGCAGCAGGAGCGGTGTTGGAAGTCGCTCAGCCTTCTTCGTTGCCCACGCGCTTCACGTTGATCATCGAAGCGACCAAATTTGTTTCGCAATGTGAAGTAACTCAAAGGAGCGAGAATACTGTCGATGTTCGCTTTCCGATTGCATGAGCCAATAGGGTTGCGGCGATCAAACGCGTGACCAATTTGGGCACGCCGACGATGTTGTCGACTTTCTCCGCGACTTCTTCCATATGTCGCCAGCTTGTCCTGGCCGGCTGCTGGCACTAGCGCCAAAACTGCCAGAACGATTTCCCCACGGCTCTCTTTTGCAAGTTGCCGGCGTCATGCGTCGCCTCACGGTCACCCGATAATTCACCCTCGCCGGCCTCGAGGACTCGGCTCATTTGCCGCTTGAGGCTTTCCGCGCGCGACTTCCTCGAGGCGGCGGCACCACCGTCGGCTTTTTCAGGCGATCTTTAATCGCCTTGGCGGTTGGTCATCGTAGGTCGGATGCTGCCACGCTCCGTCAACAAACTCACGCGCGGCATAGGCGTTGCAGCATGGGTAGCTTTCGCTTGCTAGATGTTCGGCGCGCTGGGCGGTGTAGGTCCGAACCTCGATTGTTTCCAAGTGGCGCGGTTCGCTCGTGTGCCACACTCTGACGGCGTAGAGTTTCAGCATCTGAACCTCTCTCGGCTATGCGAGTTGGTTCCTCCCTGCATGCGCAAGTTGATAGCAGCGATGCTTAGTCACGCACCTTCGTTCCCGCAACAAACCCTCATCGCTACGCCCCGGCTTATCCACGCAATCCTCGTCCACGCCGCCGCTTTGCGCTGGCGAGCGGTTTCGGGGTAACACGCGTCTGGCGACGCAGTAGCTTCGGCAGGTATCGGGGGTACAAGAGACCAGCTCAGCGCGCTGATTGCACACGTGCTTTTGACCCTTCTAACGTCCCACCAGAGGGCTACGCCCGCTATGGAAGGCGTCGCGCGACGGCGAAATCCTCACCGCGGGAGCCGAACCGCGCCGCCTGCTTGCGGAATACCGGCTCGGAGGCCGCGGCGCGGCCGTGTCGGTACGCGGCCTCCTGTGCCCGGCGCCGATCGACTTCTACCCTCTCCAGTCGGTACGCAAGGGGCGCTTTAAAGGCGAGACGTGGGAGCTGTTCGGTGAGGTCATTTCGAACGAAAGTCAGAGCCACTAGTGGCCATCAAGTTAGGGTGGCGGTGCGGCCGCCGGACTCCCGGCGGCCATGGCACCCATAACTGAGCCTGAGCTCTCGCGTAACCGCTCGACTAAGGAGCAAACAGACTGAGCCCGCCAAGGAGGACGAGTTGATCACCGCTGATGCCTTCGTTCATGTCCCACTGCTCTCAGGGAATATCATCGACCCGGCGAAATCAATGTTGAGAGTTCTCGCGCGATACGGTTGAGGAGTGGGACCGCTTTGCACGTGAGGCCGGCCGCGGAGCGAATTGGCGCCGGTCGCACGAAGACCGCGAAGCTACTCGAAGCAAGGCTTTGGCAGGCCGCATGGATAGAGACCTTTGGATATTCGCCTATGGATCGCTGATGTGGGACCCGGCTATCCACATCGTCGAAATCAGAACGGCTACACTGAGGGGCTTCCACCGCCGCTTTTGCTTGAAGATGGTAATGGGTCGCGGATCAAAGGAACGGCCCGCTCTTATAGCGGCCCTCGATGAGGGCGGGGAGTGTGATGGACTTGCCTTCAGAATTCCGTCCGAGGCGGTCGACCGCGAGACCGAGATCCTTTGGATGCGCGAGATGATCATCGAAGCGTACCTCCCGCTCTTCAAACCGCTGGAAACACCGCAGGGGCCAGTGGAGGCCCTGGCCTTTGTGATGGACCGACAGGACCCGAAATTTGCGGACATCGGCACCGAGGAAGCCGCAAGCATCATCGCGACCGGTACGGGGCGGCTCGGAACTAACCTTGAGTATTTCGACAACCTGGCCAAACATGTAGAGACGCTCGGAATCAAAGATGAAATATTTGAGGGCATACGAGCACGATTGAGTTATGGAATCTGAGTATCCGGCGAGCTGGCATACTGTTGACCCTCAACTGCCGTCACGACTGGATTGCGTTGCACGAGCCGTTCGCGAGGAAATGCGTGTCCCGCCTCACGGTATCGCCGTCGCCGGCATTGAAGGCAGAGCACACATGCGGCGCATCCAACCGGCAAGCCGCGGACGCTGGGGAGTTAGATCACAAGGGCCGCGCACGCGCACAGTGTCGAGAGCCACCGCGAGGATCAGATGTGCCATGCCGGGTTCCCCCTGCATCAGCGCATCGGACACTCGCGCCTCAAAATGATCGGCCATGCGCAGACTGCGGGCAACCTCATGCGCGAGAACAGTCGGCGAGCGCTCGTTCTCGGGGCGATGCATTTCGCGCACCCATACAGAGATACCGTCACACATGCTGCGCGCCGAGGCCTCAAGCCGTCGGTAGGCCAAATCGGATGCATGGAGGGGGTGATGGAACCGCGGCTTTGCGTCGAGACTGTCGAGATAAGCGCAGATAAGCTGGCTGTCCTCCATGCCGACGCCCACCTCGTCAATGAGGTAGGGCACGCGGCCCGAGGGATTGATCTGATAATAGGGGCTGCCTGGGGTGCGCGTTTTCGCCTCGATGATTTCGACGCGGTCCCCTAAGCCCTTCTCTAGAACGAGGATGCGCGCCAACCGCGCATACGGCGAAGTGTATGTGACGTAGAGCTTCATCCAGACTCTCCGATGTTGTTCCGTACGCCGTCGAAGCCGGCCTCCCGACCTTCGAGACCGCGGACGCAAGCGCATGGATGCGGCGCGCTCTACCTGAGCGGCGAGTGCGGCGCTGGCAGCATTATGGTCGAATGCAGTTCATCAAGGAGGCCTGTGCTGTCTTTGAGGAAATCCTGCCAGGCTGGGTATTTCAGCATCGCGGCGCGTGCTGCTGCGCGAGCGTTCAGGTCGGAATAAACCCAGATGTGACACACCTCATTGACCTGCGGCGCCTCGGTCGCCCATAGCCCCACCATCCTGGTATACTTCTCGCGCACTTCCGGCACGCCGGTGAAGAGCTGAAGCCAGCGCGTGGCGGCCCCGGGCGCGGTCCGGTAGTTGCGAAACTCGTAAATGTTGGGCGTCTGCAGCGGTCCCTTCGGTGCCCTGACTTCATTCAACAGACGGATTTCCTCGCGGATCAGGTGCGCGCGAAAGAGCCGCATGCGTTCAGCGCTCCAGCGTGGGTTGGTGTTCAGCTCAGCGAGAAGCCGTGCCACGTCATCTTACGCCATCATGCGGAGGCTTCACCCTACCGCGGAGAGAACAGTGGGCCCGGCAGGACAATCGATGAGAGCTTGACACCCAGACCCGGAATTAGAGAACAGTATCGACCCGGAAGAGACATCGATCAAACCTCCTCCGAAGGCCGAGGATCGATCCTTCGAGACAGCGGGGTGACCGGGTAGCCTACCGTTCACGCGCCCTTGTGGCCGGAGTTTATTTTCGCGTGCCCACCTTGACTTTCGACGGCTGCGTGATCGGAAAGACCTCGCGCATATACTCGGCGAGTGCCCCGCGAAAGCTTGCGGCATAGGGCAAGATTGGGCGCCGGTTATCCCACTGGATGACCAATCCCTCCCGAAGGGGTTTGCCCCGATGTGCTACGCGCAAGATTCTCAGCGCATAGCGATCTGTCCGCAGGAGCGACGGAATGATGGCTACGCCGTGCCCGGCTTCCGCGAGTGCCAGCAAGGTGTGGGGCGCGCGACTTTCGAACAGGACGTTCGGTTTGAGGTTGGCCAGGCGGCAGGCGGCATTGAATTGCACGCGTACCGAGTACCCCGGCTCCAGCAGCAGCAATGAATAGGACGCAAGGCGGCCGATGTCGATCATTTGGCCGGGCCCAATGTCGAGCGATGGAGCGCATGCGGCCAAGACCTCGTCCGGGAGCAACGGGTGGCTGGCGAGGGAGGGATCTATACCCTGATCGTGCCTGATGCCCAGGTGCACCTCGCCCCGTTCCAGCAAGGCCACCTGGGCGGGTCCAAGCGCCTCGGTCAGTTTCACCTGCACGTTGGGAAAGCGCGCAGCGTATCGGGGCAGGAATGTCGACAAGACACTCTCGATCATCTGCGGCGAGGCCGCCACCCTTAACACCGCGCTCTCACCGCGACGGAGCAGCTCGGCCCGCTCTCCCAGCGAGCCGACTTGGCCCAAGACGCTGCGGCAATCTCCGAGCAGCTCCTCACCGATCGCAGTCAGGACGAGGCGGCGCCCTACGCGATCAAAGAGCCCGACGCGGAGCTCCTGTTCGAGATCGCTGATTTGTCGTGAGAGGGCTGACTGGCTGATGCGCAGATGCAGCGCGGCCTTAGAGACCGTGCCGAGTTCGGCGATCGCAACGAACGTTCGCAGGCGCCTCAGGTCCATAGGTCTTATCTCCGATCTGCATAAACAGTAAGAAGAATTATGTATTGGACGTAAGTTTGGCCCGCCTCATATCGTCCGCGCAAGCGTCGGTCGACATGGCGACGGCACGGCGATCCGACTTCCAACGCAATGAAGAGAGGTCGACGTGGCGAAGTGGCAGCTGGCAGGAGGCAATCATGACCAATGCATTTTCTCCTTGGAGACCACGGAGACGGGTGGCGGGCGGACGGCTAGCTTCGTCGGTCCTGTTCATCGGGTTGCTCACCGCCGTGCCGGGCGCAAATGCCGACACGATTCCTGATTGGAACCTTGTCACCGCCAACGCGCTGCAGACAGCCAAGGCTGGCACCGGCCTGGCTCACAGCCGGGCTTATGCAATGGTGCACGGCGCGATGTTTGACGCCGTCAATGCCATCGATCGCCGCTATCAGTCCTATGCCGCCGACCTCAAGGCCCCACTCGGCGCGTGTCCGGATACCGCGGCCGCCGTCGCCGCGCACACCGTGCTCGTGGACCTCTATCCGCTGCAAAAGGACATGTTCGACGGAGCGCTGGCCGCATCGTTGGCCAAAGTTCAGGACAGTCAGGCCAAGGCCGATGGCGCAGCGCTTGGCAAGGCGGCGGGAGAGAAGATGCTCGCCATGCGCCGGAACGACAAGATGAGCGAGAAGGCCTCCCTCACATTGAAGAGCGGCCCCGGCGTATTTCAGCTGCCCGCTAACGCTGACCCGATTGGCTCGCACTGGGGATCGGTTACGCCGTTCGTGCTCAAGAGCATTGAGGACTTCCGCTTGCCGGGCCCGCCACCGTTGACGAGCGCGCGGTACGCTGAAGAGTTCAACGAAGTCAAAACTGTGGGCGCGAAGAACAGCACGCTGCGCACAGCGGAGCAGACCGCCATCGCCCTGCTGTGGCAGCCGACGAGCCCGATCACCTATAACGCCATGCTCCGCGAAATGCCGGAGCTCAAGCAGAAGAGCATTGTCGAGCAGGCACGCGTGTTTGCGCTGTTGAACATGGCAGCGTCGGATGCCTTCATTGTCGGATGGCGCGACAAATACTTGTTCCTGTTCTGGCGTCCGGAGACAGCGATCCGCAACGCCGACAGGGATGGGAACGATGCAACGTCTGCTGACGCGATCTGGGAGGGCCTGTTTTCACCCTTCCCTGCGCACCCGGAATATCCTTCCGGCCATGCGCTCTTTACGGGGGTGATGGAGACGGTGCTGCGCGATTTCTTCGGCACCGACCAGATGACGCTTGCGGTGACCAACCCAGACAAGAAGATCGAGCGCACGTTCGCAAGCTTTTCCGAGATTGCGAAGAGCGTGGAAGACGCACGCGTGTGGGCGGGGATTCATTTCCGCAGCGCCGACATTGATGGCACCCGCATGGGTCGCCGCGTAGCTGAATACGTCATGAAGAACTGCATGAAGCCGATGGCGAAGTAACAAGCTCCAACCGGAGCGAGGAGACCTGCAATGCCACAGCGCTTGCGCATGCTTCTTGCCGGAGCCTTCTTAGCTTCAGTCTCGCAGCTCGCCTGTGCCGAGGAATTTCCAACGCGGCCGCTGCGAATTCTCGTCCCCTATTCCGCGGGCAGCGTCACCGATCTACTGGCGCGGACCGTCAACGAGAAGCTGGCTGCCGATCTGGGACAACCTGTCATCGTCGAGGCGCGGCCAGGCGCCAATGGTAGCATTGCCACCGACGCCGCCTCGAAGTCGGCCCCGGATGGTCACACCATGCTGCTCACTCCGGTCAGTCTCGCCGTCAATCCCAGTCTCTCGAAGGTTCCGTGGCATCCCGTGCAGGATTTTGCCGGTGTGGCCATGGTGGCCGAGGCCGTACTGATCTTGGCAGTCACGCCTTCGTTGCCGGTCAACACTGTGCCGGAGCTGATAGTCAGCGCCGCACTTCATGATCTCCTCGCGCGTCGTCGTGCTCGGAACTTGGGCGGGGTCCCGCGCTGCCCTGCCTCCGGTTTGCGCCTCTGCTAACGTGCTGCTGACAAGCAACAGCGACGCTGCGCATGCAATCAGGCAAGAACGCATGGGCTTGGTACATGCATAGGATGTTGCACTGTGGGCTAGACTACAGAGCGAGACTGCGGCGACCCATCCGGACAAACACTGAGATAGGCCGCTTGGCCTTCGGCCACTGTTCTAGACAACACAGCTGGGAGGTTTGCTGGCGTTCAGTAGCGCAGCAGACGTGGTGACACCCAACGGCAATCGGCACCTCGGCCGCCATTGTGAATGGCCTTACCGCTGAATTTGAGCGCCGCCCAATCGCGGCTCACACGAGCGCCGCGCGAGGACACGACCCCGGCGATAAACTCTTCTCGCTGGATCGCGTCATTCCGAAATCCACGTGAGGCGGTATTTCACGCCACCGGTCTTGGAATAATTCGCGCGGTGCTCCGGAGAGCAGAACACTAGGACAGTCGGATATGACGGGCTGACGGCCATAAATTTAGGGCAGTGCACCTCCACGCTGCAACAGTCGCAACGCTGTGCCGGTTTGGAGTACACCCTCCCATTTTCGATCACCTTCCCTTCCATGCCGTCCTCTTCATGTTTAAGGAGACGCGAAGATGCGGAGCGACTTCAATTCCCCCCGCTTCGGGCCTCATGCATGCGTGCATTTTGGCGTCCTTGCTTTCGCGGAATGGGTGGCTCTGTGGCACAACGACCGTTCCGTGCTTCGTGCTAACAAGGAGAAGCTGAACACCGCCTCCCCAATAGGGTGCGCCGCTCCCGTAACTTCGGCGCAGTTTTCCATGGCGTGGCAGCACTCCGTCAAATCCCAGTGCGCGGGATCATTGAGTGTTCTGCTCTCGAGCCCTCACCGGCTCTAACACGTGAGAGTTGGCGGGACATCAAAAGCATGGCTGTCGGCAACCACGCCTCCCCCATAATGGGGATTGAGATCCACGAGCCGTGGCCCCTTCCGTTGTCCCAGTCGCTGCTCTTGAAGGTCCCCGTTGGCTCGAAAGTGTAGGTGGGCATGGACTTGCCCCAGCTTTCGGAAGCCGTCCATTGCGACGTGCGTGTAAACGGGCCGAGGTTGCGAACGCGAAAAGAAGCGCCAACATCCAGCGCATCAGTAGTCCCCTCGCGCCTATCGGGCAAACACCAGCTTGGGTAGGTCGAGGTCGGCCTAACCTACGCTCGTTTCTTGAAGCACGCTTCGACCTCGCTCTGCAGCTTGTCGGTGGCCTCCCGCCACGCGCCCCCCTCGATAGGACGCAAGCGTCCGTTGGCCGGTAGAGCCCGCGCCTCGGGCGGCGTTAAATCGCTGACGGCCGCCCGCGGCTGCGGCGCCGCCACCGGGAAAGCGCCTACGCGCTGCGCCAGGCTCTGCAGCTCGTTCAGAATGACGCCGCGGCGAGCTTCGTGCTCGGCGGTGAGGTTGCGCACGTCCTGCAGCAGCTTCTGATCGTAGCGGTTGAGCGCCTCGCGCAACTGTGCCACGAGCTTGTGCTCCGTGTCGGCAATGGTGGTGAGCCGCTCGCGAAACTCGTCGACCAGTTGGATCATCTTCGACATTCGTGAACCCCCTGCGCCAGGTTTGCGCCGAATTCAAACGACGAAAAAGTCTAATGCCAATCTGTTCAAGTGACTTCGCCAAATAGGGTGCGCGAACCGAGAGACGACACCCCCCGGTCGCTGCCGCTTCCGCTGGCGTACCCCAGGGTTATCTTTGCGGAACGCCTTCTTCTGCTAAATATCTGATCTGATTGGTCGGAGCGGGGAGATTTGAACTCCCAACCCCCAGTCCCCCAGTCCCCCAGACTGGAGGCACCTCTTGCTGACCGTCTACCAGGGACCTTGTCACACAGCTCGGCGGAGTTCAGAGCAAGGGTACGAGCTTGAGACAAATCGAGCCCCCGCAACCAACTTTATTTGTGTCCGGCCCGGACTCATTGGTGATCCGCTTCCTTGCTTGACCTGTGAGGACAATTTGTCTGGGCCTCGTCGTCGATCTGGGGCAACGCAAGCGGGAGTTGAGCGGCTGCCGGTCGGCGGCGACACCGCTCATGGGGCGCTTACGCGCGGCGTATTCGGATCGGGGAAAGTCTAACGCCATGGTCAGTCGCGATTTTCTGAGCCGAGGTCTGGCGAACTGTAATCACTCTGTAAACGGCTTTTGTCGTGATATTCGCGTGGTGGATCAGAATGTTGAGCCAAGCTGACGCCGCAGGCGTACGCACCAGGGGTGCATAGGGTGTGGTGAAAACACAAGACAGGGTTCCCCTCCACGAGCTCGACCGCAGAGATAGCCGCCAACCGATCCGCGAGTTCCCTTCAACCGCATTTTCTTGTTCGGCCGCGATCGCATTTTCCCGCCCCGGCCGTGCGCTTTTCGAAAGCACGGCGCGCAAGGCCGGTCAATGCTGGCCGCCTCTTCGGCGGCCACCCGCAGGGCTTGGCATTGACCGGCCGAGCACCGTGCTACGATTGGCAGAGGCCGTGCCGATCATCGGCGTGGTCCTGGTGAAGAGCTGGTTTCTTGCGGCAGCGATCGTCGCCCGTGAGGGCCGAGACCCGCGGCTTCCGGCCAGGCGGGGCTCGGTCGCGCGGCCAATGCTCTCCGCGCGGCAGAGCGCGGTCCTCGCCTCTTCGGCGAGGAGCCGCCCAAAGCATGGGTAACACCAGATCGCGCATGCCGCGCCCGAGCTTCCCGACCAATCGACAATTGTCCGGGTGATCCTCCCCTTGCTGATGGCTCGTGCCTCCGGGACGTGCGGTCAACTTTCCCCGTTCTGCCAGGGCCAAGGCACGGTCGGTCGACCCCAACGAGCGGACATATCGGCATTGCGACCGGTCCGGGGAAAGGGTGCCGGAACCAGACCAATCGGCCGGGATCAGAGGGAGTGTCACCCCGGCATTCCCGCTCGCCGCAAACCCTCTGCCAATGCCGCAGCATCGTCGGGTCTGGCCAAGCGAATTAGTCTGAGCCACTCGCAAATCGACAGAGCGGGCTCGATGCGTTGCACGGCCTGGACGGCCGCTGTGGCTTCGTCGTGCAATCCTAGGAGCGCCGCAGTGGCGGCCAGCCCGACATGCGGGGGCGACATGCTCGGCATTCGCCTGGCCGCCGTCCTGAACATCCACAACGCCTCCTCGAGGCGCCCCGCAAGGTAGTAGCCGAGACCGAGATATGCCTCGTAGAAACCGAGATGGAACGGATCAAGTCGTATGAGACGCTGCAAATACTCGATGCCCTCCAGTATGGACCCGCTACAGATCAGGCAACGGCCATAGCGGCCATCGGCCAGGTTGGGATTGAGCTCAAGCGCGCACCTGTATTCGGCGATGCTCTCGGCCCAGCGGTCATACCAATGCAGCAACCAGCCAAGCATCGCATGCGCTTCTGCCGAAGCGGGATTGAGTTCGACCGCCTTCTGAGCCAGCGCCAAGGCACGATCGAGCATGTCCCGATGCTCAGCCGCCTCGTGCATCCTTTGTCGGTGCGACCACCAGCCGGAGAAGTAGGTTTCGGCAAGCCCGAGAAATGCTGGCGCGAAGCCTTCATCGATTGCTGCCGCGGCCTCGTAATGCGCGCGC
This sequence comes from uncultured Alphaproteobacteria bacterium, assembly GCA_963832445.1. Classification (GTDB taxonomy): domain Bacteria; phylum Pseudomonadota; class Alphaproteobacteria; order Rhizobiales; family Hyphomicrobiaceae; genus AWTP1-13. The sequence goes on from CAWHUM010000027.1 coordinate 17,681, forward strand.
GGGGCGGCGAGCGTGTCCGCCTTGGGTGATTGGCGCACCTCTCTCATCAAGGCGTTGCCGCGCAACCAATGGTCGTAGGCGGCCGAGCGATGCAGCGTTCCTCGCAGGATGCGATCGATCTCGAATCTGTTGATATGCGCGACGAGCATGACGACGATCTTGCGCGCAACCTCGTCCTGGACCGCAAGCACGCCGCTCATGTTGCAGTCGAAGGAGTCCGCCCATAGGTGGCTGCCGTTCGCGGCGTCGACAAGCTGCACGGTTATGCGTACACGCTTTGCCTCTCGACGAGTGCTGCCTTCGAGGAGGTAGCGCACGCGGAGCTCGCGGCCGACTTGCGTCATATCGGTGTGCAGGCCCTTGTAGCGAAATGCCGAGTTCCTGGCGATCACGAACAAACCAGTGAACCTCGACAAACTGGTAGTGAGTTCCTCCGTTATCCCGTCGCTCAGATAGTCCTGCACCGGCTCGCTGCTGAGGTTGAGGAACGGCAGCACGGCGATTGAGGGACGATCAGGCAAGGGCAGCTGCGGCCGCAAGCCGTCCGCGAGCCAGGCGCCAGGGCTAGCCAAGTCAGGCGACAGTCGGTCGACATCTGCCGAAACCCGCTCGACGGCCACAGCGAACCGGTAGCCGCGGCGGGGTACGGTCTTGATGATGCGCTGACGATCATCGCCGAGCCGACCCCGAACCTCGCTGATGCACTGTTTCAGCGAGTCCTCGGTGACGACCACGTCCGGCCAGATCGTCTCCATGATCTCGGCCTTGCTCAACAACCGGTTGGCATTTTCGGCGAGAAGACGGAGAACCGCGAAGCTCTTTGGGCGCAGATCGATGTCACGCCCGCCTGCACGTAAGGTCCCGCGACCGAGGTCGAGCTCGAAGCCTTCGAACAGCAACTGCGACTGCATGATCCTGACGAGTTTCCGCTCGGATTACGACGACCTAGCATACGACTTGCGACAGAAAATTCACCAAACTTTCCCTGATCCTTGACTGATCTCTCACTACGGCGCCCGGACCAGCCTCTAAGCTGGCAAACCACATGCAGCCATCCGGAATCATGGTGACTACAATGCAGCGTCGACATCTCCTTCTGGCCCTTTGGGTGGGCGTTAGCTCTGCGCTACCGCTACCGCTCCTGCGCTCGGCGCAAGCGGAGAGCTATCCGGCTCGGCCCATCACTGTCGTCGTGCCGTTTCCTGCCGGCGGACCTTCGGATGTAACGGCCCGGATTCTGGCCGACCGGATGCGGGATACGCTCGGCCAACCACTTGTCATCGAGAATGTTGGGGGCGCTGCCGGCAGCATCGGCACCGGTAGAGTTGCCCGCGCTGCGCCCGATGGCTACACGCTGGTGCTGGGCTACTGGGGCACGCACGTCGCGAACGCTGCCCTCTACAAGCTCACCTACGATGTGCAGACCGATTTCGAGCCTGTCGCTGTGCTGCCGAGTCAGCCACAGATCCTGGTGGGTAGGAAGGGCCTGCCGGTGGACGACCTGAACGGCCTGATCGCATGGCTGAAAGCCAATCCGGAGAAGGCATCCCAAGGCACCGCCGGAGTCGGAACCCCAGGCCACCTCCTCGGCCTGCTATTACAGAAGCAAACGGGAACTCGGTATGCGTTCGTTCCATATCGCGGGGTAGCCCTGGTCATGCAGGATCTCACCGCAGGGCAGATCGACATCGGTTTCAGTACACCCGTGGCGTCACTGCCGCTGTCGCGGTCCGGCTTGATCAAAGCATTTGCCGTCACGGCCAAGAACCGGTTACAGGTCGCCCCGGACATTCCAACCGTGGATGAGGCAGGTTTGCCAGGCCTCTATTTCACGCTGTGGCAAGGCCTGTGGGCGCCCAAGGGAACTCCCAAGGCCGTTATCGCTGCACTCAACCAAGCCCTTGCTGCGGCGCTCGCGGATCCAGGCAACCGTCAGAAGTTTCTCGATCAGGGTTTCGATATCCCACCACGGGAGGACTGGACCCCGGAAGCTCTCGTGTCGCTGCAGAAGTCCGAGATCGAGAAGTGGTGGCCGATTATAAGGACGGCAGGCATCAAGCTCGACTAGCGTCGGCGTGCCGCGCTCAGTCGCCACCCGGCCTTCAGCTGAGCCCCGTGTCGTCCTCCGATCATCCCACGTGACATGAATTCTCCAGCCCTCCAGGGGAGAGCGACCATGGGTATTGTTGTTGGCCTTTACATTTCTCCGGCTGTCGGGGAGCGCATGCAGGCTTGCAGCGCAGTAAGGGCGTTAGCAGGTTGCGGCCTGGAGGGCGATCGATATGCCCTCGGTCGAGGCTCATACTCACGCGGCCCGCGCCAGATCATCCGTCACGTCTCGATCATTGAGAAAGAAGCCATCGAGGTCTCCAACGAGGAGCTGGCTCGAAGGGGACTAACACCATTCGAGGTGGGGGAAACACGACGAAACATTATCGTCGAGGGCGCCGATGTCTACGCGCTGCTGGGGCGAGAATTCCGGATTGGCGCTGTGAAAATGTGCGGCGTCGAGCCTACCCGGCCGTGCCATATCCCTTCCAAGGCGGCCAACAAAGCCGGGTTCAAGGAGGCGTACGACAATCGCGGTGGCGTACTGGCTGAGGTCGTTTCGGATGGGATCATCTGCATCGGTGACGTGCTCACCGTGGGCTGAACGGTCATCGGACAATCGCCCCAATGGGCTGAGGCTGAGCCTGGACACCCGCAGGTCTCCTTGGGGTCACGCCCGGAAAGACAACTCGCTGACCATCCCGATCTAACGGCGCTGGCACCACGTCGATTTTTCGCGTCGCTACCCTTGCAGGGTGAGGCGCCGATGCCTTGATTCATGCGTGGAGGGATAACTGCTCGGCGCTGTTGAACGCGTGGATTGCTCTGCAAGAGCGCGAAGCGCAGAGCATAGACGGAGGGTAGGGGGTACCCATGTCCGAGTCGATCTCCGCCTTCGATGGTAACTACGTGCGCCTTGGTCAGGTCGCGGCACTGTTGGCCCAGGAGCGGCCGCAGTGTGCTTTCGAAGACGTGATGGATCTCTTGAAGCGGTCTGTGTTCGCCCGCGAATTCGAGCCGCCGTCGTTCGAGGTCGGCGAAACGCGGGAAGATCCCCGCAACTGGCTGCATATGGAGATCGAGGCACCGCGGTGCATGCTGCCGCCAGACCAGGCGGCGCTATCAATCCGCCCAAAGTAGCTGTACGGCGTCAATCGCAGCACGATCACGAGCGTGTTGCTCACGACCGACGCGCTCCCGGGCGGGTGGGTCGCCGTTCTCCGGGGCGGACTTTTTGGGGCTGTGGCAAGCTTGTGGCAAAATCCAGGAGCAGCCCAAGAGTGACTCTTCGCCCAGACGGTGACTTGACGGTTGACCTTCAAGTTTAAATGCTCACCTGCTATTCACAGTGTACGGAGTAGTGTGGAAATGTTGCGCTGACTGACCTTCTCTGGAACCTTAACTGGCTCTTTGCGAGCGGGTTCTGTCGGAACGGGTTCTTGCTTTGGCACTACAGCAGGATTTGGAATCACTTCCGGGATATCGATAGGCTGTGAGCCTGGTTGGTGAGCGCGTATCATGTGCGTCCTCCTTTGTCCTCCAGGCGGGATTGCCTGACTACTTCAGTGCGATAGTCTTGGAGCAACGACTGCATTTCGTGCAGGATGCCTCGGGATGATCTGGCCGGTATTTCTTCCGATCTCGAAAAAAGAAATCCTGATTTCTTTTTGACACGTACAGACTCTTCGAAAACATACGCGACCAGCTCTTGGAGGGCGCTAAAGAACTCCCTGTCGCCGGCCCTTTCAGGCTCGTCGGTCCGGACCCACGGAACGCTGACCAAACCGGCAAGCAAATGCCGATCGAGCAGGGATTGCATATCTTCCTCAAACCGCTCGCCGAGCTCACTCCAATAACCTTGGTACTGGGCGTGAACAAGCAGCGTCGCGAGGAGATTGATGTTCGCGATGTCCAACCTACTGCCGTTACCGGTGAGTAGATCGGTACGATCCCTTTCGAATGGCAGTTGGGGCCGAACAAGACGATCCTTACCGTTGCCGGACCTTTCCCACCACTCGAAGTCGCGCTCAAAATCACCTCCCGCGTCGTGGATGACCAGACGTTGTCCTCGTCGGTGGTTCCCATCTCTACTGACGGTTGTCTCAAGGTCCCCCAGGGCGTACCGTCGAAGCGTGTCCGACCCGAGGTAAAACCCTATTGCAACCAGCGCCGACCGACGCGCATCGAGCCTTCCCGGTGAACACACCTGGATTTGGATTTCCCGATTGCCAAAGAGTGCAGACCCAGTGAAGCGTTCGAGGCACTCTAAGAGAAGTATCGCCGCATGAGCATTGCCGACAGGCGGCAGCACCAGACACAGCGACGCTTGCGCGTGTTTGTACCTGTTGATCTCGAGAACTCTTGACGCTCCACCGAGATGCTCCACCAGCGAGAAAAACTGACCCCCATTACCTAGGCAGTGGAGCTTAAGGCCCACCGACAAAAGACCATGCTCGACACGCCGACGCCGCTGTGCAACCGCGTCAGCTTTTGCTGGAGCGCACTCGTGCAGGATCGTCAACAGATCTTCAAGTTTGCATCCATAGGGCACGGCGCACCTCCAGTTTTCGACCACCGCCCCACGATTAGTTCCGGCGACCAGCCCTTCTGGATCATCACCACGACCTCCTTTCGGTAGACCGGATCGTCGATCTTCACGTGTGGACACGTGTCTTTCTTAGTGCACGGTACAGGGTACCTCGAAGAATACGTCGGATTGTTGATCGGCACCGAACATTGGCTCTCTCGCACATCGGCATCGAGGTGGCCCGCAGCATCTGTCCAAGCCGCTGGCTCTCGGCGTCCCTCCCCACATTAAACGATGCGCGAGGCCACGCCGCGGTGCTTGCGTTGTTCGACAAAGCCATGCAGGTCGCATAACAACCGGTGCATGGAGCGAGCCTGCTTCCTCAGCGGAAACGGAACCGTGATGAAGACTCTCCCTTGCGCCCTCCATTGTTTGGGACAGGCATAATAGAGGTCGGCGTGCACAGAAGGAATGTCGCGTATGTTGAGCATTCTGCATCAATCTTCTGCTGCACCTCGTCTTGTCGCGGAACGTATGGCCAGTAACAAATCACGGTCATCTTCCCACTCGAGGTATGCCCTACGAGGATGTGCGTCTTGTAGTCGATGAGTTGTGAGCTGGTGCCAACCATAGCTACTTGTCCTTCGCTTGAGCGACAGCGGGCCAGGATCACTTATGCGCCGTACCCATCGCTCTCATAACTCTGAAATAGTGCTCGGCGTGCTGGTAGCAATTCTCCATCTCAACTGTGTCGCCAGCCAGAGCGGCGCTTCGGGCGAGTGACAAATATTTTTCGTAATTTCCTTGCGCAGTCCCGGACGAGCCGTTGCGCCGCTGTTGCGCTGACGAGGGTACAATTCTTCGCTCACCTGGCGTTCGGCCTTGCCATCTGTCCCTGCCGTTTCGCGTCCCATCCATCACTGCGATCCCCATCCAACGACGTGCGAGCTTCGTCTGCTACAAAGCGGAATATCGAGAAGGCCCAAGTCCGACCATTCTCGGCCTTGGCCGATGCTGCGCCGCCGAAATGGCCCCCCTGTCGCATTTGCAAGGCCGTGGTAGTCTACGACTAAAGTAGGGGGAGGAGAACCAACGAGGAGGCCGGACGTGATCTCCAAGCGGTACTGTCCCCACACGGGCGTCGTTAATTATTTTGCCGTTACAAATCCTTTCGTTGCCGTCGGCTCGGTCAGCAAGATCGGCACCCAGTCCCATTACGCTTGGCGCTGTTACCTCGATGATCCCGTTAGCGGCACCGCACCAGACGTGGCAATCGCAGAAACAGAACTCAAGAGAGCTATCGCAAATCGCCGCCATCTTGCGCCCCGAGCTTTCTGAACGAGCGCGTCCGGACAGGTTTTGGCCGCCCGACCCTCCTCTAGCTGCGCAAAGTCCGACCTGCACGCAGCTGCATCCGTAGGTGTCGGCGGAAAGGATACGCAATGACCACACGGAAGCTGCCTTTGAATACCTGGATGGTCATCCAGCACCTTTCGTCATGGAAGGACGTCGCCCTCGTCTCCAAACATGACACGCAAGGCGCAGCCGAAGCAGAGTGTGATAAACGGAACAAGACTGCGCTCGACCGCCCGTATCGCGCTTGCATCATCCTGGAACCCATCGCGCAGCGGATGGGCGGACAACTCGCGCCCACCGCGCGGAGCCGTCGGCAGACGCTAACGAGCTAGGCTGGCGTTGCGGCGAAGGGAGCGCAGAAGATGGCGATCATCGGAGAACAATGTCAATGCATGAAATCACGGGCGACATGAAGGTGGTCGACGTGATTCGACGTTGGCCCGAAACTGCTGAGGTCTTCCGTAGCAGAGGTTGTCATGATGTGCACAGCGGACTTGCGGAACGCTTCATGACGGTGCGCAATACAGCCCGCATGGAGGGGATAGATCTTGCCCCCCTGCTCAAGGACTTAAACAGGGCCGGCCCACGCAAGCTTTCCCCTCGCGAAGCCTAGCTCCCGAACCTCGTCGGCTCAAGTGGCCAGCGTTCGAGCACCGGGCAATCACCGCGCCCAAAAGCTCGTAGTATTGCTCGGTTGCTTGGCTCGGATCGGGCACAACTTTCCAACATCGGCCTCCAGGCCAAGGAGGTGCTCGGCGTCGAAAAGCTCGAGGCCGTGGCTGATCGCGGCTACTATAGCGGTGAGGAGATCAAGGCCTGCGATGACGCCGGGATCGAGGTGACGCTGCCGAAGCCGGTTACGTCGGGCATGCAGGCGAAAGGGCAGTTCGGCAAGCACGACTTCGTCTATCTGCCCGATGATGATGTCTATCGTTGCCCGGCCGGTGAATGGCTCAAGTATCACTTCACCACCGTGGACGGAGATCGCACTATCCGCAGATATTGGACGACGGCTTGCGGAAGATGCCACCTCAAGGCTCGTTGCACCAAGGCCAAGAACCGCGTCATATCAAGATGGGAGCACGAGCACGTCCTGGAGGCAGCGCAGAAGCGGCTCGACGAAAACCCGCAGGCAATGCGCGCGCGTCGTGAGACGGTCGAACATCCATTCGGCACGCTGAAGATGAGGATGGGCGCGACGCACTTCCTGATGAAGCGCCTGCCAAAGGTCGCCACCGAGATGGCGCTACACGTGCTCGCCTACAATCTCACGCGTGCGATGAACATCATCGGCGTTGAGCCGCTCATTGCGGCGATGAGCGCGTGAGACGCGGGTGCGGCCATGCGTGCACAGTTGGCCCGTTAGATCGCTCTCAGAGCCTCAGGCAAGCCCGTCGGCGGCAATCTCGCCTCCCGATCGGAAAAATTTGCCACATTCGCGTCAAGTGCCTCTCGCAGATCGCCTTACTCCGTGCTGTCGCGTTCTCACGCGACCAAGACCCGGAACAGACTTGGCGGGATCAACCGGTCTCTCATCGACAAGTTCCGCTCCGCAGAGAAAGCGGACGTTGTTCCGCCCGGCTCGCGAGGCCGCCTTCTTTACGGCGGCTCCTGCGTTGATAGCGGAGATATGGCACTCTGGTTGATCGGTGGGGACAAGCCCGTACGGAACAGTTATGGCCCCCGCGCAAGAACTCAGCAAGATTCTGTGGCTGGCGCGACCGAGTGCGGATTGCTGCGTTGCGTGATGGACTTCGTGTCCGACTGCTCATCGACGGGCGGCGCTTCCGCATCCTGGCGATCGTCGACGACTTCACGCGCGAGAGCCTGGCTCTGATCCCGGACACATCGCGTCGCCCATTCAGCCGCAAGCGCTCCGAACAGAAACAGCGTGGCGCGGATTGCGACGCGCCAGTCACTCTGCTCGTTCGCGAGCCGCTCGGGCTCAAGAGTTGCGCGATGTCCCTGCGACGCTGACTGAGCTGGAGAAGTTCCGCAACAACGGCCAGCTCCAAACCCTCCTCGGCCCAGCCTTTGACGGCCGCGAGACAGATTTCGACACCATTGCCGAGGCTGCGCGGTTCCTGCGCAAAACGGCGCTCATTATGCAGCGGTGCACAGCGCTACGCGATGGCTTCCCATGGTGCCTCCGTATCGAGGGAGCACCGCCTCAACCGAACAGCCAAGTCCGCCCTCGACCGCCTCCGTTGCCATTACCAACGACCGAGGCCAATTCTGGCGCGTCCGCACTTAGCCCGGCTCATTTTTCGACTGGCGCAGCCTGCGCTGGTGCCGGGTTCGCGGCAGGAGGCAGAGCCGGAGCCGGCGGAGACAGGGGTTGCACGCCGAGCGTCAAGGCCGTGAAGATGCGCTCGAAATGATCCGCATTGGGGACGAACTCCCGAATGCTGAGAGAGGGGTCGGCGCGCTTAAGCTCCTCCGCCTGCGCCTCTTTCAACGGTATACGCTCGTGCGGGCTCTTGGACGAGGCATATTGGACCTCGCAACAGACTTCGTTGCCCGAACCCTTTAGCCAGCTGCTCCGCTTGTTGATATTGGTCTTCGTAGTGTTGGAAAGCAGCCAATTGAGCGTTCCTTCGTACCATTCGTCCAGCAGATAGATATTGGATACGAAGGTCGCAGCTGGCGTCGCGAGCACGACGCCTCGAGATACCCGCACCGCATCGTACGCCGCGAACGGCGCGACGATCTCAATGTGTGCCTTTGGACTGGCGATGGCCTGCCGCTTTGCGGGTGTGTCCGTAAAGCGTATCAGGTGAAACCTGATATCGTTCTTGAAAGGCTGCAGTTTGGGATCATCGTTCAAACGTTTCCTAAGATAGTTGATGATCTCGCGTGCAACGATACCGCTGCTATTGTCGTAGAATCCTCCGTCCGTGAGCTGCAGCTCCCTTACCTTCTGATATATCCCGCCGGGGTTCACCGCTATCTCATCATTCCTTGCGATGGTTCCAGGAGGCGTAACAACTGGGAATCGCGCACTCAGCGCCACGGCCGTACTCGTGGCCAACTGCACGTCAGGTCTGAAATCAAGGATATTCGCGATCCCGATCTGCAGCTCGTCATCGGGACGGTTCAGGCGATCAAGGACCGTCTGCAAAAGTCCCGAACTCTCGACATGGAGCGCCGCCGGGGCGTCCTTGCGGGTCCGCTTTGTCACGACGCCCGCAGATGGATTGTAGGACCAGTCCACCTGAGAAATCAGAACCGGAATGCCGAAGTTCACTGCAGTCGTCGACATGAAGAGCGCCGGCGCCGCCATAGTCGCGTCCCATCGCCCCAGGAAGTCACTCGAGAGTCCGGCTTCTGGCCCGGACAGGGCACGGTTCTGCCACGCTGCCTCAAACTCGTCTTCCAAAGCCCTCGCGCGGTCGTAGCCATACCGAAGCTGAGGAACCAGCATCGTCGGAGCATCGAAGAGGAGCGCGCTGGCAATGACGGGCGACAAGAAGTCGGTGCCGAAGAAACTATCGACCTTTCTCTGCAGAACCTGGTAATCCTCTGGCTTTCGCTGTCTGCAACCCATCACCGGACTTGCTGGATCGCCGCGTTCGGCCGGGGAAAGGGAACGCATCAGCTCGGCGAACATGGCAGCGCCGAGGCTGCCGCCGGACACCGAACTGATGCCGAACAGATGATGCGCGAACTCCGGGCAATAGTCGGCCAGGCGCGCCAGCGATATCGCGGGGTGATAGGCGGCATAGATGCCCCCGCCTTGCGCCGAGACGAAGAAGACGGGATAGGCCTTGCCCTTTTTCTTGTACTCCTCGATTGCCGGCCGACGATATTCGAGCCAGTGCTGGAACGCCGTTGTCAGATCGGGGATCTTGCGCTGCTCTTTGGCCTGTTCGACCGTCAGCTTCCCGCCCGAGCTCAATGCGACTTTGCCGTGCCGGAACTCGCGCGCGGGAAAAAGCGTCTGATCTATGAGGTGCAGGAAGAGGACGCCGGTGATCAGCGAGGAGATCACTGCCACAGGGGAGGCGTGACGCGAGAATATCGCCGCGACCGCGAAAAACGCGGCGGCCGTCATCAGCATCAGCACCGGGAACGTGCCAACGAGATGCACGCTAGATCTGGGATAGGTTGCGAAGACAGCGATGGTCCCAACGATCAGGATCGCGCACAGCGCAGCGACCATATCAGTCTTGGTGGTCTGGTACGGCGGGGCGAAGGAGTTGTAGAGTTCCAAAGGCAGTCGCTTGGCCGTGATTGCAATGCACGCGATGAGCCCGACGCACAGTACGCCAATGGCAAGCCAGTCGATCCAATTGTACCAGTCGCCGTACACGTCCCTGCCGATGATCCACAGCATCACGGCGGACGGCAGTGCTACGAACACGACCTCGAGAAAAAGCTGAAGGCTACGCAGGCCCGCCGGGCGATCGGGGGGAAGCGGTGCCGAGATGGTGCGGACCGTCGCGACCAGCGAGAAGCACAGCACGGCATAGGTCACCACGTGCGCCGTGATCTGCGCCCAAAACCGGTAGTTGGTCAACAATTCTCTGTTGGCCCACATTTCTTGGACGCGCTTCGTCTGATCCGGCACGTCGGTTGCGTATTCGATGTAGTCCGCCACTTGCGGACTTCGAACCTATGAACCAACCGACGCCCAGGCCGATCAACGTAAGGGGCAGGAGTACAAGGAAACCATACATCACATCCCCCAAGAGCAAATTGCAGTAGTAGTTCAGTCATCGCACGGCGAAGCAAAGCATACAATCTCATCCACCATGTGAAGGAGTGTACCGCTTACGAACGGAGGGCCGTGACCTTCGCGCAACTACAAGATGAGCCTACGCCGCGCGTGAGCCCTTGCGCCCGCATTCGGCGCTCGCCAATAGGACACCCAAGGAGTTCCGAGCCCATCATATTGCCGTTGCGGCCAGCACCGCGGACGGTCAAAACTTCAACCCGGGACTCTACTCCTGATTGAGCGGGAAGCTAGGGAGTTGGGTGAGCGTCGAAACGCAAGCATGAGAGATACCGCTCCCTCACTTGGCTGCGGCGATCTACGCCCAAGCTCGAGCACGTTTCCAACGAGGCACGCAACCGATGAAATCCCGGAAGTGTGAATTGGCCAGTGCCTGACACGTCGATCGGCGCTGAAAACTGACCCCCGCGTCGAAGCCGTCGAGTAGGCGCGATGGATGGCTCCACCGCGCACCGGGTCACCGGAGGCGGTCATAGATGGCCGACAGCGCCTCAGCCGAGCTGCGCTGGAGCGCCCGGTCAGCGACGGTCGGCACCCCGAGGGGGCGCTTCACCGAACTCGATGTTCGACAAACCGGAGCACCCAATCGTGATCGAGGCTCCCGAAGAAGTTCTTCAGAAGCGGAGCTTTGGTTCACACCGAGCTTTCACTGCTATTTGCTCGAGTTTCGTTGCCATGGTCGGCTGATCTTCTCTTTGCATAGAAGGCCGTGGCTCCCGTTGCATGGAGCCCATGTTGCCCAAGAGCAATTCGACTACCGCTGACCGCTTCCCCATGTGGATAATTCGGGTCGTTAAGGTCCTCTCGGTCTCTCCACCTTCTCACTGAGACGCTCGTCGACCACAGCGCACTCCTTCGGCCTACCGACCGTCACCCGAATGGGCCGAGACCCGCGCTTCTTGACGGAGCTTGCCTCCGGCAAGCCGCGGGGCTCGGTCGCGCTGGCCGTGGGGCCAGCGCGATAGGGCGGGACGCCGGGCCGCAGCCCGGCGGAGGCCCCAAAGCCTTCCTCAAGTCGCTCGACTTATCGCGACAACCCGAGGTCCCGAACTCGCCCTCGGGCAAGCGCCATCGTGATGGTCCGGTCGCGCACGCTGATTTCGATGTCCTTGCCGCGCATGTTCAGCAGCTCCGGCCGCCATGGAACAAGCGTGAACTCGTGACGGCCTTTGATCACCGCGAGGCGCTGCATGGGCAGGTCGATGGTGCCGACATGTTTGCCGCTCATGCGCATGCCTTCGACGGGTGCCTCCGGCGGCATTGCCAGCTGTGCGGATAGCTTTTCGGCGGCGACCGTGATGCCTTTGTGGTTCAAGTCCCGCAGCATGTCCGGCTTCGGCGTGATGGTTCCGGGCTGCTCGACACGTGCATGGCGGTTCACGATCAGCCACTCCTCGCGCGCGATGAGGGCTTTCGAGACGTCCGCGCCGAACCCCTTCTCGTGGATGATTGGCTTCGTTTCGGCGACGATGGTCTGGTCGAGCCAAGTTGCGGCCTCGGCGGTGGCAAGTCGCTCGACCGGCCAGTAGGACACGACCTCGATCTGGGCGTTGCGCATCTTGGCCTTCCCGCCACCGCCCGACAGCGCGACGATCATCCCCGGCTGAGGGATGCCGTGGCCCGCAAGCCTGCCCGTCTCGGCATAGTGGATGCGGCCATCGATGCCGTCGACGACGAGATACTTGCGGTCGGTCATCTCGTCGGCGATGCCGACCTCGACGACGCGGCCGATGACCGACTGGGATTTCCGTGCGCTACTGAAGATGGCGAAGTCGCCAGCTGGGCGGCCGATGCCGTGCGCGCGCATGACCCGGTTCATGGTCACCATGATGTCGCCGCGCTCGCCCAGGCTACGCAGCTTCGTTTCGAGCTGGGGATCGATGGCCCAGACGCCCGTGGTCTTCTCCCCCGCCAATCCCATCTGCTCCAGCCGCCGCAGCCGGCCTACCCGCAGGCTCTGTTGCGCGTCTTCACGACGTTCGGACCGGCCGCGCGCGGCGTCGGCCATGGCCGACACGACGAGCACGTTCTCCTTGGCGCCCTTCAGGATGCCGCGATCGAGCGATGTGAACCGCTCGGCCTTCATCTCGTTGGCGAGCTTGATGAAGCGCTCGAACTCCTGCTCCGGACCCAACTCCAGGGTGACGAGATCTTGCGCGCGATGGCGGATGCCGTGACTGATGTAATGGCGTGCCATCACGAGGTCCTGGCCGCGGTCGTCGTCGCCAGCGATGACGATGTGGGTATGCGGATGCCCGGTGTTGAAATGATCGACGGCGACCCAATCGAGCTTCGTGCGGAGGTCCTCCTCCATGTCCCGGGCCTCGCCCCGCTTCCCCCCGGAGCCGCCGTCGCTCGCTCGTCCCACCCCACAGGGGCGAGCGGCGGCGGTGGAGGGGGCGAGCGCTTCCCCTTGGTGGGCCAGAGCGAGCGCCGTCTTGGAGCGCTTTGCGCCGTGGTTGTTCGAAAGGGTTCCGGACGATGAATTGTGCGCGCGCATGGTCGAGCAGTGGTCTCTACGACCACAACACGAGGCGCGGATGCATCGTGGCACCGGGCAGCATAGTGAGCCCATGCCTTTGGAGGCTGCGTGCCAAATTCGGCCAACAAGAGCCGCCAATGCGGAGACGCCGACCGCCGAACATGTCGCTGTCGAGGGTTTGAACCATGCGTCAGCGCCACGCGCTCTATCTTTCCCAGGCGATGACCCAGCAGCTGCAGATCATGGCCGAGACGCATCGCGTCGCCAAGTCGGAGATCCTGGAGCGCGCCCTGAAGCGGTACCTGGCGAACGAGAGCGGCGGTCCACCGGCCAACCTGTTGGCCTTGCAGCAAGAGTCGAACGGCCGGTCGCTGCGTCGTCTCGAACGCGACCTCGCCATAGCGGCAGAGTTGATAGCGACATTCGTGCGCTGCTTTTTGACGATTACGCCGCCGCTGCCCCGGAGCGAGCACACGGCGGCGCAGGCGCTCGGTCAACTCCGGTTCGACCAGGTGATCGAGGATGTTGCCAGACGCCTTCGAACCGATCGCAGCCTGATCGCGCGGGTCGCAGCGATCCTGACCGAGAGCCCGCAAAGCACGAATTCAGACGGCCAGCAACCGGATGCTGACCATGCGCCATCGTCGATCAACGCGGTCCCACGAGCGCCCAGCACAGATCGTAGGGGTGAGTGACTTGTTCGAGTACGCTCAGCGTCAAGCGCCATCAACGATCGACGATGAACTCTGGAGCGTGCGGACGATCGCCGCAAAGACGGGGCTCGCACGTTCAACGATCTATGCGTACGTCAAACAAGGTTACTTTCCGCGCCAACGGCGACTGGGACCTGGCCGGGTAGGTTGGCGTGCGTCGGAGGTTCGCGCATGGATTGCGGCGCGATGATCTTCTCGAGCTTAGAGCCCCACGCGTTGAGCGCCTCGCGCTTTTCGCGATCGTACGTGTAGTGGGGCTGATCGTCGTGCCGAACACGGCGACGAGCACCGTGACGACGTCCCTCGACCACGTGATTTGGGGCCACAGCAGGCCGCGCACCACGCTGCCCCAGTCGATCGTGACGGTGAAGACAACCCCAACATAGGCCAGCAACGTGAGCGTCAGCCATTTGAGCACGTGCACATACCGGTGATAGGGCAGGAAGACCTGCACGACGAGCGACCCAACCGCGAACAGGATCGCAAAGAAAATTTCGCCCCAACCCAGAACCAGTTGTGCGGCGGCCCCCATCGCGGCCAGGTCGGCGCCGATGTTCACGGTGTTGGCGACGAATAGGAGAATAACGATCATGCTGACTAGGTGGCGCGGAAACACACGCGTCATGTTGGCGGCGAGACCTTTGCCTGTGACGCGGCCAATCCGTGCACAGACAGACTGGATCGCCGTCACCAGCGGATAGGTAAGAAGAACAGTCCACAGCATGTTGACGCCAAATTGCGCCCCCACCTGTGAATGGGTCGCGATCCCGCCCGGATCGTCGTCCGCCGCCCCAGTTATAAGGCCCGGCCCAAGCCGCCGGAACCACGATACAGACGCACGGACCCTGCTCGGTTCGCTCATTGCGCCGGTTCCCATTGGCTAGTCTCAGTCGGCGCCAACACTATCAATAATCGCTGTGTCCCGTTTACGCCTTGGCCTTCAAGAACCGCGGCTACGCCCCTACGGCGCTGGGCGCCCGCGGAAGGCGCTCCTCGAGCGAGCTCGGCGGCACGCGTATTCCAGTCATCCCATGGAGCACGACGATTGCGGGCGCGAGGCGCAAAGCCCCCTCCCTATTGCCGGCGGCCTGAAGCATCTCCAGTTTGATCTATGTCATTGAGCGCATGCGCGCGTACTGGAGAACTGCGAGGGCTATGACCAATCGACAGCTGGCTTACATTGTCAAAGACCAGAAGCCGCTCGTACTCGCCCGCGACGAGACCGTCCGGGAAGCGTGCCGCCGCATGTGGCAACGCCGGAGCGGATCGGTTCTCGTCGTTGACAGCCAGCAGCGCCTGAGCGGCATCTTCACAGGTCGCGATGCCGTGCGACTACTGGCCAAAGGCAAGGATGCCGGTGGCGCCGATCTGGCGAAGGCAATGACGCGCAATCCAGTGACGATTACACCCAGGAGCCGCGCCATCGATGCACTGCGTGCGATGAGCGACGGCGGCTTCCGTCATGTTCCGGTGACGGAGGACGGTATGATCAAGGGAGTCGTTTCGCGCGGCGATTTCAAGGGCATGGAATTCGAAGAATTCCGCTGGCACTACATGGGTCCGGCGAGGGGTTCGGCGACAACCTTGCGAGAGGTCGCGAATATCATTGAAGGCCAGAGGCCACTCCTGGTTGCAGAAGATGAGACGGTTCAGCGTGCGTGCCGATCCATGTGGAGGCGCAAGACCGGATCCACCCTTGTCGTCGACAGCCAACAGCGCTTGTCGGGCATATTCACCGGCCGGGACGCGATACGCGTGCTGGCCGGAGTTGAAGACGCTGCCGCGACCCGTCTGGCGGAAGCAATGACGAGGAAACCCATGACGACTACCCCGGCAAGCTCCGCGATTGATGCGTTGCGCATCATGAACGACGGAGGTTTCCGACATCTTCCCGTCACCGAGAATGGAAAGGTCCTCGGTGTGGTCTCACGGAGTGATTTCACCGGGATCGAGATTAATCGATTAGACGAGGAAGAGCATTTGAAAGAAGTCATCTGGTAATATTGTCTATTTTGACACCCGGAAGTTGTACCCGAATTGGTGACCGCTCTATCGGCGTGACCTATCCTAGAGGCTCATACACGCCGTGCTCCCTGCTGGCGGGGCGTCGGAAAAGCCAACGTTCGTAGACGAGTGTTGGTGCATCTGCTCACGGCCGAATCCTTTATCCGGCCGTCGAGGCGACGCCAGTGCTGAGCCAGATCCTCCGGGATGCGCAGCATCCGCGGCGACAGCACATCTGCCCGCTGGCGTTGGTTTTGCGGGGTATGGCGTGGTGCTCCTCCTGCTGGATTGCCCCACCAACATCCTCGCTGGCAGGGCGGGAGCGCAGCCGGTCCATCCCATTCTCGGAACATCCTCCGGCACCGCTAACAGAGGATGCATGTCCGGACCTTAGTTATGGTGTCATGTCCAGAGTGCGCGTAGCCGGCCGCCCCGCCTCATACCCCCGTGCGAGAAACCGACCGCTGGCGGGTTCGGCCATCATGGCAAGCCGAGTTTCGGCGTTCAGCAACGGCCACGTCAGCCAACCGAAATGCGAGTCCCAATGCGAAGGTGTGACGCGCATGGCGGCGAGCCGCGCACCGTTCTCGTAGGCGCGATGGTGGCCGGGCTGCCAAGTGGCTGTACACCATTCGTTGGCCGCATTGGTGTCGGTGAGAACGCTCGCTTCGGTGGGGCGGCGCTCGACAATCACGCCTTCGTTTGCCCGGACGCCGACGAGCGTGAAGATGGCGGGCGACGTGATCGGTGTCGTCTCAAGCATTGCCCGGGCAGCGGCATAATCCGGCGCGGTTTCAAAAACGCGGCGGAGCAGATGGATAGGCTGGGTGTGGCGTGAGCGCCAGACCTGACCCTTTGCGATGAGCCAGTCGAGGGGAAGAAGACCGACGCGGCGCGGTGGCATCGGCTGGTTGATCGCGGCCGCAAACCGGCCCGGTGCGATCGCCTGCAGTACCCCCGTGAACGCCGGCCAAGTGAGCGCGAGCCAGGTACCCAGCGGATTGGCAATGCGTGCGGCGACGACCAATCGGCCGATGCCGGCAACGTTCCAGTCGAGCGTGCGCAGGAGACGCGCCGAGCGTCCCTCAGGCGTCGGCTTGATCGCGGTCGTGCACCCCCACTCGTATTGCACGTTGAGATAGTAGAGCCCGGGTGCTCGCGACAGCACAGCCAGCGCATCGATCTCGGCCAGATAACGTGAACCGTTGCGCACGAGCCAGCGCCGCGACAGATGGTCCAGCAAACCCAGGACCGGTTTCGGTGTGCGGGCGGTGGCCATCTCCAGAAGGTCGTACCCGCGCACTCCGACGCGTCGTGCGAGTTCGATCGGGAAATCCCTCCCTACATCATACACCGGGATTTCAGGCAGCTCCGCTTCGGCTGGCATCGCGTAACCAAGCACAAAAGAGGCGCTGCCGCACCGGCGCCGTTGGTCCTGGATCTCAGACCGTCGATGTCAGCGAGCGTGGCGGCATTCGCCGTCTCGGCATCGTCTGTTGCCTCGCCGGTTCCTGCACAGCCGGCTGACAAGTGAGATCCGGGCATAATGATCGGAATCACAGCAGGTCGCAGCGACGGGAGAAGCAACTGATGGGTAGCGCTATGCCAATCAATCGTTCCGCTTCAAGGTGATGATGTAGGCAACTAAGTCTCTGATATCTTGTGCGGTCAGCGAGACGCTCGGCATGGCAGGATGCGGAACGATAATCCTTCCAGCAAGATGTTCGGCCGTCGATCCTGGCCGGTTGGCGATAGCTGGGAAACTCGGAACATCCGCCCGTATCGGCCCGGACGTCTGACTATCGATGACGTGACAGTTGGTACAAAGGCGCGCCGCGAGTTCATGGCCGCGGCGTGGGTTGCTGGCACCCTGTTGCGCTACAGACGAACCCGCGACAATGGCCGTCCACACGGCTGCAACGGCTATGGACGCGCAAATATTCGCTCGCATGGTTTCCTCGGTCTCCGCTTACAAAGCGGTTCCACATGGCTTTGGCGCGTACTTGCTCTGCCTGACTTTCGATCTTGCCGCTGCCTCGTGAAGCGAATGCAGTTAACCGCCCCTATTGTCTGGAGCCGCTGCTCGCATCGGGGAAGCCCGCCCGCATGTATGCAATCACACGCCAGATATCGTCGCGGGAAAGCTTGTCCTTGAACGCCGGCATCTCCAATTCGAATTGCTTGCCACCGTCTGAGATGGCCCAAATCAAGTATTCGTCAACAGCAATTGGGCGCCTGATCATGTACGCAAGAAGTGCCGGCGAAGGAGATACCGCCCGCCCTGGCTCGCCATCGCCCATCCCGTCCCGGCCATGGCAGACAGCACAATGCTCGGTATAGAGTTTATTGCCCGCAGAGATGGTTTGAGGTCCAGGCGGAGCCGTCGATTTGACACCCTCATAGCTCTTCGGAACACCATACTGCATATACGTCGTGTGGCGGAGCAGGCGCACCATCATGCCCTTGGGCATGTTGCCTGGTCCCCATAGTTCACGCACCATCCAGTCCGGCTGCCAGTAGTCGAAGCCGCGTGGTGGAGGCGGCTGATCTTGTGATCGGACGGGCGCAAACTTCCCAAGACCGGAAAGCATAATCAACGTGCCAAGAATGATGGCTAAACGCGCTCGCATTGCTTTTGCGCCCCCTGGATTATGCTGCTCGAAGCCGATGACGACACCAAGCCTATCATTCGACTTCGGGTTTCTTGACGGCGTGTTCAATGCGAGAGATGCCGGTCCCTACGGATTGAGCCCCGCATCGCAAAGCTCGACCAAATGCGGGCTTGCCTGCACCATTTGGGCACACACGGTCTCAAAGTCCTCTGGTCTGGACGGCTGGAGCCAAAGTACGAGCCGGCCACTTTCGATGTGCCATTCTAGCTCCTTGGCCTGTTCCGGACTCACCCAACCTCGAAGAGCATGTGCAAGGTTGTGCGCTCCCCCTGCCGATCGCGTAGCGAGCTGCGCGGCAAGCCTGCCGGCAGTGCATCGAACGCGTCTGCGCGATCCGGCGAAGTGCAGCTCGGTCATGTCCTGCATGAGCCAGGAATCCGCCAGCGCCGACGGCTCATCGGCGCGCGTGTGAAGCAAGGCACCGAAGCGGCCTATCTTGTCGCTCCCCACGTTGGCAAGAAGACTCTCCACGGCATTCCAATTGTCGAACACGGCGATGACGAATTGGCTTCGCTTCATGGCCCTGCACCTTAGGGCTCTCTCTCAGCCTGAACATGCCGCTGACAAGTTATCCCGTCTTCCCGATCCACCTTTGATTTGAGTCAATGTCACTGCACCTTCCTCAGGCAACGTTGTCCCACGATCCAGCCATTGCGCGGGAGTACACCATGGTTGCGAACCTGGAGCAGCTTCATGCCCTCTTGGCCCTGCAGCGTGCGCTCGACAGAAGCTTGGACAGTGATTGGCTGCGGGGGTCCACGACCGGTAGTGGGACGTTTCCGCCTATCAATATCTTTCAGCAGGGGGAGGATTTTGTCGCGCTCGTCGAGCTGCCTGGCGTCTCCAAGGATGCCGTCGAGATCCAGGCAAAGGACCGCTCTATTCGGCTCTCCGGCAAAAGAACCATCACCTTCCAGGACACCGCGAGTGTACATCGCAGGGAGCGCGTGTCGGGTGTCTTCGACCGCACGATCACACTGCCCGTGCAGATCGACGTCAATCGCTTAAGAGCGGAATACAAAGACGGTGTGCTCGCTCTTTTCATTCCACGGGCCGAGAGTGACAAGCCTCGCGCTATTAAGATCGGCTAGCGACACGACAGGAGGTGTCCATGACCCCACAAGAGCTGCAGGTGCAGCAGAAGCGAGAGCTCGAACAGAAGCAAGAAGCGACGGTGCCGGCCCGTTACTTCATCCCGAATGCTGATATCTACGAGACGGATCAGGCACTGACTGTAGTGCTGGAAATGCCGGGCGTGGACAAGAGTTCACATCGACATCCGCGTGGAGGACGATGTGCTTCACATTGAAGGCAGCATCGATTTCTCTAAGTATCAAGGCCTGACCCCGATCTACGCGGAATATCCCGTCGGCCACTACCGTCGGGGCTTCTCGTTGTCGAACCGAATTGATCAGCACAAGATCAGCGGCGAGATGAGCGATGGCGTGCTGACCATCACTCTGCCGAAGGTCGAGGAAGTCAAGCCTCGGCGGATCAGCATCGGCTAGATCGAGTAGAAACGTCCAACAATCCGCAGTGCGAGCGTCAATTCTTGTGAGGCAGGGAATGCTCAGAAGGATTGGACTTGCGTGCCTTGTCGTGGTTGTCACGGTGAGTGGCGCCGGGGCGGACCCTCTTACCGATTGCAGTCAGGGTCGCAATCCTGACCTCAGATTGCTTGCCTGCTCGGAGGTCATTTCAAGCTCCGCTTACGGCTCCGACGACAAGGCGACAGCCTACCACAATCGCGGCAATGCGCGTGCCGACGCCGGTGCGGCGGCCGAAGCTGTTGCCGACTTCAGCGAGGCCATCAAGCTTCGGCCCAACGACGCGCCGAGCTTTGCGGGCCGGGGCCGAGCCAAGCTGACGCTGGGGGATATCTCGGGTGCGATTGCTGACTACGGCGAAGCTCTCCGCCTCACACCTGACAGCGTCTCTTTCCTTGTCGGTCGTGGCCATGCCCGTTTCGTGGAGGGAGATCTACCGGCCGCGATAGCCGACTTCACCGAGGCGATCCGGCTCAATCCCAACAGTGCGAGCGCCTTCAACCGTCGGGGTCTCGCCTATCGCAGATCCAGCGACCTGGCACGCGCGATCGATGACTACACAAGAGCCATCACGCTCAACCCCGTTTACGCGCTGGCCTACAACAATCGTGGCTATGTCTACGAAGCTCAGGGCCGCAAGGAAGAGGCGATTGCTGACTTCCAGGTGGCACTCCTGCTTGATCCGTCTCTCGTCGGCGCCAGGGATGGCCTTGTGCGACTGGGAATTCCGGCGGCGTGGCTCGCGCAAACCCAAGAGCGCATCCAAGCGGGCAAAGCCCTGGTCGAGCAGCACTGCAGCGGTTGTCACGCGGTAGGTGCCACCGGCACGAGCCCGAACAAGAAAGCTCCCGAGTTCCGCAACTTGCACGCGCGACACCCGAATCTTGCCCTGCGTGAACCGCTTTCGCGCGGTATAGCGGCGCCGCACGACGAGATGCCGAAATTTGCTCTTTCGGGGCCGCAGATCGACACCATCATCGCCTACATCAACAGCTTGGCGGTGACCAAGAAACCAGCGCCGAAGGCCAAGAGCCCGGTGCTGGCGACGGACGCATTGGAAATCGGCGATGCGCGCAAGGGGCTCAACTACGCGCGTAAGGTTTGCGCGGCGTGTCACAACGTCCAACGCAGCGATGCCAAGTCGCCGAACAGCAAGGCGCCGCCGTTCAAGCAGATCGCCAACACACCCGGAATGTCCGTCACCGCGCTGACTGTGTGGTCGCGCACGACGCATCCGACGATGCCGAACCTGATCATCGAGCCCAATGATATGGACGACCTCATTGCGCATATCCTCAGCTTGCGAAACCGGAAGTGATAGTGCCCATCAAGAACGTTTGACCCGCGTGGATTTACCGCGGCGAGCACGACGGCTATATCCGCCAGTACCGCCAGACGGGGCGCAAGAAGATCATCGGCCTCGGCCGCGAGGTGGTGGGCCGGCGCAAGGACGGCTCCACCTTCCCGATGCACCTGTCGGTCAGCGAGTACGAGATCGACGGCAAACGCCATTTCGCAGGGATCGTCCACGACCTGACGGCGCAACGGCTGGCCGAGGCCGAGAGCATCCGGCAGCAGACGCTGTTCCGCGCCATCATCACCGATGCTCCGCAGGCCATCATCATCGCCGACAGGAGCCGCAACATCTTCCTCGTCAATCCGGCCGTTACCCGCATCTTCGGCTATGCGCCCGATGAGCTGGTCGGCAAGAGCTCGCGCGTCGTCTATGCGAGCGAAGAGGACTACGACCAGGTGGCCCGGCTTCGGCTCGACTTCAATGCCCCCGACACGGCGGGCCAGGTCGATCCGATCCAGGTGAGCTTTCGGCGCAAGAGCGGCGAGACGTTTCCGGGCGAGATCATCGCCACCATCATCCGCGACGCGCAACGCAACGTCTTGGGGGTCATGGGGCTGGTCCGCGACATCACCCAGCAGCTCAAGCAGGAGCAGGCGCTCAGGCAGTCGCAGCGCATGGATGCGCTCGGTCAGCTGACGGGCGGCATCGCCCACGACTTCAACAATCTGCTGACGATCATCATGGGCAGTCATGAGCTGTTCGAGGTCAGTGCCGACCCGCAGGAGGCGCGCCAGTTCGTGCGCCGCGCCAACGAGGCGGCCGAGATGGGCGCCAGGCTCACCGGGCGCATGCTCAGCTTCTCGCGACAGCGCAGGCTCGAGCCCGCCATCGTCGATCTCAACGATCACGTGCTCAACATGATGGATCTGGTTCGCCGCTCGCTCGGCGAAACCATCGCCCTGAGCACCGCATTGGCCGGCAACCTGGGGACTGTCCGCGCCGATCCGAGCGAGATCGAGAACGCCGTGCTCAACCTCGCCATCAATGCGCGCGATGCCATGCCCAAAGGCGGCAGGCTCATCATCCAGACCGAGAACGTCAGTCTTGCTGACGAAGATGCCTGCGCCGAAATCGGCCTGGCGCCCGGCCAGTATGTACGGCTGTCGATTTCCGATACGGGCAGCGGCATGCCGCCCGAGGTCGTTGCCCGCGCCTTCGAGCCGTTCTTCACCACCAAAGCGCCCCGCCGAGGCACAGGGCTCGGGCTTGCCAGCATTTATGGATTCGTGAAGCAGTCCGGCGGCAACGCCACGATCTATAGCGAGCCCGGCCGCGGCACGACCGTGAACCTCTATCTGCCCAGGGCGGCTCCGGTCGAAGCGCTCAGCCGCGATGCCGCGGCCGGCAAGGCACCCGCTGCGACGGGCGAATCCGTTTTTGTCGTCGAGGACAATCCGGAGCTGCGGGCGCTCTCGCTTCGTCGCATCAAGCTGTTGGGCTATCGGGTGCTGGAAGCCGACAGTGGCCCATCCGCGCTGGCTGTTCTCCAGGGCGAGGGTGAGATTGATCTTATCTTCAGCGATGTCGTCATGCCGGGCGGCATGACGGGCTACGAGCTCGCTCGACAGGCCACACAACGTGACCCTGCAATCAAGGTCCTGCTTACGTCCGGTTACGATGCAGAGGCCGGATCGGCGCAAGATACAACCGACGACCAGTTTAGAGTATTGCGCAAACCCTACAAACAAGCCGACCTCGCCCGCGCCCTGCGCGAAGTCCTTGCGGCCTGATCGGTCTACGTCTGGTGCCACCGAGCCTGCGGCGACACCCTTTGATTCAGCTCAATGCTAAGGTGTCCAGCGCCTGGCTAATAAGCCAGTATGCGGAACCAGATCGATGAACTGGCGTGGTTGAACCAGCGTATCGCAGATCTGCAGCGTCGCATCGAAGAAGCACAAGGGCGCGACAGTCATCCGTGGGCTGGGTCGGAGCGACTGAATATTCTCGACCTTCTCAACAAGACGCTGAAGGACCTGGAAACGCGCAAGGCCGCGCTTGACCCCCCCACCACATAGCAGCCGAGACCGCGGACGCCACAGCCGAGCCCACCGGCTTTCGATGTTGCGCCGCCGACGTAGCAACGGCGACACTACGTTCACAGTGGTTGCTCTTTGCGAGCCGTGCTCGCAGCTTTGCTGCGATGCACGCGTCTCTTGTTGGCACATGTCGTCGATCCGAAACGCGGCAATGTCAGATCCTGTCCGCGGAGCAGACATGGGATCGATATCGATTGAGGTGAACCGCGTCTTCGGCCGGTGACGGCATGTCCGTTTTGGAGATAGCGGACTCTGACATCTTCGGGCAGGTTCGGTCACTGCCCGATGCGTATGTCACCGCTACCCGTATCAGCCACGGGCAAAGCGGCCGACCTGCACTCAGAGTGGGCAGGATAGCGGACGAACGTCAGCTTCTGAAGATGTAGCGGTCGTTCCAAGCCCATGAGCCCGAACCCAATTGGTCGCGATTGACCCACTTCGGACCTTCCCTTGATGCGACTCCCATGTGTGGACCGGCCGGTTGCCCCAGACGACCCGTGATGATTGCTCGACCTGTCCAAGCCTGCACTCGATTTTGGCTGCAGACGACGGATTGATCCATCGCAAAGCAGGGTCTTCCCTCGTCTGCTGATTGTTGTCACATGCACCGAGAAGAAACAGATGATCGCTTCAAGAAGCTTTATGATGGGAACTACCCGCGTGTGCTCCAGCTTCTGACGCGGATTGCCGGGTCGCATGTGTCGGAAGACCTCGCCCAGATAGTATTTGCCAAAGCAGCTAAGGCCCTACCGACCTTCCGTGGCGACGCGCAATCATCGACATGGCTTTACCGGATTGCAGCGCACGTTGCCTCCGATTGGCTTCGCAGCCGGTCGGCGCAGGAGACCAAGGTGACGGTCCAGCTTCCCGAAGCGGACTTCAGAGAGGCGAGCGTAACCAGCGCTAACCCGGCTCTGGTCGGCGATCAGGCATCGCCAGAACAAGAGCTTGTCCGCAGGGAAATGGCCGATTGCATCCGCCAAGAGATAGGGCAACTTGCCGAGGCCTATCAGGCGGTCCTCATTCTAGGCGACCTTGGCGGGCTCACGGATGGCGAGGTCGCCGAGACGCTGGGCATAAGCGCTGCGAATGTCCGTGTGAGGTTACACCGCGCTCGGGCTCAACTGCGAAAGATCATCGAAGCACGCTGCGACTTCTATCGCCAGGAGCTGGACTGCGAACCGTCCTCGGCTTCCTGCTGCGCTTCCTCGAGGGGCGTCGCCCCAAAGCCATCGGCACCAAACCCCGCGCGTAGGAGTGTGTAACATTTTCGGGTCTCGCCCCGTCTAAGGGTTCGGATGAGGAGTTGCGCTTGCCCCAAAGGACGCGCAGCGGTTCAGATCATCCGCTGGCGCTCATAGCAGAGCACACCAATGATACCAACTGCTGCAAGAGTAGATCGACTATCAACCCCGCTATGCATCGCACTGATGATCCTCGGCTTCATCTTCTGGTGGCCGCTGGGTGTCGCGATCCTGGCGCTTATCCTTTGGAGCGAAAGAATGATGTGTTGTGGAGTTGGCTTCGGCCGCTGGAACGAACCTGCGCACCAGCAAGGTCAGACGCAGGATGGGCGACCGCAGCCGCGAACGACGGGCAACAGAGCCTTTGACGAATATCGGGCTGAGACCTTGCGCCGCCTGGAAGAAGACCACCGCGCGTTTCGCGAGTTCCTAGGCCAGCTTCGAATGGCCAAAGACAAGGCCGAGTTCGACCAGTTCATGGCCGAGCGTGCCGGCAGCACTCAGCTCACGCCACAGATGCAACCCTAAAGTCCCAAAACAACCATCATGCGGCCGATCAAAGTTGATCAACGCGAGATGGCACTGGACTTCGTCTCGGAGGAACATCGTGTCATGCTGCAGAAGCTATCAGCCTTTCCTCTGCTCGCCTGCATCGCGCTCGTCGCACCCCTACATGCCGTTGCTCAAGAGACCAAGCCACCGGTTGGTCCGCAGCCCGAATGGTACTGGGGCCCCGGTCCATGGCACATGTGGGGTGGCTACGGCTGGTACTTTTGGTGGATGGGGCCCCTGATGATGCTCTTCATGTTCCTCATATGCGCCGCAGTCTTTTACTTCCTCTTCGCGCGGCATTCTTCGTCCGGCATGTCGCATCATTGGGGACCGCCGTGGCACACAGGGGATGGGATGTGGAGGCCGTCCACCCACACTGCGCTGCAAATCCTCAATGAGCGCTTTGCGAGAGGCGAGATCCAGAAGGACGAGTACGAGGACAAGAAGACCGCCATCCTCTCGGGCGGACAGCGTTAGGTCTCGGATGTCGGCTGTCGACCAAAGCAAGCAAAGACCTGTAGCGCCCGCGTAAGGTGCCGTTCGGGAAATGCGGGATTCGAGGAATGCAAATGGATCAAAGGGAACCGGGCGGGCAAGTCTATCTCTGTCCCATGCATCAAGACGTTCGTCAGCCGAACCCGGGAAAGTGCCCGAAGTGCGGAATGGCCCTGGTTCCTGAGGGCACTCGGTTTGGGATGCTCCGACACATGATCAGCAACCCTCTGCACCTCTTGATAATGGCCGTGGTCATGCTTGCGCTGATGGCGGCGGCAATGATGGTGATGCGCTGAGGCCAATGGACGCAATGAGCCCCGCCCCTGCGGCTCAGGCAAGAAATTCAAGAAGTGCTGCGGTAGCGTAGCTCCGACGCTTCATTGATCCGGGCGCGCAATCAATGAGTTGTCCCCTATTTTGCTACCCACCCCGAGACCCGTCAGCTCATAACCTGAAGGTCGTAGGTTCAAATCCTACCCCCGCAACCAACTTTGACATACCAATTGGAACCTCTGCGCGGTTTGTGACGGTAATCCGGGCGTGGGGTTCTTGCGAACGTCCGAACGGCTGATGGGCACGCATCCGGTAGGAGGTCGTGCCGCGTAGGATGCGTTCCTACTCGCACGCCGTTAACGTGCCGGTCGAAAATAATCCGCTGCCGCAACTAGGTTCCCCGCTTGAAGCTATCGGGATAGCCCTTGAGGTCGATGTCCTTCGGGAGTGTCAAGCGACATCCGGAACACGCGGACAGCATGGCGCGCATCCGAGACTGGTCGGCGATGGGCCTGCCACAGCCTAAGCTGGGAAGCGTGAACAGTTTACCCGGTCGCAATAGTTGTTGCGTCGCTCACTGGGGTCGAACCGCGAGTCTCGTGGATGCGGTTGCGCAGATCCGCTGACGGATCATGGTTGTCAACAATTCGACTGAGTTCTTCCTCCCAGGCCATAAGGATCGGCCGCCGACGCTCTGCAGCGCGGCGATCATCGGTGTCGTGCACATAGCGAGCTGGCGTTCCCTTGGGCTTGTGGCCGAGGGCCAAGCCGATCTCCTCCAGCGCGTAGCCCAAGCGATCGAGGTGGGAGCCAACGGTATGCCGCAGGGTGTGCGGTGTAGCGTGGGGTATGCGGAGACGCCCTATGAGCTGGCCCATCGATTCCGTAATGGTTCCGGGATTGATGTGCCCCGATTGAGAGCGGGCACCGAAGACGCCGAGGCTGGGAAACAGCCAGGGAGAGGATGGATCTAGCCGCAGAGCGGCCGTCACTTGTTCTTGCGCTATGGGGCAGAGGGGAATGCGGTGGATGCGCTTACCCTTGTAGCGCTCGGCCGGCAGCACCAAGCAGCCGTCCTGCAGCTCTGACTTTGCAGCCTCTGCCCAGTCGTCGCGCCGCGCACCTGTGAGCAGCAACAGGCGGACACATATACGCGTGGTCGGCATCAAATATGGATCAACCTCGAGTGCGTGCCAGAACTTGGCGATCTCAAGTTCGCTCAAATAGCGCTCGCGCATACCGGCGCGGCGATAGAACGGCTGACCATCAGCAGGGTTCGTATCGATGTATCCGGTGGCGCGCGCCCACTTGAAGATCGTGCTGAGGAGTACTAGGGCATGGTGCGCCTGGGATGCGGAACGCTTTCGCACATCGCTTAGGCAGGCGCTGACGTCCAGCCGTGTAATCTCTGCGATGGGTAGATGCCCGATGCCGGTTTTGTGCGTTCGTCCCTTCCACTTGCCCAGCACAAAGCGATGACCGCCACGGATGTTCATGGCGTAGCGGAGTTCGTCCTGATCGCGAGTACGCTTGTCACGCGCGACCGTCTCGAGCCACTCGGCAAACGTCTCGTCGAGTGTCGTGCCGGGTTTGCGGCGCCGCTCCTCAGCCCGTCTTTGCCAGGGGTCACCGCCGTCAGAGATTGAAGCGACGATCGCACTCTTGCGCTTGCGGGCCTCGCCAATCGTCACGTCCGGCCAGCGGCCGAGCGGCATGTCTTTGGGATCGCTACCGCGCACCCGAGCCCGGAAGTACCAAGTCTTGGTCCCGCTGCTCTGCACGTAGAGCTTGAGCCCCTCGTTGCCGTGACCATCGACGTGGTACACGACGCGTGCTTTGCCCTGGGGGCATTGCAACGCCTTGATTGCCAGCTCGTTAGCCGGCACAGTGTGCTGAGCCATGCATCCCTCGCATAGACCGTGTGATGATGTTCAAGTCGGACCTTTTCATCACACGCTCATCACACGGCAGCGGTGACTTGGGGTGAGTTCGGATGAGATCACCTGGTTCTGTCTGAGACTTAGGAGTCGCGCCTAATGCCCAGAAAAACCAAGACATTATCAGGTTCAGATAGTGTCGATGCGTCGCGCGCCAAGTCCGGGCCCTCCTACTGGCTGTTCAAGACGGAGCCGGACGACCACTCCTGGGACAAGCAGAAGGCGAGCGGCAAGAAGGGCGTGGCGTGGACTGGCGTGCGCAATTTCGTCGCCCGCAATCACATGAAGGCGATGCAGCTGGGCGACCGCGGCTTCTTCTATCACACGGGCGACGAGAAACAGGTGGTCGGCATCGTCGAGGTGTGCGCGCTGGCCCACCCGGACCCCACCGACGACACCGGCGTGTGGACGTGCGTCGACGTGCGCGCACTCGCCGACGTGCCCAAGCCGGTGACGCTCGCCGCCGTCAAGGCCAATCCCAAGCTTGCCAATATGGCGCTGGTGCGCACGGCGCGGCTGTCGGTGCAGCCGGTGACGCCGGACGAGTGGAAAGAGGTGTGCCGCATGGGCGATCTCGATCCCAAGACGATCGCGGCCGGCAAGGCATGACGAGGCGGTGCCGCTAGCGATGAGGGGGAGGGATACATGACGGCATCGACGGCGATCTATGCCTCGCTTGTGGGCAAGGTGGCGCTGGTGACTGGCGGCGCCAGCGGCATCGGCGCCTCGATGGTCGAGGCCTTCGCCCATCAGAAGACCAACGTGGGCTTCGTCGACATCGACGAGAAGGCGGCAGCGCAGGTGATGGCGAGCATCGCCGGCGCGGGGGCCAAGGCGCACTTCGAGCTCTGCGACGTGCGCGATATCCAGGCGCTACGGCGCGCCATCGGCAAGATCAGGGTGGCGCTCGGCCCCATCACCATCCTCGTCAACAACGCCGCACGCGACGACCGGCACGTGACGGAGGAGGTCACGCCCGAGTACTGGGACGAGCGCATGGCTGTGAACCTCAAGCACCAGTTCTTCGCCGCCCAAGCCGTGCTGGCCGACATGAAGGCGGCGGGCGGCGGCTCGATCGTCAACTTCGGCTCGGCGTCCTGGATGATGGGGCGGGGCGGGATGGTGGCCTACACGGCCGCCAAGTCTGCCGTGCTTGGCCTGACCCGCTCGCTTGCGCGCGACTTCGGCGAATACAACATTCGCGTCAATGCCGTCGCGCCCGGTTGGATATTGACCGAGCGCCAGCGCCAGCTGTGGCTTGGCCCCGACGGGCTTGCCCGCCTGATGGAGGGGCAGTGCCTCAAGCGCGAGCTGTCAGGTGAGGACGTCGCCCGCGTCGTCTTGTTTCTCTGTTCCGACGAGGCGGGGGCCATCACCAGCCAGCACATCGTGGTCGACGCCGGTCGGCTCTAGACTATGGGTTACGCCAAGGAGCGCGGAAGCCGGGCCATGACATCGTTCAAGACCATCCGCGCCCGCGCCGCCAAGCGCAAAGGCGGCGACAAGGCCCTGGAGCAGCTGCTGCCGAAGCTGCCGGGGCCCAAGGCGCTGGCGAGCCTAGAGGACGACCGGGCACTGGCGGAGATGACCAAGCGCATTTTCTCGGCTGGGTTCGTCTGGAGCGTGATCGAGAGCAAGTGGCCGGGCTTCGAGGCGGCCTTCCTGAAGTTCGAGCCGAAGCGGCTCCTGCACCAGCCCGACGAGTTCTGGGAGAAGCTCGCCTCCGACAAGCGCATCGTGCGCAACCCGCAGAAGATCACAGCGGTGCGGCACAACGCCCAGCTCGTGGCCGACATCGCCCGCGAGCACGGCAGCTTCGGCAAGTTTCTGGCCCAGTGGCCGGCGGACGACCAGGTAGGCCTGCTTGAAGCGCTGGCCAAGCGCGGCGCTCGCCTCGGCGGGAAGACGGGGCAGTACTTGCTGCGCTTCGTCGGCAGGGACAGCTTCATAACCTCAGCCGACGTTGTGGCCTGCCTCAGGGACGCGGGGCTCGACATCGCCGAGAACCCCACCTCCAAGAAGGACCTGAAGAAGGTGCAGGACCAGTTCAATGCGTGGGCCAAGGAGACCGGGCTGCCGCTGACCCATCTCTCCCGCATCTGCTCCATGTCGGTCGGGGAGAACTACAGCGCCGAGGCGCTGCGTGGCCGCATCGCCATGGACGAGTAGCGTTGGTGCGCGCTGCGGGCGGGAAGCTCGATCCGCACGGGCCGGTTCGACCAAAGTCGAACTTTGGGAGCGAGGCCTGGTGCCAAACGTGACTGTTGGGCTACGCCGCTCGAAGATTCGTCGCACGGGCGGGCGAGATAACTTTTTCGTAGGGGCGCCGACGCTCCTTGTTCAGCATACTTTCATACAACATATGTGATTCTCTTGGACTGAGAATCTTCAGGCCCCAGACTTAGCGATAGGGGCTGCAGGGAATGGAACGCGAGAGAGACGGATAGCGTTTCTCTGCCAATGATTAGACCCGGGCGGGCAGTCAAAGGACGATCATGAGGCAGCAAAATGCGCGCGCATACCGATACGCCGGAGTTCTGGTCCGATAACTATCGGGGCCACAACATCGCCACCCTGAGCCACGGCAGAGGGTGGCTGGTCTACCTGGATCACGTTCTCCAGCACAACAAGCTCTTCGAGACGGCCGAGGCGGCAGCCGCTTGGCTGCGCCAGAAGGTCGACGTGACGCGCCCCCGCCGGGCCAGCTGAAGTTCTTCTCGGGCCGCCCGCGGCGCTAACGCCCGGTGAAACGGCCCTTGCGGCGCTCGGTGAACGAGCGCACGCCTTCCACGGCATCTTCGGTCGTCATCAGCCGCGACTGCTGGGCATTGAACTCGCGGATTGCCGCGTGTGGTCCCTGATCCACGGAAATCCTGGAAGAGGCTAGAGAAGCGCGTACGGCAAGCGGCGCCTGCTCGGCAATGGTGCGGGCGATGGCCAGAGCCCGTTCCTTTTGCTGCCCTGCCGGCACCACTTCCTGCACGAAGCCGAGACGCAGCCCCTCGGCTGCACCGAACTCGTCGCCGGTCAGGAGATAGCGCTGGGCGTTGCCCCAGCCGGCGCGCTCGACCATGCGGATGGTCGCGCCGCCCGCCGGCATGATGCCGCGCCCCACCTCGATCTGGGCGAAGCGGCAGTCGTCGGCGGCAACAACGATGTCCGCTGCCAGCATCAGCTCGATGCCCAGCGTGAAGCAGATGCCCTGGACGGCCGCCACCAGCGGTTTGGTGCGAATCGGCGGCCTCAGCGAAAGGGGATCGATGCTGCCGACGGGGTAGACCGAGCCGCGCTCGCGCATGACGGGGGCCACCTTGTCGAGCTCGAGACCGGCGGTGAAGTTGGCACCGTGGGCGAAGAGCAGCCCGACCCAGGCCTCCTGTTCGCGCTCGAAGGCGGTGAAGGCCTCCGCCATCTCGGTCAGCATCTTGGGCGAGAAGCCGTTGAGCTTCTTGGGCCTGTCGATGCCGATCAGGAACACGTGGCCTTGCCGCTCGGTGGTGATGCGGTCGTCGGCGGGGGCTTCGGCGGTGGTCATGCGATGCTCCTGTCGGGGCGGTGCGCTCGCCCTGTCATTCTTAACCCGGAGCCTCTTGTGCTGCGAGCCCCGCTCTGGTGGTGTGACCCGACCATGCGAGAAGCGCAGTTCATCGAGGCCAACACCAAGCTGCTACCCGTGCCGCTGGTGCCGGAAATCAGCCTGCATCTGGCCGAGGAGTTGCTAGCGATTTGGCAAAAGACCGAGGAGGACCTGGGGCGCATGAACGTGCCGCCGCCGTGGTGGGCGTTCGCCTGGGCGGGCGGTCAGGCGCTGGCCCGCTACGTACTCGACTCCCCGGCCGTGGCGGCCGGCCGGACCGTGCTCGATCTGGGCGCCGGCTCGGGCCTTGGCGCCATTGCCGCCGCCAAGGCGGGTGCCGCCTCGGCGCTGGCGGCCGATACCGACCCCTACGCCCTGGTGGCGATCGCCTTGAATGGCAAAGTCAACGGCGTGGTGGTCGAGACCACCGGGGCCGATCTGCTAGCGTCGAGGCCGGGGAGGTTCGACGCGATCCTGGTCGGCGACCTCTTCTACGAGCGGCTGCTTGCCGAGCGGGCCCTCGCCTTCATCGAGACGGCTCGCGCCCAGGGGGCAGAGGTGCTGGTCGGCGATCCGCGCCGCAGCTACTTTCCGAAGGAACGCTTCAGGCGGGTGGCCGAGTACTCCGTGCCCGTGACGCGGGACCTGGAGGACATGGAGATCAAGCTGACGGCGGTGTGGCGGCTTGCCTGATCCAAAGCCTGCGCCCCCAGCAGCACCCTGATAGTCTCGCAGACATCAACCAGGGAGGATGCACCGTGAACCTTGGCAGTCTCAACTACTGGCCGATACTGATCGCGGCCATTGCCGGCTTTGCTTTTGGGGCCCTGTGGTACACGACCCTTTCCCGGCAATGGATGGCAGCTCGCGGGATGCCGGCGGCCGACATGGAGAAGGCCAAGGCGCAGATGGGCTCCGTGCCGTGGCCGTTCATTATTTCCTTTGTGGCCTTGCTGGTAATGGCCTGGATGTTTGCCGGGGTGCTTCTACATCTCGCGCGCGGAGGCATGGTGATCTCTGTCCGGGCCGGTGTCATCTCCGGCTTCTTCCTCTGGCTCGGCTTCGTCATCACCACCATGGGGGTCAACTACGCCTTCCATGGCGCCAAACGCTCGCTGACGCTGATCGACGGCGGGCATTGGCTGGGCGTACTGCTGATACAGGGCGCCATCCTCGGCTGGTGGGGTGTGCAATAGCCTCCGGGCGGAGGGATTCTGCTGGGAACGTTGCCGCCCCTCCGACGTTTTCCCTTCGTCGAGCGCAAGCTGCGGCGTTGGGAAGGCGCATGGCCGTCTTGCAGTCGCGTCAAGCCGCATTGCCCCTCGATCGCGAGGGCGCCGTCGCCGAGACGGACATTCCGGCGCGGCTCGACCGGCTGCCGTGGGGACGGTTCCACACCCTGGTGGTGGTAGCGCTCGGTATCACCTGGATTCTCGACGGGTTGGAGGTGACCCTGGCGGGCGCCGTGGCCGGGGCGCTGAGGCAAAGCCCGGTTCTGCAGTTCTCCAATAGCGACGTCGGCTTCGTCGGCAGTGCCTACCTGGCTGGTGCAGTGCTTGGCGCTGTCTTCTTCGGCTGGCTGACCGACCGGCTGGGGCGCAAGAAGCTCTTTTTCATCACGCTGGCCGTATATCTCGTTGCCACCGCGGCGACGGCCTTCTCGTGGAATTTGTGGAGCTTTGCCCTGTTCCGCTTCCTCACAGGTGCCGGCATCGGCGGCGAGTACGCCGCCATCAATTCCACCATCCAGGAGCTGATCCCGGCGCGGGTGCGCGGCTGGACCGACCTCGTCATCAACGGCAGCTTCTGGGTGGGCGCAGCTGCGGGGGCCGCCGGCTCCATCGTGTTGCTGGACCCTGCACTGCTGCCCGCCGACATCGGCTGGCGGGCGGCTTTCGCGATCGGAGCGGCCCTGAGCCTGGTCATCCTGCTCATGCGCATGTGGCTTCCCGAGAGCCCGCGCTGGCTCATCACGCATGGTAGCGCCGAGGAGGCAGCAGCCATTATCGCCGGCATCGAGGCGCGCCTCCGCCGCGAGGGCCACACCTTGGCGCCAGGGCCGTTTCCCAAGATCCGCCTGCGCGCCCGCTCGCATACGCCGCTCGGCGAAGTGGTCGCGACCTTGTTTCAGGCGCAGCGCCAGCGCACCCTGGTGGGCCTCAGCCTGATGGCCGCGCAGGCTTTTTTCTACAACGCGATCTTCTTCACCTATGCGCTGGTGCTGACGGAGTTCTACGGCGTCGGCGCCCAGGACGTGGGCTGGTACATCCTCCCCTTCGCGGCGGGCAATTTCCTGGGGCCGGTGTTCCTGGGTCGGCTGTTCGACACGGTCGGCCGCCGGCCGATGCTCGCCTTCACCTATGCCATGTCGGGGCTGCTGCTGGCGGCGACCGGCTGGCTTTTCGCGCAGGACCTGGTGTCTGCGGGAGCGCTCACGGTGTGCTGGATGATCATCTTCTTCTTTGCTTCCTCCGCCGCCAGCGCGGCATATCTGACCGTGAGCGAGACATTTCCCCTCGAGATCCGCGCGCTGGCCATCGCCTTCTTCTATGCGGTGGGCACCGGTGTCGGCGGGATTGCCGGCCCCTGGCTGTTCGGGGTGCTGATCGAGACGGGATCGCGGATGAGCGTATTCGGCGGCTACTTGCTGGGCGCTGCCCTGATGCTGGGTGCCGCTTTCGTCGCTGCCCGCTGGGCTGTTGCTGCCGAGCGCAAGCCGCTGGAGGCCGTGGCCCGGCCGCTGGCGCTGGAGGAGTAGGGCCAGTCGACCGTGTCGGCGATATGCGACAAATTGCTGGAAAAGGCGTTGGACGCCGTTCGCCAGCTGCCGGCAGTCGATGGGCGCTGGGGCCAAGTCTCAAGTCTCGGCGCGATCGAGTGGCTGTCGGGGCGACCGCCAGCTAGCCGCTACTTCAGCTGGTCGAGCCGCATTTGCGCCCGGGCTATGCCGAGTTCGCGTGCCCTCACGTAGAGCGACTTGGCCTTGGTGACGTCTGCCGTCACGCCCCGGGTGCCCCAGGCCGCCAGCATGTTGGGGTCAAAGGTCTCGGCCAGCGCGAACATGATCGGGCCCGGCGCCAGGGTCTCGCTGGCCGCGAGCATGCCTCGGGCGCCGAGAACATCGCCGCTCTCGATGAGGCGCTCAGCCTGCGCCAGCAGGTCCTCGACCCTGGGCCGCGGCGGCTCGGCCCTGACAACAGGTGGGGGCACCACTACCGGCGGCGGCGTCTCCACTACCGGCGGCAGAGCGGCGACGGGGGCGGTCCGCGGCTCGAGCGTTGCAGCGACGTACTGGGAGGCAACCTCGGTCTTCTCTACGGGTAGGACCTGAACCTTTGTGGTCTTCACATTCGGCGGCGTCTTGACTGTGACCGCCGTGTCGAAGGGGGTGACGGGCTGGCGGCTGGCCGTGCTTCTCGTCTGTGGCCCGCCGAGCCAGCCACTGAGCCACAGCACGGCCGGCACGACCACCATCAGCCCGGCGACAAGGCCTAGCGCGGCCGCGCCCATCTGCTGGCGGTACCAGCGATCGTCGTCGCTGACGGTGGGCTGCCGCCAGGTGGAGGGGATCGGCATCGGCTCGTCGTCATGGTGCTCGGTGAGCTGCACCGCCGGACTGGGCATGGCCACCGGAGCCTGCGGCGGGGGAGTGTAGGAGAGAGAGGACAGGCCGTCCTTGAAGCCCGGGGCGACGCCGCGCTGGTTCTGCGAGGCAGATACGAGGGCGGCCAAGCTGGCCAGCTCGGCACCAGTCGGGGTGCCGACGCGCCTGCCGGCCTGACCTTGCGCTATCGATGCGGCCAGGAGCTGAGCCAATTCTTGTGTGAGATTTGCGGCGGCGCCGCGAAGATCGAGGGGTTGGTCTTGAGTGTTGCTGTCGGCTGCAGCCGATTGCTGCTGACTGCCAGCCGCATACGCATCTCTCACCATGTCTCCCTCGTACGCTACGCTGACTTACTAAACGCAACACCGGGCGAGGCGCCTTAGCCGCACCAACCCTTGCCCCACTCTGTCACGTCTGCCCGTCTGGTCCCCGAAAGGTGCGCCTTCCCGCGCAGTCCTTCCAAAAGTTAATAGACCGGTGGAATGTGGCACAAATTATGGCGCCAGGCGAGGTAGCGCGGCCGATCAACCGTTGGGAATGCTGAACGCCGTTGCCCCGCATCTCACCCCCCGCGACCAACGGGATGGGGGCCACCGGCCCAGACCGCAAAAAAGTCGAAAAGACACCACCACATCGGGAAAAAGTCGCTATAAGCCAATCGCATCGCGTCCCAGGAGTATCAACCGGGCAGCGGGGCGTGCGCGACCAAGGCAAATGCTGGGGACCGGAGCGACCATGGCCGAGCCGAACGACATGATGGCCAGGGAGATCGATGAGGAGCTGCGCCGTGAGCGGTTCCTTCAGCTCTGGGACAAATACGGCACCTATGTGCTGGCCGCGGCGGTGGCGGTAGTCGTCGGCGTCATGGGCTATCAGTATTACCAGAGCCGGCGGGCGGCGGCCAGCGAGGCAGCCAGCATCCAGTACATCGTGGCGCTTCGCGACTTCGCCTTCAGCAA
The DNA here is from genome assembly GCA_963832445.1 of uncultured Alphaproteobacteria bacterium. Lineage (GTDB taxonomy): Bacteria > Pseudomonadota > Alphaproteobacteria > Rhizobiales > Hyphomicrobiaceae > AWTP1-13. Next base: position 53,800 of record CAWHUM010000027.1, read on the forward strand.
GCCTGCCGAGGCGCAGAAGGCTCTCGAGGATTTGCTGGCCAATGCACCGGCGGGCTACGCAACGCTCGCGCGCCTGAGGCTCGCTGCCTCCGAGCAGAGCGCCGGCAATCGGGCTGAAGCCGTGGCTGCCTACGACGAGGTGGCCAAGGACAGCAGCGTCGACCCAATTCTGGCGGACTATGCGCGCTTGCAAGCTGCCATGTTGAAACTGGACACCGCGAGCTTTACCGAAGTGAAGAATCGGCTCACGCCTCTGGCTGCCGACCGCAATCCTTGGCGCTACAGCGCGCGTGAGTTTCTGGGGATGGCAGCCTACAAGGCCGGCAGGCAGGCCGAAGCCCGCAACTACTTCCAACGCTTGGTTGCAGACCGTTCGACGCCACCAGGCATCGTCGAGCGTGCACGCATCATGATGGCGGTGTCGAGCGAAGCGGATGAGGCCAAGACCACTCTGCCGCCCTTGATTGACAAGATCACCGCTCCCCCCGAGCCGGCCAAGGATGACAAGCCCAAGGCCAAGGCCCCGGACAAGAAGATCAACTAGAGCAGCGCACGCAGTGGCGAGCCTCGAAAGCACAGACAGAACTGATAACGGGCACGCGCAGGCCTGGGGTAAATTGCGGATGGGCGCCGCGCTGGTTATTTGCGGTGTCCTACTCGCCGGCTGCGGCGACAGCATGCCCCGTCTGCAGGATCTCAATCCGTTTGCCGAGAAAGAGGTGCCCCTCGCCGGCAAGCGCATCGCGGTGATCCAGCAGGAGAACATCACATCCAACGCGACGGCGGCGAACAGGCCCATCCTGCTGCCGCAGCCTTACGCGAACGATTCCTGGAGCCAGCCCGGCGGCATTCCGACCAATGCGCCTGGCCATCTGGCCCTCAGCGGCAGCCTGAAGTCCGCGTGGAGCGTCAGTGTCGGCACCGGCTCGAGCTTCTACGGCAAGCTGAGCGCTAGTCCGATCGTCTATGACGGCAAAGTGTTCACGCTGGATGCGGCGGGCACTGTCACGGCCGTCAGCGTGTCCGGTGGGAACGTGGCCTGGCGCGCCTCGACCACGCCGGCCAATGAGAAGGACCAGGAGGGCTTTGGCGGGGGGCTCGCCGCCGATGACGGGCGCGTCTTTGCGGCAACCGGATTCGGCCAAGTGGTGGCCTTCGATGCGAAGGGCGGAAAGAAGCTGTGGGAGAAGAGCGTGGGCTCGCCGCTGCGGGCCTCGCCCACGGCCGCCGGCGGGCGGGTTTTCGCCGTCACCAAGGAGGGTCAGGTCTTCTGCCTCTCTGCCTCCGACGGGACGGAGCTGTGGACCTTCCAGGGCCAGTCGGAGCGCGCGAGCATCCTGGTGAATACCAGCCCGGCAGTGGAGGGCGACATCGTGGTGGTGCCCTACCCGACCGGCGACGTGGTGGCGCTGCGCGCTTCCAGCGGGCAGCCGGTGTGGTCGGAATCGCTGGCGCGCACGCGCACCGCCTCCTCGTTGGGTGCGATGAGCGATGCCGCGCGGCCGGCTGTCGCGGGCGGCGTGGTCTTCGCGGTGGGCCATGCCGGCCGCATGGTCGCCACCTCGCTCAAGACCGGCGAGCGGCTGTGGTCTTTGACCGTCGCCAGCATCCAGCAGCCGTGGGTGGCGGGCGACACCGTTTTCGTGGTCGATACCGGCGGCCAGGTGATGGCCGTCACGCGCAACGACGGCAAGATCCAATGGGTCAGCAGACTGCCAGGCGGCGGCACGTGGTCCGGGCCGGTTCTCGCCGGCAGCCGATTGTGGCTCACGTCCAGCAAGGGGCAGCTCGCCGGCCTGGAGGCCAGCAACGGCCGGGTGGCGAGCACGCAAGACCTCGGGTCGCCGATATTCATCGCCCCGGTGGTGGCTTCCGGCCGCTTGTACGTGCTGACCGACAATGCCAGGCTGATGGCCTTCAATTGAACTTCGATTGAACTTTGATTGTATTGGGGCGCATTTCGCGTTAGCGCGTCTGCGCAAGCGTAGGACCCTCCGCGAAGCGACCATGCCACCCGTCATCGCCATCATCGGCAGGCCCAACGTCGGCAAATCGACGCTGTTCAATCGCCTGGTGGCCAAGCGCCTGGCGCTTGTCTCGGATATGCCGGGGCTCACACGCGACCGGCGCGAGAGCGAGGCCGAGGTCGGCGGACATGCCGTCACGCTGATCGATACGGCCGGTCTCGAGGAGGCGGCACCCGGCTCGATTCCTGCCCGCATGCGCGAGCAGACCGAGGCGGCGATCGCCAAGGCCGATCTGGTGCTGTTCGTGCTCGATGCCCGCGACGGCGTGATGCCGGCCGATGCCGCGTTCGCTAGAGCGGTGCGAGCCTCGGGGCGGCCAGTCATCCTTGTGGCCAACAAGAGCGAGGGGCGGGCCGGCCGGGACGGGTTCTACGAGGCGTTTCAGCTGGGGCTCGGCGAGCCGGTTGCCATTTCGGCCGAGCACGGGGAAGGCATCGGCGAGCTGGCAGAGACCATGCTGGCAGCGCTGGGCCTCAAGCCGCACCGCAGGGCGCGCAGAGGCGTGGCTGCAGGCGAGGGAGAAGATGCGGCGGCCGAGGCCGAGGAGCGCCGCCCGATCCGCGTCGCCATTGTCGGCAGGCCGAACGCCGGCAAGTCGACGCTGGTCAATGCCCTGCTCGGCGAGGAGCGCATGATCACCGGGCCCGAGCCCGGCATTACCCGCGATGCGGTTGCCACCGATTTCCTGTGGGGCGGCAGGCCGGTGCGCCTGTTCGACACCGCTGGGCTCAGGCGCAAGGCGCGCATCTCCGAGAAGGCCGAGAAGCTCTCGGCAAGCGACGCGGTGCGTGCTATCCGCTTCGCCGAGGTGGTGGTGCTGCTCATCGATGCCGAGCGCCCGCTCGAGCATCAGGACCTCACCATCGCCGACCTGGTGGAGGAGGAGGGCCGCGCGCTGGTGGTGGCCGTCAACAAGTGGGACCTGGTCGTGGAGAAGCAGAAGACCCTCAAAGAGCTGCGCGAGATGCTGACGTATCGGCTGGCGCAGCTCCCTGGCGTGCCGCTGGTGACGCTGTCGGCGCTGGCGGGCCAGGGGCTGCAGAAGCTCGAGGACGCGGTGTTCGCCAGCTACGAGCGCTGGAACCGGCGCGTGCCGACGCCAGCGCTCAACCGGTGGCTCGGCGAAGCGCTCGAGCGCCACACAGCGCCGGCGGCCAGGGGACGCCGCATCAAGATCCGCTTCATGACGCAGCCCTCGGCGCGGCCGCCGATGTTCGTGGCGTTCTGCTCGCACCCCGAGGCGCTGCCCAAGGCCTATCTGCGCTACCTGACCAACAGTCTGCGCGAAGCGTTCGACCTGCCGGGCGTGCCGATCCGCTTGAGGTTGCGCAAGGGCGATAATCCTTATGCGCGAGATTGAAGCAGGCCCGGCATGACGGAAGTGCTCTTCTATCACCTGGAACACCAGCCATTGGAGCGCGTGCTGCCGAGCCTCGTCGAGCGCACCTTGGCGCGCGGCTGGCGCGCGGTAGTGCAGGCCGGCTCGGAGGAGCGCGTGGAAGCGCTGGACACTCTGTTGTGGACCTACGCCGAGGAGAGCTTTCTCCCCCACGGCACCAAGCGCGATGGCAACGATGCGGCCCAGCCGGTGTATCTGACCACCGAGGATGCCAACCCCAACGGCGCCACCGTGCGCTTCCTGGTCGACGGCGCGGAGGCCGCCGAGCACACGGGCTACGAGCGCCTCGTCTACCTGTTCGACGGCCACGATGGGGCGGCCGTCGCTCGCGCGCGCGAGCAGTGGAAGGCGGCCAAGGCGGCGGGCTGCGAGGTGACCTACTGGCAGCAGTCGCCCGAGGGGCGCTGGGAGAAAAAAGCGTGACGGCGCCGCCGCAGCGCTGTCAGTAAGCCGTTGCCACATCCAGGATCGGCCGCGGGGACTGGCGCATGCGGGCCAGCAGCAGGGCGCCCTCCATGGTCGCGACAAGCAGCTGAGCCTGGGTCTTGGCCTCGCGCTGGGATGCCCCCGCGCTTGCGAACACGGACGCGGCAATCTCGATCCAGCGATCGATGGCCTTGTTGCCGGCCTCTGTCAGCGCCGGCGAGTGCGGCGCCGTCTCGAGCATGGTGGTGGCGATGGGGCAGCCCGAGCGGAACTCCAACTCCTCCATCCAGCCGGCCATCACCTCGCAGTAAGCCTTGACGAAGGCCCTAGGCTGCTTGTGACGCGCCGCCAGCCCCGAGAGCATCTGGGCAATGAGGTCGCCCGCCAGCTCCACCGCCGCCCGCCCCAGTGCTTCCTTGCCGTCGGGAAAGTAGTGGTAGAGCGATCCCTTCGGCGCGCCGCTCTCGGAGAGAATCTGCTGCAGTCCCGTCGATGCGTAGCCCTGCTGCCGGAACAGCCGCATGGCGGTACGCACCAGGTTGTCTTTGTGCAGGGCGGCGTTGGCCATTGTTGCGTCTTTCCCTGGCTCTCGCGCGGCTCACCCGCCGCGAGGGGTTGACACTATAGTGACCAGTCTATATCGGAAAGTCGTTTATAACAATCGGTCTATATGAGGAAACGATGCGAACGACCCTGGAAGTGCGCGAGGGCGCTGCCTGGATCACCATGGACGACGGCAAGGTGAATGCCATGTCGGTCGACATGTTGCGTGAGATCGAAGGCCGGCTGGAGGAAGCGTCGGCAGCGGGCGGGCCGATCGTCCTCGAGGGACGCAAAGGCATCTTCTCCGCAGGCTTCGATCTCAAGACCTTTGCGCGAGGCCCGGAGGCGTCCCGCGAGATGGTCAATGCCGGCGTTCGCCTGATCGAGCGCATGCTGGCGCTGCCACGACCGATCGTGACCGCGTGCACCGGCCACGCCTATCCAATGGGGGCGTTTCTCATGCTGTGTGCGGATGTGCGCTTCGGCGTGGAGGGTGATTGGAGCATCGGCATGAACGAGGTCGCCATCGGGCTTGCCGTTCCCCAGTTCGCCATCGAATTGGCGCGCCATCGCCTGACGCCGGCAGGCGTTGCGCGGGCGTCGACGGCGGCGATGTTCAAACCAGAGGAGGCGGCTCGGCTCGGGTATCTCGATTACGTGGTTCGTGCCGACCACCTCGATGCGGCCGTCCACGACGAGGTGCGGCGGCTGGCGAAGCTGGACATGGAGAAGTATGCGATCACCAAGGCTCGGCTGAACGCTTCGGTGCTGGCCGCCATCGCTGCGGCCAGCGCCCAGCTCTAGCAGCGAGGCGAGGTTCACCCCCTAGTAGGAGCGCGGCGCGCCCAAGCAGGGCGGAGACGGGGAAGCCGCGCCACGTATTGAATCCACATTGCCTGGCGAATACCAAGGACGCCGCAAAATGACTCCTGCTGACATCACACTCATTGCATTCACGCTCTGTAACAGCTTCCGCGTGCTGGCATACGTGCCCCAGATTGCCAAGGCGGCGAGGGATCCGACCGGCGCTGAAGCCGTCTCCTTTACGAGGTGGGGTCTCTTCCTGTTCGCAAACGTGTCGGCGGTGGCCTATGCGCTGGTCAACAAGGAGGACTGGACCATGGCGGCGATGTTCCTCGGCAACGCCGCCGGCTGCACGGCAATTCTGCTGATCGGCGCGTGGAAGCGCTCGCGATATCGCAGCTCGCCCGAGGGGCGCTGGGAGAAGCGCGCGTAACGGCGAGTGCATCGCTGAGTGGCATGCCAGAGCGTGGCACGTATTTGTGCCTCCGCCGTCGATTCAGGCAGCCGGCCGACAATCATCCAACACAGGCTCGGTGAGCCAACAACGGTCACAGTCTGCAGCTAAGCGCTCGCACACTGAAGTGACTGCCTATTGCACCCCTAGGAACAAGTGGTCGACCGGCGAAAGCCGACGAGACCGCTGAACCGCAGAGGACCATCATGATATCTCCCTCACTTTCTGGCATTCCGCTCATCCCCCGCCACCTCCTACTGGGCAACCCCACCCGGCTCTCGCCAAAATTATCGCCCGACGGCCGCACGCTGGCGTGGCTCGCCGCAGTCGATGACGTCATGAACATCTGGGTGGCTCCCGTCGATGCGCTGGGCGAGGCGACGCCCGTCACGCGGCTTCCGGGCCGGCCCATTGTCTGGCACCACTGGACGCCTGATGGCCGGTGGATCCTTTTCATGAAGGACGCCAACGGCGACGAGAACTACAACGTCCACATCGTCGAACCGAAGACCGCAGAGGTGCGCAACCTGACGCCTTACCCCAAGACGGCGGCATTTCCGCATCTGCCATCGCCGGATATGCCCGGACAACTACTGGTCAGCCTCAATGACCGCGACGCCCATTGGCACGATATCTGGCAGATCGACCTGCACAGCGGCTCACGCGCGCTCGTCTATGAGAACACGGACCGGCTGGGCTCCGTCTATTGCGACTGGCAGGGCAGGCCGCGGCTGGGGCGGCGCTCGAACCAGGAGAAGGGGGGCGACGAAATCCTGATGTTTGCGGGCGGCCGGCCCGAGCCCTGGCGGCTCATCCCGTTCGAGGACACGCTGACCACCTCGATCGCCTACCCCAACCGCGCCGGCACCCATTTCTCCATGTTCTCGTCGCTGGGTCGCAATACCGCGGCGATGGTGCGAGTCGATGCCGAGGCCGGGGCGGAGACGGTGCTGGCTGAGCGCTCCGATGCCGATATCATCGACGTGCAGATAGACCAGCAATCCTTCGAGGTCACTGCGGCCGCTGCCGATCCCGGGCGCCTGGTATGGACTGCAATCGATCCGGCGACCGGCGCCACGCTCGACCAGATCAAGTCGCATGTGCCGGACGCCAATTATGCGGTCAGCAGCTGTAGCCGCGACGACACGCGCTGGATCGCGACTGTCTGGGGACCGCAGAAGCCCGCAACCTACTACCTTGTGGACCGCAAGGCCGGCTCGGTCGCCGAGCTGTTCAGCGCCCGTCCCGAGCTCAAGCCCTACCGATTGGCCGGCATGCAGGAGGCGCGCATCAAATCGCGCGACGGCCTCGACCTGGTCTCCTACTTGACACTGCCCCCGGACGAGCCCGGCCCGCGTCCCCGCCAGCCGCGGCCGATGGTGCTTTACGTCCACGGTGGCCCATGGGGGCGCGACTCCTACGGCTACAACCGCGATCACCAATGGCTCGCCAATCGCGGCTATGCCGTGCTCTCCGTCAACTACCGGGCCTCGACGGGCTTCGGCAAAGCCTTCATCAACGCCGGCGACAAGGAGCACGCGGGCAAGATCCATGACGACTTGATCGATGGGGTCGAGTGGGCGATCCGCGAGGGCATCGCACCCCGAGACAAGGTTGCTATCATGGGCTGGTCGTACGGGGGCTATTCGGCGTTCGTCGGCGCCACCTTCACACCCGAGGTGTTCTGTTGCTCCGTGCCCGTGGTCGGGATCACCGATCTTGTCACGCTGATGGAGAACCGGCCGCCGTACTGGGCCGATTTCATGGAGCAGTTCAATCGCCGCTATGCCGACGTCAAGACCGAAGAGGGGCGCGCGTTTCTGCGCTCGCGTTCGCCGCTCTACAAGGTGGACCAGATCAAAAAGCCCATGCTGATCGGCCATGGCGCCAATGACGTGCGCTGCACTTTGGCGCAGAGCGATCTGATCGTTGCGGCCATGCAGGAGAAGAAGATCCCGGTCACCTATGTGGTCTTCCCCGACGAGGGTCACGGCTTCTACCGGCCGCAGAACAACATCGCCTTCCATGCCATCGTTGAGGCGTTCCTGGCCCGCCATCTGGGCGGAAGGGCAGAACCCGTTGGCCGCGACTTCGAGGGCTCGTCGCACGAGATCCGCGCCGGCGCCGAGGTCCTCAAGGATTCTCGGGGCAGCCGGGAGCCCATAGGTATGTGCCTGCGACGACGGGGTGGCGTTCCCAGCGACGGGGCGTCCAGAGAAAAAGGCATAGCCCCTGTCCCGCCGCCGCCCTGGTGTGGCGGCGTGGACTGCTGCATGATCGGCAAAAACCAGGAGGACGCCTCGCATGCCGCTGCCCGCCGATGCCGACGCATCCACGCCCAAGTTCCTGCGCGACAAGTACGCGATTCTCGGCGTCGGCGAGACCACCTACACGCGCGGCTCGTCCAAGAGCACGCGCGCACTCGGCACCTGGGCGGTGCGCAATGCGCTGGAGGATGCCGGCCTGAAGCCCGCCGACGTCGACGGCATGCTCTCCTACCAGTCGGGCGATTCCACCTTCGCGCCGTTCATCGCCGGCGACCTCGGCATCCGATTGAACTTCTACATGGACGTGTTCGGCGGCGGCTCCTCCACCGAGGCGCTGATCGGCATCGCCATCGGCGTGATCGAGGCCGGCATGTGCAAGACCGTGGTGATCTTCCGCGCCATGAACGGCTACAGTCAGGTGCGCATCGGCGGCACGGGCGCTCGCTCGGCGGTGCCGGTCACGGGCGACATGCTGCACCAGCGCGCCTACGGCTGGCAGAGCGCAGGGCAGCTCTTCAGCTTCACCTTCCTGCGCCACATGCACGACTACGGCACCACGCCGGCGCAGGTGGCGGCCGTGCGGGCGACCCACAGCGGCCACGCCTCCAACAACCCCAAGGCCTTTTACAAGCAGCGTGTCAGCGTGGAGGACGTGCTGGCGAGCCGCATCATCTGCAAGCCGCTGCACCTGCTCGACTGCTGCGTGGAGACCGACAATGCCACCGCCATCATCGTCACGCGGGCGGACCGCGCCAAGGATGGCCGCCACCATCCCGTGCTGATCCGCGCCGTGGCGGGGCGCGTCTGCAAGCCGCGCATCGACATGCACTACCAGATGGGGCCGATCTCCACCGTGGCCGGCAAGTACGCGCGCGAGATCCTGTGGCCCAACGCCGGCGTCGGCCCCGAGGATGTCGATGTTACGGGCTCCTACGACGCCTTCACCTTTACCACCATGCTGCAGCTGGAAGACTACGGCTTCTGCAAGAAGGGCGAGGGAGGACAGTACGTCAGCGAGGGCACCATCCGGCTCGGCGGCCGGCGTCCCAACAACACCAGCGGCGGGCATCTGTGCGAGGGCTATACCCACGGCATGAACATGGTGATCGAGAACGTGCGTCAGCTGCGCCATGACGCCGATGATAGCTGCCTCATTGGACCGGGGGGAAAGCGCCAGCACACCTACGACTACAAGGAGGGCGGCTGCCGGCAGGTCAAGACCTGCGAGGTGACGGCCAACCTCGGCTGGGCCATGCCGGGCACCGGCTCGGCCATGGTCATGCGGCGCGGCTGAGCTGGGGATACGACACATGGCGATCAAGGCCGACTATCTCGGAATGCCGCTCAGCGTCGACGACCTCGACGGCGAGAACCTCGCCTACTTCGCGCATTGCGCCGCGCACGATTTCCACCTGCAGCGATGTGCGGCCTGCAATCTGCTGCGCTATCCGCCGGCTACCGCCTGCCCCTGGTGCGCGAGCCCAGAGTCGCAATGGGTGCCGGTCGAGGGCAAGGGCGCGGTGCATTCCTACACCGAGGTGCACCACGCGATTCAGCCGGCCTTTAAGGGCCACACGCCCTATCTGATCCTGCTGGTCGATCTCGACACGCAGAAGGGTAAGCCGACCGAGCACGAGGCGCTGCGCGTAGTCGGCAACCTCGCCACGGACGACGGCAAGCTTGCGCCGCCCGAGCTGGTGCGCCGCGTCGGCATCGGCACGCGCGTGCGCATGGTCTTCACCGACGTGGTGCCGGGACTTGCGCTCCCGCAGTGGGCCATCGACGATAGTGCGCCGCAACCGGCGAAGCCCTGGCGCTATCCGCAGGAGTGAAGGGCTTTCTTCGTTGGAAGCTGGCGAGCGATCCGTCATGGGAGCCCGCCCACAACGCACGTGCGAAGGGTCACGCGCTTGTGAAACGCGCACGCCGCAATTGCAACCCTGGCGTGAAGTATAAAGACAATATCGAGGGCCCCATCTGAACGGCGATGCGCGGCCTTGACCCGCGCACCGGCATCGCACCTGCTCGTTCGACCTGGGCGAGCGCGATGGTCTGCCTGCCGGGTCACAGAAATTCGGCACCACAACAGGGCCCGATCGATCGTCTGCCGGCGGCCGGCAGAGCGACCGCGCCTGCTCGTGTGCGGGCACATCCATGCGGGACCTGATCAAGGAGGAAATCCCATGCCTAATCTGAGGGTCAATGGCCAGGAACGCCCCTTCGACGGCGATCCGTCGATGCCGCTGCTGTGGTTCCTGCGCGACGAGCTGGGCCTCACCGGCACCAAGTTCGGCTGCGGCGCCGCGCTGTGCGGCAACTGCACGGTGCACATCGACGGCGTCGCGGTGCGCTCGTGCATCACGCAGATGTCGACGGTGACCGGCAAGGCCGTCACCACCATCGAGGGCCTGCACCCCAAGGGCGAGCATCCCGTGCAGGTCGCCTGGCGCGACCTCGGCGTGCCGCAATGCGGATACTGCCAGACCGGCCAGATCATGCAGGCGGCCTCCCTGCTGGCGCGCAAGCCTGGTCCCACTGATGCCGAGATAAGCGAGGCCATGTCCGGCAACCTGTGCCGGTGCGGCTGCTATCAGCGTATTCACGCGGCCGTTCGCGCCGCAGCCAAGGGGGTGTGACATGACCGAGCTCAACACCCACGACAAGTTCACGATCACCAACGTCAGCCGGCGCGGCCTGCTCAAGGGCATTGCTGCAACCGGCGGGCTCGTGCTGGCGGCGCAGTTCCCGACCGTGCGCGGGGCGCTCGCGGCCTATCCGACCGGCGCCGACGCCATGCCCAACGGCGTGGTGAGCAACCCGAAGGTGTTCATCTCCATCGGCAGCGACGGCATCGTCTCTATCGTCGCCCATCGCGCCGAGATGGGGAACGGTGCCGCGCGCACCGCCCTGCCGATGATCGTCGCCGACGAGCTCGACGCCGACTGGGCGCGCGTACGCGTCGTGCAGTCTCCGGGCGACGAGCGCACCTACGGCAACCAGGACACCGACGGCTCGCGCAGCGTGCGCCACTTCATCCAGCCGATGCGGCTGTGCGGCGCCACCGCGCGGCTGATGCTGGAGATGGCGGCCGCCAATGCCTGGAAGGTGCCGCTCGGCGAGGTGCGGGCTCAGCTGCACGAGGTGATCCATCAGCCGTCGGGGCGCAAGGCCACATACGCGCAGCTTGCGGCCGATGCGGCCTCCCTGCCGGTGCCCGAGGCGGGCAAGGTGAAGCTGAAGGAGCCCAGCGCCTTTCGCTACATCGGCAAGGGCGCGGTGCGCATCAGCGATCTCGTTGCCATCACCACGGGCACGGCGATCTACGGGCAGGACGTGCGGCTGCCCGGCATGAAATATGCCGTCATCGCCAGGCCGCCGGTGGTCGGCGGCAAGGTGGCATCGGTGGACTCGGCTGCAGCTTTGAAAGTGCCGGGCGTCGAGCGTGTCGTCACGCTCGCCCCGACGTCGGCGCCGGCCAAGTTCGCCCCGCTCGGCGGTGTGGCCGTCATCGCCAGCAACACGTGGGCGGCGATCAAGGGACGCGAGGCGCTCAAGATCACCTGGGACAACGGCCCCAACGGCAGCCACGACTCCAAGGCCTATCGCGCGCAGCTCGAAGCGGCGGTGAAGAAGCCCGGCAAGGTCGAGCGCAACGTAGGCGACGTCGACAAGGCGCTCGCCTCCGCGGCAAAGGTCATCACGGCCGAGTACTACGCGCCCCACATCCACCACGCGACCATGGAGCCGCCGGCCGCAGCCGCGCGCATGAACCACGGCCGTTGGGAAGTGTGGGCGCCGGTGCAGAGCCCCGGCGGGGCGCGCGACGACATCGCCGCCGCGCTCGGCATCACGCCGGTCGAGGTGACGCTGCACCCGACGCTGCTGGGTGGCGGCTTCGGACGCAAGTCCAAGTGCGACTTCGCCCTCGAGGCGGTGCTGCTGTCCAGGGAGCTGGGCGGCGTGCCGGTCAAGGTGGTGTGGACGCGCGAGGACGACGTGCGCCACGGCTTCTATCACACCGCCACGGCGGAGCGCTTCGAAGCCGGCCTCGATGCCTCCAACAAGGTGATCGCGTGGCGGCACCGCAGCGCGGCGCCGAGCTTCATGGCGAACTTCATCCCCGACCCCAAGCAGCCCGGCGACATCGAGCTTGGCATGGGGTGGGTCGATACGCCGTTCGACGTGCCCAATATCCGCTTGGAGAGCGGCGACGCGCAGAGCCACGTGCGGGTCGGCTGGTTCCGCTCCGTCAACAATGTGGCGCACGCCTGGTCGATCCAGTCGTTCGTCGCGGAGCTGGCCGCGCAGCTCGGCAAGGACCCCAAGGACTTCCTGCTCGAGCTGATCGGACCGGCGCGCACCATCGACCCGCGCAAGGAGGTCACCACGCCCTGGTGGAACTACGGGGAGCCGTTCGAGACCTACCCGATAGAAACCGGGCGGCTGCGGCGCGTAGCGGAGCGGGCCGCGCAGGAGGCTGGCTGGGGCAAGCAGCTGCCGAAGGGGCAGGGACTCGGCATTGCCGCGCACCGCAGCTTCGTCACCTATGTCGCCACGGTCGTGCACGTGGTGGTCGGCGACAAGGGCCGCATCACCATTCCGCGCGTCGATACGGCGATCGACTGCGGCTACTGCGTGCATCCCGAGCGGGTGCGCTCGCAGATGGAGGGCGCTGCCGTCATGGGGCTGACGCTCGCCAAATACGGCGAGGTCACGCTCAGGAATGGCGCCATCGAGCAGTCGAATTTCAACGACTACCAGCTCGTGCGCATCGACGAGTTGCCGCTCGACGTGCGCACCCACATCATCGATCAGCCGATCGATGTGCCGCCGAGCGGCGTCGGCGAGCCGGGCGTACCGCCCTTCGCGCCGGCGCTCTGCAACGCCATCTTCGCCGCCACCGGCAAGCGCATCCGGCAGCTGCCGATCGGCGGCCAGCTGGCGTAGTAGCGAAGCCTGCGGGGCGAGGGCGTCCCCCCTCCCCCCGCGGTTCGCCGCCCTCTCCGAGCGTTCCATCACCGCGAGGAGAGGGAATGCTCAATTCTTCCGCCCGTAGTCGAGCAGCCCCTGCTTGCCCTTCACCGGATGCGCGCGGATCGCCTCCTCGTTGGGCTCGGTGCCCCAGCCCGGGCGGTCCGGCACGATCAGGTGGCCGTTCTCGAACTGCGGCACGTGGGTGACGAGTTCGTCGTCCCAGGCCAGGCGATCCAGGTCGGTCTCCATGATGCGCAGGTTCGGCACCGCCGCGCAGAAGTGCGCCGCCATCATGGTGCACAGGTGGCCGTAGAAATTGTGCGGGGCGACGTTGACCTCGTGCACCTCCGCCAGCGCCGCCACCTTCATCGACTGCCAGATGCCGTTCCAGGGGATGTCGACGATGGCGACATCCATGGCCTGCTCGCGGAAGTAGGGCAGGAACTCGCGCAAGGAGAGCAGCGTCTCGCACGACGAGATCGGGTGCGGGCTCTGCCTGCGGATGTAGCCCAGCGCCTCCGGGCTGTAGGTGTCGATCTCCACCCAGAACATGTCGAGGTCGGCTATTGCGCGCAGGATCTCGAGATAGCCTTCCGTCTTGGCGTTGAAGTTGAGGTCGAGCAGCATGTCGACGTCGGGCCCGGCGCCATCGCGCAGCGCTTCCAGGTGCATGCGCAGATCGCGCAGCACACGGCGGTCGACATTCAGCTCAGGCGTGAACGGCGCACCGAAGCCCGGGCGCCAACCTCTCGGGGCCTTGCCGCCCGCCTCGTAGGTGAAAATGTTGGTCTTGAGCGCGTTGAAGCGCTTCTCGCGCACCTCGCGCCCCATCGCCTTGACGCCGTCGAGGTCGGTGATGGCAGGCTTGTACCAGGTCGGGTGGTTGATCCGCCACGTCGCGCAGTGCGACCAGTACACCCGGATGCGGTCGCGCACCTTGCCGCCCAAGAGCTCGTAGCAGGGCACGCCCAGCGCCCTGGCCTTGGCGTCGATCAGCGCGTTCTCGATGGCGCCGATGGCTTGGGCGATGACGCCGCCGGCGCCTGGCCGCGTCGCGCAATAGAGGTCGGCGTAGATGCGCTCGATGTCGCCCACCGGCTGGCCGACGACACGCGGGGCGAGCGTGGCGATCACCGCGCCGACGCCCGGCGAGCCGAACCCTTCCGCGAACTCGCTCCAGCCGACCACGCCCTCGTCGGTGGTGAGCTTGACGTACTGGTAGTTGCGCCAGCCCGCATCGCAGGCGAGCGTTTCGATGCCCGTAACCTTCATTGGTGTTTCCTCCGGCTGGAGCAGAAACACTAGCACGCTGAGGAGTAAGGGCGAGGCCGTGGCGCAGCACATCAGAAATGCACCTAGCCTCGCCGGCCTTTGGCCCCGAGGTTTTGGGAGAAGAGTAGGAGGAGCAGGGCGCCCTGCGCCTTGTCGACCCAAGAGTTGCGTTGCACAGGCGCTCCGAGCGCCCTGCTCTGCCAACATCCGGGCCCCCTACATGGCGATCCGTGGGGTCTCACGGCCGGCCCGCAGAGGCTTGCGGACTGCGGCCCCCGGCTCCTGATCCGAGACGGCAGCTCTAGAACTGCCGCCCCGTGTCCGGGGTGAGGCGAACATTAGCACGGCTGAGATGGGAGGGGATAAGCCAGGCCGAGGGTGACGCCTGAGGTAAGCGAAACGCTCACAACTGGCGTCATCCCCGCGCCGCTCGTCGCGCGAAGCGCGCGAGCGGGACTAGGCGGGGACCCAGTTCACCTTGCAAGTCGGAGCAGGGTAGAGGTTAGGCTGAAGCGCAACGCATCTACGCGAACTCGCCCGGCTCGAACGCATACTTGCGCGAGCAGAATTCGCAGGTCACGGAGATGGAGCCGTCCTGCTCGCGCAGGTCTTTCAGCTCGTCGGCGCCGAAGCGCGCAAGGTACAGCTCGATGCGCTCGCGCGAGCAGCGGCAGGCTTCGGAGAGCTGCATCGCCGGCACCACGCGGACGCCTTCCTCGTGGAACAGACGGTAGAGCAGGCGCTCCGGCGACAGCGTGGGGTCCAGCAGCTCGTGGTCCTCCACCGTCGCTGCCAGGTGGCGCGCGCGGTTCCAGTTCTCGTCGTCGTCGCCGTCGAGGCTCAGATCGTGCGCCTCGCCTTCCAGCTCGCGCTTGCCGCCCTCGCGTGCCAGCTGCTGGATCATCAGGCCGCCGGCGCGCCAGTGCCACGCCCGCGCGCCTCCGCCGGCCGCGGGTCCGTAGTGCCGCGCCACCGCCAGGCGGATGAACGTCGGCAGCTGCTCGGACTGGCGGAAGTAGGTGTGCGCGGCCGTCACCAGCGGCTCCTTGGTCAGCGCCACGATGCCCTGGTAGCTGTCCCTGCCGCCGCCCGGATCGATGGTCATGGCGACGTGGCCGCTGCCCAGCAGGGCACCCTGGTCGCTGCGGTCGCGCGCCTCGGCCAGCGCCGCATTACCCTTGTCGAAGTTGGCATAGCCGCGCAGCTTGCCCGGCTGCTCGAAGTCGGCAACCAGGAAATCGAGCGGCCCGTCGGTCTTGGTCTGCAGGATGAGCTTGGCGCCGTCCTTGAGCGCGCTGCCGAGCATGCCGGTCAGCGCCAGGGCCTCGCCCAGCGTGTGGCTCACCGGCTCCGGGTAGGCGTGCCTGGAAAGAACGGCATCCACCACCGGGCCCAGCCGGATGACGCGGCCCACCACATCCGATTTCACGGTGCGGAACGGCAGGACGAGATCGTCGTCCGGCAGGGCTGGCGCTTTGTCGCTTTCCGCAGTCAGCATCAATCAACTCCCAGACACCACGCCAGAATGGCCTTTTGCGCGTGCAGGCGGTTCTCCGCCTCGTCCCACACGGCCGACTGCGGACCGTCGATTACCGACGCCGTCACCTCGCTGCCGCGGTAGGCCGGCAGGCAGTGCATGAAGATCGCGCCCTTCGCGGCCTTGCGCATCAGCTTGTCATCCACCGCGTAGGGTGCCAGCAGCTGCTTGCGCCGGCGCGTCTCCTCCTGCTGGCCCATCGACACCCAGGTGTCCGTCACCACGCAATCCGCGCCCGCCACAGCCTCGTCGGGATCGTCGGTCAGCTCGACGTCGCCGCCATTGCTCCTGGCCCACTCCAGCACCGGCCGCTGGGGGTTGAGCTGCGGCGGGCAGGCCAGCGACAGCTTGAAGCCGAGCCTGGCGGCAGCCTGAATCCACGATGCCGCCACGTTGTTGCCGTCGCCGCTCCAGGCGATCTTGCGCCCTTTGATGGGTCCCAGCCTCTCCTCGAAGGTCATGATATCGGCCACGATCTGGCAGGGGTGGGTGCGGTCGGTGAGGCCGTTGATCACCGGCACGGTGGCGTGCTCGGCGAGCTCGGTCAGCGTTTCGTGCTTGTTGGCGCGCACCATGATGGCGTCGACGTAGCGCGACAGCACCTTGGCGGTGTCGGATATGGGCTCGCCGCGGCCGATCTGCAAGTCGGTGTGGTTGAGTGCGATCGCTTGTCCGCCGAGCTGGCGCATCGCCACATCGAACGACACCCGCGTGCGCGTCGAGGGCTTCTCGAAGATCAGCATCAGCACCGCGTCGACGATGCCCTCGGGCGTCAGCTTGGCCGGCACGCGCTTGCCGGCCTTCTTCATGGCGCGCGCCATGTCGATGATGCGGCGGAGCGTGCGGGCCTCGATACGGTCGATGTCGAGGAAATGCCGGGGGGTCATGGCATGAGCCTATCGCAGCGCGCGATCCCTCACGCGGGCTTGGGCAACCGCGCCAGCGCCTGGCCCAGGCGCCGCGTGGCCTCGGTCAGCTCCGCCTCGGTGACGTTGAGCGGCGGCAGCAGCCGCACCACGTTGTCGCCGGCGCCCACCGTCAACAGCTTCTCGGCCGCGCAGGCGTTGACGACATCGCCCATCGGCGGCTTGACCTTGATGCCGGTCAGCAGGCCGCTGCCGCGCACCTCCTCGATCACGTGCGGATACTCGTCCTTGAGGCGCGCCAGCTGCTGCTTGAAGCGCAGCGCCATGGCCTGCACGTGGTCCAGGAAGCCCGGCTCCAGCACGGCCTCGAGCACGGCGCTGCCGACCGCGGTGGCGAGCGGATTGCCGCCGAAGGTCGACCCGTGCGTACCAGCCACCATGCCCTTGGCCGCTTCCTTGGTGGCGAGCACGGCGCCGATCGGGAAACCGCCGCCCAGCCCCTTGGCCACCGCCATCACGTCCGGCGTGAAGCCCGCCCACTCGTGCGCGAACAGCTTGCCGGTGCGGCCCATGCCGGTCTGCACCTCGTCGAGCACCAGCAGCAGCCCGTGCTTGTCGCAAAGCCCGCGCAGCGCCTTGAGCCAGGCGTTGGAGCGCAACGTTGACGCCGCCCTCGCCCTGCACCGGCTCGACCATGATGCCGGCCGTATTGGGCCCGATGGCCGCCTCCGCCGCCTCGAGATCGCCGAAGGCAACGATGTCGAAGCCGCCGGCGGGCTCGCCGAAGCCCTCCAGGTGCTTGGGGTTGCCGGCCGAGGCGATGGTGGCGAGCGTGCGCCCGTGGAATGCGCCCTTGAACGTCACGAGCCGCCAGCGCTCGGGCCGTCCGCTCACGTAGTGGTAGCGCCGCGCCAACTTGATGGCGCCCTCGCACGCCTCCGCGCCGGAATTGCAGAAGAACACCTGGTCGGCGAACGTCACCTCGGCGAGCCGCTCCGCCAGCTTTTCCTGGCCCGCAACGCGATAGAGGTTGGACGTATGCCAGACCTTGTTGGCCTGCTCGGTCAGCGCGGCGATCAGTCTCGGATGCGCGTGACCCAGCGCATTGACCGCCACCCCGCTTGCAAAATCGAGATAGCGCTCGCCGCCGGTTGAGACGAGCCAGGCACCCTCGCCGCGCTCGAACACCAGATTGGCGCGGGCGTAGGTGCCCATCACCGCTGGCGATGGGCCATCGGCGGCCGGTTGCTTCTTGGATTTCACTACGGGCTTCGGGGTCTTCGCTGAGGTAGAAGACATGGGACCAATCTCGCTCTGTGCAAACAAAAAAGCCGCGCTTCAGCGCGGCGCCGACGTCAGGACCAGGAGAGGTCCTTCATCGCAGCCGCGTCAGAGTGCCCGCGCCGGCACGTCGCTCGCTGTTGGTCCGATAGGTCATGAAGCGAATTTATGGGGCTCGCGCCGCAAGGTGTCAATGCTGCCCAAAAAAGAAGACCGGGAGCTGCACCCCGCAGCGCTCCCGGTCTTCCCCCCGCATCTTTGCCAACGCCCTCGTTGACAAAGTTGTTCTGTTACACGGCAGCCTTTTCCCCGGGCTGCGTCGGCGCCGTCACCTCGGCACTCGAAGCGTGGGCCGGCGCCGCCTCGGAGGCGACCACCACCACCGGTGCATAGTCGCGGTCGCGACGGCGCGCCTGCGGCGGCTGGAAGGCACGCCGCGCATGCACTTCGCAGTAGGGCAGGCCCGCGATCTTCTTCTTGCCGCAGAAATGGAAATCGGCCTGCTGCGGGTCGCCGATCGGCCAGCGGCAGCAGGTTTCGGTGAGCGTCTGGATATACTTGCGCTCGTGGAGGGGTATCACCAGTTCCTCGGCGGGCGGCACGTAGGGCTCGGTGTCGCCGAGATAGAGATTGCGCAGCGCCGGGTTGCCGACGTTGGCAAAGCGCGGCTTCATCAGGCGCTTGGCGGCCTGCGCGCGCACCCGTGGCCGGTGCGATTTCATGCGCGAAGTGGTGGCGCGGCCGGAGAGGCCCAGGCGGTGCACCTTGCCGATCACGGCGTTGCGCGTCACCCCGCCGAGACGGCCGGCGATCTGGCTGGCACTCAGCCCGTCGGCCCACAGTTTCTTGAGCAGTTCTACCCGGTCGTCGTTCCAGGCCATGCCCTGGTTCTCCCGCAAATGAACTACGGCGGGTCCCGGCGATCAACGCACGCAGGATCCGGCCCACACGACCGGGGCTGGAAAAGCGTTCAACGAGCACTCCACGAGCACACGGAACGCAGCCAGACCGGCCGACGAACAACGCTACTGGACAGAGACTTGACGGACGCGCACTGGAACAAACGGGCGCCAACTTACGCCCTACGCATCGAGCCGCGGCAGTTCCCCCAAACTCGCACCAAACGCGAGGGCCGCAGGCAACGGGAAGAGATTACTACAGCGTTAATCGCGGACAAGGCGCATCGCGCTTTCCCCAGCGAAAGGGAATCGCTCTGTGCCTCGCCGAGCACAGATTGACGTGCAACTTGTGAATCCTGGGGATGGGCTGCACTGCACGGTCGACGCGCCTTCACGCGGCCTTGTTGTCGAAAGCGTAGCCCGCGCCGCGCACCGTGCGGATCGGATCGATGTCGGCGCCGCGGATCAGCGCTTTTCTGAGCCGCCCAACGTGCACGTCGACTGTGCGTCCGTCGATGAAGGCGTCGCGCCCCCACACACCGTCGAGCAGCTGCTGGCGCGACAGCACCCGGCCTGGGTTCTCCATGAAGAACTCGAGCAGCTTGAACTCGGTCGGCCCCAGCCGCACCTCGCGCGCGCGTCGCATGACCCGGTGCGAGGCGCGATCGAGCACGATGTCGCCCCGCTCCAGCTTGTCGGAGACGAGCTGCGGAGAGGCCCGCCGCAGCAGCGCCTTCACACGCGCCACCACCTCCGGCACCGAGAACGGCTTCACCACGTAGTCGTCGGCGCCGGTCTCGAGCCCGCGGATGCGGTCGCCCTCGGTGCCGCGCGCGGTGAGCATCAGTATGGGGAGGCCACGCGTGGAGTTCGCGGTGGCGCAGGCGCCTGCACAGCTCCAGCCCCGAGATGCCGGGTAGCTTCCAGTCGAGCACGGCGAGATCGAAGCTGTCCTCGGCGATCAGCACCTCGGCCTGCTCGCCGTCGGGCGCCACCGCCACGCGGTACCCCTCGGCCTCGAGGTTGTAGCGGATGAGCTCCGCCAGCGGCGGCTCATCCTCCACGACCAGAATATGCGGCGCGGACTCTTTCACGCAGTGACCCCGTCACTCCTTGCGAATGAGCGTCGAGGACGTATCGTCGCTCTTGGGCCGCACGTCGCCCAGCGCCTTGCCGTGCACCAGGTAGTGCACGTTCTCGGCGATGTTGGTGCTGTGATCGCCGATGCGCTCGATGTTCTTGGCCGCAAACAGCAGATGCGTGCAGAGGCCGATGTTGCGCGGGTCCTCCATCATGTAGGTCAGCAGCTCGCGAAAGAGCGAATTGTACATGGAATCGATGCGCTCATCGTGGCGCCACACGGCGTCCGCCTTGTCGGCGTCGCGCTCGGTGAGGGCATCGAGCACGTCCTTGAGCTGCTTGAGCGCCAGCTCCACCATGTGCCGCAGCCCCGTCATCAGGGGCTTTGGACGGTTCTCACCCGAAATGGCGAGCGCCCGCTTGGCGATGTTCTTGCTGAGATCGCCGATGCGTTCCAGGTCGCCGGCGATCTTCAGCACGGTCATGATATGGCGCAGATCGTTGGCCATCGGCTGGCGCCGCGCGATCATCTGGATGGTCAGCTCCTGGATGTCACGCTCGATGCGGTCGACGGAGGTGTCGCTGCCGACCGCGGCGGTCGCGAGTTCCGGATCGCGCTTCTCCAGGGCGTCGAAGCCCTGTGCCAGTTGCTGCTCCACCAGGCCGCCCATTTGCGCGACCATCTTGTCGAGCAGTTCCAGTTCCTGGTCGAACGACTTGACGATGTGCTCGTGCATGCGTGGTCCCTTGCGCTGGCAGTCAGCCGAGAACGAAGTGGGTCAGTCGACTATTGCAGCTCTTTGGCGGTCCGCTGCCGCTCGGTAAAGCCTTAGCAAGTGACGATGGTTTAGTCCTCCTTGAGCCCCGAGATCAATTGGCATCGGGCCGATCCCAAGCGTCGGCGGACAAGCGCGGCGGCCAGCCCCGCGTGCCCGCTCTACCCAGTCAGGGACGGCAGCAGCACCGAGAACGTCGAGCCCTGGCCGAGCGTCGAGCTGATGATCAGCTCGCCACGGTGGCGATTGAGGATGTGCTTGACGATGGCAAGGCCGAGCCCGGTGCCGCCCTTCTGGCGGCTTGCCGCCGCGTTAACGCGATAGAAGCGCTCGGTGAGCCGTGGCAGGTGCTGCGGCGGGATGCCCGGCCCGTCGTCGACCACGTCCACCCTGAGGCCCGGGCGGCGGCCCGATGTCGCCGGCTCGCGCCGCAGCACGATCTCAACCTTGCCGCCGGTGTGGCTGTACTTGATGGCGTTGTGGATCAGGTTCTGAAACACCTGGGTGAGCTCGTCGGCGTCGCCGCGCACCACCATTTCGCCTTCGCTGGCAGACAAGTTGAGGGTTATGCCGGCGCGGGTCGCCACCGGCTCGAGGGCCTGCGCAACCTCCCTCAGGATCGGGCCCAGGTCGACGTCGTCCGCAGGCGGCAGGTGCTCGCGCATCTCGACGCGGCTCAGCGACAGCAGATCGTCCACCAGGCGCGACATGCGCTCGGCCTGCTCTTCCATGATCGTGAGGAAGCGCGCCCGCGCGTCTGCGTCGTCCTTGGCCTTTCCCTGCAGCGTCTGAACGTAGCCTTTGAGGGAGGCCAGCGGGGTTCTCAGCTCGTGACTGGCGTTGGCGACGAAGTCGGCGCGCATGCGGGCCAGCCGATCCTGCTCGGTGAGGTCGCGAAACGTGATGAGGAGAGAAGGCGCCCCGGAAGCCGTCGGCGAGTGCTCCAGCGGCACCATGGTGGCCAGCAGGCGTCGCTCCACCGGCACCCGGGCCTGCACCTCGACCGCGCGAGGTTGCCGCGACTGCAAGGCATCCTCCACCGCTGCCAGCAGCTCCGGCGCCCGGCTCATGGAGGCGATGTGCCCGCCGTGCCGGCGTGCGCCGAACTGCTCTTCCGTCAGGCGATTGGCATGGATGATACGGGCGTTGGCGTTGAGGGCGACGGCGGGCTCGGGCACGGCATCGATTACCATGCGCCAGAGCCGTTCGGAGTCCGCACCGGAATGCCCAAGGGCGCGCGCGCCGATCCCGGTGCCAAGCTCGTCGCTCGGCCAGACGGCGGCCACCGCCAATGCCGCGACAAGCCCGATCAAAGCCATGCGCAAGGACAGTCCGCCGGCGATGACGTAGACCGCCGTCAAAGCCAGCGCGGCGGTCAGCTCCGCCCGTCGCACCAACACCCGGGCGGTCGCGGCGTCGAGCAACTCCCCGACCCGCAGCCAGAGTTCCGTTGCCCGAGAAAGCACGGTGGCGGTCCCCGCTGCCAATACGCCAACTGTTCTAGTATACCACGGCATCGCTACCGCCGCGAAAAACCGGCTTCGTCCCCTAGCGCACGAGGAACAGCGGGCATTCGAGCACCGAGGCCAGCGGGCGCAGATCGCCTTCGTCGGGCACGACCAGGCCGCCGAACTGGCAGATTATCATGCCGCCCTTGAGCCGCCGCAGCGTCTCGGCAATCACTGCTGCCTGGCCCCGCGCCACCGCAGCCCACTGAATGCGCACGCCTTCCCGGGCCTCGACCACCAGGCGCGCTTCCCCGTCCATCTGCAAAAGATGCTCCTCGTCCGCGGCTATCAGTAGCAGCACGATTTCGGCGCCGTCGAGCGCGGCGAGCCGCTCTGCCGCACGCAGCATGTCAGACAGCTGGGCGATGTCCTCCAAGGCCACCACGATCTCTCCGGTGACGCGCTGCGCCTTGGGCCCGACCGCAATGAGCCCGGTGGAGCCTGCCACCTCCGTCATCACCTGCCTCAGCGTGGCGCCGGTGCCACCCGAGAACGGCTCGCCCAGCGCCACCACGTTCCACGGCCCCGTCTCTGCGCACGCGATCGACAGCGCCCGCAGGGGCTCGTCGCGCACCACCCGGCAGCGCAGCGGCACCTCCGCCCTGCGCGCAATGGCCTCGACCTGGCGCCGTGCGCCCTGCGCCGCGAGATGCAGGTCGCGCATCATGCCGTCGAGCGACATGGCGCGGCTCCGCGTCCCGGAGAACGACACCTCGCGCACGAAGCCGTAGGCCGCGCAGTCGAACAGCTGCTCGTCCTCCACGAAGATGCTCTCGAGGTCGGAGCCGAAGGCTTGAGCGACGCGCACGGCCGCCTCCAGCGCGATGGCGTTCGGGCGGCCCGATTTCAGGTGCAGCACCACCCTGCCGCGGTCTTCTCCGGTTTGCGCGACATGCGCGATCATGACGGATCCTTCGACGTCTCGGCCTGCTCACCGATCTTGGCAAAGCCGCGGCCGCGTTCTGCGAACATCTTGAGCTTGTCTTCCACCAGACGATTGAGCGTGCCTGCCGGAAAGCGTCCATCCGCTGCCCGCTCGCCCGCCTTGACGCCGGTCAATATCTCGATGCCCTCGTCGATGCTGCCGACCGGATAGATGGCGAACTGCCCGTTTTTCGCGGCCTCGACCACATCCTCGCGCAGCATCAGGTGCTGCACGTTGGATTTCGGGATCAGCACGCCTTGCTCCTCGTTGAGCCCGCGCGCCTGGCAGATGTCGAAGAAGCCCTCGATCTTCTCGTTGACGCCGCCGATCGCCTGCACCTCGCCATGCTGATTGACCGAGCCCGTCACCGCCAGCGCCTGCTTGATCGGCACCTCGGCCAGCGCCGACAGCAGGGCGTACAGCTCTGCCGAAGAGGCGCTGTCGCCGTCGACGCCGCCATAGGACTGCTCGAAGACCAGCGTGGCGGCCAGCGCCAGGGGCACCTCCAGCGCGTAGCGGCCGGCCAGGAACCCCCACATGATCATCACGCCCTTGGAATGCAGCGGCCCGCCGAGCTTGGCCTCCCGCTCGATGTCCATCACGCGGCCCGAGCCCAGCCGCACGCGGGCCGTGATGCGGCTCGGCCGCCCGAACGCGAAGGAGCCGAGCTGCAGCACGGAGAGGCCGTTGATCTGCCCGATCTGCGCGCCTTCCGTGTCGACCATCACGATGCCGCGGTTGATGGTCTCCTGCGAGCGATCGCGCAGCCGGTCGGCGCGCTGGATTTGCTCTTCCACGGCACGGGCCACGTCTTGCCGTGTCGTTATCTTGCGCTTGGCCTGGCCCGACCAGTAGTCGGCCTCGCGCACGATGTCGGCGATGCGCCCGAGCTCGAGCGACACCTTCTCGCGGTCGTCGGCAAGGCGGGCACCCTGGTCGATGATGCGCGCCACGCCTGCCGCATCGACTGGTTTCAGCCCGTGCTCCTTGACCACCGAGGCGATGAAGCGCGCGTAGGCATTGTCGTTCTCCGACGAGCGCTTGATGCTGTCGTCGAAGTCCGCCTGCACTTTGAACATGCGCGAGAAGTCCGGGTCGAGAGCCGCCAGCATGTAGTAGAGCTCGCGATCGCCGAACAGCACCACCTTGATGTCGAGCGGAATGGGCTCCGGGTCCAGCGACTGCGTCGACATCAGGCCGGCTGCCTCCATCGGCTGCTCGACCCGGATTTCTTGGGCTTTGATGGCCCGCTTCAAGGCTTCCCAGGCAAACGGGGACAGCAGCAGCCGGCGTGCATCGAGCAACAGATAGCCGCCGTTGGCCTTGTGCAGCGCGCCAGGCCTGATGAGCAAGAAGTCCGTCACCAGCGTGCCCATCTGGGCAATGTGCTCCACCCGCCCGACCAGGTTGCCGTAGGTGGGGTTGACCTCCTCCACCAGCGGCGCACGCCCCGATCCGCCTTCACCGTTCGCCGCCATGACATTGACCATGTAGCGGCGGAAGCGCGGGTCGCGCGCGGTGTCGACCGGCTGCCTGACGATCGCGTTCTCCTCCTCGCCGGTCGCGAGGAACAGCCCGACATTGCGCACCATGTCGGCGCCCGCGGCCTCCAGATAGGCCGCAGCTTGGGGGATGTCGCTCACGGAGGTATGCAGGTCTACCAGCGCATCGCGGATCGCGGCCTTGGCGACCTCCTCGTTGAGCTCGCTCAGCTGGGCCCGGCGCTTCTTCTCGGTTCTCGGGAACCGCTCCAGCACCTGGCCCAGCTCCTTCTCCAACGCGGCGATCTTGTTCTCCACGTCGCGGCGCATGGCTTCGGGCAGCGCGTTGAACACCTCGGGCTTGACTACCTTGCTCTCGTGCATGGGCGCCATGGCGAAGCCGCTGGGCGTGCGCAATAGGGCGATGTTCTGGGACTGCGCCTTCTTGCTCAGCCCTTCCAGCGCCTCCTCGTTGCCGGAGCGGAACTGCTCGTCGATGGCGCGGCGGCGCACCTGGTAATCCTCGCTCTCGAAGCGGGCCGGCAGCACGCCGCGCAACTCGTCGAGTGCCTCGATCATTCCCTTGGCGAGGGCCTTGGCGCGCCCGTGCGGCAGCTTCAGCGCCTTCGGACGGTTGGGGTTCTCGAAGTTGTAGACGTAGGCCCAATCGGGCGGCGGGGGAGCTTGCGCCGCCTTCGGACCGAGGTGGGCCCTGACTGCTGTCGACTTGCCCGAGGCCGGTGGTCCGAGCACGAACACGTTGAAGTCGTGGCTCTTGATGTCGCTGCCGAACTGAATGGCCTTGAGTGCACGCTCCTGGCCGATCAGCCCGGTGACGGGCAGCAGCTCGTCGGTAGTTTTGAACCCCAGCGTGGCCGGGTTGACGGCGTGGCGCAGCTCGGCGGCCTCCAGCGCCTGTGGCCTGGCGGCAACCGTTGTCACCTCGCCGTTGGCGCGGACTGGTGCGCTGTTGGGGATACCGGGCTGCGAACGCTTGAAAAACATGTGCTAAGCTACCTGATCGCTGACCGAGGGCACGCGACGACAGGCTTAGCAAATCTAGCCCGGTCTGGTCCACGTGCCGAGGTCTTGAGCTCCCGCCAACCTGTCCAGTATCGCTTCGATGGCCCAGACATCAGCTCAGCTTGCGGTGCCCAAAGATGGCCGCCAGTCGACGCAGGCGTCCGATATTTGCCGCGGTGTGGCCCGCCTGCTGCGCCGGCACGCAATGGCGGCCGTGGCCGAAGTCTCGTTGGCCAACGGGCGGCGTGCCGACTTGGCCGCCGTCGGCGCTGGCGGCGAAATCTGGATCGTGGAGATAAAATCATCCGTCGAGGACTTCCGTACTGACGGGAAGTGGCCCGAGTACCGCGATTTCTGTGATCGGCTGTTCTTTGCGGTGGCGCCCGAATTCCCGCGCGAAATCTTGCCCGCCGATACCGGCATCATCGTTGCCGACCGCTACGGCGGGGAGATCGTGCGCGATGCACCCGAGCACAAGCTCGCCGGGGCGCGCCGCAAGGCCATGACGCTGCGCCTCGTGCACACGGCAGCCTGGCGGCTGCAGGCGGCGATTGATCCTGAGGGTGGGTTCGAAACGCTGCTCAACAAGTGACGGCCTGCGGCCATCACTTGGGCGCTCGCTTGGCGAGAATACGCTGCAGCGTGCGGCGGTGCATGTTGAGCCGCCGCGCCGTTTCGGAAACGTTGCGGTTGCACAGCTCGTAGACGCGCTGGATGTGCTCCCACCGCACGCGGTCGGCCGACATCGGATTCTCTGGCGGCGGCGCCTTCTCGTCATGGGGGGCAAGAAGCGCGTCCGTCACATCGTCGGCGTCGGCCGGCTTGGCGAGATAGTCGACCGCGCCGAGCTTCACGGCGGAGACGGCGGTGGCGATATTCCCGTAGCCGGTCAGCACGATGGTACGCGCCTGCGGGCGCACGCGCGCCAGCTCCGCCACCACGTCGAGGCCGTTGCCGTCCTCTAGCCGCATGTCGACGACGGAAAAGGCCGGCGCCCGGGCATGGATCAGGGCCAGGCCCTCGGCGACCGAGTGCGCCGTGCGCACCTCGAAGCCGCGCCCTTCCATGGCCTTGGCCAGCCGCTGGGCGAAGGCGCGATCATCGTCGACCAGCACCAGAGAACGGTCCTCCGGCAGCTCGTCGGGTTTGAAAGTGAGATCTTCGCCCAATGCAGTGCCTCCTACGCGCCCTGGATTATAGCGATTAGCCATCCGGGGCCCAAGCCTTGTAAAGACGAACGAAATAGAGGTCCTGCGCCCCGATTTCTAAGGTAAATTCCGTATACCAGCTCTGCCGTTGGGGGTTCCACCGGCGCCCACCGCACGCTCGGCCGGCGATGTCGCCCGCCCTTCGAACACTTCCCGCCGCCAGCTGACGATGGCCACGGCTCCTCCGAGCGGCCCATTGTTTTCGAGCGAAACAGCGGCCCCGGATCGCTCCAGCAACGTTTTGGCGATGAAGAAGCCGAGGCCCATGCCCGAAGGCTCTGAGTCCGGAGGGAGGCCCGTCGGCACCGCAGGCCGCGTGGTGACGTAGGGCTCGCCCAGCGCATCGAGGACCGGGGGCGGAATCCCGGCCCCATCGTCGGCGATGGAGATCGCCACCTCGCGGGCCGTCCACGTGGCGGTTATCTCCACCCGCTGGCGCGCAAAATCGACCGCATTCTCGACCAGATTGGCGATCCCGTAGATGACGCCCGGGCGCCGTTCACCCACAGGCTCGCGGCCTGCGCCGGCATTCGTGCCGGGCTCGGGGCCCGCCCTGATGACGATCTCCGCGTTGAACCCTTGATAGGGAGCCGCCGCTTCCTCGATCAGCTCTCTGACGCTGATGCGCGCGTGCAGGGGATCGGGCTCCTTTGGCTCGCGGGTAAGTTTCTTGAGGATCTCGCGGCAGCGCTCGGCCTGGCTCTGCAGCAAGGCTATGTCCTCGGCCAAATGCCCGTCTTTGGGCGCGGCGCGGGCCAGCTCCTTGGCTACGACCGCGATGGTCGACAGCGGCGTGCCGAGCTCGTGGGCTGCGGCTGCCGCGAGGCCGTCGAGCGCATGCAGCTGCTGCTCGCGCGCCAGCACCATCTCGGTGGCGGCGAGCGCGTCGCTCATCTGCCGCGCTTCCTTGGCGAGCCGCCACACATAGAGCGCAAGGAACACGGTGCCGGCGAGCACCGAGGCCAGCACACCGAGATTGTAGAGGATCGGTAGCTCGAAGCCCCCTCGCGTGTACCAGGGCAGCGGCCGGTACCAGTAGACGAGCATGATCGTGGCACCGGCAGCCAGCACGCCAAGCGCAATCGTATTGCGCGGCGGCAGCGTCGCGGCCGAAACGGTGACTGGCGCAACTATTAGAAACACGAACGGATTCTCGATTCCGCCGGTCAGGTAGAGGAGCGCCGCCAGCTGCACGATGTCGTAGGCGAGCAGTGCCGTAGCGAATGCCGTGCCGAGCCTCGTGCGCATCGGGTAGCGCAGGCGAAAGAACACGTTGAGCCAGGCCGTCAGCGCGATCAGCGCCAGACAGATCCCGATGTCGAAGTTGAAGCCGAGGACGAAATACACGTAGCAGACGGTGACCAGCTGGCCGGCGACGCCGAACCAGCGCAGGCGCACCGCCGTCTGCAGCCGCAGGCGGCTTTCGCTGTCCTCCCGCCAGGGCCGCGCCGATTGGGGCATCGCTCCTCAAAGTGCGCATGAAGGTGTCCACGGAGCTTGTGCAAGCCTTGCGCCCGGCCTGGCGGTGCTCCAGATATGGGCAACAGACAGAGGACGGCTGTCGCTCGGCTGCGGAACCCGGCGCCACGAGGGCGCCTGCCCGGGCCATTTGGTACCACATTCCAATGCAGAAACCGATCTTGGAGACCAACGGCGGCGCAGCTTTCCCGGTGTCCGTGCGCGCCCTGCGCAAGACCTACGGCGACGTCGTAGCCGTGGACGGCATCGATTTCACGCTGCATGCGGGGTCCGTCACCGCCCTGCTCGGCGGCAATGGCGCCGGCAAGACCACCACCATCTCCATGCTCATGGGGCTAGTGGTGCCGACCTCGGGCGAGGCGCGCGTGTTCGGCGTCGACATGGCCAAGGAGCGCCACAAGGTCCTGCACCGCATGAACTTCGAGAGCCCCTACGTCGACGTGCCCATGCGGCTCAGCGTGCGGCAGAACCTGGAGGTGTTCGGCAGGCTCTATGGCTTGCGCGACCTCAAGGCCGGCGTGGCGGAGGTCGCCCTTGAGCTCAGGCTTGCCGATCTGCTCGACCGGCCCTACGGCAAGTTGTCCGCGGGCCAGAAGACCCGGGTCAGTCTCGCCAAGGCGCTGATCAACACGCCGGAGCTGCTGCTGCTGGACGAGCCTACCGCGTCGCTGGACCCCGACACCGCCGACTGGGTCCGCAGCAAGCTCGAGGACTACTGCCGCAACCACGCGGCAACGGTCGTGCTCGCCTCCCACAACATGGCCGAGGTCGAGCGCATGGCGAGCCGCGTGATCATGCTGGAGAAGGGCCGCATCATCGCCGACGAGACGCCGCAGGAGCTGATCCAGCGCTTCGGCCGGACCAACCTCGAGGAGGTGTTTCTGGCCATTGCCCGCCGTGGCAGCGACGAAGCGGATGGGCGCCCATGAGCCTCGCCTCGACCGGCCCGTTGCGCGAGCAGACGAGCCTTGCCGCATCGGCGGGGCGCATCTGGGGCATGGTCCTGCGCTACTGGTACGTGATCCGCTCGTCCTGGCCGCGCACCGCCGAGCTCATCTATTGGCCCCTGGTGCAGATGCTGATGTGGGGCTTCCTGCAGACGTATCTTGCCCAGACGACTGGCCTTGCCGCAAAGGCGGCGGGGCTGTTCATCGGTGGCGTGCTGCTGTGGGACATACTGGTGCGCAGCCAGCTGGGCTTCGCGGTCGCGTTCCTGGAGGAAGTCTGGTCGCGCAACCTGGGCCACCTGATGATGAGCCCGCTGCGGCCTGCCGAGCTCGTTGCCGCGCTCACCATCGTCAGCCTCATCAAGCTGACCGTCGCCATGGTGCCCGTGGCGCTGATGGCCTACCTGTTCTTCAGCTTCAACGTCCTGAGCCTCGGCATCGCCTTCGCCGCGTTCTTTGCCAACCTCGTCATCATGAGCTGGTCGCTCGGTCTCGTCTCGACCGGCGTGGTGCTGCGCTGGGGTCTGGGCGCGGAGAGCTTTGCGTGGCTCATCGCGTTCGTCTTCCTGCCGCTGTGCTGCGTCTACTACCCTGTGACAACGTTGCCGGGCTGGCTGCAGCCCGTTGCGCTGGCGCTTCCTCCCACCTACGTATTCGAGGGGCTGCGCGCCATCGTGCTCACCGGCACCTTCCAGGCACACCTGATGGCGGTGGCCTTCGCGCTCAACCTCGTCTACTTCGCGTTGGGCTTTGCCGCATTCAGCTATTTTCTGCACCAGGCCCGTGTGCATGGGTCGCTGGTGCAGATGGGCGAATGAGCCTGAGGACCTTGGCGTGCTCGCAAACAGATTGCAGCTGGCGATCGTAGTCCTTGCCGGCCTCGTGGTCGGAGCCGCCGCTGCTTTGGCTGTGCTCCCGCAGGCGCGGGAGCGGCTGCTGCCGGCTGCCGGCATGCGGTCGGTCGGGCAGGCTTTGATCGGCGGTCCGTTCACGCTCACCGATCACAAGAGCCGGCGGGTGACGGACAAGGATTTCCGCGGCCGCAACATGCTTGTCTTCTTCGGCTTCACCTTCTGCCCCGACGTTTGCCCGACGGCCCTGCAGGTGGCGTCCGAGGCGCTCAACAAGCTGGGGCCGAAAGCCGAGCGGTTCGTGCCGATCTTCATCAGCATCGATCCGGAACGGGACACCCCTGAGCAACTTGCAAGCTATGTTGGGAGTTTTCATCCGCAGCTGATCGGGATGACCGGCACTCCTGCGGAGATCGACGAGGTGGTCAAGGCCTATCGGGTTTACGTTAGGAAGGTGGCGGACCCCAAGTCCACGGCGGGCTACACCTTCGACCATACGTCCCTGATCTACGTCATGGGGCCGGACGGCGCCTACCGCACGCACTTCACGCATACCACCAATGCCGATGCGATGGCCGAGCGCCTGGCGAGGCTGTTGTAGTGCAGGCACTCTCTTTAAATCTTTTTGACGAATCAATGATATGCTCTTGTGAGTTCCCGATGCCTGGGCTGCTTTTCGGGCCAAGGACCGTACCGCGGTCCACCGAGGACGCTGGAAGGCGTCCGGAGAGCAACAGCGGGGGACACTTCCGTGCTCTATCACTGGTACGAGCTTAGCCGCGCTGCCGTGCGGCCGGCACGGATCGCTGCGGATTCCCTTCGCCTGTTCTTCAATCCGTTCAATCCCTGGACCCACACGGAGTTCGGCCGCAACACGATCGCCGCCTGCGAGGTGTTCGAGCGCGCCACCCGCCGCTACCCCAAGCCCACGTTCGGCATCACCCAGACGCTGATCGACCGCACACCCGTGCGCGTGACCGAGGAGGTGGTGTGGGAGCACCTTGCGTGCCGCCTGGTGCACTTCAAGCGCGACATCGATCCGGCCCGGGCCGCCACCCATCCGCGCCTGCTGCTCGTCGCACCGATGTCTGGGCACTTCGCGACCCTGCTGCGCGGCACGGTCGAGACGTTTCTGCCCGATCACGACGTCTACATCACCGACTGGCAAGACGCGCGCGAAATGCCGCTCTCCGAGGGCCGGTTCGATCTCGACGACTACATCGACGTGACGATGGATATGCTGCGCTTCTTCGGCGGCGATGTGCATGTCTTCGCCGTGTGCCAGCCTTCCGTTCCGGTGCTGGCCGCCACCGCGCTGATGGAGGCCGACGGCGACCCTTGCGTGCCGCTGTCGCTGATGCTGGCCGGAGGGCCGATCGACACGCGCATCAATCCGACCGTGGTCAACAGGCTGGCTGAGGAGCGCGGCACGGATTGGTTCCGCCGCAACGTGATCACCAACGTGCCATGGTCGCGTCCGGGCCGCGGCCGGCAGGTCTACCCTGGCTTCCTGCAGCTGTCGGGCTTCATGACCATGAACCTCGACCGGCACATGCAGGCGCAAAAGGACATGTTCAATCACCTGGTGCGCGGCGACGGCGACTCGGCGGAGAAGCACCGCCAGTTCTACGACGAGTATCTGGCCGTCATGGATCTGACGGCCGAGTTCTATCTGCAGACGGTCGACACCGTGTTCGTCCAGCACTTGCTGCCGCGCGGGCTGATGACGCATCGCGGCCGCTCCGTCGATCCCGCTGCCATCGTCCGCCCGGCGCTGATGACGGTCGAGGGCGAGCTCGACGACATCACGGGCACGGGGCAGTGCCAAGTGGCGCAGGATCTGTGCACGGGCGTGCCGCCGGAGCGGAAGGTCCATTTCGAGTGTCCGGGCGTCGGCCACTATGGTGTGTTCAACGGCAGCCGGTTCCGCTCGGAAATCGCCCCGCGCATGACCCACTTCATGCGCGCCCACGATCCCTGCGCCCATCCCAGCCTCAGCATCGCCCAGCTCGAGCATATGGCGACGATGCCGCGCGGCGGGCGCAGGAAGCAGCAGGAGCTGGAGGCGCTGGCATTCACCTTCGCCCGCTACGCCTGAAAACTCGGAATCGCCTGCCCATCTGTCGCACCGTCGCCACATGGCTCTGTCTTCTCTACTGAAGGTGAGTCGATGGCTACTGACCGCTTCCGCAAAAATTTGCTACTCCAGCAATCGGGTGTTGGCGTGTTTGCGGCGTGCAGCGGTCACATCGGGTACGCAAGCTGGGCTTGCAGGAGGGCACAGAATGCCGACGGGCAGAGGGACAAGGAAATCCGTCAAGAGCGCATTTGAACTGGAAGCACTGGGTGCGCCCATTGAGGTGCGGCGGCATCCGGCGGCACGTCGCCTGACGCTGAGAGTGAGCAAGACCAAGCGGGCGGTCATTGTCACGGTGCCGGCCGAGAGCAGGCTGGAAGAGGCCGACAAGTTTCTCAGAAGCAATCTCGACTGGGTGCGCGAGCGCCTCACGCGGGTGCCCGAGCCGGTGCCGTTCGCCGACGGCTGCAAGATCCCGCTGCGCGGGCGTCCCCATCGTGTCTGCTTTGCGGGCCCCGAGCGGGCCAGGTCTGTCGTCGAGATCGAGCAGTCCGGCAGCGGCACGCCTCGCCTCAACGTGTCGGGCCGGCTCGAGCACGCGCCGCGTCGGCTGAAGGACTGGCTCGTCGAGCAGGCGCGGGTGGATCTGGAAGCCTGCGTCGCACTTCACACCCGCAGCCTCGGCGTCAAGGCGCGCAGGATCACGTTGCGCGATCAGACGAGCCGCTGGGGCTCGTGCACGGCCGGCGGTCTGCTGGCCTTTTCTTGGCGGCTCATCTTGGCTCCCGGCCACGTGCTCAACTACGTCGCCGCGCATGAGGTTGCCCACCTCATCGAGATGAACCACGGGCCCAGGTTCTGGAGGCACGTGGCGCGCTGCATGCCGAAGCTGGAGGAAGCCAAGCGCTGGCTGCGCAACAACGGCGCCGATCTGCACCGCTACGGCGCGACGCCCTGAGCCTCGCGTCCGCCGGCTCGCAACCGCAGTTTGCATGCGGAGCGCGTAGCCAATCTCAGCCGGGCGGGCCTGCCATCAAACGGCGGATACGTCCTGTTGCCCGGTCCAACCATGAGGAACGGGCTGCCGGCTTGCCGGGCGCAGGCGTGACCGTCGCTTCCCAGCCTCCGTCATCGCCAAGCGCGCGCTCGAGAAAGGCGGGATCCATGGGCGGCGGGGCTGTTGCGGCCTGGTCGCCGGTTTTGGGCACCGCACCCGCAGCCGCCGGAGCCAGCGGAGCGGTCGGCATCGTGCCTGGCAGCGCGGTCGGTGTGCGGCCTTCGTGCGCCAGCATCATCACCGCGTGCCACAGCCTGGCCGGCAGATTGCCCCCCATCACGCGGTTCATGGGGTGGCGATCGTCGTTGCCGACCCAGACGCCGCCGACCAGGTGCGCGGTGTAGCCGACGAACCAGGCGTCGCGATACTCCTGCGTGGTGCCGGTCTTGCCGCTGGCCGGATGCAAGGGCAGCGCGGCGCGCTTGCCGGTCCCTGAGATCAGCGCCGCGTTCAGCATGTCGTTGATGGCGCCGGCGTGCCGCTCGGCGAGCACGATGCGCGGGACGGCCGGAGCGCGCTCGTAGAGTGTGCGGCCAGAGCTGGTGCGCACGCGCCTGATGATATGGGGCGCAAGGCGCCTGCCGCCGTTGGCGAAGGCACCGTAGGCACCGGTGAGCTCGAGAAGCGTGACCTCCGAGGTGCCGAGCGCCAGCGACGCGTCGGGGCGCAGCTCCGAGCTGATGCCCAGCCGGTGTGCGGCCTCCACGGTCTTGCGCGGCCCGTGCGTCATGTTGAGGCGCACGGCAACCGTGTTGATCGAGCGCGCCAGCGCGTCGCGCAACGTCATGGCGCCGCGATAGCGCCCGTCATCGTTGCTGGGGCTCCAGCCCTTGGTGATGACCGGCAGGTCGTGGACGATGCTGTCGGGCGTCAGGCCCGCTTCCAGCGCCACCAGATAGACGAACGGCTTGAAGGAGGAGCCCGGTTGACGCCGGGCTCGGAGCGCACGGTTGAACTGGCTCTCGCCATAGGAGCGGCCGCCCACCAGCACGGTGATGCCGCCCTCCATATCGAGCAGCACCATCGCCGCCTGGCTCGCATCCAAGCTGCGCCCGTCGGTGGCGAGCAGATCGTGCACGATCTGCTGCGCGCGCCGCTGCAGGCCGCGGTCGATGGTGGTCTCGACGATGATCTCGCGGTCGTTGCCGGCGATCAGATCGGGCAGGCGATCGAGCACCGCGTCGACGGCATACTCGACGCCGGTCTCCCCGCGCATGACTTGCGGCTCGGCGAAGCGCACCGCGGCTGCCGAGTTGAGCGCCTCGTCGATCGGCGAGACGAAGCCTGCCTCCACCATCTTGGCGAGCACGCCTTGCGCCCGCTCGCGGGCGAGCGCCGGGTTCCAGGCGGGCGAGTATTTGGAGGGCGCCTTCAAGAGGCCGGCCAGCACGGCGGCCTCCGCCATCGTCACCTCCTGCGCGCCCTTGTTGAAGAAGCGCCGCGCGGCGGATTCCACGCCGTATGCTCCGGCGCCGAAATACACGCGGTTGAGGTAGAGCTCGAGGATGTCGGGCTTGCTCAGACGCAACTCCAGCCACAGCGCCAGCACCAGCTCCTCGAGCTTGCGGAGGAGCGTGCGCTCCGAGCTCAGGAACACGTTCTTGGCGAGCTGCTGGGTGATCGTCGAGCCGCCCTGCACCACGCGGCCTGCCTTGAGGTTGGTGAGGATCGCGCGGCCGAGGCCGGTGGGGTCCACGCCGCGATGCGAGAAGAAGCGCCGGTCCTCGATGGCCAGCACGGCATCGATGAGATGCCGCGGCAGCAGATCGATCGGTATGTAGGGCGCAGCACCTCCGCGTTCGGCCAACACCGAGCCGTCGCGGGCCAGGATGCGCACGATCGGTGCGTTTTCCTTCTGGCGCAGCGCCATCGGATTTGGAATTGTGGTCGTGTAGTAGACGAAGAAGCCGGCGAGCACCGCGCCGACGATGGCGGCGAGATAGATGGGCCCCAGGATCAGGAGCCGAAACTCCAGGGAGGGGCCACGCGCAGTGCCACGGCCGTTCGCAGGCGCGCCGCCGCCAGGTGACAATGATGGATCGAAAAGCCCCATCGGCCGGCGCAGACCCTCATACGCAACAGAATACCTTGCAGGCCCGGCACCGCCGCCCCGCAACGGCAGGCTAGGGAAAAGGCACTAAGAGGTGGTTAACTATGCCGCGGCCGGCCGCGGCCGGGACGGAAGCCAAGGCAGATGACGGGCCAAGACATACGTGCGGTAGCAGCAGGGCTGCGCTTTCCCGAAGGGCCTGTGGCGCTTGCCGACGGCTCTGTGCTCCTGGTGGAGATCGAGGCCGCGCGGCTGACACGCGTCGCTGCCGACGGCACCAAGACAACCGTGTCGCAACACACGGGCGGGCCCAACGGCGCCGCCATCGGCCCGGACGGCAAGGTCTACATCTGCAACAACGGCGGGTTTACCTGGCGCGAGCTGCCCAACATCGGGCTGATCCCGACCGGGCAGGCTGAGGACTACTCGGGCGGCCGCATCGAGCGGGTGGACCCGGCATCGGGCAAGATCGAGACGCTCTACACCCACTGCGACGGCCACCCCCTGAAAGGGCCCAATGACCTGGTGTTCGATGCGCACGGCGGCTTCTACTTCACCGACCTCGGCAAGAGCCGGCCGCGGGACATGGATCGCGGCGCCGTCTACTACGCCAAGGCCGACGGCAGCCTGATCCGGCCGGTTGCGTTTCCCTCGATCACGCCCAACGGCTGCGGGCTGTCGCCCGACGGACGCACGCTCTACTTCGCCGAGACGGAGTCGGGAAGGCTGTGGGCGATGGACATTGTGGAGCCCGGCGTTGCGAAGCGCGAGGGCTGGCCTTCTGTCAACGGCGCGCGCTTCCTCGGCTGTCCGGGCGGCTACCAGCGCTTCGACAGCCTCGCCGTCGACAGCGCCGGCGACATCTGCGTGGCGACCTTGATCAACGGCGGCATCACGGTGTTCAGCCCCGACGGCAAGAGCGTGCGGCACATTCCGATGCCCGACCCGCTCACCACCAACATCTGCTTCGGCGGGCCAGACCTCAGGACGGCCTACGTGACATTGTCCGGCTTGGGCAAGCTGGTCGCGTTCGAGTGGGAACGGCCGGGGCTCAGGCTGAACTACCAACAGTGACCAGGGAGACGACGTGAGCGAGCCGGCATTCGAGACCGATTTCTGGAAGGACGCTGAGCGGCGAAAGACCTGGGACGACATCGTCCCGGGCGAGCCGCGCAAGACCGTCCCCTACGTGCTGACGCTGGAGGCCATCCACCGCTACTGCCGCTCCGTCGGCGACACTCACCCGCTCTACTTCGACGAGGCCTACGCCCGCGCCACGCCTTACGGCGGGCTCATCGCACCGCCCTCGATCCACATCCTGTTGATGTTCGCCTGCACGCCGGCCGACGACTGGATGCGCAGCCCGGGTACCGTCAATGCCGGGCAGTCCTGGAGCTACAACATCCCGGCCCGCCCAGGCAACACCATTACGCTGCAGGCCCGTGCGCTCGACAAGTTCGTCAAGAAGGATCGGCTGTTCGTGGTGCACGACAACGTCCTCTTCAACCAGCAGGGCCAGGTCATCTGCTCCGGCCGCGGCTGGACCATCCGGCCGAAGTGAGGGTGCGAGTCATGCCGGCGAGCTACGACACCTTGACCTACGACACCTTGAACTCCTGGCACCCGCATCGAGGGCCCCAGGTTCGATGTCACGCGCGATAGCATCCGCGCCTTCTGCGACGGCTCGCTCGACTACAATCCGCTGCACCTCGACGACGACTACATGAAGGGCGAGTTCGGCAACACCAGCTTCGGCGGGGTCATCATGCACGGCATGACCAACTTCGGCCTCATCACGCGCATGCTGACCGACTGGGCCTATCCACGGGGCGCCATCCACCGCCGCCTGGAGACCCGCTGGATCAAACCGGTGAAGCCTGGAGACAGCATCCAGCCCACGGGCACCATCAAGAGCAAGACCTCGAGCGCCAAGGCGCGCTGGGTGGTGATCGATGTGGTGGTGCGCAACCAGCGGGGCGAACCGGTCGCCACTGGCGAAGCCTTGATCGAGTTCCCGTTGGCAGGCTGATTGCACTGCCGTCAGCCGCCGGCGATCTCCTCGCGCAGCAGCTCGAGCTCCAGCCATTTCTCCTCCGCCGCGACTAGCTGCGACTGCGCGGTTGCCAGCGCCTCGGCCGCCTCGGCGAAGGCCTTGGGATCGCGTGCGTAGAAGGCGGGATCATCCAGCCGCTGGTGCAGGCCCTCGATGCGTTCCTGCAGCGCCGCGATTTCCTTGGGCAGCGCTTCGAGCGCGTGCTTCTCGTGGAAGCTGAGCTTGCGCTTGGGTGCCTGCGCAGGTGCAGGCGCCGGCGCGCTCTTTGCGGTTGGGGCGGTCCTGGCCTTCTGCAGTAGCGACCTCCCTGCCAGGTCGGCACCGCGTTGCGCCAGCATGTCGGAGTAGCCGCCTGCGTACTCGATCCAGCGGCCGTTGCCGTCGGGCGCCAGCACCACGTTCACCACGCGATCGAGGAAGTCGCGGTCGTGGCTGATCAGGAGGACCGTGCCGGCATAGGTGGCGAGCATCTCCTCCAGCACATCCAATGTCTCGAGGTCGAGGTCGTTGGTCGGCTCGTCCAGCACCAGCAGGTTGGAGGGCTTTGCCAACGCGCGCGCCAGCATCAGACGGCCGCGCTCGCCGCCCGAGAGCGCGCTGAGCGCGGTGCGGGCCTGCTGCGGCGAGAACAGGAAATCCTGCATGTAGCCGATGACGTGTTTGGTCTGGCCGCCTACCGTGACGGTGTTGCCGCGGCCGCCGGTCAGCGCCTCGCTCAGCGTCCAGTTGGGGTCCAGGCTCTCGCGGCCCTGGTCGAGGCTCGCCACGGCCAGGTTGGCGCCGAGCCGCACCGTGCCGCTGTCCGGCGCCAGCGTGCCGGTGAGAAGGTTGACGAGCGTGGTCTTGCCGCTGCCGTTGGGGCCGACGATGCCGATCCTGTCGCCGCGCATCACGCGCACCGATAGGTCCTTGACGATCGAGCGCTCGCCGAACGCCTTGCCGACACCCTTGGCCTCGATCACCAGGGTGCCGGAGGCTTCCGCCGCGCTGGCCTCCATCTCCGCCTTACCTGCTGCTCTGCGGTAGTCGCGCCGGGCCTGCCGCAGCGCCTGCAACCCGGCCACGCGCCGCACGTTGCGCTTGCGCCGCGCGGTGACGCCGTAGCGCATCCAGTGCTCCTCGCGCGCGATTTTGCGGTCGAGCTTGTGCTGGGCGATCTCCTCCTCCTCTAGCTTCTGGTCGCGCCAGGCCTCGAAGTCCGCGAAGCCAAGCTCGACGCGGCTGGTCTTGCCCCGATCGAGCCAGACCGTGGTGCGCGACAGCTTCTCCAGGAAGCGCCGGTCATGCGAGATCAGCACCAGTGCGGCCCGCTGCTGGGCGAGACGCGCCTCCAGCCATTCGATGGCCGGCAGGTCCAGGTGGTTGGTCGGCTCGTCGAGGAGAAGGATATCCGGGTCGGGCGCCAACACGTAGGCGAGCGCGGCGCGCCGCGCCTCGCCGCCCGAAAGGTGAGCCGTATCCTCGTTGCCGGTGAGCCCCAGCTGCCCGAGCAGATAGCGGGCCTGGTGGGGATCGTCCGTGGGCCCTAGCCCGCTCGCGACATAGGCCAGCGTTGTGGCGAAGCCCGTGAGGTCGGGCTCCTGGGCCAAGTAGCGCACCGACGCGCCAGGCTGCACGAAGCGCTCCCCGCTGTCCGGCTCGACCAGGCCAGCGGCGATCCTGAGCAAGGTCGACTTGCCCGAGCCGTTGCGGCCGACGAGGCACACGCGCTCGCCTTCCGAGACCGACAGCTCAACGCCCTCCAGCAGCGGCGTGCCGCCGAAGGTGAGGGCGATGTCGGCGAGCTGGACGAGCGGTGGCGGCATGCGATGGGCGAACCCGTGGCGAGGGACGCCGGTGTTACGATGGGGGTCGCCGGCGCGCAAGCGCTGCGGGCCATCAGGTGCGGCCAACACGTCGGCCGCTATCGCGGCGTTCGCCTTACGGCACCAGTGGCATGACCTCTTGGGCGAAGCGCTGCATGCGCTCCAGCGTCTCGGCCAGCGCTGCCGTCTGGTACGTCAGGCACAGGTGGCGCACGCCTGCGCGTTGCAGAGCGGCGATGTCGTCCGCCATGGCTTGCGACGTGCCTGTCACCATGCGCCGCGTGCCGTCAGCCGCTGCCTGCACCGTCCAGTCCACGGGCCAGAACACAATGTAGGCGATGTCGATGCTGCCGGGCTCGCGCCCCGCCGCCTCCGCTACGCGCCGCAGTTCGGCAATCGCCGCGCCAAGGCGCGCCGGCGTGTCCAGGCGATGCTGCGGATTGTTGGAGCCCGGATACCAGGCATCGCCCGCCCGCACCGCGCGCTTCATGGCGGCCGGGCTCTCGCCGCCGATCCAGATCGGCGGGTGCGGCTTGGCCACCGGCTTGGGCTCGAACAGCAGGTTGTCGAAGCTCGCATGGGCGCCGCGGAAGCTCGGGGCGTCCCTGGTCCACAGCTCCTTGAAGGCTGCGATGTACTCGTCGGTGACGCGCCCGCGCTCGGCGAAGGACGGGGCGCCGACGGCCTCGAATTCCTCTTTCATCCAGCCTGTGCCGCAGCCGACGATCAGCCGGCCCTTGGAGAGCACGTCGACGGTGGCCAGCATCTTGGCGGCCAGCACGGGCTGGCGATGCGGCACCACCATCACCGAGGTCAGGAGCCCCAGCCGCTCCGTGCGGCCGGCGATGAACGCCAGCGTGGCGAGCTGATCGAGACATTCGCCCGCCGTGCGGGCCGCCCACTGACCATCCTCGCTGTAGGGGTAGCGGGAGGCGATGTCGCGCGGCACGACGATGTGGTCGTTGACGCTGATGAAGCCGAAGCCCATCCGCTCGGCCGCCTGGGCCATTGCGATGTAACCCTCGCGCGTGGCGCACTCACCCCGCGTTACCGTTGCCACGCCGAAGTTCATGGGCTCGTCCTCCTCGGCTTGTCATGCCGGGGCTTGTCCCCGGTATCCAGCCGTCCGTGAGCGCCGGAGCGAGCTGCGCGATGGATCCCGGCGACGAGCGCCGGGATGACAACCGCTACGCATCCACGCTGGCGGCCAGCGCGTTGGCCTGGATGAACTCGCGGCGCGGCTCGACGATGTCGCCCATCAGACGCGAGAAGATTTCGTCCGCTTCGCCGAGGTCGCCCAGCTTCACCTGCAGCAGCGTGCGAACGTCCCGGTTCAGCGTGGTCTCCCACAGCTGCTCGGGGTTCATCTCGCCGAGCCCCTTGTAGCGCTGCACGGAGATGCCCTTGCGGCCGGTCTCGTAGACGGCGTCGAGCAGCGTGCGCGGCCCGAACACCGGGGTCTCGCTGTCCTTGCGCTTGAGCTTGGCGGGAGCTGCGTAGATCTCCACGCAGGTGCCCCTGGCGCTCGTTGAGGCGGCGCGCCTCCAGCGAGCCGATCAGCGCGCGGTCGAGCGTATGCGACTCGGTCACGCCCCGCACCAGGCGGCGGAACACGTAGCCCTCGTTGCCCAGCATGCCGGTCCACCCGCGCTCGGTCTCGTCCGAGATCTGGTCGAGGCGCGCGGCAATGGCCGCCGCCTTGGCATTGGCTTCCTGGGCAGACAGTAGCAGCTTCGGGTCGAAGGCGCCGCCGATGGCAGCCTGCTCCACGACGAAGCGAGTGTAGCGCGAGTGCAGATCGTCGATGATCCTGGTGATGCCGCGCGCCTGCTCGACGATATCGCGCAGGTCGCGGCCGGCCCGCACCTCGCCCGAGCCGAGCGCCAGCATCGCTTCATCGAGACCCGTGTTGATCAGGTAGTCCTCGAACGCGCGCTGGTCCTTCAGGTAGGCCTCCGACTTGCCCTTGCTCACCTTGTAGAGCGGCGGCTGGGCGATGTAGAGGTGGCCCTTCTCCACCAGGTCGGGCATCTGCCGGTAGAAGAAGGTCAGCAGCAAGGTGCGGATATGGGCGCCGTCGACGTCGGCGTCCGTCATGATGATGATCTTGTGATAGCGCAACTTCGACAGATCGAAGTCGTCGCGGCCGATGCCGGTGCCGAGCGCGGTGATGAGGGTGCCGATCTCCTGGCTGGAGAGCATCTTGTCGAAGCGGGCCCGTTCCACGTTCAAAATCTTGCCGCGCAGCGGCAGCACCGCCTGGAACTCGCGGTTGCGGCCCTGCTTGGCCGAGCCGCCCGCGGAGTCGCCCTCGACGATGAACATCTCGGTGTTGGCCGGGTCGCGGTCCTGGCACTCGGCGAGCTTGCCCGGCAGCGAGTTGATGTCGAGCGCACCCTTGCGCCGCGTCAGCTCGCGCGCCTTGCGCGCGGCCTCGCGTGCTGCCGCCGCCTCGACCACTTTCGTAATGATGATCTTGGCTTCCTTGGGGTGCTCCTCGAACCAGGCGGCGAGCTGATCGCCGACGATGCCCTCCACCAGCGGCTTTACCTCGGAGGAGACCAGCTTGTCCTTGGTCTGGCTGGAGAACTTGGGGTCAGGTACTTTCACCGAGAGCACCGCGGTGAGCCCCTCGCGGGCATCGTCGCCAGTCAGCGCCACCTTCTCCTTCTTGGCGATGCCGCTGTCGTCGGCGTACTTGTTGACGATGCGCGTGAGCGCGGCGCGGAAACCGGCCAGATGAGTGCCGCCGTCGCGCTGGGGGATGTTGTTGGTGAAGCACAGCACGTGCTCGTGGTAGGCGTCGTTCCACCACAGCGCCAATTCCACGCCGGAACCGTCCTTGTCGCCCCGGACCATGATGGGCGCGTCGAGCAGCGCCGTCTTGGAGCGGTCGATGTAGCGCACGAACTCGGCGATGCCGCCCTCGTAGCGCATCTCCTCGCTCTTCTTGTCGGCGTGGCGCTCGTCGTCGAGGATCACGCGCACACCCGAGTTGAGGAAGGCCAGCTCGCGCAGCCGGTGCTCCAAGGTGGCGTAGTCGAACTCGGTCACGAGGTGGAACGTCTCCGGGCTCGGCCAGAACGTCACCTCGGTGCCGCGCTTGTCGCCCGCTGGGCCGATGACCTTGAGGGGAGCCTCGGTGACGCCGTTGCGGAAGCGCACGAAATGCTCGTTGCCGTCGCGCCAGATCTTGAGCTCGAGCACGCTCGAGAGCGCGTTGACCACCGACACGCCGACGCCGTGCAGCCCGCCCGACACCTTGTAGG
Source organism: uncultured Alphaproteobacteria bacterium (assembly GCA_963832445.1). Taxonomy (GTDB): domain Bacteria; phylum Pseudomonadota; class Alphaproteobacteria; order Rhizobiales; family Hyphomicrobiaceae; genus AWTP1-13. The sequence continues at coordinate 96,138 of CAWHUM010000027.1, forward strand.
GATTGTCCTCCTCGCCCTCGCTGAACTTGCCGCCGGCATGCAGCTGGGTCATCACCACCTCGGCGGCCGAGATGCCTTCCTCGCTGTGGATGTCGGTGGGGATGCCGCGGCCGTTGTCGCGCACCGTGCAGGAGCCGTCGGCGTTGAGCGTGACGCTGACCTCGGTGGCAAATCCCGCCAGGGCCTCGTCGATGGCGTTGTCCACCACCTCGTAGACCATGTGGTGCAGGCCCGAGCCGTCATCGGTGTCGCCGATGTACATGCCGGGCCGCTTGCGCACGGCATCGAGACCCCGCAAGACCTTGATCGCATCGGCCCCGTAGCGCTCGGCGCCATTGGTCTTTTTCGCAGGTTTTGCGCTCATGTCAGGCAGGTCCTTTGGGGGATTTTGTGTAGCTGCGAAGACTACCAGAAATCGGCCGCGGAAGCACGCGAAAAGACGTTGGTAAGTCAGCAGAAAAATTTAGTTACATCAATATGTTGCGTGTGACAACCGGGCGCGGTTGCCGGCTCGTCAGGGAACGGTGATTTTGCCGGCTTCGACCCAGTGGAATTGGGCCCGATTCTGCAGCGCAGAGAAGGCTTGGCTGTCGGTGCCCGTCAGCCAGAACTGGGTGCCCAGCGCCACCAGCTCGTCCATCAGCGCGCCACGCCGCAGGGGGTCCAGGTGCGCTGCGACTTCGTCGAGCAGCAGGACGGGGGCGGTGCCGTCGCGGCGTTGGCGGATGAGGTCTGCGTGCGCCAGCACGAGGCCGACGAGCAGTGCCTTCTGCTCACCCGTCGAACACGCGCCAGCCTGCATGCGCTTGGGGCCGTGCCCAACGACAAGGTCCGACCGGTGCGGGCCTTCCAGTGTGCGGCCCGCCGCTCTATCCCGTTCGCGCATCTCGCGCAGCGACGTAGCGTACTCATCCTCCACGTCCACCGCAGGGCGCGTTGCGAGCGCTCCTTCGAGGCTACCCGCGAGCTGCAGCTCCGCCCAGGGAAACGCGCTGCCCACTGCAGCCTCGCGGCGCGCTTCGATGGCGGCCCTGAGCTCGGCCACGGCTGCGGCGCGCGCGGCGGCAATCGCCACCCCCGTCTCCGCCATGATCTGCTCCAGCCCCGCGAACTGCGCCGGCTCGCGCACGTCATCGGCCAGCAGACGATTCCTTTGCTGCATGGCGCGTTCGAACTGTCCAAGCTGCGGGCGGTAGCCAGGATCCAAGCTCGGGATCAGGTGGTCGAGAAAGCGGCGGCGCTCGGAGGCCGGGCCGGTGAACAATCCATCCATCGCCGGCGTCAGCCAGAACACATCGACCAGTCCGGCAAGCCTGCCCGATCCCGTCTGATCCGCGCCGTTGATGCGCACGATGCGGCCGGCGCGCGTCGTGCCGTCGCCCTTCAGCCCCGTGCCGATATCGACGGGTCCCTGTGGCGTCTGCAACGGTGGCGGCAACGGCCCAGTCGGAAAAGCCAACGCGTGCCAGCTCAGGAAAGGCCGCGCGGCGCAGGCCCTGCCCAGCGGCGAGCAGCGAGACCGCTTCCAGCAGATTGGTCTTGCCCGATCCGTTCGGGCCTGTGAGCACCACGGGCCCGGGCCCCACGCGCAGCGCCAGGTCGCCATAGTTGCGAAAGTTGGTGAGGCGCAGCTGCTGCACCCACAAGCGCGGTTGGGACGGCTGAGAGCGCTGCGCAGCCGCCGCTTCAACCTGTGGGGCAGAGGTGAGCGGCATCAAGGGCTTGTGCAAATCTCACGTCACACGCGCATGGGCATCAGGACGTAGATGGCACCCTCGTCGTTGCTGTCCTTGACCATGGTCGGCGAACCGGGGTCGGCGAGCTGGAAGTGCGCCTTCTCGCTCTCGAGCTGGCTGGCGATGTCGAGGAGATAGCGCGCGTTGAAGCCGATCTCCAGCGGCGCAGCATGGTAGTCGACGTCGATCTCCTCGGTGGCGCTGCCGCCTTCCGGGTTGTTCACCGACAGCACCAGCTTGTGGCCGCTGATGTTGAGCTTGACCGCGCGGCCGCGCTCGCTGGCGATGGTCGACACGCGGTCCACCGCACTCTTGAACTCCGCGTTGTCGACCTTGAGCTCCTTGTCGTTGCCCTTGGGGATGACGCGGGCGTAGTCGGGGAACGTGCCGTCGATCAGCTTGGTGGTCAGCGTGATGGTGCCGATCTCGAAGCGCGCCTTGGACGGCGAAATCCCAACCTTCACGGTCGCGTCGCTGGCCTCGATCAGGCGATGCAACTCGTGCACCGTCTTGCGCGGCAGGATGACGCCGGGCATTCCGTTGGCTCCCGACGGCAGCGGCAACTCGGCCTGCGCCAGCCGGTGACCGTCGGTTGCCACTGCGCGCAAGGTCGCCTGCTTGCCCTGGCTGGCGGGGTGCAGGTAGATGCCGTTGAGGTAGTAGCGCGTCTCCTCGGTCGATATCGCAAACCGCGTCTTGTCGATCAGGCGCTTCAATTCGTGCGCGCCGATCTCGAACTTGTGGCTGAGGTCGCCGGGAGCGAGGTCGGGAAAGTCTTCGGGCGGCAGCGTCTGCAGCGCGAAGCGCGAATGGCCCGATGTGATCGTCAGGCGCTCCTTTTCCGCATCCCGCTTGATCTCGACTTCGGCGCCGTCGGGCAGCTTGCGCACGATGTCATGGAGAATGTGCGCCGGAACCGTCACCGCGCCCGGCTGCGAGACATCGGCAGGGGCGTGCTCGATCACTTCGCGTTCGAGGTCCGTTGCCTTGAACTGCAGACCTTGGCCCGAGGCCTTGAGCAATACGTTGGACAATATGGGAATGGTCGTGCGCCGCTCCACCACGCTCGTCACGTGGCCGAGGGCCCTCAGCAGCTCACCGCGTTCGATCACCAGCTTCATGACTCGGCGCTCTCATGTGTTATCCGTCCGCCGTGCCGGCGAATCTTCACCCATGCGGCAAACATCAAGATCCGCCGGAGAGATCGCCTAGCGCGGCAAGCGTGGACTGCGACGCCGCAATTTGCAAGGGCTGCGCCCGCGCGCCGCGGCCCGACGCACACAAAAGAGGAAGGAGCGGCGCCAAGCGACGCCGCCCCCCGCCCCGCTGCATCCGCCCACCTGCGCGGCGGGCGGACGAGATATTGGCGCAGCTAGCGATTGAGCTGCCGCTTCAGCTCCTCGATTTCGTCCTTGAGCCGCGGATCGCCGCTCAGCTCCCTGTCGATCTTGCGGATGGCGTGCAGCACCGTGGTGTGGTCGCGATTGCCGAACCTGCGGCCGATCTCGGGCAGCGAGCGCGAGGTGAGCTGCTTGGCCAGATACATGCCGATCTGCCGCGGGCGCACCACCGAGCGGTGCCGGCGGTCGGACAGGATCTCCGCCTTGGGCACAGCGAAGTGGCGCGAGACGATGCGCAGGATGTCCTCCACCTTGATGCGCCGCGGCTCTACGCCGAGCACCAGGTCGCGGATGATCGTCTCGACCGAATCCAGCGTGATCGGCGTGTGCATCAGGTTCCAGGTCAGATAGAGGCGGTTGACCGCGCCTTCCAGCTCGCGGCCGTTCTCGGTCAGGCGGTCCGCCAGAAGCTTGAGCACCGGCGCCGACAGCTCGAACGAGGGGTCGCTGACGCGCTTCTCACGCACGCGCCGCTCGAGGATCTTGAGGCGCAGCTCGCCGTCGAAGTCGGTGATCTCGGTGGTGAGGCCGCGCTGCATGCGCGAGCGCATGCGGTCGTTGAGGCGGTCGAGCTGGCCGGGGGGACGGGCGGAAGCCACCACCACCTGCCGGCCGCCGTCGAGCAGCGCGTTGATGATGTGCTCGAACTCCTGCTCGGTCTTCTCGCCCTGCATGAACTCGAGATCGTCGATCAGCAAGATGTCGATGGCGCGGAACTTGTCCTTGAATGCCATCGCGTCCTGGCTGCGCACCGCCTCCACGAACTGATAGCGAAAGCGCTCGGCCGTCAGGTACAGCACCTGCGCCTTCGGCGTGCGCCGTCTCACTTCCCAGGCGATGGCGTGCAGCAGGTGCGTCTTGCCGAGGCCCACGGGCGAGTGGAGGTAGAGAGGATTGAAGGGGCGCTGCTCGTCGAGCACTGTCGCGGCGACCTGGGCCGCGGCCGCATGGGCGATGCGGTTGGCCTTGCCCTCCACGAAGCTCTCGAAGGTGTACTTGGGATCGAGCGGCGAACCCTCGAAGCCGTTGACGTTGGTTCGCAGGAGGGCCGGGCCGGGCCCCACGGAAACGCGCCGGGGACCTGCATTGGCGGGCTCCGCGGGCAGGGAGGTCTTGTTGCGGGCGATGCCGGCCGCTTCGACTGGCGCGCGCGCGCTGCTGCCGCCCAATTCGCGGGTGACAACCTCGAGCCGCTCGACGCCCTCGAACTCGCTCTTGCAGCACTCCAAAAGCCCGTCGGCGTAATGCGCCTGGATCCACGTCTGCAGGAACTTGACGGGCACGGAGGCGCGTACGGTGCGACCGTCGAAATTGTCGAACTCCAGCGAGTGGAACCAGCAGTCGTAGACGTCGCTGCCGAAATCTAGCGCGCAGCATTGCGCGCACTTTCTCGCCCCTCGCTTTGTCGGTTTTGCCCGGAGTCCTGCCTTCGTCTTCACGAACGTCTACGTTCGGCACCTGCGTGCTGTCTTGCATTTTCTACCCCGCCTTGACTGAACAATTGCCGCTCTCGAGACCGCTCCCCGGCGGTCCAGTTCTCTGCCCTCGTCTCTTCGCCCTCGACCGCTTGCGCCCGTGCCGCCGGACGCCGTGGTCTTGCCCCTGTCATCGGGCGCAGGTTTACCCCTGCACCCAGGGGAGCCCCTTGGCTTTCCAGCCGCCGAGGCGCCCCCTATGTCGGTCGGTATCGAGTGGCCCCTCGAATCCCGCCTCTACGTTGCGGCACCGTGCATAGCCGACCGCCGCCATTGCCCGGGCAGCCTTGAGGCTTCTGACGCCCGAGCGACAGATGAAGAACAGTTCGCTGTCTTTGGTAGCGCCGATAGATCCCAGAGCTTCGGCGACGCGATCGGTAAATGCGGTATTCAAACGCTCGTCCGGGAAGGTTTGCCACTCCACCAGTACGGGCCGCTTGTTGATCGAGGTGAGATCCGGCAGGCCGACATAGGCCCACTCGGCGATCGTTCTTACATCGATCAGAACCGCGCTCGCGTCACTCTTCAAGCGCTCCCATGTCTCATCCACCGAGATGGACTCGATCGGGACATCAGCACCCACGCCGCTTTAACCCCCTACAACGCCGCATCAATTTCTGCAGCAAAGCACGCTCTTGCCCTGAAAAGCGAAGAATAACCCTCGCCCCCTCAAGACGTACGCGATACTAACGTTCGATTGCCGCACTTGGTACGCAACGCTTCGAGCTACGAATACTTGGCCTGCACTCGGAAACGCCACTACTACTTACTGGGACGGAACTCGAAACTGCCCTCCGCCCAGGTCTAGTTCTATGCCCAAAAAGTCCCCCGGGTCAAACATTCCCTTCGGCTCGCTTCGACGACGCCGACCCAGTGCATAAACTTTCCTGGGCCCCCAAAACATGGGGAAAGAGACTGAACTCGTAAATCAGATTCGGACGGTGGACTGGAGTCTCCGCAGCGTGAAATTGAATGACGTCCAGATGGCAATTTTGCTTTGCGCGGTTTGGACTCGCGGCCCGCGGTAGTGTCTCCCGCGAGTGTATTGCAGCGCCGAACCGCCTGTATCAGCTGTGATTAATCGCCCAGGCGCCGGCTTGGCATCCGCACCGCTATGAGGCCTTTGGGCAACGCTCACGGTTGTAGCTTTCGGCAAGAAAAAGTGATCGCTATCGCATCAGGTCAGCGCTTTGACGCGCGCAGCGAGCCGCGAAACTTTACGGGCGGCGGCATTCTTGTGGAAGACCCCCTTCTGGGAGGAGCGCATGAGAATCGGCTCGGCGGCGGCCAGGGCGGCCTTGGCGGCGGTCTTGTCGCCGGCGGTCAATGCTTCCTCGACCTTGCGGACGGACAATTTCATGCGCGAGGTCCGCGACTTGTTGACCGCTGTCCGGCGCACGGCCTGGCGGGCGGCCTTTTGGGCCGACTTGGTGTTAGCCATCGAACTGAACTCCTGGGGTGCGAATCGTGGCGAAATCGGGCTGCGGTGCCCAACGTGGCGCTGTCATAGACTGTGGCAGCCGACAGGGTCAATGACGGTCACTGCGACAGTCGCTAGGAGTGCTTGAAGTTCGGCTTCCTCTTCTCGACAAAGGCCGCCATCCCTTCCTTCTGGTCGGCCAGCGCGAACTGGGAATGGAACACGCGCCGCTCGAAGCGGATACCCTCGGCGAGCGAGGTCTCGTAGGCGCGGTTGATCGTTTCCTTCGCCATCATCGCCACCGGCAGCGACATGGAAGCGATGGCTTCGGCGGTCTTCATGGCCTCCTCCATGAGCGAGGCGGCCGGCACCACACGCGCGACCAGGTTGGCGCGCTCGGCTTCCGCTGCGTCCATCATGCGCCCGGTGAGGCACATCTCCATGGCCTTGGCCTTGCCGACCTGGCGGATCAGCCGCTGCGTGCCGCCCAACCCCGGCATGACCCCCAGCTTGATCTCGGGCTGGCCGAACTTGGCGGTGTCGGCGGCAATGACGACGTCGCACATCATGGCGAGCTCGCAGCCGCCGCCGAGCGCGAAACCGGCGACCGCGGCGATCACGGGCTTGCGCAGGCGCGCCGCCCGATCCCACTTGCCGATGAAGTCCTCCTTGTAGGCCGACATGTAGGTCTTGGGCTGCATTTCCTTGATGTCGGCACCTGCCGCGAAGGCCTTGTCGCTTCCCGTTATGATTATGCAGCCGATGCCTTCATCGTCCTCCAGAACATCGAGCGCCTTCGACATCTCCTCGATCAGCTGCGCGTTCAGCGCGTTGAGCGCATTGGGACGGTTGAGCCTGACGATGCCGACTCGGCCCTTGGTCTCGACGATGATGGTTTCGTAGGCCATGTGCGAATGCTCCATTGATGCGAGTGATCAGCGCTGGCAGGTCGGGCAGAAGAACGTCGAGCGGCCGCCCTGCGTCGTGCGGCGCACGGTGCCCCGGCAACCCGGTCGCGCGCAAGGCTCGCCCTCACGGCCGTAAACGGAAAACTCGTTCTGGAAGGCGCCGATGCTGCCGTCGGCCTGCTTGTAGTCGCGCAAGGTCGAGCCGCCGGCGCGGATGGCGTCCAGCAGAACCCCTTTGATGTGAGGCACAAGGCGCTCGGCCGCAGGTGTAGGCTTGCCCGTCTTCGTCGCGAGCCGTGCGGCCGGCTTCCATGGATCGAGGCCGGCGCGGAATAGCGCCTCGCACACGTAGATGTTGCCGAGGCCGGCGATATTGCGCTGGTCCATGAGCAGGGACTTGAGGTCGGCTTTGCGGCCTGCTGCGCGCTCTGCAAGGTATGCGGGCGTCAGCTCTTCGCCGAGCGGCTCGACGCCCAGGCCCTTGAAGAATGCATCGTGCTCGAGATCCCTCTCGCGGACCAGCGTCATGTAGCCGAAGCGGCGCGCGTCGTTGTAGGTGACGACCGCGCCGCCGGACATGGTGAAGACGAGATGGTCGTGCTTGGCGTCCTTGCCGTGCTCGTAGGTGTAGTCGCCGAGCGGGGCCGCCTTGCCGTTGCCGCGTCCGCTGACGGTAAACCGTCCCGTCATGCCGAGGTGCATCGCCAGCACCTCACCGCGATCCAGATGCACCAGAATGTACTTGGCGCGCCGGTCGAGGCGGATCACGCGGCGGCCCCTCAGGCGCTCGGCAAACCGCTCAGGCAAGGGAAAGCGCAAATCCTTGCGGCGCTGCTCCACGCGCACGAAGCGGCGTCCGCGCAGAACCGGCTCCAGGCCAGCGCGCACCGTCTCGACCTCGGGAAGCTCGGGCATCGCGCCCCTTTCTCAGGCCCCCGGATCGCCCTTGCAGCCGGCAGCCGCGATGCCCGCGAGTGCGGCGATCTCGTCGTTGTCGGAGGTGTCGCCGGAGATGCCGACCGCGCCCAGCAGCGCGCCGCCACCGTCTCTCACCAGCACGCCGCCGGGCACCGGGATCAGCGAGCCGCCGACCGCATGCGTTACGGCCGCCACGAAGAAAGGCCGGTCGGTCGCCATCTTGGCCAGCGAGCGCGAGCCGAGCCCCATGGCAAGCGCGCCGTGCGCCTTGCCGATGGCGATCTCAGCGCGTTTCAGGCTGGTGCCATCCTCGGCGGCTGCCGCTCTCAGCGCACCGCGCGCATCGAGCACCACGACGGCGAGCGGCTTGAAGTTCTTCTGCCTGGCGGCGGCAAGCGCATTGGCGACGATCTTCTGGGCGATTTCGAGCTGCATGAGGGCCTCCTTGAGCGGCGCGCCGGAACCCTGTTCTTGTAGACGGAGCCCGGACCGCGCGCGAGCTTTCTGTGCAAAGCAGGCAGGCGCGCGGACTCACGTATGCGAATGGCATGGGTCGACCCCCAGCGCTAGCGCCTCACCGTCACCGCGCCGGCACCGCGACACCCGCCGCCACGCGCTCGGTCGGGCGGTCGTCCATCAGCATCTGCGCCAAGCCGGCGATCAGGCCGACGATCACGCCGAACTGCAGCGCGCGATCGTAGGAGCCCAGCGCATCGAATATGGCGCCGCCGCCCCAGGCCCCCAGGAACGAGCCCACCTGATGGCTGAAGAAGGCGATGCCGGTCAGCGTGGAGAGGAACTTGATGCCGAACATCTCCACCACCAGGCCGTTGAGCAGCGGGATGACGCCGAGCCACGTCAGCCCCATCAGGGCGGCGAAGACCAAGGTCGAGGTCGGGGTCACCGGCAAGGTGAAGTAGACCGCGATCACGACGGAGCGGATGACATACACGAGGCCCAGCAGGGTGCGCTTGCGATAGCGGTCGCCGAGCCAGCCGCAGCCCCACGAGCCGATGACATTGAAGAGCCCGATCACGGCGAGTGCCTGGGCGCCGAGCAGCGGGTCCATGCCGCACAGCACGAGATAACTGGGCAGGTGCGTTGTCAGGAACACGAGCTGCAGCCCGCACACGAAGAAGGCGAGGCTCATGATGATGTAGCCGCCGTGCCGGCGCGCCTCGCCCAGCGCGCCGAGCAAGGTCATGTCGGCGTCGCGCGCCGTCGAGTTGGGCAGCCGCCCCGCCCGTCCGCCGATGAAGGCCGCCGGCAGCATCAGCAAGGCGACGATCACGAATGCCACCAGGCCGGCCCGCCAGCCGCCATTCGAGATCACAAGCTGGCCCAGCGGCGCGCAGAAGAACGTGCCCATCGACCCTGCCGCCGAGACGATGCCGAACGCCAGGCTGCGCCGCTGTGGTGCCACCACGCGCGCGGCAATGTTGGAGGCAATGCCCGAGGTCGTGCACGACAGCGCGATGCCGATCAGCACGCCGGCGCCCAGCGTGATCATGGCCGGATCGGTCGCCATGGCGGTGATCACCAGCCCGGCAATGTAGATGGCGACGCCGGCGAGCGCGATCCAGCGCGGCCCGAAGCGGTCGGTGAAGGCGCCGGCGACGGGCTGCGTGAAGCCCCAGACGATGTTCTGCACGGCAATGGCCATGGCGTAGTCGGCAGCGGCGATGCCCAAATCCTGCACCACCGGCGTCTGGAACAGCCCGAGCGACTGGCGCACGCCCATGGCGATGCTGAGCATGATGGCGGCGCCGCTCAGCATGGCGATCGCCTGCCCGCGCGTGACGAGGCCGGTGTGGAACGGTGCCGAAGGGGCGGCGTCCTGGGCCATAGGCATAAGTCCTCAATTGCGCAGAGCGGTTCGGGCGGCGCGCCGACCAGAGGCTAGGTTGACGCTATCGTCAAACGACAAATGGGAAGGCCAGGTGTGAGGTTTCCTCATGCATGGGGCGATGATCTTTCCTTCAGGCACGCGCCGTTTCTTTCCCGCGGGCCACGGGGGTGGCGCGAGGTGCGACGGGTACGCGGGCGCCACATGGGCGACCCGGGGGCCGGTTGTCCTCCGGCCCCAGCAGGGCCGGCCGGGCCTGCTCGAGGGCCCTTCTAGTGGGCCCTCCGGGACCTGGCGGGGTCCCCTGGGTTGCCTTGCGGCACCCGCGTTGCGGCGATTTTGGGCACCGCTGCAAGCTGCAGCCGGTTGGCTCGCTCAGATAGAGCGGCCCGGCCGGCCATGTGCCTTTCGGCGGTCGCCGCACTCCGCGCCATTGCTGGCGCTTCGACGGCAACGGTCGCAACGGGCCTCCCGGATCTCGGCCCTCCAACACGAGGGCCACCCTTCCAGGCGCCGATCGCTGCCACGCTGGGTGCTGGTACCTGCGCCCCGTCGCGAGCAGCGACGCGCTATCATAGGCACAGCTCTAGCGACCGGGGAAAAGGTCTGTCGTAGGGTGCAATAGGCGTTAGCCGTATTGCACCGATGCACCCATCAAACGGCGCAATGCGGCTTAGCCTTATTGCGCGCTACGCCGCCTGCCCCGTCCGCTCCGGATAGAGCGCGAGCAGTCCCTCGCGCGAGGCCTGCGCCACGCCGCGTTCGGTGATGAGGCCCGTGATCAGCCGCGCCGGCGTCACGTCGAAGGCGTCGTTGCGGGCCGGGCTGCCCGGCGCGGCGATCTCGACCGGGATCACCTTGCCCTCTGCTGTACGCCCGCTCACCACCAGCACCTCGGCGGCATCGCGCTCCTCGATTGGAATGTCGGCGCCCGAGGCGAGCCCCCAGTCGATGGTGGAGTGCGGGAATGCCACGTAGAACGGCACCCCGTTGTCCTTGGCGGCCAGCGCCTTCAAATAGGTGCCGATCTTGTTGGCGGCATCGCCGTCGGTCGTCACCCGGTCGGCGCCGACGATGCACAGATCGACCAACCCCTGCTGCATCAGGTGGCCGCCGGCATTGTCGACGATAATGGTGTGGGGGACGCCGTGCGCGCCAAGCTCGAAGGCGGTCAGGGCAGCGCCCTGGTTGCGCGGCCGCGTCTCGTCCACCCACACATGCATTGCCACGCCGCGCTCGCTCGCCTCGTAGATCGGGGCCAGTGCCGTGCCGCGATCCACCGTCGCCAGCCAGCCGGCGTTGCAGTGGGTCAGGATGTTGACCGGCTCCTTCAACTCCTTGCGCTCGGCCGCCACCAGGATGGGTTTGAGGCCGTGCTCGCCGATGCGCCGGTTGGTCTTGACGTCGTCCTCGCAAATCTCCGCCGCGCGCTCGTAGGCCGCCGCGACGCGCCGCTCGCGCGGCAGGTTGCGCACCGCATCGCGCATCTCCTCGAGCGCCCAGCGCAGGTTGATGGCGGTGGGCCGCTGCGCCGCCAGGAGCGCGATAGCACGGTCCATGGCGTCGTCGGAGGCGTCCGCGCGCAGTGCCAGGCACACGCCATAGGCGGCGGTGGCTCCGATCAGCGGTGCGCCGCGCACCTGCATGGTCTTGATCGCCCGCGCCGCGTCCTCGATGGTCTTCAGGGAGACGATCGCCAGCTCGTGCGGCAGCTTCGTCTGGTCGATGATCTCCACCGACCAGCCGTCTTGGGCGAGCCAGATGGTGCGATAGGGCTTGCCGGCGATGTTCATCGTCTCCCTCTCCCCGCCATTGCCGACCTTGCCTCCTGCGCCAACGGGCGGGGAGAGGGCCGGGGTGAGGGGCGGCACAAAATCAACGCCCTGCCAGTGGCAGCCCCTCACCCTAACCCTCTCCCCACTGAAGCGGGGAGAGGGAATCGCCGCACGTCAATGCCCCTCGAACGCCATCAGCGCGTGCCCCCGAACTCCGAGGCCGGCGAGCTTCCGCATGCCGCCGAGCTCCGGCAGGTCGATGATGAAAGTGGCACCCACGATCTTGCCCTTGGAGCGCTGCACCAACTTGACCGCCGCCTCTGCCGTGCCGCCGGTGGCGATCAAGTCATCGACAATCAAGATCCGCTCGCCGGCATCGATGGCGTCCTCGTGCATCTCGATGATGTCGACGCCGTACTCCAGGACGTACTCCTGGCCGATGGTCTTCCACGGCAGCTTGCCTTTCTTGCGCAATGGCACGAAGCCGCAGCCGAGCTTGTCGGCAATGGCCCCGCCGAGGATGAACCCGCGCGCCTCGATGCCGGCCACCGTCTGCACTCCCGCCCCGGCAAAGGGTGCCGCCATCTGCTCGATCGCCGTCTTGAAGCCCCGGGGATCGCCCATCAGGGTCGTGACGTCGCGGAACATGATCCCCTTCTTGGGGTAGTCTGGAATGGTCCGGATCAGGTTTTTCAGGTCTTGCACGGGGTCCGCCTCCGCAGCGTCTCGCGCTAACTCTTAGCAAGCGTAGCCACTAGCGAACAGGAGCCAGGTAGAGGTCGGCCCACGGTGACCAAGAATTGTGCGCATCGCCAAGATAGGAATGGCGATCAGCGCGGCCGCAGCTGCTGCTGCAGGGCCTTGCGCACGGCTTCGGGATCGCGGGCGATCACCTTGAGATAGGCACGCGCGGCCTGGTCGGGCTCGGAGGCACCCTGCTCCCAGTCCCGCAAGGTTCCGAGCGGTATCTGAAACCGCAGGGCGAATTCCTCCTGCGTCAGGCCGAGTGCGCGCCGGATCAGCTTGGCGCGCGGGGTGTGCTTAGCGCGCGCAAGCTCGGCGGCAGAGAAAGGTCGTGCGTCGGGATCTGCCCTCGCCGCCGCCTCGATCTCTGCGGCACTCATGGGCCGCATCGGCCGCAGATCAGGCTTGGCCCTCGCTGTTCTTCTCGAAGTAGTGGTCTTGCTCATGTTTTGTCGCCTGCCGCGCAGATATGAGGCGGAAACGCCCGTGCCGTTCCGTGTAGATGACGCTGATCAGTTCACCCTCGGCCATGCCGATTAGCAGGAAGCGCTCCTCGCCATAGTCCTCGCGCTCGTCCAGGATTTCCACCATGAACGGGTCGGCAAAGGCTTTCTTGGCCCTCTCGAAGGTGACCCCGTGCTTGCCGTAGTTCCTGCGAGCCTTGCCCTCGTCCCACTCGAAATCATCATCATTCATCAAAATACTGTTTACCAGTAGCTAGGTCAAGCGATCGGCTTCCGGAAATTGGAGGCTTGGTGCACCCGATCACTTTCCCTACAGTGCGGCAGCGGCCTTCACCGGAGCAAGCGGCCATGAAACTCAAGCTGCATCACGTGAACGTATGCTCCAAGGACGTGCCGGCGCTAGAGGCATTCTATCGCGACGTGATGGATCTTGCGCCGGAGCCGTCGCTCGAAGCCGGCCGCATCATCGACAGCCGAGGCTATCCCGGCGCGGTGGCGTTCCTTTCCGACGGCACCACGCAGTTTCACTTGGCCGAGAAGGACTACGGCATCTGCTTTCGCACGGGCCAGGCCATCAATCCGGTGGAGCGCGGCCACATCGCCTTCCGCACCGACGACATTGAAGCTTTCAAGAGACGGTTGAAGGAAAAGGGCATCCCATTTTCCGATTATGGCGCTTGGGCCATGAAGGGTTGGGAGCAGATCTTCTTCCACGATCCCGAGGGCAACGTCATCGAGGTCCACCAGGTGCGGGAGTGAGTCCGGCCCTGCTCCTGTAGCGGCCAGTAAGGAAGGCATTTCCGGCGCCGATTGATCTCAAGATCGATCAGACACGCAAATGGCGATGTCTGGTGCCGTTATGATCGGGCCCACTCGCCATGTGTGCGCGAACCGACTGATTCGCCGGCAAACAGATTTTCAGCGCTTTCGCGTGACCGGATTGACAGCTGTTTTGCAAATTCAATTTTTCCAATATTCAACAAAGCAACTCGATCGGGCAAATCGCAATCTTCCAGAAAGAAAGTCGCCGAGGCAACAAGCCTGGCAGCGCATATTTGCGAGGGCAGCACGGAAAGTGCCGCAATAGTTAGCCGCCGCGTGTCTAGGTCAGTCGAAACCGCCGCAAAACACAAGCCGCGCTACATTGCCGGCTAGCAGGTTCCTCGAAAAAGAAGCGGCCTGGCAACACGGCGACTGGTGCATTTGATTCAGACTACGGAGCAAATGGACTTCGTCCAATAACAATTGGAAAGCAAAACAGATCATTCCAAGCCACGGCAGTACGCCCACCGTTGAAAGTAATCCGAAGGACCGGTGAATTGGCTGCTGAGGCCGCAAACATCTGCACGTATGGAGAATCTGTATATGACTCTACCGCGGCGCGAGCTTCGACGGCGGCCACTCTCGGGCATGCCTATCGGCTTAGCTCCGGGCTGAAGCGATGCCGAACCATGCGGCATGGCGTCGTCGGCTCGACCAGCATGCCCCTGGAAGGGGTCGCTCGCGAACGAGCCTTCGATGACACGAGCCGCGATGCGCACCGTCCCGTCTGGTCTCGGCGCACTGGTTGCGGCGGAAGGCGAACTCGTCGAGATAAGCCTGCAGGCGCTCTGCGCTCGGACCGCGCCGGCAAGCGGTGCCGCAAGAGCCAGCGCTTCAGAAGCGAAGATCGTCCAGTGGCAGCCCTGCAGCGCGTCCTTCTCGCGCCGCGCTTGACCTTGGTTTGCACTTTCGGGTCCTGGTGTGGCCGTTCGCCGAGGCTGCTCGTTGTAGCTGGCGAGCCCGTCGGTCACGACCTCGGGCGTCGGAGGCGATCTGGCTGTCGGCGAAGCGACTTCAACGTGGCCTTCATCGTTGTTGTCGGCGTGGGCGAGACGCACCCTTCCGTCCGACCTCGGCCGCCACGCATGAACCAGCTCCTTGTCGGGGCGCGCCTCTTTCCCCCGACGAGGGTTTCGTCGGCCTGCACGAAAGGGCGCAGCGGCTCCGCGCATCGGGGCGCACCATCGCCGCGCGCAGCTTGTGCAGCCAGCTCCAGGCCGTCTTGTAAGAGCCGAAGCCCATGATGCGCTGCAGGTCCTTGGCAGAGATGCCGGTGCGCCGGGTCGAGATCTCGAACACGGCGCGGAACCACATCTTGAACGGCTTGCGCGTCTTCTCGAGCACCGTGTCCGGAGGTCAGGCTCGTCTGGTGGTCGCAGTCCGCGCACTCGAAGGTGGTGCCGTCACGGATCGTCCACACGCGCGTGCCGTGGCAGCGCGCGCAGGCGGGCTCGCCGCCCCAGCGGGCTTCGACCCAGTAGGCACGGCAGTCATCCTCGGTCGCAAACCGCGCTTCGAACTCGGTCGCCGTCTCGGAAAGTGCCGCAACAGTTCGTCCAGCCGCGTGCTCTAGCTGCGATTTTCGGTCAGTCGAAACACCGCAAAACACCAATCTGCATTCCTCGAAAAAGAAAGTGGGCCTGGCAACACGGCGGCTCGCTCATTCTGATTCAGTCCACGGAGCAAACGGGACGCATCGTCCAATAATAACTTCTTGGAAAGCAAAACAGATCATATTTCTTGAACCACGGCAGTACGCCCATTCGTCGAAAGTTCAAAATCCCGAAGGACCGGTGAATTGGTTGCTGAGGCCTGCAATACGTCTGCCACGATCCAATATGGAGAATCTGATGACTCTACCGCGGCGCGATTTTATACGGCTGGCCACTCTCGGCTGTGCCTGTTGTTTCGTGGCGGGACGCAATGTGCTCGCCGATTCAGGCCATGGAGCTAATGTCCCCGGTAAAGCCGCGCATTGGAGCTATGCGGGAAACACGGGGCCGGAGCATTGGGGCGAGCTGCAACCCGATTTCCGGGTGTGCCAGCTGGGCCTGGAGCAGACGCCGATCGACCTCAACGCCAAACACCAGGGGCGATGCCGGGTCTGCCGTGCTCGACTACAAGCCGCAACCGCTGCGCATCGTCAACAACGGGCACACCATCCAGGTCAATACCGATCCTGGCAGCAGCTGCACGATCGGCAACACCCGGTACGAGCTCGCGCAGTTCCACTTCCATCACCCCAGCGAGCATCTGCTGGCGGGCCGGCCCTTCGACATGGAATGCCACTTCGTGCACCGCTCGAGCGCGGGTGCATTGGCCGTGGTCGGCGTGTTCATCAAGTCGGGGGCGAGGAACGACGGCCCTGGCGCCCGTGTTCGACGCCATGCCGCGCGCGGCGGGCCCGGAGGTGCGCGCCGCGGCGACGATCGATCCGGCGGCCATGCTGCCGCGGGAAGGCGGCTACTTCCGCTACATGGGCTCGTTGACCACACCGCCGTGCTCGGAAGGGCTGACGTGGACCGTCTACAGGAAGCCGATCGAGGCTTCGTCCGATCAGATCCGGCAGTTCGCCGCCTTGTTCCCGAACAACGCACGCCCCGTCCAGCGTACCAACCGCCGCTTCGTCATCGAGACCAACTGAGTACGCCAAGTCGAACCGCCAGCCGCCACCAGCAAGGAAAGCCTAGGCCATGTCGCTCAACCACAATGCGGGGAACGCCAATGCTCCCCGGGGAATCACCCGCTTCTTCACCGACCGCAAGATCAGCACCAAGATCGGTATGGGCTTCGCCTGCGTGCTGGCAATTATGGCCGCAATCGCCGCGGTCGCCACCATCAGTTTCGGCAGAATCGACCACAACTTTGGCGACTATTCGCACAAGGTAGCGAACGTCAGCACAGTGACCGCCATCGACCGCGAGTTCGTCGCATTTCGCCGCTACATCGGCGAAATATCGGACAATATCGAGGAGAACTTCGCCAACGCAGACAAGACGCGCGGCATCGTGCGCGACCGCATCGCCCAGGCGCTCAAGAACATCAAGAACCCCGAGCGCCACAAGAAGATCGAGCACCTGGCGGAGCAGTTCGAGATCTACTGCCAAGGACTTCGACACGGTCGCCAAACTCCGTCGCGAGCAGGACAAGCTGCAGAAGGAAGTGCTGGATCCGACCGGCGCCAAACTGCGCAACGAGATCGAGCAGCTGCAGAACTGGGCCGTCAGCAAGGCCGGCAACACCAACACCCTGATCCTCGCCGGCGAGGCCTTGAAGCAGCTGATGCTCGCGCGCCTCTACGCCAACAAGAACCTTGCCCGCCACGATCAGGCATCGGCCGAGGGGGCCGAGAAGGCCTTCGCCGACCTCAAGGTCGCCATGACGGCATTCGGCTCCGGCATCGTCAACGACGAGGTGCGGCGGCTGTTCACCGAGGTCAACGCCAACGTCCTCGCCTACGACGCCGCCTACAAGAAGGCAGCACACGACGCGCAGGAGATCGCCAAGCTCTTCCATGGCGAGATGCGCGACAAGGCGCGAGGCATCAGTGCCGATGCGGACGTTCATCAAGGCGAGCATTGCCGCCGAAGAGAGAGAGGTCGAGCAGGAGACGCACACGTTGATCTCCAATGTCGAGCGCCTCAGCTGGATGTTCGGGATCGGAGGCATCGCTCTTGGTGCACTGCTCGCCTGGCTGATCGGCCGCGCCATCGCCAACCCCATCAAGGGCATGACCGACGCCATGACGCAGTTGGCTGGCGGCAACCTCAAGGTCGAGGTGCCGGCCGTCGGCAACAAGGACGAGATCGGCGAGATGGCCAAGGCGGTGCTGGTGTTCCGCGATGCGGCCAACGACAAGGTGCGCGCGGACCGCGAGATCGAGGAGGAGCGCGTACGGAGCGAGGTGGCCCGCAAGAAGGCCGAGGAGGAAGCCATCGGCCGCGAGCGCGCCATGGTGTCGACCTCGATCGGCGCCGGCATGGCCAAGCTCGCGGCCAAGGACCTCACCTTCCGCCTGACCGACGATCTGCCCGAGGCCTACCGCAAGCTGCAGGCCGACTTCAACGCGGCGCTGGAGCAGCTCGAGCAGGCCCTGCAGAGCGTCACGGCCAGCACGCAGGCGATGAACTCGGGCACGCAGGAGATCTCGACCGCGTCCAACGATCTCTCCCGCCGCACCGAGCAGCAGGCCTCCAGCCTGGAGGAGACGGCAGCGGCGCTCGACGAGATCACCGCCACCGTCAAGAAGGCGGCCGAAGGTGCCACCCACGCCCGCAAGGTGGTGGCCGGCACCAAGGAGGATGCCGAGAGGAGCGGCGAGGTGGTGCGCAAGGCCGTCGAGGCCATGGGCGGCATCGAGAAGTCGTCCCAGCAGATCGGCCAGATCATCGGCGTGATCGACGAGATCGCCTTCCAGACCAACCTGCTGGCGCTCAACGCCGGCGTGGAGGCGGCGCGGGCGGGTGACGCAGGCCGCGGCTTCGCGGTGGTCGCCTCCGAGGTGCGGGCTCTCGCCCAGCGCTCGGCGGAAGCCGCCAAGGAGATCAAGGCCCTGATCTCCACCTCGACGACGCAGGTCGGGCGAGGGCGTGCAGCTGGTGGCCGAGACCGGCAAGTCGCTGGAAAGCATCATGTCCAAGGTGGCGGAGATCAACACGGTGGTCTCCGACATCGCCGCGGGCGCGCAGGAGCAGGCGACGGGTCTGCAGCAGGTCAACACGGCCGTCAACGAGATGGACAAGGTGACCCAGCAGAACGCGGCGATGGCGGAGGAGGCCACTGCGGCCGGCCGCTCGCTGGCCCAGGAGGCCGAGACGCTGACCAGTCTGGTCGGCCAGTTCCGGCTCGGCAACGTGG
Organism: uncultured Alphaproteobacteria bacterium; assembly: GCA_963832445.1. Taxonomy (GTDB): domain Bacteria; phylum Pseudomonadota; class Alphaproteobacteria; order Rhizobiales; family Hyphomicrobiaceae; genus AWTP1-13. Next base: position 114,503 of record CAWHUM010000027.1, read on the forward strand.
CCGAGTTCCAGCCGGCGCGGCGGCCCCAGGCTACCCACAAGGCGGAGCCGGTGCGCCAGGCCGCATCCAAGGCCGACGCGCACGCGCCCAAGCGTCAGCTCAAGACGCCGGCCGGCCGCAATGGATCGGCCCTCCGCAAGCCCGAGGCGCAGCCCGCCGAGGAAGGCTGGCAGGACTTCTGAGCCAAGATGCATGTCCCAGCCGGCCGGGCCGGCTGGGACATGCATCGCCGACTTGGGTCGGTTCGTAATGGTTTGGAAAGCAAGGCAATTGTAGTTAGGGGGCAGACCTGGCGCGGCCGCTGACGGGGTGGCGGGCAGGATTGCGGGGCGGCGGACATGACAGCTAGATCGTCACGAACCAAGACGAGAGCGCAGCGCCAGGGGCGCGGCAAGGGTGAGAGATCCAAGCCAAGGCGCAATAACGGCTCCGGGCGCCGCTCGGCGGCAACGGCCGAGTCCGGCGCCGCTCCGGCGCTGCAACTTCCGGAGACACTGGACCTCCTGGCTGCGGCGCCGCTCGCCAAGTCGCTGATCGAGAAGCGCGGCGCCAGCATCGCCATTGACGCATCCTCTGTCCAGCGCGTCGGCGCGCAGTGCGTGCAGGTGCTCTTGAGCGCAGCGTCGGCCTGGACCACGGACGGACATTCGCTTGCAATCGTCAACAGGTCGCCGGGCTTTGTCGAAGGCCTGCAGCTGCTGGGGATTCCGGGGGACGCTTTCATTGAGGGGGAAGTGCAGCAATGACCACGACGATTCTCACGGTCGATGATTCGCGCACCATGCGCGACATGCTCAATCTGACGCTCAGCGGCGCGGGATTTCGCGTCGTGCAGGCAGAGGACGGCATGCACGGGCTCGAGGTTCTGCAGCGGGAGATCCCCCAGGTCATCATCACCGATATCAACATGCCCAAGCTCGACGGCTTCGGCTTCATCGAGGGCGTTCGCAAGACCGAGCGCTATCGTGCGACACCGATCCTGGTTCTGACCACCGAGAGCGACGCCGAGAAGAAGATGCGTGCGCGCCGTGCCGGCGCCACCGGCTGGATCGTCAAGCCGTTCGATGCGGTGAAGCTGGTCGAAGTGGTTCGCCGCGTTGCGGCCTAGCTTGCGAGAAGGATGCTTGCCGTGGACGCAATGGCCGCCATCAAAGAGACCTTCTTCCAGGAGTGCGAGGATCAGCTCGGCGAGCTGGAAGCCGGGCTCACTGCCATGGAGGAAGGGCAGACCGACGCCGAAACCGTGAACGCGGTATTCCGCGCGGTGCACTCGATCAAGGGCGGCGCGGGCGCCTTCAAGCTCAACGAGCTTGTCAACTTCGCCCACGTCTTCGAAACCACCCTCGACGAGGTGCGGGCGGGTCGGCTGGAGCCGTCGCAGGCGCTTTTGAAGGTCATGCTGCGGGCCGCGGATGTGCTGGCCGACCTGGTGCGGGCGGCGCGTGACGGCGGTTCCGTCGACGAGGCGCGCTCGGCCGGGCTGATCGAGGAGCTGGCCGCCTTTACGGGCGGCGCCGCCACCAAGGTGGAGGAAGTGGACGGCACCATCGAGGGCATGGACTTCCAGCCGGTCGCCTTCTCCTTCGACCTTGGGGACGCGACCAGCGCTCCCGCAGCGCCCTCGGCCAACACTTTCACCATCCGCTTCACGCCGACGCGCGAGCTCTATGCCAAGGCGAACGAGACGGCCCTGCTGCTGCGGGAGCTGGCCCGCCTGGGCACGATGACCGTGACATGCGACACCTCGGCGGTGCCGCCGCTGGCCGAGCTCGATCCTGAGGGCTCGTACCTCTCCTGGACCATCGAGCTCACGACCGAAAGCGACGAGACCGCCGTCCGCAGCGTGTTCGAGTTCGTCGACGAGGACTGCGAGCTCGAGATTTCGATCGCCGCAGAGGCGGGAGCAGGGGCTGAGCCTGTCGCGGCGCTGGCCGACGTGAGCTTAGAGGATCCGGCGGCGAGCGAGCCGGGAGAGCAGCCGGCCGCCGAGGGCGCAGCTGCAGATGAGCATGCCGCAGCCGACGGACAAAGACAGGCCGCGGCGCGAGCCGAGGTTCCCAAGGCCGATGCCTCGGGCAACGCGTCGACCACCAATGCCACCATCCGTGTCGACCTCGACCGGGTCGACCGGCTCATCAATCTCGTGGGCGAGCTGGTGATCAACCAGGCGATGCTGTCGCAGCGCGTCATGGAGGAGGGGCTTGCCCGGGCCACGGGCGTCGCCTCGGGCCTCGACGAGCTGGAGCATCTGACGCGCGACATCCAGGAAAGCGTGATGGCGATCCGCGCGCAGCCCGTCAAACCGCTGTTCCAGCGCATGTCGCGTATCGTGCGCGAGGTGGCGGACGCAACTGGAAAGACCGTCCGGCTGAAGACCGAAGGAGAATCCGTCGAGGTCGACCGGACCGTGATCGAGCGTCTGGCCGATCCGCTTACGCACATGATCCGCAACGCCATCGACCACGGGCTGGAGAAGCCGGATGCGCGCCGGGCCGTGGAAAAACCCGGCGAAGGCGTGGTGCACCTCTCCGCCGCGCATCGCTCGGGCCGCGTCGTCATCGAGGTATCGGACGACGGCGGCGGCATCAATCGTGCGAAGGTAAAGGCTTCCGCGGTGAGCAAAGGGCTGGTTGCCGCCGAGGCCCAGCTTTCCGACAGCGAGATCGACAACCTGATCTTCCTGCCCGGCTTTTCGACTGCCGATTCCATTTCGAGCATCTCCGGGCGCGGAGTGGGCATGGACGTCGTCAAGCGCTCGATCCAGGCGCTGGGCGGGCGCATCTCCATTGCCTCGCGGCCGGGCCGCGGCTCCACTTTCACCATGAGCCTGCCGCTGACTTTGGCCGTGCTCGACGGCATGGTGGTGCGGGTGGCCGACCAGACGCTCGTGGTGCCGCTGACGGCGATTGTGGAGACGCTCAAGCCCAAAGACGGCGAGGTCCGCGGCTTGGGCGACTCGCGCGTGATCTCCAGCCGCGGCAAGTTCGTACCGCTCATCGATGTCGGCCGCGAGCTCGGCTACCGCAGTGAGAACGCGGACCCGATGAGCGGCGTCGCCCTGCTGGTGGAAACAGAGAGGGGGGCGTGCAACGCCCTGCTGGTCGACACGATCCAGGACCAGCGTCAGGTCGTGATCAAGAGCCTGGAAACCAACTATGGCCGCGTGCCCGGAGTGGCCGCCGCCACCATCCTGGGCGATGGGCGCATCGCCCTCATTCTCGATGTCGATGCCGTCGTCGCCCGGTCGGGCTCCGACGCCAGCTTCCGCGAACCCCTGGCCGCGGTCGGATAAAGGTCCATGACAGAGAGCGGCAACCCGTCGGCGCCGAGGTTCATCGCGCCCCTGCCAGGGGATGCGGCATGACGCCTGTGCACGCTCCGCCGTCCCGCGTGCGTTCGCAGGACAAGGCGCTGGTCCCCGGCGAGTTCCTTCTGACCGGGGAGGATTTCCAGAACATCGCCGCCATGCTGCATGCCGATGCCGGCATCTATCTGGCGGAAACCAAGGCAACCCTCGTCTACTCGCGGCTCGCCAAGCGGCTGCGGGCATTGGGGCTCGAAAGCTTTCGCGACTATTGCACGCTGGTCGCCGGCAGCGAGGGGGTCGGCGAACGCCAAAAGATGATCGCTGCGCTGACGACCAACGTCACGCGCTTCTTTCGCGAGCCGCACCACTTTGAACATCTCAAGGAGCACGTGCTTCAGCCTTTGGTCGAGCCAGCCAAGCGGGGCCGGCGCGTCCGGCTTTGGTCGGCGGGATGCTCGAGCGGCCAGGAGCCCTACTCCATCGCATTGTGCGTACTGTCGCTGTTGCCCGACGCGACTTCTCTCGACGTCAAGATACTGGCAACCGACATCGACCCGCACATGATCGCCGAGGGGCGACGCGGCACCTATAGCGAGGCTGCGATAGCGGACGTGCCCGCCGAGCTCAAAAGGCGCTACTTCGTTCGCACCACCGGTGGCGATGGCAAGGCTTTGGATGCGTCGAGCGAGCTTCGCGACCTGGTCGCCTTCCGCGAGCTGAACCTGAATGGTGCCTGGCCCTTCAAGGGCACGTTCGAGGCGATCTTCTGCCGCAACGTCGTCATTTATTTCGAAGAGCAGACCCAACAGAGGATCTGGAGCCGTTTTGCTCCGCTGCTGGTGCCCGGCGGCTACCTCTACGTAGGTCATTCGGAGCGGGTGTCGGGGTCGGCGGCGGCGACGTTCCAGAGCGACGGCATCACCACCTACCGGCTGCAGGGAGTAGCACGCAAATGAAACCCGTGCGCGTTCTAGTGGTCGACAACTCTGCCACCATGCGCAGCATGATCGCGGCTGCGCTGTCGAACGATCCGGCCATCAGCGTCGTTGGGGAGGCCAGCAATCCGCTGGAAGCCCGCGATGCCATCAAGTCGCTCAACCCCGACGTCGTCACTCTCGACGTCGAGATGCCAAAAATGGACGGTCTCGAGTTCCTCGAGAAGATCATGCGGCTTCGGCCGATGCCGGTGATCATGGTCTCGACGCTCACCAGCAGGGGCGCAGATGCGACCATCAAGGCGCTCGAGATCGGTGCCTTGGACTGCATTGCCAAGCCGTCGCCGGAAAACAGGCATTCGTTCGACGAGTTGCCTGCCAAGGTCAGGATGGCTGCCATCACGCGGCCGCGGCCGCGCACCAATGTCGCTCCCGCCCCGCAGAGCGACCCGCAGCCGGGCTACAAGCCCGACGGTCACTTGGTTGCTATCGGCGCTTCTACGGGCGGTGTCGAAGCCCTGATTGCGATCCTCACACGGTTTCCGCGCAATTGTCCGCCGACCGTCGTTACGCTGCACATGCCGTCCCCCTTCACCGCGACCTTTGCCCAGCGGCTCGACCGGCTGTGCGCGCCCAAGGTGGCCGAGGCCGCCGATGGCGCGCCGATCGTGCCGGGGCAGATATACCTGGCGCCGGGTGGACGGGCTCACCTCGAAGTGACGGGTTCGTCGATGTTGCGGTGCCATTTGCGGACGGCAGACCTCGTCGGCGGCCATCGCCCCTCGGTCGACGTGTTGTTCAACTCGGTCGCAAAGACGTGTCGCGCCACCGCCATGGGAGTGATCCTCACCGGCATGGGCCGCGACGGCGCCGCTGGTCTGCTGGCCATGCGGCGCGCGGGGGCACAGACGATCGGTCAGAGCGAGTCGACGTGCGTCGTGTACGGCATGCCCAAGGTGGCGTTCGAGATGGGAGCCGTCGAAAAGCAGGTCCCACTGAACAAGATCGGGGCCGAAATCGTTTCGGCCAGGTCGGCAAGTGCCTGAAAGGAGAACTTCAAATGGCCCTCAAAGATCAACTCAAGACCCTGGTGGTGGACGACACGTCCGTCAGTCGTGCGCTCATCATCGACGGTCTTCAGACCATTGGACTGAAGCAGATATCCATCGCCAAGGACGGCGCACAAGCCCTGACCGCGATGAAAGCCAGCCCCTCGCACTTGGTGATCTCGGACCTCAACATGCCGAACCTGGACGGCATCGGGCTGCTCAAGGGGCTGCGCCAGCATCCGCCGACCAGCAAGGTCGGGTTCATCCTGGTCACGGGCAAGAGCGACAAGGCGATCATCGACCAGGCGCGCCTGTTCGGCCTCAACAACTACCTGGCGAAGCCGTTCACCGTGGCCGCGCTCAAGGCTTCCATCGAAGCGGTAGTCGGAAAGCTGTAGTCCATGAGTGCGAAGGGCGAGTTGGACGGGCGGCGCATCAACGTCGTTCAGGGCGAATACAGCGTCAGCGCCGATCCAAGCGTGGTGTTCACCACCATCCTGGGATCCTGCGTCGCTGCTTGTATCCGCGATCCAGTCGCCGGGGTGGGCGGTTTGAATCATTTCCTGCTGCCAGGGAACGAGAATGGCGCAAGATCGACGGAGGTGGAACGCTATGGCGTGCACCTCATGGAGCTGCTCGTGAACGGGCTGATGAAGATGGGTGCGCGGCGCGATCGCCTGGAGGCGAAGCTGTTCGGCGGCGCCAAGATGATGGAGCGGCTTTCGGACGTCGGCAAGCTCAATGCCAGTTTTGCCGAAGACTTTCTAAAGCATGAGGGTATCAGGCTGGCGGGCGGCAGTCTCGGAGGGGAGCAGGGCCGTCGCATCCAGTTCTGGCCCGTGTCTGGGCGGGCGCGGCAATTCATGCTGCCGCTCGATAGGGCCTTTGTTAACCCGACCCCGGCTAAGGTGCTCCCGCCCGCCAGTGCCGGCGAGGTCGAGCTGTTCTGAGTTTGCGTGTGAGTGGGGTGTGCGTATGCAAGCGGAAATCCGCCAGCTTCGGGCTGGCGAAACGGTCCCGGTCGCCGGCACATTGGACCGCACCAGCAACGAGTTGCGCAAGCTTGCATTGGTTACCGATGGGGTCCAGCACCTTGTCGGCCAGATGTTGCTGCGTCAGAAGGCAAATGACGTAGCGTCGCTGACCGAGTTGCAGCGCCTCGACTACCTCTGCCAATCGATCGATGCGATCGCCGACTTCCTGGAAGCCCTTGCTGCAAGCACTCCGCCGCACTGGTCGCTCGACGTGAAGTCTGCCTCCCAGTCCGTGAAGCTGTCGGAGCTGGCGCTGCGGTTGGCGTCTGGGGTCGACCCGGGCCCGGCCGCGCTTTCCGTGCCGGTCGAGGACTGCGAGCTGTTCGACGCCAGGCTTGCGGGCTGAGCCGCGGTCGGCTTCGGCCGCACGCATCGCCCGGACCCCGGTCATCTACCCATCGCGCCGTAAGCACCGCGCAAGCGCCGTCTTGTATGCGCGTGTGTCAAGATTGCGTTAACCAAATTCTGAGACCGTATATCACGCTTCTCGCGTTGCGCACCGCGTCAGGACCAGGCTCTCCGGAGCCGCGAGGCCCTCTAATCCCTCAATCTCAGCCAGGATCCTGCAGCAATGACCAAAACCGCCTCCGCCGCCGGCTCACAACTCGCCAATCGCATGGAGTTCATGCAACTCGATGCCAAGAGCTGCGAGCGCATCCGTGCCCTCAAGTCGATCATCGACCGCGAGTTGCCTACTGGCCTCGACAAGTTCTACGGCCAGCTGCGCGCAACCCCTGAGGTGCGGCACTTCTTCGAAAACGAATCCCACATGACGCGGGCCAAGGGCGCACAGGCCGATCACTGGTCGTCCATCAGCTCCGGCAACTTCGACGATCGCTACGTCTCCAAGGTCCGCACCATCGGTCTGACGCATGCGCGCATCGGCCTGGAGCCGCGCTGGTACATCGGCGGCTATGCCGTCATTCTCGATCACCTGATCAAGGCCATCGTGTCCCACACTTGGCCCAAGGGGCTCATGGGCCGCGGAGCCAAGGAAGGGGCTACCGAGGCTGGAGAGGCGCTCGCAGCGCTGGTCAAGGCGGTCCTGCTCGACATGGACTTCGCCATCTCCGTCTACATGGACGCGGCAGAGGAAGCGCGCCTCAAGGGAGAGGCGGAAGCGCAAACCAAGGAGCGGGCGCTGGTCGCCAATTCGATCGGCGCCGGGCTGTCGAAGCTTGCGGCCAAGGATCTCGACCTATCGCATGACCAACGACATGCCCGATGCCTACCGTCAGTTGCAGACCGATTTCAACGCCGCGCTCGAGCAGCTGGAGAAGGCCGTGCAGGGCGTGAAAGGAAGCACGCACGGCATCAGCTCGGGAACACAGGAGATATCGAGCGCTGCCGATGATCTGTCGCGGCGCACCGAGCAGCAGGCCTCGAGCCTGGAAGAAACGGCCGCCGCGCTCGATGAGATCACGGCCACCGTGCGCAAGACGGCAGAAGGTGCCGCTCAGGCCCGAGGGGTCGTTTCGACAGCCAAGTCCGACGCCGAGAAGTCGGGCGAGGTGGTGCGCAAGGCAATCGAGGCCATGGGCGGCATCGAAAAGTCGTCCCAGCAGATCAGCCAGATCATCGGCGTGATCGACGAGATCGCCTTCCAGACCAACCTGCTGGCGCTCAACGCCGGCGTCGAGGCGGCGCGTGCCGGCGATGCCGGCCGCGGCTTCGCGGTGGTGGCCTCCGAGGTGCGGGCGCTGGCCCAGCGCTCGGCGGAAGCCGCCAAGGAGATCAAGGGATTGATCTCCGCCTCCACCGCCCAGGTCGGCCAAGGCGTCAGCCTGGTGGACGAAACCGGCAAGGCGCTGGCTCGCATCGTGGCGCAGGTGTCTGAGATCACCACGGCCGTCAGCGACATCGCGGCGAGCGCGCAGGAGCAAGCGACGGGGCTGCAGCAGGTCAATACCGCCGTCAATCAGATGGACCAGGTGACGCAGCAGAACGCGGCCATGGCGGAGGAGGCAACGGCTGCGAGCCGCTCGCTAGCCCAGGAGAGCGAGCAGCTCACCAACCTCATCAGCCAGTTCCATGTCAACCAGAGCGAGGCCGAGGTGGTTCGCCGCCCGGCCGCCGCCCAGCATGCGCGCCGTGCCGCACAGAAGCCGGAGCCGGCCAATGCCGACGCGCACGCGCCCCGCCGCGAGTTGCGGACGGGCCCGGGCCGCCACGCCGCGGCGGCCGTGCGCAAGGCCGAGCCGTCGGCAACCGAAGATGGCTGGAAGGACTTCTGAGCAGTAAGCGCTTTCAGCGCGGTAGCCGCCGTGCGTGCAACCCTCGCGAGGGCAACGGGACCAGGTTGGGCCGCGGCCCAACCGAACCGATGTAAAGGACTGGGACGGACATGACTGAAGTTGCACACACGCGCGGGTCCAACCCGCAGGAGCTGATCACATTCCGCGTGGGCGGCCAGGAGTTTTGCGTCGACGTGATGTCGGTGCGCGAAATACGCGGCTGGACGCCGGCTACTCCGGTGCCCCAGGCGCCGAGCTTCGTGCGCGGTGTCATCAATCTGCGCGGTACGGTGCTGCCGATCGTCGACCTCGCCGCGCGGCTCGGGTTCATGCCCGCCGAGCCGACCGCGCGGCACGCCATCATGGTCACCCAGGTTCACCGACAGGTCGTCGGTCTCCTGGTCGACGGGGTCTCCGACATCGTGACCATCACGGACGAAAACATCCAGCCCACTCCGGACGTGGCATCCGAAATGGCAAAGACGTTCGTGCGGGGCGTGATCGTCCTCGAAGGGCGCCTCATCAGCCTCATCACCCTGGACAGTCTTATCCCAGCGGGAGAGCAGATGGCCGCCTGAGCGG